>CAVQAH010000026.1:0-175964 GCA_963710415.1 uncultured Acidobacteriota bacterium | reverse complement strand
TGTTCAGCTTCAGCTTGGTGTTCAGCTTCAGCCGGCCGACGCGCGAGAAGTCGTACTTCTGCGGGTTGAAGAACATGTTCTCGAACAGCGAGCGCGAGCTGTCGAGGGTCGGCGGATCGCCCGGCCGCAGGCGGCGGTAGATCTCGATCAGCGCTTCCTCGTGCGTGTGGATCGGATCCTTCTTCAGCGTCTGTGAGAGGACCGGTCCGATCTCGTCGCGCTCCGGGAAGAAGATCTCGATCTTCTCGACGTTCTTCTCCTGGGCCATCGAGATGACGCGCGGGGTCAGCTCATCGTTCGCCTCGAGGATGACTTCGCCCGTGGACGGGTCGACGACGTCCGCCGCGGCAAACGCCCCTTCGAGCTCCGCGTCGGCAACCTCGACCGCTTCGACGTTGGACTTCTTCAGGTTACCGAGGGCCGTCGAGGTGATCTTCTTGCCGGCGTGGGTCACCACTTCCGAGCCGATGGTGATGTCGCGTGCCGCACGCAGACCCTGCAGGCTGTCGCCGACGGCCCAGTAGATGGAGCCGTTGCGGAGATACAGCTTGTCGACCGTGTAGAACGTGCGGATGATCTCGTCGGCGCCGCGCAGCCCGAGGGCGCGCAGGAACACCGTCGCCAGGAACTTCCGCTTCCGGTCGATCCGGACGTAGAGCAGATTCTTCGTGTCGTACTCGAACTCCACCCAGGAGCCGCGGTACGGGATGATCTGCGCGATGTAGAGCGTCTTGTCCTCGGAGTGGAAGAACGCTCCCGGCGAGCGGTGGAGCTGCGACACGATGACGCGCTCGGTCCCGTTGATGATGAACGTGCCGTTGTCGGTCATCAGCGGGATGTCGCCGAAGTAGACCTCCTGCTCCTTGATGTCGCGGATGGTCTTGACGCCGGTCTCCGGGTCCTTGTTCCAGACGACGAGCCGGATCGTCACCTTGAGCGGCACGGCGTAGGTCATGCCCCGTTCCTGGCACTCGTCCACGTCGTACTTCAGCTTGAGGCCGACTGTATTGCCGCAGATGTCGCAGATGTCGCCGCGGGCCTCGTTCGGCTTGCCGCAGCGCGGGCAGAGCACTTCGTGCTCCCCGTACGGATCGGCGACGAGCGTGTGACCGCAGTTCACACACGGCTTCCGCAGGTGATGCAGTCCGGCCAGCCGGCCGCACTTGCACTCCCAGTTCCCGATCGAATACTCGATGAACTCCAGCGACGAGTTCTCGCGGAAGTCGGAGATCGGGAAGACCGACTTGAACACGGACTGCAGGCCGGCGTCCTCACGTTCCGAGGGCAGCCGGTTCATCTGCAGGAACCGCTCGTACGACTTCTTCTGGATCTCGATCAGGTTCGGGATCGGGATCGTCGTCTTGATTTTCGAAAAGTCGATGCGCTCGCGGTAGACGTTCTTGGGAAGGCTGTACATCGTGTGAAAAACCTCGAGGTCGAACGATCGACAGGCGTACGTAGGCGCGGAGCTTCAGCTCGCGCGCCTGAGACGCGCGGCTGAAGCCGCGCGCTCCAGGCACGTGGCGCCGGGCGATGCCCGGCGCGACGTTATTTGATCTCGACCTTGGCGCCGACGTCCGCGAACTTCTTCTGGATCGCGAGCGCCTCGTCCTTCGGGATCCCTTCCTTGATCGGCTTGGGCGCTCCCTCGACGAGGTCCTTCGCTTCCTTCAGCCCGAGGCTGGTCACTTCGCGAACGACCTTGATGACGTTGATCTTGTTGCTGCCGACTTCCGTCAGCGTCGCGGTGAACTCGGTCTTCTCCTCGACCGGCGCGGCCGCGCCGCCGCCCGCACCGCCGCCGGCCGGCATCGCCATCGGCATCGCCGCAGCCGCGGACACGCCAAGCTCCTTCTCGAGCTCCTTCACGAGCTGCGAGAGCTCGAGCACGGTGATCCCCTTGATGTAGTCGACGACTTCCTGCTGCGTAAGTGCCATCTGAATGCTCCTGATACCCGGTTGATGAATAGCTGCTCGGGAGTTATTTGTGGAACCTTGTCATCTCTTCTTGACTTGCCGCTGGGGCCCCACCCCCAGCGCCTGCCAGCCCGTCGCTTCGCTCGGGCCGCTGATTCGCGGCGACTGACCGCTCTCACGACGCTATGCGGCGTCAGGCGCCGACTCGCCCTTCTTTTTCTCCGCCTGCACCAGCACGCTCATCAGGTCGCGGGCCGGCGCGTTGAGCACGCTGACCAGCTGCACCATCGGCGCCTGCAGCACGAAGAGGAGCTTGGCGTACAGCTCCGGCTTGCCCGGCAGCGACGCGAGGTCGGTGACCTCGGCGGCTTTGATGGCGCGTCCCTGCACCACAGCTGCCTTGATCTGCAGCGCCGGTGCGGTCTTGGCGAATGTCGTCAGGACCTTGGCCAGCGCGACCGGGTCCGGGCCGCTGTAAGCGACGGCGGTGGTGCCGGTGAACGTCTCGCTCAGCGACTCGAAGCTCGTGCCTTTCAGCGCGCGCTTCGCCAGCGTGTTCTTGACGACCTTGTAGGTGCCGCGGGCGCCGCGGACCTGCCGCCGAAGCTCGGTCACCTCGGGCACTTTCAGGCCTTTGAAGTCGACAACGATCGCGCTGTCGGTGCCCTTGAACGACTGCTCGAGCTCGCGAAGCTCTTCTTCTTTGATTGCTCTAGTTACGGCCATGATGTTTAGTGTTTCTGCACTTCCGTCACATGCGTCGTGTCGATCCCGATCCCCGGCCCCATCGTCGACGACATCGTCACGCTGCGCAGGAACTTGCCTTTGGCAGCGGACGGCTTCGCCTTGACGACGCTGTCGACCAGCGCGTGGGCGTTCTCGATCAGGCTCTGCGACGCAAACGAAATCTTGCCGATCGGCGCGTGCACGATGCCCGTCTTGTCCACGCGGAACTCGACCTTACCGGCCTTGATCTCGCGGACCGCGCGCGCGATGTCCGGCGTCACCGTTCCCGTCTTCGGGTTCGGCATCAGGCCGCGCGGGCCGAGCACCTTGCCCAGCTTTCCGACCGCACGCATCATGTCGGGCGTCGCCACGACGGCGTCGAAGTCCATCCAGCCGCCCTGGATCTTCTCGACCAGCTCCTCGCCGCCGACCACGTCGGCACCGGCGTCCTGAGCTTCCTTCTGCTTGTCGCCGCCGGCGATGGCCAGGACGCGTTTGCTCTTGCCAAGGCCATGCGGAAGCACGACGGTCCCGCGGACCATCTGATCGGCATGTTTCGGATCCACACCGAGGCGCATCGCCAGCTCGACCGTCTCGTCGAACTTGGCGTACTTCACCTTCTGCATCAGGGGAACGGCATCCTCGATGGTATGGAGACGATCGGGCACCTGCTGCCTGGCGGCAGCGAACTTCTTACCGGTCTTGCGCATGTGTTACTCCCGTGGTCCAACCGGCTGCCTCGAGCAGCCTCCCACTTTTCTTGAATCTGACTCTCGAAGGCCCCGTACTTCGGGAGTTAGTCGGGTCCGTTGCTCACCCAACCACATCGATGCCCATGGACCGCGCGGTCCCCGCCACCGTCTTGAACGCGGACTCCGGCGAGTCGCAGTTCAGGTCGGGCATCTTGAGCTTCGCGATGTCCTCCACCTGTTTCTTCGTCACGGTGCCCACCTTGTTCTTGTTGGGCTCGTTGGACCCCTTGGCCAGGTTCGCGGCGCGCTTCAGGAGCACCGAGGCCGGGGGCGTCTTCGTGATGAAGGAATAGGACCGGTCCGCGTAGATGGTCACGACGACGGGGATGATGAGGCCCTCGTCTTTGGACGTCTTCGCGTTGAAGTTCTTGCAGAAGTCCATGATATTGACGCCGTGCGGACCGAGCGCGGTCCCGACCGGCGGCGCAGGGGTTGCCTTCCCTGCCGCAATCTGGAGCTTCACCATTGCTTGTACTTTTTTCGCCATTGCTGTTCTTGACGCGTCAGCTCGCTTCAGCTGATTCGAGCACGCGCCGCACCTGGAAGCGCTCAGGCCGTCCAGCTACAGCTTCTCTACCTGCAAAAAATCCAATTCGACCGGCGTCGATCGGCCGAAGATCGTCACCATCACCTTGAGCGTGTTGCGGTCGACGTTCACCTCGTCCACCACGCCGTTGAAGCTGGTGAACGGGCCCTCGTTGATCCGCACCTGGTCGCCCTTCTCGAACGTGTACTTCGGCTTCGGTTTCTCGGCCGCTTCGGTCACCTGGTTGAGGATCTGATCGACCTCTTCGCGCGAGAGTGGCGTCGGCTTGGCGCCCGCTCCGACGAACCCGGTCACCTTCGGCGTGTTCTTCACCACGTGCCACGCGTTGTCGGACATGTGCATCTCGACAAGGATGTAGCCGGGGAAGAACCGTTTCGAGCTGACGACCTTTTTGCCGCCGCGCATCTCAGCGACCTGTTCGGTCGGGATCAGGATCTCGCCAATCTCGTCCTGCAACCCGTACGCGTGGACGCGCTGCTCGAGCGACTCCTTCACCTTGTTCTCGAAGCCAGAGTACGTATGGACGATGTACCACTGCTTCGTGCGATCGTCCGTCATGGTTGTAGATGTCAATGTGTCGTGCGCTCTAGGTGATGAATCGCCCTGGCTCTACCCACCAAAGGTCCGGAAGACCCAGGCCATCATCGCGTTCAGACTCAAATCGATGATGTAGAGATACACGCCGAAAAAGATGGACGTCACGATCACGACGAACGTGGTGGCGTACACCTCGCGCCGGCTCGGCCATGTGACGCGAGCCATCTCGTTGCGGACTTCAGCCAGGAAGCGCCGGGAGCGACCCCACCATCCCGTCACGCTCTCACGGGCCCGTCCACCTAACGACTCTTCGTGTTCCGCCATCGCCGCCTTCATGCTGTCTCAATCCTTACCGGGGCTCGGGACTCGGGGCTCAGGCTCGGTCAACTCGAGATCTGAGCCTCGCGAGCACCGAATCCCGAGACCCGAATCCCGACCGTTTGGCAGGACAGGAGGGAATCGAACCCCCAACCCCCGGTTTTGGAGACCGGTGCTCTGCCAATTGAGCTACTGTCCTTTATGGATTGGCGGGGTCCCCTGCACCCCGCCTAGCTCACTACGCTCCGCTCGCACTTCGCTGCTCGCTCCGCTCCTGCGGCCGACCGCGGTATTGCGACTACTTCGTCTCTTTGTGCGCCGTGTGCTTGCGGCAGAAACGGCAGAACTTGCTGAACTCGAGCCGTTCGCTCGTCTTCTTCTTGTTCTTCGTCGTGCTGTAGTTCCGGCGCTTACATTCCTGACACGCCAGGGAAATGATGTCTCGCATTGCTCAAAACCTTGAACCGGGCTGTAGTCCGTGCTCCGTGGTCCGGAGACCGTGGTCCCTGGACGAGACACGAACCACGGACTACGAACCACGCGTACTATTCAACAATCTCGCTGATCGTGCCGGCGCCCACCGTGCGGCCGCCTTCGCGAATCGCGAACCGCGCGCCCTTCTCGAGCGCGACGGGGACGTGCAGCTCCGCGGTAATGCTGGTGTTGTCACCAGGCATGACCATCTCGACGCCCTCCGGCAGCTTGAGCGAGCCGGTGACGTCGGTCGTGCGGATGTAGAACTGCGGACGATAGCCGTTGAAGAACGGCGTGTGACGGCCGCCCTCATCCTTCGACAGGATGTAGACCTCGCCCTTGAACTTCGTGTGCGGCTTGATGGAGCCCGGCTTGGCGAGCACCTGTCCGCGCTCGACGTCGTCTTTTTCCACGCCGCGGAGCAGGACGCCGATGTTGTCGCCGGCCACACCCTCGTCGAGCAGCTTGCGGAACATCTCAACGCCGGTGACGACCTTCTTCTCGGTCGGCTTGAACCCGACGATCTCGATTTCCTCGCTGACCTTGACCTTGCCGCGCTCGACGCGACCGGTGACGACCGTGCCACGGCCGGAGATCGAAAACACGTCTTCGATCGGCATCAGGAACGGCTTGTCGATCTCGCGCTCGGGCATCGGGATGTAGCTGTCGAGCGCTTCCATCAGTTTCATCACCGAATCGACGCCATCCTGCTCGCCGTTCAGCGCCTTGAGCGCCGACACGCGCACCACCGGGATGTCGTTGCCGGGGAAACCATAGGACGACAGCAGCTCGCGCACCTCGAGCTCGACGAGGTCGACCAGCTCGGGATCGTCCACCGCATCGACCTTGTTGAGGGCGACGACCATGTACGGCACGTTGACCTGCTTGGCGAGCAGCACGTGCTCGCGCGTCTGCGGCATCGGGCCGTCGACGGCGCTGACCACGAGGATGGCACCGTCCATCTGCGCGGCGCCGGTGATCATGTTCTTGATGTAGTCAGCGTGGCCCGGGCAGTCGACGTGGGCGTAATGCCGGTTCGGGGTGCTGTACTCGACATGGCTCGTCGCGATCGTGAGGATCTTGGTCGCGTCGCGGCGCCCCTGCGACTCCGAGGCCTTGGCCACTTCGTCGTACGGAATGAACTTCGCCCAGCCCTTGTCGGCCGCTACCTTGGTGAGAGCAGCCGTCAGAGTGGTCTTGCCATGGTCGATGTGACCGATGGTGCCAACGTTGACGTGCGGTTTGGAACGGTCGAATTTCTCTTTAGCCATGTCGTCTGTACCCTCTCGAAACCGGCGCTATCTATACTCCCGGACCTTGCTTCGAATTCCTGGTCACGTCCGCCTTCGCTCGCTTCGCGAGACGACCGTCACTCGCTGGCCTGCCTAGACGAAGCTCGCCAGCGAAGCCAGCGAGCGAAGTCTGGAGCCGATGACCGGGATTGAACCGGTGACCTCGTCCTTACCAAGGACGCGCTCTGCCAACTGAGCTACATCGGCCTTCGCCGCTTCGTCGGCTACGGCCGACAAGTCGGCCGACCCTTCGCGGCTCGCTCCTTCGCCTAACTCGCCGTCCGCCTTCGCTCGCTTCGCGAGCTACGGCGAGACAACCTCCGCCTGGCTTGCCAGCCGTAGCTCACGCGCGCGTTGGCAAGCGTGAGCGAAGGTTGGAGCGGGAGACGGGGATCGAACCCGCGACCAACAGCTTGGAAGGCTGTGACTCTACCACTGAGTTACTCCCGCCTGGCTTTGTCCACTCTGGGGCTTCGCCCACCAGCCCCCTACGCGCTCGCTCGCGGGGACCCGCCGCTCCCCACTCCTCGCGCGGCTCACTCACTTCGTTCGTTCGCGCCGCTACATCGAACCCCAGCCGCTCAAACCGGTTCTCGGTCAGCACGAATCGTTACGCGCTTGGCCAGCTTCGCCGGACCACTCTCGACGCTGAGCTGGCCTAGCCGAAGCTCGCCGCGAAGCGGCGAGCGAAGGCTGGTGGCGAGGGAAGGATTCGAACCTTCGAAGACACTGGGCCGACAGATTTACAGTCTGTTGCGTTTGACCGCTTCGCTACCTCGCCGATAATCGTCATCAATGACCTTCGACTCGCGTTGCTCGCTCATCAAGCCAAGCCCTTCGACTCGCCTCGCTCGCTCAGGACGCCCTTCGACTTGCATCGCTCGCTCGGACGCTCGCGCCGCGCCAGGCACTGCGGCGCAAATCAGCGCCGGCATGCACGCACCGGTGCTGACGACGAAGGGCGATGGATGTCATGTATCAGGATTGCGCCGCTCGCGATTTTTTCGAAGAATCGTGGAGCTGGCGAAGGGATTTGAACCCCCGACCGGCTGATTACAAATCAGCTGCTCTACCGGACTGAGCTACGCCAGCCCAGACAAAAGAGTATTTTTAGCACGACCTGTGCCACTCGTGCAAGTGCCGCCAAAAATATTTGTGAAAATCACCCAAGCTCAGCCGGAAGCCGCGATCACCCAGCGCGTCGCTGACGGGCCGCCTCGAACAGCGCAACTCCCGCAGCGACAGACACATTCAGGCTCTCGACAGCCCCCGCCATCGGGATGGAGACGAGCCGATCGCAGCGCTCCCGAACCAGTCGTCGGAGACCAGTTCCCTCGGCGCCCAGGACGATGGCGGTGGGGAGGGTCAGATCCACCTGATCGTACCGATCGACCGACGCCCCGTCGAGCCCAACCGTCCAGACTGACGCGTCCTTGAGCTCGTCGACCGCCCTGGCAATGTTCACGACCGTGGCGATTGGCGTGTGAGCCAACGCGCCCGCCGAGGCCTTGGCGACGACACCGTCGAGCGCCGCGGAGTGCCTCTCCTGTCTTATGACGCCGTGAACACCCGCGGCGTTCGCGGTCCGCAGGATTGCACCGACGTTATGCGGGTCCTCAATGCCGTCGAGGACGACGATCAAGGGAGCGGACGGCGCGGCGGACGCAATCAGGTCCGCCACACTGTAGTCCCGGCCGGCTGACAAATCGGCCACGACGCCCTGATGCACGCCTCCACGCGCCGCGCGATCGAGCGTCGCCTGATCGACGCGCTCGACTTTCACACCCTTCTGCCGCGCCAGCACCAACAGGTCGTCGATGCGCTTGTCGGCACGCGGCCCGAGGCGCAGTCGTGTCGCGCGCCCGCTGCGAACGGCCTCGACCGCCGGATTGATGCCGTAGACGATCATGATTTGTGCCCATCGTCGGGGCCGCACCCCGTCAGCTCGCGCCTGGCGGCGCCTAGACCGCACGCGCGAACGCCTCCGCCCGCTCACGGTTCCCCACGACTGGCGCCACGCCTGCCGCCGCCGGCAGCTCCGCTCCGCGATCGATGGCCGGAACAGCGAGGTCCAATTCGGGTCCGCCCGCCTGACCGGTCAGCGCGACCCGAATCGGGTGAAAGAGCGAGCGCCCCTTCTGTCCTGTCCGTTGCTTCACGCGGTTTGCGGCCGCCCGGAACGACTCCTTGTCCAGCCTCCCCGCGCCGGCGAGCTCGTCGGCGAGCGCAGCGATCACCTCGCGCGCACCCGGCTCGTGCAGCACCTCGGCGACCTCAGGCCGCGCGAGCGAACTGGCCGCATCGAAATCGAAGAGGAATCGCACGCGATCGGGGATCTCCTCGAGACGATCCACCGATCCCACGGCCATCGGCAGCAGCGACGAGATGTAATCGGTTGCCTCGTCAGTTCTCCGCGTCACGAACCCGAACTTCATGAAGTAGTTCAGCGACTCGGCGGCGATGCGGGTCGGGGCCGCCGCCTTCATGTAGTGGCGGTTCATCCAGGCGAGCTTTTCCTGATCGAAGACGCCGGCGCTGTGCCCGACGTCTTCGATCGCGAAGCGGCGCGCCAGCTCGCCAATCTCCAGCAGCTCTTCCCCATCGCCCGGTGACCAGCCGATGAGGGCGAGGTAGTTGACGAGCGCCTCCGGCAGGTAGCCGCGCGCACGAAACTCTGCGACCGACGTCGCCCCGTGACGCTTCGACAGCGGCGTGTGATCGGGGCCCATGACGAGCGCCAGGTGTGCGAACTGCGGCGGTTGAAAGCCGAGCGCGCCGTACAGGAGCACCTGTCGCGGCGTGTTCGAGATGTGATCCTCCCCGCGGATCACATGCGTAATCTCCATCAGCGCATCGTCGATCACGACGGCGAAGTTGTACGCCGGCCGGCCGTCGGATCTGACGAGCACCGGATCGCCGATGACCTCGGTGTTGAAGGTGACCTCGCCGCGGACGAGATCCTGGAACTTGACCTCGATTCCCTCCGGCACCTTGAAGCGGATGACTGGCCGCTCCCCCGCCTCAATCCTGGCCTGCGCGGCGTCTCTGGAGAGCGACCGGCACGTCCCACCGTAACGCGGCGGACGACCGGCAGCGAGCAGCGCCTTCCGCTCGGCTTCGAGCGTTTGCGCGGAACAGAAACAGTAGTACGCGTGATCGGCGGCGATCAGCTCGTTGGCGTACGACGCGTAGAGGTGCAGCCGCTCGGACTGTCGATAGGGTCCGTGCACGCCGCCCTCGTCCGGGCCCTCGTCCCAATCGAGGCCCAGCCAGCGCAGATCCTCGAGGATGCTCGCCTCGGACTCGCGAGTTGAGCGCTCCACGTCGGTATCCTCGATGCGCAGGATGAACGTGCCATCCTTCCCTTGCGCGAGAAGCCAGTTGAACAACGCCGTGCGTGCGTTGCCGACATGAAGCTGCCCGGTCGGGCTCGGTGCAAAACGGACGCGAAGGCTCATGATTTCTTCAGCAGAGCTACGGCATGCGTCGCGATTGCTTCGCCGCGGCCGACGGCATCCATGCCTTCGTTGGTCTTGGCCTTGATGCTGACGCACTCGGCGTCGACACCGAGCGTCGAGGCGAGATTCGACTCCATGGCCTGCCGATGCGGACCGAGTTTGGGACGTTCGAGGATGACCACGACGTCGACGTTCTCGACCGTCCATCCGCGCTCGCGCACCATGGCCACGGCGTTCTGCAACAGCTGGACGCTCGATGCATCCTTCCAGCGCGCGTCGGTGTCCGGATAGAGCTGGCCGATATCGCCGGCGCGTGCGGCACCGAGAATCGCATCGGTCACCGCGTGGCAGATCGCATCCGCATCGGAGTGGCCGAGCGCGCCACGGTCAGAAGGTACCGTCAGGCCCGCAAGAATCAGCGGACGGCCTTCGACGAGGCGATGCAGATCGTAGCCAACGCCGACGCGCGTCACGGCTGCTGGCGCACGAGCGAGGCGCTCGCGGGCGACATCCAGATCGGCCGTCGTGGTGATCTTGACGTTCGCGGCTTCACCGGACACGACGCGCACCGGATGTCCAGCCCGCTCGACGAGCGCCGCCTCATCGGTCGCCTCGACGCCCGAACGGCCCAGCGCGACGGCTTGTTCCAGAATGTTCCGGCGGAACGCCTGCGGCGTTTGCGCGAGAAACACTTCATTTCGGGGGATCGTCTCGGCAATGACGTCACCGCTGGCGATCCGTTTGACGGTGTCGCTGACGGGAACCGCGACGATCGCGGCACCGTGCGCTGCCGCGGCGGCGATCGCTCGCGAAATGACCTCTTCGCTCACGAATGGCCGCGCCGCATCATGGACGAGCACGACGTCGCTCGTCGCCAGCACTTCGTCGAACGCATTCGCCACCGACGCCTGACGGCTATCGCCGCCGGCAACCACGCGGACGCCCTTCAGCCAAGCCGGCGGTGCCGAAGCCATCGACGATGGCAGCGCCACCACCACATCGGAGATCTCGGGATGTGACAGAAACGCTTCAACGCTGCGTTGAAGAATCGGCACGCCGCCCACAGCCAGCAGCTGCTTCGGCACGTCGGCGCCGAGCCGCCGCCCGGTCCCGCCGGCCGCGATGATGGCAGTGACGTGCATGGATTGGCCCTGGAACGATGCGATCAAACGATCATTATACCTCGGGGTGCGGCAGCTGACGGGGCTCGTCCACGCCCGTTCGCACGATCGCGCGCACGCGTTCGGCGAACTCGCGGGCCTGCTCGCGGGTCACACTCTCGGTCGGAATCGGCGCGTGCACGGTCATCGTCACGTCGCCGGGGCAGGTCATCAACCGGCCCTTCAGCATCACGAACCGGCTCCCGGCGATGCTGACCGGAACGACCGGCAGCCCGGCCTCGATCGCCAGCAGGAACATGCCGCCCTTGAATCGCCCGACGGCGCCATCGGCGCTGCGAGTGCCCTCCGGAAACACGATCAGCGATCGGGACCCGCCCACCAGCCTGGCCATCTTCTTCAACACACCGGCGCCAGGGTTCTGACGGTCCACGAGCAAATGGCCGGTGCGTTGGAGGTGCCAGCCGAGAAATGGAAACCGGCCGAGCGAGGCTTTGGCGATGATGCGAAGCTGAAGCGGTAACGTCGCGAACACGATGGGGATGTCGTAGATGCTCTGATGGTTCGAGGCGAAGACGTAACTCTGCTTCGGATCGAGCCCTTCAATGCCCTTGGCCGTGACGTGCACGCCGGTTGTGAGGAGGATCAGCCGCGCCCACATCCTCGCGCAATGATGGCCGAAGTCACCCGAGCGATCGAAGAGCGAGGAAACGATCGAGAGGGTCCCGAGGGCAATCGTGTAGACGCCGATGGCGGGGATCAGAAAGAAGACGGTCCGCCACCAGTGATAGGGAGGGATCAATGGGCAATGGGCGATGGGAAATGGGCAATGGCCCCGATCACTTCGCGTTCCCCTGCACCCGGGCGCCACTCGTGCCGGCAGCCGGCACCGCTGCGGCCTGGGTCACGCCAGACGACGTCGGCGAGCCGCTCTCGATGTAGCGGCCGAAAATCATCTTGCCGGCCGTGGTCTGCAGAACGCTGGTGACCACCACGTCGATGTTCCGGCTGATCATCCTGCGCGCGTTGTCCACCACGACCATCGTCCCGTCGTCCAGATACGCGACGCCCTGGTTGTATTCCTTGCCCTCTTTGAGGATGAACACCTTCATGAACTCGCCGGGGAGCACAACCGGTTTCAGCGAGTTGGCCAGCTCGTTGATGTTCAGGACCTGCACGCCGCGCAACTGCGCCACCTTGTTCAGGTTGAAGTCGTTGGTCACGATCTTTCCCTGTAGCGTGCGCGCCAGCTCGATGAGTTTCAGATCGACCTCACGCGCCTCGGGGAAGTCGATGTCCGAGATCATGACATCCACGCCGACCATCTTCTGAATCTTCTGCAGGATATCCAGCCCGCGCCGGCCGCGGTTGCGTTTGAGCGAGTCGGGTGAATCGGCCACCAGCTGCAGTTCTTTGAGCACGAACTGCGGAATGACCAGCGTGCCGTCGAGGAAGCCCGTCTCGCAGATATCTGCGACCCGGCCGTCGATGATCACGCTCGTGTCGAGGATGCGGTAGCGCTTCTGCGGACCGGTGTCGCGAAACAGGCTGACCAGACGAGCCGGCTTCAGCCACTCACCCTTGCGCCCGCCCATGATGATGCCGAGGTATGGAAACACGAGCAGGATGAAACTGTGCAGAAAGACCACACGCCGATCGGTCGTGTCCGCCCAGAACAGTGCCGCGCCGATCGTTTTCGCAAGCCCGAGACCAATCGCCGCGCCGATTAGCGCGCCCAGCAGATCGGTCACTTCAGCCTCGCGAAGACGTGTTTCGACGAGGACCATCAACAGACCAAGCGCCAGCGCCGACCGCCAGGTTCACCGTCACGTTGGGGCTGAACGGTCGCGACAGGACCGCCGCGTACGTGACGGCAATGACGAACAGCGCACGAACAATCAGATGCCACGGCATGTAACGAGCTCCCGGTATGAAACCGGATTCTATGATACTGCCCGTGGGGTGTGGATAGTTCGATCCGCCCGGACCGTTGCGGTTACCAGTCGATGGCCAGGTCGAGCGCCTCGCCGATGGTCTTTGCTCCGACCAGCTCGAGATTGGCGGGCGCGTCACTCTGCGGGCCCTGCGGACAGTTGCCGTCGGGCAGGACGCAGCGCGTAAAGCCCATGTGTGCGGCCTCCCGCACACGGAGCGCGGCCTGGCTCGTGGCGCGGATCTCGCCCGCGAGCCCCACCTCGCCAAACACGACCGTGCCGGGCTTGATGGCTCGGTTTCTCAGGCTCGACGCAACCGCGGCCACGACCCCGAGATCCGCGGCAGGCTCATCGACCGCCATCCCGCCCGCCACGTTGACGTAGACGTCTTCGGCAATCAGGTTGAGGCCTGCGCGCTTTTCGAGAACCGCCAGCAGAAGCGAGAGGCGATTCTGATCGATCCCGCTCGCCATCCGACGGGCATTGCCATAGGTGCTGCTGCTGACGAGCGCCTGGATTTCCACCAGCAGCGGGCGCGATCCCTCGATGCAACAGAGCACCGCCGAGCCCGGCGCATTGGCGGCGCGCTCCGCGAGGAACAGCTGCGAGGGGTTCGGCACTGCGCGCAGCCCGGTGCCTGTCATTTCGAACACGCCCAGCTCGCTGACGGCGCCGAAGCGGTTCTTCACTGCGCGCACCACTCGATGGGCGTGGTGCTTCTCCCCTTCGAAATACAGAACTGTATCGACGATGTGCTCGAGCGCCTTTGGTCCGGCCAGGTTGCCGTCCTTGGTGACGTGGCCGACGAGGAAGGTCGGGATGTTCTGCCCCTTGGCGGCAAACAACAGTTGCGTCGCTGACTCCCGCACTTGGCCGATGCTGCCGGGCGCCGACTGGAACTTGAGCGAAAAGACCGTTTGTATCGAGTCCACGATCACGAAAGCCGGACGCAGCCTGGCGATCTCTTCCAGTATTCGTTCGAGACAGGTCTCCGCGAGGATATACAGCGGCGCACGCTCGATGCCCAGGCGCTCGCCGCGAG
The DNA here is from genome assembly GCA_963710415.1 of uncultured Acidobacteriota bacterium. GTDB lineage: Bacteria > Acidobacteriota > Vicinamibacteria > Vicinamibacterales > 2-12-FULL-66-21 > CAVQAH01. The sequence goes on along the minus strand of CAVQAH010000026.1, from coordinate 161,849 downwards.
ACTTGATCTGGTGCTCCGACTCTTCACCAGAGCAATAGAGCACGGTTCCCACAGCCGCTGCGAAATGTGCCGCCGCCTGCAGCAGCAGCGTCGATTTCCCGATGCCTGGCTCGCCGCCGATCAAGACCAGCGATCCCGGCACCACGCCGCCGCCGAGCACCCTGTCGAACTCGCCGATACCCGTGGAGAGCCGCTCGGCGACGACGGTGTCGATGTCGTCGTAAAGCTGCGGACCCGCCGCGGCGGCCAGCGTGTAGCGCTTTTCCGCCGACGCCGCCGCTACGGCTTGCGGAACCGGACGCTCCTCGGCAAACGAGTTCCACGCGCCGCAGTCCGGGCAGCGCCCGAGCCACTTCGGCGATTGCGCGCCGCATTCCTGGCAGGCAAAGACGGGTTTCTGCTTCATGTCGTCAACTCCCAACGCCCAACTCCCAACTCCGGGAAACCGATCGCGACGAGGGTGGAGCCGTGCCTGTGGCGGCCTGTTCCGGTTCACCCCGCTCTCCGATCGGCTCGCCATGGGAGTTGGTCGGAGTTCGCCGAAGTTATCAGTCGTACACCCGCTGGATCCGCGAACCCACACGGCACAACAGCTCGTACGGGATCGTGCCGATCGAGGCGGCCATTTCGCGGACGCCGATCGATTCCTCGCCCTGCTCACCGATGATCGCCACCTCGTCGCCGGGTGCGACATCCGTGCCAGTCACGTCGATCATGGTCATATCCATGCACACCGAGCCAACAATCGGGGCACGGCGGCCCCGAACCAGCATGAACCCGCGTCCTGCCAGCCGCAGATCGAGGCCATCCGCGTAACCTGCAGGAACCACGGCGATCGTCCGTGGGCTGTCAGACACGCTCCTGATGCCGTACCCGGATCCCTCGCCGGCGCGCAGGCCTTTCACCGCCACGATACGGCTGTGGAGTGACAAGGCAGGTCGCAGCGGCAGCGTCGAAAAGAGTGGCGGCGGCACGACGCCGTAGAGCAGCAGGCCAGGGCGCACGAAGTCGAACCACACTCGCTCGTCGCGCATCAGCGCCGCGCTGTTGGCTGCATGCCGGACCGACGTCGTGATGCCGAGTCCAGGCAGGGTGGACAGCACCCGCTCGAAGCGCGCGCGCTGTTCGGCAAACGCCGGATGCTCAGGATCGTCCGCCGTCGCGAAGTGCGTGTAGACCGCATCAATCGTCAGGTTCGCGCTGGCGGCCACTTCCGGCATCGTCCGGCCAAGATTGTCGTGGCGGAAGCCCAGACGATTCATCCCGGTGTCGATCTTGAGGTGACAGTTGAGCCGGACACCATGGCGCGCGGCTGCCGTCTGCAGCGCGCGTGCGGCGGCTGGCGTGGAAACCGTCGGCGTCAGCCCGTGCGCAAACACACCGTCGAGATCGCTGACGCTCAATGCGCCGAAGACGAGCACGGGCGCCTGCACGCCTGCCTCGCGGAGGACGATGGCCTCTTCGATGTCCGCGCACGCGAGCATCGCGGCACCGGCTTCCTCGAGCGCCAGCGCCACCTGCGGCGCGCCATGCCCGTAGGCATTCGCCTTGACGACAGCGATCACGCGCGCGCGGCCGTTGAGAAACTCGGTGATCGTTCGAAGGTTGGATCGGATCGCCTGCAGGTCGACGCGCGCAACGGTCGGTCTAATCATGGGCTGACAGACAATGGCCCATTAACCGCCGTGGGCGAGGTTCTCGAAGCGCGTGTGCTCTTTGATGAACGCGAGCTTCACGACGCCGGTCGGTCCGTTTCGCTGCTTGCCGACGATGATCTCGGCGGTGCCTTCGGCCTCCTGGTTGGGCTGACCGTCGGCGTCGCGATACTGCTCTTCGCGGAAGATGAACATGACCACGTCGGCGTCCTGTTCGAGCGCGCCAGACTCGCGCAGGTCGGAGAGCTGCGGACGGTGATCGGAGCGCGTCTCCGGCGCGCGCGACAGCTGCGAGAGGGCCACGATCGGCACGTTGAGCTCCTTCGCCAGACCCTTGAGCGATCGCGAGATCGACGCGAGCTCCTGCTGCCGGCTCTCGAAGCGGCCGCGCCCCTGCATCAATTGGATGTAATCGATGACCAGCAGGTGAAGGCCGTGCTCGGCCTTCAGCCGGCGGGCCTTGGCGCGCATTTCGAGCACGCCGATCGAGGCGGTGTCGTCGATGTACACCCGCGCCTCGGCCAGCGTGCCGAGCGAGTGCGACAAGCGTCCGTAGTCCTTCTCGCTGAGATAGCCGCTGCGAAAGCGGTGCGCGTCGATGCGTGCTTCGGACGTCAGCATGCGCATGAACAGCTGCTCTTTCGACATCTCGAGGCTGAACAGGCCGACGGTCATGTCCGTCGAGGTGCCGACGTGCTGCGCGATATTCAGGACGAAGCTCGTCTTACCCATCGACGGCCGCGCGGCGATCAGCACGAGATCCGATGGCTGCAGTCCGGACGTCATCTCGTCGAGATCGACGAACCCGGTGGGCACGCCGGTTACCAGCCCCTTGTGCTGCTGCAGCTTCTCGATGGTCGTGAAGCTGCTCTGCACGAGATCTCGCAGCGGCACGAACCCGGCGCGGATCCGGTCCTCGGCAATCGCAAAGATGGCGCGCTCTGCTTCGTCGAGCAGCAGGTCGGGCTCCTGCTCCGCCTCGTAGGCCTCGGTGAGGATCTTGTTCGCGGAGTGAATCAGGCTCCTGAGTGTCGACTTTTCCTTGACGATCCGCGCGTAATACTCGACGTTCGTCGATCGCGGCACGCCATCGGCGAGCGAGGCGATGTACGCCGGTCCGCCAACCTCGTCGAGCTCGCCCGCACGCGCGAGCTCCTCCTTCAGCGTGATGAAGTCGATCGGATCGCCGCGCTCGCTGAGCACGACCATCTTGTTGAAGATGCGGCGATGCGCGTCGCGGAAGAAATCGTGCCCGTCGATCAGCTCGGCGGCGTGGTTGAACGCGTCGTTGGAGATGAGGATGGCGCCGAGAACGGATTTTTCGGCGTCGAGGCTGTGCGGAAGTGTACGTTCGGGAACGGCGACGTCAGCCATTGAAAGCGATTAGGCGCGAGCGATTGAGTTGTCGGGTGATCGGTCATCAAGGATAACAGATCACCCGAGCTCACGATCCTGCTCGATCGCTCTCGATCAATTGGCTGACGAAGGTCAATCGACCGATACACGCTCAGCGCGCTTCGGGGACGACCTTCACGCGCACCTGGGCGACGACGTCACGGTGGATCTTCACCGCTACCGAGGACTCTCCGATCGCCTTGATCGGATCGGCAAGCTGAATCTTCCGCTTGTCGATTTCGAATCCCTTCGTCTGCAGCGCATGCGCGACGTCGGCCGACGTGACCGAGCCATAGAGCGTCTCGTTCTCGCCGACGCGCCGCGCGATCTCGACTTCGATCTGCGCCATCCGCTGCGCCAGCGCCTCGGCCTGGCCCTTTTCTTCCGCGTCGCGGGCCTCGGCGACCTTGCGCTCGCGCTCGATCTGGCGCTTGTTCGATTCGGTCACCGCCAGCGCGAGCTTCCGCGGCAACAGGAAGTTGCGCGCGTAGCCCTCGGCGACCTTCACGATGTCGCCGCGGCGTCCGAGATTGTCCACGTGTTCTCTGAGTATGACTTCCATGATCGCTCACCTGCTCACGGCCACGGCTTTCGCGACGACCACGACGGTCGCGACGACACGACGAACTCTTCAGGCGTCGTGGTCGTCGTGAGCTCGCGCTCGTCGTGTCTGGCCGTCGGCGCGTGCGCTGTTAATCCGTCACATAAGGAATCAACGCCAGCTGCCGCGCCCGCTTGATGGCGGTCTGCAGCTTGCGCTGGTGCAACGCGCACGTCCCGGAAATGCGCCGCGGCTGAATCTTGCCCCGCTCGGGCAGGAATGGCGCCAGCAGACGGACGTCCTTGTAATTGATGTAGTCGATCTTTTCCGCGCAGAACTTGCACACGCGCCGGCGACGGAAGAACCCGCCACCGCGGCGCGGGCCGTCCTTGCCCTTGTCGCGGTCCTTGTCCCGATCCTTCGGCCCGCGGCCCCGGCCACCTCGTTCTTCACTCATCGCGAAACCTCCAGCCCTTCCCGATCGTCGTCCACGTCCTGATCGCCGCGCGCTTCACCCGGCGCCGGCTCCGGCGGCAACCCGCGCGCCACGCGGCGGCGCGCCTGGTTCGCTTTCCGCGCATCGCGCGTGCGTTCGGCAACCCGCAGCTCCTCGTCCACGCGGACGATGAGGTGTCGAATCACCTGATCGATGACGCGCAGGCGTCGGTCGATCTCCTTCATCACGTCGCCGCCGCCGCTGATGGTCTCGACGACGTAGGTGCCCTCGCGGTGATGACCGATTTCGTAGGCAAGCTTGCGCCGGCCCCAGTTTTCGGTCTTGTCGAGGGTTGCATTGAAGCGCTGGACGATCTGCTCGATCTGCGTGTGCAGATCGGTGACCTCCTGGTCGGAGGCGTCCGGTTTGACGATGTAGACGAGCTCGTACTGTCTGGTCGTGCTCATGACTCTCCTTATGGACTGAACGGCCCGCCGCAATCGGGTCCGGCTGAAGCCGGACAGCTGACAAAACGTGTAGCGTCCGGCTTTAGCCGGACCCTGCGGCGAGCAAGGAGAAAGATAGGTTGTCTATTCCCTGTCTTCCTTCCGGTTGAATCTGTTCATCACCGACATGATGCCTTCGGTGACGAACAGCTCGACGGCGTCCGCTGCGCGGCTCACCGTCTCGGCGACAATCGGACGCTCATCTGCGTCGAAGGTCGCCAGCACGTGATCCGAGAGCTCGCGTCGCGCGTCTCCACGCCCGACGCCGACTCTCAGCCGTGCAAACTCTTCGGTCCCCAGCTGCTCGATGACCGACTTGAGACCGTTGTGCCCACCCGCGGATCCCTCGGGTCGTGCACGCAATCTCGCCAACTCGAGATTGATGTCGTCCACGACCACCAGCAAATCGCCGCGGTCGATCTTGTAGAAGCGAAGGAGATCGCCGATGCGCTCCGCCGCTCAGGTTCATGAACGTGAGCGGCTTGGCCAGCATCACGTTCTCGCCCGCCACCGCGACGTTATCGCATCGGTCGGTGCGGACTCCCACGCCAGCCGGTGCCGTTCCGCGATGGTGTCGAGGACGTCGAACCCGACATTGTGCCGGGTGCCCGCGTAGCGGCGCCCCGGATTGCCCAGGCCGACGATCAACTTCATATCCGGCGCAGGAGCGGAACCTACTTCTTCTCCTCTTTCTTCTTCTCCTCTTTCTCCTCTTCCTTGTCGGTCTTGCCCTTCTTGATGACTTCGGGCTCGGCAGGCGCCGCAACGACTGCTTCGACCGCCGGCGCTTCCTCCTCGGCCTTGAGCGCGACGACATGGACGATCATCATGTCCTCGTCGCTGATCGACTTCCACTTCGCGCCCTCGGTCAGCAGGTCACGCACGCGGAGACCCTGGTTCAGCATCAGCTCGCTGACATCGACCGTGATGTTCTCGGGGATGTCGCCCGGCAGCACCTCGATCTCGATCTCGCGGTTCACGAAGTCGACGATGCCACCCTGCTGCTTGACGCCGCGCGCCTCGCCCTTGAGGACGATCGGCACGGTGACGGTCAGCGTCTTGTCCATCGCGACCTGGTAGAAATCGGTGTGCAGCAGCTTGTGCGTGACCGGGTCGAGCTGATACTCCTTGACCAGCACGCGCGTGGCGCCGCCATCGAGCTGCAGGCCGATGAGCGTGTTCACGCCCGATTCGGAATGCAGGATGCGCATCAGGATCTTCGGATCGACGGCAATCTCGACCGCCTTGCCCTTGTCCGCGCCGTAAACGACTGCGGGGATCTTCCCCTGTGCGCGCAGCCGCCGCGCCTCGTTCTTGCCACGTCCGCTGCGTTTCTCTGCCTGAAGTATGGCGTCCATATCTTGCTTTCTTGTTTGCGCTGGGGCCCCACCCCCAGCCTGTCAGTGCTCGCTTCGCTCGCGCCGCTGACTGTTACCACGGCTCCGCTTCCGAGCGCCTCGTCGGGTCGCTCGCTCGAGGCACCTGCGTCTTGCCTAGCTACACGAACAACGAGGAGACCGACGTCTCCTCGTGAATACTCCGAATCGCCTGTCCCAGCAGGCGGGCCACCGACAGCTGCTTGATCTTCTTGCAACACCGCGCGCGCTCGCTGTTGAGCGGGATGGTGTTGGTGATGATCACCTGGTCGAGCGGCGCTGCTTCCAGCCGCTCGATCGCCGGGCCCGACAGCACTCCGTGCACCGCACACGCGAGCACCCGCTCGGCGCCGTTGTCCTTCAGCGCCTGCGCCGCCTTCACGATCGTCCCGGCGGTGTCGATGATGTCGTCCTGAATGATGCACGTGCGGCCGCTGACGTCGCCGACCACGTTCATCACTTCCGGCCCTTCGTCGCTGCGCCGTTTGTCGATGATCGCCAGTTCCGCGTCGAGCCGCTTCGCGTAGGCCCGGGCCCGTTCGGCGCCACCGGCATCCGGCGAGACCAGGGTCAGGTTCGGAAACTGCAGCCGATCGCAGAAATCGATGATCACCGGCGCCGCGAACAAGTGGTCCACCGGGATGTCAAAGAACCCCTGAATCTGCGCCTTGTGCAGATCCATCGTCAACACGCGATTGGCGCCGGCGGCGCTCAGCAGGTTGGCGACGAGCTTGGCGGATATCGGAACCCGCGGCTTGTCCTTGCGATCCTGCCGGGCGTAACCGTAATACGGAATCACCGCCGTGATGCGCGACGCCGACGAGCGGCGGAACGCATCCATCATCACGCACAGCTCGATCAAATTGCGGTCGACGTCCGCGCACGTCGGCTGCACGACGAAGACGTCCGTCCCGCGGATGTTCTCGTCGATCTGGAACGAGACTTCGGTGTCGGGAAAGCGCTGCAACCGGGCGTGCCCGAGGGGAACGCCCAAAAACTCGCCAATCTCGGCGGCCAGCGCCGGATGGGCGCTTCCGGAAAAGAGCTTCAGTTGCCCGCGACTCATACGGTCCGTCTCACCGGACGCCACTCCCAGAACTGGTTGGGGCGGAAGGATTCGAACCTTCGAATACGGGATCCAAAGTCCCGCGCCTTACCGCTTGGCCACGCCCCATTACGGGGTGCAGAGTTCAGGGGCTCCCTGAACCCTCTTCCGGCCCATCCGCAAAACGATAAGTTTATAACGTTCAGGACGGGGGTTCAAGACGAGGGTTCACACGGGGGTTCAGACGACGGTTCACACGGGGGTTCAGACAACGGTTCTTGACGCGGCGGATCGATGTGGGTAGAACTCAGCCATTCATGAAGAAGCAGCGACTGACCGTCATCCTCGCCGTGCTGGTGCTCTGATCGGGACCGGCACGCGCTCACAGGGTCCCTCCGAGACTCAGCACGATTACCGTGTCGCAGGGCACGTCGATGGCGGCCGCCGTGTCGCCGGACGGCACGCAGATCGTGGTCGACCTCCAGGGTGCACTCTGGACACTGCCATCGTCAGGCGGCAAGGCCAGGCGCATCACGGATCTTCTGCATGACGCCCGGCAGCCGGCGTGGTCCCCCGACGGCCGGCGGATCGCGTTCCAGTCCTATCGCAACGGGACGTGGGACATCTGGACGATCAATCCCGACGGAACCGGCGCCAGGTCGGTCACCCCGGGCCCCTTCGACGATCGCGAGCCGCACTGGTCGCCCGACGGCGCTCGCATCGCCTTCTCGTCGGACCGGTCCGGCAACTACGACATCTGGGTCGTGGAGCTGGCCACCGGCGAGACCCGGCGCCTGACGAGCCACGAGGGCAACGACTACTGGCCCACCTGGTCCCCGGATGGCCGCGAGATCGCCTTCGTTACGGCGCGTTCAGGCGGGGCAGGCGTGCGGGCCGTCACGCTCGATGGTCGCGAACGCGCGCTGGTGTCGTCCACGGAGACCTTGGGCGCACCGGCGTGGACGCCCGATGGCCGCACCGTCGTCTTCAGCGCATTGTCAGCCGGCGTGATCCGCCTGATGGCCGGCGATCGTGAGGTCGCTTCCGGGGAGGACGTCTTTCCATTCCGGCCACAGTGGCTGCGGGGATCGACGCTCGTCTATACGGCCGACGGACAGATCAAGAGCCGCGCGGACCTCTCAGCGACCGGAACGGCACACGTCATCCCGTTTCAGGCGGATCTCGCAGTCACGCAGCCACGCTACACGCCACGCCCCCGCGACTTCGATAGCACCGTCCCCCGCCGCGCGCTCGGCATCGTTCGCCCAGGGCTCTCGCCCGATGGTCAGCAGCTCGTGTTCTCTGCGCTCGGCGACATCTGGATCGCGCGGCGAGGCGCACGGCCCATGCGGGTCACCGATGATGCGCATGATGACACCGACCCGACGTGGTCGCCGGACGGCAGGACTGTGGCGTATTCGTCGGACCGCCAGGGATCCTTCGACGTGTTCGTCCGCGATCTCGCAACAGGCGCGGAACGCCGCCTGACGAGCACGCCCGCGGCGGAGATGAGACCCACGTGGTCCCCCGACGGAACTCAGCTTGCGTTCGCCAGCATCGGCGGACTGACCAACGCCGAGCTGTCGGTGGTGGACATGAAGACCGGCGCGATCCGCCAGTTGCTCGACGGCAGGATCGGTCCGATCAGTCCAGGCTGGTCGGCCGACGGCCGCACGATCTACGTCTCGGTCCTGCGCACCTATTCGTCCCGATTCCGCGAAGGCGTCAATCAGGTTCTCGCTGTTCCTGCCGACGGCACTCGGAGCGCGGTTCGCCCGATCACGCTCGTGGCTGACGTATCGAGCGGCAAACGCGGCGAAGGCCCGGCCTGGTCGCCCGACGGCCGGCACGTGGCCGTCGTCATCGATGGTGAGCTGCACGTCATCCCGCTCGGTCCAACCGGAGAACCTTCCGGTCCGGCGAAGGGCGCTGGGCACGGCGGCGGCCGATCAGGTGAGCTGGTCGTCCGACTCGACGCAGGTGCTCTTCAGCGAGAACGACCGCGTCAAGCTCGTGCCCGCCGCTGGCGGCACAGCGATCGAGTGGCCTCTGGACCTGACGTACGTTCGTCGGATTCCCTCAGAGACGTTTGTCGTGCATGCGGGACGTCTCATCGATGGCGTCAGTCCCGAGCCTCGTGCGAACACCGACATCGTCATCAGTCGCAATCGCATCGCCCGGGTGGTGCCGCACAGCGATGCGGAGCACGGCGGGCGTGTGGTAGACGCCTCGACTCTCACGGTGATGCCCGGGCTGATCGAGGCGCACAGCCACCACGGCCCGGAGTTCGGCCAGCGCTTCGGGCGGGCGCATCTCGCCTACGGCATCACGTCGGTCAGATCGCCGGGCAGTCATCCCTACGCCATGATCGCGGAGCGCGAAGCGGTGGATGCAGGCCGTCGTCCCGGGCCGCGTCTGTTCGCCACCGGCTACGTCGTCGATGGGAACCGCATCTACTATCCGACCGCGGCACCCGCAACGACCGAGGCCGCGATCGATCGCGAGATCGAACGGGCCAGAGCGCTGGAGTTCGACCTCCTCAAGACGTACGTGCGCCTGCCTGATGCGTTACAGCAGAGGGCGATCGAGGGCGCCCACAAGATCGGGATTCCCGTCAGCTCGCACGAAATCTATCCCGCGGCTGCCTTCGGCATCGACAGCGTCGAGCACTTTTCCGCGACGAGCCGCCGTGGGTATTCGCCGAAGGTCAGCCTGCTGGGACGCGCGTACGAGGACGTCATCAAGCTCGTCTCGAGCGGCGGGCATGACCGTCACACCGACACTCGTGCTCGGCAGCGGCCGTGCCGCCATTCAGCGCGCAACGGCGCTCCGAGCCGAGCCCCGCTGGAAGATTCTCCCCGAGTGGGTACGTGCATCATTTGACGCGCCGCCGGGCCGGCGTCTGCGATCGCCGCCGGGGCCGCTGCAACACAGAGAGGCGAGACGCTCATCGCGTATCAGAAGGCCGGCGTTCGCATCATCGCCGGAACCGACGCACCGATCCTGCCTTACGGCATCGCGTTGCATTTCGAGCTCGAGCAGTATGTGCTCGCCGGCCTGACGCCGTACGAGGCGCTTCAGACGGCAACCGTCAACGTCGCACGTGCGCTTCGAGTCGATCGCGATCTCGGGACGATTGAGGCAGGCAAGCTGGCCGATCTGACGATCGTGGATGGGAATCCGCTTGCCGACATCCGTGCGACCCGGAACGTCCGGATTGTCGTCGTCGGAGGCGTCGTGTATACGGTTGAGGAACTCGCGAACGTTCCCGACTCTCGAACCCTACGACGGGGGTCAGGACGGGGTTCAGTCGAGGATCACCACGAGGGTTCACCACGGTGTTCACCCGTTCGTCGTGAACCTTCGTCCGTGAACCCTCGTCGTGAACCCTCGTCGTGAACCCCCGTCGTGAACCCCCGTCGTGAACCCCCGTGATTCAACGCCACCGTCGGGCGATAGGGCGGCCGCGACGTTCTAGCTCCGCACGGCTGAGAGTCTTGGTCAGCAGCGCGCGGGCGCCGCCTTTCGAGAGCGGCCGGATCAACCGGCGCGCGGCGGCGCGGCTGCGGAACAGGCCGAATACGGCCGAGCCGCTGCCGGACATCGCGGCGGCGACAGCGCCTGCCTCGCGGAGCGCGGTCTTCAACGCGCCGATCTCGGGATGCCGCCTCACGACCGGCGGTTCGAGATCGTTGATCATCTGCGCGGCGCGCGTCGGCCACGGGACGGGCAGCACCTGCAGTTCGCGTGGCTCACGATGCCCGGCGGCGCGGTCTTCGTCGTACCACGCGTAGGCCTCGGCCGTGGAGACACCGTAGGGCGGACGCACGATGACGACCCAATGCGGCGGCAGATCCACGAGCGGGTAGATCTCTTCGCCGCGACCCAGGCCGAGCGCGGTGCCGCCCGAGAGAAAGAACGGGACGTCCGCGCCGACTCGATGCGGACACCTCGCGCAGGAGCGTCATCGGCACGCCGCCCCACAACTTGCCAAGGCCGAGCAACGCCGCTGCCGCGTCGGCACTTCCTCCACCCAGACCCGCGGCGACGGGAATCGCTTTCTCGATGGTGACCCTGGTGTCGCGTGGCTCACCCGCGCGGCCAAGCGCGGTCCACAACCTGGCGGCCGCAGCCCAGACCAGATTCGTCTGATCGAGCGGAACGTTGGCGGTCCGGCAGCCAATCGTGAATGGGCCAGGACGCGTCGCGCACACGAGCTGATCGTGGAGATCGATCGACTGGAAAACGGTGCGAAGCTCGTGATACCCGTCGGCGCGTGTGCCCAGGACGCGAAGATCGAGATTGACCTTGGCATACGCGCGAACGGCGAATCGCTTGTTCACGGTCGCTGCGCGCGGACGTTCATCGCGCCTCCGTGCCGAGCGGCCCCGACCGCCGGAGCTCTGCGAGCGAGAGCGGAGCGGCATCTGGAGGAATCTCTACCTGAAACACTTCGGGCCCAAGTGGAACGTTGATATCGACATCCGAGATACGCAGCGTGAGGTCGCTCGCAGCGCTTGCCGATGCGCCGGTCGTCCGCAGCCGCACGACCGACGGGCGATCTCCCTGGTACTGGTCGTAACGAATCTCGATGCCGCCCCGTGCGGCGCCGACGACACGCCACGCGCCGCCGATCTGACGCAGCCAGATCGTCCGCTCATCGGCGTCAACCGCCAGCCATCCGCCGGGGTACATGCGGGCGGCTTTGGGTTCGGCGAGGCCCGGACCACAGCCCGACACGATGGCTCGGAGCTCATTCGCGTCCAGACGCACGCCGGTGAGCGCCTCGACGATCACATCCGCAGGCGATCCACTCAAGACGCGCTTATCCCGGGGCAGCACGAGCGTCGCCTCGCTGGCTTGCCGAGCGACGAGCACGAACACCGAACGGCCGAACGGGGCTTTCGCCTCCAGCCTCATCTGATCCGGTTCGGCGAAGCCAGCTTCGATTCGCGTTCGGGGGACGCCGGACGCCGCCGATACGTCCGGTCATTTCGAGTACACCCGCAAACGTGCGGACGCCCCGGCAATGATCCGTCGCTTGCGCAAACGGGGGCGGCAAAATCGGGGAAGGGAGCGGCAGCACCGGTGGGGAGCACGGGCGGGTTGCGCGCGCACGCCATCGTCGCCGCGATGCTGACCAGTGTGCCAAGGATGGTGAGCTGTCGAATTCTCTGACCGCCGATCACCGAGACTCCAACTTCGAGCGGGCCTCGCGGAGCTTCTGTTCGATCTTCACGCGATCGATCGATTGCCCGTCACCGGCGAGCGCTCGCTGCCACGCCGCGGCGGCATCGGCGTAGCGCTGTTGCCGGAAACGGAGATCGCCCAGGTGATCCTGCACGACGGAGCTCGTGGTCAGCTTCGCCGCTGCCTGCGTGAGCGGCGGGTCCGCCAGGTCGACGCGGCCCTGCTGGAAGTAGGCCCAACCCAGGCTGTCGAGATACGACGGGTTGTCGGGCTCGACTTTCAGCGCGCGCTGCAGAAGCGTGACCGCTTCGTCGAGGCGGTCGCCGCGCTCGGCCAGCATGTAGCCAAGCGAGTTGAGCGCGATGGCGTCGAGCGGATCGTTCGCGATGAGGTCGCGGAGCATGCCCTCGGCACCTTTGACGTCACCCTTGTCCTGCAGGATCTGCGACATCACGTGCATGCCGCGCGAGTCCTTGGCATCTGTGGCGAGCAGCTTCCGCGCTGTCGCTTCGGCGGACGGCAGATCCTTCAGAGCGCGGTAGGCCTCCGCCAGCAGGTACAGCTGCATCGGATCGGGAGCATCGCCACGCGCCGCAACGGCGGGCTGCAGCAAATCCTTGGCCTCGGCGCTTTTCCCGCCGTTGATCAACGCGGCTGCGCGGCGGGTGGTCAGCCCGGTCGCGCGCGAGTTCAGCTTCTGCGCGCGTGCGTACGCGTCCGCCGCGTCCTGCCATCGCTGCTGCTGTTCGTAGAGTTCCGCCGCACGAAGCTGGCCGCGGTAGTACCCGGGATTCTGGCGGACGACCTCTTCGATCGTCCGCGTCGCCTCATCGAGCTTTCCGGATCCCTCCAGTGCCGCAGACAACAAAAAGGCCGCTTCGAGAAACTGTGGCTGGTCGGCGACGACGCGCTGGAGCGCGGGGATGGCTTTGGCGAAGTCACCGGTCTGCACGTAGAGGCGTCCAAGCGTCAGCTCGAGACCGACGTCCAGAGTATTGGGCTGACGCGCCTTTTCGAGCGCCGCCACGGCCTTCGCGCCGTACTGTGCCGGGTTGTCGCCAGGTCGAATGGGCTGCGGCTGGCTGATGAAGGCGGCGTAGATCGTGCCGAGGATGCGATTCGCTTCGCGGTTCTCAGGATCCTGCTGGAGCGCGGACTCGGCCATCTGCAGCGACTCGACGGCTTTGTCCTGCCGCGCGTAAAGCCCGGCAAGCTCCGCCCGAAGACCCGCCGACCGCGGCTCCGCCTCGATCGCCTGCTTGTGCGCCGCCACCGCCTCGTCGATCTTGCCCTGACTCTCGAGGTAGCGGCCGAGCATGAAGTAATAGGTCGCGTCGTTGTCGCGTGACGCCGGTGGCTGCTGCGACGCGTGCGCCGGGAGCAGGCCCCCGGCCATGACGACCAGAACGAGCGCAATGAGCGGCATCTGCCTGACTATAATGACCTCTTGTACCCGCGGGACGCAAACAGCATTTGATATAGTTCAGCCCGGCGCCGCGACCACCTGCGACCCTCGAGCACGTCTACAACTTACTAGCGCGGAGTCAGCCAATGCCCGTCGATCCGGAACTGTTGGAAATACTCGCCTGTCCCAATTGCAAGACCAAGGTCGATCTCGTCAAGAACGGTACGGCGCTGAAGTGCGGCCAGTGCAAGCGCGTGTACCCAATCAAGGACGACATCCCGGTCATGCTGCTGGACGAGGCCACTATTGAGCAATAACTGTGCGCAGGCGCAAAGGCAGCGTGCGCACGTGCACGGTGTCACGTTGGCGCAACGACGACGCACTTGCGCATTAGCGCACTTGCGGCACACGCACTTGTCGACCTGCGCACGTGCGCGCACGCATTGCGCACGTCTACTCGCGCACCCGCGCACGCACATGCGCACTTGATGAAGATCCTGTTAATCCGCCTCCGCCTAATTGGCGACGTCGTGTTCACCACGCCTCTCATTCCGGCATTGAAGCGGGCGTTTCCGGGGTCGCGAATCTCCTACCTGGTGGAGCGTGAATCAGCGGCGGTCGTGCGCGGGAATCCCCATCTGGATGATGTGATCGTCGTGGAACGGACGCGGGGGGTGCGGCGCGTGATGGACGACCTTCGTCTCGCGCGGCGGTTGCGATCCGCCCGCTACGACGTCGTGCTCGACTTGCATGGCGGCCCGCGGAGCGCGTGGCTGGCCTATACCACGGGCGCGCCACAGAGGATTGGATACGACATCTCCGGCCGAACGTGGATGTACACGCGAACGGTCCACCGGCCGCGCGAGCTGCGGCCACGTCATTCCGTCAGCAATCAATGGGATCTGTTGCGGGCGATCGAGGGCTGGCCGGGCGGGGTGGCCGACCCCGACGCCAATCCAGTCGAGATGCCGTTGGACCCCAGCGTCGACGCGCGCATCGCCGAGGAGTTGCGGGCGGCGGGAGTCCAGCCGTCGGACGAGCTGATCGTCGTGCACGTCAGTGCCGGAAATCCATTCAGACGCTGGCCCGAGGAAGCATTCACCCGTCTGGTGGCGTCGTTGGCTGCGAATGGGGACCGCCGGCGGCTGATCCTCAGTTCCGGACCGTCCGATCGCGGCGCCGCGCAGCGCATTACGGCGGCGGCGCGCGCCGAGCTTGGATCCGAACGCGCCTCGCGCATCGTCGAGTTCGGAGACTTCGGCCTGAAGGAATTACGATCGCTCGTGGAACGAAGCCGGTTGTTCGTCGGCGGCGACACGGGCCCGATGCACATCGCGGCGACGACGCAAACACCGATCGTCGTCATCTACGGACCGACGCTGCCGGCGCGCTCGGCGCCATGGCGCCCCCGGTCGCTGCCAACGGAAGCCGTCGAAACCGTAGGACTGCCTTGCCGGCCGTGCGATCAACGTGTCTGTGAGCCAGGCGACTTTCGCTGCCTTACACTGATCGCGCCGGAGGACGTGGTGTCCGCGGCTGAACGGGTGCTGAGGCGATCGCAATGACGGCGACGGAGCGTACCACTCCACTCGAGCGCGCGGCGTATTACTCGCTGCTGGCGTTTGCCGCGATGCCCCAGTTCTCCATCGCCGCCGCACAGATCCTGCTCGGGCTGACCGCTCTCTTGTGGCTGATCCTGGTGATCTCCAGACGAGAGCGGATCGAAGTACCGTTCATGTTCTGGCCGCTGACCGCCTACGCGGTCGCGACGCTCGTCTCGTCGTACTTCTCCATCGATCCTCGCGCGAGCTTCTGGGACAGCCGTCAGCTCCTCCTGTTCATGATCGTCCCCATCGCCTACCGGCTGTTGCCGCGGCGAGCGCAGCCTGAAAGCCATTGACGTGATCATCACCGTCGGCGCGTTGCACGCGATCTATGGAATCGTGCAGTACGGCGTGATGGGAGACGACATCAACCAGCGTGTGCAGGGTGTACTCGGCCACTACATGACCTACTCGGGCGTGATCATGCTCGTGGCTTGCACGGCGGCCGCACGGGTGATGTTCCGGCAGGAAGATCGGGTGTGGTCGGCGATCGTCATGCCGGCGCTGCTCGTCGCGCTGGCGTTGACGTTGAGCCGCAATGCCTGGGTCGGTGCGTGCGCCGGAATCGGAACGCTGCTCCTCCTGCGAGATTTCCGGCTGATCGGGCTGCTGCCGGTCGCCGTCGGCGTCTTCATCGCGCTGGCGCCGGCCACGATGACCGATCGGCTGTACTCGACGTTCAGCCTGGAGACTCTCAGACAAAGCGACACCAGCCAGGCCACCGTGCAGTCGAACCGCGACCGCATTGCGATGATTCGCTCGGGGTTCCGGATGGTGCGCGACTATCCCCTGACCGGCGTCGGGCCCGACATGGTGATTCAGGTGTATCCGCACTACCGCGACCCGGAAGCGATCCGGCAGCTCAATCCGCATCTGCACAACGTGCCGCTGCAGATTGCCGCCGAGCGGGGGCTGCCGGCCCTCGCGATGTGGTTGTGGTTCGTCGTCGTGCTGATCCGCGACTTCGTGCGGCTCCGACGCAAGACCGCCTTCCCCTTCGTGCCGACTGCCGGCCTCGCCGTCGTGGTCGCGATGCTCGCCGCCGGCATGTTCGAGCACAACTTTCATGATTCTGAGTTTCTGATGCTCTTCCTCCTGCTGGTCACTCTGCCGTACGCTGCGGACAGTGCGCCGCTGCCCACACGTGCGGGCGCGGAGCAGGTTCGCGCCGCCTGAGGTAGAACGGATTCGACATGCTGCTCGACGGACTTGCCGGACGCTCGGTCCTGATCGTGGGCGATCTGATGCTCGATCATTTCGTGATCGGACGGGTCGAACGCATCTCCCCGGAGGCGCCAGTCCCCATCGTCCACTTCGATCACGAACAGTTCAGGATGGGGGGCGCGGCGAATGTGGCCCACAACGTGATCGCCATGGGCGGCCGGGCCCACATGGTCGGCCTTGTCGGGGCCGACGCGGATGCAACCCGGCTGGTCGCCGAACTGTCGCGGGCCGGCGCAGGCATTAACGGCCTCACCGCCGATTCGAGCCGCTGCACGACTCGCAAGCTGCGGGTCGTGACGACGCGCAACCAGCAGGTGGCGCGCGTCGATTACGAGTCCGACACGGAAGTGTCGGGTGCGCTCGAGGGCACACTCATCCGAAAGATCGAAGAACTGGCGGCGACCGCCAACGCGATCCTCGTGTCCGATTACCTGAAGGGAACAGTGTCACGGGCCGTCGCCAAGGCGACCGTCGATGCCGGCCGTGCTCGCAGGATTCCCGTTCTGATCGATCCGAAGGTCCCGCACATCGACTACTACGCCGGCGCGACCGTGATTACGCCCAATCACCACGAGGCGGAGTCCGTCACCCTGATGCGCATCCGGTCGGACGACGAGGCGCGCGACGCCGCCCGCCGCTTCCGCGATCGCGCCCGTTGCGAGAGCGTCCTGATCACCCGCGGCGAGCATGGCATGTGGCTGCTGACACCCGAAACGGAAATGGCGCTGCCCGCCGAAGCGCGCGAAGTTGCGGACGTTACCGGTGCGGGGGATACGGTGATCGGCGCGCTCGCCCTCGCATTGGCCGCCGGCATTCCGCTTCCGGACGCCGCACGCCTGGCCAATCGCGCGGCGGGAATCGTCGTTGGAAAATTCGGACCGGCCACCGTGAGCCTCGATGAATTGCAAGGACACGTGTCAGATGTCCGTGTTCGTGATCCAATTTCCAATTTCCAATTCACTCTACACCGATTCGTCACAAGCACCAAATCCGGAACCGGCTGCCGCGCAAGGACGTCGCGCAGCTTGACGTTGAAGGTCGGCTGCGTGCTCACCACGCAGGTCGTGCGATCGGTGACGGCGTCGATTGCGGCATAGTCGTCGCGCGACATGATCACGTACGCAGCAGTGCGCTCGTCGTCGAGAAATGTTCGGATGGGCGCCGGATCGTAGGCCATGTCGACGTGGCGTTGCAGGTAGAAGACGAGGCTGGGCAGCGCGACGTTGAAGGTTGCGACGACGTCCTGAGTGCTGGCTCGTGTGCGGAGTTCTCGAGCGAATCCTGGCACCGGCTTGTACGCCTCGAAGCTTGGCAGCGTCCTCACCACGAACGTCCAGTTGATCGCCGCAAGCGCCGCGCACAGCACAACGAGCGCCGTCGGAATCCGATTGATCCCTGCAAGCACTACGGTCAACGCCCCACCCGCGATAGCGAGACCACCGACCGTCGCAATGCCTTGAAGCGAGTACACGGAGTCCGCACGATTGAGCACGAACAGAACCCCCGCGCCGAGTCCGAGCAGAACTCCACCCGTCACCATCGTCGACACCACGATCGCCTGCCGCGGCGCTGAACGGTCGCCGCAGGTGAACCGGGCGATCGCGACGCCAGCGAGCGCGGCCACGGCCGGAACGACGGGATAGATGTAGAGATCCTGCTTCGCAGCAGACATAGAAAAGAACGCGACGATTGCCAGGATCCAGATCCACAGCAACGAACGGATGCGGTGGGATGGGTCGGCCTGCCCCGCGCCGGCCTTGTCACGGAACCACCAGATAGCCGCCGCAACGCCGAGAATCGACAGGGGAAACGAGTCCGTGAACAGGACGGGGACGTAGAACCAGAACGCGCGGTCCGCATTGACGCCGAGGCCCTCGGTATACCGCGCGAGGTTCTCGCCGACGACGAACGAGACAATGTAGGTCCATCCATGCCGCGCATATTGCGCCGCATACCAGGGCACGACGATGGCCAGGACGATGACGGTGCCTGTCGGAATCATCATCTCGGTGACCCGCCGGAGCTCACGATGCGCTGTCAGGTAGACGGCGAACACCAGGCCTGGAAGCAGCGCGAAGGCGGGTCCCTTCGTCAACACGCCCAATCCGACGAACACGTACATCAACGCGAGGAACAGGCGCCGCCGATGCGGATAGCGTTCCGACAGCGCGAAGCACAGCAACGTCATCGCCATGAACATCGATATGTAAATGTCGATGAAGATGCGCCGTCCGAACATGACGTGGCGCGGGGAGACCGCGAGGCCGAGGGCGGCCCAGAGGGCGGCGAGCTTCGCGCCGGATGCTGGCAGGGTCTCGGGCCAGCAGAGACGGGCGAGCTGGAAGGCTGCGATGACCATCAGGATTGCGCCGATGGCGATCGCCAGCCGCTGCGCGCCGACCGACACGCCGAGGACGTGATAGAAGGCGGCGACGATCCAGTAGCTGAGGACCGGCTTGTTCAGCCGAGGCTCGTAGTTGAAGGTTGGGCTGACGTAGTCGCCCCGCTCGATCATCTCGCGCGGCGTTTCGGTATAGAACGCTTCGTTCGCGTCCCAGATCGACGAGCCGCCGAGATCGACGAAGTAGACGGCCGCGGACGCGAACAGCAGCAACAGCACCACGAGGTGATGCGGCGCCGAACCGCCCGGCGGATGCGTCGCGGAACCGATCTCAGTGCCGGAAATGGCGCTTCCCCGTAAAGACCATGGCGAGGCCGCGTTCGTCGGCGGCCGCGATCACCTCGGCGTCGCGGACCGAACCGCCGGGCTGGACGATTGCCGTCGCGCCAGCATCGGCAATCGCATCGAGCCCGTCGCGAAACGGAAAGAACGCGTCGGAAGCGGCGACCGAGCCCTTCAGGGACGCGCCTGCCTTCAGCACCGCCACCTTGACCGCATCGACACGGCTCATCTGGCCGGCGCCGACCGCAAGCGTGCGATCGGCAGCGGTGAAGATCACGGCGTTCGACTTGACGTGAGCGCAGACGCGCCAGGCAAACCGCAGCGCCGTCCACTCATCAGCCGTCTGGTTGACGCTTCGTCACCACCTTCGGGAAATCGGCCTGGGGCCACGGCTCGGCGGCCTCGCGCACGGTATCGCGGTCCTGCATCAGCATCCCGCCCAGAAACGACCGCGCATCGTCAGGGCCGATCTTCAACGGCGAACGAAGTTTCTCGAAGTCGGTCGTGACGACGCGCATGTTCGCCTTCTGCGCGAGGATGGCCCGCGCGGCGTCCTCCAAGTGCGGCGCGATCACCGCCTCGATGAACGTCGAGGTCAAGGCCTTGGCCGCCGCCGCGTCGACCGGCCGGTTCAGTCCGACAATGCCGCCGAAGGCGGACAGCGGATCGGCTTCACGGGCGCGAACGTAGGCGTCGGCAATCGATTCGCCGGTAGCGACGCCGCACGGATTGGTGTGCTTGATGACGACCGCCGCCGGCTCGCTGAATTCGAGCGCAATGCGAACCGCCGCATCGAGATCGAGCAGATTGGTGAACGACAGTTCCTTGCCCTGGTGCACGTCCCAGGCGCGGCCGAGCTCGGCTGGCAGGGTCTGCCAGAACGCCTGCTGGTGGGGGTTCTCGCCGTAGCGAAGCGGTCTGGCCTCGCCGTGCTTCTTTGGCACAACTTGACGGCGCATCGCTCCACCGGCGAAATCGACGTGCGCCAGGGTCATGGCGATGGTCATGTCGTACGCGCCGGTGTGCTTGAACGCCTTCTGCATCAGCTCGAAGCGAAACGCAGGTGCCGGCCCTTCCTGACGTCGCAGCTCTTCGATCACGCGCGGGTAGTCCGCCGGATCGACGACGACGAGTACATCGCGGAAGTTCTTGGCGGCGGCACGGAGGAGGCTGGGGCCGCCAATGTCGATCTCCTCGACCAGCGCATCGAAGGGGGTTTCGGGGTTCTCGGCCGCCTTGGCGAACGGATAGAGGTTGACGACGACGAGATCGACCAGCGAAATGCCTTGAGCTTTGACCGCGGCCAGGTCGTCGGGACGGTTTCGGCGGGCCAGGATGCCACCGTGGATCGCCGGGTGAAGCGTCTTGACCCGCCCGTCCATCATCTCCGGAAACCCCGTCACGTCGGACACGTTGGTGACCGGCAAGCCCCCCTCGGCGAGGGCCCGGGCCGTCCCACCCGTGGACACCAGTTCAGCCCCCAGGGCGACCAGACCCCTCCCCAGCTCCAGCAAGCCGGTCTTGTCAGAAACGCTCAAAATTGCGCGCATAATGGTCGGTTTTCTTGACATTTACAAGCATGACGGCTACTATTTCTCCGCGCTGGCGGGCCAGCGCCGCAAGCCGAGGCCGCGGACTCGCGGTCTTTTTTTGTGTCCGGCGCCTCCCAGATGGGTTGGCGATATACGGGTTTCATGCGGCGCCACGCGCCGCGCCATTGCAAGGCAGGAAAAGTACGATGCGTATCACAGGTAAGGTCAAGTGGTTCAACAACGCCAAGGGTTACGGATTCATTGAACGTGACGGCGGCAGCGACGTGTTCGTCCACTTCTCGGCGGTCCAGGGCAACGGCTTCCGAACCCTCGAAGAGGGCCAGGCGGTCGAGTTCGAAATCGTTGACGGTCCAAAAGGCCCGCAGGCCGGCAACGTCACAAAGGTGAGCTGAATCTCCTGAGCGGAATCGGGGCGCCTGAGGGCGCCTCGATCTCCGTTCTTCCTTCCTGTCACTCGTCGGACCCCTTCAATCCCCGCACGGTAAACGCCACTTTTCCGTCCTTCACGGCCACGCGGAACGCGACTTCGTTGTTCCCCGCCTCACGCAGTTTCGTGACCTGATTCTTCACGAGTGCCGCGAATTTGTGGAACGGCACGACGTCCTCCCCGTGCGTTCGACGGGCGTCCATCAGCGAATCGTACAGCGTGTGCAGCTTGTCCATCTCGTGGATGGGATCCTTGAACGCGGTGGCATGGACGAGCTTGCCGTCAGCGCCCTTCTTCTTCGACCGCTCCTTCGGCGGTGGCTGGGCAAACGGCCCGGGCCGGCCTTCTTCGCGGGCGCGGAGGCCTCGGTCCCACAGATCCGTCAGCGTCGGCAAAGCGTGACTGGAGCATCTCGAAGCGAAACCGATCCCCGGTGCCCTCGATGCGGCCGCGGTCGTACCGCTTGACCATGGCGCTGACACGATTCCGCGTCTCCCACGGTGGGCGCGGCAGGCGCCCTGCGAAAAACATGTTGTATTCCGCCTCGAGGCGCTTCAGGTCGGCGGCGAGAATCTCGAGATCGCGCTGGACGTCAGAAAGGTCGGCCATCGGGAGCGTGCGAGATCAGCGGATGAGGAACCAGATGAGTGGCAGCCACAACTCGCGAGCGTAAGGCACCGGTCGATCGTCGATGAGCACCTCGCAGGAATCGAAACGGCCGACGATCTGGAAGAGGTCGCGCAGGCGTTCGGCATCCTGCGGAAAGAAACCGGGCGCGGTGCCGCCGACGCTCGCCCTGACCGATCTCCAGATACTCCGCCGACGCGCGCGCCAACGTGAGTGCTTTCTCGTAATCAGCGCCGGCAAACGGCGGGAACTCCAGAGACACGGAAAACGGCCGCCGCGGCGTGCCGAAAAGTGCTTCCGAAAGTGCCGGATCCAGTCGCGCCAATTCCTCGTCCGTCGGCTGCTCCGTCAGATCCAGGTACGGCCAGAAGCGTTCCGTCGGCCGGTAAGGAGGCGCCTCGACCTTCGGCGGCGTATTGTCGGTGGGCACAGAGGGGTGGCCGGATTTCATCGCGTTCGAGACGTTGGGAGAAAGTCGATGGTATCGTGAAAAGACCGTGAAGCCAACAGCCCTAGTCTGCCGTGGTTCGTGGTTCGTGGCTCGTCGCTCGTAGGACTCTATTGCGCCGAGAAAGCATTTCGAGCCGCGAGAGACGAGCGACGAACCACGGTTCACAGATCACGGATCACGAATACTCACACATGACCTTCAGAGACATTCCGTCAATCGAACAATTGCGCCAGCGACAGGGAATCCGGCCGCTCGAAGATCGGTTCGGGCATGCGATGGTGGTCGAGGCGTTGCGCGCCGTGGCGAACGGCATGCGCGAGCGGATGGCAAAAGGCGACGACCAGCGGACGTGGCGGCTGCCATTGAGGAAGCCGCTCATCCGCCACCTGCACACCGAGCACGCGTCGTCGTTGCGCTCGGTGATCAATGCGACAGGTGTGATCGTCCATACCAACCTCGGACGCGCCCCGCTCTCGCGCGCGGCTGTTGAACGAGTCGCGACCCTGGCGCAGGGATACACCAATCTCGAGTACGACCTGGCCGCCGGCCGGCGCGGCAAGCGCGACGTCCATGCGGAACGCCTGATCTGCCGCCTCACCGGCGCGCAGGCTGCGGTCGTGGTCAACAACAACGCTGCCGCGACGCTGCTCGGACTTGCCGCCGTCGCGGCCGGCCGCGAGGTCATCATCTCGCGCGGCGAGCTGGTCGAGATCGGTGGCGGCTTCCGGGTCCCCGACGTCATGGCGCAGTCGGGAGCCGTCCTGCGCGAAGTCGGCACCACCAACCGCACGCGCGCCGCCGATTACGCGGCGGCTATCGGCGATCGAACCGCCGCGATTCTGCGCGTTCACCCGTCGAACTTCCGTGTCGAGGGTTTCACCGAGCGTCCGTCGCTCGACGAGCTCGTCGAGCTCGGACGTCGGTTCGGGGTCGCCGTCCTCGAGGATCTGGGAAGCGGCTTTCTCGATGTACCCGGCAGCCTCGAATCTCTCGGAGATGAGCCGCCGGTCAGGAGCAGCATCGCTTCAGGCGCGGACCTCGTCATGTTCAGCGGCGACAAGTTGTTGGGCGGACCGCAGGCAGGAATACTCGCGGGCAGCATCGGCCACCGTCGCGCTGGTGCGGAAGCACCCGCTGATGCGCGCGCTGCGCGTCGACAAGATGACCTACGCCGCTCTCGAAGCCACGCTGGAAGCCTATGCGTCGGAAAAGGCTGCCGAAACGGTGCCGGTGATGCGAATGATCGTGATGACCGCGGATGCGATTGGCGAACGCGCACGCGGCGCTTGCCGGCTCTCTCCAAGCCGCCGGGTTCGATGCGGACGTGCGGGATGGCGTTTCGACGATTGGAGGCGGCAGCGCGCCAGGCTCGCAGCTGCCCACGCGAGTCGTGACGATCGCCGCACCAAACGGCTCTGCCGACGCCCTGGAAGCCGCGTTGAGAACGTCCGATCAGCCGGTGATCGCCAGGATCGAAGACGGACGTGTGGTTCTCGACCTCCGAACGGTGAGAACCGAAGACGACGAGACGCTCGCCGCGCTGGCGGCCGCCGCGCTCAGAAAATCGTCGACCGCGCCCTCAGAAGATCGTCGAGCGCGCTCTTAGAATATCGTCGAGATCGACGCGTGGGCCATGTCGATAACCCAGGTCGGCAGCACGCCGAGATAGAAGACCGCCAACGTCGCCAGGCCCAAACCAGCCATGGCCGCCGCAGGCACTCGCGGACGGCTGATCTCCGCACCCTCCGTCATATACATCATGACAACGATACGAAGATAGAAGAAGACCGAGATGACGCTCGTCAGTACGCCGATGATTGCCAGCGTGTAGTGCCCTTGCTCCACCGCGGCGCTGAAGATGTACCACTTGCCGATGAAGCCGGCGGTCAACGGGAACCCACCCAGCGACAACAGAAATACTGTCATCAGTCCGGCAAGCCCCGGACGCGATCGCCAGAGGCCTGCAAAGTCCCGCAGCTCGTCGTGCTGATCCTGCGGCGTCCCGAGCAGCGCGACGATGCCGAGCGCGCCCAGGTTGGTGACGGCGTAGGCCAGCAAGTAGAAGAGAACGGCCGCCTTCCCCGTTTCGTTCGTCGAAATGATTCCGAGCAGCAGGTAACCGGCGTGCGCGATGCTGGAATAGGCGAGCATGCGCTTGATGTTGGACTGCGCGACCCCAACCACCGTTCCCAGGATCATCGTCGCTGCAGCTACCAGCGACAGCATCGGGATCCATTGATCCTTCAACGGCTCGAGCGGCGACAGAAATACGCGGACGAACGCGGCGAACGCCGCGGCCTTGACGCCGGTGGACATGAACGCCGTCACAATCGTTGGCGCGCCCTCGTAGGCGTCAGGCGTCCACATGTGGAAGGGGACGGCCGATACCTTGAACGCAAATCCGACCGCGAGCAGACCGACGGCAAGCAAAGGCAAGGTGCTCGGATCGGCGGCGCCCTGAGCAGAGAGCGCCTGGCTGAGCGCGTCCAGGCGCGTGGATCTCGCCACCGCAAAGGCGAACGCCACACCGTAGAGGAAGAACGCACTCGAGAATGACCCCAGCAGGAAGTATTTGAACGCCGCCTCTGCGCCAGCGGCGCTCGATCGACGGATTCCGGTCAGCACGTAGACCGACAGAGAGAGGATCTCGAGGGCAAGGAAGATGACGAGGAGATCGATGGCCGCGGCCATCAGCATCATCCCGCTGATCGCAAAGAGCGTCAGCGCGTAGTACTCACCCGGCGGAATCTGCTCGCGCTCGACCACTTCGTCCGAGAACAGCATCGTCAGCACGCCCACGACGCAGAGCACCAGGTTCACGAACAGGGCGAAATTGTCGGCACGGACGACGCCGAAGCTCTGGCGGTCGGCGTCCCATAAGAACACGGATGCGACTGCCGCGCCCACGAGGCCGATCAGTCCAAGGCCGGCAATGGGCATGCGTTCGCCCGGCTGACGAAACGCTTCGGCGAGCATCGCGGCGATAGCCGAGAGCACGACGATGACGATCGGAATGATGGCAGGAAACTCAGTCATTGCTCGATGACCGCTCGGGATTCACGGCGCGTCCGTTTGGCAGAGGTTCGTCCTTCGGCTCGGTCGCGTTGGCAGCCGTCGCTGGCGCGGCGTGCGCTGGCCGGCTGATCTACTCGCACACGCGCCGGCTGTCCCCGGTTGACGCGCTCGATCACGCGGGCGACCGCCGGCTCCATCGGGCGCAGGAAAATCCCCGGCAGGATGCCCATCAGGATCGCCATCGCGATCGTCGGCACGACCAGCGCCCACTCACGCGGGCTCAAATCGGGCAGCGCGCGGTTCTTCGGGTTCGTCAGCGGCCCATAGTTGACCCGCTGGAACATCCACAGCATGTACACCGCGGACAGGATGACGCCCGTCGCCGCGACAGTCGTCAGACGAGCGTCCCAGCGGTAAGCGCCGATGAGGATGAGGAACTCGCCGACAAAGCCATTCAGCGACGGAAGCGCGATCGACGACAGGGTCACGATCAGAAACGCGGCGACGAGCTTGGGGGTCACCGCTTTGAGCCCGCCGAACTCCGAGATCAGTCGCGTGTGACGGCGATCGGAGAGCATGCCGACGATCATGAAGAGCCCACCCGTGCTCACGCCATGGTTGAGCATCTGGTAGAGCGAGCCTTGCACTCCTTGCAGCGTCATCGCGCACAGCCCGAGCACCACGAATCCCAGGTGGCTCACGCTGGAATAGGCGACGAGCTTCTTCATGTCGGGCTGCACCATGGCGACGAGCGCGCCATAGACAATCCCGATCACGGCGAGCAGTGCGAGCAACGGGGCAAAGGCGTTCGCGGCCGTCGGGAAGAGTGGAAACGAGAACCGCAACAGCCCGTAGGTTCCCATCTTCAGCAGCACGCCGGCGAGGATCACCGAGCCCGCCGTCGGTGCCTCGACGTGCGCGTCAGGCAGCCAGGTATGGAAGGGAAACAGCGGCACCTTGATCGCGAATGCGAGCGTGAACGCCAGGAAGAACCACATTTCGGTCCGCGGCGCCAGATTCAGCGAGTACAAATCGAGCAGGTTGAAGCTCGGCGTACCGGTCGCCGACGCGTGCGCGGCCGCGAGGCCGATGATGGCGATCAGCATCAGCACGCTGCCGGCCATCGTGTAGAGGATGAACTTGACCGCTGCGTAGACGCGCCGCTCGTACCCCCAGACGCCGATCAGGAAGTACATCGGGATCAGCATCGCGTCCCAGAAGACGTAGAACAGGAACAGGTCGATCGAGACGAACACGCCGAGCATCGCCGACTCGAGCGCGAGGATGAAGAAGCTGAAGGCCTTGACGTTCTTGTGCACCGACTCCCACGAGGACAGCAGCGCGAGCGGCGTCAGGAAGCCGGTGAGCACGATCAGGAACAGGCTGATGCCGTCGACGCCGATGTAGTACTGAATCCCGAACCTCGGAATCCAGGCGTAGCGCTCCTCGAACTGGAAGACGGCCGAGGTCGGGTCGAACCGCGACCAGAGCACCAGCGTCGCGGCGAACGTGACGAGCGACGTCAGCAGGGCGATATTGCGAACGAGCGGCTCGCGGTCGGGGCGGTCGCCGCGTCCGCCCGCAAGCAGCAGCAGAATCGCCCCGACAACCGGTAAGAAAACGATGGTTGAAAGCATGTCTCCCTAGCTGGCGCAACCGACGCGCGCGCGCTCAAATCCACAGATACCAACCCAGAATCAGCACCGAACCAAGGATCAGCGATGCGGCGTAAGTGCGAACCGACCCGGTCTGCACCCGTCGCACGATGCTGCTCGTGGTGCTCACCACCTGGCCGACTCCGTTGACGATTCCGTCGACCAGGCCGGCGTCGAAGCCCTTCCACAGCACGCTGGTGGAAATCTGCTTGATCGGCTGCACGATGACGGCATCGTAGATCTCGTCGACGTAGTACTTGTTGTAGAGCAGCCGGTAGATCGGGGCGAAACGATCGGCCATCGCGGCCGCCGCCTCCGGTCTCTTCAGCCAGAAGAACCGTGCGATCAGAATTCCGACGACGGCCACCGTGCTCGAGAGCGCCATCAGCGTGAGCTCGGTCCGACTCCACGCCATGCGCCTCTGTCGCCTCGCCGTGCTGCGCCGCCGCCGGCTGCTGCCCGCCGACGCCACCTGACTCCGCCGGTCTGTCAGCACCTGCGCGTGTGCTGGCGGCTCGAAGCTTGGATGGAGGAACGTCTCGAGCCGGTTGCTGCCGCCGAGGGCGTGCGGCACCCCGACGTAGCCAGCGAAGATCGACCCGATTGCCAGCACGATCAACGGAATCGCCATCGACGGCGGAGCGTCGTGGAGACCATGGCCGTGTCCGCCCGTGCCCGTGTGACGGCGCCGCCGCGTGCGCCGCGTGGGCGCCGTGCGGCCGGCGCCTGATCGTGCCCGTCAGCGCGACGCTCGCCGTGGAACGCCATGAACACCAGCCGGAACATGTAGGTCGCGGTCAGCAGCGACGTCAGCACGCCGATCAACCACAACACGGGGTAGCCGTGATTGCCGTTGACCTCGGAACCGACGAACGTCCGGAACAGGATCTCGTCCTTGCTGAAGAACCCGGACAGCGCGGGAACCCCGGCAATAGCGAGCGCGCCGATCAGGAAAGTCCAGTACGTGACCGGCAGGTGCTTCTTCAGGCCGCCCATGTTGCGCAGGTCCTGCTCGCCATGGAGCGCGTGGATGACCGCGCCCGAACCGAGGAACAGCAGCGCCTTGAAAAACGCGTGTGTGTAGAGATGGAAGATCCCGGCGCCGAACGCGCCGACACCCATCGCCAGGAACATGTACCGAGCTGCGAAACGGTCGAGTACGCGAGCACGCGCTTGATGTCGTTCTGAACGAGACCGATCGTCCCGGCCATCAACGCCGTCAACGCCCCGACGACCGCGACGACCTCGAGCGTGAACGGCGCATGCGCGAACAACACGGCATTGCGCCCGATCATGTACACGCCCGCCGTCACCATCGTCGCCGCGTGAATCAGCGCCGAGACCGGCGTCGGGCCTTCCATCGCGTCCGGGAGCCAGACGTAGAGTGGAAGCTGCGCCGATTTGCCGGCCGCGCCGACGACGAGCAGCAGCGTTGCGATGGTCATCACCCCGACGGCTGCCGTTTCCGGGGCGCGCGCCGCAGCCGCGGCCGCCACGTTCTGGAAGTCGAGCGTGCCGAAGTTGGTAAAGATCAGCAACATCCCCAGGATGAAGCCGAAGTCACCGACACGATTGACGACGAAGGCCTTCTTGCCGGCGTCCGCCGCCGACTGCTTGGTGAACCAGAAGCCGATCAGCAGGTACGAGCACAGGCCGACCCCTTCCCAGCCGACGAACATGACTGGAAAGCTCGCGCCGAGCACCAGCACGAGCATGAAGGCCGCGAAGAGATTCAGGTACGAGAAGTAGCGCGCATACTCACCATCGGTCTCCTCGTGCATGTAGCCGACCGAGTAGATGTGAATGAGCGAGCCGATCCCGGTGACCACCAGGATCATCAGCGCCGACAGCGGATCCAGATACAGGGCGAACGGCACCTGCAGGTCGCCCGAGGGCAGCCACATGAAGACGGTCTGCTCGACCCGATGCGACGGACTCCCCCAGCATCGTCAGCACGCTCGACACCGCGACGCCGAACGCCGCGATGATCGACGCGCAGGCGATACCGCCGGAGACCTGCTTGGGCAGCCGGCGCCCGAACAGCGCGTTGACGATGAACCCCAGCAGGGGCAGCAGCGGAATCAGGAGCAGCAAGGCGTCACCACTTCAACGACGTGAAGGCATCGGGGCTCAGCGTCTCTCGATGGCGGAAGAGCGCAATCACGATGGCGAGCCCCACCGCGGCTTCTGCCGCCGCGACGGTCATGACGAAAAACGTGATGATCTGGCCGTCCACGGTCCCGATGAAACGCCCGACCGCCACGAAGGTCAGGTTGACCGCGTTCAACATGATCTCGATCGACAACATCACGGTGATCAGGTTGCGGCGCAGGAACACGCCGGTGGTCCCGATCGCGAACAGGATCCCGGAGAGCACCAGGTAATAGTTGAGCGGCACCATGGGGTCAGTGCTCCTTTCGCGCCAGCACGACGGCGCCGACCATGGCGACGAGAATCAGCACGGATGTGGCCTCGAACGCGAAGGCGTGATCGGTGAAGAGCGAGCGGCCGATGTTCCTCACCGAGCTCACCGACTCGGCCTGATCCGGCCCGAACCACCCCGTGCCGATACGTGAGAGCGCCCAGACGATCTCGACCGCAAGGACGACCGACAGCACGGCGCCAATCCGGACACCCGTCGGGCCAATGATGTTCGCGACCGGCGCCGGCGGAAGCGGTTCCTCGCGCGGGACGTTCAGGAGCATGACCACGAACAGGAACAGGACCATGATGGCGCCGGCGTAGATGATGATCTGCGTCACCGCCGTGAACGGCGCGTCGAGCAGCACGTACAGCCCGGCGAGCGCGCCGAAGGAGCCGATCAGCGACATCACGCTGTACATCGGGTTGCCCTGCCCGATGACGATGACCGATGCAATGATGGCGATGGCCGCGAAAATGAAAAACGCGAGGATTTCCATGGTCATTCCATCCACAGGACCAGCGCCGCCGTAGCGATGCAGGTTCAGCGTCGCCACCGGCAGCAGCCACTTCCACCCGAACTCCATCAGCTGGTCGTATCGATACCTCGGCAGCGTCCAGCGCATCCAGACGTAGAAGAACAGGAGCAGGAACACCTTCACGAGGAACCAGATCCACGCCAGCCAGTCGGGCAGGATCGGGCCGAGCCATCCGCCGAGATACAGGCTCACGGCGACGGCCGAAATCGTCACCATGTTCACGTATTCGGCGAGGAAGAACATCGCGAAGCTCATCGAGCTGTACTCGGTGTGGTAGCCCGCGACGAGCTCCTGCTCCGCTTCCGGGAAGTCGAACGGTGCCCGGTTGGTTTCAGCGACGCCGGCAGTCATGTAAATCAGGAAGCCGAGTGGCTGCAGGAATATGTACCAGCGCGGAATGAACCCGAACCAGGTGCCAGACTGGTCGAGCACGATATCGCGCAGCGAGAGAGACCCGGCCAGCATGACCACTGCGGCGAGCGCCAGGCCGTACGAGAGCTCGTAGCTGATCATCTGCGCTGACGATCGAATGCCGCCGAGCAGCGAGTACTTGCTGTTGGAGCTCCAGCCGGCGAGCACGATGCCGTAAACGCCCATCGAGGTGATGGCGAAGATGACGAGCACCGCGACGTTGACGTCGGTCACCTGCAGCGGAATCGGCTGATCGAGCAGGCCGAACAGCGACAGCTCGGTGCCGAACGGCACGACCGAGAACGCCGCGAACGCCGCGGTCGCCGAGATCACCGGCGCGATCAAGAAGAGCAGGGCGTCGGCTGCCTTCGGCCGCAGCTCCTCCTTCATCAGCAGCTTGATGACGTCCGCGAACGGCTGCAGCAGCCCTTCGACGCCGACGCGGTTGGGGCCCACGCGGTCCTGGATGTACGCGCAGACCTTCCGTTCCATCCACACCATGAACGCGGCCGACAGGACCAGCATGTTGAAGACGACGACGATCAACACCAGGTGCACGCTGAGTCGGCGTGACCCAGCTCAGTAGCCAGTCGACCATCAATGCGCCCCAACCGGCATCGTCGAAGCGCGCCAATCGGCCGGTACCGTGCACCGGCCCTCCCGCACGTGCGCTTCGAACTCGGCGCGGAAATGCTTGACCGTCGTCAGCGCGGGCGTCGCCGCCGCGTCGCCGAACGCGCAGAGTGTCTTGCCGACGATGTTGTTGCCGATGGTGACCAGCAGATCGATGTCGCGCATCTCCCCTTCACCGCTCTCGATGCGCGTGAGGATCTTGTGCAGCCAGTCGCCGCCCTCACGGCACGGCGTGCACTTGCCGCACGACTCGTGCTTGTAGAAATACAGGAGGTTGCGTGCGGCCCAGACCATACACGTCGTCTCGTCCATCACGATGATTCCGGCTGAGCCGAGCATCGAGCCAGCCTTCACCACGTCGTCGAACGACGCCGGAATGTCGAGCTGGTCCGGCAGCAGAATCGGGACCGACGACCCGCCGGGAATCACCGCCTTGAGCTGGTGACCGTCGCGGATTCCGCCAGCATGGCCGAAGATCAGCTCACGGAGCGTGACCTTCATCGGCGCTTCGTAGACCCCAGGTTTCTTGACGTGCCCGCTCACGCAGTACAGCTTCGGCCCACCGTTCTTGTCGGGGCCGAGCGCGGTGAACCACTCGGCGCCGTTGATCAGGATCGGCGGAAGATTGCACAACGTCTCGACGTTGTTGACGGCGCTCGGACAGTTGTAGAGACCAGAGACGGCGGGGAACGGCGGCTTGATTCGCGGCTGTGCGCGCTTGCCCTCGAGCGATTCGATCAGCGCCGTTTCTTCGCCCGCCTCGTAGGCACCGGCGCCGCGATGAATCACGATGTCGCAGTCCCAGCCAGTGCCCATGATGTTCCGGCCGACGTACCCTTGCGCGTAGGCCTTCGCCAGTTCCGCTTCGAGCACCTTCTGGACGTGATAGAACTCGCCCCTGATATAGATGTAGGCGACCTTCGCGCCGATCGCCCAGCAGCCGATCAGGCAGCCCTCGAACATCAGGTGCGGATTGCGCTCCATGAGCACGTGATCCTTGAACGTGCCCGGCTCGCTCTCGTCGGCGTTGCAGCAGATGTACTTGGGAAGCGGCGTGTCCTTCAGCACGAACTGCCACTTGAGCCCGGTCGGAAATCCTGCGCCGCCGCGACCCCGGAGCCCTGACGCCTTCACGATTTCGATGACGTCCTTGGGCTGCGGTCGCAAGCGCCTTCTTGCAGGCCCTCGTACCCCTGGTGCTTCAGAAAGAAGTCGAGCGTGTGGCCGTTCGGCTCGCGGACGTATTTCGTGAGAATCGGTTCCATTGTTTTTTGTGCTCGCGGGGCCCCACCCCGCGCGTCGCTTTACCGCGCTTCGTGCGCCGGCTCTTTCAGCCTTGCCGTTTCCCTGCATTCAAGCGCGAGCCGGCCTTACAGCTTCCGCGCTGCTGCCGGGTCAGCGTTCGACCTCCAGATGACATCCTGACAGCGCGGCTGCCCCTTGCGACTTCAAGCCATCCACGAGCTTTCCCGCATCTTCAGGCTTCAGCATCTCGTGCCACAACTCGTTGTTGACCATGACGACCGGCGCGCGATCGCACGCGCCGAGGCACTCGAACTCGAGCAGCGTGAACATGCCCGACGGATCGGTCTCCCCGACCTTGATTCCGAGCTTCTCGGACAGGCTTTCGGTGACGCGCTCGGCGCCCAGCAGCGCGCACGACAGCGTCCGGCAGACCTGCAGCACGTACTTGCCGACCGGCTCCTTGTAGAACATCACGTAGTAGGTCGCGACGTCGTCGACTTCCGCGGGGCTCATGTCGAGAATGCCCGCGACGTGCCGCATGCCGTTCGCGGTGAGATAACCCTGTTGCTCCTGAACGAGGTACAGCGCGGCAAGGATCGCCGAACGCTTCCGGTCCGGCGGGTATTTCGTCAGGATCTCGTCGAGCTTCGCGCGACGCTCGGGCGTGAAGGTAAACGGCGGCCCTTCGTCCGGAAGCTTTCGCTCGGACTTGTGGAACCGATCGTCGTAGGCCATCAACGGGTGGAAACTCATCGGTCCACATCCCCCATCACGACGTCGGTGGAGCCGATGACCGCGATGACGTCGGCAATCATCCCGCCGACGATCATTTTCGGCAGCGCCTGACATGCGTAGAACGACGGCGCCCGAAGCTTGATGCGGTAAGGCCGGTTGGTGCCGTCAGACACAATCGTGAAGCCGTGCTCCCCGCGCGGGCCCTCGACCGGCACGTAGGCCTCGCCGGGCGGCACGGTGAACCCCTGCGAGTAGATCAGGAAGTGCTGAATCAGCGCTTCCATTTCGCTGTACACCTTGTCCTTCGGCGGCGGCACGATGCGGTAGTCCTGGATGTCGAACACGCCTTTCGGCGTGATGCGCGCGAGCGCCTGCTGCGCGATCTTCGTGCTCTGCCGCATCTCTTCCATGCGCACGAGATAACGGTCGTAGACGTCGCCGGTGGAGCCGATCGGCACCTCGAAGTCTGTACGTCTCGTACCCCAGGTACGGGAAGACCTTGCGGACGTCGTAGGCAACGCCGGCGGCGCGGGCCATCGGACCGACCAGCCCGTACGCGATCGTGTCCTCCTTCGAGACGACGCCGACCGAGCGCGTGCGCTTCAGCCAGATCTGGTTCTTGGTCAGCAGATCCTCGGTACTCGTTCAACTTCGCGGGGAACTTGTCGAGAAAGGTCTTGACCGCCTGATGGAATCCGCTCGGGAGATCCTCGCGAAGGCCGCCGATCCGCAGGTAGCTTGGAAACATGCGGAAGCCGGCGAGCATCTCGTTGATGTTCAGCAACTGCTCCCGCTCACGGAAGCAATACATCATCACCGACACAGCGCCAATCTCGAGGCCGTGCGTGCCGAGCCACACGAGGTGGCTCATGATGCGCTGGAGCTCGGCGATCAGCACGCGGATGTCGCGGACGCGGGCCGGCATTTCCACGCCGAGCAGCCGTCTCCACCGACAGGCAGAACGCCAGACTGCTCGACTGCGCGCCGAGGTAATCCATCCGCTCGACGAGCGGGATCACCTGCTGCCATTTTTTCTGCTCGGCCGTCTTCTCGATGCCGGTGTGCAGGAAGCCGATGGTCGTATCCGCGGACACGACGGTCTCCCCCGACAGCTCGAGCACGATCCGCAGTACGCCATGGGTGCTGGGGTGCTGCGGGCCCATGTTGACGGTCATGGTCTCGGTCCGCAGCTCGGGCCCGGTCGCAGGCGAGCCCTGACGTTCGAGATCGGTGTTCAGCACGGGACTCCTGCGTCCTCTATTCCTGCTTCGCGCGGCTGCGCGCCGCCTGCACATTGGCGACGAACTGCTCTTCCGAGAGCTGCAGCGGCTCGTACGTCTTCACGGGATCCTTGATCTGGACCGGGTAGTCCTTCCGCAGCGGGAACCCCTCCCAGTCGTCAGGCATGAGGATGCGCCGGAGATCCGGATGGCCGCTGAACTGCAACACCGAACAAGTCGAAAATCTCGCGTTCGGCCCAGTTGGCCGCCGGCCAGATGCTCGCTCGCCGTCGGCGCAACCGGATCGTTTCCGGGAATGCGGACCTTCATGCGCAGCCGCTTCGGCGTATCGCCGAAACCACTGACGCCGAGGCAGGCGAGCGTGTAGATCAGCTCGAAGCGCGGGTCGCGCGGATGGTAGTCGACGGCCGTCATGTCCGCGAGGAACGCAAACCGGAGCGACGGGTCGTCCCGGAGCGTGCGCGAGACGTCCACCAGGTGCTCGCGCGCGACGAAAATCGTCGGCATCCCGTCACGCGAATCGGAGGCTTCGAAGCGCGAAGGGTCGCCGGGCAGCGCGCGGGTCAGCGCGTCGATGATGGCAGTTGCTTGCATGACTGTCGCACATGCCGCTCGCGCTCGCGGCCGTGACGCGCGACGGCCGAGGACGCGCCCTCAGGCGGACATCCTCTGCTGATCGATTTTTTTCTGCAGCTGGACGATGCCGTAGATGAGCGCCTCCGGCCGCGGCGGGCAACCGGGCACGAACACGTCCACGGGCACGATCTGATCCACACCCTGCACGATGGCGTAGTTGTCGAACACGCCGCCGACCGAGGCGCAAGCGCCCATCGAGATCACGTACTTCGGCTCGGGCATCTGGTCGTAGATGCGGCGAAGCACGGGCGCCATCTTGCGCGACAGGCGTCCCGCCACGATCATCAGGTCCGACTGCCGCGGCGATCCACGAAACACCTCGGCGCCGAAGCGCGCGATGTCGTAGCGCGACGCGCTCATGGCCATCATCTCGATGGCGCAGCAGGCCAGCCCGAACGTCACCGGCCAGATGGACGAACGGCGTGCCCACTGGACCACCTTCTCGACCGTCGTTGTCAGAACAGGGATCTCGATGTTGTCAGCCATTATTCAATCTCTCGGGGCTCGGGGCTCGGGACGTACCCTGAGCGACAGGCGACGGCGACTGATGACTCGAGGACTGACGACTATCATCGCTCGTGCCCCCAGTCGAGCACACCTTTGCGCCAGACGTAGATGTAGCCCGTTACCAGGATGGCGAAGAACACGACGAGCTGAATGAACCCGGGCCAGCCGAGGTCCCGGAGCGCCATCGCGAAGGGATACAGGAAGGCAACTTCGATGTCGAAGAGCAGGAAGATCATCGCCACCAGATAAAACTTGACGGGATGGCGTTCGCGGGCGTCGCCGACCGGCGGCATGCCGCATTCATACGGCGCCATCTTCTCGGGTGTGGGCTTTTTCGGGCCAACCAGGTTCGACAGCCCGATGTTGAACGCCGCGAACCCGGCGCCCAGGCCGAGCATGATGAGGATGGGGACCCAGCCGTGCATGCTTGTGAATCTTTTCTCAAGCGGCGCCCAAAAAAACGCGACCGGGGCTCACCCGGACGCGGAGACAGATTGGCCGGCCGGCGGCATCCGTCTAAACATCGCATGCTATCACAGGCCTCGAGGCTCAGCTATGAACCGCCGGTTGTCGTATCAGCCACGGCGGGACGCTGAAATAATGCTGAGAAGAAGCGCATGATGCGCCCACGACTCGCCTGGTTCAGCCCGATGCCGCCCGTGCGATCGGGAGTCGCGGCGTGCAGCGCGGAGCTGGTGCCCGCGCTTCGCGCGTTCTTCGACATCGACGTGTTTGTCGACGTCTCCACGCACCTCCATCGATCCGGGCGCGATCCCGGGCATGTACTCCGCGCACGAGTTCGTCTGGCGGCACCAGCAGAGCCGCGTACGACCTCACGGTCTTTCAGCTCGGAAACTCCTCAACGCACGAGTTCATCTGGCCGTATCTCCTACGCTATCCTGGCCTTGCGGTCCTTCACGACGCGCATCTCCATCACGCGCGGGCGGCGGCGCTCCTGCGATCCGGGCGGACGGGCGACTATCGATCGGAATTCCGCTGGAATCACCCCGAGGTGAACGTCGATCTCGCTGAGCTGGCTGTCGCCGGCTTCGATAACCACCTCTACTATCACTGGCCGATGACGCGGCTGGCTGTATCGGCGTCGCGGGTGGCCGCCGTTCATGCGGCGCCTCTCGCCCGGCAACTCTCCGCTGAGTCACCCGCCACTCTCGTCGAACCCATCCGGCTCGGACACGGCGTCTTTGTCAGCAGCGACGAGCGTGCAAAGGCGCGCACCGCCAGTTCGCGCGCGACTCGGCATTTCGGACGACGTGACGCTGTTCGGTTGCTTCGGAGGCCTTTCGCCGGACAAGCGGATTCCTCAAGTCCTCGACGCGTTTGCCGACACGCGCCGGCATGCCACCGGCATTCACCTGCTGCTCGCGGGCGCAGCGCCATCGCACTACGACCCTCGCGCCGATATCGAACGCCTCGGCATCCGCGATGCCGTGACGCTGACCGGATACATCGAGGCCGACGACGATCTGACGGCGCACATCGCGGCGTGCGACGTGGCATTGACACTGCGCTGGCCAACCGCTCGAGAGATCTCAGGACCCTGGCTGCGGTGCCTCGCTGCGGGCACCCCCACGGTGATCGTCCATCTTGCGCATCTCGTGGACGTGCCTGCGCTCGATCCTCGAACATGGCAGCTGCACTCGGGCCTCGAATCGGAAATCGGAGATCGGAAATCGGAAATCGAAGAGCCGGGGCCAACCCGTTCCTGGGGCGCCGGTCTGTGTCGCGATCGATATCCTCGACGAGGATCACTCGTTACGGCTGGCGATGCGTCGGCTCGGGCGTGACGCGGAGCTGCGGCACGCGTTGAGCCTGGCAGGTCAGCGATACTGGAATCCACACACAGCCTGGCAGCAATGGTCGAGGACTACCGTCGAGTCATCCCGCTGGCTCTATCGACGTCCGGCGCCGGAGATTTCGCTCCCCGAGCACGTGCGAGCGGGGGCGGACGAGACGCTCGTGAACGTGCTCGGATCGCTCGGAGTGCCCTCACCGATGAGCGGCGCAAGCCGCGAATCTCATCATTGAGGTAGACTTTGACCATACGCTTGAACGGCGAGCCGCACGAGATCGCCGGACCCGTCACAATCAGCGCCCTGCTCGCCGAGTTGAACGTCGATCCCCGTCGCGTGGCCGTCGAACACAACCTCGTCATCGTCAAACGCGACCGCTATGACTCGGTGATGGTTGGCGACGGCGACGAGATCGAAATCGTCAATTTCGTCGGAGGTGGCCTGGCACGATGGTGCAACTCCAATTCAACTCGAGACTCAGAGCACGGAGCAAGTGGCTGGTTAGATTGGAACGGTCTGCTCGAAGGTTGTTTGAGTCTCGCGCCCGCACCTCACACGTCAGAGCCATGGCATACACCCTCGTCATCGCCGACAAATCCTTTCATTCGCGCCTCATCGTCGGCACGGGAAAATACCCGTCTCACACCGTGATGGCGGATGCGCACGCGGCCTCCGGAACCGATATGGTGACGGTCGCCGTTCGCCGAGTGAACCTGACGGATCGATCGAAGGAATCGCTGCTCGACTACATCGACCAGTCACGCATCTTCATCCTCCCGAACACCGCCGGGTGTTTCACGGCGGACGATGCGATCCGGACGGCGAGGCTGGGCCGTGAAGTCGGTCTGTCGAACTGGGTGAAGCTCGAGGTCATTGGCGACGAGCGCACGCTCTTTCCGGACAACGAGGCGCTGCTCGAAGCGACGCGAGTCCTCGTGCGCGAGGGCTTCGTCGTCCTGCCCTACACCAATGACGACCCGGTCATCTGCCGCAAACTCGAAGACGCGGGCGCCGCGGCGGTGATGCCGCTCGGCGCCCCGATCGGTTCGGGACTCGGAATTCAGAACCCCAACAACATCCGCATCATCCGCGAACAGGCGGGAGTTCCGGTGATCGTCGACGCCGGAGTCGGGACCGCTTCGGACGCCGCGATTGCGATGGAGCTTGGAGTTGACGGCGTGCTGATGAATACGGCCATCGCGCTCGCCAACGATCCCGTCGCGATGGCGACCGCCATGAAGCTGGCCGTCGAGGCTGGACGTCTGGCCTATCGGGCGGGCAGGATTCCGCGACGGTCGCACGCTTCGGCGAGCAGCCCGGTCGAGGGCCTGGTGACGACCGGCGCCGCAGGAGGCCGGGTCGGCGGTTGATGGAACGCCTCGAAGACACGCTGCGGCGTCTCAAGCAGGAGCGCGACGAGGCCGATCGACGCTACAACGATGCGCTGACCGAGCTGGACCGCGCGCATGCGCCGGGTTTTCAGGTGCCGCGCCCCGCACGCGGGTTCGACGATCATCAGCTGACCGCCCTCAACCAGAACTGGCAGATCATTGGAGCGACGGCGGCAGCGCCGCCGCGATCGGGCGTCAAGGCGCGCATCGCGGATCTCGTCTATCGCGCGATGGCGCCGTACCTTCAGCGTCAGCATTCCTTCAATTCGCTGCTCGTCGATCATCTGAATCGCAGCATCGAAGCGGCGCGCGCGTCGCAGCGCGCGAGCGACGAGGCGGCGTCAGCGCTGCAGGCGAAGTTCGACGCGCTTGCCAACTTCAACGGCCGGCTGCTGCTCTATCTCCAGCAGATCACCGGCTACGTGGACACGAAGGATCGCGACACCGCTAGCGGCGCGCTCGTCCTGAATGCTTCACTGAGCGGGATGGCGGAGAACCTCGACAAACGTTGGGAATCGCTCAACGCGCGACTGGAGACGCGAACCGCCGCCCTGGCCGCCGCCCTGGCGTCGACGCAGGAAAGCCTGCGGACCTCAGTCAGCGTCGCGCAGCAGGCGTCGGTGACGCTGAAGCGCGAGCTGGAGCGGCTGCTGGGATCTGACCGGGGTCAGACCGGGGTCAGACCGGGGTCCGAGTCCGGAGTCCCGAGCGCCGAGTCGGAGCCGGGGTCAGACCCGGTCCGACCCCTTTCGCTCCGACGCTCGACGCGTACAAATACCTGACCTTCGAAGACCGCTTCCGCGGGTCGCGTCACGCCATTCGCGCACGGCTCGAGTCGTACCTCCCCCACTTTCGCCGGAACCTCTGACGTCCTGGACGTCGGGTGCGGGCGGGGTGAGTTCCTCGAGCTCCTCGGCCGCCGCCGGCGTGACCGCCCGCGGAATCGACCTCAATCACGAAATGGCTGAGGACTGCCGGGCCCGCGGCTTGAACGTCACCGAGGCAGACGCCGTGAGCTACCTGTCCGCGCAGCCCGACCAGTCACTGGGAGGCCTGTTCGCGGCGCAGGTCGTCGAGCACCTCCAGCCGTCGTACCTGCTCCAGTTTCTCGAGCTCGCCTTCGTCAAGATGCGCCCCGGAGGCGTGATCGTGCTCGAGACGCTCAACCCGGCCTGCTGGGTGGCGTTCTTCGACAGTTACATCAGGGACATCACGCACGTGTGGCCGCTCCATCCGGACACGCTGAAGTACCTGGTGATCGCCAGCGGTTTCACGCGCGTGGACGTCGAGTACCGCTCGCCCGTGCCGGAAGAGGACAAGCTGCAGCGGCTTCCCGACGAGCCCGGCCCCGTTCCGCGCGAGCTGGTCGAGGCGTTCAACGAGAACGTCCGCAAGCTGAACGCGCGGATGTTCACGAATCTCGACTACGCGGTCGTGGGAATCCGGTAGCAGCGACTCTCGCCGGGAACCGCGCATGAGAATCTTCTCGGCATCCTCGATCGCGCGACAAGCTAAGACCGCGATCGCCGGCGCCGCGCGGACGACGTTGAACGGCATGCGGATTCGGACCGCAGCCGACGACTGCTATACTCTTCAGGCCGCTCGACAGATCGATCAGGCGGCCGACACATTCGACCGCCTCGATGGCGATGGATTGAATCAACTGATGTCACGAAAGTGCTCGACCGCGAGCTGCTCCAATCCTGGATAACCCGCCGACAGCGGACGCGTGTCATATTCCGGCAAGGTCAGTCGACTGGACATCGTGCTCGCATTCGATCGACGGCGGATGTCGTCACGGTCACACTGTAGGCTGGACATTCACGCCCGGGAGTTCGGGCATAATGGTCACCCTGTTCCGTCGTTCTGCAGTCGATTTGGACATGGCGTCACCGAGTGAGAAATCAATTGCGATCATGGCCGAGGTCTACGGCCGGTTCTGGCCAACCACGCCGGGGCATGTGCTCCGAGCCGAAACGCTCCGCCATGCTGTTCAGCTCGATCTTCTGAAAGAGCGCGTGCCCGCTGGCGGAGCGATTGTGGATCTCGGTTGCGGCTGGGGCGCGTTCGCGGCCGGATGCGCCGCAGCAGGCTACCGCGTCACAATGATTGACGACCGCGGGGACCGTGGCTTCTACGATCCAAACGATCGGCGGCAGGGGATACCGAAGGCCTATGGAATCACATCCATTGAGAGTGACGTTGTCGAACAGACCTGGTCGTTTGCCGACGCCTCGCTCGACGCGGTGACGTCGTTTGATTCCATGGAGCATTGGCACCACTCTCCAAAGAAGTTGTTTCAGTCGATCGTCAGGTCACTGAAACCGGGTGCGTGGCTGATACTGGGTGTGCCGAATGCGGCAAACCTGAAAAAAAGGATTGAGGCGGTGCTGGGACTCACCGAGTGGTCCGCGATGGAAGAGTGGTACGATAACGAACGGTTTCGCGGGCACGTGCGCGAGCCCACGGTACGAGATCTTCGCCACATCGGGAATTCCCTCGGTTTGACCGACATCGAGATTCTCGGCTTCAACTGGCTGGGCCATGGCAATGCCTCGGGCCTGGTCTCGAAGGTGACGCCAATCTTCGATCACGTCTTGCGCTTGCGGCCGAGCCTCTGTTCCGACATCTATCTTCTGGCGAAAAGGCCTCGAGACGGTGCGCCGTCGAATGGCGGTCGGGGTACCCGACAATTCAAGGACCCGCTTGTAAAGCGTCTTGCGCCGCTGCACAGCGGTGTTGCAAGGGCAGTAAGATCATTAGAGTTCAACGAGAACGGCCGCAAGCTGAACGCGCGGATGTTCACGAGTCTGGAGTATGCGCTGGTGGGAGTGCGGTAACGTGGACGAAACCGGACCTACCGGTTCCGGGCGTGTTCCTGCTCCAGATACCAGGACGCCGTGCGGGCAATCTCTTCTTCGAAGGTGACGCGAGGCATCCAGCCCAACTCAGCTCGCGCCTTGTCTGAAGACACCTCCAACGAGCCGCACAGCTTGTTGAACTGGTCTTCAAAACCCGCGATCCGGGCCATTCCCCTGAGGACTGGCTCAGGCACGGACCAGAGCCTGCACGGACGTTTCATCCCGTGGCAGAGCGCGCGAATCAGGTCCGCTGTCGAGTGCACATCTGGATCGGCGGCCAGGTAGGTCTGACCGGCGGCGCGTGGATGGTCCAGTGCAGAGAATTAGCAGGTCGCAGAGATTCTGAACGCCGACGAGGTTGCGCCGATTCCTGATCGAGCCAAGAGGCAGGGGGAGACCGCTGCTGGCGCAGACGCAACAACCGCAGGAAATTGCCTTTCACGCCAGGCCCATAGATGAGGGGCGGACGCAGCACGACCGTCTTCGACACCCGTCTCCGCCGTCTGCCCTCGCAACATCTCCTCAGCCTCCCATTTCGATCGCGCGTAAAGTTCGACTGGGGCCGGCGCATCGGCTTCGACGAACGGCCGGCCGTCGCTTCTCGAGCCGTTCACGCCGATGCTGCTCACGAAGACGATCCGTGGAACTCCGCTGCTGCGCGCCGCGAGACACATGCTCTGGTACCGTCGACGTTCACACGTCGGAACGCCGCACCGGCATCGGGACTGTCGTCACGCAAGACGTGAGCGCGGGCCGCAAGATGAACCACCGCATCAGCGCCCTGCATCGCGCCGGCGACCGCGACTTCATTCGTCAGCTCGGAAACCAGTCGTCGATTGTCACCGGTCCCCTCTCGTCTGACGATTCTGATGACGCGGTGCCCGCGACCTTCGAGCGCGGCGCAGAGGTGTGTTCCTACGAACCCATCCGCTCCGGTTACCGCAATAGTCCTCTCTGTTCCCACCATCGACATCGATCCGTCGCCCGCAATCCTGATCGTCAACTACCGCACGGCGCACGACCAGGCGCGCGGTAACGATACGACCTCTATCGCCGCAGCTCGCCTCAACAAATCCCTGAGCCGAACCGATTTGACGTTTAACCCCCTGAAGTGGACCATATCAGCGATGGGCGCAGATCGGCGGGGCGATCTTTGACCACAGCCTTCGGCCGCGACGGAGGCGCGGCCCGCCCGTGAACGCACCGGAGATGTACATGTGGCCCATCTCGGCATCCCCCGCGGTGCGGCGCATTGGCGCTGCAGGCGTCAGTCTGGTCTGGCTGTGCGCCTCCGTGATCTCTTTCTTCTCCTGACATCAATCGCGCAGGTCGGACAGGTCCCCACCCCCGTGATCGGGCTCCTCGTTCTGTTCGCCATCCTCTCGGCCTGGCGCCCGGAACTCGCGCTGCCGATGCTCGCCGCCATCGTCCCGATCGCGACCTGGCTTGGACGTACGTGGCACGGCGGAGTGGCGTGGCCGGAAGTATTCGTCGTGGCCTTCGGGACGGGATACGCCGCACGCCAGATTTCCCAACGACATCGCGATCCGGTCAACGCACTTTCAAATCCCGTATGGACGGCGATCGGTGTGGTGCTCGTGTCTCTGTCAGTCAAGTTGCTTTTCCTGCGTGACACGATTGGAAGTGACGCGCTGCAGACTCAGCTCTGGACGGTCCTGACCCAGCAGTACTTCATTGGCAACGGTGGCTCTCCCGAGCTGGACGCGGCGATGCGGCTGATGGAGGGACTGCTGCTGCTGAGAGCCGCCAGCGTGAGTGCGGCACAGCCAGCCGGCGGCCCGGTTCTGGTCAGATCGGTCGTGTTCGGAGCGGCGCTGGCTGGTGCGGTCAATCTCTGGTACCTCTGGGAATCGGCCCTCCGTCAGGATTCGCCGTTCCTCACGTTCCTGCGCTACATCCGGACCATCCGTTTCAACAGGCACTACGGCGACGTGAATGCAGCCGGTTCGTACTTTGTGATGACCCTTTTCCCTGCGCTGGCGCACGTTTTCCGATCCTGGCACCTCGCCTCGGTGCTTGCCAGCGTGCTGATCGTCGCGTCGCTGACCTTTTCAGGTTCGCGAACGGCCATGGTCGCGGGGATCCTCGGCGCTCTGCTGCTCGCCGCCCGTGTTTTGCGACGCTTCGACTTTTCGCATGCCGCCGCCCGCCTGCGACTCGTCGCAGCGATGTCAGTGATTGCGCTGTGTGCCTCAGTGGCGCTCGTCGCGCTGGTTCAGCGCAATGTCACTCCATCGCTGGCGACATTGAAGCTTCGCGCTGAATTCACCCGAACCAGCCTGCGCATGCTGGCGGCGGCACCGCTGTTCGGCATTGGTGTCGGAGAATATCCCGCCCGCTCGAGTGAGTTCAGCTCGCCGGAACTGCTCAAGCAGTATTCCGTGCTGAACGAGAACGCGCACAACAACTTTCTCCAGCTCCTGGCGGAGTTGGGGCTCGTGGGATTCGGTGCGTTCATGTGGGTGCTGGCGGCGGCTGGCGTCGCATGCGCACGCCGACTTGCAGCACATCCTGACGACGGACTCCTGTGGGCCGCTGGTACGGGTGTGCTGGCCTTCATCATCACGTGGCTAGGGGGCCATCCACTCTTGCTCGATGCGCCCGCGTTCAGTTTCTGGCTCCTGCTGGGCGCCGTGGCGGGATGGCGGACGACGAATCTCGAAACGACCGATCACGTGTCGGTGCTGGGCAAGGTCGGCGCCGTCGTTGCGCTAGTTGCGGTGATCTCAGTGCCACTTCGCGTCCGGGCCGAAGTTGCTCGCGCGGACCTCGAACACCGGGGCATCGGTCTGTCGGAATGGCACCACGGCGAGGATGGGGTCAGATATCGAGTCGCTGGCGCCGAAAGCACTGTGTTCCTGCCCTCGTCGGCACGCGTTGTCACGCTTCCCCTTCGGGCCATTGAGCCGGCGCAAGAGCTGGTCGTCGAGCTGCTTCTGGACAGTCGGATGGCAGACGTTGTCCGAGTGAGCGGCGAGCGATGGTTCATTCTGCAGCTGGCTGTGCCCGAAGCCGCCGACGCGCCGCGATTCCGCCGTCTCGATCTGATCGTTCGCACGCAACCGGGAGCATCACAGGTACCGTTGTTGAAGGTGGGAAAAGCGACGCCCCGCTGACCGCTTGACAACTGCTGACACCGCTGACCGCTTGGCTTGACCAATCTGATAGATTCCGCTAGGTTTATCACTTCGGACGTACCCGCCGAGAACGGTCATCGCGTGCTCGCCTGGGAACTTGCCCGTAGGGGGAACCCGCTGCCAGCGGCGGAAAAAGCACTGCATGCCAGATCTTCAACGACCAACGGCTCTGCGTGGATCCGTACCAGCGGAACCCGTCAGGACTTCGGTTGCCCCGACTGCCGATCTATCGTCAGACGCGATTGATTTCCAGTTCTACAGCCGCGCGCTGCGACGCGGCTGGGTGCTTCTTCTGCTCGGATCGCTCACGGGCGCGGCGGCCGGGTTCTCGGTGGCCGCGATGCGCCCCATACTCTATGAGGGAACGACCACTCTCGTCGCCATTCCTGCTCCGGGGTTGGAAAACACGTCACGGAACATCCAGGACTTTAGGCCGTTCCTCGAAAACCTGACCCTCGTGTCCGAAATC
The DNA here is from genome assembly GCA_963710415.1 of uncultured Acidobacteriota bacterium. GTDB lineage: Bacteria > Acidobacteriota > Vicinamibacteria > Vicinamibacterales > 2-12-FULL-66-21 > CAVQAH01. Next base: position 117,003 of record CAVQAH010000026.1, on the reverse strand, counting down.
ATCAGTGAGCTGAGCCTGAACGGCGAGCCCCACAATCTGACTCCGCAACGATTCATCAGCGAGCGGCTGACTGTCGGCGAATTGCGGGACGCAAACTTCATCAAGGTTGGCGTGCGGCTCGGCGACCCGGCGCTTGCGGCCGAGGCCTCACGTCGGCTGGCCAACAAAGCTACATCCCTGAGCCGCCTCATCAGCCAGACGCACGGCTCCTCGGTCCGCGATCAACTGAAGAGATATCTCGATCAGGCCCGAGAACGTCTGCAGTCAGCGGAAAAAGAACTGCTGACATTCAAGCGGCAGGCCCAGGTGGAGCTGTTGAAAGCAGATGCGGACGCAATGCTTGCTGAACGCGGCGACCTGCTCAACCTGACGATCGGAATCGAGAGCGAGCGAGCAAGGCTGAAGACCGCCCAGGAGGAACTGACGAAGTACGACCGCGTTTTGACCATCCCGCGGGCTGTCGGCGCCGAGATTGCCCTGCAGCGCGCTGCCGCGGCTACGGAGCCCGGAACACCGCCGCCACCCACTCCGGGCAAGCCTCGCGGCGAGGCCAATTCGCCCTCCTCACCACGCTGCGAGGGCAGCTCGCCCCCTGGACTGCCACGGGAAGATCCGGGTGCCGTCGATCCGCAGATGCTCGACCAGACCGGGGCCTTCGTCAATCCCGTTTATCAGACACTCGAATTCCAGATAGCCACAAGTCGTTCACGTCTGGCCGCGCTCGAACGACAGCGCCGCGAAATGGTGGATGTCAGAAAACTCGGAGGCGATAGTCTCGATAAACTCAGCGTTCTCTATACCCGACAGTCGGAATTGGCCCGGTTGCAGAGCAGCTACGACGTGGCCAGCAAAGTATATACAGACCTGCTAGTCAGGTATGAACAGACGGCCACGACCGCTGTAGCCGGCAGCCGTCAACTTCAAGTCATTGATGCGGCCGTCACGCCTGACCGGCCTCTGTCGCGGAGGCGAGGCTCGTCGGCCGCCCTTGGCCTGGCGACGGGACTCCTTGCCGCGGGCCTGATTGTCATCCTGCGACAAAAGGCGCAGGATTCACGAACGGTCAAGTGAATTGGGTCTGACCATTCCACTCGCTGCGCTGGGCGTAGTGCTGGTGGGCTGGCTGCTGGCAATCGCGTCTGAAAAGCCACGGCTTCTCCTCTACGCCCTCTTCGCCCTCCTGCCCACACAGATGCTGTTCGTTCCGGTAACGGACTTCTTCGTGTCGCTGACGGATGTGCTCGTCTGCGCAGCGGGGGGGATACTTCTGCTCAGGCTCCTGGAAGGGAGGCCCGCGTCGTGGCAAGCCCTGCATCAGCATCGTCATCTGTTGCTGATGCTTGGCTCCTACGTCGCGGGCTTCCTGGTTACTGGAACCTTTTCCAGAACCCTGATTCGGTTTCCAATGGCCGTAATGCTATCGATCCTCGCGTGCGAACTGCTCCGGACCCGGGCACATTTGCAACGTGCCGCAACCGCAGTCGTCGTGGCGGGCGCCCTCGACACCGCCTATGGTCTCTACTTCATCGCACGGGGCACTCCGCTGTACCCCACCCGGTTTTCTGGAATGAGTGAAGTCAATTTCAGTGCGATGTTGATACTGACGGCCGCGTGCATCGCGCTGGCACAGCGCGCGGGGGCAAGAACGTCGGGCAAACTACTGAGGCCTGGAGCGCTCGCCGCGGCGGGTTTCGCGACTCTGTCGCAGATGGGATTCGTCGCTGTGCTGGTTGGCTGGTTTTCAGTGCTGCGCCGGGTTCTCAGTCGCGGACTGCGGGCGCGAATTGCTGTGGCCGGATTGCTCGTAGTCGTGGCGGCGTTGGCTGTGGGGCCATTTCGCGGGTGGATCGCGTCGAGAAACGCACGCCAGCTCGATCCGGACGGCGTGTCGCGCGGCACGGCAGAGCTTCGCATGGAGCTCTTGAGAATTGCGTGGACAGGGTTCCGTGGAAGCCCGATTGTGGGCGTTGGATATGGTCGGTTCCCAGAGCTATCTCGCAGTGACCCAAGAATCGGTTGGCGGCTCGGGCCGGCCACTCATAACACGTATGTAGAAGTCCTTGTCGAGGGCGGCCTTATCACGTTTTCGTTCTTCATCTTGCACTGGCTGCAGTACTTCCCTGGCTTCTTCGTCGCAATCCGTGTGGCGGCCGATCGGCGCGACTCGGTGATCGCTGCAAGCGTGGTCGGGCTTCCAATCGTGCTCGTGTGCGCCGCACTGGCGAACGTGCTGGTACCTGTACAGTTTTTGGGCAGTCTGCGGGCTGACTCTGGCGGGCCTGAACGTCGTCAAAAGCGAGCTGTCGCGCAGTTCCGAAGGGACGCGGACTCTGACCGCCGTCCAGGCCCCGCAGGGCTCGGCGTGAGGGTCACTCACTGCATACCGTCAGGCCGCGCCACGCTTTAGCATGCACCGTATTCCGTTATTGGATCAGCGCCAGCATTCGCAACCAAGGAGAGCACCGAGACTTCTATCTGAGCCAGCGCGTGAGTCGGCGCTTCGGCAGCAGCATGAGATCGATGCGTGAATATGAGTGCGACGTTTATCATGTTCGGCGCGTTGTGAACTGCGCGAGAATTTACAGATGTGTGGCATTGTCGGTGTCGCTGGTGATGTGACGGTCTCGCGCGAGCGCCTGCTCGCCATGCGCGACTCGATGCGACATCGCGGGCCGGACGACGCCGGCGTCTGGTGGTCGGACGATGGCCGCGTCGGGCTCGGACATCGCCGCCTCGCGATCATCGACCTCTCGGCCGCTGGGCACCAGCCGATGACGGACTCGACCGGATCCCTTCACATCATCTTCAACGGCGAGATTTACAACTACCTGGAGCTTCGTCAGGAGCTGGAAGCGCTCGGCCATCGTTTCCGGACGGCCAGCGACACCGAGGTCATCCTCGAGGCCTATCTCGCGGTGGGGTACCGGCTTCCTGAGCCGCCTCAACGGCATGTTTGCGATTCGCGCTGTACGACCATCGGCAGCGGCGAATTCTTCTCGCGCGCGACCCGGCAGGCGAGAAACCGTTGTTCTTCCGGCACACGGCGCGCTCGCTCACGTTCGCGTCGGAAGTGAAAGCGCTTTTGTCGGATCCGAGCTGTCCGCGGCAACTGGATGTGGCCGCGCTCGACTACTATTTGGCCTTCGGGTACGTGCCCGGCAGTTTGTGTCTGCTGAGCGGCATTCACAAGTTGCCGCAGGGCCACGCACTCGACTTCGACGTGCAGTCGGGCACCACTCGGACCTGGGCGTATTGGTCGCTGCCACCGTCTGCGCCCGCCGACGCCACGGACGAAGAGTTGCTCGAGGAACTGGAGCGGTTGCTCGCGGACTCGGTGCGGCTCCGACTCATTGCCGATGTGCCCGTTGGCGTCATGCTCAGCGGCGGCGTCGATTCGAGCCTGGTGGCGGCCATGGCCGCACGCGTGTCCACCAAGCGAGTCAAGACGTTCAACATCTCCTTCCCGGGCTACGGCACCTTCGACGAGGCGCCGTACGCGCGCGCGGTCGCCCGGCACTTCGACACGGAACATGTCGAGCTGGCGGCAGAGCCGGCGACCGTCGACCTGCTTCCGGAGCTGGCGCGCCAGTACGACGAGCCCATCGCGGATTCCTCGATGGTGCCGACCTACCTGGTGTCGAAGCTCATTCGTCGTGAGGCGACCGTCGCGCTCGGCGGCGATGGCGGCGACGAGCTGTTCGGCGGCTATTTCCAACACAGCTGGGTCCAGCAGCAGGCACGGCTTGGTGAGCTGGATCCCGCGTCCCGCGCAGCGCGCTGCCCGGGCCGCCGTCACGCGCCTGCTCCCGGTTGGCACCACAGGGCGCAACTATCTGCTCGGGCTCACCACCGGACATCCGCTGAACATCGTGCAGTTCAACATGATCTTCGACGCGGAGGCGCGCCGGCAGTTGCTTCGTCCGGTTGACGCGCTGCGCGCGCGGCCGGGAGCCCCGGAAGCGTACAAAGCCGCGCTCTGCCACGATCGCGCGACGCCGCTGCAACAGACGACCGCCCTCGACTTTCGAACGTATCTTGTCGATGACATCCTCACGAAAGTCGATCGTGCGAGCATGCTGTGCTCCCTCGAGGTGCGCGCGCCCTTCCTCGACACACGGCTCATCGACCTGGCGTTTGGCCGAATACCGGACCGGCTTCGCGCCACCGGTCGCGAACGAAAGATTCTGCTGCGACGGCTGGCCGAACGCGTCCTGCCCGGCGGCCTGGATCTGACGCGCAAGCAGGGGTTCGCCCTGCCGCTGGGAGAATGGTTCAAAGGCGAGTGGGGCCGCTTCATCGAAGATGTCCTGACGTCGCGTGAGGCGGATCTTTTCGACAGAAAGACCGTGAAACAGCTGCTTGCCGGACAGCGATTCGGCTTCTCGAACACCTATCGTCTCTATGCGCTGACAATGATCGAGTTATGGCGGCGCGAGTACAGGATCTCCACCGTCGCCGACCGCCGCGAAGAGCAGTTACTCCAGGTGGTCGGGCCCTGATGTCGACGGCCCCGCACCCGCCTTCGTCCGCGGCCTCCTTGCACGAAGAGGATGTCCCGTTGCCGGATGCCGCATCGGCGCCAGGCACACGAGATCGATTTCCCTTCGGTCGGAACTGGGCCAGCTTCCTGGGCGTGCTGAACGAAGAGCGCATTCTGGAAGCGGAACGATCGCTTGCAGACAAGCTGGGCCGCGAGCGCATCGCCGGCGCCACGTTTCTTGACGTGGGCTCAGGGAGCGGCCTCTTCTCGCTGGCAGCCATGAGGCTGGGCGCGCGAAGAGTTCATTCGTTCGACTTCGACCCGGACAGCGTGGCGTGTACGCAGGAGCTGCGGCGCCGGTATTTCCCCGAGGCGGCACAGTGGACGGTGGAACGAGCCAGCGCCCTCGATCCGGAGTATCTCCGTAGCGTCGGACAGTGGAGCATCGTCTATTCATGGGGAGTGCTGCACCACACCGGCGACATGTGGCGCGCGCTGGACCTGGTCACCGGCGCAGTCGCGTCGTCAGGACGACTGTTCATCGCGATCTACAACGATCAAGGGCCACTCTCGTCGGTCTGGACGTCGGTGAAGCGATTGTATAATCGAGGCTGGGCCGGCCGGGCGCTCGTGCTCTCGATCTTCGTGCCCTACTACGTTGCTCGTGGTCTGCTGGTCGATATCATCCGCCGAAAGAACCCCGTCGCTCGCTATCGCACCTATCGGCAAATGCGCGGTATGTCCGCGCTGCATGATTGGAAGGACTGGCTCGGGGGCTATCCGTTTGAAGTTGCGAAACCGGAAGCGATCTTCGAGTTCCTCCGCGCTCGGGGCTTCACGCTGACCAGGCTCACCACCTGGGGAGGCGGGCAGGGCTGTAATGAGTTCGTCTTCGAACGGACCGCGGCTCCAGGGTCGCACTGATTGGAGAATCCGGACTTGGGAGCGTTGCAGGTTCGACCTCGTGCGTTCGCGGCTGGCTGACTCGCCTCGTTTGTCGGACGACTGCTTGCCTATGAGTAATGTCCGACCCCGGGCAGCCCCGGGCAGGGTCTTTGTTATTTCCGAGCTCTACGCCCCCGAAGACACCTCGACCGGATACTTCCTTACGCGGATTGCCGAAGGCCTGGCGACAGAGTTCGAGGTGCACGTCTTCTGCGGCCAGCCGACCTACGCCGCGCGAGGTGTACGAGCACCGGTTCGCGAGCGACTCAACGGCGTCGACGTTCGCCGCTGCCGCGCCACGACGTTCAACAAGGATGTGCTTCCGCTGAGACTCGTGAACCTGATCACCATCAGCGTGTCGATGTTCTGGCGGGCCCTTCACGATGTTCGCCGCGGCGACATCGTTCTCGTCGTCACGAACCCGCCCGCCCTCCCGTTTCTCGCCGCCGTGGCGTGCAAATTGCGCGGAGCACGCTCGGTGCTGATCGTGCACGACCTCTACCCTGAGGTGCTGACAGCCGCCGGGATGATTCGTCCGGGCTCCTGGCTGGAGCGATTCGGACTCCGCCTCAACAAATGGCTGTATCGCACGATGGATCGCATCGTCGTGCTGGGCAGGGACATGGCCGAACGTGCGGCGCCCATGTTGCCGCTCGAGGCGAGGAATCGCATCGTGCTCATTCCAAACTGGGGCGACGTGGACGAGATTCACCCGGCGCCGACTTCGAGCAACGCGCTGATCAGCCGGCTGAACCTGAACGGCACGTTCGTGGTTCAGTTTGCCGGCAACATGGGCCGGACGCACGACCTCGAGACCGTCGTGGACGCGGCGGCCCGGCTCCGTGAGGATGCGGGCATCACGTTCTTGCTCATCGGATCAGGCGGCAAGAGCGCGTACGTCCGGCGCGCGGTCGACGCGCAAGGTCTGTCGAACGTGCGCCTGCTTGGCTACCAGCCGCGCGCCGATCTGCCCGTGATGCTGACGGCCTGCGATGTCGCCATGGTTCCACTGGTCCGCGGCCTCGCGGGCATCAGCGTGCCGAGTCGGTTCTACAACATCCTCGCGGCGGGCAGGCCGGTGATCGTGATGGCGGATGCCCACGCTGAGCCCGCGATGATCGTGCGCGAGGAGGACATCGGTTGGGTCGTTTCTCCAGGAGATACCGACGGTCTGCTCTCCGCGATTCAGGACGCGCGTCGGCACCCCGAGGAGACCCTCGCCAAAGGGCGCCGAGCGCGAGCCGTGGCCGAGACGAAGTACTCGTACGCGCAGACGATGACGGCCTACCATGCGATGGTGCGGGACCTTGGGGGTTCATCGGCCTCGACCGAGACGACTTGACCGCCCTCGTCTGTTAGAGTGAATCCGCAAGGACTTGTGGGGCCTTTTCCCCCAACCATACGAGGTCTCAATGTCCGACTTCTGGAGCGATCGGCGTGTGTGTGTGACCGGCGGCGCCGGATTCCTGGGCTCGTACATCGTGGATCGTCTTCGGGCGCTCGGATGCCGTGACGTGTTCGTCCCACGAAAGCGCGACTTCGACTTGACCTCACAAGTGGCGGTGCAGCGCCTCTATGCCACCGCCAGACCGGACATGGTGATCCATCTCGCCGCCGTCGTCGGCGGGATAGGCGCCAACCGCGCGCACCCCGCGCAGTTCTTCTATGACAACCTGCAGATGGGCACGCAGTTGCTTCATGAGGCCTGGCGCGCCGGCGTGAACAAGTTCGTCGCCATCGGCACGATCTGCGCGTATCCGAAGCTCACGGCCATCCCTTTTCGTGAAGAAGATTTGTGGAACGGCTATCCCGAGGAGACCAACGCACCGGTACGGGCTGGCCAAGAAGATGCTGCTCGTGCAGAGCGAGGCCTACCGACAGGAGTACGGCTACAACTCGATCTTTCTGCTTCCTGTGAATCTCTACGGGCCGCGGGACAACTTCGACCCGGCCACCTCGCACGTGATTCCCGCGCTCATCAAGAAGTGTGTGGACGCTCGCCTGGCCGGAGACGACGAGATCGTCGTCTGGGGAGACGGATTGCCCACCCGGGAGTTCCTGTTCGTCGCCGACGCGGCCGAAGGCATCCTGCTCGCGGCCGAACGGTACGATCGGAGCGACCCGGTCAACCTGGGAAGCGCGTTCGAGATCAGCATCAAGAACCTTGTCCAACTGATCGCCAGACTCACCGGCTTTCAGGGACAGATTACCTGGGACCCCACTCAACCGAATGGGCAGCCTCGACGCAAGCTCGACACCAACCGAGCCAGGTCGCTCTTCGGGTTCGAGTCAAGCACGACGTTCGAGGACGGGCTTCGGCAGACCATCGATTGGTACCAGACCGAGCGACGTGTGCGTTCCGTCGCCGCGCCGGCGTCGCGCGAGGCTGGGCGTCCGTGAAGGTTCTGCATTTCTATCGCGAGGTCATCGGTTCTTCCCGTCGCGTCCAACAGGCGGCGCCGTGACGTTGCAGGACCAGATCGAGTTTCTCGAGTGCCCGCGTTGCCACGGCGACCTCACCAATCAGGCTGAACCCGCCTCGCTTTCCTGCACGGCGTGCGGCACTCGCTACCCGATCGTCAACGGCGTGGTTCGTTTCGTCGACCGCGAGCACTACGCCGGGTCGTTCGGATTCCAGTGGAACGCCCATCGCCGGACGCAATTGGATAGCTACACGGGCATCCCGCTATCTCGCGATCGCCTGTTCCAGGTGTCCGGCTGGCCTGAAGATCTCTCGGGGCAGACGATCCTCGAGGCCGGTTCAGGGGCCGGACGCTTCACGGAGGTCCTGGTCAGGACGGGCGCGCGAGTCCTGTCCTTCGATCTGTCGACGGCGGTCGAAGCGAACTACTTGAACAACGGACATCACCCCAACCTGGTGGTCATGCAGGCCGACATGACCGCCATTCCGGTGCGGCCGCGCTCGATGGACAGAGTGTTGTGTCTCGGCGTGCTTCAGCACACCCCGGACCCGGCCGCTTCCTTCCGGCACCTCACCCATCACGTCCGGCCGGGCGGAGAGCTCGTGATCGACGTGTACCCTGCACGGCTCCGGTCGCTGATTTCATGGAAGTACCTGCTGCGTCCGCTGACGAAGCGCGCGAACAAGGAACGTTTGTATCGGATGATTGCGGCGGTGACGCCTCCGCTCGTTCCAGTGTCGGCCCGATTGTACCGGCTGCTCGGGCGCATCGGCCCACGACTGCTCCCGATTCTTCAGTACGACCATCTGGGCCTGCCGCCGGCGCTCAATCGCGAATGGGCGGTCCTCGATACGTTCGACATGTACTCTCCCGCGCACGACCATCCACAGACGCTCAATGCCGTCAGGCGCTGGTATTCCGATGCCGGGTTCGTCAGCGTGGTGGTCGCGTACGGGCCGAACGGCGTGATTGCGCGCGGACGACGGCCGGAGACGGCGTGACGCGTCAGTGCCCGTCAGCCGGCCCGAGCGCGTTGAACCAGGCGACCGTCTGCTCGGCGCCTTGCTCAGTCGTGAACGGGAGAGGACCCGTCCGGGATATGGCCAACGCGACAGACGAGTTGAGATGACGTCGTCCGATGAATCCCGAGCTGCCGGTTACGAGAATGCGCATGCAGAACAACGGGCTGGACCGCTTACAGGCCGCGGCAGGCGATGAGGTACAGTCAACGTCGCGAGCAGCTTAGTGCACATCTTGTACGTCGCGCCCGGATACAAGCCGGCCTATCGTCTTGGCGGCCCGATCTGGTCGATTTCCGCCCTGGCCGAAGGCATGGCGGCGCGTGGACACCAGGTCACCGTTTTTGCGACGAACGGCGACGCCGACCAGGATCTGGACGTACCGACCGACCGCCCGGTCATGGTCGACGGCGTCAGCGTTCGATACTTTCGCCGCACGGAGCCGTTCCGTCAATACGTGCCGTGGCTCAAGTACTTGAGCCAGTCGATCGGATACCTGTACACGCCGGATCTCGTGCCCGTCATGCGATCGATGATCGCTGATGTCGACATCGTGCACACGCAAATGCCTTTCGTGTACCCGACCCAAGCTGCCGCGCGGCTCGCGCTCGCGAATCGCCGACCGCTCTTCTACAGTCAGCGAGGGGTGTTCGATCCGTCGCGGCTTCGGTTTCGCGCCTGGAAGAAGGCGCTTTACGTTCGGTTCGTCGAGCGTCCGATCATGCGTCGCGCGACGGGTCTGATCGCCTTGACGCCTGAGGAGATCTCGAGTTTTCGTGCGCTCGGAGTTCAAACGCCGGTCCACCTGGTACCGAATGGCATCGACGTCGACAAGTTTCGCCGGGCCGCCAGGCCAGGTGCGCTAACCGGCCTCGGGATCAGGGACTCCCAGAAGATCATTCTGTTCCTGGCCCGACTGCACCAGACCAAGGGTCCTGACCTCCTCGTCGACGCCTTCGTCAGGGTAGCCCGGAAGCACCCGAATGCCGTGCTGGTGCTGGCCGGTCCCGACGAGCAGGGCGTCCTGAACGGTTTGCGGTCGACGGTGGCGGCCGCCGGCCTGGGCGACCGGCTCGTGACACCGGGCCTCGTGACAGGGGAGCAGAAGCTTGACTTACTGGCGCGAGCCGACTTGTTCGTCCTCCCGTCCATTGGTGAGGGGCTCTCCATCGCGACGCTCGAGGCGCTGGCGAGTGGAACCCCGGCCATACTTTCGCGTGAGTGCAACCTGCCGGTCGTCGGCGAAGTCGGGGCCGGCGCCGTGCTGGATCGGACCGCGGCCGATTTCGCCCGCGCCATCGACCGGTTTCTTGTCGATCCAGCGCTCCGCCAGGAGGCATCGGAACGCGCGTATGCGCTCGCTCGCGACCGGTTCGGGTGGGCGCCCATTCTCGATCGATTGGAAGACATCTACACGAGCGCGCTGGGGGCGGCACCGTGATGGTGTCGATCCGCAGCTCGATCGCCGGGATCGGGCTGCAGCGACAAGTGAACTGGTACAAGAAGAATCGGAATCTTCAGGCGGCGCCGGGAACCCTGGGCGCGCTGCGCTTCAGCATGAAAATCGTGTTGCCGAATTGCGTGAGGACCAGCGTGCGCAGCCAGGGGGAACGCCGAGATTTCCCTATCAGCCAACGGGCCAATCGCCGCCTTGGCAGCGCCATCAGATCGATGCGTGAATAGAACTGCGCAAATCCGGCCTCGCGACCGGCACGGCAGAGGTCTGCGTAGGTCCACCAGTGCACGGCGGGGCGCAGCGAAAAGTTGGCCAGCCTCGGATTGTAGTGAAGGTGGTGGAATACGTACGCCTCCTTCAGCGTGGGAGGGAACCAGTTGAAGTAGGGTGTCCGGAACTCTTCGTTCACACCGCGCGGCGAAAAGCGATAACGATTGGTCGTCTTGATATACAGCACACCGCCCGGCGCCAGGACTCGATACGCCTCGCGAAGCGACATCGACGGTGAGTCGACGTGCTCGAGGACGCTCTCCATGACCACCACGCGTTGGGACCCGTCCGGAAACGGCAGTGCCTCGGATGTTCCCCACAACGCCCGGTCCGGCGACTCGAGGAATTCGCGTGCCGCCTCAAGAAAGCCCTGCACGGGCTCGACTCCGACGGCATCAAAGCCGGCGTCAACCAGACCGCGCACGGCTTGGGGATTTGGGCCACAGCCGACGACGGCGATCGTCTTCAGTCCGGCCGACAGCTCGATCAGCCGACCAACGCATTCAATCGCCTCGATGGCGAACGACTGGGTTGATTGGTGCGTGCGGAAGTACTCAACCGCGAGCTGCGTGAGTCCAGGGTAGCCATCCGACAACGGCCGCTCTTCGTAATCCGTCGGGGTCATTCTCTTCATCAAGGTGCTCGAACGGCTTCGACTCGAGTCATGTCGACCGGCAAAGTATAAGCCGAACCTCGCTGCAGGATTGGCCGACACATGTCGAGCTCGTCCTCGCACGCGTCACACGCGTGTCGATCCGTCTCGACGTCTGCTCTCTCACCCGGCGTGGCCGCACCCCGCCGCCCGGTCTCGGCACAGGTTCCGGCGTGGTAGAGTGTCTCTCGTTGACGAACGCGACCCGATGCGGCGGGAGGTCATGCTGAACGGTGGCGTTGCGGCATGAGACGCAGGGGCAGCAGAACGGGCGTGAGGATTCTCCACTGCATACCGTCGATGGAAGGCGGCGGCGCTGAGCGTCAACTCACTTATCTGGCTGCGGAGCTCCAACGACGGGGTGAGGAGGTCCATGTCGCCGTCGTTTCCCGCGGGCCGAACTGGGCGAGGCTGCTCGCGACGGAGGCGACGATTCACGAGATGCGCGCGAGCAGCCCGCACGATCCACGTCTCGTCGGGCAGTTGGTCAGAATCGTGCGCTCGGTTGACCCCGACGTCGTGCAGGTCTGGCTGCGGCAAATGGACATCCTCGCGGGACTCATCGCGCTCGTTCTTCGCAAACCGCTCGTCCTGACCGAAAGATCGTCGGCAAAAGCGTACCCCCCAGCGCTGAAGCACACGCTGCGCAACTGGATCGGACGGTGGGCGAGCGCGATTGTGTCGAATTCCGAGGAAGGCAACAGATACTGGCACCGCCTGGTGCGCGGTGACACGCCGCGTTACGTGATACCGAACGCGATCCCGGTCGAGGAAATCGCGCTGACACCGCCGGCTCTCGATCTTCCGAATCAGGAAGGGCGGAAGCTTGTACTGTTCGCGGGACGACTCGAGGCGGAGAAGAACATCGGGACGCTCCTCGAAGCGCTGGACCTGACGTTGATGGACGACGACGTCCACGTGATCTTTTGCGGTGAAGGCTCGCGGCGCCAGCTGATCGACGACTGGATCGATCGTCACGGGTTTCAGACCCGGGCGACTCTGATCGGGTACGTGCCGACACTCTGGAGCATCATGAAGCGTGCGTCGGTCCTTGTGTCTCCGTCGGTATTCGAAGGAAACCCCAACGTCGTGCTCGAAGCGATGGCGTGTCGCTGTCCGCTGGTGGTTTCGGACATCCCAGCGCATCGCGCGATTCTCAACGAAAGCGCCGCGATCCTGGTGGAGCCGAACTCCGCCACGCGGCTGGCGGCGGCGATCCGCGGCGTGCTTTGCGATGCCGCCGCGGCCCGCCAGCGCGCGGACGCCGCCCTGGCCCGGGTGCGGCACTTTACCCCCGAATTGATTGCTCAGCGATATCTGGACGTCTACCGCAGGGTGGTCGCTCAACCAGCGGCAGCCGTCAGTCGCGGTAAGATCTAAAGATGTGCGGGATCCTCGGCATCGCCGGTCTTTCGACACGTAAGGGCAGGATGGAACCAGAGTGGCGGACCTGACGGAAGTCGATTTCTGGAACAAAGCCTGGGCCGGGGACATCCGGCTGCGATTGCCGTCGGCCTTGATTGTTTCGACGCGCGATCTTCAGCGCCTGATCTCGAGGCACGTTCGGCCCGGTCAACGCGTGCTCGAGATTGGCTGCGCGCCTGGCAAGATGCTGGCGTGGGTTGCCGCGCGGCTTCGTGCGGAGGCGTCAGGGCTCGACTACTCGCCTCGCGGTTTCGCTCAAGCCAGGCGATTGTTCGACGCGCTCCACCTGCACGTTGACCTACGCTGTGAAGATCTGCGGCAAACGACCTTCGCGCGCGAGACCTTCGATTTGGCTTACAGCACTCGGAGTAATCGAGCACTTCGACGATCCGCGAGAGATTGTCAACGACCATCTGTCTCTGGTACGACCCGGTGGAACCGCATTGATGACTGTGCCGAACTACCGCGGCATCTACGGGACCTGTCAGCGCTACTTCGACCCGGACATTCTCCTACGACACAACCTCGATATCATGACCTGCGATGCGCTCGCACGTCTCGCGCCAGAAGAAGAACAACTCATCGTAAGAACCTACGCCTCTGGACGACTTCACACCCTGGCTGCTGACGATGCAAAAACGGTGGCCCGCACCGATCGCCCTCGGCCTCTCGTCTGTTCGTGAATGTCATCGGCTTGCTTCAACCGATCGAGATCGGGAGCATCGCGCCTCTCCTTGTTCTGGAGATCACCAGACCGGCCGCTCGACCTCAGTGAAGGGGAAGCCGCTAACGTTCACCAGCGACCGGCCCTTCGCCCGGCCGAATGCCAAGTCGCGCGACCATGACACCATTCGCCGCAACTGTCACGACCGCTGAAGCAAGATAAGCCCAGGCCAGCCCGAGCGCCCCCAGACTCGGCGTCAGAAGCGCCGCGAGAATTGCGAGCGCCGCATAGCTTGGAATAGACATCCCAAAAAACGTGAACCAGATGCGTGCGCGGCTCTGAATGATCTGCAGCAACGCAAGAGCCATGCTCTGGGGCACCGACGAGATCATCAACACAATCAGCACGGGGTACGCAGCCCGGAACTCATCGCCGAAGCGACCCAGCAGCCACGACCCCGCCGCGATCACCGCGACGGCGGCGCTGACGGCGATGACCAGTGTCATCCTGAAATTCGCCCAGAACACTCGCCGGTATCCGCCGCCCCCGGGCACCCCGAGTTGATGGCTCAACAGCGAGAAGTTCACGTTGTTGACGATGTTCGGAATGAAAAGCGCAATCGTCCGAAAGCTGTTCGCGGCCGTGAACAGGGCCATCTCCTGGGATACCCGCCTTCCTGACGAACGAGCACGGCATTTCCGAACCAGAGGGCCGGCACTGAAACGAATCCATTGAGTGCCGCCGGCACCGCGAACTTCGTCAGAATGTGGACGTCGGCGTCGTGAAAGCCGAATCGAATCGGCACGGCTTGCTGGTTGGCCACGGATGCGACAGCGCGCCAGGTCAGGATGCATTGCAGCACCGCACTGATCGTCACCCCGGTCATCGCTCCCTCGACCTGGCCGAGCCTTCCGCCCAGAATGGTCAGCAGGACGTACGAAACGCCGCTGATGAAGCTCGCCCGTCCCAGCGCGGCGTAGCCCTCCAGCCCGGCGAGCGCGCCCATCGCGAATCCGTTGATCACCGTAAAAAACAGCGCGACCGCGGCAATCCTCAACCCTGTGCTCAGCCCTGGCTGTTCGAGCACTGTTGACGCCACCCACGGTGCGCCGAAGAAGAGGCTTGCAGCGACCACAACTCCCATGCCACCGGAGACCAGGGCCAACGTCGCGATAATGCGGCCGGCACGGGCTGGATCGTCTGCTCTGAATTCTGCGACGTATCTGGTTGCCGTATAGCCCGTTGCCAGTTGGCCAAGCAGCGACAGGACTGCGATGGTGCTCTGCACCATGGCGTACTCGCCGAAAACCTGGACACTCAGCAATTGCCAACACGACGTTGGCAGCGAAGGTGCTGCCCTGGTTCGATACAGCGCCGACAAGGTTCCAGGCGACACCTCGAGCGAGGCGGACTCGCAGCGGAGCTTGAGCAGTACGTTGAGGAGCCGGGGGAAAAGCGGACACAACAGCGCTTGGCTTACCGGTTGACCGAACGGCCCGCAGGCCGGTGGGAAATCAGCGCTTCCTGCCAGATCACCAGCGCCCAGAGGGCCCCCGCCATCGTCGGAACGAGCAGCAGCGAAAAGGGCACTCGGCCAATCCGCAGTTGCCCCGCTGCAGCACCCACGACGGCGGCGGCAACGTACATCACCGCGACCCGCTGGTGCGACCAGCCGGCTACGACGAGACGCTGGTACAGATGTGACCGGTGCGACTGCAGTACGTTTTCGCCGCGCAAGGCCCGTCGCAGGAACGTCAGCGTCGCGTCAAATACGAAAGGCCACAGGGACAACACGGCCGCAGCGGCCGCGGCAAAGGACCACGAGGCGATCTGGACCGCCATCGCCGCAAACGAGAATCCGAGGAATGCGCTTCCCACATCGCCCATGAATACCCTGGCGGGCGGCCAGTTGTGCACCAGGAATCCGGCGCTGGCTGCCGCGATCGCGAGTCCGGCGACGGCGGGTCCGGTGTAACCGATGTGCAACGCAGAAAGTGAAAATGCCACACCCGCAACGACCGCCTGGGAGCCGCTGATCCCGTCGATGCCATCCATGAAGTTGTAGACGTTGGTCAGCCCTACGATCCAGATCACGGCCAGGATCATCAGCGGTACGCTCCAGTCGCGAAGACCAGTGTCGGCAACGGTCAAAACGACTATCACCGCACAGGCGACATGAACGATTAACCGCAGCGCGCTCGGAAGGGACCGAAGGTCGTCGACGGCACTGATGCCGGCGACGATCAGGGTGGCCAGAGCGGTCGCATCGGCGTGAAAGAGTCCGGCATGTGCCGCCCACGCCAGGGCCGCCGACACAACGATCACGATCACGACTCCGGCGCCAAGCGGCGTTGGAACATCGTGAGAGCTGCGCTCGTTGGGCACGTCGAGCCAGCGTGCACGCGACGCGACCCTGACGAACAGCCCGACACCAATGGCAGACGCGAAGAAGCACGTCACCGCGAGAGTACTGAGGAGCATCGCGTGTGGATACTGCGGTTCAGTCGACGCCGATCCTGGCCGCGACCTCTGGCGACGGCACGTAGCTCGCCACCTGCTGCGCGAGCAGCATGTCGATCTCGAGCCGGTTTCCGCTCCGCGCGGCGGCGGCGAATCGCTCGAGCGGAACCGACGCGACGCCCTCTGCCGGCTCGGTGACGCGCATGATGTCCGGGTGCGCCGTGGTGTCGACGGTCGCGCCGCTGTCCCAGAGCCGCTCGTCCAGCTTCTCTCCGGGGCGCAAACCGGTATACACGATCTCGATCTCGTCGGTCGTGAATCCCGATAACGCGATCAGATCCTGAGCGAGATCGGCAATTCTCACCGGCCGGCCCATGTTCAGCACGAACAACTCGCCGCCGCGGGACATCCCGCCTGCCTGCAGGACCAGGTGCACGGCCTCGGGAATCGTCATGAAGAAACGCGTGACGTCCTTGTGCGTCACCGTCACCGGACCGCCGGCCGCGATCTGACGTTTGAAGAACGGGACCACGCTGCCGCGGCTGCCCAGGACGTTCCCGAAACGCACCACGGCGAACGCCCGTCCCCATCGCCGCGCCGCCTGCATCACGATCTGCTCGGCGACGCGCTTCGACGCGCCCATCAGGTTGCGCGGCTCGACCGCCTTGTCCGTCGAAATCAGGATGAACCGCGACGTTCCGTTGTCGAGCGCCGCCGACACGACGTGCGACGTGCCGAGCACGTTGTTCGTGATCGCCTCCTCCGGGTTCTGTTCCATCATCGGCACGTGCTTGTGCGCCGCCGCGTGGAAGACGATGTCCGGCCGGTGCCGCTTGAACACCTGCTGAATGCGATCGCGATCGCGCACGTCGGCGACGACCGTCGTGAAGCGGACGTCGCGGAACGCCGACCGCAACTGATTCTCGGCCTCGAACAGGCTGTTCTCACCGTGACCGAGCAGAATCAGCCGGCGCGGACGCGCATGCGCGACCTGCCGCGAGAGCTCGAGGCCGATACTGCCGCCGGCGCCGGTCACCAGCACTGTCTGCCCGGTCGCGTACGACGCGGTGTCCACCGGTCCGAGAATCTCCGGGCGGCGCAACAGGTCGGAGACATCGACGTCTCGCAACCGGCTGATCGCTCACGCGCCCGTCGAGCAGCTCGAACATGCCGGGCACCGTCCGCGACGCCACGCCGGCCGCGGCGCAGGCCTGCGCGACGCGCCTGATGATCGGGCCCGGCGCCGTCGGCATCGCAATGATCACGTCCTGCACCGCATGCGTCGAGATCATCGACGGCAGCGTCTCGAGATTGCCGAGGACGCGCACGCCGTGGATCCGTTTCCCACGCTTCACGCGGTCATCGTCCAGCAGGCCGACAGGCCGCAAGCCCAGCCCGGGGTTCCGCTGAATCTCGCGCAGCACGGCGGCGCCGGCAGCGCCAGCGCCGACAACCAGAAGGTTCCGTCGTGGTCCCGACTGCGCGCCGATACGAACGATGTGACGATCGTTCAACAGCCGGATTGCGAACCGGACGCCACCGATTGCCGACAATCGTCAGCAGCCAGTCGATCAGGATCACCGATCGCGAGAATTCCTGAATCGCGTGCGTCGTCATGGCGATGCCGACGAGGAGCGCCAGCACCCCCGAGGCGGCGGTGACTCCCATCACGACGACCACCAGATCGTTGGCGGTGGCGTACATCCAGTACCGCCCATACAGGCCGAAGCCCATGAAGACGATGGGCTTCAGGATCAGCGCGGCGATCAGGAACGGGCACCAACTCCGGACGGTTCGTGGCAAAGAACCAGTCGAAGCGAAGCAGGAATGCGCCGCACGCCGCCAGAAAAATCAGCGGCAGGTCGATCAGGAGAACGTAGCGATTTCGCATCGGTCGGCTTCCGATTGCAGGTCGAGCCCGGCGCCCGATCGCCCCGAGACGTGACGGCTAGCCAGTTTCCAGGCCAGCGGCCGTTCGAGAGTTTCGCGACAACCGTTCCACATCCGCGTCGACCATCATGCGGATCAGGCCGGGGAAATCCACCTCGGGCCGCCATCCGAGTGCGGCGCGCGCCTTCGAGGCATCTCCGACCAGATGATCGACCTCCGCCGGTCGAAGGAACCGTGGGTCCTGCCTGACGTACTGACGCCAGTCGAGGTTCACGTGGCCGAAGGCGACCTCGACCAGCTCGCGCACCGAGTGGCTGACGCCGGTGGCGATAACGTAGTCATCGGCGCGATCCTGCTGAAGCATCAGCCACATCGCCTTGACGTAGTCGCCCGCGAATCCCCAATCGCGTTGCGCGTCGAGATTGCCGAGGCCGAGCGAGTCTGCGAGACCGAGCTTGATGCGCGCAACCCCATCCGTGACCTTGCGCGTCACGAACTCGAGACCCCGCCTCGGCGACTCGTGGTTGAAGAGGATGCCCGAAACGGCGAAGAGATCGTAGCTCTCGCGGTAGTTGACGGTGATGTAGTGCGCGAAGACCTTCGACACGCCATAGGGGCTGCGCGGATAGAACGGCGTCAGCTCCGTCTGCGGCACCTCTCGGACCTTGCCGTACATTTCGCTAGACGAGGCCTGATAGATGCGGATCTTCGGATCGACCTGACGGACCGCCTCGAGTACGCGCGTGACGCCCTGCGAGTTGAACTCGCCCGTCAGCATCGGCTGATCCCAGGACGCCGGCACGAAGGACATCGCGGCGAGATTGTAGAACTCGTGCGGCTTGACCTCTTCTATGACTCGAATCAGCGACAGCTGGTCCAGCAGGTCAGCGGTGCGAATCTCAATGCGATCCAGAATCGATTCAATGCGCCAATAGTTCGTCGTGCTGGCGCGGCGAACGACGCCGTAGACGTCATAGCCCTTTTCGAGCAGCAATTCGGCCAGATAGGAGCCATCCTGGCCAGTGACCCCTGTGATAATCGCACGTTTTCGCATTTGAGAAATTTGAGCGCCTATCCCGTGGACCCAGCAAAACCGGGCGCTTCAGTGCAGCCGCGAGCAAATCGCACGGGCGTGCAATTCTCACACACGGCGGATAAAAACGTCCATGGACCGAGTTGATGATATCGCAGTATTGAAATCGACTGACAGTTTTGCACCTGACAGCTGAGGAAAGTCTGGATAACACGCGAAAACGAGCGTGACGTTCCGGCACATGACTTGCTGACGGGGACGGTCATGCTGAAATTCTATCGATTCGGGTGGTGGTGTGTCGTTGGCGCGTTCCTGTTGCTGGGTGCCGCGCGTGCAGAGGCGCAGTCGGTCACCCTGGCGTGGGACCCCAATAGCGAACCCGATCTCGCAGGATATCTGATCGGGTACGGAACCGCCCCCGGCCAGGATCATCAGCTGATCGACGTCGGCGGATCGACGTCGTGGACCCTTTACGGATTTTCCCCAGGGACGACCTACTATTTCAGAGTCTACGCGTATAGCACTTCGGGGCTGCGCAGCAATCCTTCTCCTGACCTTTTTACAACGATCGGTGGTGGTCCCTCGGGTGGTTCTTCGGGATGCAGTACGCCCGACCCGTTCGCGTCACTCGGCGGCGGCAGCTGTTCGAACGGTCAGTGGCTGCCTCCAGGCCTTGCTCCATCGACAGGATCGCCCTCGTCACCAGCTCCGGCGCCGTCCGGCTCGTGCGGAACTCCCGATCCGTTCGCCGCACTCGGCGGAGGCACCTGCTCGAATGGCGGCTGGCTGCCACCCGGCATGATCGCACCCAGCATCCTGCCCACGCCTCCCAGTCTCCAACACCTCCACCACCTCCGCCTGCTGCGCCCTCGACGCCCTTCGGGTGCACGACGCCCGATCCGTTCGTATCGCTGGGCGGCGGCACGTGCTCACGCGGCGGGTGGTTACCACCCGGAATGGCCGCCCCCTCGGGCGGCGGAGGTTCCAGCAATCCCGGTGGCTGCACCACGCCGGATCCCTTCGTGTCACTCGGAGGCGGAACCTGCATCAACGGCGGCTGGCGTCCACCAGGCATGGCGGGCACGCACTGCATCACGCCCGATCCGTTCGTCACCCTCGGAGGCGGAACGTGCGCGGACGGTGGCTGGCTGCCGCCAGGCCTCATGCCGAACTCCGCAAGCTTCTCTGCCGCGCCGGCGAGCAATTGCCCCACGGCCGATCCGTTCGTGAATGTCGCCGGCCTCATTGGCGTCTGTCAGAAGGGTGGATGGGTTCCGGTTCCTGGCGTCAACAGCACCGGAACGGTCCGTGTCTTCAACCTGAACGAGACGTTCTGGGGCATCACCGGTGACAATGGGCGCGTCTATCGACCGGCGTCGCTCGAGAGCGGCATGCGCGTCGAGGGTCTGCACGTATCGTTCAAGGGCACGCTCGGTGACCAGGTCATGATGCCGACCGCGGTGACCACCGTGAACCTGCGAAGCATCGCTGTTCGCTGAATCAAGGCCTGACCGTTCGCGATATGATCCCCGGGCGGATCTGATCTCGGACTTGCGTTCGGCTTCGTGACTGACACCTTCGACACACTGATAGTCGGGGCCGGGTTAACCGGCCTCGCCGCAGCGGCTCAACTCGGTCGGCTCGGCTACTCTGTCGCCGTCGTCGAGCGCCATCCTCGGGTCGGTATGGAGACGAGCACGCACAACAGCGGCGTGCTCCATGCTGGCCTTTACTACCCCGCCGGTTCACTCAAAGCCACGCTCTGCGTCGAAGGGCTCTGGTTGCTCTACGACTTCTGCCGCGAGCACAACGTTCCACACGAACGCTGCGGCAAACTCGTCGTCGCACAAGACGACTCGGAGTTCCCGCTCCTCGAGGCGCTGTGTGCGCGAGCCCGCGCCAATGGAGCCGAAGCGGTCACGATCGTTGACGGCAGCTTCGTGAAGTCTCGCGAGCCCCACGTCGTTGGGCGCGCCGCGCTCTGGTCGCCAGACACAGGCCGTGTGGACGCGCCTGCGCTCGTGCTCGCGTTGCTGCACGAGGCTGAGGCGCATGGAGCCGCCGTTGCTCGCGGCTCGCGGCCCATCGCCGCAACGGCTTCTGCGGATGCGTTCCAGGTGTCAGTGGACCGGGAGAGCGTCGTGGCGCGGACCGTGATCAATGCGGCCGGCCTGCATGCTGACGATGTCTCTGCTTGCTTCGGTGGTGAGCCCTATCGAATTTATCCGTGCCGTGGCGAGTACGCGAAGGTCCGGCGGTCGCGCCAGCATCTGGTCAACGGCCTCGTCTACCCGTTGCCCGATCCGTCTGGACATGGGCTCGGCGTCCATCTGACGCGGACGACCGATGGCGATCTGTTGCTGGGACCGACGATTCGATATCAAGAACGGAAGGACGACTACGAGGATGATCGGCTGCCGCTGGAAATGTTCGCGGAGTCTGGACGTCTATTGCTGCCGATGTTGAGCAACGAGGATGTCTCGTACGGCGGCAGCGGCATCCGCGCGAAGTTGCACCCGCCTGAGGAGAGCTTCGCGGATTTCATGATTCGGCGCGACAGCCGGCAGCCGCGGCTGATACACGCCGCCGGCATCGATTCGCCTGGATTGACGTCCTGCCTCGCGATCGCGCAGCGGCTGGCGACACTGGTCCAGGAAACGCTCGGATTGACTCGCTCGAAGGTATTCGCGTTGTAACCGCGGGATTCACTTGTGCTGGTCGTGCGGACCGGCCCCACGGGAATGAGGACGATCACGACGACCGCGACGGTCAGAAGGCCGTTAGCGTACGCCTCCTCAACTCAATTGAACTCTGGGCTTAACGTCGCGGTGTCCAGCCGCCCGCGATGCACACTCCTCCGCCGATGCTCACGAACGGATCGGGTGTGCCGCAACTGGCCGCGGCCGGGACCCAGCCGCCGTCGACGCACGACCCGCCACCGATGCTCACAAAGGGGTCCGCGGTCGTGCACGTGCCAGCAGCCGTGAGGTTGCTGCCACCGCCACCGCCCGCGCCGGGGACCCAGCCGCCATTGCTGCATGTCCCGCCGCCGATGCTCGCAAATGGGTCGGGCGTGGCGCAGCCACCGGCTCGAGGTGTCCACCCGCCATTGACGCACGTCCCACCGCCGATGCTCGCAAATGGGTCGGGGGTTGTACAGCCGCCGACAGTGCTGCCGCCACCGCCCGCACCGGGCGTCCAGCCGCCGTTGACGCAGCTCCCGCCGCCGATGCTGGCAAAGGGATCAGGCGTCGTGCAGCCACCGGCGATGGCCGCTCCGCCGCCGCCACCGGGCTGCCAACCGCCGCTGACGCATGTCCCCCGCCGAGCTCACAAACGGGTCAGGCGTCGTGCAGCCGCCGGCTGGTGGCCCTGCCACCGCCGCCACCGGGCGCCCAGCCGCCGTTGACGCAGGTCCCGCCGCCGATGCTCGCAAATGGATCGGGCGTCGTGCAGCCGCTCGGCGGTGGTGGTGGAGGTGGAGGTGGGGTGGTGGTGCCACTGTTCCACCGCCCGGGATCCATCCGCCGCTGACGCACGTTCCGCCGCCGATAGCCACGAATGGATCAGGCGTACTGCAACCTGTCGAACCGGAGCCGGTCGGAGGAGGAGGGGCTGGTGATCCGCCGCCGCCTCCACCGATCGGGATGCCGCCAGCCGAAGACGAAGTCGCGACGAGTTGATTGGTAGCGCCGCGGAAGTCTCGCGAGTACACGACGCCCCAGAGACTGGTCCCGGTCTGCGCTGCTGGCATCGGATGGAAGGAGCCGAGGCGCGCGCCATCGGTCACGACCTGAACGGTGGAGCTGGGCGCTCCGTTGATCGCCATCTCGACGGCGCCCACTTCCAGCGTCGCTCCATCAGAGCCGACCGCCAGGAACGTTCCGCTGTTCATGTTGAACGCCATCCCCAGTGACTGGTCGTACCCGATTCGGCTCGTCACGAAATTCGTAGCGATCTGATTGCCGCTCAGGTCGAACGTCGCCGTCATCGTGCCAGGGTGAAGGGCCCACGCCATCACGTAAGAACCGTTGTATGGGTTGACGTCGATAGCCGTGGCGAACGTGCCGGGTGAGAAGCCGAACGAGGTGCGCGCGGATACGACGCCATCGGAGGCTCGAACGCGTCGAAAGGCGGCAAACGCGCCGTTGCCAACGAACCCCGTGGTCGCGAGACCGAATTCATCCGTCGCAGCGTTCCAGGCAAGCGCCGGGTCGCGGCTGGCGCCGGGGGGTTCGAGCGTCAGCACGCCGCCGAACGGCACTCCAGCGTTGTCGACGAAGCGACCGAGCACTCCATATTGAAGGGTCCGCCAAGCCACGAGGAACCGTACGCTCGAAGTCGAATACGCCATCGCCGGACCGGTCTCCCACCAACTGCCGGCCTGGTCAGCGAGTGAAATCTGTTGAACCGCCGAGACCGGCCCGACCGGATACGTCACTACTCGTCCGAACACGTAGTTCAGTTGTCCGACCGCGTGATGCCAGGTGACGAGAAACCCGCCGGCGTACGGGCTGTATTTGACTCGAGGAAAGTGCGCGTGTCCGCCAGCCCCATCCCAAATAGCGAAGAGACCAGTAACAGGCTGTCCAGCTGTATTGACGAACACTCCGTAGACGGGTCCGTTGCCAGCAACCAGCAGATAGACGCCGTGCGCCGCATCGTAGCCGGTGTCGGTTCCGCGCATGACGGCGCCAGGCTCGAGCGCCATAATGGAGGCCGACGCTCGGCTCAGCTGTGCGTGGGCTGGCTGTGACCAAAGAAGCCCGACAACAACACCAGCCATCACCTGCCCGAGCAGGCAGAACTTCGATCCGAATCGGAGACTTCGTCTCACCATGGAACCTTCCGTTGAAAAGCGAATTACTGACGGAGTACGCCGTATTGTGTATCGGCGGTGGGGAGCTGCCGCTATAGACCAGCGGGCACATAATAATAAGATCCAAAGGCTTGGCCCTGCAAGGATTATCGAGCCCGATCACACCGAAATCGACCGCGTTTTCCGTGCCCGCGTGGACCTGGGCGGTCTTGATCGTCCTGCTGGCCTTGCGGCTGCCTTCAATTGTGCAACCAGCAGGTGGCGATCAGGGCCTGTATGGCTACGCCGGACAACGAATTCTGTCAGGCGATGTCATGTATCGCGACGCGTGGGACCAGAAGCCACCGGCGATTGCATTTCTGTACGCGCTGCTGTGGAAAGTCTGGCCCCAGGAAGCCGTCGTTCCCGCCGCCGACATTGCTGCCGCGGCCCTGGTGGCCGGTCTGCTCATTCTGCTGGGGCATCGCCTTTTCTCGAGCCATGTCGGATGCGGAGCCGCTGCGATCTTCCTGCTCGCCGGAGATCCTTACCTGCAGCGCATGAGCGGGATTTTCGTCCGCGCGCAGTGTGAGCCGTTCATCGCACTGGCGGTCACCTCGAGCCTGGTGCTCGTCGCATATGGACGAGGGCGACGGCTCTACCTTCTCGCAGCGGGTGTGGCGCTGGCCCTGGCGGTCTGGCTGAAGTACAACGCCGTCACCTATGCCCTCCCGCTCGCAATTGCGATATGGGCATGGTCCCCGCGCGCGGATCGGGATCGGTCATCACTGATTCCCGCTCTTGGGTTCATCGGTTTGGGATTCGCGCTCGTCTCCTCGCTGTTCCTCGTCTATCTCGCCGCACACGGCGCGCTTCATGACTGGCGGCTGGCAACGATCGACTACAACATCCGGTATTCGAACGAGACCTACGAGACGCCTGCCAGCATGCTGCGCTACCTGGTGACCTTCCCGATCGTCCGCGCCAGGCTGGACATGCTCTGGTTCCTCGGCGGGCTGGGCGCGTTGCTGCTGGCGCCTGGCGTCCGGTCGCAGCGATCGACGCTGGTGATCTTCACCTGGATGCTGGCCGCAGCGCTGTCCATCGCCATCAACGGCAGCCGCGGTCTCCCGAACTATTTCGTGCAGGCGAATCCAGCCCTGGCGCTGGCTGCCAGCGCCGGGCTCGCCACACTCGCCCACCGTGGAGCCCGGATCCGTTTCGCAGTGGGTGCGCTGCTGCTCGCCGCGCTGTGGCGCGTTGGACCAGACGCACCGGTCTGGGGATTCCGTCTGGCGTCACTGCCAGGCATGATCGACAACCTGCGCTTCGACCTTCGATACGTGCAGGGTGAAATCAGCCGCGACTCGTACCTGCAACGCTTCAGCGGGAGGAAGCACGACGCGTACGAGAATGAGCAGCTGACCCAGTACATCCGCACGAATACATCTATCGGCGATCCTGTCTTCGTGTTTGGATTCTCAGGCGGCAGCATCGGCTGGAAGAGCGAGCGGGTCAGCTCGTCGCGATTCTTCTGGAGCCATCCCATCCTGATCGAGTTCGCCGCGGAGCTGCCCGGCTACGGTTCAGCGGGCCTGCTCGAAGACCTGCGACGTCGTCCGCCTGCAATCGTCGCGCTTCAGAAGGAGGAGTGGCGCTCGCACGACTTCTTCATGAACAACGATCGGCTGCGCCAATGGCTCGAAGAAGGGTACCGGTTGGATCACGCGACGCCGATGTTTGCGGTGTATCGCCGAATCAACTGATCCAAATCATCGCCGATGGGCGACGGCCTTTTCCAATTTCCAATTTCCAATTTCCAATTTCCGATTTCCGATTTCCGATTTCCCATTCAGCGCGTGAGCTCGAGAATTCTCGCGCCGGCCTTCACGCGAACGGCGACGTCGCCGCTGTGGAGGAGCGTTCGCAGGGTTGCGAAATCAGAGGCGACCCGCTCGACCATCACGCTGGACGCCGCCTCGCGGATGCCGATGTTGTCGTCGCGCATCAAAGCGTCGAGCACGCTCTTGGCCAGCGGCTGATCGTACGGCGCGATCAGCCGGGCAGCCTCGAGGCGAACGGTCGGATCGGTATCGCCCGTAAGGGTGCGCACGAGGCTCTGCCAGGCGGCATCCGGCTGTGATGCCATCTCCCGGGCAGCCGCAACGCGAATGGCCGCATGCTCGCTGTTGGAGAGCTCGGTCAGCAACGGCAGTCCGCTGGAGTCGTTCAGCCGAAACAGCGCACCCGCCGCCTTCAGCCTCACGGTGACCAGCTTTTCCCCGAGTAGAACCTTGATCTGCGGGATCGCGTCCGTGGCACCCAGCCGGCCGAGCGCGTCGGCGGCTGCGGCACGATTGAGATCGTTCGGATCGGTGAGCAGGGCTTTCAGCGCCGGCACCGCCAGCTTGCTCCCGCTCTCGCCCAGCGCATCGATAATGGTGGTCTTGCCGCCAGGAATGGCTTCCAGCTGGACGAGCAGTCTCTTGACCGCCTGCTCGTTGCCAAGCGACGCGAGCGCGCGCGTCTCGCCGAAGCTGTTCGATGCAGATGCCAGCTCGAGATTGGCGGCAGCCGCTGCGTCTCCGTCCGCAGCGAGGGCTTTGAGCGCCTCCAGCCGCGCCAGCACGTTGGGCTGCTTCCCAGTGGCCTCGACCAGCACCGTTCTCGCGATTCGCCGCAGCACATAGGCCGCATCAACCCGTCGGCTGCCGAGCCACTTCTCGTACGACGTCAGCGCGGCAGCCGCACCTCCACGCACGAGCTCGGCATCGACGGCAAGAGCCAGAGCTGCCACGCTATGTGGATTTCGCAGCAGCTCCTGCGACGCGACGCCCGCGGCGCCCCCGGCGTCCCCCTTCGCGAGGAGTGCCCAACCCTCCGCGAGCTGCGCGGCTTCCGGGCCACTCGCAGCCTGGTCGTGCGGCGATGCCGAGACCGAGATCGTGGTTGCGAGCACGACCACTGAAACGCCAAGCCCGGAGACCAGACAGCGCATGTTCTCAGTTTACGCCGGGCGAGCTGAGGTATCGCGCCAATGCATCCTTCCAGTCCGGCATCACGATTCCGGCAGCCGCGAGCTTCGCGTTGGACATCGCGCAGAAGCGCGGACGTGGCGCCTTCAGCCTTGCGGATTCGAGCGTCAGGGGTTTGATACGCAGCGGTCGATCGAGAAGCCGCGCCACCTCTTCGGCTATCCCCTTCCAGGTGACGGCACCGGAGTTCACGCAGTGGTACAACCCAGGCGTGACGTCCCGTTCGATGAGCGCGCGCGTCGCCCTTGCAACGTCCACCGTGTAGCTCGGCGACACCGTGCGATCGACGAACACCGGCACCTCCAGACCCTGCCGGACATTCGACAGAATCGCATCGATGCTGCCGCGCCGCTCCGCGGCGTGGCCGAACAGGCTTTCCACTCTCAGCACGTACGGCCGCACGCCTTCCAGCGCGAACCACTCGCCGAGCAGCTTCGACAGCCCGTACGAGCTGCGGGGACTGGGCAAATCGGCTTCCGTATACGGCGTGCCCGCCTCGCCGTCGAACACGAAGTCAGTGCTGTAGTGAATCAGGCGACCGCCAATGCCCTGTGCCGCCTGGGAAAGGGCCAGAACGGCGAGCGCGTTCACACCGAGCGCCTCGACCACGCGATCCTGAGCGCCGTCGACGTCGTTGAAGGCCGCACAATTGATGATGACGTCGGGGTGAATCTGCTCGACTGTGCGAGCGACGGCGGAACAGTCGGTGATGTCGAGCGACTGACGATCGAGCGGCCGCACATCGGCGTCACGCGAAAACTCTCGCACGATCGCCGAACCCAGCCGGCCCCTCGCGCCCGTGACGAGGACTCGCATCAGTGGAAGACAACTCTCAACTTCCAACTCCCAACTCCAAAGAGCTCAGAGTCGATCGGCTTAGAGTCTTTTGGGAATTGGGAGTTGGAAGTTGGGAATTGACAGGCCGTGTCATCTTAGCGGCCTCTTAGTTTAGCGCGTCGGCTATCGTCCGAACGACCAGATCCTGCTGGTCCGCGGTGAGCTCTCCGTAGATCGGCACCGCCAACGTGGAATCCGCCGCAGCCTCTGCCTGCAGAAAATCGCCGCGCGCATGTCCGAGGCCCGCGAAGCATTCCTGAAGGTGGAAAGGCACCGGATAGTAGACCTCGGTTCCGATTCCATGGTCCGTGAGGTAGGCCCGAACGCGATCCCGATCGGGGACGCGGATCACGTACTGATTGAAGATGTGATGGTAGCCATCCGGCTCGACCGGCAACGTGACGCGCCCCGTGAGCCCCGCCTGTTCGAAGAACGTTCCGTAGCGCACCGCGTTGGCGCGACGCAGTTCGGTCCACCGCGCGAGGTGCGGCAGCTTGACGCGAAGAACAGCCGCCTGCAACGCGTCGAGGCGAAAGTTGCCGCCGATGCGGTGGTGAAAGTACTTCGGCTCGGCGCCGTGGTTGCGGAGCAACCTGACCTCGCGCGCCAGCTGCGCATCGTTGGTCGTCACCAGCCCGGCGTCACCAAACGCACCAAGGTTCTTGCTCGGAAAGAAGGAGAAGCACCCGGCGGTGGCCATGCTGCCGGCCTGACGCCCGCGGTACCGCGCGCCGATCGCCTGGCAGGCGTCCTCGATCACGGCGACGCCGTGGCGCCTGGCGTAATCCATGAGCGGGTCCATGTCCGCGCAGAGACCGTACAAGTGCACCGGAACGATCGCCTTCGTCCGGGACGACAGCGCGGCACCAACCGCGGCCACGTCGAGGTTGTACGTGAGGGGATCGATGTCCACGAGTTTCGGCGTCGCGCCCAGCCTGGCGACGCAACCTGCAGTGGCGAAGAACGAGTAGGTACTGGTGATCACCTCGTCGCCCGGTCCGATGCCGAGCGCCATCATCGCCGCCAGCAGCGCATCCGTGCCCGACGACACGGCGACGGCCTCTCCCACCTCGAGGTACTCGGCGAGCTCGCGCTCGAGCGCGTCGACCTCCGGACCCATGATGAAGCGCTGGCTGTCGCAGACCCTGGCGATCGCTGTGAGAATCTCGTCGCGGAGGGGACGGTACTGCGCCTGAAGATCGAGGAGAGGAACCGTGGTCCTGGTCGAAGGGCTCATCGCACCACGATTTCCGGGGCGCCCCAGACTGCCTGGTCGTTGCGCATGTCGCCGCTGCCGCTCGGCGGGCTTGCCCGTGACATTGAAGATCAGGTCCACTTCTTCGCCGCCGTATGCGGACAAGTCCACCTTGACCGGGATCCACCGCCGATCGGTCGAGTTCGCAAATGGGTTGACGTGCTGAGTGAACAGCTGATCGAAAGCGCGGCCATCCGAGATACCCACCATGAACAGCACGCCGTCGCCTTCGAGCTGCCACGATTCCGGCTTCATTCCCAGCGACACCCACAACCACCCGTCGTCCGGCACCCGGACTTTCCAGGTGAGGCGGGTTCCAGCGGAAGGCGCGATGGCGATCGCCTTCTTGGTTTCGCCGGCCAGCGTCACGTCAGCGATCGAGAACAGGCTCGCATCCGGTTGCTTCCGTGCCGAGTCGAACGTCGTCAGCAGATCAATCCGCGCCACGTTGCCACCACGGCTGAACAGCCACCAGCCGAGGAGCACGACGCCGACGATCACGACCGCGGTGAGGACCGCCCGATTTCCCTTCATAGGCGTTCCAATCTACCACACCGCTGATCGCACGGGACGCGGATCACACGGGACGCGAATCCCGCCAATTTGATCTTCAACGGAACGCGGATCACTGACGGATCTCATGATCTGTCGAGATCTGCGTCGCGCCTTTGAGATTGGTAAGATCTGCGTCCCATCTTTGAGATCGCGTGAGATCCGCGTCCCGTCTTTGAGATCCGTGAGATCCGTCGTCTGAACCGGTCCCGTTTGAGATCCGTGAGATCCGCGTCCCGTCTTTGAGATCCGTGAGATCCGCGTCCCGTCTTTGAGATCCGTGAGATCCGCGTCCCGTCTTGAGATCTGCGTGAGATTCGCGTCCCGTGAGCGATCAGCGTTGCCGGCGTTCCTTGACGGCAGCACGCGTTTCACGCTCGGCGTCCCGGCGTTTGATCGTCTCGCGCTTGTCGTGGGCCTTCTTCCCCCGGGCGAGGCTGATCGCCACTTTCACGTGACCGTTCTTGAAATACATTCGCGTCGGAACCAGCGTCATACCGCGTTCGACGGTCTTGCCAATCAGCTTGCGGATCTCCCGACGGTGCAACAGCAGCTTGCGGCGGCGGGTAGGCTCGTGATCGGAGTAGCCACGATGGCTGTACGGGTTGATGTGAACGTTGTAAATCCACACTTCGGCATTCTCGACGCGTGCGAAGCTGTCGCGAAGGTTCACGTTGCCCTCGCGGATCGATTTGACCTCGGTCCCGAGCAGCGCAATCCCGGCCTCGAACGTTTCCTCGATGTGGTAGTCGTGAAACGCCTTCCGATTCTCGGCGATGCTCTTCTGCGCTTGTTCGCGTTCGGTCTTCATTCTCGTGGGAAGATCCCCAGCCTCTCAAACCCGACCGCCATCCGATGTCCGATGTCCGATTTCCGATGTCCGATGTCCGATGTCCGATGTCCGATGTCCGATTCGATTTCCGATGATCTTCAGTATCGCTTCCTCCACCGCTGAATCGTCATCCGGCCGGCGAGTTCCGAGCTCTCGAAGCGCAAGGGTGAAAGGGTCAGCGGGCCAGGCGCCCGTGACACGACGAGCGCGGTAATCACCTGATGATCGGTCAACATCTGACCGATCTGCTCGCCAGCCTCGACTGTCTGCGCAAGCAGGATGATCTTCCGGTAATAGAGCGGAAACAGCAACTGCGCCGTGAATGGATCGTCCGCCACGATGATGCGTTCGGGTGCTGCGGCAGCCACGAGCACGGCTCGTGCGTCCTGCTGGTTGCGAACGTAGTAGGCCGGCAGCGTGCCGAGCGTGTGGATCAGGACGGCACAGAGGATCAGCGCGCTTCCGGCCATCGCGACAGCGCGGTCCAGGCGAGCGCCGTGAAAATATTCGGCAATGCGCATCACCGCCGCCACGGTCAGCAATGGCAACAGCGGCATGAGCAGTCTCGGACCGAGCGACTTGCCGCCGTTGGTATCGGTCCCGATGAATGCCACGACGAGATAGGCGACGGCCGTGCAGGCAAGCGCCGATGGCAACCATCCGTAGCGCGAACCCGACCGCGGCGCGGGGAAGAGCGCGAGCACGATGTACGGGGCAACGCGCACGAATCCGGCCGGCCATTTCGGTGCCGCGACGACCTCCACGACATCCGTCACCGCGATGGCCGCGATGCCGAGGACGACGGCGAGCAGGCCGAGCGACGTGCCGAACGCGAATCGCATCAGCACGCCAATCGCCAGGGCGATCGCAAACCCGGCGATGGTGCGATTCGATCCGGATCCAGCGATCCAGTAATTGACGAGGGTTTCGTAGCGATCGCGAAGGGTGAAGGGCTCGAGTGCCGGCACGTCAGGATTGGGTTCGTGGGTCACGTCCGGTCGCCACCTGAAGGATGTGCACGGCGTGGCGGAGATGTGCGGCGGCCGGACGCTCGAACCACCAGACCTCGATGGCTGCGGCAAGGGCCAGGGGCGCGAGCATGCTTGCCGTGGCGATGGCGATCGCCACGATCGGTCGCGAGGCGCGTTCGCGCAACCAGAGACACGAGCAGCAGGCCTGGCGCGAGCAACAGCACCTCGTCGCGCAACGTTGCGCCCGCGCCCAGCAGGAAACCGGACGCGATGGCAGCGAACCGGTGCTTCCAGCGAACCGCGACAGCGAAGGCAAGTGTGCCGAAGGCTATGGCGGGCGCGTGCTCCCAGCCGCTGACGGCGTAGAACCAGAGCGGACTGCCGATGCCGAGCGTCACGAGCAGCGCCAACCCGAGCTCGCCGGGCACGAGCCGCCAGGCGCCGTAGCAGCACGAACGCACCCGCGATCAAAGCGACACCGCCACGAAACCGCGGATGCCGGCAATCTCCGCGGCGACTGCCTGCAGCATTGCCGAGGTCGGCGGAAAGATGGCCTGGGTTTCGCCGCCGGTATACATGACGAACGGCGGCACGATCGGGAAGAACTTCCGCGCAGGATCCAGGAATTCGCCTGGATACGGAATGTTCAGGCTGGTGAACCGTTGATCAGCCAGCGCGCGCGCCTGGACGTACTTGACGCCGATGTCGCCGGAGTACACGCCCTCGGGAGCCAGGACGATGAGGCCGAGGACGAAGTATCCGGCCACGATGAGGCCGAACGCCATCGTCGCAGGCGACAGCCGGCCGGTTCCGGCGTGGCTGAGAAAACCGTTCTCGAACGCCTCGACCACACGCGCGCGGGTCACGAGCGCTGTCCTGCTCCGGCAGCCAGCCGTGCCGCCAGCAGCACGGCTTCGATCATGCTCGACGGATCGGCGATCCCTTGCCCGGCGATGTCGAAGGCGGTGCCGTGATCGACTGACGTTCGGATGATCGGCAGCCCCAGCGTGACGTTCACCGCCTGACCGAAGGCGATCAGCTTGACCGGAATCAGTCCCTGGTCGTGATAGCACGCGATCACCGCATCGAACTCGCCACGCACGGCGCGCACGAACACGGTATCGCCTGGAATGGGACCGTCCACGCGGATGCCGCGCGCGCGGCACGACTGGACGGCTGGCGCAATCACGTCCTGGTCTTCGTGCCCCATCAGGCCGTGCTCCCCGGCGTGCGGGTTCAGCCCGGCGACCGCAAGACGCGGGGCGTCGATCCCGAAACGCGGCAGCGCCTGCCAGGTGAGATCGATGGTGCTCTCCACCCGGTCCCGGGTCAGGAGCTCTGGGACGCGCGCGAGCGGCACGTGGATCGTTGCAAGCACGACGCGCAGCTTTTCGGCGTGGAACATCATCGCGACGCGGGGTGCACCGGTCAGGTGCGCCAGCAACTCGGTGTGACCCGGCCAGGAAAGGCCGGCGACGGAGAATGCTTCCTTATTGATTGGCGCGGTGGCGATCGCGTGAATCCGCCCGCTCAGCGCATCGCCGACGGCTGATTCGATCGCGTTGTAAGCGGCGCGACCCGCTTCCGGCGAGATGCGACCGCGCGCAAACGCCGCGAGCTCATCGCGCGAGTGAGGTCCGTAGAGAATGGGCTCGCAGGCAGCCGTGACACGCGGATCCTGCGCCGCCTTTGTCGCGATCTCCGGTCCGATGCCCGCAGGGTCACCAACGGTAATCCCGACCCTGGGTCGCATCGTCATCGATGCCGGCCGCAACCGCCGCTCGAACAGGATCCGCAACCCCCGCCCGGGCCGGTCGGGTTGCTGCAGCTGCCACAGCCGCCCTCATCGGCGCAGCCGCCGTGCGTGACTCCCTTGCCGTTGGGAAGCTCGTATCGGAGGCAGCACTTCAGCCGTCCACACATGCCCGAGAGCTTGGATGGGTTGAGGCTGAGATTCTGCAGCTTGGCCATCTTGATCGACACCGGCTCGAACGTCTGGAGCCACGTCGTGCAGCATAGCGGACGCCCGCAGGATCCATAGCCGCCCAGCATGCGCGCTTCGTCCCTGACGCCGATCTGCCGCATCTCGATCCGCGTTCTGAAATGCGCAGCCAGGTCACGGACGAGCTCGCGGAAATCCACACGCCCTTCCGCGGTGTAGTAGAAGATGAGGCGTGAGCCGTCGAAAATCTGTTCGACGCGCGTGAGCTTCATCGGCAGCCCGCGCTCACGAATCTTCAACAGGCAGATGCGATGCGCTTCACGCTCGCGTTGCTCATGCTTCAGCCGGGTGACGATGTCGTCGTGCGACGCGCGCCGGATGACTCGCGCAGGCGAGTCGTCGGCGGGGCGTTTCCGCTCCGACGCCACCGGCAACTGGCGAGTGACCGTCCCCACCGCGGTCCCCTCGCCTGTCTGGACCACGACTTTCTCGCCTGCAGAAAGCGGCGGCTCCGGACGAGCGGACTGGGCGTCGGGAGAATCTATGACGAGGTCGGGCAGCAGGAAATTGAACACCCTGCCGACGGGACTGAACTTCACGCTGACGAACGGGCGCTGATGCACGGTGCTCATGACGCCTCTCTATCGATGAATGGCTGGCTGCCGCCACGCCGCAAAATGTAGTGTCCGGCTTCAGCCGGACATGTAGCGTCCGGCTTCAGCCGGACCATGTCGTGGCATCCGGCTCGAGCCCTTAGCCGGACCCTACCCTACTACAATTGAAAGGCAATCCAATCGGCAACGATCTTGGGGCTGGCATTGCGGTCGAGGGCATCCAGCGCCTTGTCTACGGCGGCAAACCCGCGCAGCGCGCGCTCGGCGTCGAACGCGTGGAGCAGTTTCTTGAAGACCGGCTTCAGATCGCCATTGGCGAGCCAGCGATCATCTCCTGGAGCCTTCAACAGGACGATGTCACGAAGCATGGTGGCAAGCGCGCGCAGGCGGCGTGCCAGCTCATCACGATCCACCCCCGATCGACCGCCACCAGCCAGCGTTCTCGCACCGTCGAGCCGCCGTCTCGGATCGGTGGACGACGACACGGTCTGCAGAAGCTGCATGGCGGCATCCCGAGCGTCGACGAAACCCTCCGAGCTGCCCTCGAGCGCGGCGCCAATACTGCCATCCGACGCTGACGCCGACGCGTGCGCATCCGCCGCCTCGTAACCATGCGATCGCATGAGCACGGCAGCGATGTCGCCGGGCGACAGCCTGCCGAAGCGCAGCCGCTGACATCGTGACAGGACTGTGGGCAGCAGCAGATCGGGACGGGAGGTCACCAGGATGAACATCGAGGAGGCGGGCGGCTCTTCGAGGGTCTTCAGCAGCGCATTCTGCGCCTCGATCACCATGGCGTCCGCCTCGTCCACGATCACGACGCGCCGGCGGCCCTCGAACGGACGATAGGCTGCCCGTTCGATCGCGTCACGCACCTGGTCGATTTTGATGCTGCCCGTTTCGCCAGGCTCGATCATCAGAACGTCGGCGTGCACGCCGCGCGCGATCCGCTTGCACGCCGGGCAGGTGCCGCAGGCGTCGGTCGCGGTCGGCTTCAGGCAGTTGAGCAACTGCGCGAGCGCGACGGCGGCCATCCGCTTTCCGACGCCGTCGGGCCCCGCGAATATCAGGCTGGGTGGCAGCGACTGGCGAGTGGCCGCGGCGGCCAGGAGCTCGAGGAGATGAGCGTGCCCGACGATCTCTCCAAGCGGCATGGCCGTCAGTAACGGCCTCCGGGCTTTCGCTCGTTTCTCTTCCGTTGCTCCTCTTCCTTCTTCTTCTGCTCTTCTTCCTTCTTCTTCTTGTCGTCGTCGCGCGCCGAAGAGCCGGCCCCAGAAGCCGCGCTTCTTCTTGCCGTCCTCGACCTTATCGTCCTTCTCTTCGGACTTCTTGGGATCTTCCTTGTTCTCGATGGACGGCGACGGAACCGGGGCGCCTGACGTGCTGACGGCACCTTGCGACGGAATGCCGCTGGCGTCGACCGACACCGGAACACCGGAGTCCTTGCCGAAAATCCCGGCAAGGCGATCGATGAACGAGGGCGACAGATGTAACGGGACACATGTCGGTTGGCTGTGTCCCCTTCACGAAGAAGTCGGTGTACACCATCGAGCGTTTTTCGAGCTGACCGGTGTTGGCCGCGACCAGCACGCTCTCGCAACCCTGGCTGGGCAGCTTTCCCGACACGCGACAGACGTTGACGCCGACGACGTTCGCCGGACGCTCGAACCATTCGGGCTTGGCGCCTTTCGTCGCCCGTTTCATGAACGAGGCCCAGATGGGAACGGCGAGCTCGCCGGCGTAGCCGTTGTCGATGATCTTCTTGGGCTGATCGAACCCGACCCACACACCTGTGACGATCTTCGTCGTAAAACCGACGAACCAGGCGTCGACGTAGTCGTTGGTCGTTCCGGTCTTCCCGGCGGCCGGCAGCGTGAAGCCCATCTGCCGCGCGCGGTAGGCAGTGCCCGAATTGATGACGTCCGACAGCATGCTGGCCATCAAGTACGCCGGTCGCATCGCTGACCGCCTGCTGCGAGGCGCCCTCGTCGCTGTAGAGAACCGTGCCCTCGTTGTCTTCGACGCGGCGAATCAGGATCGGCTTGCGAACGGCTCCGTGATTGGCAAACGCCCCATAAGCGGCCGTGAGTGAAACCAGCGTGACGTCACTGGCGCCAAGCGCCAGCGACGGAACGCTCGGTGGCGTGCCGACGTTCAACTTCTGCGCGTAGCCCGACGGCCTCGGGAATGCCGACGGATGTCAGCAGTTGCACTGCCGCGCGGTTGCTGGAAGTCTTGAGCGCCGCACGGAGCGTCATCGAATCAGCATCCGAATGCTCGTCTTCGGGCAGCCACGCGCCCTGCAGCGTGGGAATCGGCTCGTTCAACCCCGTGATCACCGACGCGGGCGAATACCCCTTCTCGATCGCGGTGGCATAGACGAACGGCTTGAATGCCGATCCAGACTGACGCTTTGCCTGAACGGCGCGATTGAAGCCGCTCTCGGCGAAATTGCGGCCGCCCACCATCGCCAGCACTTGTCCCGTGGCGGGGTCCATCGCCACCATCGCGCCCTGCAGGTAGTCCGGAGCCACGCCCTCGGCCACGGCGACAAGCGGGCCCCTCGCCGGGTACTTGTAACCACGTCGCTTCTCGATATCCGCGAGACCCTCGGCCAGGATGGACTCGGCCGCCTGCTGCATCTCGGCGTTCATCGTGGTGTGCACGCGAAGGCCGCCCTGGTAGACGCGCTGCCAGCCGAACCGGTCCACCAGCTCCCGGCGGACCTGCTCCTTGAAGTACAGGCCGAACGTTTCTTTGATCTCGAGCGCGTTGGCCAGCGTAACGGGCGCTTTCTTTGCGCGATCGGCGGTTGCCTGGTCGATCGCACCCGACGACACCATCGTCTGCAGCACGACGTTGCGCCGGCTCACCGCGCGATCGAGGTTCACCGTCGGCGCGTAGCTCGATGGCGATTGAATCAGGCCGGCCAGAAGGGCCGCTTCGTCCACGGCGAGCTCGCTGGCGCTCTTGCCGAAGTACCCGCGCGCCGCCGCTTCGACGCCGTAGAGACCGTCGCCGAGATAGACCTTGTTCAGGTACAGCTCGAGGATTTCCTGTTTTGAATACAGACTCTCGATATAGGTTGCGAGAATGACTTCCTTCAGCTTGCGGCGATAGGTCTTGTCGCGGCTGAGAAAGCTCTGACGGGCCAGCTGCTGCGTGATCGTGCTGCCGCCTTCCGCGCGCCTCCCCGCCTGCACGTTGCGAAGCACCGCCGCTCCAACGCGGATCGCATCGACACCGCTGTGATCGAAGAAACGCTGATCTTCCACGGAAACGACTGCCGCGATCAGGTTTCGCGACACCTTCTCCAGCGGTACCTCTATCCGTTGTTCCTTGAAAATCGTGAAGACCGGGCGATCGCTGGCGTCGTAGATCGTGGTCGACTGCGACATGTCCCCGATCCCGCGAATCGCTGCGCGATCGGGGAGCCCGGCAGTGATGTCATAACTGAACCACGTCAGCCAGCCAGCGGCCATGAAGCAAAGCACCGCGAGTAGAGCGACCGTGGTGACGAGGGCTCGAGGCTGGCCCCGAAAAACGACGAAGGGGTTCCTGACCGACGAGAGACGGGAACGGATAAAAGACATCGCCAGAGGTATCACGCAAGATGCGCGCCCGGCGGCCGCGCACGACACCCGAAACGGGCCTTACGTCTATCTCGCGTATTATCCGTCGTTTGTGGGAACAGGGCAACCTGCAACCGACGGGTCCACTGGCGGGATGTCCCTGTCGGGGTACAGATAACTCAACCCTTTCAACCTCTTCTCTTTGTGCGCATAGGGCCCCAACCCCATGCGCTTAACGCGCTTCGCGCGACGGCCTTTGGCCTTGCCGCCTCCGCCAGGATCCGTGCGCGGAGGCAGCCTCTTCTTTAGACGTCGCGCGAAGCTCAACGCCTGAGCACCTGCAGGGGATCGACTGAAGCAGCCCGCCGGGCCGGAACTATGCACGCAACGCTCGCGAACACAAAGAGGATCGCCGGCACCATGATGAAGCTGACCGGATCAGCGGCAGAGACGCCGTAAAGCAGCCGCGAGAGTGACTGCGCGAGCACGAACGCCGCAGCCATGCCGACGACCAGGCCGCCGACGGTCACGACAACTCCCTGCTTCAGCACGAGCGCCACGATGTCGCGGCGCTGCGCGCCGAGTGCGGAGCGGACACCAATCTCGCGGGCGCGCTGGGCCACGCTGTACGACAGCACACCGAAGAGCCCGACTGCCGCAATCGCCAGCGCAAAGAACGCAAAGCCGGCTAGCACGACCGCAAACAGTCGCGGACGCGCCAGATTCTGCAGCAGCCGCGCCTCCATCGTCATGACCGAGTCGAGCGCGACATTCGGATCCTGCTCGCGGACAACCTCGCGCAGGACCGACACGCAGCGCCACAGGGTCGCGCACCGTGCGAACGACGATCGTGGGGTCGACACCCGAGACACCGGTGGTGAGCTGAGACGACGCGACAAATACCTCTGGCTGAACGCTGTCGGTGAGATCCCGCGGCAGGATGTTTTCGACGACGCCCACCACATGCCACTCGGGACGATCCTCTTCGAGGGCGGCCGGAAGCACGCGTCCCAGCCCCGTGTTGTTCAGATACTGTCGCGCAAACTCGCGATTGATGACGACCACCGGCAGCGACGCGCGTGTGTCGGTGGCTTCGAACCCTCGACCCTCGATGACCCGAACACCCAGCGCTCTGAAGTAGTCGGTGCTGACCTTGCGCAGGCCGGCGCGGACCGAAATCGGTTGCTGTCCGCTGTTCGGGGGCGGCGGAAGTGCGAAGCCGAGCATCGCGTCGGTGCCCGTCAGCGGCAGGACGGTCGTGGAACCCGCGTGCACGATCCCAGGCAGGCTGCTCAATCTGGTGAGCACTCCGTCAAGCACCTGCGCGCGGCGCTGGTCGGTGAACAACGCCGAAGGCATGGGCAGGCGCGCGGTCAGTACGTTGTGCACGTCGAATCCGCGATCGACCGCGATCAGCGCGTTGAAGCTCCGGATGAGCAGTGACGCGCCGACGAGAAGCACTGCCGCAATGGCGACCTGTGCGGCCATGATGAGCGCCCGCGCGCGAGCGATCCGGCTGCGGCCGCCTCCCACCGGTGCCGAGCCGTCCTCCGCAATCGAGATGACGAGATTCAGGCGTCGGGCCTGGAGCGCCGGCAGGCAGCCGAACAGAAGGCTCGCCAGGATGCTGATGCCTACGGCGAACGCCACCACCAGGGGATCGATCGTGATGGTGTCGAGGCGTGGAAAATCGGCCGGCAGCACCGACGGCATCAGGGTCTGAAGCCAGGCCGCCAGCATCAGCCCGCCGGCGCACCCAATCAGCCCCGTGACCACGCTCTCCACCAGCAGTTGTCGCCCGATACGACCGCTGCCAGCGCCTATCGCTGCGCGGATCGCCAGTTCTCGACGACGCGATATGGCGCGGGCGAGTTGAACGCTGGCGACGTTCGCGGTCGCGGTGGCGAGCAGCAGGCCGACCGCCGCGAGAAACACCATCAGCGCGGGACGAACCTCCGACGTCATCGAGTCGAGCAGACGCGTGGCCGTCACGATCACGGGACCGCGGCTTCCGAACACGGCAACTGCCGTCAGCCCGCCATCGGGCGCCTGACGTCCGCGCGCCGTCCCCTCGGCGGCCGCTTGTTCCGCGGTCACCCCCGGACGGAGCCGGGCGATCCCGGAAAACATCGAGATGTATCGCTGCTGGGGATTGGTGCCGACGACCGGCGGCACGTGGAACGGCACCCACGCGACCGTCTCGCTGTTGGGGAACGAGAACGTGTCGGCCATCACGCCGACGATCGTGTAGGACGTGCCATTGAACTTGATGACGCGCCCGAGAACATCCGGACGGCCGCCATACTGGCGCTTCCACAGCGCGTCCGAAAGGACAGCGTGGTTGGCGGCGGGCTCGTCAGCGGCCGTGAAGGGCGCGCCGAGCGCTGTCGTCGCACGCAGCAGCGGAAAAAAGCTGGCGGTGACTGCCGCGATCCTCACGCGCTGAGGTTCGCCGGCCTCCGTCATCGTGACCGTACTATTCGACCATCCGGCCAGGCCGTCAATCGTCTCTGACGGCCCCTGCCACGCGAGGTAGGTGCCGTTGGTCATGAATGGCATCACGCCGCGCGTGCTCCCCTCGCGCGACTCGCGAATCGAGATCAGACGATCGCCGTCCGCCCATGGCAGCGGCTTCAGCAGCACGCCAGAGACGATGCTGAACAGCGTCGTCGTCGCGCCGATACCAAGCGCCATGGTCAGCACAGTGACCACCGTCGCGCCCGGACGCCGACGGATCAGCCTGAATGCATAGCGCACGTCATGCGCAATGCCGACCAGCCACGCAGATCCTGATGACGCAAGGCCCGAAGACGATGATGCCGGCGTCGAAGGCGGTTCGATCGCAGCCGGACGCCTGACCCGGCGTCGCAACGCCCCGCCGTCGGCAATCCACTCGTCGACCTGCGCCTGGACCGCTGCGCGAGCGGCGTCCGGTGCGTGTCCCTCCGCGCGCGCCAGCTCGTAGGACAACGACGCATGCTGCGCGAGCTCGTCGACGACGTCCGGATCCGGCGCGTGTCCCGCGCGTGCCAGTGCCTCAATCAAGTGATCTTTCCAATTCATGATCTGCCTGACCGCTTCAATCGCGCACCAACGATTTCCAATCTCCGATTTCCGATTTCCGATTTCCGATTTCCAAATCATGCCTGGCTGAGGCCCGCAACGCGATCGAGCCCCGCGAGAAAGCTCCGCCACACACTGCGCTGCTTCGCAAGCACTTTCCGTCCGTCCGTCGTCAACCGGTAGTAGCGGCGCCGGCGTTGACCCGCCTTCTCGACCCAGCGCCCCTCGATCAGATCTTTTTCCTCGAGTCGATAGAGCGTCGGGTAAAGCGACGTGACGTGAAAAATGATCGCGCCGTCGGAGCGTTCGCCGATGAGGCGGGCAAGATCGTAGCCGTGGCGTTCGCGTTCATCGAGGAGTGCCATGATGAGAAGCTCCAGGCTGCCGCGTTTCAACTCTCTCGCGAGCTTGTCCGTGACCATATATTGGCACGTAGAATATCACGGCAGGCAAACCGAAGGGTTCGGGCTGTCCCGCACCAGTCAGAAACCCATTAACGAAAAATGATGAGTCGCCAGTCGTTCCCCAAGCCCCTACGCAGTCGTGCGAGGTGAAATGAAATGGATGTTTCGCGCATATGATCGCAGAATTCCGTTGTGCTATAGTGTGGCACTCATCATCATCGAATCTGGTTAGCGAGTTGCCGAACCCTCGGGCGAATGGCCTTCCCCTGGTTCCTTCTCGGCTAAGCCCAAGGAAAGAGCGGTAGGCATGCGGTCCGAATGTCTGTCTCTCAGGGCACGAGCCGACTTTACACGTCTAGCTCTGCGTTTAACGTCATGCTCGCTCGCCGCTGCACTCTTCATCATCTTTCTAGGGCCCGTCCCCGAAGCCCAGACTCCTAGCACGGTCGGGCAATGGGGGCCGGTGCAGACCCTGCCGATCGAGACGGTGCACGTTCATCTGCTCGCGACGGGCAAAGTCCTGTTCTGGGCGTACCAGTGACGATGCCCGTCTCTGGGATCCGGCGACAGGAGCGATCACGCTCGCGCCGCTGGCGGGATTCAATATCTTCTGTTCCGGTCACTCATCTCTGCCCGATGGACGCCTGCTCGTCACCGGCGGAGATGTCGCGCCGGAGGTCGGACTACCGCA
The DNA here is from genome assembly GCA_963710415.1 of uncultured Acidobacteriota bacterium. Taxonomy (GTDB): domain Bacteria; phylum Acidobacteriota; class Vicinamibacteria; order Vicinamibacterales; family 2-12-FULL-66-21; genus CAVQAH01. The sequence goes on along the minus strand of CAVQAH010000026.1, from coordinate 75,720 downwards.
CGCGGCCATCTTCGATCCATTCATGAGCACATGGACCCGCCTGCCGGACATGAATGCCGGGCGCTGGTATCCGACCAACACGACATTGGCCAATGGCGATGTGCTGACCACGTCGGGGGCCCTCGACCTGGTTGTCGGACAAAACACGCTGCCGCAGGTGTGGGACCGGGCGCTGGGCGCGTGGCGTGGCCTTCTGAACGCCAGACTCGAAGTCGGTCTCTATCCCTACATGCATGTTGCGCCAAACGGCCGCGTTTTCATGTCCGGTCCGAATGGCCGCTCGATGTACCTCGACACCAGCGGCAATGGCAGCTGGGTGGACGTCGCCAACCCGTCGGCTTTCCGCGATTACGGCTCCAGCGTGCTGTATGACGAAGGCAAGGTGCTCTACCTCGGCGGCGGTGATCCGCCGCTGGCGTCGGCAGAAGTGATCGATTTGAAAGCCGCGTCGCCGAGCTGGCGCAGCGTGCAGCCCATGGCGAACGCGCGTCGGCAAATGAACGCCACGATTCTCGCAGACGGAACGGTGCTCGCAACCGGAGGCAGCAGCGGACCTGGATTTGCGAACCCGAATACTCCTGTGTTCGCCTCCGAGATCTGGAACCCGACGACGGAAACCTGGAGCCCGGCTGCAAGCGCGACACGACCGCGGATGTATCACTCGGCGGCGGTTCTGCTGCCGGACGGGCGCGTCTTCTCGTCAGGCGGACAAGGCGAGGAGAACGCCGAAGTCTATTCGCCGCCGTACCTCTTCAAAGGCGCCCGGCCGACCATCACATCGGCGCCCACGACCGTCATGCACGGGCAGCAGGTTTTTGTCGCCACCCCGAACGCAACGTCTATTACCAAAGTTCATCTCATCAAGTTGTCTTCGGTCACTCACGGTTTCAGCCACGAGCAGCGGATCAACCGCTTGCAGTTCTCGCAGGCCGCCGGTGGTTTGAACGTCACCGTGCCCGCCAACGGGAACCTCAGTCCACCCGGCTACTACATGTTGTTCATCGTGAACGGCACCGGGGTTCCGTCCGTGGCGAGGATCGTTCGGGTGGGTCCCTCGAGCGGAACGCCGCCCGGCGCGCCGGCGGGCCTTGCCGCCGCCGCGGCGAACGCGCAGGTGTCGTTGACCTGGAACAACGTGGCGGGCGCCAGCGCCTACAAGGTGTTCCGGTCCACGACGTCGGCGAGCTACAACTTCGCCTCGCCGCTGGCGACGGTGCCGTCGCCCGGCTATCTCGACTCGACGGTATCGAATGGCACGACGTACTGCTACACGGTCCGGGCCACGAATGCCGCAGGCGACAGTCCAAGCTCCAACGAGGCGAGCGCCACGCCGAGCAGCAGCATTCTGAAAAGTAACGCGACATTCGTCAGGTCCGATACGACGACACAGGGAAACTGGAAGTACAGGTACGGCAGCGACGGCTACCTCATCGCCAACCTGACGCCGAGTTATCCGGCCTACGCGCAAGTGACCGTGACCGGTGCGCAGACATTCACGTGGGAATCGTCAACGACGGACGTCCGCGCGCTTCAGCGGCCTGGAAACACCACGGATCGCATCGCCTCGATGATGTACTCGGGAACCGACTTCACATTCGACGTGCGATTGACGGATGGCCAGCCGCACTGGATCGCGCTCTACGCGGTGGACTACGACTTCCAGGGACGGCGGCAGACCGTCGACGTCATCGATCCCTTCACCAATGCACGTCTCGACAGCCGGATCACGACCAACTTCGGCGGCGGCGTCTATCACGTGTGGGAGATCACCGGCCACGTCCAGATTCACGTGTCCAAAGAGCCTTTGGTCGGACCCGATGGCATGGCGGCGGCATTGTTCTTTGGTCCCCCCACGGATCCACCAGCGGTCACGCTGACATCGCCGACCGCCGGAGCGACCTTCGTGGCCCCGGCGATCGTGCCGCTCAACGCAACGGTCACCGCCACGACAGGATCGGTCACCAAAGTGGAATTCTTCCAGGGCATCACCAAGCTGGGTGAAGACCTCACCGCACCCTACAGTCTTACGTGGGGGAATGTGCCCGCCGGCAATTACAGCCTGAGCGCACGGGCGACCATGACCGCGGGACCACCGGGGATCTCGATTCCGACAGAGATTCTCGTAGCCAGCGGGACCAATAGCGCCGTGTTCGTCCGCACTGATACGACGACGCGTGGCAACTGGATCGGCACCTACGGTGGGGAGGGCTATGCGGTTATCGAGGACTCCTTCAACATCCCTGCGTATGCCCAAATCGTTCCCATTGGTCAGGACAGCTTCATCTGGGCGGATTCAACGACAGATACCCGCGCGTTGCAAAGGGCCAGCGGCAGCGGCCGGATCGCGTCAACCTGGTATATCGAATACGACGTTCGACCTTCAGCTGACCGTTGCAGACGCCCAGCCCCACCAACTCGCGCTCTATTGTCTGGACTGGGATACCAACACGCGTTCGCAGCGCATCGACATCCTCGATTCGGCGACGGGTGCCCTGCTCGATACCCGGACGATCACCGGGTTCAACGGCGGCCAGTACCTGATTTGGAACGTCAGCGGGCGGGTGACGATACGGGTGACCCACCTCGCCGGCTGGAACGGCGTCATCAACGGCTTTTTCTTCGGCAGTGCGGGCGTGCCGCCTGCCGTTGCGCTGACGAGTCCTGCTGATGGCGCGACGTTCAACGCCCCAGCGTCGATAACGATCACCGCAAACGCGACCGATTCGGATGGCACGGTCAGCCGGGTGGAGTTCTTCCAGGGGACTACCAAGCTGGGTGAGGATACGACAGCGCCCTACAGCTTCAACTGGACCAACGTGACTGCCGGCAGCTACAGCCTGACGGCACGTGCAACCGACAACGCCGGCAGCATCACGGCGTCGGCTGCCGTGAACATCACGGTCACGTCGCCCAACACCCTACCGTCGATCGTTCTCACCGCGCCGGCCAATGGCGCGACGTTCACCGCACCGGCGACTGTCCCGATCACCGCCAATGCCATCGATGAGGGAGGCACGGTGAGCCTGGTGGAGTTCTTCCAGGGCACGACCAAGCTGGGCGAGGATGCCACGGCGCCCTACAGCTTCAACTGGACCAACGTCCCGGCGGGTTCGTATACCTCGACCGCGAAGAGCGCACCGACAACGTCGGCGGTGACACACGACGAGCGCCGCGATCGCGATCACGGTGATCCGCCGGCGAACACGCCGCCCACGGTCAATCTGCACGCGCACCCGCCAACGGCGCCACGTTCACCGCGCCGGCGACGGTGGCGATGACCGCCACCGCCGGTGACACGGATGGCACCGGCGAGCCTCGTGGAGTTCTTCCAGGGCACAACGAAGCTGGGCCAGGACACCACCGCCCCTTACAGCTTCTCGTGGACCAACGTCCCCGGCCGGCTCGTACAACCTCGACGGCCAAGGCGACCGACAATGTCAGGCGGCGCCACGACGAGCACCGTGATCGCGATCACGGTGAATCCCGCCGGCGAACATGCCGCCGACGGTCAACCTGACGGCACCGGCCAACGGCGCCACGTTCACGGCGCCGGCGACGGTGGCGATGACCGCCACTGCCGGTGACACGGATGGCACGGTGAGCCTGGTGGAGTTCTTCCAGGGCACAACGAAGCTGGGCGAGGATGCCACGGCGCCCTACAGCTTCTCGTGGACCGACGCCCCGGCAGGCTCGTACAACCTGACGGCGAAAGCGACCGACAATACCGGCGGTGCCACGACGAGCACCGGTGATCGCGATCACGGTGAATCCCGCCGGCGAACATGCCGCCGACGGTCAACCTGACCGCACCCGCCAACGGCGCCACGTTCACGGCGCCGGCGACGGTGGCGATGACCGCCACCGCCGGTGACACGGATGGCACGGTGAGCCTCGTGGAGTTCTTCCAGGGCACAACGAAGCTGGGCGAGGACACCACGGCGCCCTACAGCTTCTCGTGGACGAGTGTGCCAGTGGGTTCTTACAACCTCACAGCACGCGCGACCGACAACACTGGCGCCACGACGACGTCTGCGGCAATCAGCATCACCGTAGCGCCGCAGACACCGCCGGCGGCCCCATCGCAACTATCCGGAGACAATTCCGGCAAAAGGCGAGTTCGCCTGAACTGGACCGACAACGCCTCGAATGAAAGCGGGTTCAGATCGCAACGATCTCTCGACGGCACGACGTTCACGGAGATCGACACACGCGGTCCAAACGCTGAATCGTACACGGACGACAATCTTGTTTCCAACACGCTCTACTATTACCGCGTGAGGGCCTACAACGCGGCCGGCACCTCCGCGTACACCAACGTGGTGAGCGTTCGACCGAGGTAGTGGTCGTCAACGAACAGAGGAACACAGGCCATGACAATCCGGGCCACTCTCAAACTCGCAGCTGTGGGTCTCGCACTCTGCAGCTTCGGCCCGCAAATGCAGGACATGACGCTGTCGGCCCAGCCGAAACTCTACGAGGTCACCGACCTGGGGACGCTCGGCGGGATCCGAAGCTCTGGATACGGCATCAACAACCGAGGCCAGGTGGTAGGTGACTCCGAGACCGTGGATGGAGAAACCCACGCGTTTCTCTGGAACGCCGGGACCCTCATCGACCTCGGCACACTCGGTGGACGGTACCGAGCTACGCCTACCGAATCGACGATTCTGGGACGGTTGTCGGTCGTGCCGAGAACGCGACGGGGATGTTCCGCGCGTTCATGTCGCGCTTCGGCGCATCCATGCTCGACATCACGCCGGACACGGAGGACGACCGGATGCCGTATGCAGCGGCCCACGCGATCAACCCGCTCGGTGAGATCGTCGGCTACGCGCACCGACCGGGGGCCCACAAGAGCTCCCTCAATCGCAAGTTCAAATGGAACGGCGCCAGCTCCGAGGCGCTTGAAACCTTCGGGGGAGTGACCGACGTGATCACGGCCATCAACGAGTCGGGCCAGATAGCGGGCTCCTTCAGCCAGGATCCGCATGTCGACTATTCCGACCGGCGCGCGTTCATAGTCACGGGCGACACCGCAGTTGAGTTGGGAACTCTCGGGGGCCGTGTGAGCCTGCCCATGGATATCAACAAGGCCGGTGACATTGTTGGCAAGGCCCAGACAGCGACCGGCGAGTTTCACGGATTCATCTACACGTCCGGCACGCTCGTCGACATCGGGGTCCTGTCCGGAGGACGGCAAAGCTTTCGCGTACGGATCAACAACAAGGGCGACGTCGTCGGCTCTGCTGATTCAGGGGGGACGTTGCGCGCGGTCATCTATCAAAAAGGCGTCCTGACCGATCTCAACAGCCTGATACCGGCCGGCTCGGGTTGGGTGTTGAATCAGGCTCGAGGCATCAGCGAAAACGGACAGATTTCGGGAACTGGTGTGATCAACGGTCAGGAACATGCGTTCATGCTGTCGAAGTAAAGCGACAGTTGCGGTGACTCTCAGACCAGCGGCACGATCAGCCGCCTTCCTTCCCTGTTGCGGCGATGTAGTCGCTGACGATCGCGGCGCCAGCGGCAACGGCACCGTCCCGTCTCACAAGCGCCACGACCGCGCCGCCGAATCCGCCGCCGGTCAAGCGCGCGCCGAACACGGCTGGCTGACGGCTCGCGAGATCCACCAGGCGATCGAGATCCGGCAGCGAGACCTCGAAGTCGTCGCGCAATGACTGATGCGACTCGAGGAACAGCTGCCCCGCCCGTTCGAGATCGCCGGCACCAAGCGCCGCAACGGTCTGACGAACCCGCTCGTTCTCGGAGACGACGTGACGGACTCGCCGCACGAGGAGTGGCGATAAACGCCCATCGGCGCTGAAAGTCTCCGGCAGATCGCGCAGCTCGCGCACCCCGAGCTTCGCAGCTGCCTCCTCGCACTCGCGGCGACGCTCGATGTACCCCCCGTCGGCATGACGATGCGTCAGACCCGAATCGATGACGACGAGCGCAGCATCGTCCGGCAGGGCTATGCGCTCGAACTCGAGCGACCGCGTATCCAGGAACAGCGCCGTATTCTCTGACGCCAGGCTGCACGCCATCTGATCCATAATCCCGACGGGCGCGCCGACGAACTCGTTCTCGGCGCGCCGCGCGGCGACAGCCAGCGCGACGTCAACGAGCGGCAACCCGAACGCCTCGCGCAACGCCCGACCCACGGCGATCTCGAGGGCCGCGCTCGATGCGAGCCCCGCTCCGACGGGGACGTCGGACTCGATTCGCAGCACGAAGCCTTCGGCGATCCCCGCGTCTCGCAAGACGACGGTCATGCCTTTGACGAAGTCGGCCCACGATCGATCTGGACGTTCCTGACCGATCGTGTATTCGGCGACAGAGTCTGGGAAGCTCGAGCTCCACACCCTGACGCGCGGACCATTTGTGCGAGCCAGCTCAACCTTCGTGCACTGCGGAATCGCCGCGGGGAGTACCAACCCGCCGTTGTAGTCGGTATGATCGCCGATGAGATTCACTCGCCCTGGAGCGGCCGATCGAACCGTCGGGCTTGTGTCGAACAGGTCCTGAAAAGATGGCTGCGTCATCGTCCCCCGCACCGGCACAACAGTTGATTAGTCACTGTGCCATGGAGAGTCAAGCGTTGAAACAATTCGAGGGTGAAAGCGCGTCAGCGGCTGCCAGCCTGGAACTGCTGGGCATTGAGCCGCTCGAAGAGCGCGCGCGCCGTCTCGCGGCACTGTTGACGCTGGCGAGGCGTCAGCGTGGCGGCAGTCGGACGCACCTGAGGCGTCTTGACGCTCACGCCCGCGTCCTGCGCCAGGTCTACACGGCGCTGGCTGAGGACGCACGGCTCGGCGAACCGTCATCGCCCGCCGCCGAGTGGCTGCTGGACAACTTCCACATCATTTCCGCTGCGATCCGCGACGTTCATCACGATCTGCCGCCCTCCTTCTACAAGAAGCTGCCAAAGATCGCCGCCGACGAGTCTGCCGGCCAGGCGCGCGTGTTCGCGATGGCCCTCGAGCTGATCCGGCGAAGTGCCGGACATCTCGACGCACAACGGCTGCACCGGTTCGTCTCCGCCTTTCAGTCGATCGCTCCGCTGACCATCGGCGAATTGTGGGCCTGGCCGAGCGCCCTCAAGCTTGCGCTGGTCGAGCACCTGCGGGCCCGCGCCGACATTCTCGCCATCAGCCGCTCCCATCGTCAAAACGCCGACCGCCTGGCCAGCTCGCTCGATTCCGGATCGCTGGCGCCCGGGCTCTGGCCAAAGGAGTTGCACCCGGCGTTCGTCATCCGCGTGCTGCAGCGCTCGCGCGAGCGGGGCGCGACGGCGGGCGAGCTCCGGAACCAGCTCGACGATGCGCTGGGAGCGATCGGCGAGACCGTCGAGGACGCAATCCGGTCGGAAGGACGACATCAGGCCGCCGAACAGGCCTTCATGTCCAACCTGATTGGCAGCCTGCGTCTGGTCTCGACCTTCGATTGGAGCGAGTTCTTCGAGAGCGTCAGCCTGGTTGAGCAGGTGCTGCAGCGCGATCCCGCCGGCATCTACAGCCGGATGGATTTCCCCAGCAGAGACCGCTATCGCCATGCGGTGGAGGAACAGGCGGAACCAACCGGCGAAGCACAAGTGCGCGTGGCGCTGAAGAGCGTCGAGCGCGCCCGGCAGGCGGCGGAGCAGGCGCCCGACGCCCGCGAGGGTCATGTCGGCCACTACCTGATCGGCAGCGGCCGTCGGCAATTCGAACGAAGTATCGGCTGGTCACCTGGCCTGCGGCAGCAGGTTCGACGGTTGTTTTTCCGGCGCGCCACGCCTGGGTACCTCGGGACCATCGCTGTTGGCACGGCCATTCTCGTCTCAGGGGCGATCGCGTATGCGCAGCTCCACGGTTGGCGCGGCGCGATGCTCGTGTGGGTTGGGCTGCTCACGGTCGTGCCAGCGACCGAGCTGACGATTCAGATCCTGCAGCGGATCATCAGCAACCTGATCCCACCGCGCCGGCTCCCCCGCCTGGAACTGGACCACGTCCCGGAGTCCGCACGGACAGTCGTCATCGTGCCCACGATGCTCGACAGCGTCGAACGAGTGCACGATCTGCTCTCCCACGTCGAGGTGCAGGCGCTCGGCAACGTCGATCGGAACATCCAGTTCGCCATCCTGAGCGATTTCAGGGACGCCGCGAGCGAAACGCTCCCGCGCGACGGCGAGATTCTGGCAGCCGCTCGCGAAGGTATCGAAGCCCTGAACGCCAGGCACGCCGAGGGCGGGCCCGATCGCTTCTTCCTTTTCCATCGCGCTCGTCAATGGAACGAGCAGGAGAGCCTGTGGATGGGATGGGAGCGCAAGCGGGGGAAGATCGAAGAGTTCAACCGCCTGCTCCGAGGCGCTACCGATACCAGCTTCGTCGTGCAGGTCGGCAACCTGGCGATCCAGCCGCCGGTTCAGTATTGCATCACGCTCGACAGCGATACGCGCCTGCCGCGTGACGCCGCGCGCCAATTGATCGGCGTCATCACGCATCCGCTGAACCGGCCGACGTTCGATCCAAAGGCCGGTCGTGTCACGGATGGCTACGGCATTCTGCAGCCGCGCGTCAGCGTGACATTTGCAAGCGCCGGCGGTTCCCTCTTTGCGCGCGTCTACTCGGGCCACACGGGCGTCGACCCCTACACGACCGCGGTCTCTGATACCTACCAGGATCTCTTCGGCGAAGGCATCTTCACCGGGAAGGGGTTGTATCGACGTCGACGCCTTCACGTTGGCGCTGGCGGACATCGTTCCCGAGAATGCGCTCCTCTCGCACGACCTCTTCGAGGGGCTGCACGCGCGCGTCGCGCTGGTATCCGATCTCGAGCTCGTCGACGAATACCCGTCGAGCGTGCTGACCCACGCCCGGCGTCAGCACCGCTGGATTCGCGGCGACTGGCAGATTCTGTTCTGGCTCTTCCCGTTCGTCCCCTCTCGCCAGGGGATCAAACGCAACTCGCTTCCGCTCATCGGCCGCTGGAAGATTCTCGACAATCTGCGCCGCAGCCTGGTCACGCCGATGCTGCTGGCGTTGCTGGTCGCCGGGTGGACCTTCCTGCCGGGCAAGAGCTGGTTCTGGACGGCGACCGTTCTCGTCGCACTCGCATCGCAGCTGCTGCCGCTCCTCGCGCGCGTGCTCGTCGGCCCGCGCAAAGCGCAGTCGGTACCGGTATTCCTTCGTAACCTGCGTGAAGACACGCTGACGGGGCTCGCGCAGGTTCTCCTCAGCCTGACGTTCCTCGCTTACCACGCCTGGGAAACGATGCACGCGATCGGCTTGACGCTGATCCGGCTCGGCGTGACCAAGCGGCGGCTCCTCGAGTGGGAAACGGCGGCTGCCGCCGCAGCCAAGGCCACGGGCCTCGTCGGTCGAAAGGGACTGACGCAGTTCGTGACCGACATGATCGCCAGCCCGGTGATCGCGGGCGCCGTCGCGGTCGTCGTCGCGATCTGGTTCCGACACGGCCTGCTCCCGGCGGCGCCATTCCTGCTGTTGTGGGCCGTTGCCCCGGCGGTGGCCTACTGGCTCAGCCTGCCCGTCGGACCGCGTGAGCGCGCGCTTGAACGATCGGGAGCGGTCCGTGCTGCGCACGACCGCACGCAAGACGTGGCGGTTCTTCGAGACCTTCGTCACACAAGACGAGGGGTGGCTCCCGCCTGACAATTTCCAGGAAGACGACGAGGAACCGAAGCTGGCTCGGCGAACGTCGCCGACCAACATCGGCATGAGCCTGCTCTCGACGCATGGCCGCGCACGACCTCGGCTATATCGGAACCGACGAGACGGTCGACGCGGCTCGACGACACGCTGACCACGCTCGAGGGACTGGAGCGCTACAACGGCCATTTCCTGAACTGGTACGACACGGCAACACACGCTCCGCTCCATCCGCGCTATGTCTCGACGGTCGACAGCGGCAATCTGGCGGCCGCACTCCTCGCGCTCGCGAGGGCGTCGTCGCGGTTGGCGCGAACCCGCAGACGCAGGGACGCAAGCTCGCCGGATTGATTGACACCGCGGAAGTCCTGCTCCTGACGTCAGCGTCTGACACATCCAGCGACGGGACGAACCGGCAGGCCATCACCGCCGTCAATCGGCTGGCGCGTGACATCGTCACGGAAGCGCGCGCGCCATCCTGCGTGGGGACACCAATTCGCGGCTCGATCTGCTGGCCAGCAGCCTGCTGGAAGCGTCGAACGGGATCGACGATGGTGGCCAGACGTTCAGCAGCGCGAGTGACGTCCGCTTCTGGTCGCGCGCTGTGGCCGAGACGTGTCAGCGCTGAAGGTGCCGCCGTCAGTGCCGCAGGACACGCTCGACGCCATCGCTCGCCGGGCGTTAGCCCTGGCGAACGACATGCGCTTCGATTTCCTCTACGACCGCCGGCGACGCATTTTTACCATCGGTTACCGTCTTCCGGACGCCGACGGCCCTGGCGGCCCTGATGGCGCTTTCTACGACCTGCTCGCCTCGGAGGCGAGGTTGGCGAGTTTCGTGGCCATCGCGAAAGGCGACGTCCCGCAGCATCACTGGTTCCATCTCGGGCGCCTCGTCACGAACGTCAATGGCCAGGCGACGCTGATGTCGTGGGGCGGGACGATGTTCGAGTACCTGATGCCGCTGCTTGTTGATGCGCGGTTTTCCGGGAACGCTGCTCGATCAGAGCTGCCGCGCATGCGTTCGTCGCCAGATTCAGTACGGAAACAAACAGGGAGTCCCCTGGGGCATTTCGGAAGCCGCGTATACGTTCACCGATCGCGCCGGCAACTATCAGTATCGAGCGTTTGGCGTGCCTGGACTCGGCCTCAAGCGCGGGCTGTCCGACGACCTCGTCGTGGCTCCGTACGCGACGGCGCTGGCCAGCCTCATCGACCCTGCTGCGGCCGCTGCGAACTTCCGCCGGTTGGCGCGTGAGGGTCTCGACGGTCGGTTCGGATTCTACGAAGCGATCGACTATCAGACCACGCACGCAAATCGCGCCGGATGCGAAAGCGCCCAGCGGCGACGCGCACCCGGCGATCGTGCGCGCCTTTTTCTCCCATCATCAGGGCATGTCGCTGGTGGCGCTCGCCAACGTCGTCTGCGAGGACGTCTTCGTCACGCGGTTCCACACCGAGCCTCGGGTGCAGGCGACCGAACTGCTGCTGCAGGAACGTGTGCCGCGCGAAGCGATTCTGTCCGAGCCGAGACCGTCCGAGGGGAAGACGCTGCCGCCATCGATCCCGGTGCTGGCATCGAGGAGGTTCAGCTCGCCGCATACCGCGAGCCCGCACTCGCACTTTTTGTCGAACGGGCGCTACACAGCCGCGTTGACGCATGCGGGTGGCGGCTTCAGCTCGTGGCGAGAATTAGCGGTCACGCGGCAGCGGGAAGATCGCACCTCCGACGCTGGCGCGCAATATATCTACCTGCGGGATCCGCGATCGGGCCAGGTCTGGTCACCGACGTATCTGCCGATTTGCAGTGAGCCCGACGAGTTCGAAGCGACGCTGGAGCTGGACAAGGTCACGTATCGTCGGCGTGACGGCGACTTCGAGACGCAGCTCCAGATTGCCGTGTCGCCCGAGGACGACGTGGAGGTCCGGCGGCTGTCGGTCACCAACCGGAGCGACCGCGCCAGAGAGATCGAGGTCACGAGTTACGCGGAAATCGTCCTTGGCCGGCCGGAAGACGACTTGGCGCACCCGGCCTTCGGCAAGCTGTTCATCGAAACGGAATACGACGCGCCGAGCGCGGGGCTGCTCTTCAGCCGGCGTCCGCGCGCGTCCGACGAAGCGCAGACCTGGGCGTATCACGTCGTCGGTGTCGACCGACGCCTCGGCGGCGCGGTCGAGTGGGAGACGGATCGTGCGCGCTTCGTCGGCCGCGGGCGAACGCTTCAGAACCCGCTCGCACTCGACGGCCGCGCGCTGTCCGGCACGACGGGCGCGGTGCTCGATCCCGTGGCGGCGCTTCGCGAGCGCGTTCGCATGCCGCCAGGGGCGTTCGTCCGCGTGACGTTCGCCACGGGCATCGCCCGCGATCGCGACACGGCGCTGGCACTCATGCGCAAGTACCGCGATGGCACCGCCGCCGCGCGCGTGTTTTCGATGGCATTCACGCATGCGCACATCACGCTGATGCATCTCGGCCTGAGCGACGACCACGCCATCCTGTATGACCGTCTGGCGTCGCGCGTGTTCGGAGCCGATGCGTCCTGTATCAGCCCGCGGGATATTGCGCAGAACGCGTTCGGGCAGGCGAACCTCTGGGGATACAGCATCTCCGGAGATCTGCCAATCGTGCTGGTGCGTGTCACCGAGACGAGCGGCTTGTCCCTCGTGCGCCAGGTCCTTCACGCTCAGGAATACTGGCGGCTCAAGGACCTGCGGGCAGACGTCGTCATCCTGAACGAACACCCCGCCGAGTACCTCGACGAGGTTCAGAGTTACCTGACCAGCCTGGTGCAGGAGCCCCGGTGGGCCGGGTGGCGAAACAAGCCCGGTGGAACGTTCCTGTTGCGCTCCGAAGGCATGGCCGAAGCCGACCGTTGGCTGTTGTCTGCAGTCGCGCGCGTCGTGTTGCGCGGAGATCTCGGCGATCTCGAGCGCCAACTCGATCGTTCGTCTCCCTGGTTGTACGACGAGCATGACGTTACGCCGGACGCACAGCCGCTCCGACCCGAGCCTGCCGCCACGCCCACGCAGATTCCACCCGTCGTGCTGGACAACGGGATCGGCGGCTTCTCGCCGGACGGCCGCGAATACGTCGTCGTGCTCGAGGGGGAGCGAGAAACCCCGCTCCCCTGGTCAAACGTGCTGGCCAACGCCGAATTCGGCACGATGGTGAGCTCCTCGGGAGCGTCGTTTACGTGGGCGGTCAACAGCCGCGAGAACCGCCTGACGCCGTTCGCCAACGACCCCGTCATGGATCCGACCGGCGAGGCAATCTTCATTCGTGACGATGATTCCGGGGCCGCGTGGGGCGCGACGCCTGCACCACTGCCGCGAACGGCCGATTCGGGACGATGGGTCGTTCGTCACGGCACCGGCGTGTCGAGATACCGCCATGCGGTCGCGGGCCTCGAGCAGGAGCTCGAAGTGTTCGTCGCCGCCGACGATCCGGTGAAGCTGTCGGTACTGACACTGACGAACACCTCGAGGATCGCCCGCCGTCTCAGTGTGTTCGGGTACGTCGAGTGGTGCCTCGGGCCGCCGCGATTGGGAGAGCGGCGGTTTGTCGTCACCGAGCTCGATCAACCGACCGGCGCGATTCTCGCGCACCAACAGATACAACACGGAGTTCAGCGAACGCGTCGCCCTCTGGCATGCGACGGAAGCAGCGGTCGCGCGCACGTGCGATCGTGGTGAGTTCGTCGGGCGCAATCGCTCGTTGAGCAGACCGGCTGCATTGTTCTCCGAGCGCCTGAGCGGCCGCATCGGCGCCGGTCTCGATCCCTGCGCCGCGCTGCAGATCGCCGTCCAGCTCGAACCGGGCGCCATCTCGACGAATCGCGTTCGTGCTCGGCGAGGGACGCGACGCTGCCCACGCCAGTGAACTGGCCGCTCGCTACACCTCGATCGAAAAGGTGGACCTCGCACGCGCCGACAGCGAGCGCTTCTGGAACGACACGCTTGGGGCGATCCAGGTCCACACGCCAGACGACTCGTTCGACCTGATCGTCAACCGCTGGCTGCTCTATCAGTCGTTGAGCTGCCGCATCTGGGCACGCACCGGCCCGTATCAGCCGGGCGGCGCGTTCGGCTTCCGCGATCAACTGCAGGACGTGCTCGCGATGATCTACACGCGTCCGGACCTGTGCCGCGAGCACCTGATACGCGCGGCGTCGAGACAGTTCGTCGAGGGTGACGTGCAACACTGGTGGCATCCGCCGAGCGGGCGAGGGACGAGAACGCGCTGCTCGGACGATCTGCTCTGGTTACCCTATGCAGTGGCGGCCTACGCCAGCCGCACCGGCGACGACTCGGTGCTCGACGAGGTCGTGCCGTTCCTCGAGGCTCCGCCTCTGGAGCCGAACGAATCGGAGGCATATCAGCATCCATCGATCTCGAACGAAGCCACGTCGATCTTCGATCATTGCGTGCGGGCGATCGACCGTTCGATGAAATACGGCGCGCACGGCCTGCCGCTCATCGGCTCCGGTGACTGGAACGACGGCATGAACCGCGTCGGCCACGAGGGACGAGGCGAGAGCGTGTGGCTCGGCTGGTTCCTCGTCGTGGTGCTGAACGACTTCTCGGCGCTGTGCGACAAGCGCAATCGCGGCGAGCTGTCCCAGCGCTATCGGAACGAGGCACGATGGCTGACAGGGATGCTCGAGCTGGCCTGGGACGGCGACTGGTACCGCCGCGCGTACTTTGACGACGGGACGCCGCTCGGATCGGCGCAGAACGCCGAGTGCCGCATCGATTCGCTGACGCAGTCCTGGGCGGTCCTCGCCAACACCGCGCAGCCGCGGCGTGCCGAACGGGCCATGGAAGCGGTGCGCGCACACCTCGTGCGCCGCGACGCGCAACTCGTCCTGCTACTCACACCGCCCTTCGATCGAATCGCGCACGATCCCGGCTACATCAAGGGCTATCTGCCCGGCATTCGCGAGAACGGCGGCCAATACACACACGCGGCACTGTGGGCGGTCATCGCCCTCGCCCGCCTCGGTCTCGGCGACGAGGCGATGGAACTGTTCCACATGATCAATCCGATCAATCACGCGCGTACGCCAGAGAGCGTCGAGCGATATCGCGTGGAGCCGTACGCGGTGGCGGCTGACGTCTACGCCCACCCTATGCACCTCGGACGTGGGGGCTGGACGTGGTACACCGGCTCGGCCGGGTGGATGTACCACGCGGCGATCGAAGCGATCCTCGGATTGCGTCGAAACGGCACGACCTTCACGCTCGATCCCTGCATTCCGGCCATGTGGCCAACCTACTCGATCGAGTGGATGGTCAACCGCACGCGCTACCGAATCACCGTCACGAACCCGGAGCGACGGTGCCGCGGCGTCAGTGCGGTAGAGGTGGACGGCGTAGCGGTCGATTCGATGGCGATCCCACTCGATGACGATGGCGAGACGCATGAAGTGGTCGTCACCCTCGGCACGGCGCTCGCCCCCGTTCACGCAGCTCCCGGCGCCACTCGCGAAAGCCGTTAGCCACCGCGCGACACGTCACACTCTTGTCACGCTTCTACCCTCCCCGTGCCACGCGCAGATCGTTCAATAGCTGCAGGAGGACAGAAGCTAATGAAGGACGACAAGAACATCGACGTCATGCGGCGGCAGTTGATGCACGCCATGTTGACGCTCCCGGCGCTGACGTTGATCGGCTGCGGCAGTTCGTCAATCGCGAGCAGCGCGCTCCCGTCGTCACCGACCTCACTCGATCCGACCCCGGCGTGTGACGACGGCGACGACGATCCAACGCCGGCACAGACCGAGGGCCCGTATTTCAAGAGCAGCTCGCCGCAGCGCTCGTCGCTGCTCGAGTCAGGTCTGAGCGGCACGTTGCTGACGATCACCGGGCGGGTGCTCTCGACGTCCTGTCAGCCGATCGCCGCCGCGAAGCTTGATTTCTGGCAGGCAGACGACAGCGGCAACTACGACAACACCGGCTTCCGCCTGCGCGGACATCAGTTCACCGACGCCGAGGGCCGCTACACGTTGCAGACGATCGTGCCGGGACTCTATCCTGGCCGCACGCGGCACATCCACGTCAAGGCTCAGGCGCCGACGCAATCCGTCCTCACGACGCAGCTGTACTTTCCGAACGAACCCCGGAACGCGAGCGACGGCATCTTCTCGTCAGAACTGCTGATGACCGTCACCGAGGTGTCCGGCGGCCGTGCCGCCACGTTCGACTTCGTCCTGTAGGACTCCGCCTCCGTCCTGGGGCGAACCGCCCCGGGGTCATATCTCGATGCTCTGATCTTCGTGCGATCCAGCGGGGACATCTCTATTTCGCGTTGACAACTCCAGCGGGAGGGCTTGACGGGCCCGAACGGTCGAGATATACACTGCCTTCGTTTTTGACTCTTCAAAATTTAAGTTTGGCCAAATGGAACTAGCGCGAAAACTCGCGGGAATTCTCGCCTGCGCCGCCTTCACCGTCTGCGCAGCCCTGCCAGCGGCCGGACAAACGAGCCCAGCCCGCACAAGCCGTCGGAATCCTCGGAGTCGAAGACAGGCCCGATCTCGGGCTACATGGACTTCCACTTCAACAAGGAGGAAGGCCAGAACGGCGTGCTCGACTTCCACCGCTTCGTACTCCTGTTCAATCACAGCTTTTCTTCGCGGATCAGGTTCGTCGGCGAGCTGGAGCTCGAACACGCGGTGGTCGAGGGACTCGAGGAGAAGGGCGAGCTGGAGCTCGAGCAGGCGTACGTCGACTTTCTACTGTCGCGTTCGCTGAACGTGCGCGCGGGGATGTTGCTGATGCCGCTCGGCATCATCAACGAGCGGCACGAGCCACCGGTCTTCAACGGTGTCGAGCGGCCGTTCGTCGACACGGTGATCATCCCGACGACGTGGTTCGACGTGGGCGTCGGGGTTCATGGCGAGGTCGGCCGGGGGCTTCGCTACCGCGCGTTCGCCACGGCGCCGCTGGACGCGCTGGAGTTCAGCGCGGACGAAGGCATCAGGGGCGGACGGCAGAAGGGCTCCGAAGCCAACGTGCGCAACTTCGCGTTCACCGGTCGCGCCGAATACGTGGCGATTCCCGACCTGACGCTGGGCGCCGGATACTGGACGGGCGACTCGAGCTTCTCTGCTCCGCGGCTCGACACCACCGTCTGGGTCGCGGAAGCCGACGCGCGCTATCAGCGCGGCCGCCTCGAGCTGCGCGGACAGTTTGCCGACGTCGGCATCAGTGACGCGGGACAATTCAACGACGCGATCGAACGCCTGACCGGCGTCTCGCCCAACATCGCGCGGCGACTGAGAGGGTTCTACGGCGAAGCGGGATATCGCGTCTGGGACGCGGGCTCGCCGCGCGACCTCGTCGCCTTCCTGCGTTACGAGAACTTCGACACGCAGTACCGAATGCCCGACGGCTTTGTGCCGCTGAAGGAATTCGATCGCGACGCCTGGGTGCTCGGCGCGACGTACTACCCGATCCCGACGTCGCCGTGAAGATCGACTACGTGTGGCTGCGCAACCAGAGCGGACTCATCAAGGCGCCAGACAGCTTCAACGTCGGTCTCGGCTGGTGGTTCTGAGGTGGTCGGGACTCGGGGCTCGGGGCTCGAGCACGCCCGCAAAGCTCGGGCGCGCAGGCGATGCGACACATGCGCATGACTGGAGAGATCCATGAAGGCGCGGTGGGCGCTCGTACAGCTGCTGACGATGGCATTGCCGGGCATCGCCTTTGACGGACAGGAGAAACGCGTCATCCGGGTGACAGCGGAGCGCTTCTCGTTCACGCCGTCGCGGATCGAGATCGATCCAGGCGAGGAGGTCGAGATCCGCATCAAGAGCGACGACACCTCGCACGGGTTCCGGATCATCGGGACCGAAACCAACGTCACCATCCCCAAGCGCGGCAAGGGCGACATCGTCGTCCCGATCAAGTTCGACACGCCCGGACGCTACGTGTTCGAGTGCAGCCGGATGTGCGGCGCCGGTCACAACTTCATGCGAGGCGAGCTGGTGGTCCGCGAGCGCACCAGCACGGGCGCGAGCCGCGGGAAGGAATCCGGGCGATGAAACGGACGGCGCTTGGCGTGGCGTTCCTGGTCTGGATCTCGAGCGTGGCGAGCCACGGCCCGTTGATCGGTCAGGCGCCCACCGGTCAGCCGGGCGATCCGCTGCCCGGAATCACCCCGCGGGAGTTCACCGAGTTCCGTCTCGGGCTCGACGACTTCACCGAGGTCGAAACCGCTGAAGAAGGGCTCGGGCCGGCGTTCAACGGAACGAGCTGCGCAGTGTGTCACAACGTGCCGGCCATTGGCGGAGCCGGCATCATCCTCGAAACGCGGGCGGGATATCGCGAACGCCGACGGCACGTTCCGAGGATTGAACGATGACGGCGATACGCTGATTCACCTCTTCTCGGTCCCGACGCACGGCTGTCAGCCAGCTGATCCCTGACGACGCGACCGTGATCGCGCGGCGGGCGCCGATTCCGCTGTTCGGCGCCGGGCTCGTCGAAGCCATCCCGGACGATGCGATTCTGACTCTCGAGGACCCGCAGGACCGGAATCGTGACGGCGTCAGCGGACGTGCGGCGACGGTCACGGATACGGCCACCGGTGAGCGTCGAGTCGGGCGCTTTGGCTGGAAGGCGCAGCACGCGACGCTGCTGACATTCGGTGCCGATGCGTATCGCAACGAGATGGGCATCACCAACGACGTGTTTCCCGCGCGAGTCGGTCTTCGCTGTGCCCGAGGATCAGATGCGGCGGTGCGATCCGATGCCCGATCCGGAAGACGTCCGCGAGCGTTCCACGGGACGGCGCGGTATCGACAATTTCGAGTCGTTCATGAAGTTCCTCGCGCCCGTTGCGCGCAGCCACTCGGACGAGAGCACGCGCGACGGCGAGCGCATCTTCTCGGCCATCGGTTGCGCCTCCTGTCACGTGCCGACGCTGACCACCGGCCCGAGCACCAACCCCCTGTTCGATCGGCGGCCGGTGCCGCTGTTCTCCGATCTGCTGCTGCACGACGTCGGAACCGGCGACGGCATCGTGCAGGGCGCGGCGCAGGCGCAGGAGATTCGCACGCCGGCCCTCTGGGGTCTGCGGCTGCGCCGGCCCTTGCTGCACGACGGCAGCGCGGCCACGATTGCCGAGGCGATCGAGCGTCACCGGAACGAGGCCGACCTCGCCCGCCGCGGGTTTGCCGGCCTGACACCGCCGCGAGCGCGAACGGCTGATCGCTTTCCTGCGCTCGCTCTGACCGCTGTCCCGTCCTTGCGCAGGTCGGCCGAACGGATACAGAATGCCAGCGAGGCCCACACGACTGCATGACTGCCCGTACCCGCAAACTGCTGCTGGCCTTTGCCCTGCTCGGCCTCGGTGCATCCCTCATTTCGACGTTCGTTCACTACACGCTGCTCACCGATCCGACCTACACGAGCTTTTGCGATGTCAGCGCGTCGGTGAGCTGCACGCAGGCATATCTCAGCAAGTACGGCAGCTTCCTCGGCGCGCCGGTCGCGGTCCTTGGTGTGATCTTCTTCATGGCCGTCCTGTTGATGGTGGCGTTCGCGCCCGCGCCGCGCGTGATCCCGGCTGGAAAGAAGGTACGCGCGGCTGAAGCGGTCGGCATCGCGGGCGAGAACGTCACCGGCTACGTGTTCGCGATGTCTGTCGTCGGGCTCGTGTTCGCAGGTTATCTGGCCTGGGCGTCGTTCTTTCAACTCAAGGCGCTGTGCATCCTGTGTGCGATCGCCTACGTCGCCGTCATCGGACTGGTTGTTTTTTCTTACAGGGGCTTGACGGTTCCGCTCGGCACGCTCCTGGACCGCGGGGTTCGGGACGCCGGACTGCTGGTCAGGCGGCCCGCGGCACTGCTGATCGTTGCGGCGCTGCTCGGTGGCGGTCTCATGGCCATCGCGCTGTTCCCGGTGGACACCGCCACGCATGCAGCAACGAGCCAGGCTCAATATCAACCGCTGACCGACCTGCAGCGCGCCCAGTTCGAGAAGTGGTACGACCTGCAGCCGGTCGTCAACGTGCCGATCGACAAGGGCGGCGCGAAAGTGCTGGTCGTGAAATTCAACGACTACCAGTGCCCACCCTGCCGGCGAACCTACTACGAGTTCCAGGGTGTACTCGCCAAGTACATCGCGAGTGGCGACGTCAAGTATGTGGTGAAGCATTTTCCGCTGGAGCTGGAGTGCAACACGAAGAACGTCGGTCACCTGGCGGCCTGCGAAGCGGCCGCTGCGGTCATCATGGCGAACAGGAAAGGCACGTCAGAAAAGCTCGAGGCGTGGTTGTTTGCCAACCAGGGACCGCCGTTCCTGACACCAGACCAGGTCCGCAAGGCGGCATCGACGATCGGCGGCGTCCCTGATTTCGACGCGCAGTACCCGGCCGTTCTCGAAGAGGTCAAAGCCGACGCGCGGCTCGGCGCGCAGCTGGCAGTCCAGTCGACACCAACGTTCTTCATCAACGGCCGGCGCATCGATGGTGCAATCCCCGCGGCCGGCTTCGACGCCGCGATCCAGCTGGAACTGAAACGGGCGAAACCAGGGAGTTAGCTGCGGAACTCCATCGCCAGCACCGCCGCGCGCGCACGCCGGCGCAGCACGCGTTCCAGGCCGACAGTGATCGCCGCGAGCGCTACCGCCAGAATCACGATCGCCAGCAGGCTGCGATAAAACAGACCCAGCAGGATCGGGGCGATGCCGCTGGCGATCGACGCCAGGAAGAACAGGCCCATCACCTGGGACGACCGTTCTGCCTTCCGAGGTTCCGTCGCAAACGGCAGGGCGGGATGCAGGATCACGGCACCCTGCAGGAGGAAGTGCGCCAGCACTCCGACGAACGCCGCATGCACGAACGCATGCCAGACGCGATCGAAGTAGAAGCTCCACACAATCGCGAGCAGGACGAGGTAGCTGCCGAGAAAGAAAATCGCGACGAAGTTCTTGGCCGAGATGATCAGCTTGGCAGGATCGGCAGGGGTCGCGAAAAAGATCCACGCCGAGCGCCAGCTGTCGCTGTAGAGCAGCGACCCGTGCAGCGTCATCGGCAGGAACGCCACGGCAAAGTACATCGGCGATCCGAAGCTGCTCCATCGCGACACGAATGGATCGGTCATCGAGCCGTTGTTGATGCCCAGCATCAGGTAGAACAGCGGTGATCGGAAGCACGCCGAGGATCGCCAGCCGAAAGCGGGGATCGTACCGGAATTGGGCGCGGACCAGTGTGGCAACGGCAAACGCTTCGGCCGTCCGAAAGCCCGGGAGCAGCCGGCGCCGGCGGGCGGGCGGTTCGGACGCCGCCGAAATCTCCGACAGCCGCTCCGCATAGTCGAGCGACAAGCGGCCTGCGGCGAGGGGCACACAACAGGCGACGCACACGATCGCGGCGGCCGAGCCTGCCCATTCTGCCGTGCCGGCGAGACCTCCAGCCACCGGCACCAGCGACGCGAACCAGGTGGTCGGGAACGACCAAAGCCATCGGAAGTGACGGACAGACAGGTGGCGAAGATTCGCCGACTGCGACACTTGCGCGACCAGATAGTAACCGGCGATGAACGTGGTGGACGCGGTGAGCTGAAGGTAGCTGAGGGCCCGCGACAGCCGGCCGGGATGGACGATTGAGACGAGCTTCGCGTAGGCGACGATGACGATCACCGCGGCACAGATGCAGCACAGGAGCGTCGCGAGCAGCGCCGCCAGGAAGCCGAGAACGCCAACGCCGTGCCAAACGCCAATGACGAGCGCGGGGGGAAAGGCCATCACCCCGGCAATCACCGCCACGTAGACGATGACCGACGTCAGCCGCGCGGCCAGGTACGTTCGCGAATCGACGGGACGGCTGGCGAGTATGCGATAGTCGTCCGGCGACACGACGAGCCCGGTGAAATCCACCAGCAGCAACAGCGACGTGTTCATCGCCGCATATGTCGTCAGGACCACCGACACGGTCAGAAGATCCTCGAGCACGAAGGCGGCGATGCCGAGGAAGACGCCGCTGATCGACGTCATCAGGATCAGGCCGCTGTAGGCGGAAAACACATGACGGCCGGCTTTTTCGCCGGGCCGTGCCGCCCCGCCGGCTCGCCGCCCGTCCATGCGCAGGTAGGCGACGACGAGCGCCTGCCACTGAATGCGATCGATCCCGAGCCAGGTCAGGATGCGGCCGGCCATCAGCGGCTCAACGCGTTGATCAGATCCTGGGTGACCTGAGCCGCGTCCCGCTGTCCGGTCAACGATACGAATGCGGCTTCGAGAGACGCGGTGCCGGTCTGCGCGGCGATGTCTGCCGCCGTTCCGTCAGCGATGGCGCGGCCGCGATCGATGATCACGATCCGCGTGCACACCCGTTCCACGACCTCGAGCACGTGCGAACAGAAAAAAATCGTGCGGCCTTGCGCGGCGAGGCTGCGGATCAGCTCTTTGACGACCAGCGCGGCGTTCGCATCGAGGCCGGTCAATGGCTCGTCGAGAAACACAATCTCCGGTCCGTGCATGAGCGCGGCCGTAATCAGCACTTTCTGCTTCATCCCCTTGGAGAACTCGCTGAGCCGCTGGTCCCGGGCATGTGAGAGGTCGAAGCGCTCGAGCAATTCGTCGATGCGCGGCTGCGCGCCCGCACGTGGCTGGTGATGCAGCGAGGCCACCAGTGCGAGATATTCACGAGCGGTCAGCGTCTCGTACAGCGCGGCAGTTTCAGGGACGTAGCCGATCCGGCGCTTGACTTCGAGCGGTTCGCGCTCCACATCGAAGCCCGCGACTCTGGCCGTCCCGGCAGACGGCTTGAGCATGCCCACGAGGATCTTCACCGTCGTGGACTTGCCGGCGGCGTTCGGTCCGAGG
Organism: uncultured Acidobacteriota bacterium; assembly: GCA_963710415.1. Lineage (GTDB taxonomy): Bacteria > Acidobacteriota > Vicinamibacteria > Vicinamibacterales > 2-12-FULL-66-21 > CAVQAH01. The sequence goes on along the minus strand of CAVQAH010000026.1, from coordinate 53,243 downwards.
AACCCCAGGATCTCTCCCGGTTGGACCTGAAGGTTGAGGCCGGTGAGAGCCCAACGGCCACCATACTCGCGCGACAGGTTCTCCGTGTGGATCGACAGGGCCATCGTCGAGATCATACGGGACCACGACAGCCGGGACGAAATCGCCTAGAATCGGCGACCGGCGAGACTGGAGGTTCCCATGGACAGCCTGCGTCTTTCAGGAGCAGCGGTCGTCCGTGCAGCGGCCGTGTCGATCCTGGCTGTCGGCTCCCTCGCATCCTTCCCGTCCCCGGCGTCGGCCGCTCCAACGATCAAGTCGAAAACGGTGGAGCCAGCGGTCATTCCCAGCGGCAGTTCCTCTGGCGCCGTGGTCACGGTTCGTACCGACCTTCCGGCCACGAGCGTCGCGATCGACCTGGCGGCTGGGGGGACGGTTCCTTTCGTGGCAATCGACTCGCAGACATTCTCGGTCGTGCTCACGTCGGCGCAACTGCTCTTCGACTACCAGCCAGACGATGTGAATCGGAACTTCGTCGGATCCATCAAGGTGACTGGCGCCACGCCAGCCGACGTCTCCTCCGCGAACTTCTTCGTCAACGTCGACGATGCGTCGGTCGCGGACGTCGCGGTGCTGCCATCGGCGTCCGACATGCGCTGCGCGCCACACGTCGTCAATCTGCAGGTGCCGGCGGACGACCCGGCCGGACTCTGGGAAACGCTCTACACTGACGAGCAAACCGTGCTCAACCGGTTCTACGAAGTGTTCGGCGACAGCTATGACTTCGCCAACGTCGTGTATTTGCATCCCGATCTGACGGCCAACCGAGACCATTTTGCGGTGAAGAATGATGTCTCCGGCATCGGTCAGCCGATCATCGACAACACCGCAGGATATGGCAGCGCAGGAGCGCTGCGCGGGATCACGCGGTTCCCGCTCGACCAATTCTTCGATCTCGCGTCGCCCGGGGCGCAGCACGAGCTGGGCCACCAGTGGATCAACTTCCTGGACGGGCCGCCGCTGTTGGCCGGAGGCGCACCACATTGGCCACCATCTCAGCTCGCCCGTGGACTCATGGGGCTGAGCATTCCGGCGACCGGAGCCGGCGGCTTCTTCCCGTACAGACTTCACACCGTTGGGGGCGAACCAATATGAGCTCGTGGCCGCGCCATCACTCGGTGTCTATACGCAAATGGACCTGTACTTGATGGGATTCGTGGGTCCACGCTCGGTCCCCTCGTACGTCGTGCTCGACCCTCCGGATCAACCGTTGATCGCGACGTCAACGGTCACGGGAACGCCGGTGACGATTGTGGACGTGATCGCCGCTCACGGACTGCGTTCGCCCACCTCGGCCACGTCGCCAAAGAACTTTCGCATGGCGACCATCATCGTGACGCGTACGGGGTTTCTGACCAATCGCCAACTGGCGTTCTTCGATTACTTCACGGCGCGCGGCGAAGCGGCGGTCCCGCTTGCCTATGCGGAGGGCTTTGCCAAAGGCACAGCGAGCCCGTTCGCTCTGGCGACTCAGGGAATCGGTAGCCTGGACACGTCGTTGTCGTGCCCGATTCCCCCAATCGAGCCGCCGCCGTCCGATGAAGTACAAGTCTGCAAGCTCTGTCCACCCGACCCGTGCACGTCCTGTCCGGATCTGCTGCGCGGCATCGACCTGATCATCTATCCAGAAGTGTCGAACGCGCGCGTACTCCAGAGCCTTCACTCGAAGCTCCTCAGCGCCGGCGCGGCCTATCAGCGTCAGCTGATCAATGACGCTGCCAGGCACTTGCGTGCCTTCTTGAGCGAGATCGCCGCGCAACAGGGAAAGACAATCAGCCGGCAGGCAGCGTCAGCAATCAACGCGCTGACGCTTCGGGCCGCCGAGGTGCTCGAAATTCCAGTGCAGCGAACGAGGTAGATCGCTCTAAGGGTTTGCGCGAGCTCTAGTGGCCACTAGCGGTCGAGAACTCTCTTGATGAGCGGTTCGATATCCGCGTTCTCGAACCAGCCGTTCGGCTGCCGACGGAGCTCGAAGGCGTAGGCGCTGGCGGCTTCGTCCAGGTCACGCTCGCTGCAGGACCACACCAGCGGTGCCTTGCGGTCGCATTGGACGAGGGCCTGCGCGCGTGGAATTTTCTTGTCCAGCCGATCGGAATCGTAGGACGCCACGAACGCCAGACGATCGCCGGTCGGCCGGTCGGCGAGGAAGGAAATGCTGCGGTCGAAGTCGTCGACCGGACCGTACGCGGACTGTTCGAACGTTGCCTTCTGGGCCGCCGGCAGGCTGTCGTACGTCGCTCGAATCGAGCGGCGATAGGTGGCCGCGATTGCGGACTCCTGCCTGCCCGGAAAGATCTCGACCTCGCGCCGAGTCTGCGGGTCGAACACGATCAGACGCTCCTGGTGCAATGGAGCGAAGTGAACCATGTTCGCGTGGTACAGGATCGTGTCGCCGCGCAGCAGGCGCAGTCCATATCCCGGCAAGCGAGTCACGACCCTGAGACTCGCGCGATTCAGGAGTAATCCCACGCCCGCGGACGGGCTGGCGTGACCCTCGATGAGGACGTAGCGAGCGCTCACCCGAACACCCAGCACGGATCCCACCGGCTTTCGTACCTGCCGGCGCATGCTTCCATCGGCCACTCGGCCTGTCGAACACGCTGACGTGCAGGCGCCCCAGACCCCTCGCCCTGCAACTCGTCCCTGAAGTAGTAGGCGGCTGCAAACGCCGTGGGGCTGGCACCGAACTCTGAGCTCGTCAAAGGCGCATCGAGCCTGGGTGCGTCAGCTGCGCCCACGGCGGTGTCGAAACCATACCGAACGAGTGCGGCGCGCAGGGTCACGGGCGGCTGTCCTTGCGGCTCGGGAGACAGCGCGCCCAGCGCGATCCCGGCGAGCACGGTCAGAAGCCCAACTGAGTGGATCATCGCGTCATGCTGTTGCGTGATTCTGGCCAGTCTCGTCGCCACGCTTCCCGCGACCAATGCTCACACGTGTGCACCCGGCCGTTACAGAATTCGCAAGAGTTGAACCGAATTGTCAGGCGTCAACGGCAACCGCGTGATGGGCATTATCTGCCAGCCTCGCGCCGAGGCACCTCTCGAGCTGCGTCGATTCCGAGCTCGGCCTGCGGAGAGGTCTGGTGGTTCGGCGGTGGCGTGACCCGAGACCGTGGACGGATAATGAGGTGTGCAGCCTGGCCGCGTGCTCCTGGTCGCCGCCGCGCTCGCGATCGCGGGCGCCTGCGGGTCAAGCTCATCCCAGGCGCCCCAAACGCCGGTCACGCCGTCTCCTCCAGCGCCCACCACACCGCCGATTCGTATCCTGATGATCACGACGACGATGGGGTTCCGTCATGGGTCGATCGAGACCGCGCGTCAGGTGATGTCGACCCTTGCCAGCACGAGCGGTGAGTTCACAGTAACCGCGACGGAGGATCTGGCCACGATCAGCGCCAGCAATCTCGCCAACTTCGACGTGCTGTTCTTCGCGCTGACGACCGGCGAGTTGCCATTCACCGCCGGTCAGAAGACCGCGATTCTTGATTTCATCAATCGGGGTGGCGGGTTCCTCGGCGCGCACAGCGCGACCGATACGCTGTACGAGTGGTCAGACTACGGAACGATCGTCGGCGCGTACTTCAAGGAACATCCCTGGACGCAGCAGGCGACCGTCGTCATCGAAGATCAGTCACATCCGGCAGCGTCAGGTCTTGGCGAACGCTACTCGACATTCGAGGAGTTCTACACGTTTCGCGAGAACCCGCGCCCGCGCGTCCAGGTCCTTCTGCGACTCGATGCCGCGTCCGTCGGCGCGACCGGCGATTATCCGCTCGCGTGGGCGCACGCGGTCGGCAACGGCCGCGCGTATTACAACGCCCTCGGCCATTTCGACGACACCTGGCGCGACCCGCGATTCCAACGCCAGCTCACCGGCGCCATCCGCTGGACCGCGCGCCGCTAGTTGGGGTCAGGTCTTGATTCTCCAGTTTTTTCATGACCTGACCCCAGTAAGGCAATCACGACCCCGAACGCGATGATTGGCGGGCCCTCGACGAGCGTCCACAGCAGTGGCATCCCCGCGTGCACATCGATGGCGATGATCATCAGGCCGAAGAGGACGTTCATGCACGCGACGAATCGGACGATCGTCAGGTGCTTGATTGGATCGCGGGAGATGAGCAGCAGCAGCGCGCCATGGAAACCGTACAGCGCGGCGACGGACCGTGCCAGATAGTCGACGACCGGCATCCGGGGAAATTCGCCCAGCCCGAGCCATCGATGGGTGGAGACCATCCACTCCACGGGCAGGAACATCGCCAGAAAAGCCATGACGGTGATCGTGCCGGCAAGGCGAAGCAGGAATACGAGAAGCCGCAGGCGTGTCGCGTCGTCCAACACGGCAATTGTAGCGTCGAACGTTCGTTACTCGCGGCGCAGGGCGAGCACCGGCACGATCCGTGACGCGCGATACGCCGGCAGGTAGCAGGACAGAATGCCGACGACGGTCAGCACGATGCCGGCGACGGCGTAGGTCGGACCGTCGGTCGGCGTGACCTGATACAGCAGGTCGCGCAGCATCCACGCCACCACGACAGCGATCGGGAGCCCGATCAGCAGGCTCAGACCGATCAGTCCCAGCCCCTGACGCATGATCAGGTTCCTGACGCGTGAGGGCGGCTCTCCCAGCGCCAGCCGAATGCCGATTTCGCGCGTGCGCTGTGTCATCGAGTAGCTGATCACGCCATACATGCCGATCGCCGCCAGCACGACCGCCAACCCGCCGAAGAGGCTCATGAGCAACAGGCTGAATCGGGACTGCGCGAGCGCGTCGCCGACGTAGGCGCTCATCGGCTGAAGCCGGTCGAGCGCCAACTGCGGGTCGAGCGACCGCATGGTGTCGCGCACCGGAGTCATCAACGATTCCGGAGCCAATTCCGTGCGCACCGTGACCGACACCGTCGGCGTCGCGAAGAGCGGCCGGAATATCAGGCCGCGCACCGGGCGTCCGAGCTCGAGGATGCGCATGTGCTCGATGACGCCGACGACTTCCGAGTACATGTTCGGCGAGCCGGTCGGGCCGACCTGAAGTTGCTGCCCGACCGCGCTGCGGCCCGGAAAGGCACGCGCCGCGAGCGTTTCATCGATGATGATGACGTTAGGACGATCGTCCGCATGTGAAGAACCGCCCGGCCATGAGCCGCGTACCCATCGAGCGGAAATAGTCAGGAGACGCGCCGCGGCCGTCCGCGGTCGCGCTCTCCCAGTTGCGGGCGGTGCGCTCATCGTAGGCGTATGGGGACAGCGGTCCACTGCCGGTGAGCGGAAGTTGCGACACGAAGCCCACGGCCTCGACGCCCGGCAGCCCACGCAAGCGTTCTTCGAGCACGCGCATGAACTGGCGTCGCGTGTCCGGATTCGGATAGGCGCCGCGCGGCAACGCCAGTTGAAACGTCAGCACCCGCTCCGGTTGAAACCCCGGCCGGACCTGCTGCAGACCGATGAAGCTGCGAATCAGCAAGCCGGCACCAACGACGAGCACGACCGACAGGGCGATCTCGGCGATCACCAGCAGATTGCGCACCCTTGCCTGCGCCGCTGTGGCCGACGATGACGTCGCCTTCAATGCCTGGCTTGGATTGACCCGGTTCCAGTGGATTGCGGGCGCCACGCCGAAGAGCAGGGCCGTCACCCCGCCGATCGCGGCAGTGAAGGCCAGCACCGCACCGTCGATGTGAATGGCATCGACGCGTGGAAGGCTGGCCGGCGCCATGGCGCGCAAGGCCGCGAGACACGCCGTCGCGAGCGTCAGGCCGGCAACGCTTCCGGCGAGCGCCAGCAGAACACTCTCGGTCGCATGCTGGCGGATGATTCGCCAGCGGCTGGCACCAAGCGCCGTTCGGACGGCGACTTCACGCTCACGACTGAGTCCGCGCGCAAGCAACAGCTGGGCGACGTTCGCACAGGCAATCAGCAGCACGAAGGCAACCGTGCCGAGCAGGGCGAGAAGTGCCGGTCTCGCAGCCTTGACCACGTCATGCTGTAACGGCACGACGCGGATCCGCATGTCGGACGACTCGTGCTCGGGATGTTCCGCGCGCAGTTGCCCGGCGATCGACGTCATCTCGGCCTGCGCCTGTTCGAACGTCACGCCCGATCGCAGCCGGCCGAACACGGTGAAGAACGTGAAGTTCCTTGGCGGCGGCTGCTTGTAGTTGAACTGCAGCGGCTTCCAGATCTCCGAGTCCTGCACGAGGAAAGCCTCTGCCGGCAGGAGCAGCCTGAAATCCTGCGGCATCACGCCCACGACGGCGTGCGGCACGCCATCCAGCTCGATCGTGCGTCCGACGAGACTGGGGTCGCCACCGAATCGCCGGCGCCACAAGTGGTAGCTGAGCATCACGACTGGCGGCCCCTGAAACACCTCTTCGTTCGCCTCGAACTGCCGGCCATGCACCGGTTGCACGCCCAGCAACGGAAAGAAATTGGCCGTGACGGTCGACACCGTCACGCGCTCAGGCTCGCTGCCGCCACCGGTCACGACGCCCGCGGCGCCGACGATGTTGCCGCCGGAGGCCGCGGCGAAGCTTTCGAATGTCTTGGCACGCTGCTGGTAGTCGCGAAAGTCCATCGGTGAGACCGCTGGCAGCGACTGGTTGCCGACACCCAGATCGACCCAGATGTTCGCAAGGTTTTCGGGTTGCGCGTATGGCAGGGGCCGCAGCAGAACGCCGTTGACGGCGCTGAAGATCGTGACCGTCAGCCCGATCCCGAGCGCAAGCGTCAGCACGGTGACCACCGCAAAGCCGGGCGCCTTCCGCCACGTGCGCAGCGTGAACACGAGATCCCTCAAGACGTCGTTCATGGTCACAGCATAGTCTGCCCGCCGGTGCGCCTGCCGGCGTTGTGACAAGACGCTGGAATGGGGGACGGCTCTCCCGCTCCAGCTCGTCCCCCTTAAACCTCGGGCGGCGGCAACCGGTCAAATAGGTCGAAGCGCCTGACGGAGGACAAGTCATGAAAAGCCGCACGATCACGGTCTGTGCAACCGCCCTGTTGATGTCGCTGCCCATGTTCGTGGGTCCGGCCTCGGCGGCCCAGCCGCCGCGCCGCGACCGGCTCGAGGACATTCGCGATCGCGCAGAAGACCGGCGCGACAGGCATGAGAACCGGCGTGACCGCCGGGAAGACCGCCGCGACCTGCGTGAGGATCGTCGCGACGCACAACACGCAGGTGGCCGCCGCGATCGGTTGGAGGATGTCAGAGACCGTCGCGAGGATCTGCGGGACGCACGCGAGGATCGGCGCGACCATCGCGAGAATCGCCGCGATCGACACGAAGATCGACGGGACTGGCGGCGCTAATCGATCTCACATCGAAAGCTTTTCGAGGCATCTTCGGACCAATCCTGAGGCGATCGGAGACTAACGCTGGTATATCCCGCGACAGCCTCGAGTCTCCGCCTCCTTGAGCAGCCCTACTGACGACACCAGCCGCCCCGTCGAGGGCAGGGCCGTTTCTTCGACACGCTCGGCAGGCCCTTCGACACGCTCAGGGCAGGGCCATCCGATCCAGCTGACTGTCCGTAGTACCCAGCGACCGCCCGGCATCCGTCAGAGGTTCGCTCGCAGCAACGCCGGCGGGGAGAAGGAAACGGAGGTCGCAGATGAGTCTATTGAGCCGACGGACAGGCGCCATTGCCGCGCTGGTCCTGGCCGCCGGGGTCGCCGGGCAGGGTTCGAGCCATCGGGAAGCACCAGGCATTACGAAGACACCGAAGCTCGACGGAACGGACTTCTACATGTTCCGCAGTTACGAAACCGGCCGCACCGGCTTCGTGACGCTGGTCGCCAACTACATGCCCCTGCAGGCTCCCTACGGCGGGCCGAACTACTTTTCGCTGGACCCGGACGCGGTCTACGAAATCCACATCGACAACAACGCTGACGCGGTCGAGGACATCACGTTCCAGTTCCGTCCCTCGATCACGGTCAAGGATCTCAGCGTGCCGGTCGGAGGGCTGATGGTACCGGTCGCGCTGATCAACATCGGGCAGATTGGCCCGACCGCCGGAGACACGGCGGCGCTCAATCGCGAGGAATCGTTCACGGTGAACATCATCCGCGGCGCTCGGCGCAGTGGGGTCTCACAGGCGATCACCAATGCCATCGACGGATCCTCGTCGTTCCGCAAACCGGTCGACTACATCGGTAACAAGTCGATCCCGCAGTACGACCGCGTACGCGAACGATCACATCTACAACATCGCGATTCCCGGATGCGCGGATGGCCGCATGTTCGTCGGACAGCGCAAGGATTCGTTCGTCGTCAATCTCGGCGAAGTGTTCGATCTCGTCAACGTGACGAATCCGCTCGGCGCCGAGAACGCGGAAGCCGACGACCTCGCCGACGAGAACGTGACGTCGTTCGTGCTCGAGGTGCCGATCGCGTGCCTCGTGCAGTCGCAATCGCAGCCGATCATCGGTGGCTGGACGACGGCGAGCCTCAATGTCGGCGTCACGCCTGGCGGCAGCACGCCGGGGAATCCGCCTGCCGGTGCAGGACCGTGCCCAGCCGCAGCCCGCCGCGGCCAAGCCGCTCGACGTTCCCGGCCTGACCTGGGTTCCGGATCTGAGCTGCTCAGGGTGGGTGCCGAGCAATCATCCAGCAGCCCGGGGCAATGGCACCAGCGGCAGCGGGAATGGCAACGGCAACGGGAATGGTAACGGGCAGGGCGCTGCGTGCCCGGCCGGTCAGCCAAGCGCGCCGAAACCAGCGGACAGCGCCGTCATCACGTGGGTGCCGACGCAGAACTGCAGCGGCTGGGTGCCGAGCGGTCACCCGCTCGCGCGCATCATCAACAGCGGAAATGGCAACGGCAACAACGGATCGCCAACACCTCCGCCAGCCAGCGGGGTTCAGGTCTCACGATTGGGTATGCCACTTGTCAATGAAGTGGTCATCGGTCTCAAGGACAAGGACCTCTTCAACTCGGCCGAACCGACTCAGGACAGCGCGCTGGCCACATACGTGACCAATCCGACGCTGCCCGAGTTGCTCGAAATCCTGTTCGGCGGGGCTGGCGTGCGCGCGCCGAACAATTTCCCGCGGGCCGATCTCGTCGCGGCGTTCCTCACGGGAATCCAGGGTCTCAATCGTCCGAGCACGGTGGTGGCGTCCGAGATGCTGCGTCTGAACACGGGCATCGATCCGGTCGCACCTGGCAGTCAGAGTCGTCTTGGCGCGCTCGGTGGGGACAACGCGGGGTTCCCCAACGGGCGGCGTCCGGGCGACGATGTGGTGGATATAGAGCTGCGAGTGGCCATGGGTGTGTTGTGCCACGCGTTCCCGGGAGCGTTCGGCTGCGGACCAGCCGATGCGCCGTCCGGCACGCTGCCCTTCACGGATGGTGCATTCGTGGACGCCTCGTTCTTCGACTCGACGTTCCCCTACTTGCGGACGCCGCTTCGCGGTTCTCCGAACGGCACGCCGTAGTCCGTAGTCCGTAGTCCGTGGTTCGTCGCTCGCAGGGCTCTCGCGTCGATAGTAGAGTGCTGCGTGCGACGGACCCGCCGTTAGGGCTGCTTCCGGTTCAGCACCAGGGCGATCGGCGAATCCGAGTGCTCGACGAATGTGTTCATCAGGAAGCGCTGGCCATCCGCCGTAACCACGTAGGTGTGGTGCGTTCCGCCTGGTGGCGAACTCTCGACGCGGGTCATGAACAAGGGGGTGGGCGTGCCCAACTCGAGACGCCGGCCATCCGCCGACGGCGTGACCGATACCGACATCAACCGTCCGTCGGGTGCGATGTAGAAGATTTCCCGGCCGTCGCCCCGCCAGCGTAGTTGCGATCCGCCGCCGCTCGATACCTGCAATCGCGCACCACCGTCGGGAAACGCCTGCACGAACAGATCGGTGCGGCCCGATTCGGTGGACTCATACGCCACCCATCTGCTGTCCGGCGAGAACTGACCCGCGCGCTCGTCGAAGTCCGTCTGGGCCACGGCAACAGGCGTGTTCTTCCCGTCGGCCGACAGCGCGATGAGGTTCCACCCCTTGTCTGGATCACCCGTTCGACAGAGCACGAAGCGGCCGTCGCGGGACCAGTCGACTGGAATCACCTGAGTGGTACCCCGGTCGGCGATGACCGCCTCTCGCCCGGTTCCATTCGACGGCGTGACGTGCACGGTGAAGCCCTTGTCCTTGATTGGCTTGCCATATCCCACGCGCGTTCCATCGGGCAACCACACCGGGCTGATGTCAGGCAACGGATCGGACGTCAGACGGGTCAGCACCGGCCGCTTGAGATCGAGGACCCAGAGATCCGTGTTCCCATCGATCGATCGGCTCATCACGATTCGTGTGTTGTCTGGGGACAGCGACGGGTTCATCGGATTCGTCGGATCAGGATCACCGACTGTGCCGAGCTCCTTGCCGGCGCGATCGAACCAGATGAACCTCCGCAAACGGTCCAGGGTCCCGGTGCGATAGACGATCGAGCCCACGCTTGACGCAGAAAGCGCGGCGACTCCGCGTGCATCAAGAGTGATGCCCTTGGCCACTGGCACTGGCTCGCCGGTCAGCTCCAGTCGCTCGAGATCGAGCCGCTGAGCAAACAAGGTTCGTTCACGCACGAACAACACCTGTCCGGGGGGCGCAAACACCGGCGCGGCATCGGCGTCGAACAGTCGACGACGCTCGGGTGCATCGAGCTGACCCAGGTACACACCACGGGACTCGGCGACGAAGTACAGAAAATGACGGCCGTCGGGCAGGAATTGCGGAAACCGCTGGCCGGTCCCCGGCCGCTCCGGCGTCCCTGGCAGTGCGGACGCCTGGCCACCCTCTGCCGATATCCGACGAATCGGCGCGTCAGCAACCAGTACAAACAGGATCACACCGTCGCGGTTCCAGGTACCGCCCGTGCCAACGGGTGCCCCGGCCAGGACCTTCGGCTGACCGCCGTCGAGATCGATCCGAAAGAGCTTCTCGCTGGCAAAGAACCCCAGCGACCGGCTGTCCGGCGACCAGAACGGCAGATGGCCCCCATCGGTGCCCCTCAACGCTCTCGCCACACCGGATTCGAGCGAGCGGAGCCACAACTGAGGCCGTCCATCCGCGGAGGCCACGAACACCAGTTTCTGCCCATCCGGCGAAATAGCCATCGACGCGGGATCGGTTGTCGGAGGCGTTGTGATCTCGACGTGCATTTCGGCGGCGGACGGGAGAGCAGGCAACCAGGCAGTACGCCACAACGTGCCTCCCGCAAGGGCCGCGAGCATTGCAAGCGCGGCTGACCAGAGCAGCCGCTCGCGCGTTCGTGATCGATCGGATGCAGCCACTTCGGTCGGCGACGGCCGCTGCGCGTCGTCGATCTCGAGGCGTGCGTCGCGAATGTCGGCGAGCCTGAGGTAAGGGTCCTTGACGAGGCAACGGCGCAGCAGGCGGCGTACACTCTCCGGCGTATCGGCCGGCAGCCGCGTCCAGTCCGGATCCGCTCGAATGATCGCCGCGATCGTCTCGGTCGTATCATCGCCGACAAATACCCGGCGACCCGTGAGCATCTCGTAAAGCACGCAGCCAAACGCCCAGATGTCCGCGCCCTTGCCGACGGATCGGCCGCGTGCCTGTTCAGGGCTCATGTACGCGGCGGTGCCGAGAATCACGCCAGCCTGGGTCATCGCGGGGGACGTCACGGTTGGTGAATGGGCGGCTCGAATCGGGTCGTCAGGTGCGCCGTCGCCTGCGCTGGTGAGCTTGGCCAGCCCGAAATCGAGCACCTTCACCGAACCGTCGGGCCTCAGCTTCACGTTGGCCGGCTTGAGGTCGCGATGAACGATGCCCTGCTCGTGCGCGGCAGCGAGCGCGTCGACAAGCTGCCCGGCGATCGCCAAAGTGTCTTCGAGCGGAATCGGTCCCTTGTCGATGCGCTCCGCAAGCGTCGGGCCTTCGACGAGTTCCAAAACCAGGGCGCGAATGCCGTGCGCCTCTTCCAATCCGTAGATCGCGGCGATGTTGGGGTGATTCAGGGAGGCCAGCACGTGGGCCTCGCGGGTGAACCGGGCAAGCCGATCGGAGTCGAATGCGAAGATCTGGGGCAGGATCTTCAGGGCCACGTCGCGATTCAGTTTCGCGTCCCTGGCGCGATAGACCTCGCCCATGCCACCGGCCCCGAGCGGCGCCGTCACCTCGAACGACCCGATCCGCGAGCCGACGGTTACTGGCACTTCAACGCCGCCTGGTGCTCGTCGCGCAGCTTGAACTTCTGGATTTTTCCCGAAGCGGTCATCGGGAACTCGGACACGAAGCGGATGTGCTTCGGCACCTTGAAACGTGCGAGACGCTCGGCGCACCAGAGCACGAGCCCCTCCGTGCCTGACGTGCTGTTCGCGTCGATGTTGCCGTCCTCCAGCACCGGCAGCGGATGCCGGAGGCGAACGGCCGCGGCGACGACCTCTCCGAAGAAGTCATCGGGCAGTCCGTACACATACGCATCGGCCACGCCGGGATGCTCGCGAAGACAGTCCTCGATTTCCTTCGGTGAAATGTTCTCGCCGCCGCGAATGATCAGATCCTTGATTCGTCCGGTGATGCGCACCAGTCCACGGTCGTCGATCGTCGCCTCGTCCCCCGTTCGCAGCCAACCGTCGTCGTCGATGGCCGCTCGCGTCGCCTCCGGATTGTTGAAGTACCCCTTCATCACGTTGTAGCCACGCACGCAGAGCTCGCCGCGCTCCCCGTTGCGGCATGGCGTTCCACTGCCCGGATCGATCACTTTCACGTCCAGATCCGGCAGGACGACGCCGACCGTTTGCGAGCGATCGGCGACTGACGAATCGCGCGGCGTCATCGTGATGGCGGGCGAGGATTCTGTCAGGCCGTAGGCGATCGTGATCTCCGGCAGATGCATCTCGCACATCACGCGCCGCAGAAGCGGCTCCGGACACAGCGCACCGGCCATCACGCCGGTTCGCAACGACGTCAGGTCGAATCGTGCGAACTCGGGATGCTCGAGCTCCGCCAGGAACATGGTCGGCACGCCGTAGAGCGCGGTGCACCGTTCACGCTCGACCGTCGCCAGCACGCGAAGCGGATCGAACGATTCGAGCGGGCAGAGCGCGGCGCCGTGCGTGTAACAACCGAGCACGCCGATCACGCAGCCAAAACAATGGAAGAGCGGCACGCACAGGCACAGCCGATCGTCTGGTGTGTAGCCCAGCATGCTGCCCGAGGGCGGCGCCGTTGTTGACGATGTTCCGGCTCGACAGCATGACGCCCTTCGGAAACCCGGTCGTGCCCGACGTGTACTGCATGTTGATCACATCGTCGAGGCCGACCGCCGCGCTGCACGCATCGAGGCTGCTGTCAGAGACACCGCGCCGCGTCCGCACGAAGAGCGTCGTAGCGGATGAAGCCAGGTGGGACTGGCCCGTCGTCTCGATCGATCAGGATGAGCCGATCGAGTCCCGGAATCGCGCGGCGCGTGGCGCCAATCTGATCGAGCGCTGCGACATAGTCGAGATCGCGGAAACCGCGGATCGTCACGAGCGTCGCGGCCTCGCACTGACGCAACAGATAATCGATGTCCTTGGCACGAAGCAGCGTGTTCGCGGTGACGAGAATGGCGCCGATCTTCGCGAGGGCGAACTGCAGCACCACCCATTCGGGCACGTTCGTCGCCCAGACGACGACCCGCTCGCCCGGCTGGACGCCCCGTGCCATGAGTCCGCGCGCGATCAGTCGGGCCTCCGCCTCCAGTTCTGCGAAGGTGTAGCGGGGCCCGCGTTCGTACAGGAGTGCAGGCCGGTCGGGCAGCGCGCGCGCCAGGTGCGCCAGCAAATCCCCGACGGTGACGTCACGAAAGGGAGGACTCGTCGACTGCAGAATGGCAGGAAGGATCTACCTGCTTCGCCGCTTTCTGCAATCGCTTTCTTCGGCACCCGGTGCGATGCGCGTTCTCCCTTCGTCAGGCCGTCACGGCGTGGGCCTTGTAGGTCCCCACGGGCGCGCGGAGCGCGATCGCCAGGCGTTGAGAGGGAGAGCGTGGTAGCACCCCTTTCTTTCGTGGGAATTGAGATCGTTTCTCAGGTTTCCGCATTGTGCCCACGCGTGCTAGCCTGCCGCGTCATTGATGCTCTTCACGATGTGGTTGTTCGCGCTGCTCGCGTGGTTTGGGCAAGCGGATCAACGGCCGTCCGGATTCGACGAGGGTCAGCAACTCTACCGAAACGCGTGCGCCGCGTGTCACGGACCAGATGGGCGCGGACGTCAGACCGTCGGGCCCGACATGCCGTTGCCCGACTTTACCGACTGCGCGTTCGCCACTCCAGAGACTGACGCCGACTGGATCGCGGTCGTGCACCTGGGCGGACCCGCCCGTGCATTCGATAGCCGGATGCCGGCATTCGGCGAAGCACTGTCCGAGCCCGAGATTCGGCAGACGCTCGCCTACATTCGTACTCTCTGTCGGGACACGCGATGGCCGCGTGGTGAGCTCAACCTGCCGCGTCCCCTGGTGACCGAAAAGGCATTCCCTGAAAACGAAGCCGTGCTCAGCACGATCGTCGCCGGCGGCGATGCGGCCGCCGTGGAGAACGAATTCCTGTACGAGCGAAGACTCGGCCCGCGCAGTCAAATCGAAGTGGAGATCCCGATAACCTTGCAGAAGGACAGGGATGAAGACTGGCTAGCGGGCATCGGCGACGCCATCTTCGCCTTCAAGCACGTCGTCTTCAGCTCGCTCGATTCCGGCACGATCGTGAGCGCAGCCGCGGAGCTTCAGTTCCCGACCGGCGACGACGAGCGCGGCTTTGGCAACGGCGTCACCGTGTTGGAGCCGTTCGTGGCCGTCGGCAAAGTTCTGCCCGCCGACGCCTTCGTCCAGTTTCAGGGAGGGCTTGCGCTTCCGTGGGACAGCGACCGCGCATCACGAGAGGCCTTCTGGCGCTCGGCGGTCGGAAAAAGCTTCGTGCAGAATCGCTTCGGCCGTTCCTGGACGCCGATGCTGGAGGTGCTGGGCGCAAAGACGTTCGACGATGGTGGCGTGCAATGGGATCTCGTGCCACAGATGCAAGTGACTCTCAGCCGGCGGCAACACATCATGGTCAGTGGCGGCATTCGCATCCCGCTCACCAATCGCGAGGACCAGGATACGCAGGTGCTGATGTACCTGCTGTGGGATTGGTTCGACGGGGGATTCTTCGATGGCTGGCGGTAGCGCAGCCAGGATCGGCTGGCTCGGCCTGACAGGCACCTCCCCTACGTCACGAACAGGCACTGAAAGACTTCTTCAGCCTTCGTCCTACACAGTCAGGCGCTAATCGGCGTCGGTAGTTCGCGGACGCGCAATTGGACGGAGGGTTCTTCGATGCACTGTGGACGACTGTCACGGACGATTGGCTATTCGCTGCTCGTGATGCTCATGGTCACGGGATTGGCAACGCAGGGTCGAGCTCAGCGCCATGACGATCACAATGGACCTGGGGGGCCGCTGACGCTGACATCGCGTCAGAACGATCTCGTCAAGGCGGTTCGGGACGCAACCGCACCATTCAAGAACGTGACGAATCCGAGCGAGGTGGGCGACGCCGTACGGGCTGCCTGTTCGGATGCGTCAGCGGCGGCGACTTCGGCGCAATGGGACTCCACTTCGTGCGGGGCGACATCCTCCATGACGGGGAGGTCAAAGCCAACGAGCCGGAGATTCTTCTGTTCGAACCGGTGCGTGACGGCGGAATCCGCCTCACTGGCGTCGACTTCATCGTGTTCAAGGAGGAATGGGAGGCCAAGCACCCCGGCAAGGTGCCGGAGCTGAACGGTCAGCTGTTCCACCTGTTCGACAGCCCCAACCGCTTCGGGCTGGATCCGTTCTATACACTGCACGTGTGGGCGTGGAAGGACAATCCGAACGGCACGTTCGCGAACTGGAACCCGAACGTTTCGTGTGACGCGTTCAACCCGAAGAGTGAGTCTCTGACGTCACGGTAACTCGCGGGATGTTACCGTGCCTCCCACGCAAGCGCGTAGATTTCCTGGGTGCCCGATATCGCGCAAAACCAGGAGCCTACCGCTGGGTCCTGCAGCTGGCCCGCTGACGGCGGAAGAAAATTTCACCGGCTTGTTCGTCTTGACCGACTGCCACTGGAGCGCCCAATCCGTCGGTACAGGTGATCTCCAGATTGAATCCTCCTCCCCATCCTGTCTAGCGGTCCGCGCACACCAACTCGACGCGGCGGTTACGCGCACGTCCTGCAAGCGTGTCATTGGTCTCGACCGGACGCCGTTCGCCATGACCGGCCGTCATCAGCCGCGACGCATCGAGGCCGTAGTCCCGGACCAGCGCCGCCTTGACCGCCTCGGCACGGCGCGCCGACAGCTCATCGTTGTAGCGATCGCTGCCGATGTTGTCGGTGTGCCCCTCGAGCCTGAAACGGCCTTGCGGCGAAGTCTTCAGGGCGCTCGCGATCTCGTTCAACGCCGCCTCGGACTGCGGCTTGATCGTCGCCTCGTTGAAATCGAAGTAAATGCCCCGCAGTTCCACCCGGCAGTCCTTCGCCAGGCCCTCCGCTATCGTGTTCCCCGTCGTCGGAAAGTCGATGCGGACCACCTCGCGGGCGAAGTCCGGCTTGAAGGGGAAGCCGCCGTCACGCGGGCCATACGCCACGCGCAAGGAGATCGGGTAACGCGGATGGTCGAGGATGAGCATTTCGAACGGCCGTCTCGCGTTGCCCAGAGCGAGCACTCCGGTGGCCTGCACGGCCTCGAGCTCGACGCGTCTGCCATTGATCAGCACCGGGAACTTGACCGTCCCGCTGGAAGTGCGCTTCAGCGTGCCGGAGATCGTCTCCCGGCTTGCCCAGTTGCGGAACGAGTACTCCGTTACTCCCTTTTGCACCAGCTCGCGGGTGACCGCCAGCGAGGGACCGAGCGCCGAGGTACCTGCGACCGCCGCTGGATCCTCCACGTGGAACCCCAGGATCTGCACGCGCGCACTCGCGAGGTCGGCGGCGGAAACGACACGCCGGACGATGCCGCGTCGCTCTACACCGCCAGCATCGCGCCCTTCGAACGAGGCCGCATGGGTGATTCCGCCAGTCGTGTCGGTGATCGCCACGACCAGTTCGGAGTCTCCCTGCAGGATAGCGGCCGGCGCGCCAGTAGATGATGTGTCGTTACTGACGGCGAGCACGAAGGTCACGCCGGGGGCGATCGGGATTTCGGGAGCTGGCGTCTGCGCCGCCTGGGCGACCAGTACGGCAAACAGAAGCACTGTCGTGAACGGCGTCATGCGGTCATTCTCCGGCGGTGGACAACCATCGGGCGGGGTGATTATAGATGTGGGGTTACCGGGGTGCGCCTGGACTCCCCGGAGTGCCCGCATGGCCTTCTACTGCAATACGGGGTATTCGCAGGAGGTCTGTCAGGCGCAGATCGCCCGCCTTCAGTAACGCGCGGACAATCTCGCCTGAACGCGCTTGGAGACTCGAACTGGTCTAGTGCGTTCCGACGGCTAGATCCAGACGCCGCGTTGAGCGCAGACCCGTGACAGTCCTGCGTTCGACCATCCGGAGCGAGCGTCATACGTTTCTCGCGGATGCGCTCTTCCGCCCAATGGCAGGACGCAGTCGAACGCTCCTGGAGATGGCGCGTCCGCTGGACGAGCTCCTGAACCTGGCTGTCGTCCGCGATCAGCCAGCGCTGTGCCGCGAACGCGACGAGGCACGAACGCACGCGTATGCCGATCAGCTCGGTCAGTCGGGACGTGAAATACATCGAGAGTACAGGCAATACGCTCCGGGGTTCAAGACGAGGGTTCAGGTGTGGTTACTCTTGAACTGTCTTGAACCCGTCTTGAACCTTTGTATGAATATGCATGCGACGACATGCCGTTGTGATCTGCTTGGTATCAGCACTTCTTCAACTTCAGGCTGGATCTCGACGTCGATGGCGCCGACGGCAACGTTGTGACGGAAGTCAATGTCAAGGCGGCGCCCGCCGACGACACGAACCCGCTGCGCAATGCGTTTCTCATGGAAGAGACGCTCCTGCGGAACGAGAAGGACGCGCAGCGCAGTCTCGATCTGGCGAGCAGTCGCCGCTGGGGCGTATTCAATCCGTCGGCAACGAACACGCTCGCTCAGCCTGCGGGTACCTGCTCGTTCCTGGCGACAACTCCGTGCCTTACCTCGGCGAAGACTCGCCCGTACGCAGGCGCGCAGGTTTCATCAACCATCACGGTGATGAGCGCGACGAAGGTGGGTTTCAAGCTCGTGCCGGTGGGTTTCTTCTCGAAGAACCCGGCGCTCGACGTGCCGCGACCGCGCCGATAGCGTTCGCGCGCACGTCCTCCGGCATCACGCCTACAAGCGCTTGATGCACCGGATCCACTCTTCCTCGAATCCGAGCTTTCGATACAGATCGCGAGCGAGGCGGTTCGCGATGAACACATTGAGCGTGAGCATGGCGAAGCCCCGCGCCCTCGCCCATTCTTCAGCGTATGCGATCAGTGCACTCCCCACACCTTGCCCGGCAGCGTTCGGCGCGACCACGACGTCTGCAATGTGGCCGGTCTCACAAGCGCTGTAATAGTCGTCAGCGGACGTGAGATGAATGAACCCCAGAGAGTTGCCACTATCGTCCTCGGCTACGAACAGAGCCGCGTCGGCGTCCTGCTCGTCGAGGGCAGTGGCCAGGACCGCCCGGTCACGTGCCACCATCTCTGAGGGCGAACGTCCAGGCACATTCCCGAACTCGATCAGGCGAGGGGCAAGATCCAGGATGAAGGGGCGGTCGCGCGGGAGAGCGGGTCGGATGCGCATACGGCGCCTGTGAATTGACGATTGCAGATTGCAGACTGGTTGATTGACGATTGTCAATCGGCGAATTGGTGATTGGTGATTAGCGATCGAGGAATTCACGATTGGGACATTGCAGACTCAGTCGCAACAACTAGGTGCGACGCACGCGAATCACCAATCCGCAATCTCCAATCACCCAATTCTCAATCACCAATCAACCAATCGTCAATCTGCAATCGTCAGATCGCCAATTCATGACTCCAATGCGCCTTCAGCGTGGCGTGGGCGCGTGGTGCGAGAAACCCTCGAGCACGAGCACCTCCGCGTGCATGACGAACGTGTCACGCTCGATCAGGTACTCGTCGTCTTCAGGGTAGTAGTACGCCATCTCGTACTGCTCGCCCGCAAACTTCTTGATGCTCGCCACGGAATCCCACAGCGTGGTCAACACAAAATGTGCTTCGTCGCCTTCGATGCGCCTTTGCATGAGGACGCCGCGATTCCCCGGCGTCGCCTCATAATCGCGCACGCCTGTGCGCAAGAGAAACTCGTAGTACGCGGCCGACTTCGCCGCCGGGACTCTGCCTTTCCATGTCCGCGCGATCATAGGGAATCCCCATCTGAATTCTTTCCGAACACTCCAGCAACAAACGAGACGAGCCGCGCAGCGCACGACCGATCGTCGTCGAGTGCTGGATCGTAGATCGTGATCTGCATCCCGAGCGCCCGTGGATGACGGACCAGTGGAACGACGAGCGCGACAAGTTCGTCGATGTCCGGACCGCCTGGTTCTGGTGAGTCCACCGCGGACATCACCTGCGGATTGAGGACGTCGGCATCCACGTGGATCCAGAAACCGTCCAGCGCGGAACGTCCGAGACGTTCGAGTGCTGCCGCCCTGGTACGGGCGATGGATTCCTTCGAAATCGCAGACCCCGGCATGTCGAGAATTCCCGACGCGGCCAGTGCGTCGTGCCCGTAGTAGGTCTGGCCTTCATCACGCCGCCCGATAAGCACCACGTCGTCTGCACGAACCAACGGCTTCGAGCCGCCGAGTCTGGCTAGCGGCGAGTCGCCCCGGCCGACAACGAGAGCAAGGCACATGCTGGCCGCGGACCCGGTCATCGACTCCTGTGGCGTCGCAAAGTCGGCGTGCGCGTCGATGTACGCCAGTCCAACACGCTGCCTCATGCGGCCAGCGGCGAGTAGCGAGCCAAGGACGATGCTGCAGTCCCCGCCGAGCACCAACGGGAACCGGGCACCGGTGGTAGAAGCGACGACACGATCCGCCAGCTGTTTGCTGTACTCGACGATATCCGTTTGGTTGCGCACGCCTCCTGGCGGACGTGTGAAGTCCCGATAGGGAGGCGGTGTGACGTCTCCGAGATCCTCGGCGCCCAGCCGGTTGACGATGCCGAGTTCGCGCAAGACAGCTGGCGCGCGGTCGAGGTGCCTCGCCTCTTTTTCGTCGTCGTAGGGACGTATGCCGATGCTCGACGCGGCTCCCACGATGGCGATCCGACGATTCAGCGTGTTGTCCACAGCAAATACCCTCCGTCGCAGTAACCGCTATTAGCGCGATCAATGGTTACAGCGTATCGAGCCATGATGTAACCTGTCAAGCACGCTATAATGGTTACGAGTTTCAGTATGGAGCAGGCGTTCGGAAAGCAGATCGGCGGCCGGTTGTGTCTGGATTTCGTCAATACCGTCCGAGCCAGGATGAGCGGCGGTTCAGGACGAGGCCGGGACTATCGCGATCGTGTGACCGGTGAGCGGGTGACGAGCTACGATGCGCTCGAGGCGTGGTCCGAGCTGAAGGGGACGTTGACGAGGCGGGAATCCGCCAAGCTCACACGAGAGGCATCCGCGCGGCCGGCCGACGCGGCCGCCGTGCTCCGGCGAAGCATCGTCGTGCGTGAGGCGATGTACAGGATCTTCAAGAGCACCATTGAGGGGTGGCCTCCCAGGGCGGAAGACCTCGAAGCGCTCAATCGCGAGATTCAGATCGCGCGCTCCCACGAACGCCTGATTGCGGCACCCAACTTCGAGTGGAGATGGGAGGTACGCCGCCAGCGCTCGACCGCTTGCTGTGGCCCGTGGTGCGTTCGGCAGCCGATTTGCTGACCTCCCCTGACGTCGAACGTCTCGGCCAGTGCCCTGGCGAGGAGTGCGGGTGGCTGTTTCTCGATACGAGCCGTTCGGGTCGGCGACAGTGGTGCGACATGGCGGATTGCGGGACCGCCGCGAAGGTGCGGCGCTTCCGCGCCAGACGACTTACCGGTCAGACCGCGTGAAGGGTCGCGGGGGAAACGAGGCGATGCTACCCAAGCGTGCCTCGGCTCACCAACCCGGCGTGATGGCGGACTTCTGTCGATCTATCCCCGGCGCCCTTCAGCCAGATCTCGCCTTCGTAGGTGGCATGGACCATTGCGAGGGTCCGACCGTCCGACGAGAGTCCAAACCTGACGTCGCCGTTCGGAATGAAAGATGGGTAGTCGACGGTGGCCATCCGCCACGTGGCCGGATTCGACGAGCACGAATTGTCGCGCCCATCGCTGATCCAGGAGCACTTGAGACGTCGTGGGAATCCAGCCCAGGATGCCTTCCTGCGCCGCGTTGGTCGCGACCCTGACAGTCCTGCATTCACCATCCTGGAGCGGCGCCAGACATTTCTCGAGGAGGCACTCTTCCGCCCAATGGCAGGACGCATTCGAACGCTCCTGGAGAAATGGCGTGTCCCGCTGGAGGAGCTCCTGAACGTGGCAGTCACCCACGAACTGGCCCATGCGCTGTGCCGCGAACGGGACGAAGCACGAACGCACGCTATGCCGGCCAGCTCTAATAGAAAAGGTTTGTGTCGAGTGGTAGGGGCGGTAAGGATGACCCGATTGTTTCGCCTTCGCTCCTTCGGAGCTACGGCGCGACAATAGCTGATGTCACTTGGCTCGCCGAGACGAAGCTCGCCCAGGCGAACGACTGGCACGCGGGACTCGAACCCTACGACCCGGTGTTTCTAAATTGGTGATGGCGCGCAAGAGCCGGGCGAATGTCGCCTCGTTATTCGATGAACGTCGTCAATATGAACGGCAAGTAGAGGTCGTCGTAGTCCCAGGGAGCGCCGTCCATGATCCTCACAGAATACGTCCGCCCCGCGGCGACGGACAGTTCTGCGACTATGGGTGGTGACCAGTCGGGTGGCGAGGCCGTGAACCGCGTATCCGCCAGTCTCAGTTCGAGTAAACCCCGACGCCGCTCCCAACTCAAACGCAGGATCAATGTGCCATCCCGTGGGGCCATCAGCTGGTAGAGCATCTCGGCACCGTGAGCCGTCAGCGTGTCCGTGACCTCTTCGCCAATGCTGATTTGTCGTCCGCCCTGGACCGGTGGTGGCGAGGGCGGCTCGCGCGACGGCATCCCGAGGGGCCCAGGGGCGTCCGGGGTTCCCTGCTGCCGGGGCCGCAAGCCGAAGCGACGGCCAAGAGGCCGAAGGCAAACGTTCCGACTCCAGCGAGAATCATATGCCCCAAAGTCCGCTTCATGATTCTCTCTCCTCTCGTCCTTTGAAGTACTCAAGCACCGCAACCAACTCAGAACGGGCAAGCGGCGGACCCTTCGACATCGATCCGCCTCGTGGCGCCTGCTGGAACGAGCTGGACCGCGATTGTCCGCGCCTCGACTGAGTCCTCGTTCCGCAGCAGGTGGACATGGTCTCCGCCAGGATCGACGAAACCCATGCCGACCGTGTACTCACGCGGCGTGCAAGACGGATCGTCTCCTTCATATGCGGTTACGGTGCCTGCGGTGACGATGATGAGGCTGTGACCGGGGTGCGTGTGCCAACCCGTGCTTCCCCCTGGCGACCAGACGTTGTTCTGGATGTAAAGGTCGGACGGTCCTTTGGTCTTCTGCAAGGACAGCCAATGGTTCTTCTTCTTATGTCCTGGCTCGTTCAACCCGTTAGTGAGCACGTGGTTTAGCACGTCGATATTGCCGAACCTCCCGACGGCAAGCGTCGTGCCCGCGAATCCCGAGGCTGGTGTGGCCAGAACGCTCCCCACGTACGCCGTCGCGCCCACGATAAACACGCCGAACACCAGCGCCCACATAGGTTTTCGTCGCACATTGTCCTCCTTCGGTGATTCACCTCGACTGCGGCCATTACCCGATCGGTGCCTCCAAACCTTCAGGTCGATCCGCCGTGGTTCCACCCGTGACTTTGAAAACGGTGGCACACGCTGAAAGTGCACAGCGCGTCCGTTCCGGAGGATCCGTGAATTTGGTTTTCGGCCAGCGCGAGCGGGGTATGATCGGCCTCTCGTCAAAGCTGAGGGCCGATGAACAAGAAGGGGAATGACGGGCGCGAAGCTTCGAACGATAGGTCCCCGCCTTCACTCATCGCTGACGTTGTTGGAGCGGGCTCAGGCCGGCGACAGCGCAGCGCTCGACTCGCTGATCGCGCGATACCTGCCTCGACTGCAACGCTGGGCGAGCGGACGACTGCCGCGGTGGGCGCGCGACATGGCCGACACGCAGGACCTTGTGCAGGAGACCCTCTTCCAGACATTTAAGAGAATTGAGAGGTTCGAGCCTCGAGGCGAAGGGGCCCTGCAGGCGTACCTGCGCCAAGCCATCATCAACCGGATCCGGGAAGAGCTTCGGCGCGCGAAACGACGGCCGCCAAGGACTGAGCTCGATTCAGAGGCGGAGGATAACGTCCGATCTCCGCTGGAAGAAGCGATCGGACAGGAAGCGATCGAGCGCTATGAGCAGGCGCTCGCGAGGCTACGCCCGGAGGATCGCGAGTTAGTCGTGGCGAGAATTGAGCTGGGATACACCAACCAGGAGATTGCGGAGCTCTTGGACAAACCAACCCCCAATGCTGCGCGTATGGCCGCGGAGCGCGCAATCATCCGGCTCGCCAAGGAGATGGGGAACACGCAAACGTGATGCAGAACGACGCCGTCTTACACGAGATTGCGGGCGCGCTGCTCGACGGGACTCCGATCGATTGGGCGTCGGCCGAGTCGAATGCCGTCGATGAGTCGATGCGGAGGGTGGTCCGCGACCTCAAGATGATCGCCGAGATCGCTGAAGTGCATCAGCAGCGTATCGTCTTCGAGCGACCGCCAGCCAGCCCGCATGGACGCTGAAAGCCTGCAACAGCCAGATGCACTGGATGACGAGGCCCCGCCGCACACGCAGCAAACCTGGAGCGCGCTCCGTCTGTTGGAGAAGGTCGGTGAAGGCGCGTTTGGGTAGGTGTATCGGGCGTGGGACACGCGACTGGATCGGGAAGTCGCGCTCAAACTGCTCCGACGCCAGGATTCGCGGCACGCCGCGCGCGGCCTCCGCGGTCATTGACGAAGGACGGATGTTGGCGCAGGTGCGTCATCCGAATGTCGTGACCGTGCACGGCGCGGACCGTAACGCGGGGCGGGTGGGCGCTCTGGATGGAGTTCATCCACGGTCGAACGCTCGAGCAGTTGCTGCGGGAGCAGCGGACCATTCGGCGCTGGGGAAGCGACGCTGATTGGGCTGGATCTCTGCCGGGCGCTGTCAGCGGTGCATCGAGCGGGACTGCTGCACCGAGATATCAAGGCGCACAACGTGATGCGTGAGGACGGAGGGCGGCATCGTCCTCATGGACTTCGGGACCGGGCTCGACCGCGCCGACGATTCCGATGACCCGGCACTCGGCTTCGCAGGCACGCCCGCGTACATGGCGCCTGAGATTCTGGACGGTCAGGCAGCAAGCGTCCGTTCGGACATCTACAGTGTCGGGGTACTCCTCTACCACCTGGTGACGGGATCGTATCCCGTGCAGGGGCGCATCGTGCAGGAACTCCGCGACACGCACGCGCGAGGCGCACGGACCTTCTTGCGCGATGCTCGTCCGGATCTGCCCGAGAACGTTCGTTCGAGATTGTCGAGCGCGCGCTCTCGCCTCGACCCGACGGCCGGTACGAAAGTGCCGGCGCCATGGAAGCCGCATTGGCCTCGGCGAAGGAAGCCGCACGACCCGTGCCGGCCGCGAGCGCAAACGAATCGCTGATCACGTCGTCGGTTCAAACGGCCGGGGCGCCTCAGCCCGTCGCGCGAACGACTTGGCCGTGGCGCAAACTGGCGATCGCTGCCGGTCTCCTTGTCCTGGCAGGTACGGGTTCACTCTGGCTGACCGCCGGCAAATCGGAGCCGCCCGTGATCGCCGTGCTGCCGTTCAAGAACCTCAGCGTCGAGCCCGATAGCGATTACTTCGTCGACGGGCTGACAGACGAAGTGATCCGGAACCTCTCGGTGATTGACGGTCTCGCCGTACGGTCGTCGACCTCGTCATTCACGTTCAAGAACAAACCTCGCAATACGCGTGAAGTGGGCAAGCAACTGAACGCGAATCTGGTGCTGGAAGCGTCGGTGCTCCGCGCGGGCACGCAGCTGCGCATCAACGCGCAACTCGTGCGCGCGGCGGACGATGTTCCGCTCTGGTCGGAGCGGTTCGACCGCGAGTTGAAGGACATCTTCGCCATTCAGGACGAGATCTCGCGATCCATCGTGAATGAGTTACGGCTCAAACTGGGACGTGGTCAGCGGCGGTATGCGGCGAATGTGGAGGCGTACGATCAGTACCTCAGGGCGCGGGTCCTTCAGGCTCGGCGTGGTCCCGCCACTCGTCAGGCGATCGATCTTTTCGACCAGGTCGTGGCAAAGGATCCGGCCTTTGCCCCGGCTTATGCCGCGCGTGCCAGCGCGTACGGATGGTACCTGGTAATACAGGTTCCGAGCGTCGGCGGCTTACCCATCCCCGCGGATCAGGCGCACACGATTGTCCGCCGCGATGCGCTCAAGGCGATTCAGCTCGACCCCTTACTCGCCGAAGCCCATGATGCGATGGGATGGGTCCATTCACTTGATCTCAAATGGGCGGAAGCCGAGAAGTCCTTCCGGCACGCCCTGGACCTAAACCCGAGCCTGACGACCACATACACCGATTTCGTGCTCTCGACGCTCGTGCCCGAGGGGAAGCTGGACGAGGCGCTGCGGCTGCTGGACGCGGCACTCGGCGCTGACCCGTTGTCGGCGGATGTACGAAGGACGATGTCGATGGTGCAAATCAGTGCCGGTCTTTACGACAGCGCACTTGACAATTGCCGCCGTGCACTCGCGGTGGACCTTGAGGTTCTTGCGGCGAACACTCGGTGCGAGCAGGCCCTGCTGCATCAAGGCCATGTGGCTGAAGCCATTGCGATGATGGAGAAGTTCATCGCCGAGAATCCGCTCTTGAAGGAGGGCGGCGGCCGTGGCTACGGGTACCTCGGCTACGGATACGCGATTACCGGCCGTCGCGCCGAGGCTGAAGCCCAGGCGACAAAGAATGCCGGCCTCCCACATCACCAGGCCACGATTTACGGGGGCCTGGGCGACAAGGACCGCGCGTTCGAGGCGATCGAGAAACTCGCCGCCATCAACCCTCAACGGGCGCTATGGTGGCTCAGTCGCCCGGAGCTGGCGCTGCTCCGCGGCGACCCGCGCGTAGCGGCTCTTCGTAAGAAGCTCGGTCTTCCTCAATAACTGGCGCCTGCAGGAGCCGGTCTACCTTATCTCGGCAGGTTATCTCGGCATGTTCCGGGATGTTGATACGGGCCTGACACCTCGATGCCGCCCGCCGGTTGTGCGATTCCGCACGTGTCGAACAGATGGGTGCCGATTTGCGGGTATCTCTGTCAGGAGCCGACCTCTGGCCTGGTAGCGGCAACTTTACTGGTGTCGTCGCGCCAACGGGTGAGCTCAGGTTCACCATCCGCCCGCTGTTTGTCTGGGACTACGACGCGACCGACCTGATAGAGCGCCTCAGCAACGGCGATTCGCTTGTTGTCGGTGGGCCCGTCGTTGCGAGAAATACACACGCAGGCATTTCGGGCACGAGCGACCCCATCCCCCCGTATGGCGACGGAGCATACATGCGTTTGAATATCGGTCGCGGTTCGTGTCGCATGGATCTCTTTGAACTGGTGCCGCGTTAGGCTGGCGAGGCGAGCGAGTGGGGCAGATCTCGGGAAACGGCAGATCTGCGTCCAGCGATCCGAGTGCAAGGGCCACGTGACGGCGGGCGGATAATTGGGAGGGCCGTTCATCCTGAAATGCATGGAATCCGGTTAATGCATTCCCCGCCAACGAACCTGCCAACATCGAGTGTCCTACAGGCGGATTTACCTGTATTTTCTGACGAAACACTTTGGCGGTCAGTTGCAGCGAATACCGCCGGTACCGTCAGAAGGCGAACAAAATGCGAATATGATAGGCTGGACGCGCCGCCGGCGCTTTCGGACGTGCACGGTCAGCTTTACGGGTCCGGCCGCTCGCTTAAGCGAGTGCGCTGCATCGAAGCGGCGGTGGCGTAATCAGTTCCGGTCGTGGCAAATGGTGCTAGCCAGTCCTTCCGAGCCGCTCTCGCAACTCGAGGTGCTGGTGGTCGACTGCCAGGCCACAGCCGCCGCTCCGCGAGGTCATCTCCTCGAGATCGGCTGGGCCCGCGTCCTCGGCACGACAATCACGCACGCGCATGCGTCGTTGATCGCGCTGCCGGATGGCGAGCAGATTCCGCCAGCTGTTGCGCGGATCACTGGGATCTCCGAGCACATGATGCGGTCCGCTGTCGACGGACGCTGCGCCTGGCGCGAGCTGACCGACCAGGCCGCGAGTCTCACGCAGCAGCCCGCGCCGACGGTCATCCACTTCGCTCGATTCGAGCAGCCGTTCCTTCGCACGTTGGCCGCCGGCGTGTTTCCGCTCGACGTGGTCTGCACGCGGGATATCGCCAGGCGCCTTCTGCCCAATTTGCCTCGGTGCAGCCTGCGCGCCCTCGCTGGATACTTCGGTCGCGCGGTTGGTGCGCTCCGTCGAAGCGCCGATCACGTCGAAGCGACAGCGTTCGTCTGGCACGAGTTGGTCGGCCTGCTCGACAGGCACGGCGTGTCGACCTGGGGCGCGCTCCACGACTGGCTCGCCGGACCTGCAACACCGATGAGGCGCCGACGCCGCATCTGGCCGATGCCGCGGGACGTGCGGCTTTCATTGCCGACTGCGCCTGGGATCTATCGCATGCTTCGGACGGACGGCAGCGTCCTGTACATCGGCAAAGCAGGGTCGCTGCATCATCGGGTCAACAGCTACTTTCGGAAGCAGGCCGGCGTGCCCGAGCGGTTGCTCGAGATGCTGTCGCAGGCACGCGCGATCTCGTTCGACGTCACACCAAGTCCGCTCGAGGCCGCACTCCTCGAGCCGGATGAAATCAAGCGGCACCGACCGCCTTACAACGTCGCGCTGACGACTGCGAGTCGCGCGTTGTGGTTCACGTCGCTGGATCTCAGCGCGCGTAGTCGACAGCCGTCGCCACACTGCCCGTTCGGACCATTTGCTTCGGCCGAAACGCTCGATCAATTCGCGGCACTCGCCCGGGCTGGGCGCGCCGCTCTGACGCCCGGTTCACGAGGCCCAGATGACCGCACGTTCACCGCCGGTTACGACCGGCTGTGCGCAACGCATCCTGAACTGTCGCGCGTCGACCTCTCGGACTACGCGAAGCTGCTGCGGCTTGGCACACGCCTGTGGCGAGAAGGTCGACGAGACCGCGACGCTGAGGACGATGTCGAAGACGATGCCAACGACACGCGTCGTGGTGTGACGGTCTGGACCCCGGAGTTCGTGCAAGTGTCGCTGGAGTGGCTCGCCTTGCGGGCGGCGCTCGCCCGCCGCCGCGCGATCTGGTTGACGCGGTTGTTCGATTCGAGCGTGGTGTGGCGCGAGCCCGGCTGACAGTTGTGCGCGGCTCATTGTGATCGAGAACAGCGAGGTGGTGTTGAGCGGGGCAGTGGACGCAAACGCGACGCCACCGATTCCACCGGGTTACCGCCGTCCAGTGGCCGCACGTCGTGAGGCCTTCACCCTCGGCTCCTTCGATCGCCTACGGGTATTGACGACGGAGCTGAAGCGCTTGATTGCAGCTGGCGCTCCAGTGGCGCTGCGCCTGGGCGTCGGACCGGCACTCGACGAGTCGCGACTCGCGTCTGCGCTGTGGTGGGTGTGATGAGTGGTTCCACAGCCACCATTCTCCACGCGGACCTCGACGCCTTTTATGCGTCGGTCGAACAGTTGCTTGACCCTCGCCTGCGCGGCAAGCCGATTGCGGTCGGCGGCGGCGTCGTGCTCGCGGCCTCCTACGAAGCGCGGGCCTTCGGCGTACGAAGCGGCATGCCTGGACGGCGCGCACGGCAACTCTGTCCCGACCTCGTGTTTGTCGGCGGACATTTCGACGAATACCAACGGCTCGGCGACGCCGCCATCGGAGTCCTGAGCGATTTCACGCCTGCCATCGAGCGCATCTCCATCGACGAGGCCTTCGCCGACGTTGCCGGGTGTACGCATCTCTTCGGTTCGCCGGCAGAGATCGCAAGGACGGTTCGGGCTCGCGTGCGCGCCGAGCTTGGCTTGCCGATGTCAATCGGCGTGGCGCGTACCAAGCACCTGGCCAAGATCGCATCGCAGGTCGCGAAGCCGGATGGATTGGTCGTCGTCGATCCAGAAACTGAACTCGAGTTCCTTCACGAACTGCCCGTCGCGCTGATGTGGGGCGTGGGCCCCGCCACCGAGGCGCGGCTCGCCAAGATCGGCGTCACCACCATCGGTCAATTGGCTGAGAGCTCTCCTGCGTCCGTGGAGCGATTGCTTGGGCACGCGGTGGGAAGAAAGTTGACGGCACTCGCGTGGAACCGCGATCCGCGGCAAATCCAGACGCGCCGGCGCGCGCGCTCTGCCGGCGCACAATCGGCGCTCGGACGACAGCCCGCGATCGAGCGCGTCTTCAAACCGACGCTCCATCATCTCGCCGACCGCATCGGCGCGCGGCTCCGCGCCAAATCCCTGGCGGGCCGGACGATCACGGTCCGCGTGCGCTTTGCCGATTTGCGCTCGGTCACGCGCTCGCTCACGCTGTCAGCGCCGATTTCTGCAACGAGGGCTCTCGCTGAGATCGCCGAGGACTTGGTGCGCGGCGTCCTTGCGGATCACCGTGACGAGAGGACGATCTCGCTGCTGGCGATCTCCGTCTCACATCTCGAAGCGCATGCGATCGTGCAACTGGAGCTGCCGCTTGGGCTTGCTGACGAAGGACGCCGTCCTGGCACAAAAAAGGGCGTGGCGCGATCGCGCGCAGACCGGGCCGTCGATGCGATCCGCAAGCGTTTCGGAGGACAAGCGGTCGATTATGGGTCAGCGATGCGGGGTGTGCGCTCCGTCCCTGACGAGTTCCGACGCCTTGCTGAAAGAGAGCTGTGAATATCGCCAGCGCCCGCTGGAAGCGGCGACCGCTCGTCAGCCCGAGCAGCCCACAACTGCTTCGGCCACTTCTGCCTCGCGTGTACGGTGTTCCGGTACCGGCGACGCCAGATCGTGAAGTTAGCGAGGCGCTCGATGGCCTCGAGCAGTGCGCTGGTGATTCGGTTGGCGGCGCTCGGATTTGTCGCGTGCGATGTGCGCGCGGAGATGACGACTCGATGGCTCGCGGCGACCAGGTGATGGTCACTTGCGAGTCGCTCTTTCGGTGACGCTTGCGACCCCACGACGGAGCCAGTCCGCCACGTCCTTGTGCGCAACACCCCTCAGCCCTCATCAAGCTCCTTGATGCCGGTCCGAATTTCATCCACCTGCCATTGGCGGTCCGATTCGGCCGGCCGCTCCGGCCCTAGGACTCTGAGGCTCTTGCTCATCTTTGCAGTCCCTCACGGCGACTTCGGAAGGTAGACGACTCGGTTCGTCCAGTCCCAGCCGCGACCCTCACGCAACCAGAACTCGGTCACCAGGCGCGCTTGGTCGCCGTAGTCGGTGCTTCGAACGCTGCGGCGGAACAGGATGAGGCCGCCGTGACTTTCCCCCGCGCGGACCACCTGGCCTGCATGCCACGGAAGCGTTGCCCGATCGAATGCAACGAGCACCAGACCGGCCTCCGCGCAGGAGATCAACAGCGCGGCATCGTCCAAGCCGAGCCAAGACCCATCCTGCCACCGCGCGATGTGGATAACCGGAAAATCACGAGCCAATCGCCGGCAAGCCGAAACGAATCGGTGAGATGTGTTTTCGTCAGCCAGTAACCGATGCGGTTTCGGTCTCTCCGGCACTGGCCCTGCTGATCTCTTCCGGGAAGGCGTTGGCATAGGCGAGCGCACGCTTGACAAGCACGCGCGGCCAGCCGAAATGGCGCGCCGTCTTGTCCGCGGACTTGGTTTCCTCGTGCACGACGACCACTTCCCACACGGCGACGCGATGCCCGGTCAGGTACGCCTCGCGCCCCGAGAGGGAGTCGCGGAAGGAAATTCCGGGGAACTCCGTCTCGAGGCTCTTCTCGATGACGTATCGCGCAACGAGATCGCTCTTCGAGGTCCGAGCAGCCCGTGCCTGTTTGGTCACCAACCGCTCGTAACGCGCAGGCACGCGGCCGGACACGTAGGCCGAACTCATGTCTTCAAGTCTGTGCACACTGTGCACAAAAGTCAAGGTTCCGCTAAATCACGGAACTCCGCATGACGACCGATGTCGCCTCGTCTTGCAAACTAGGCCAGTCCCGCGGACTCCGGCCCGTTCGCAAGCAGACTCCCGCAAAGAACAGGAACCCGTTTATTTACTGAAGGATAGTTGGCGGGGTCGACGGGACTCGAACCCGCGGCCTCCGGCGTGACAGGCCGGCGTTCTAACCAACTGAACTACGACCCCAAGAACGTCGACTCACCGCTCGCCAGCGAATCTCCAGCGCCGGCCGCCTTGCCGCGCTCCGGCAGCTTCGCCTGAATCACGAGCGAAGGTTGGTGGGCGGTACAGGATTCGAACCTGTGACAGCCGGTGTGTAAGACCGGTACTCTACCACTGAGCTAACCGCCCGCCTTCGCGGGCCTTCTTCGCAGCACCCGCTTCGGCGCGGCAAGCCCGCGAAACACTCGCGATTTCTCCGCAGCGGATTCGCTCGGCGGCTCGAGTCGCACCTGCTGCTCAAGCCAGGCGCACCAGAAACCCTGATTATAGGTTCTACGTACGGGTAGCGCAAGGACAGGCTGGCTGACGCGGACGGCCACCGGAGCGACCCGGAAAGGTCAGCTTGCGGTGGCGATCGGTGTGGGGGGTCCGAGCCGCGCCACCTGCACGGCTTCGAGAGGCCGGGCGTACTCGAGCGCCCTGTAGAGCACAGAACTCAGATGGGAGTCGTTGCGCTGCAGGAACTGACCGATGCCATCCAGGCCCTCGCCATACTGCGCGAAAGGGCGGCTGGATACGAGTCTTCGTCAGCCCAGCGGGTGACTAAAGTTCGAGAATTGCTATCAGTTAATCCAGCGTTTTGCAATTTTCTCAGAATTAATATAGCCTCGCGTCCGTGCTACCCTCGAATACGACGAGTTGCATGCCGACTCAGACAGGAAAAACACGCGATCAGCCGCCTGATCGCGACCGCGCTCTCGCTCGCGCTCATACTGGCACCGGCTACCGCACACGCGCGGAAGGCCTCAGCCGACCATGGCGTCAGGCGTACCTCCCGGGCGTCGGAGTCGCGGCGTGGCCGGCCACGGAAATTCTTCCGGCCCTCACGAGCCGTCACCGTCACCCTGCCCGACGATGTGATTGCCGCGCTGCAAACAGTGAATACGGATTTGAGCCGGGCGGTCGTCACCGTCGTGGAGCCGCACAGCGCTGCTAATCCCGCGCCGATCGCCGAGCTCGTTGGCGACGCCAGCCAGACCATCGTGGTGCCGCCGAATCGGGCTCTTCAGGAGCGAGCCGGCGTGGAACTCATCCCGCTGCCGGACGGACGGGCCCTGATCTCTTTCGACGATACGCTCTCGGCGTCTCACATCGAGCTTCGACTGGCCGATGCGATGGCCGACCCGTCGCTGGCTGCCGATGATCGCGCGGTATTCGTGGAGCTCGCCGACATCCTGCGTCGCGCACGCCGCGACGGCACGCCCTCGCTTCAGCAGCGCAGCATCATCGTGCTCCACCGGACGAAAGTGCTCCGTCCCTCCGAGGATCAGCTCCAACAGGCTTGATTGTCGGGTCGTTGACAGGCTTCAGCTGGGATCGGCGGTGCCGTCGCCATTCCCGCCGGGCTTCTGGTGCAGGATGATGATGTGCCGTTCGCGCACCTCGAACGCGTCGTCCTTGCGCGCCTTCTTCAGGATCTCGACCAGCGTTTCGAAGAGCGCGCGACTCTCGTCATCGAGGGCCGGATCGCCGATGGCGTCGGTGAGCTGCAGCTCGAGCTGCGGCACCGACAGCTGATTGTCCATCGAGATCAGGGCGCGTCCGTCCGAGAGGGGAACCAATTCCACGCCGGTGCGCTCGCGAAGTTCCCGGCTGCGCGGCACGATGATCACCGAGCGGTCGCCATAGCTGAACAGCTCGGCCGGCGGGCTTGGCGCTGAGGGCACGAGCGGCTGCGTCGCGCGCACGATCGCCCGGCTGAGGTCGGCGTCAATCCCGCGCAGCACGGCAATCACATCATCCGGAAGCGTGAGCGTGACCGCGCGCGACGGACGGCCAAACTTTCGCGGACGGCCCCGCCGCGAACCAGCCGTGCTCTTCGCCGTGTAGTGCCTGGAGGGACGGAGTCTCGACAAGGTCAACGCCTCAGCATCGCCGGCGGACGCTGCCGCGCTCGCCACCATGACCGCCACGCTCGCCAACCTTCGAGATCGCTTGTGCATCACGCCTCGCATCCATTGAAAGACCGACTGCTGGCCGGCGAAGACAGTCCGGCGTCGATTATCGGGCCTTCCACACCAGAAGCGCAAGCGCGACGCCCAAGCCGGCGACCGCACGGTATTCGCGGTTGGCCATCACACGCTGAAAGCTGAACTGACGGTCGGCCGCAGGGCCCCGGCCTTCTCGATACGAGGGATATGCGGAACCGAACTTCTCGGTGAGATGCCGCTCCTCGCTGCGAATTGCTGACGAAATCGTCACGGCAAGGTAGACGACCACGAGGGTCGCAACCATGACGCTCGCCGACGCAATCGCGAAGCCGAACCCGACGACAGCGGATCCCAGGTACAGGGGGTGCCGCGTAAATCGATACGGACCCGAAACGGTGACCTCTCGCCCCTTCTCCAGATGCCCGGCGGCCCAGATTCTGATCGCCTCTCCCGCTGCCGCCACCGCGCGTACCGATGACCAGGCTCCACCAGGACGGGCGTGCGAGCCAGAACACCAGCGCGGCCAGCGCGAATCCCAGCCGGACCCGATAGCGCGCAAACCACGAGCGCGCGTCAGTCATGCCTCCGGTCCGCGCTGTTCGACGTGGTCCTGCTCAATCGTTGCTGAACGGCGGCCGTCACTTCAGCGACGGTCACGCTCTGCAGGCACCACTCGCTCTCGTGACAACGGCGATCGTAGTGACAGCCGCAGCTGTCGTAGCGCGTGACAACCTCGTCGGCGGTGTTCCACGGACCGTTGCGGGCCGGATCCGTCGGACCGAAGATCGCGACGGTCGGCGTTCCGACAGCGGCAGCGATGTGAAGCGGGCCGGTGTCGCCGGAGATCATCAGGTCCGCCAGCCTGGCCACTTCGCAGATGTCATGGATGGAGGTCGGCGGTGCCAGCGCGGCCGCGCCGCCGGATGCGGCGACGACTTCTTCGGCCAGCGATTCTTCGCCCGGTCCCCACAGCACGATGGATCGAAGCTCGCGCACCTCACGCAGGAAGGCCGCGACCGCCCCGAATCGATCGGCGGGCCACCGCTTGTTCGGCCAGGCGGCGCCCGGGTTGATGAGGGCGAACTTCTGAGCTGCGAACTGTTCGCGCAAGGTCTCGGCCACCGATGACGGCACCCGGGCGATCGGAAACTCGATGCGATCGGTTTCGATGCCGAGAACCCGGAGAAGATTCAGGTTCTTGCGAATGACGTGTTCGGTTGGCGCGCCGGCCTGGTCCGGCCGAGGCTGGACGCGACGAACGTCGGCGTCCGTTTCCGAATAGAACGGCCGCGCGCCTTTCTCGCGCAGATGCCAGATCGAAAACCCGGCCACGCGTGACGCGCCGGACGCGCGCGCGAGCACCGCCGACTTCATCAGACCCTGCAGATCGAGCGCGACATCGTAGGGAGTCGCTCGCAACCTGCGCACCGCGTCGGACCATGCCGCCACGCCTCTGCCGTGAATGCGGACGATCTGATCGATTGCCGTCACGAGTTCCAAGACCGGCGAGTGCCGGCCATCGACAATCCAATCGATGCGCGCGCCGGGCATCGCGGCTCGAATGGCGGCCGCAGCCGGAATGGCGTGGACGATGTCGCCCAGCGCGCCGAGCCGGACGATGAGGATGTTCATTCGCGAATTCGGGCGAGCAGATCGCGCGTCGAATGATCTTTCGGATCGCCGACGATGGCGATGCGGCCGCCATACGCGGCAACGGTCTCACGTTCGGGTACGGTGTCGGGCGTGTAGTCCGTTCCTTTGCAATGGACGTCGGGTTCGAGCAGGGTCAGGAGCGGCGCGACCGTAGGCTCTGCGAAGACCACCACGTAGTCGACACCGCGGATGGCGGCGACAATCTCGGCACGATCCGAGGCCGGAAGAATCGGTCGGCCCGGGCCTTTCCGGGCGGCCATCTCGTCGTCGTTGACGGCGACGATCAAGCGGTCGGCTTCGGCGGCGGCGGCCAGCAGATATCGAATGTGCCCGACGTGCAGCGAGATCGAAGCAGCCGTTCGCGAACGCAATCGTGAGACCTTTGCGCCGGTCGTCCTGGACGAGATCGAACAGCCGTTGCCGGGAGACCACCTGGCCCATGATCAGGAGGCGTCGGCCAGCACCGCGTCCCGCAGTTCGTCGGCGGTAATCGTCGCGGTGCCCCGCTTCATCACGACGAGGCCCCCGGCGTAATTCGCCAGGCGCGCCGCCTCCTCGAAGGTGCCGCCCG
Source organism: uncultured Acidobacteriota bacterium (assembly GCA_963710415.1). Classification (GTDB taxonomy): domain Bacteria; phylum Acidobacteriota; class Vicinamibacteria; order Vicinamibacterales; family 2-12-FULL-66-21; genus CAVQAH01. The sequence continues at coordinate 17,514 of CAVQAH010000026.1, read as the reverse complement.
CGGCGAGCGCGAGCGTCATCGTGGCAATCACCGTGTCGCCGGCGCCGGTCACGTCGGCAATCTGATCCGATCCCGAGATCGGAATGTGCACGGTTTCCCTGTCCCGCTCGAACAGCGCCATGCCGCGGCTGCCGCGCGTGATCAGCACGGCCTCGGCCTGCATGCGCTTCATGATTTCCCTTCCCGCCTTCTCGAGCGCATTCAGGTCGTCGCCGATGCGGATGCCGAGCATGTGCTCCACTTCGGACTCGTTCGGCGTGCAGGCCGTCACGCCGCGATACTGCAGGAGGTCGTAGCGCGAGTCCACCAGCACGGGGGCCTGGCGCTTGCCCGGCCCCCTGAACCGTCGCTGGGCCTGGGCGATCGCGGCGGGCGTGACCAGCCCGAAGCCGTAGTCCGAAACGAGGAGGGCGTCGCATTTCGCCGCGGCGTGGCTCAGATGCGATTCGATCGAACGGCGATCCGCATCCGTCACGACGGGCTGGCTCGCGCGATCGATACGCACCACCTGCTGCTTCGCCGAGTGGACGCCGCCGGCGAGAATGCGCGTCTTGGTCGGCGTGCGGTAGCCCGCCGGACGCAGCACACCGCGCACGTCCATGCGTCGGCGCATGACCTCGACCACACGGCGGCCGCTTTCATCGCGACCGGCGATGCCGATGGCCATCGGCGAACCGCCGAGCGCGGCGATGTTGCTCGCCGCGTTGCCCGCCCCGCCCGCCACGATCTCGGTCGAGTCGTAGTTCAGGATGAGGACCGGGGCCTCGCGCGACACCCGCGCGATCTGGCCGTAGATGAACTCATCGACGATCAGGTCGCCGAAGACGGCCACGCGGATGCCGACGAAATCATCGACGAGCGCGAGCAGGCGGCCGGCCTCGACGGGCTGGCGCTTTCGTGAAGGATCGCGCGGCGATCCGCGACGATTCGCGTCGCCGTGGATCCGCGGTGATCCGCGACGATCCGCGTTGCCGCGTGATCCGCGACGATCCGCGTTGTCGATCTCCGCGTTGTCGTTTGGCAGCGCTCACGATTGTCGAAGGATCCAGGACACAGCTTCCACCAGGTTGTCGGCGAAATACGCCGGCGGCATTTTCGTTGCGCTGTTTGCTTCGCTGACTCGCCCGTAGCCGGTGCGCACCAGTACGCCGCGCGCCCCGACGGCGGCTCCAGCCTCGATATCGTTCCAACGGTCGCCGACGACGAAGGAACGAGCGAGATCGAGGCCGAGATCCGCCGCCGCCCGGCGCAACATGCCGGGCTGAGGCTTGCGGCAGTCGCACGACCGCGCGTATTCGCGCCGCGACGCGTCGGGATGGTGCGGACAATAGTAGAACGCATCCACGCGCGCGCCGCCGGCAGCGAGATGGGCGGCGATGTACTCGTGCGCCTCGGCCACGAACGACTCCTCGACGAGGCCGCGTGCGATGCCCGACTGGTTCGTCGTGATCGCGACCTTGTAACCGGCCTGGTTCAACAACCTGACGGCATCGACCGAGTACGGGTAGAACTGCAGCCGATCGAGGCGATCGAGATAGCCGACCTCTTCGATCAGCGTGCCATCGCGGTCGAGGATGACACCGCGCGTCATGCCCGCGCCTCTCTGCGGGTCTCGGAGTCTCCGAGGGTCAGATGCCGCGCCACCCGCGTCGAACACCCGATCGGCCGTGATTCGTTTCATGCAGCGATGATCGATGGGACAGTCACGCAACATGCAGGGACGACAGAAGACCGGCTCGACCAACACGTCGTGCATGCCAGGCTCGCCGCGCGGCGAGGTGACCCGCTCGTCAGTCGATCCGAAAATGGCCGTCACCGGTACGCCGACCGCAGCCGCCAGGTGCATGCCCCCCGAATCGTTCGAGACGAACGCGGCCGCGCGCGCGAGCACGCCCGCGAGCGTTCCCAGATCGGTTCGGCCGATCAGGTTCACCGCCCGAACATCGGCCGGCAGCGACGATTCTATCTCACGTCCCGCGTCGCGATCGCCGGCAGCGCCGAGCAGCACGCAGAGCGCGCCCGTCTCGCGAGTCACCCGCATGATCACGTCAGCCACGCGACGGGGTGGCCAGCGCTTCGCGTGCCCGTACGCCGCGCCCGGCGCAAATCCGACGATCCGGTGTCCCGGGCTCACACCATGCTGATCGAGCAGGCGATCGGCTTTCGCGTGCGTCGCCGCCGTCACGCTGATACGAGGGATCAGATCGTCCGCGCCGAATCCAAGACCCCGTATGAGATCGAGATAGTAGGTGCACTGGTGAACACGTGACCGCGGCCGCTTGACCGCTCGCGTCAGCGTCCAGCCGCGAAGGTTGGCCGCATAGCCCCAACGTTCCGGAATGCCGGCCGAGCGCGCCGACCACGCGGTCCGAAACGAATTCGGCAGGAGGATGGCCCCGTCGAAGCCCTTGCCTTTCAGAGACGCTCGCCTCGCGACGCGGATCCGGGATCGTGAGGACCTCGTCCGCCGCAGCCATCGTCTGTTCGTTGAAGATCGGCGCCACCGCTGGAATGGCCGCGACGGCGAGCGTGACGTTCGGGAAGGCCTGACGAACAGCCGCCATCGCGGGGAGGGCCATCACCGCGTCACCGAGCCAGTTCGGCGCGCGGATCGCGAGACGGTTCAACTCTGTCCCTCTTCGCGCGTGGCGGCGGGGAACATGCCGCCCACGCGTTCGCCGCTCGGCTCCGTTTCGCGCCACCGGCGGTGCATCCACAGCCAGAGCTCCGGATAGCGGCGAACGTACATCTCGAGGACGTCCGTGCAGCGCTGCGTGAACTCGCGCACCGCTTCCGGACCATCCTCGCGCGGCGGATCGACGGCGTGCTCGTAGACCATCCGGAAGCGCCCGCCCGGCAGCGGCAACGCGAAGACCGGCACGACCGGCGCGCCCGTGCGCATGGCGAGCGCCGCCAGCGCGGAGGTCGTCGCCGCCGGACGATTGAAGAAATCCACGTAGACCGCGTCCGACGTCTGGATGTGCTGATCGATGAGGACGGCAACGGCCTGGTTCGCCTCGAGCGCCCTCAGGACGCGCCGGATTGCGCCGCGACGATAGATCACCGAGTTGCCCGTCCGCGTGCGCACCCGCTCGAGCAGATTGTGCAGGAGCGGGTTGTCGAGCGGCCGCGCGAGGACGGACATCGGCTGGATCGCCAGCGCGTGCACCAGCGCGTTGATTTCCCAGAAGCCGAAGTGACCGGTGAACAGCAGCACGCCCTTCCCCTGTGCATGGGCGCTCTCGACACGTTCCTGGCCATCGAACTCGACACACCGCATCATCTGCGCCGGCGTCATCGTGCTGAACTTCAGCAGCACCATCAGCAGCCGGCCGAAATGCGAAAACATGTCGCGCGCGATCGCGCGGCACTCGTCCACCGAGCGCAGGGGAAACGCCCGCTGCAGATTGCGCATCGCCAGCCGGCGATGGGGGCCGTCGAAGAAGATAGAACGCACGCCCGAGCCAGGCGCCCAGCGCGAGCACTCCGGCCATGGGCAGGAGGCGGACGACTGTCACCACGAACATGACAGCCGCGTATTCGAGGCGGTGACGCAGCGAGGAGATTGGTCAGTCACCACGGTCACACGGTCGCGTGCCGCGTTCAGGCTGCCGGCAAGCCAGGCACGGAACTCATCAATGGGTTCAGGCTCCATTGTAAGCGGCACGCAGCCGACCGGCAGCGAAAACGGTCGAAGTGGCAGCAGCCGCACGTAGTCCTTTTCAGTCGTCAACACCAGAGCCGCATTCGTGGTTCGCGCCGTTTCGACGATGCGCTGCAGGTCGCGACGGGAATAGGGGTGATGGTCCGGGAACGACAGAGTACCGGCGACCTGATGACCTTCGTAGCGCAACTGCTCGAAGAACGCCTCGGGCCTGGCGATGCCAGCGACCGCCAGCCCAGGCCCGGCCGGAATGCGCCTCGCCGTCGACGAGCGGCTCCCCCAGTTGACGCCTGGTTCTGAAAACCGGGATCTGCACGCCTCGCAAGTCGATCTCAACCTCAGCCGGCGCGAGGATCGCGTCGGCGACGATCAACGTATCCAGCGGCTCCCGCAACCGTCCGCCCGGCAGCGTCTCAGGCCGCGCCACATCGTCAGCGCCGACGAGCACGATCTCCACGTCACGATCGAGCTGCAGATGCTGAAGCCCGTCGTCGAGCACGTGGACGGTCGCGCCGAGGTGTTGCTCGGCAAGCGTTCCGGCGAGATATCGATCTTCGCATACGAGCACGCTCGCGCCTGGCAACTGTCGCGCGAGCATCAGCGGCTCGTCGCCGGCGCGTGGCAGATCGGCGCGAATGCCGTCCGGATCGCGGACGACGACGACGCCGTCGTCCGGATCCTGCCGCGCGTAGCCGCGGCTCAGGATCGCCGGACGCTCCCCCATCTCGAGCAGCAGGCGCGTGACGCAGGCGGCGATCGGCGTCTTGCCCCGGCCACCGACGGCGAGGTTCCCGATACTGATGACCGGATGCCGCAACCGCTTTCGCAGATCGGGCCGCGCGCTGTACCGCTCGCGCCGCCGTCGCGCGAGCGCTGCGTAGAGGGAACTGATCATCGTAGGTGTGTGAAGACCGTGGTCCGTGATCCGTAGTCCGTGTCTCGCCGACTCGCACGAGAGCGCATAGTCGGCCGCTGAGAGGCCTTGCGAGTCGGCGAGACACGGACTACGGACCACGGACCACGGCTTGTCAATTCCTCGCCCTGAACGGCCTGTACCACCCCGCTCTGATTTCCAGGCGGAAGGAGCTCGGCGAGCGCGCGCATCGTCTTTCCGCGAGCGCCGCGATTGGCTTCGACCAGCGCCCGGGCGGCGGCGCCGAGGCTGGCTCGACGGATCGGGTCGCTCAGCAGCTCCAACATGACGCCTTCGAGCTCGCGTCCGGTCTGCACCTGCACCGCTGCTCCGTTCTCCAGGAACGTCGCGGCGATTTCGGCGAAGTTCTGCATGTGCGGACCGAAGACGATCGGTTTGCCGAAAACCGCCGGCTCGAGAATATTGTGCCCGCCGGCGTCGACGAGGCTCCCGCCGACGAACACCGCCGTCGCCACCTGATACAGCTGCGCGAGTTCGCCGATCGTGTCGAGCACGACGACGTCGTGACGCGGTTCTGAGTCGACGCGTAGCTCACTTCGCCGCGCGACGTTCCATCCGGCTCGCCGCGCCAGACGCTCGACCTCGTCGAACCGTTCAGGTTTTCGCGGCGCGATGATGAGCAGCGCGTTGGTCAGCGTGGCCCGCACCCGTTGGAACGTCTCCAGCACCGGATCCTCTTCGCCCTTGAGCGTGCTGGCGGCAATCATGACGGGCCGATTCGAACTGATCCGGAAGTACCTCAGCACTCGAGTGCGGCCGCGGTCCTGCATCGGCGGCACGGACGTCGCGGCTGGCGCCGAAGAACCGGTGAACCGTCCCGCCTCGACCGGCGCAGGAATGTCGAGCGAATCGAACTTCAGCGACCCGGTGACCACCACGCGGTCGCGATCCGCGCCGATTTCGACGATGCGTCGTGCGGATTCGTCGCTCTGCATGCAGAACCGATCGACATCGTCGAGCACGTGGCGGAAGAACCCGCGCGCCAGCCGGTAGCGCGGATACGAGCGCGACGAGATACGGCCGTTGACCAGAACCGTCTTGACACCATCCCGGCGGCAGGCGCGCAGCAGGTTCGGCCAGATCTCGGTCTCCATCATGACGAACAGGCGTGGTTTCACGAGCCGCAGCGTTCGATTGACGATGAAGCCGAGGTCGAACGGGAAATAGAACACCTCGTCGACGAATCGCAGGTTGTTTCGCGCCACCTGCTGCCCCGTCATCGTCGTCGTGGACAGGAAAATCCGCAGCCGCGGGTAGCGCTCGCGCAACTCGGGCAGCAGCGCCCGGGCCGTCAGCACTTCGCCCACGGAAACGGCGTGGATCCAGATCGAGGCGTCCCCGTCCAGGTTGAACGACAGCGGCAGATACCCCATCCGCTGGGGAAGGCTCCCGATGTATTTCCGGTATCGAACCGCCTGATACAGGAGATACGGGGACACCAACACGAAAAAGGCCACTATCAGGACGCTGTAGACCGCGTACATATAAAGGGAGAAGGCGTGTTCCGGTGGACGCCGGCTCTATTGTACGGTTTGACCACCGTCCAAGCCGTTCATTAAACTACACCGTTTCGGCGCAGCCGGGCATGTCCGCCCGAGGGTGCGCAGAGGGGGCGTGCGATGGCAGTGAAAGTAGGGATTAATGGCTTTGGCCGCATCGGGCGCAACATCATGCGAGCCGCCATGGGCGATAAGTCGATCGACATCGTGGCGGTCAACGACTTGACCGACGCGCGGACGCTCGCGCATCTCCTCAAGTACGACTCGATCCTCGGCAACCTCAAGGCGGACATCAGGGCCGAGAAGGACAGGATCACCGTGGACGGCGACGAGTTCCAGGTGCTGTCGGTGAGGGATCCTGCCCAGCTTCCCTGGAAGAGCCTCGGAGTAGACGTCGTATTCGAGTCCACCGGGCTGTTCACCAACCGGGACGATGCGGCGAAACATCTGACCGCTGGCGCGAAGAAGGTCGTGATCACCGCGCCCGCGAAGAAGCCGGACATCACCCTGGTGCTTGGCGTCAACTCGGATAAGATACGATCCGTCCGCGCACCAGATCGTCTCGAACGCGTCGTGCACGACGAACTGCCTTGCGCCGGTGGCGAAGGTCCTTCATCAGAGCTTCGGCATCCGCAAGGGCTGGATGACGACCGTTCATTCTTACACGAACGATCAGAACCTGCTCGACCTGCCGCACAAGGACCTGCGGCGGGCGCGCGCGGCGGCGATGTCGATCATTCCGACGACCACCGGCGCCGCGTCCGCGGTTGGTGAAGTCCTGCCCGATTTGAAAGGCCGGCTGGATGGCATCGCGATGCGCGTGCCGACGCCGAACGTCTCGGTCGTCGACCTGGCGGCGATCCTCGACAAGAAGACGACGACCGAAGAGGTCAACGCGGCGTTCAAGGCAGCCGCCAACGGGCCGATGAAAAACCTCCTGCAGTACACCGATGAGCCGCTCGTCTCGATCGATTTCCGGGGCAATTCGCATTCCTCGATTCTCGACTCGCAGTACACGAGCGTCATGGACGGCGACTTCGTCAAGGTGCTCGCCTGGTACGACAACGAGTGGGGCTACTCGAGCCGGTGCGTGGACCTGCTCAAGCTGATGGCGTCGAAGGGGTTCTGACGGGTGGCCGGCCGGAGCATCACCGACCTCGACTTGAACGGCAAGAAGGTCCTGATCCGCGTGGACTTCAACGTTCCGATCAAGAACGGAACGATCACCGACGACACGCGGATCCGCGCCTCGCTGCCGACCATCACGTACGCGCTCGATCACGGTGCGTCAACGGTCATCCTCGCGTCGCATCTGGGCAGGCCGAAGGGCAAGCCAAGCCCCGAATTCTCGTTGCAACCGGTCGCCGTGAAGCTCTCCGAGCTGCTCGGGCGCCCCGTCCAGTTCGCCACCGATTGCATCGGCGAGCCGGCGAGCGAGGCCATCGCGAAGGCCGGCAAGGGCGGCGTCGTGCTGCTCGAGAATCTTCGCTTCCATGCCGGAGGAAGAAAAGAACGACCCGAGCTTCGCCAAGGCGCTCGCGGCGCTCGCCGACATCTACGTCAACGACGCATTCGGGTCGGCCCATCGCGCGCACGCGTCAACCGAAGGCATCGTTCATCACGTCAAACAGGCAGCCGCCGGGCTGCTGATGGCGCGCGAGGTGGAATACCTCACCAAGGCCATCAAGAATCCCGACCGGCCGTTCGTCGCCGTGCTCGGTGGCGCCAAGGTGTCCGACAAGCTGGAGGTCATCGAAAACCTGATCCCGCGTGTGGATGCGCTGCTGATCGGCGGCGCGATGGCGTACACGTTCTTCAAGGCGCGGGTCTCCCCGTCGGCCGATCGCTCGTCGAAGAGGATCTGCTCGACACGGCGCGAGACGTCGAGCGGCGCGCCAAGGAACGGAACCTGCGGTTCGAGCTGCCGTCCGACCATGTCGTGGCGCCCAAACTCGAGGCGAACGTGCCGGTGGACACGCTGGCGATCACCGATCCAGCGATCGGCGATCGCATGGGTCTCGACATCGGCCCGAAGACGATCGAGACGTACAGATCGGTCATCCAGGGCGCCAAGACGGTCGTGTGGAACGGCCCGATGGGCGTGTTCGAGATCGACGCCTTCGCGAAAGGCACGATCGAGGTTGCGCGGGCGGTCGCGGCGGTCAAGGGGACGACGATCATCGGTGGCGGCGATTCGATTGCGGCGGTGGCGAAGGCCGGAGTCACGGACCGAATCACGCACATCTCGACCGGCGGCGGCGCCTCGCTCGAATTCCTCGGCGGGCGCAGTTGCCCGGGGTCGAGGCGTTGGACAATAACGGAGCTGGCCGCCGTAGCTGGCCGAGCTCGGCCGCGTAGCTGGAACTGGTAGCTGGTCGCTGTAAAGCTGATAGCACCTATGCGCACCCCATTCATTGCGGCGAATTGGAAGATGCACAAGACGGTCCACGAGGCCGTTGCGTTCGTCAAGGAATTCCGCAGCATCGTGAAGGACGTCCACGACGTGGAGATCGTCGTGGCGCCGCCGTTCACGGCTCTGCACGCGGTGGCGGAAGCGGCGCGAAATTCGACGGTTGGCGTCGCCGGCCAGAACGCTCTACTTCGAGCGCGAAGGCGCGTTCACCGGCGAGGTGAGCGCGGCGATGCTGGTCGAGGCAGGCGCGGAGTACGTGATCGTCGGGCACTCGGAACGGCGCCGGTTGTTCGGCGAGACGGACCAGACCGTCAACCGCAGAGTCGCCGCCGCCCTCAGCGCGAAGCTCACACCCATCGTCTGCATCGGTGAAACGCTCGAGGAGCGCGAGCTGGGCAACACGATGTTCGTCCTCGATCGCCAGATCAAGGACGGCCTCGATGCGCTCACCAGCGAGCAGGTCGGCGGCCTGGTGATTGTGTACGAGCCGGTGTGGGCCATCGGAACCGGCCGCAACGCGACGCCGATCCAGGCGGCCGAAGCGCACGCTCACATCCGCAGCCGGCTGCGCCAGTGGTTCGGCGCGCCTGCCGCCGATCACTGCCATGTGATCTACGGCGGCAGCGTGAAACCGGACAATATCCACGAGCTCGTGACGCAACCGGATGTGGACGGGGCGCTCGTCGGCGGGGCCAGCCTCGAGGTCCGCGCGTTCTTCGACATTGTGGCGCGAAGCCGCCAGAGCACTGTATAATCGGGTGTTATGGTCTACTACCTGACAGCCACCCTGTATGTCGTGTCGTGCCTGTTGCTGCTGCTCGTCGTGCTGTTGCAGCAGGGCAAGGGTGGCGATATGGCGAGTGCGTTCGGCGGTGGCGGCAGCCAGACCGCGTTCGGCGCGCGCGCCGGCGCGACCGTTCTGACGCGCGCGACGACGCGTGCTCGGCGTGCTGTTCATGCTCGGGGCCATCGTGGTCGGGATTCTCGGTCACCGTGGCGATCGATCGATCATGGGCGGGATTTCCGGCCCGGCGCCGGTGACGACGCCCGCGCCGGCCACGACGCCGACGGCGCCGGCTCCCGCGCCGCCAGCGCCAGTCGAAGCGCCCCCATCGTCGGGGTCGGGGTCGTAGTTTTCGAATTCGGCGACGTTCGTAGTGTCCGGCTTTAGCCGGACCGCCCTCCTAAGCGAAAGTGGCGGAACTGGCAGACGCACCAGCTTGAGGGGCTGGCGCTCGCAAGAGCGTGGGGGTTCGAATCCCCCCTTTCGCACCAACCTTCGTAGCCCTCGGAAAAGCGCGGTGGAAATCGCGCCCTTCACCGAAAAAGCTAACGGATAGCTAACCAGCGCCGTGGAGAATGGCGCCGAGGCGGGCAGCAGCGCTCGACCGTGGACGGCAGTGCGTGTGCGTACGGCTCCAGTGTCGTGGTGATCTTCGAGTGGCCCAAGCAGTCAGAAACGACGTGAACAGGCTCGCCGGCGGCAAGCAGGAGCGTGGCACAGGTTCACCCGCGGCCTCGGTGTTCACACCGCGAGCCGCTCCAGGCATCTTGGCCCCACGCGCGGCGTGGCGCGCCGCGCGTGTTCCGACGACGTCACGCGGTGTCGATGTCTCAGCCGGAGCAGCCTCGCGAAGGGTCGAGACCGACGGGGACACGAGTGGCGTCAAGCCTCCCGGGCGGGTGCCTAATCAGTAGGCCGAGTTGATGCGGCGAACGTTCGGACTCGATGTCCTGGCGTGTCGGCGGACCCAAACGCAACCGGCTGTTCGTGGCGGCGAGCCAGTCGTTGTACGCGGTCTACGTGAACACTCAGGGGGCCGCGCCCGGATAGCGTCTCCGGATCAGGCGTATCGGGCGTCCCTAACAATCTCGAGCAGACGTGCGGCCCCCTTCCGCCAAGGTTCTTCTGAAGCGCCCCGCCAGTGCTCAGCGCTCCGGCCCTCTCTCATGAGACGCACGGCAAGCAGGGTCTTGTGGGTTTCTTTGTAGATTGCCTTAGGGATCGCGAAAGGCTCCGCTAAGGGCCTCAGGTTCAATTCAATCCGATCGGAAAGGGTCCGCTCGTGAGCGGCCCAGTTTTCGCTCGAGAGGCTCCGCTTGGTGGGCATTGCGCCAATCCGACCGAGTGCGAGCTCGATCGGATGAAAAAAGAGGGTCGCGAACAATACCGAAATCTCCAGATCGGGAGTCGACACCCGATTGAGCGCCGCCAGAAGGCGCCTTACGAGAGGGAGCTTGCTGTTCGGTATGGTGTTTCGCCCCAAGAACAATTTCATTGCACCCATTCGCTCGAGGATCTCAAAGCACCGTGCGGCGACACCGCTTCCGAGCGTCTTCACCATATGGGAGAAAATGCGACGAGGTTTCTTATGCCGTAAATCCCCAATGGATGCCCAATTGCACATCGCCTCCCATGTCGGTTCGTCAATTCGTAAGTCCTTCATCGAGCACTGCACCACCCCGCGCAAGACGGAGACAACGTCGAGGCGGAACGCGGTAGGGCGCACGAGACGAAGCGTTCTCTTGCGGATATCTGCCACACCGTTCACGAAGTCGATGATGACGTTGTCGGTGGGATCGTAATAGAGCGCGTTTATCGTGTAGTCAAATGACTTGATGAAGGCTTCGGCGAGTGAAGACTGCTCCATCTTTCGTTGGTTTCGCCAGTCAGCCAGATCGGTCCACGGAGGCGCACCGAAGGAAAGGATATCGACAATGACTTCATCCGCGGACGGAAGCGTCCGTTCCGCTGGGACGCGATGCCTGGTTCGTTGGCTGAAGAAAATCGCATCCACTTTCGGGCGACTCGCAGCCGTCGCGATGTCAAAGTCGCTTGGAGAGATTTCGAGCAGGAAATCGCGGACGCAGCCGCCCGCGAGGTACGTTTCGTAGCCGCGCTTTTTCAGCTGACGGACGACTTCGAGGGCGCCGGGATGCGGCAAATCAGGTGAAAGAGGGTGGCGTCGATGGATCGTGGCCCTGTTTCCGGGCGGCACGTTGCTACGCATGTCGCAATGAGCACACGAATAGCGTCAGCAAACCCTCTGAGGAAACGATCCTCGCCGAGTAAGACACTAGGCGAGGTCATGCGCCGGCACAAGTAGTTTCGGTCGATCAGTAGGCTTTTCTTCTCAGCGTGACGCCGCCCTTGACGTCCTTGGCGGCTTTCGACGGAAGATCCTTCACTCGAGCCCGTTTCGCGGCTTTCTTCACGCCCGGTTTCGCAGCTTTGCTTTTCTTGGCCATGTCCATCTCCTCCTTCCGAACGTTTCTCAAAGGCGCCTTGAGCGTGAAACACTAGCACACTCGACTTGCTCCGATACCCCGGTTTCGTGTCCCAGCCCACTCCGCCTACGGCCGAGAGCTGGCGTTCGAAGACCGTACGGATGACTGGGAAGCGGCCTGCACCATGTCGGGCGGGAACGTAATCCCGAGCGCCTTGGCCACCTCCTGGTTCAGCACCAGCTTCTTGACCGCGACTTCCTCGAATGGGATGTTGCGCGGCTGCTCACCGCGCAGTACACGCGCGAGGATCTGCGACGCGGCTTTGCCGGTTTCATACCAGCCGATACCGACGGCGATTAGCGCGCCCCGCTGCACGAACTCCGGGTCGTTGATGATGAGGGGAAGCTTCGCGTCGCGCGCCGCTTTCACGATCGCGTCGAAGCCCTGAAGCGCCGTATTGTCTCCTGTCACCCACAGGGCCTGCACGCCGCGGTGGGTCAGCACCTGCGCCGCCTGCCAAATCTCGCTTGTCCCGGTGATGGCAATCTCCTGCAGCCGGATGCCGCGCTGCTCGAAGATGCCGCGCGCCACGCCCACCACCTTGACCGAGTTGGCTTCGGAGCTGTTGTAGAGCGTTCCGACCGCGCGGACGCCGGGCACCAGCCGCTGGATCGTATCGACCGTGTCCTCGACCGGAGGGAACGAACCGACACCCGTGACGTGCGGCAGGTGATCCGTCCGACTCTTGCCGGCGCCGGCCGCAATCGGGTCGTACACGTAGGTGAACACGACCGGCTTGGACCGCGACATGGCCGCCGCGGCAGTGAGCACCGGCGTCGTCATGGCGACGATCACGTCGACGTCGGAACCGTCGTAGTTCTGAATCAGCAGCGGGATGTTGACGATCTCCGCCTGGGCGTGCGACCGGCGGACCTCCAGGTTGACCCGCTCCTCGATGCCCTGCTCCTTCAGGCCGTCGAAGAGGCCCTTCATGCAATTGTCGGCACCTTCTTCCGGCGCGAAAAAGACAAGGCCGATCTTGTGTTCCATCACAGGGCCGCTCGAGGTGTCTCCGCACGCGGCGAGCGAGCCGGCCATCAGAAAGGCGAAAGCAGTATTCCGTGTCGCACGCATGCTCATAGGACCACCTCACTTGCCATGTCGGGCAGTGTTTGCAGCCGCGGCGTTCTGGCCTGCTGACGAATTGATGGTCTTGCTGGAACAGAAACTCCAAACCTCAAAATCAATCTGGTCTAGCTTCGCTCCGTTATCCAGGCGAGACTTGCTCGATCTCAGGATCTGTTCAGCTTTGGTCACCACGGCTTACACCCTCAGAGCCTCTGCCTGAGGACCTTAGGGTTGCTGTCAGATGTTGTCAAGTCTCTTGGCCGTCCCGGAGACTGGCGTTGGTGAGGTTGAACGCTCCGCCGGGGAGCCTGGGGAAGCTACTGAGAAACCGGATCGTTTCAGTGTCGCCAACGATTCGATCCCACAGCGGCTTCAGGTAATCGATCTTCTCACCCCGGTCAGCGTGCCGGGCACCGTGCGTTGTACCAACGGTCGTGAAACAGCGGCGCGGCGAACGGATTTCCCCACGGCGTGTACATGATTCGCGTTCGACAGCATACGCGGCATACGGTGGCGCCGTATCCATAGTCAAACCCGTGACGGGATCCCGTACCGACCCAGCGTGGCGAACCACCAGTGATCGTCGACGGTGAACAGCGGCGGCAGCGTCATCGTTCAAGGTTCATCTTTCCATCCGGCGTCGGAAAAAAATGCGAGACAGCGAATTGAACACAGATCCGGAAGCTCGCTTGCACCAGGGAATGTGTGCCTTCAGATAACTCCACGTGTTGGCGAGTCGGCGAGGATGGTCCGCCGCCGCCGGTGGGTGATCGCCACCGAGCGACGCTAATCCATCGGCGATCCGGGCCGACACTTGTGCCATTGTTTCGTTCCCATTGGGAATCGACGACGCCGTGACGTCAATCGCCTTTTCGAAACAGCCGGCCTGACTGCTGATCACCTCGAAGTCACCCGGTTTGAGTGCCGCCATGACACCGACGTCGCCGGCTTGCGCGATGCCATCGACCATCACGAGCGCGACATCCTGCTCGGTGGCATCGATCAATCGTCGATAGGGTGACTGTGGAATGCCCTCTATCGCCTGTGCTGTGCGCGCGAATCGATCACGAAAAGATCGGCGGCTTTTCCGACCTCAATCGAGCCAACCTCGACGTTCCAGCGGACCGTGGTTGCGGGGTTGACGGTCACCATCTCGACGAGAAGCCGGTCGAGGGCGCGCTCGCTTGCGCCTTCGTCACCGTCCGCGTCTGGCGCGCTCAGCTCCGGCACGATGTGACGGCGATTGCCGAGCAACAATGCGTCCCGCAGTGTGCGATCGGCGACCTTCAGCTCGGTCAGCAGATTGGGGGAGCCACTCGGCGTCCAGTCGGTGCCGAGCGAGACGAGCACGCCGGCCGCGAGCGCATCGTAAACAGCCGCCGTCTTGCCGTAGAGCAGCAAATTCGAGAGCGGCGACCACACCAGCTTCGCACCGTGCCCATCGCCAGCACCATCGTCTCGTGCCGCGGGCGCATGCGCCATCTCGTCGAAATCTTCGGGCTCGAGACCGACGCCATGGACGATGACGGTTGCGTCCGTCAACAGATTCCTGTCTTTCAGCTCGGCGAACTCCGCACGCGACGAGGTGGTGTCGCCGGCGCGGCGGTCAGCGTCGCGCACGCCCTCGGCGAGGTGCACGAGCCAGGCGTCGACCAGCCCGGCCGACAGGCCGTCGCTCAGTAATGCATATCATCCTCCTCGTCGAGTGAGCGAGCCGATGGATCCAACGCGACTGAAGATGCGCTGACGCCCAAAGTTCACGCTCTCGATGTTTCGCGCCAGCAGCGAATCGTACGCGGCATTCGATGACGTGCCTTGCGTGGTCGTCGTTCCGCCCAGAATCATTCGCGCCTTGGCGAACTTGATGACGTCGATCAACCGATCGAGGCCGGAGCCGTCCGTCAGCGTCGTCGACGGATTGGCGATCAACCGCGCCGCCTCACTCGGTTGTGTCAAGCCTTCAGAATTCCACTGATAACGGTTCCGTAAGGCTCCGTCCCCAGCGGTCTCCCGAGCGCAGGCTGCCGATGCGATGACGGCGGCTGCCACAGCGGCAAGACGCCGTAAAACGGATGATCGTGGAGGTTGATCAAGCCCGGGTAGATGTACGCATGAGGGCCGAGCGGCGCGCGGACGACGCCGGTCAATCTACGCCGCTGCGGCGGTTTCGGCGCCCTTCCACACTGCCGCGATGCGGCCGTCGCGCACGAGCACGTGGCCGTTCTGGATTACCTCGCGCGCGGCGTTCATCGTGACGATCGTGCCTTCGAGCAGGATCGGCGGCGCCGACGCGGACGCCGCCACGACACCCCGCGTGCCAGACGCGCCCGTGGGCTGTATCACCATCGTGAATAGAAGAGCTACCGCCCACTTCCGTTGCATCTTCATCGGACTCTCCAATCGGCCCAGGTGTCACGGTTCCTGAGAAGCGTGTTGTCCGCGCGACTCAAGGGGTTCGAACCAGCCAGACCGCAGCGTTCGCCTGGGCGTCCATGCCGACGACGAGGCGAGTTCCATCCAAACGCACCTCGCTCACGGCATTGGCAACGCCCCACTTGTTGGCGGGAAGCCTGAACATCGCCGTGGCCTGCGACCAGAAGAACGCCGTATTGACCCCCTGCGATGAGGTGCTCATCCCGACCACTTCGCCCGCTGCATTGATGTCGCGGGCCCAGCTGTGCGCTCCTCCCCAGCGTCTCGAGTGGCAGCGAGCCTCCGCCTGCGTACCAAATCGCCGCCTGCTCGCAGCCTGCCTCCAGCGCGCATCCAATCGTCACGTGACCAGCGAGGTCGCCGGCGGGGTTGGCTCCACGGACGGTGCCCGGACGGCTGTCAAGTTCCTCGATCACCCGGGCTCCCGCAGGTCCGGTCCAGCGCACCGGCAGAGCAGCTCCCTGGGGAATGCGGGCGGCGCGGCCCCCTAAGATGCTGCCGTCACCGTTCACGGCAGTCGCGGCTGCGAAAGCCCCGGTGCCAGTGGCTGAAGATATTCCGTGCAGGGCGCCGAGATCGGCCAGGCCACAGCATGGCCGGCACTCTGACCGACCACAACTTCTCCGTCGGCGCTGATGGCGTGGCCCTCTCCTGCCTCGTTCGCGCAACCCAGCGGACTGTGTCCAGCGGCTGAGGGCCAGAGGGCGGGAAAGCGGGGGGAGCTGCCGACCCAGCCTACCGCGTCACCGTTATTGTCGACGCCGTTTGCGAGAGCGGCATTGCCCGGATAGGGCAGCCTGGCGATCACCCACGATCCGTTCTGCAGCGTCCACGTCACGGCGTACAGGAGGCCGGCGGATCGAAGCTGTGACCGACAACCACGGTGCCAGCCTCGTTCACTCCATGTGCTTCGGCGTTGCTCCCAAGCGAAGGGAGTTTGTTGAGGGTGGCGAACTCGGTGTTCGGGCCTTTCGGAGGCTTACGCCCCTGCATTGTGGCCGCGCTGCCGATGTGTTGTGGTCCCAGCCCGAGGAGGGGAACGCCGCGACACATCCGAGAACAATTGCGATTCTGATCTTCATGTGCATGGAAGTCTCCACAAAGAGTTCGGCTCGGTGGTTGGAACTCTCACTCATCGACCGTGAGCGATCCTACCGGGATGCCGGCCACTGCCAGGCTGTCTTGATCCCACTTGCGTATCACCAGCCAAACCGCTGCGCGGTCGCGAGTTACGCCACGACATGGCCTGGCGGTGGGGTTAGAAGAGGAACTCGAGGCCGAACTGCATCTGACGGGGGTGCTGATGGTCGAGCGGATCGTGCCGAAGTCGGCGATCGTGTCGGCTAGCGGCCCGAAGATACGGCAGCGCGGATCAGCGCGCTATCCCCACTTCCCGCATCACGGACTGAAATCCTGGGTCCGACGCAATCGTCTTGAACGGCGGATACTGTTCGATCATTCCAAATTCGACAGCATGATCCTGGCGGGCGCGGCGCAGGGCCACAAGTGCGGGCTCCTTCTCGCCCAGTGCATCGTGAATCAAGGCGATGCCGAACGACGACACGTATTGCTCGCGCCGGTGAGCCTCCAGTTCCTTCAGCACCGCGCGCGCGTCGTCAGGGCGTCTGGCGGCGGCGAACGCATAGCCCAGGTACGCCTCTACCCGGGAGTTGTGGCCGGTCGCGGGTCGTGCGGCAATTTCAAGCTCGCGGATGGCATCGTCAAACCGTCCCATTGCGACGAACGTTGTGCCCAGCTCAGAACGGATGCGCGGGTGTGCGGGGCTCATCTCGAGCGCCTGCTGCAGCTCGTTAATCGCCCGGTCGTACTGACCGGCGGCGCGGTATGTAGTGCCGAGGGACACCTGCGCGGCCACCGATAGCGGGTCGAGCCTGCGTGCGCGTTCACCCGCCGCGATCGCCTCATCGAACCGCCCACGCCGCTTGAGGGAACTAGCGATTGCGGTGAGTACTTCCGGTCTGGCGCCCATCCTGGCTGCACGTTCCAATGCCTCGTGCCCCTCCTCCCAACGCCAGTGATAAAGGAGAAGGATCTGACCCCAGCGGCCAAATGCGCCCGCGCAAGCGTGTCGTCGAGCTGGAGCGCCCTCCGCGCCGCCGCTTCCGCCTTCGGGCATCGATTCGTGTGGAGAGAGCGGACAGCCAAACAAGAATTGCAGCTGGGCGTACACCATGGCGGCATGCGCTTCGGCAAA
>CAVQAH010000025.1:0-321748 GCA_963710415.1 uncultured Acidobacteriota bacterium | reverse complement strand
ACTACGTGCTGGGTGGCACCTTCTACTTCACGTCGATCGCGCCGGGCAACTATTCGTTTCCATACGCGCCTGGTCTTATGCACTGGCCGTGCCCTTCGCTGACCTGGTCACGCGCGGCGCCGGAGACATGGCGCTGCTGCGGACGATCGTCATCTGCATCGATGCTGTCGCAGCAGCCATGTTGTACTTCGCCATGGCTCGAAGCGGCGCCGCGCGCGCCGGTACTCTCGCCGTCGTTCTCTATCACCTGACGCCTCTGGATTACCGTATTGCGACCGTCGGCAACCTGACCAATGCCTTCGCGCAATCGCTGGCGGTGATCGCATTCGCCATCGTCGCTGCACCGGCATGGAGCGGCCGACGAGGTCTTTCGAGCG
Source organism: uncultured Acidobacteriota bacterium (assembly GCA_963710415.1). Classification (GTDB taxonomy): domain Bacteria; phylum Acidobacteriota; class Vicinamibacteria; order Vicinamibacterales; family 2-12-FULL-66-21; genus CAVQAH01. Next base: position 321,371 of record CAVQAH010000025.1, on the reverse strand, counting down.
CGGTCATCTTCACGGCGGTCCTGACGTATGCATTCGTTTCCCACACCAGTACGTTCGCTGTGGTGTCCGTCGCAGGAATCGCGATCGCTGCGCTGTTCCTGCTTTCGGCGGATGTCGAACTGCGCCGCACGGGAATCAAGGCCGGCATCGCGGTGATCGTCGCCGTCGTCGCAGCCGTGCTCCTCTACTACGCGCACTTCGGCGAAACATATCGAACGGAATGGGCCCGTATCTCCGCAGAGACCGCTGCCGCGGCGCCTGACGCCGGCGGCCGCGGAATTCCACAGCGGATCGCATCCGTGCCGCGATATGTGTATCTCTACTTCGGCATTCCAGTTCTCGTGCTGGCCGCATGGGGATTGATGATCATGCGCAATCGGCGCGATCAGCTGACACTGGCGACGATCGGCTGGGGCTGCGCATGTCTCGCATTCCTGGCGCTCGGTCTCCTCACGCCGGTAGACATGCGCTATTACCTCACGGCCATTCCGGCGCTCGCTGTGGCGGCGGGAGTCGGCGCCGCGTATGGATGGGCTCGCGGCGGACCCGCACGCCCGATCGCGGCTGCCCTTCTCACGTGGGCGGGGGTTGTTGGATTGCAGACGTGGTGGGGGACGCTTGGGTAGGCGTGCGACGGGCCACGTGCGACGTGCCACGTGCCACGTGCCAACGTGCCAAGTGCCAGGTGCCAACGTGCTAGCTTCAACAATGGAGTGACGGGCAATGACCTTGATGGACCAAATCAGTGCGGACATGGCGACGGCGATGCGCGCGAAGGATCAGGCGCGGCTGGCGCCGTTGCGGATGGCGAAGGCGGCGCTGATGAATCGTGAAGTCGAGAAGGGCCGAGCACTCGACGAGAAAGAGTCGCAGCAGGTCATCGCCTCGTTGATCAAGCAACGGCGTGACTCCATCGAACAGTTCCGCAACGGCGGCCGCAACGACCTGGCGGATCGCGAGGCGGCGGAGATCGTCACGCTCGAGGCGTACCTGCCGCCGCCGATTGATCCAAGTGTCATCGAACGCGCGGTCGACGAGGCCATTGCCGAAGCGGGCGCGACCTCGAGCAAGGACCTCGGTCGTGTGATGAAAGGCGTGATGAGCAGACTCCAGGGCCAGAGTGTCGATGGGCGTGTGGTGAACGAGTTGGTGCGGAAAAGGCTGGGTTCGGCCTGATCGCCATTACTAAACTTTTTCGGCGTCTCGTGCGTCTAATCGAATTGAAAGGCACGCACAAGCCTCTCATCCATCCTCCATTGGCTCCTGTCGAGAGACAGGAGCCTTTTTTGTTTCTGGCGTTTCGGTTTTGACACACGCGTGTGTCCGGTTTGTCCGCATCCGAACGAACGTGATGTTCGCATCCGGACGAACCGCCCCGCCAAGGCTGCGGCATGGGCACTTACGACCCTGTGGTACGCTGACAGCACGCGATGACATCTGACGGCAGAACAACGGAAGGCGAGGTAGCCGCCTCGACCCTGCCGCAGTCGACCTCTTCCATGTCCGCAAAGGGCGGGCTGGCCCGTTCGGCGGGCCTCATGAGCCTGGCGACGCTTGCCAGCCGGGTGCTCGGCGTCGTGCGCGAAATCGTCGTGGCTGCCCTCTTCGGGGCGAGCACCGGCCCGGCGATGGACGCGTTCAACGTCGCCTTTCGCATTCCCAACCTGGTGCGCGATCTCTTCGCCGAGGGCGCGATGACCGCCGCCTTCGTGCCGACGTTCACGCGGACGCTGGCCTCACGTGGCCGCGACGCCGCCTGGCGTCTCGGCAATCTCGTCATCAACGCGCTGCTGCTGATCACGACCATCCTCGTCGTGCTCGGCATCGTGTTCGCCGAACCGATCACCCGCGCGATCGCGGGCGCTGAGTTCGCCGCGGTCCCGGGAAAGCTCGAGCTCACGACGCAGCTGACGCGAATCATGCTGCCGTTTCTGACGACCGTCGCCGTGGCGGTCGCGCTGATGGGCATGCTGAACTCGCTGCACCGCTTCTTCATTCCATCGCTCTCCCCTGCGATGTTCAACGTCGCGACCATCTTCTGCGCGTTCGCGGTCGTGCCGCTCATGCCGCTCGTCGGCCTGCCGCCGATCGCCGGAATTGCGATCGGGACGCTGCTGGGCGGGGTCGCGCAAGTGGCCATGCAGTACCCGGCTCTGCGCAAAGAAGGCTTCCGCTACAAACCGCTCCTCTCGTTCGCCGATCCGGACGTCCGGGAGATTCTGCGATTGATGGGTCCGGGCACGCTCGGACTCGCGGCTGTACAGATCAACGTATTCGTGAACACCTATCTCGCCACCACGCAGGAGCAGGGCGCGGTGTCGTGGCTGGGCTTCGCGTTCCGGCTGATGTACCTGCCGATTGGCATGTTCGGCGTGTCGATCGCGATGGCGTCGCTCCCGAACATCTCGCGCCAGGTCGAGCTCGTCGGACCTGTCGGCGGTTCGACGCACGGTCTCGCAGGGCATTCGCATGATGCTGATGCTGAATGTGCCGGCGACCATTGGCCTGGTGGTACTCGCCAGGCCGATTGTCGAACTGATATACGAACGGGGTGCCTTCGTTCCGCAGGACACGACCAACACGGCTCTGGCGCTGATGTTCTACTCACCCGGCCTGCTCGGCTATTCGGCCGTGAAGATCATTTCGCCGACGTTCTACTCGATGCGGGACGCTCGCACCCCGGTCATCGTGAGCGTCCTGTCGGTGGGCGTGAATCTCGGGCTGAACTTGATTCTCGTCAACGTGCTCGGCTTCCGCGGGCTCGCGCTCGGCACGGCCGTCGCCTCCGTCTTCAATGCGACGGTGCTGATGTCCCTGCTGAGCCGGCGCCTCGATGGACTCGAGATGCCCGCCATCGCCAGCGACTTCTTCAAGATCTTGTCGGCATCGGCCGCGATGGGAGCCGCCGCCTGGCTGACGTGCGCGGCGCTGGAGACGTGGATGCCGGGGGTCAGCTTCACTGCGCGGCTGATCCGGGTGTCAGCGGCAATCGGGCTCGGAATAGCTCGTGCTGTTGCTGGCAGCCCGCCTTCTGCGCCTGGAAGACTTCGACATCGCGCGCCGCCGCCTGCTCTCGCGGCTCACCCGGCGCTGACTGGATCCTCCGTGCTCTCGCGTCTTCTTCGCCTCCACCCCACGATCCTGCTGATGGCCAGCGCTCACATGATGGTCGACGGCTACAGCAACATCTACGCACCGCTGCTGCCGCTGCTGGTGCCACGCCTCGACCTGTCACTGGCGGCGGCGGGAACGCTGACGATGCTGTTTCAGATGGCGGCGTCGGTCGCGCAGGTCGGATTCGGCCATCTGGCGGATCGCTGGAGACCGCGGACGCTCGTCATGGTCGGCCCCGTGTTGGCCGTGTCTGTCCTCAGTTTCGTCGGCACCGCACGGTCTCCGGAAATGCTGGCGCTCATCCTGATCGCCGGCGGGCTCGGGGCAGCGTCGTTTCACCCGCCCGCCGCGGCGCTCGCGCACCGGCTGGGTGGCGAACGGCGGGGGCTGGCCATGTCCGTCTACATCACGGGCGGCACACTGGGTTTCTCGCTGGGGCCGCTGATGTTTGCCCCGTTCGCACAGCGGTTCGGCCTCGAGTGGACGCCAATCCTGGCGATTCCGGGCCTTCTGGTCGTCGCGTTCTTTCTCTCGCGTGTGCCGCCGATGCCGTTACATACCTCATCGGGAGGCGGCTTCACGGCACTCAAACCCTACGCCCAGCCGCTGGCGCTCCTTTACAGCATCGTCGTACTGCGAACGCTCACCTCGCTCGCGTTCGCGACGTTCATGCCGCTGATGCTGACGCGCCGCGGATACACCATCAGCCAGGCCGGGACCGCCGCGGCGATCTATCTGTTCGCGAGCGGGATCGGCGGCTTCCTCGGCGGGCCGTTCGCGGATCGGTTCGGGCCACGACGGGTCATCGCCCTGTCGCTCGTGGCAGCGGTGCCGTTTCTCTTCGTCGCGCCGTTCGTCAGCGGGGTCCCCTTTGTCGTGCTCGTGGCGATCGGCGGACTTTTTCTGCAGTCCACGCTGCCCGTGAATGTCATATTCGGACAGGCGATTGCGCCCGTCAGCGCGGCGACCGTCTCGTCGTTGATGATGGGGTTCGCCTGGGGGACGGGCGGTCTCAGCGTCCCATTCGTCGGAATGATTGCGGATCGCGTGGGGATCGAAGCCACGCTGGCCGGGCTGGCACTCATTCCGTTGCTCGCGGCGGCATGCACGTTGCCACTGCCCGATCGCGCTCACCTGCAAGGCGCGGTCGGACCCGCAGAGCTGGTCGTACCGGAATCGGGACGCTGAAAGCGGTATGGTACGATAGGCTGGGTTTTCTCCACGATGTCACGCTACGCCCGCTCAGTCGACATCAGCTATTCCTTCGGACCGGGTCCCGTCACTCCGGCTGTGAAGTGGATCATCATCGCGAACGTTGCGATGTATCTGCTGACGCTCGTGTTTCAGGACATCGTCTACATTTTTGGGTTGAGTCCGCAGGAGGTCATCGAGCAGCAGCGGCTCTGGCAGCCGCTGACCTACATGTTCCTTCACCGGGACTTGTTCCACATTCTCTTCAACATGCTCGGGATCTGGATGTTTGGCGTGGATCTCGAGCGCCGGTGGGGAACCAACTTCTTCCTGAAGTACTACGCGGTAACCGGCGTCGGCGCGGCGCTGACGACAATCGTGGCATCGCTGCTGCCGTTCAGCTTCTCATCGGCGATCTACGGCGTTATCACGGTCGGTGCGTCTGGCGCGCTGTACGGGATCCTGCTGGCCTACGCGATCTACTACCCCAACCGGCCGATCCTGATGTTCCTGCTCTTCCCGGTGCCGGCGAAGTACTTCGTCATGATCATCGGCGCGATCGCCTTCCTGTCGTCGATCGGAGGAGGATCGTCGGGGATTGCGCATACCGCGCATCTGGGCGGCCTGATCTTCGGTTATTTCTACCTGCAGAACGGGCGCGGCGGCTTGACCGCCGAGATCAAGTACCGGTATCTGAAGTGGAAGATGAACCGCCTGCGCCGAAAATTCGACGTGTACTCGGGCGGCCGGTCTGACTGGGATAGAAACGTCCACTGACGACCGACGCGATCACAGCAAACTCGTGATGTAGCCTCCATCCACCTGGAGCGTGACGCCCGTCAGATAGGACGCGCGTTCTGACGCCAGAAAGGCTACGGCCGCACCGAACTCGTCGGGCGTGCCCATCCGCCGCATCGGAATCTTTTCTTCGGTTCGCTTCTGGACGACTTCCGGTGCGATGCCTTCCCGTTGCGCCGCTGCGTGCGTCAGTTCCACCACGCGATCGGTCGCCGTGTATCCGGGCGCCACACAGTTCACGAGGATTCGATCGGACGCCAGCTCGTTCGACAGCGTCTTCGACAAGCCGGTCACCGCGGCGCGCAGCGCGTTCGACAGCACGAGGCCCTGGACCGGCTGCTTCACGGAAATCGACGTGATGTTGATGATGCGGCCGCCCCCGCGCGCCCGCATGTGCGGAATCACGGCTCGTGACAGCCGAACGACGCTCATCAGGAGCGACTCGATGGCCGCGTACCACGCGGCATCCTCGATGCCTTCGAACGGGCCGGAGGGCGGTCCGCCGGTGTTGGTGACGAGCACATCGATCGCGCCGAGCGAATCGAGGGCGGTGCGAATCAGCCGATCGACATCGGCCTGAACGGCCACATCCGCGGGAACGGCGAACACCGTGGCACCGGTTTCGTCGCGGATCTCTCGCGCCGCCTGCTCGAGCGCATCGGCACGACGGGCACACATGGCAATCGATGCCCCCTCGCGCGCGAGGGCGAGCGCCGACGCGCGGCCCAATCCCTTGCTGGCAGCACAAACGATTGCGCGCTTACCTTTGAGTCCAAGATCCATGGGTCCTGATCCACGTCCCGTTGGTCCGTGGTTCGTCGGTCTCGGTGCTCGGTGCTCGAAGAACCGCTTGCATCGTCGCAACGATGACGCATTCGAGTGACGAGCGACGAACCGCGAACTACGGCAAGAGCTTTCTATCGATCGACTCTGTGAAAGTAATGGTCGGTGTGATCCAGCCAGTCCTGACGGATCGGGCTGAAGAGATCGAGCTCGAAGGTATCGTCCAGCGCTTCGGCCTGGTGCTCCACCCACGAAGGGATGTGCAGCACTTCCCCTTCCCGGACAGTGATCTCTTCCCCGGCGATGAGGAACTTGAGCGCGCCTTGCAGAACGTAGGTCATCTGCTCGCTCTCGTGCGAATGATTGGGCACGAGCGCGCCCTTCTTCAGGTAGATCTGCGAAAGCATCTCGCGCTCACCGGTGACAAGCTTGCGCGAGATCATCTCGGTGACCTTCTCCAGCGCAATCTCGTCCCAGCGATGCAGTCTGACGGTTTGGGTGCTCACGGCTGTTTCCTCTCTGATTCGAATGCGCTGGCCACGCGGCCGGACGGCGTTGATGGTGGCCGATGGACGGCAAAGACCGGGATTATAGCTCCTGAATCGGTGCCGCCGGTGTCGGGTCCACGTGCAGACCGAGTGTTATAATCTAGTGTTCAGCCTGTTGCGCGACGCCCTGCCGTGCGGACCGGCTCGCCGGCCGGAATGCAGCGGGCGCTTCACCAGGGCTGCCAGAGTGGTGGTTACTCGTCGTAACCTCGATCGAAAGGGCGCTCCACGCATGAAGGGCACGGCGGTCACGAACGGCAGGACCACGAAGTCACGGCGCACGGAACTCCACGGCCTCTCGCCTGAGGATCTGCGGCGCGCGTACCGCACGATGGTCCTGTCTCGACGACTCGACGACAAGGAGATTCAGCTCAAGAACCAGAGCCTGATCTTCTTTCAGATCAGCGGCGCCGGACACGAAGCGGTCCTCGTCGCCGCCGGTATGAACCTCAAAGCCGGCCACGACTGGTTCTATCCGTACTACCGCGACCGCGCCCTCTGCCTGACGCTCGGCATGACGCCGCTCGAAATGCTCCTCAGCGCCGTCGGCGCGAAGGACGATCCGAACTCCGGCGGGCGGCAGATGCCGTCGCATTGGGGCCACAAGCGCCTGAACATCGTCTCGCAGTCGAGCCCGACCGGCACGCAGTGCCTGCAGGCGATCGGATGCGCCGAAGCCGGCCTCCTGTACGAGAAGGTCATCGCCATCGACGGGCGCGAGGAGCGCTTCCGCAGCGATGAGGTCACCTACATGTCCATCGGCGAAGGCACCACGAGCGAAGGCGAGTTCTGGGAGTCGCTGAATTCCGCCTGCATCGGCAAGCTCCCCGTCGTCTACATGATTGAAGACAACGGCTACGCCATCTCGGTGCCGGTCGAAGTGCAGACCGCCGGCGGTGACATTTCCAGGCTGGTGGCGTCGTTTCCCGGCCTCTTCGTTCAGAGCATCGATGGAACGGACTTCCTGCAGAGCTACAAAGCGGTGGGGGACGCGATCGCTTACGCGCGCGCGCGTAAAGGGCCGGCGTTCATTCACGCGAAGGTGGTCCGCCCCTATTCGCATTCGCTGTCGGACGACGAAAAGCTGTACAAGACGCCGGACGAGCGCGCGTCGGAAGCCAGACGCGATCCGATCGTCCGCATGGCCGACTTTCTGAAAAGTGAAGAGTTGGCCACCGAAGAGGAGCTCGCGGAGATCGCCAAGGACGTCGAGCGCGAGGTGAACGAAGCAACCGAGAAGGCCGTGAACGCCCCGAAGCCGGCGCCGGAAACAGCGACGCTCTACGTCTACTCGCCCGACGTGGATCCGTCTTCGGATGCGTTCGAAACCGAAGCGCAGCCCGAAGGCAAGCCCGATACGATGGTCGCGGCCATCAATCGCACGATGAAGGACGAGATGGCGCGTGACGCCCGCATCGTCGTGTTCGGCGAGGACGTTGCGGATTGCAGCCGCGAGACATCGCTCGAAACCGTGTCGGGCAAGGGAGGCGTGTTCAAGGTGACACACGGTCTGCAGCGCGCCTTCGGCAGCACGCGCGTGTTCAACTCGCCTCTGGCGGAAGCCAACATCGTCGGCCGCGCGATCGGGATGGCCACGCGCGGCATCAAGCCGGTCGTCGAGATTCAGTTCTTCGACTATATCTGGCCGGCCATGATGCAGCTTCGCGACGAGCTCTCGATGTTGCGCTACCGGTCGAACAACGAGTTTTCGGCGCCGCTGGTGATTCGAGTGGCCATCGGAGGGTACCTGCGCGGTGGGGCGCCGTATCACAGCCAGTCAGGCGAGAGCATCTTCGCGCATTGCCCCGGCTTGCGGATCGCGTTCCCTTCGAACGCGCAGGACGCCGCCGGGCTGCTTCGCACCGCGATCCGCTGTGACGATCCGGTCCTCTTTCTCGAACACAAGCATCTTTACCGTCAGACCTACAACAAGGGCGAATACCCCGGTGCCGACTACATGGTGCCGTTCGGCCGATCGCTGGTTCGGCGCGAAGGGACCGACGTGCTCGTGGTCACCTACGGCGCACTCGTGCAGCGGTCGCTGCTGGCGGCCCAGCAGGCGGAAAAGGACGGCATCAGCGTCAAGGTCATCGACCTGCGCACGATCGTGCCGTACGACTGGGACACGATCGCACGGTCGGTGACCGAGACCAACCGCGTGATCATCGCGCATGAGGATCAGCTGACCTGCGGATTCGGCGCGGAGCTCGCGGCGCGGATTGCGGACGAGCTCTTCGAACACCTCGACGCGCCGGTGAGGCGGGTCGCGGCGCTGGACACGCCGGTGGCCTATTGCCCGGATCTGGAAGAAGTGATCCTGCCGCAGTCCGCAGACGTGCTGAAGGCGATCAAGGACCTCGCGGCATACTGAGATTCAGGCGTGCGCCTCCTGCTCGCCATCCTCATTGCCCTGACTGCGGTTGGTCCGCGCGCGCTCCCGATCGAAACGCTCACCTCGACGGCTGCCCTGCCCGCGCATCTCGCGGGCGCCATCGGAGAAATGACGGCCTGCGAACAGACGGCTGACGGCCGCTACTTCGTGTTCGACCGCCGCGCCCATGCCGTGTTCACCGTTCCCCCGACTCGCGATCAGGTGCGGAAGATCGTCGAGATCGGCACCGAGCCGGGCCGCGTTCTGCGCCCGACGGCGTTCGACGTCGCCAACGACGAAACCTTCGTCGTCGCGGACGCGCCCTTCGACACGCGTCGCGTGCAGGTATTCCACAGCACGGGGTCATCGCTCGGCGGGTTCACCATTCCCGGGCGGGAAGTCCCGCTGATCGTGATGGAGGGGATGGTCCTGAGCGGGATCGGATCGCTGGAATATACCGGCCGATCAATGCTCATGAGCCAGCCGCAGAACGGCTCGCTCGTGGTGGAGTACGGCCTCGACGGCCGGACGCTGCGCACGTTCGGCCAGCTCCGCCCGACCGGGCAGGAGCAAGACCGTGACGTGCACCTCGGGCTCAACGCGGGTCTGGTGGTCATCAACCCCCGCGGCGGCTTCTACTACGTGTTCCTCGCTGGGGTCCCGCAGTTCCGCAAGTACGATGCGGCGGGCACGCTGATCTTCGATCGACACATCGAAGGCACCGAGCTCGACGAGTATGTTCAGAAGTTGCCGACGACGTGGCCGCGGCGCAAGGACGCAGGGGGCCAGGAACTGCCGCTCATCCGGCCGGCGGTACGTGCAGCTGCCGCCGATCCCGACGGGAATCTGTGGGTGTCGTTGGCGGTGCCCGTCACCTACGTCTATGACAGCAACGGCGACAAGCGCCGAGTCGTGCAGTTTCGCGGGGCCGGCATTATCTCGCCGAGCAGCCTGACCTTCACCAACAAAGGGCGGCCGTTGGTGTCGCCGGGGTGCTATACGTTCTGACGGGGGTTCACGACGGGGGTTCAACACGAGGTTCAGGACGGGGTTCAACACGAGGGTTCAGCACGAGGGTTCAGCACGAGGTTCACGAGGGTTCAGCACGAGGCTCGTCGCTCGAAGAACCGTGTCGTGATCTGCGAACCTCGTGCGAACCCCGTGTGAACCCTCGTGCGACGTGTGAACCTCCGTCCTAGAAGATCAACCTCGCCATCAGCCTGATCTCGCGACGCCCGAGGAACGCGTTGGCTTGCCGGAACCGCGCGTCTGGGCGGATGCCGGCGGTGTTAGCGGCAACCGACGCGAAGTCGAAGCCGGCAAAGAATGCTTCGTTCGGCAGATTGATCGCGTCACGGTAGGGCGTCGTGTTGTAGCCGGTCGCCGTGTCCTGATCGAACAGGTTGATCACGTTGAGGTTCAGGCCAATGCGCGTGCTGGGCGTCAACCGGAAGTCCTGCGCCACTGACAGGTTGGTGCGCGACAACGTTGGCGTGCGCCCGAGGTCACCGCGCCCGTATGGGAAGAACGGGATGGTGATCTGATTCACCTGCGTCTGCAGCGGCGTGCCGCTCTCGAGCAGGTACTCGAGGCCAAAGGTGGTTCCCCACCGCAGATCGTACGAGCCCAGGAGCTTGTACTGGTGCGGACGGTCGGTCTGCAGACGCCCGTAGACGAGGTCACCGAACGAGTTGTACGACTGGTACAGGCCGTCGAAGAACCGGTCGGTGTTCGGCGCCAGGCGCCCGTTCTCGTCCGAACTGGCCAGGCCTGAGTAGTTGCCGTGCAGCCGGCTGTACAGGTAGCTCGTGTCGAGCGACCAGTTATTGGACAGGCGCTTCCGCAGCCGGAGCTCCACGCCGTCATAGTTCCGCTTCGGCCGCGGCTGCGACGGACAGGTGGGACACTGTGCCGCGAGCGGGAACTCCGCCACACCCTGTCCGGGATTCGCGATCCGGAACACCTCGCCGACGCCTGCGACCAGCGTGCCGACGTCCTCGAAGGTCTGATCGACCCATTTGCGTGCGTAGCGGACACTCACCGACATCGTGCGGGTCAGCTCGTGATCCACGCCGAAGGTCAACTCCTGCGTGCGCACCGGTTCGAGATCCGGAGCGATGAGGTTGTTGTCCCGGGCGTTCGAGGGATGACGGTTGTCGACCTGCTCGATGAACGTTCCCGGACAGGTCGGACCGCCGACTGGCGGGTGAGCGCACTGAATTGACGGCCAGTCGAAGGTGTCGAGCGTGTAGTAATAGTTGACCGAGTGCTCCGCGCCGAACAGGCCGCGCGGCAGGTTCGTCTTGGTGATGTCGTAGAACATCCCCCAGCTGCCGTAGGCCTTCCACTTGTTGTCGCCGAACATGTCGAGCGCGAACCCGACGCGCGGCGCGATCTTGTCGCCGAACCCGAAGTGGATGCCGGGGTTTTCTTCGACGTACGACGGAATGTCTTCGCGCTCGGTCCGGATGCCGAAATTCAGCGTCAGACGGTTGTTCAGCGTCCAGCCGTCCTGCACGAACAGGCCGAGGTTGCTGAAGTCGATCGTCCCGAACGTCCGCGCCTGGGTGACAACGTAGTAGCCGTACCGGCCGCGCACCTGCCGGTTGTCCAGCGTCGCGCGCGTCCGGCCCCAGTTCAGGTTGACAGTCGGGAACTGGTTGCCGTCGTTGACGTCGTTGGTCATCCGCTCGTACTGGATGCCGGCCTTGATGGTGTGCTGCCCCTTCCACGAACGGTAGAGCGTGGCGTCGCTGTTCACCGTGAACCGGGCGTAGTTGTCGTGATCGTTCCGGCTGCTCGAAATGAAATCAGCGTAGCCGTTCGCCTGTCTGAATTCAGCGGGAATGTCCGCAAACTCGGCACCGGTCAGGTTCGAGCCCGTGAAGGTGTGGCGCAGTCGGTCTCCTGAGGGCCCCTTGAGGCTCGAGCCGTAGCCGAGGTAGCCCGCTGTCACGTTGACATACATCCGAGGCGTGACGATCCAGTCGATCACGCCGGAGTACAGGTCGTTATAGCTGTTCGTGTAGTTCTGATCCGGGAAGAGTGTCGGATTGTCGAGCGACGTCCCGTCGGGCTCAATGTTCGGAAGATTGACCCCTCCCTTGGTCCGCTCGATGATGCTCGAGAACTTGCTGCGCAGATTTGGCTTCAGTTGAGCGCTGACGTTGAAGTTGGCGTCGTACTCTTCGCTCCGGGACGTGAACGTGTCGGTCACGTTGTTCTGCGTGAACGTGACGGTCCGCTGCTGATTGTTGACCTGCGGGACGAACCCGGCGAAGAACCACATCCGGTCGCGCATGATCGGACCACCGAGGCTCAGGACCGGCTCGTAATTCTGGAAGTCGGCCGGGGCCGTCGTCACGTACTCGGCGATTCGCTGGTCGACCGGATTCAACCGCAGCGTCGGCCGCGTGTCGCCCATCAGCTCTTCAGACCGGTAGTAGATCCCGGCGCTGCCATGGTAGGCGTTGCTGCCGCTCTTGGTGATGGCGCTGACGACGCCGCCCGTCGCGGCACGGTACTCGGCGTTGTAGCCGCTCTGCTTGACCTGAACTTCCTGGACAAAATCCAGCCGCACTTCTCCCGTCCCCGTCCCCGTGCCCCTGGTCGAAACGCCCGTCCGGATCGTCGTCGTGTCCATGCCATCCACAACGTAGCGGTTCTCGGCGCCGCTGGCGCCATCGACCATCACGCCGCCGCCACGCGATTCGTCGCTGGTACCAGGGGCGGATGTGATGACGCTCGTGAAGTTGCGGCCCTTGGGAATGCGGTCGATGACTTCCTGCGTGATGCTCAGGGTCGCCGCGTTCTGCTTGACGTCGATCAGCGGTGACTCGCCGCTGACCGTCACCGATTCCGCCACAGCCGCGACGGCGAGTGTCAGGTTGACTCGAAGAACCTGCCCGAGCTCGAGGGCAATCTTGTCCACCTTTGCCGGCGCGAAGCCCGAGAGGGTACCGGTGATCTCGTAGGTTCCCGGTGGAAGTGCTGGAAAGCGATAGACGCCTTCCGTATCGGTTACCGCCGAAGCAACGCCGACGAGCGCGGGACTGCGCGCCTCGACTGTCGCTCCCGGCATCACGGCGCCGGAACTGTCGCGAACCACGCCTTCGATCGATCCTCGCTGTTCCTGGGCGCTGGCCGGAACGGCAAGCGCCAGGCACACGAGGACAGCACCGAGGTGTCTCGTGTTGAACATCGACCTTCTGTCCTTTCTCCGCGACAACCGGACCCGGCGCGTTTCAGTGCTCGTTGGGAGGAGAATCAGGAGGATGCCGTATGTTGAGCCGTGATTCTGAGTACAGAAAGCGCGCCGCCGCTGCGCAGGTATCGCGCACTCTCGGGCATCTCAACAGCGGCTGTCGAGTGCTTTGGTACAAACGAAAAGGCCGATTTCCTGGCTAACCGGTCAGAAAAATGGCGCGAAATGCAGAGGGGACAAAGGCCCTGAACCTTCGGGAACTTTGGGACAGATTGTCGGTAACCGGTGACGGTTGGTGTGATGTGACGGCCGTCAATCGCCGCTGAATCTCGGCCTCACCGTTTGTCACTCGTCCCAGGATCAGCCGCGAAGAAACGGGCCGCTCGCGGCAGCACGGAGTACTCACAGGCCCTCACGTCGAGCACTTCGCCATCGGTGTTGACGAGCACCGGCCGCTCGAATTCGATCGTGACCGTCGACGCGCGCAGATAGCGGACGCGCGGGTCGCTGACGTGATCGCCGCCACTGACCTTCCGCAGCAAGCCGACGAACTCGAGCGTCGGCATGTCCTCGATTACGCAGACGTCGAGCAAGCCGTCGTCGATGAGCGCGGAGGGGGCGATCAGTCGGCCGCCACCGATCTGTCGTGCGTTGCACACGGCGAACGCGTACGCCGCGGTCTCGATTGTGTGGCCGCCCGGTTCGGCGTGCAGCGTCAGGCGAACGGGATCGAAGTCCAGGAGGGTCTGCACTCCGCCGACCAGATAAGCGAGGCGTCCGACAATCGACTTCAATTCAGGCGTGACGGCTTCGGACACCTCGGCGATGAAACCTCCGCCCGACACGTTCACGAACATCCGGTTGTTGAGGCGGCCCAGGTCCACAGTCACGATCCGTTGCTGCTGCAGAACGTCGATGGCCCGCTCGACGTCAGCGGACAGACCCAGCGTCTGCGCGAAGTCGTTGCCTGTGCCAAGAGGAACGATACCGAAGGTCACCGACTCCAGCCCTCCAGCCACCGAGGCCACGCCATTGATGGCCTCGTTGAGGGTGCCGTCGCCACCCCCGACGATCAGCGCGTCCACGCCGTCCTCAACCGCGCGTTTCGCGGCCTCTTCACAGTCACCGGCCCCGACGCTCACAACGATCTCGACGGTCCCGAATCGCTCCTTGAGCGACGCGTTCAGGTCTGACGCATACGCGAGCGCGCGGTCGCGGCCGGCGGCGGGGTTCAGGATCAACCGTGCACGCTTCACGTTCACAACAACCGCCCGATCGGCCCGAGATCGAGGTTCAAATCCTCAGGCGACAAGTCGAACTGCGCGCCAAGTTCGCGGATGGTTTCTTCGAGCCGCATCAACGCCGTGCCGATGGCCTCGGTTTCCTCGGCCGTCAGCGTCGCGTTCTCCATGCGCCGGATGGCCTGACGTTCGAGCAGTTGTCGAATCAGTTCGATGAGCGTCAGTACCAGTTTCACGACCGATCGCTTCACGTCCTCCGGATTGGCGTTCCAACGCGGCGGACCCGTATCGCGTGTCAGACGCTCGAGTTGTTCACGGAGCGCTTCCAGCTCCAAGGCATCAGCTGGCACAGCATCGACACGCGATTTCGCCGGAGCTGGTTTCCTTCGACGCGTGCGGTGGGGAGGCGCGGGACGCGGTTTCTGGGTTTTGCGCATGCTCATGACCAGATGTCGGGTGCGAACGCGAATGGAGCAAACGGTCCTGAAACCGTGATCCGATCGGTTCCCGCTGTCCCGGAGGCGGCTTCCTGGACGAGATCGACGTAATCTGCCGAATGGCCCCTTGGAATCAGATGGTGCATGACCGCGCGTATGTTCGGACTGCCCCGTTCGATCGATTCAAGGGCTGTGATGGACTTCACGTGTGTGCGAATCCGTTCGACGACCGCCGGAAGAGGACTGTGGTGCGCAGCCCGCCGCCGCTCGAGGTAGTCAGTGCCTGTGATTGGGGGCACGTCGCCGCCGCTGGCCATCGACTCGACTCCAAAAACACGAACAGTCATTTGTTCATGGCCGCGGACCCTCGCCAGCGCGTCCTGCAGGATCTGCCGTCGAAGCTGGACGATGCGCAGAAGCTCCGGCTGCTCGATGAGCGCTCCAAACCGGGCTGGCAGGATCGCCTCGAATCGCCGCGCGAGCATGGCGATGATCTCGTGCTGCTCCTTGAGCGAGGATTCTGACAGTTCCCGCAGGTCCTCACGGCGTTCAATCGCCGCATAGATATGGCCGCGTGGCGATTGGCAGCACTCGACGATGCCGAGCCTCCGTTCGCCTGCTCGGATACTGCGCGTGCGCTGATCCAGCAGCGCGTACACGTAGACGCGACTCATCTATTTATTGGCTTTCGGCAGCAGCCTGTCTGCGGCGCACAGCAACGCAGACAGCCGGACGTAAACCAGATCGACGTTCGCCAGGGCGAGAATGAGATCGGCATTCAGCACGACGCCGCGGTTCAGCAGATTGTCGAGGACGTCGAGGAGCGACGCCTCGGACTCGTCGATGATGCGCGCGACCTGCGAACGCGGGGGATGCGGCCGCTTCGGCCCAGGGGGCGGAGCCGGAGGACGCACTAGTTTCGGCGGCCGCACGCGGGCCACGGTCGAGTGCGGTGAGGGACGGCGGCTCACGCGGCCGAGTCTCCACTGTGGATGAAATGATAGGCCGGCCAGGGGCCTGTCAGGACCAGCTCCGCACCTGCTTCAACACACATGCTGGCCGCTCTCGCAGCCGCCGATTTGAACCTGGCCCGCCGTAGCACCGGCACGAGGAAAGCTGCATCCAGCACTGGCGGCGTCGTTGCCGCTTCAAGCGGCTCACGCCGCCTGGTCTCGCGCGCCAGCCTGCCCAGAGCGCGCAAGCGTCTCGTCAGCCGCCCGGACAACCTGTTGCGACTGCTGGCGAACGGCGTCACGCGCGCGTTTCTTTTCGGCGAGAAACGCCGATCCTGACGCTGACGCCGATCGCTGAGGCTTCGGGAGCGCGAGAGCACGTCTGGTGATCCTGACACCCCACTCCTGACACCCCTTGATGCGCCTGAAGATGCCGCCGAGATCCCGCCGTCGACTGCGCATCTCCTCGCAAGCGCGTTCGTCGTTCGAGAAGATCGTGAACAGCTTCATCGGAATCACCGTCGCGCCGCTCACCTTCGTGAACCGTTCCACGACCGCTTCGTGAGCGACGGCGACGCGGGACACCCAGTCGAGATCGCGCAATCCCCGCTCGATGCTCGCTGCACCATAGCTGGCGAGCGGTACGTCGGCGCACACCATCCAGAGACCCTTCTCGATATCGACAAGGCGTGGGATCGAGGCACCGCCAAGGCCTGACGGCCCGCGCGTTACCCGTGGCCGGGCGCTTCGCTGAACGATGCAATAGACGTAGGTGGCGGTTCCAGCCATGCGCTTCAAAGAGGACGATGATATCAGGGGCTCGGAGCGCGGAGCGTAGCCATCAAACCCCATGGGTGCGCCAATTCTTGCGCCACGCAGCAAGCGGTTGGACTCCACTCGGCGCGGGGGTTACTGCCGGCGCGACGATCAGCCTCTCGATTCCGTTGGATCGAGCAGCCTTGGCTGTGGCCCTCACCTGCACCTTCCTGCTGAGCGGCAGTGCGGCGACAGCGGCGGCACTCGCCGGCGCCAGCGGCGTTCACGACGACGGCAGGAACGTGTACGCGCAGCTTCGACAACGACGCGAGCAGCCGCCTGGTCTCGGCGAGCGGCACCGTCGCAGGCCGTGTCACCACGACGAAACTGGTCCGCTGCCGATCGCTCAGGAGCGTTCGCAGCCGGGTGAGGCCTCTGGAGATCTCGAGGAGCGCAGATCCCAGGTCGCCGATGCCGGTCACCGGTTGGTACTTCAGCACGATACGCCATCAGCACCTTCACCCAGCCCTGCACCAGTTCCGGCATCTCGAGGAGTCGCACGGCATGGCCGGTCGGCGCGGTGTCGATGACGATGAGCTCGCCTCGCGGGCCGGTGCGCTCGAGGTCCAGCAGGTTGATCACGTCGAGCATGGCCGCCAGTTCGTCGAGGCCGGGGGGAGCAAGGTCGAGCAGGCCCTGCATCACACGGCGATCGTGCGAAACGTCGAACGACGACGCGCTGGCGGCTCTGACGAACAGCGCATCGATAGCACGCGAACAGCGTTGCCGCAACGATGTCAAGGCAATCGAGGCATCCAGGTGGCGAACACGCAGATTGCGCGGGCCACGGGGCACGGTCCGCGCGGCATCGGTGATCTCGAGGTCGAGCACGTCTCCAAGCGAGTGCGCAGGATCGATTGACAGCAGCAGCACACTGAGATCGTGGTGCAGAGCCGCAGCCTCGAGGGCACCCGCCGCGGCGCACGTTGTCTTGCCAACGCCTCCCTTGCCGCCGAAGATGACGAGACGCGCGGCGAGCGGGTCGAACGGAAGGTCGGCGGGCGCCGTCCGTTCGGTCCTCGCCGTCATGATTGGGACTGTGGGTCGCTTGCCGGCTCTGGCGTCAACGGGAACGCTACTCTTCAACTCGCGACCCACGGCAGCAAGGGCGCGCAGACCGACCGGCTCCTTCTCGCGCGCGAGCACCTGCACGAACGAGAGCAGCCCCGGACCTCTCCTCCCTCGGCCCAACCGTGCGGCCAGATCCGAGACTGCGCTCGACTGCTGGCGCCTGACTGCCCGGCACCACCGGCACGGTTCCACCGGGGCCGGCGTCATCCGGTTGACGATGACCCGCCGCAGCACGATCCTCTCGCTGGACAGCCAACGGACGGCATCGATGGTCTCCTCGACAGAGAGATCCTCGGCAAGCGTCACCCAGGACGCCTCGCTGCGTCCTTTTGTTGTCAATAGTCGGGCCAGGTCGCGCGCATCGTCCTCGAGCTGGCGAATGAGGAGGTCCGCGTCGTCTGGCCGCCACGCGCCTCGCAGCACTTCGACCATCACGCGATGCTTCTCCTGCATGTGGTCGAAGACGCGAGCGACGCCAGCCAGAGTCTCAGGCAGCGCCAGCATGCGGAGTGCATGTCCGGTAGGGGCGGCATCGATCACGATCGCATCGTAGAGACCCGACTGGCCGTGGCGGAGCAACTCCAGGAGCGCAGCGATTTCATCGATGCCCGGCAGGGTCAGCGCCAGTAATGCGGCGATATCGGTCTCGTCGAGCCAGGTTCCGCGGAGCGCGATCGCCTCTAGGGTCGCGCGGCGGTTGCGCAACCATCGGCGCATCGCGACATGGGCGTCGATTTCCGCTGCAAAGAGGACCGCGCGGCCGGCGCGGATGCGACGGGGCTGGGACGTGAGAGGCGTTTTCAGCACGTCACCGAGCGAGTGAGCTGGATCCGTCGACACGACGAGCGCACGCGCGCCGTGTGTCGCGAGTGTCAGAGCATGCGCAGCTGCGCACGTCGTCTTGCCGGCACCGCCCTTTCCACCAAAGAGATGGTAGGTGGTGTCCGTCTTGAACCGCGTCTTATTCGTGGTCGTCGCCACCGAACGATGCTTCGATGCCGGTGACCTTGTAATCCTTGGGTGAAATTGCCGCGGCGTCGCTTCCCTGCCGCCGCTCGCGAATCTCGCGAAGTCTGGCGAGGACGTCGGACTCCAGGCGGTCGAACTCGTCCTGTTCGATCTCTCCGAGCTCGAGCCGCATCTGTGCCGCCAGGAGCTGTTCGCGGAGGGCCGTATCGTCGTTGAGCTCGGTGTCGACGGCGGCCGCGACCTTATCGAGCACGAACCGTAGTCCGCTAATCAGCAGGCTGTCGATGATGATCACGTTGTTTCGTAGCGTCCGGCTTTAGCCGGACCGACCCTATCGCCCCTCAGTGGGCGCGCTCGAGCTTCAGCCGGATGTTGACGAAGTTGTATGGCGGCCAGGGGCCCGTGTACTTGAACGTCAGCTTGTCGTAGCGCAGACCGATGTCCTTGACGCGGCCGTCGAAGGCCTGCTCGGCGTCGCGGGTCACGAGGAAGGCGGCGTTCATGATCATCCGATCGCCAATCGGCTTGTTCGAGCGCGAGGCCACGGACACGTCGCGAAGCGCCTGGAAGATCTCGTTGACGTAGCGCTCCGACCTCGCCTGCAGCGCCGCATCGATCAGGCGGCCGTACTGCATCCGGGCGAAGTAGGTCGACCCCTTCTGAGAGGAGATCTCGCCCTTGAGGCGGCGGATGTCCTCGTCCTCCTCCTCGATCTCGCGGATGATCTGCTCGCGGTCCCACAGCACCTTGAGGCCGAACTCGAACTTGCCGGCCATCTTGTTCAGCACGTCGGTGAACGCATCGTAGGCCGACCGCAGCAGCTCCATGATGTCGTCGTCGGTCTTGAAGACCGTGCCGAAGGACATCGGGATCACCGTGTGCTGCTGCATGACCGTCTCGTTGACACGCTGGTGGGCCAGCACGTTGTCGCGTGTCGGATCCTGGACGACCATGGGCGTGTTGGACACGACCGCCGCGATGTCCTTGTAGTGAACGGTCTGGACTTCGGCGGGATCGGATCCGATGCCAAGCAGTCCGAATCGCAGCTGCCGCGCCGATTTGATGATGCAGTAGACGTACTTGCCCTCGTTGGAGTCGTCGGATACTGCCGTCGTTTCGGCTGCCCGCGGGCGCGACGCCGGCGGCATGCGCACGCGCTCGAGTTTTCCGCGTGATGTAGGGGTCACCGACGCACGAGCGGCACGCTCGCGCTCCGGAAGGGTCGCCGATCGGCTCGCTGACTTGGCCCGGCCTCCGGACTTCGCTTTCGTCTTCTGACTCTTTGCCATCGATGTTCGAATACCCAGCTCTTATTTCGCCCGCTGCGATCTCGGTGTACGCCTGACGGTTTCGGGTTTTCGCAACGCCAGCATCCTCTGGATCTCAGCGACCAAGGCGTCGGGCAGGCACGGCTTGGTCACGAACGAATCGCAACCGGCCTGGCGAGCCCCTTCGGCGTGGCCAGCGAGTGCGTGACCCGTCAACGCGACCACCGGGATATGTCGCGTGCGATCGTCGAGCTTCAGCCTGCGCGTCGCTTCCCAGCCGTCCATCTTGGGAAGCGCGAGGTCCATCAGGATGATGTCCGGCATCAACTCGAGCGTCTTGTCGATCGCTTCGAAGCCGTTGGTCGCTTCAGCGACGCGGAAACCGGAGAACTGCAGATACGCCGCGTACATTTCACGGGCGTCCTGATAATCCTCGACGACCAGCACGAGCGGGCCACCAGACTCAGTCATCGGGTCCATCTCACCGACGCCGCGGGCGAACCGGCAGCCTCAGCGTAAATGTCGAGCCCTGCCCCACCGTGCTCCGCAGGTCGATCGTGCCGCCGAGCATCTGTGCAAGACGGCGGCAGATGGACAAGCCGAGACCGGTGCCTCCGTAACCGCGGGCAGGGGAACTGTCGAGCTGACGAAAATCCTCGAACACCTTGCTCTGCGCCTCCACCGGGATCCCCACGCCGGTGTCGCGCACTTCGATCGAAATCATGCGGCCCGCCCCATCATACGATGCGGCAATGATCACCGCGCCCGCCGGCGTGAACTTGAGTGCGTTGCTCAGCAGGTTGAGCACGACCTGCTTGACCTTTTGGCGGTCGCTCTTGAGCGGCGGCAGCTTGCCGCGACTCTTGGCGGTCACTTCGAGAGTCGACCTCTTGATGATCGGCTCGAGCTCCGACATCACCTCGTTGATGAGCTCGGGAATCTTGAACGTCGTCAGGTTCAGCGGCATCCGGCCCGCCTCGATGCGGGTGATGTCCAGGATGTCGTTGATGAGCGCCAGCAGATGACGCGAGTTCGAGTCGATGCGGCTCAGGCTCTTGCGCTGGGGGTCGGAGACCGGGCCGGTGACGCCGTTCAGCAGCATGTGGGTGTAACCGAGAATCGCGTTGAGCGGCGTCCTGAACTCGTGCGACATGTTCGCCAGAAACTGCGACTTCAACGCCGAAGCCTGCTCGACTTCGATGTGCTGACGTCGAAGCAGCTCGTTCTGCTGTGCGAGTTCCGCCGTGGCTTCCTGCACCTTGCGTTCGAGCTCCGCCGAGGCCTGCTTCAGCTGTTCGTACAGCCGCGTCTTGTCGATCGCTTCGGTGAGGTCGTGCAGAATCGTGACGACCCAGACCAGCTCACCCTGTTCCGACAGGATCGTGCCGGCCAGCGCTTCGACCGGCAACGACCGGCCCGACGCCGGATCGGCGAGCTGAATCTCACCGCGATAACGCTGCTCGCCTGTTCGTGTCAGCACGTTCGACACGAACGACGTCAGGTTCGCGCCGTTCGCGCGCACGCGCCGCTGCGACGCTTCGCCGGCGCTCGCCGGCACGTTGAACAGGCGCTCCGCCGGCTCGTTCATCAGCACGATGTCCCCTTCCTGATCGGTGACCAGGATGGGATCGGCAACCGAATCGATGATCAGGTCGAGCCGATGGCGCTCGTCGCGAACCTCGGCCTGCGCGAGCCGGAACGTTCGATAGCTCTCTTCGATCTCTTCCCGCGCCCGTGCGAGGTCGGTGATGTTGCGCAGGATCGAGACCACGTACGTACCCTGCCGTTCGTCCTTGGCGCGCGAGCTCATGAGCTCGAAAAGCAGATCCGATCCTTCGAGCGGATCGACGAGCAGCAACTCCCGACGTGACAGATCGGTGTGCGCGACCGCGCTCGTCGACAGCGCGGCCGAAAACAGCATGTTGTTCAGAGCGACCGCCCGCCGCCAGCCCTCGCTGGCATCCTCCGGCGCCGCAAAGAGTTTCTCAGCGTGCGTGTTGGCGATGATCAGCTTGCCTTCCGTGTCGGTGAGGAGGATCGGATCGGTGACCGCATTGATGATGCTGTAGAGCAGCATCCGCTCCTGACCAAAACGCGTCTCCGCCAGCAGCTGGCGGCTGTGGAGACGCGCCACCTGCTTCGACAGCAGGCGGCTCAACCACGTGACATCGGGATGGATGTCAGGCCCGGTCGTGCTGACGATGAGAATGCCGTGACCGGACTGATCGTCGTCCGGGCGCAGCGGGACGACATGAAACATGCCGCCGTCGATCAGCGTGCGGAAGCCACCGACGTTGTCGAAGTAGACGGGATCGCTGCCGTTCATTGCGCGGACGAAGGGATGCGAGGGCTCGTCGAGGCTGATGTAGAAGTCCGCGACGGCGGCCGTCGCGAGGCCGTGTTCGGCAACGAGGACGAGGTGCGGGCCGGCAGGTTCGATCATGGCGACGATTGCCTGCCGTGTACCAACGTGATCCGCCAGCCAGTCCACGGCATACCGTGCGGATGCCTGGAGGTCGATGCTGTTCAGCAGAAACTCGGCGCACCCGAGCTTTGCTTCCAGATCGGCCACCGACGTGACAGGCAGGGCGGAAGCCACGGAGGGACGCACGCGTTAGGTCTCCGACACGCGCCTCCGCGCGTTGGCGCGACGAACCTTCGTCGCCGCCAGCTCGGCGCGGCCAACCTTCGTCGCCCCAGCTCGGCGCGGCCAACCTTCGTCGCCGCCAGCTCGGCGCGGCCAACCTTCGCCGCCGCCAGCTCGGCGCGGCCAACCTTCACCGCCGCCAGCTCGGCACGCAGAGCTGCGTTCTCGCTGGCGAGCTCGGCCTGGGGTCTCGAAACCGGGGCCACCTGCCCGACGGCCTCGGAGTACTTCAAATAAGTGTCGATTGACGCCACGACAACGCGCGCTTCAACCGTAATCAGGTCGATACCCACGAGCGAGACCCGGACCCAGGCATCAATGACGATGCCTTTGTCCAGCACGCGGTCGAGCACGTCGATGAGGCTGGTGCCTCCCTGTTGCCGTTCAACTGCCATTCTGTGCTCCTGCGGGCCGTTCGCCGCTCCGACACATCTCTACCGCCGGCGCGCCTTGTCTCGACTACTCGTCTTCTCTTGATTACGCTCTGCTGCCGCCGTCGATAGCGCCTCTACCTTGCGCTCGAGCTCTCGAATCTGCGCGCGTAGAGCCTCGTGCTCCGGAAGCATCCGCCGTTCACTGCCGGGCGACAGATCGCGGTCGTAGCGCCACCAGTCGAGACCGATCTCCTGCGCCTTGTCCAACGAACAGATCAAAAGCCGAATGCGAATCGTCAGCAGTTCGACTTCAGCGAGCGAGACCTTGACGTCGCCGGCGATGACCAGTCCCTTGTCGAGCACGCGGTCGAGCACATCGACGAGTCCAGTCGAGCGATGGTGAGACGGAAGCTCGATTGCCATGCGCTCGCGACTATATCTCACGGGTAGTAGGCCGGGCAATTGCCGGCACTACTGCGTCATGCGCCGCGCAGCCATCACCGCTCGCGCGCGCGGGCGACGTGGAGATCGCCTCGACCAGCTCCCCGGTTTTCTGATCTCGATGGATGCGCGTGGCGACGTCCGCTTGAGCGATGATGCCCGTCAGCCGGCCACCCCCATCGACGACCGGCATCCGTCGCACCTGCCGCTCGGCCATGAGCGAAACCGCCGTCTCGACATCGTCGTCTTCGCGGCAGGTCGCAGGGCCGGCAGTCATCGCGTCCTTGACGGTCGCGGAATCAACCGGTCGGTTGCGAGCCACCACTTTCGTGACGAGATCCCGATCGGTCACGATCCCAACCAAGCGGCCGGAATCGCGTGAATCGACCACTGGCAGGGAACCCACATCGTGCTGACGCATCATGTCAGCCGCATGGCTCACCGAATCCTCAGGCTCGCAACACACTGGTCTTGCTGTCATGACCTCGCTGCACTTTGGCACGTGCCCTCCTCATGCTCATCCGCAAATGTCAGATCCATGCAAGCCCAGATCCAGCAAAATGCTGCGTTTTCAGGAGGTTTGCCGACTCGTGTGTAGGGTTCTGCGGCAACCGGGAGTGGAAACCCGACAAACGGGGATTGCGGGTCCGGTCAGGGGGTTACGACCGAAGCCACCGCTCGCTCGAAGGCGGCGTCACGGGACCGGATTCGCAGCTCTTCCGCCATGAGGGCAGGCAGGCGCTGATCCCCAAGGGACGCGATGCGCGAGCTCCTGTGATCGCTGTCGACCACCATCGCGGTGTGAACGCAGTGCTTGCTTCTGCCAAGCCTGAGGGTCAGGGAGCGGTCCGTGTCTCCCAGCCGCACCTTTTCGATTGGCGCCCGCCCTGATTCGATGGCGAGCTCGACGTCGATGGGCTGTGACAGCGACGTCGTCAGCCAGGCCGCGTACAAGTTGGCGGCGGCCCCATCGGAACCGCTGATGTGCAGGTGCGTGAAGGAGCGTGCAACGTCGCGGACGCGGGGGATGTCGAAGAAGTGCGCCATCAGCGTCCGCCACCGCGTCAGCCTCGCCCAACGGAGATCGCTGAAAGCGGTCCGATCGAGCAGGGTCAGCGACTGCTTCCAGGATGCCAACGGATCGATCTCGTCGAGCACCACGCGATCCGCCAACTCGGCGAGTTCACCGAGAAGATCCTGTGAACCGCCGCGGAACCACACGAGCGTGGGCAGGCTCGAGAGTCTGAGTGCCGCAACGGCGTTGTCGACATACTGCGGTTTGAGCCCAGCAAGTCCGACGATTTGTCCGGAAACCTTCGCGGGCGGCGCGGGAACGGTGCCCTGAGAAATCATGATGGCGCGGATGGCACAGTCGGAGGCGAGATGTTGCAGCGCCTCTTCGGTCTCCGACAATCGCTCCGCAGGCCCGACCGCTACGACGGTGGCCATCAACGCACGCGCGTGCGCAGTGCCGCGATCGCCGCCTTGCTCCAGCGCTTCGTTGATTTCCGAAAACGCGACCGTCGCGCCGGCGGGCTCATTCGCGCGGATGTCACTCATAGCGTCCTCCACCTGCGACCCTCGCGCCCGATCAGAGCATCCGCCTCGTCTGGCGCCCACTCACCTGCTTCGTACGTCGGAATCTTCTGCGCACGTTCGTCGTGCCAGCGCTCGTGGATCGGCGTGATCAGCGCCCAGGACGCCTCGACGAAATCGTGCCGCGCGAACAACGTCGCATCGCCGAGCATCGCGTCGAGCAGGAGCGTCTCGTACGCTTCGGGCACCTCGCCGCCGAACGCCGTCCCGTAGCGGAAGTTCATCATGACCGGCGCGAGCTGCATCCGGGTGGCTGGCAGCTTGGCGTCGAAGCGGATCGAGATTCCTTCATCCGGCTGAACATTGACGATCAGCAGATTCGAGGCGACGGGCGTCGAGCTGACGCGCCGGAAGATCTCGAGCGGCGGGCGACGGAACTGGATGGCAATCTCGGTGGTGCGCTTGGGCATGCGCTTGCCGGTGCGGACGAAGAACGGCACGCCCGCCCACCTCCAGCTGTCCAGATGCAAGCGCGCCGCGACATACGTCTCGGTGACCGACTCGGCACTGACCCCGGGCTCGCGCCGATATCCGACGACTTCCTGGCCGTTGACCCACCCGTCCCCGTACTGCGCCCTGACGACATTCGCGAGCGACCCGTTGTCCTGCACGAGCGGCTGAATCGAGAGCAGCGCATCCATCTTGCGATCGCGGACACTCTGGGCCGTGAACGCGATCGGCGGCTCCATTGCGACGAGCGTGAGGAGCTGCATGAGATGGTTCTGGACCATGTCGCGGAGCGCGCCCGCATGCTCGTAGTACGCAGCACGGCGTTCGACGCCGACAGTTTCGGCCGCCGTGATCTGTACGTGGTCGATATACCGTCGGTTCCAGATCGGCTCGAACATGCCGTTCGCGAAGCGGAACACCAGCAGGTTCTGAACGGTCTCCTTACCCAGGTAGTGGTCGATGCGAAAGACCTGATCTTCGGTGAAGTGCCGGTGAACCAGGCGATTGAGCTCCCGCGCGCTGTTCAGGTCCGTTCCGAACGGCTTTTCGATGATGATTCGCCGCCATGCCGGCTCAGGCGCAGACGACAGCCCCGCCTGACCCAGCTGCGCGGTGACCTGAGCGTACACCTCTGGCGGTATGGCCAGGTAGTACAGCACGCCCTCGTCTCCCTCGATCTCTTTCAGCTTGTCGCGCAGGCGTGTGTACAGTCCGGGGTCATCGAGGTCCCCACGCAGGTAGAAGAGCCGCGCAGCCAGCGACGCGACCACTTCGTCGCTCGACCGCTCATCATTCGCAAACTCGCGCAGGCTGTCTTGGAAGGCCTTCCGAAACCCTTCGTCGTCGTTTTCACTTCGCGCGATGCCGATGACGGCGAATCGCGCCGGGAGCCGCCGCCCTCGCGACAGGCTGGCGAGCGCGGGCAGCAGCTTTCGACGGGTGAGATCGCCGGATGCTCCGAAGATCACGAGGGTCGTAGGTCCAGGGGTCGGCTCGATGCGCAAGCCGTCTTGTAAGGGATTCGTTTGAACGCTCATCGTCGTCCGCGTGGGCGCGGGTCCGTCACCAGACTACAGGCTTCCCGCGCGGCTCTTCAAGGCATGCTTCAACGCCGGCTGGACAGGTAGGCGGCGATCGCGTCGAGCTGTTCTGGCGTGAGGCGATTCTTGAAGGCCGGCATCTCGGCGTCGGGGTTGACCGAAACCGGATCGGCAATCCACCGGCGAAGCGTCGGCTGATCGTGTTTGCGTCCGATGTCGGAAAGGTTAGGCCCGTCCTTGCCGCCCCGGCCGTCGATGACGTGGCAACCGATGCAGTGTCGCGCGTACACCGCGGCAGCGGTTTCGATCTGCGGTGTGAACCCCGGATAGGACTCCCGCGCCAGCCGCCTGACGTGAGCAATGATCGCAGCCGCCTCGCGCTCGTGCAGCGTCGAGGTGGGCTCGCGAACCCCCGGCGCGATGACTTCGGGATCGACGATGTGCCCCGCAAGCCATTCTGAGCCGCGACCAATGGTCGCATGCTCGAGCGCGTCGGCCATCCCCGTGTCGGCGTGGCAACGCGCACATCCGCTCGCCGCGATGAAGGTGCGCCCGCCGATTTCCTGGAGGGTCCATCCATCGCGTGGCGACAGGGTCACTGGGCGATCGCGCCATCCGAGGGTCGTCAAAGCCCCCACAGTGAGAAGCCCGACGATGACCGCGGCCATGACGATAGGCCGGCGGCGAGGATGGCGCTCCGGCCCCCGATCGATCCAGGGCAGTAGCACGAGGAAGGCAGCCGCCACGCCTGGAACGACGAGCGCCCCCACGACCTCGAGGCGCCCGGGGAAATACTTCAAGAGTTGGAAGAGACCGAGGAAGTACCACTCGGGCCGTGGAATGTAGGTCGCGTCGGTCGGATCCGCCGGCGGCTCGAGCGCCGGAGCCCCGCCGAACGCCATCACCGCCAGCCCGGCGAGCACCACGCTCACCGCCGCGACATCCCGCGCCGCGTGAAATGGATAGAACGGAGTGGGCGAGCCGTCATGAGGGCGAAGCGGACCGGAGATCCCCTGACGACGCATCAACGCGACATGCGCTGCGATCAATGTGCCGAGGGCTGCGGGCAGGAAGATGACGTGCACCGAATACCAGCGCGTCAGTGTGAGCGCGCCAATCGTGGCGCCTCCCTGTAGCACGGCCGCGATGGCATCGCCGGCAATCGGCGTCAACCGCGAGATGTTGATCGTGACCACCGTCGCCCAATAGGCACGCTGATCCCACGGCAAGAGATAGCCGGTCAACGCAAACCCGAGGACCAGAGCCGAATAGTGCGAGACCCGACAGCCAGGTCACCTCTCGCGGCGGCTTGTACGCGCCGTAGCACACGACCCGGAGCAGATGAAGCACCAGGAAGATGACGATGAAGCTGGCGCCGAAGTGATGCAGCCCTCGCACGAGGCGCCCGGCCGTCGTCGAATCGATGAAACGAATGCTGTCGTAGGCGTGGTCGGGAGTCGGCGCATAGTAGATCGTGAGGAATGCACCAGTGAGGATCTGAACGGTCAGCAGCCCGAGCAGGATGCTGCCGAGCGTGAACAACCAGCCAGTGCCAGCCGGGAGTGGTTCGTCGAGCAGAACTTCCCGTATGCGTCGGGCGCCGATTCGGTGATCGAGCCAGTCGCCGATCCGATCGATCACAAGCGCACCAGGACGGATTTGTCCGAGCCGTCGATTCGTGCCTGGAGCCGGTCGAGCGGCCTCGGTGGAGGCCCGCCGATCACGCGCCCTTCCGCATCGTACGCGCCGCCATGACATGGGCACCGGAAGCGATGGGTTGGCGCATCCCAGAGCACCTGACATCCGAGATGCGTGCAGGTCGCGGAGAACGCCCGGACATCCTGGGTTCCTGTCCAGACGAGGAAGACCGTCTGGCGCGCGCGACCGCGGTACCAACCGTCGGCACGAGGGACGGAAAGCACGCGCGCGACGGGCACGTCAGGCACGAGGTCACCGAGCGTCCCCGCACGGATCCATCGTTCGACAGACGCGCCTCGCGCTGGCCGAACAGCAAAGACGCCGAGGAGCGCCGCCAGGGCTCCACCTATGAGCGCGCCGGCACTGTTGACCAGGATGGCCAGCGCACGGCGCCGCGAGGGTTGGTGATCGGAGTGAGGAGGCATTGGTCCGAAAGCTCAGCCTTGCGAACCCGGGGCCAGCCTCAGCGCAGCCCCATTTGCAGAGATGACGAGCCAGCAACGCCGCTTTCGCGGCAGGTCAGCCCCTCCAGCTTGCGGGATTCGTAAAGCGCTTTCGGATGTTACCTGTTCTGGTTGACCTTCTGAAGATATTCAAGCGCCTTCGGCGTACCGAGCTTCCGCAGGTAATTGTGGATCTCGTTGCGGAGGGTGACGTCCCGTTCGCGCATGGCGATCTGAATGAGCTCGGCTTCAGCGCGGGCATTGAAGAGGCTCACGATGATCGGGCGTTTCATTTCGATGCTGGCGCTGCCGTAGAGCACCCGCAACGGCTCGTTGCCACCGACATTCCCGAGCGTGACGATCGCACGATTGCGAAGATCCGCGTTCGTTTCCTGCTGAACGATTGTCACCAACGCCGGCTGATCGAGGCGCTCGCCGAGCGACTTGACGACCTGCCGCTTGACCGCCAGATCGCTGACTGTATAAACCTGCAGCAGCTCTTTGGAGATCTCGGGCCCACCGAAGCGGCCCAGCTCGCGAACCGCGACCAGTCGCATTGGTTCGGGCCCCGTCTTCGCCACCTGGACGACCGTTGCGCGCGCTTCCGGCTTTCCCGACTGCGCCAGGACGAACAGCGCGCGGCCCGCCGGTCCGGGGTGCTCCGCCTCCAGTGCGATCTCACGCAGTACGGGAATCACCTTTTCAGCGTCGGACTGAATCAGGTAACCGAGCGCCTGAATGCGCTGATCGATGTCCGGGTGGTATCCCTCGGGTATCCACACGGACGCCGGTCGGGGCGGCGCGGGCGGCACCACGACTGCAGGGTCGGCCGGTGGAGGTGGCGGTGGAATCGGCGGTTCCGGCACGCGCTTGCCAGCTGCAACGCGACCTGGTTTTCGCGGCGGCGTTGGAGGCTTCGCTGGCTCCGTCGGCCAGACAGCGGGTGGCGGCGCTGGAGGCGGCAGGCGGTGCAACTGCCGTCCACCAGAGCACATCGTTCCGTCGCATACGAACGGCCATCTCGATCCGCAACGCGCCGGCAGGCTTCACCCACAGGCTTGAGGAAAATCGCGCTCGAGCCGTCGAATGGCTTCCAGCGCCGCGGCAGAATCCCCAGCGTGATACAAGCTGTGCGCGAGCCAGTAGATCGCTTCGTCTCGGCCCGTCTCCTTCGGATCGGAGGCGGCAACCTTCAAGATATCGATCGCGCGCGTCCACTGTTCCTCGGCAATCAGGTCTTTCGCCTGTGCGAGACGTTTGGACTCGACGGGCCACCCGGTGTCCGCCGCAGCTGATGCCAACGCTCACGGCCATCGCCACGATCACCGTTGCGAGGCCAGCCCACCGCGTATATCTGATCAACATGTCCGTGCCCTTGCTGCTATTCCGTTTCCGACTGCGCTGCAGCTCCCTTTACCCATCCCCATCGTCAGAACCCACTCACCACGACGTCCATCTTGGTGACGAGATCCCGCTTGTGAATCAACCGCTGAATCTGTTGAAGCGTGGCCGGTTCCGGATTCGATGACATTGACGTCTGCAGCAGCACGAGCTCGAGGTCGCCCATCACCCGAGCGACCGACTTCAGCCCGCGCTCTTCCGCCGCGAGACGATACAAGCGCGTATCGCTGAGGAGCGTGGACGCCAACTGCCGCTCGTACGCCCAGTCCTGCGCCGACGATCGGTGCGCGTCCTTGTTTGCGAGGCCGTAGACCACCAGCTTCGAGCGCTCGAAATGCTGCTCGCTCAGCGATACGAGCGCGGCATCGGGTGACCATTCCTGAGGCGCGGGCGGCGTGAGGGCAGGCGTTTCGGCTGGCTTGGGTACCGGGCTCACGTTCCCCGCCATCGCCATGTCCTGAAGCTGACGACGTGATTGAAGGATGTAGGCGACGCTGATCGACACCAGCGTGAGGAGGGCCGCCATCGCTGCGTAGACGATGTAGCGTCCGGGATACCTCGGGCTGGACGAACGAACACCCGACAGCGCCGCCGGCTCCCTCTCCTGTCGAATCGCGCCGTCCAGCCGCGACATGAAGCCGGTCCAGTCGCCGCCCGGAGGTGAAGAGATGTCAGGCCGTGTCGGCGAGGGCCGCCTGGATCGTCCGCATGTCCTCGAGTGCTTGCCGGCAGTCGGCACATGTCGTCAGATGCTGATCGACGTCGATGCGAGCCGATGCCTCGAGCTCGCCGTAGAAATAGAGCTCGATGGTGCCGGTGGCCTGCAGATGACAGATGGTCATGCCCGACCTCCCGCCGTGACGTTGGCTGCGCTCAACGCGCCACGCAGCCTGTGGATGGCGGCGTGCAGCTGGCGTTTGACCGTACCTTCCGCCAAGCCGAGGGCCTCCGCAATCTCACAGAGTTTCAGCCCCTGATGATGCCGCATGACGAACACGATCCGCTGCCCCTGCGGCAGCCTGGCAATCTCCGCTTCCAGGACGTCGCCCAGCTCCCCGGCGTAGGCGCGCTCCTCGGGCCCCGGCGCCTCTTCCGGGGTGTTGAGCAGTCGCTGCTCAGCCTCCTCGCCCATCGGCGTGGAAGCCGCCGGCGATTTGCGACGACGATGATCTATACAGGCATTCATGGCAATGCGGTACAGCCAGGAGGTCAATTGGGCGTCTTGCCTAAACTTGTCGAGAGAGCGGTAGACCTTGATGAAGACTTCCTGGGCGATGTCTTCGGCGTCGAAGTGATTACCCGCGAATTGATACGCGACTCGATACACCATCGACCGATGCCGCTCGACGAGGGCCTGAAAAGCGGTCGGGTCGCCTCCCGCCGCGCGGATGATCAGATCCGAATCAGCCATTCAGGCCCGTGTCATCCATATGACGCAACCGGAACTCCGAGGGTTGATCGAAGACGTGGGTACATGAATGGGTTCACACGGGATGACGTCAGCCGTAGTCGTGGTTCATGGCTTCATTGCTCGTAACACTCGCGGGAACCTCGTCGTGAACCGTCGTCCTGAACCGTCGTGCTGAACCTTCGTCGTGAACCCTCGTATGAACCCCCGTTATACTGGTGAGATGCCCACGTCCGCAAAGAGCACTCCTACTATCGCCAACGCGCTGCTGCGAAATGTCGCCATCGTGGCCCACGTCGACCATGGCAAAACCACGCTGGTCGACGCCATGCTCCACCAGAGCGGGATTTTCCGGGCCAACGAGCGGGTCGCCGAGCGCGCTATGGACAATACGGACCTCGAGCGCGAGCGCGGCATCACCATCCTGGCGAAGAACACGGCCGTTCACTACGGGGATTTCCTCATCAATATCGTCGACACGCCCGGCCACGCGGACTTCGGCGGTGAGGTCGAACGCACGCTCGCGATGGTGGACGGAATCCTGCTGCTGGTCGATGCCTCCGAGGGACCATTGCCGCAGACCCGCTTCGTCCTGAGAAAGGCGCTCGAGAAACGGCTGACGCCCATCGTGGTCATCAACAAGATCGACCGGGCCGATGCGCGGGCGCAGGAGGTACTGAACGAGGTCTACGACCTGTTCATCGATTTGGATGCGACCGAGGAGCAGATCGACTTTCCCGTCCTCTACACCAGCGCACGCGCGGGCACCTCGAGCCTGACGGTGAACGACCGCGGTCAGGACCTCAGGCCGCTGTTCGACGCCATCATCGACGGCGTGCCGCCACCCCGTGGCGACGGCGATGCCCCGCTGCAGATGCTCGTGGCGAACCTCGATTCCAGCGACTACCTGGGTCGTATCGCGATCGGACGCATCTTCAACGGCCGGGTCAAGGTTGGCGACCCGATCGCGGTCTGCAAGCTGGATGGCGACGTTCAGGAGACGCGGGTCACGAAACTGTTCGCGTTCGAGGGACTTCGTCGCATCGACATCACCGATGCGGCGGCGGGGGACATCGTGTGTCTCGCCGGGATCGAGGACATCACGATCGGCGAAACGATCGCGGATATCGAACACCGTCTGGCGATGCCGCCGATTGCAGTCGACGAGCCGACGGTATCGATGATCTTCGGCGTGAACACCTCACCGATGTCTGGACGGGACGGACAATTCGTGACATCCCGGCAGATCAAGGATCGGCTCGACCGGGAACTGCTCGGCAACGTCTCGATTCGAGTGGAACCGACCGACACGCCCGAGCAGATGAAAGTCCTCGGGCGCGGCGAGCTTCAACTGTCGATCCTGATCGAGATGATGCGCCGCGAGGGGTACGAGCTGCAGGTATCGCGCCCGGACATCGTGACCAAGACGATCGACGGCAAGGTGTTCGAGCCGGTTGAAGATCTCGTGATCGACGTGGCGGAAGAATTCCAGGGCGTCGTCATCGCGCAGATCGGGATACGCCGCGGAACCATGACCAGGATGGTCAATCACGGCAGCGGCCGCGTCAGGCTCGAGTTCCGAATCCCGGCGCGCGGGATGATCGGTTTCCGTTCGCAGTTCCTGACGGAAACGAAGGGCACCGGCATCATGAACCACATCTTTGCCGGCTGGGAGCCATGGCACGGCGCCATCCCGTCGCGGGCGACAGGCGCTCTGGTCGCGGATCGCGCCGGCACGGCCACCGCGTATGCGCTCTCCAATCTCCAGGAGCGCGGCGAGATCTTCATCGATCCTTCGACCCAGGTGTACGAGGGCATGATCGTCGGCGAGAACGCGCGCATGAACGATCTGGACGTCAACGTGACGAAGGAAAAAAAGCAGACCAACATGCGCGCCTCGACGGCTGACGAAGCGATCCGCCTGATTCCGCCGCGCAAGCTGGGCCTCGAGCAGTCAATCGAGTTCATCAACGACGACGAGCTGGTCGAGGTGACGCCGGTCAGCATCCGCCTTCGCAAACGTATCCTCGCGTCGAACATGCGGCCAAAACGAGCTGCCGAGTAATCGCGTGACGGCGAGTGACCCGCAGCCGTGGTTCGGGGTCTCGTCGCTCGTCGCTCGAAGACCTTGTGGCCGGTTTAGGCTCTGCGAGCCACGAGCGACGAACCACGACCCACGACACCCTCGATTATCAGAGCACCACCCACCTGACCGTGTTCCCACGGGACTCCAGAAAGCGCTCGAAGTCCGCGCGCAAGATGGTCAGGCTGGCGGTGTTGATGTTCGGATGAAAGATCAGCCGCTCCGCGCGTTTCAGATCGGCATCGACAATCACACGAACGGCGTGCGTGCTGTCGTTGAGGAGGCCGAACGGTGATACCGAGCCCGGCGTCAGCCCAAGACGAGCCATGAGGCGTTCGGGCGAACCGAAACTCAAACGGTCGTCACCGATGACTTTGACGAGATGTCTGAGATCGGCCAGCTTCTCGATCCCCAGGATCACGAGGTAGTGGCGATCGCCCTTCTTGTTTCGCAGGAACAGATTCTTGACGGGGGTCGCGTCGATACCGGCCCAGTGCAACGCCGCTTCGTCGCCGGTGAACACCGGCGGATGTTCGTACAGGTCGTAAGTGATCCCCAGCGCATCGAGGGCGGATGTGACCTGCGCGATGTGATCGGTCATTCACCGCGATCATACGGCACGCCTCAGCCATCCTCATTCTTGCGATCTTCGCGCGGGGGCGTTCTAAGCACCTCCACCTTGACCTTCACCAGACCGTCGCTGATGAAGCGCAGCCGTCGCGCGGCGCCCTTGGACACATCGATGATTGTGCCCTTGCGATAGTTCTTTCCGTACGGCCCGCGGTCGATGACCCGCAGGACGACGCGGCGCCCGTTCTCGAGGTTCGTTACCCGGACTACCGTTCCCAACGGCAGCGTGCGATGCGCCGCGACCATCTCGTTCTGATTGAAAATCTCGCCGCTGGCTGTCTCCTCTCCGTGAAAACCAGGACCGTAGTAGGATGCGAGGCCTGTTTGCGTTGGTGAGACCGGAGCTGTGGCCGGGCGCGCTGACACGACGGCCAGCGCCATCACGGCCAGCAGGACGATGACCAACCCCAGCCGCCGTGGATGTCGCACTCGCACCTCCCGGAGGCTTCATTGAAAGATCGGGGCCAACTCGGGGCATAGCCCAACGGTTCGCCGGAGCTCGACCATGACGTCACTGACCAGCCGATTCGACGATGCGTTTCGCTACGCTCATGAGGTGCACAACGATCAGACGCGGAAGGGCACTACAGCACCATATGTTGGCCACCTGATGGGGGTCGCGTCGATCGTCCTCGACGACGGTGGCACCGAGGATGAGGCGATTGCAGGGCTGCTGCATGACGCCGCCGAGGATCATGGGGGCCGGCCGCGGCTCGAGGATATCCGCGCCCGATTCGGCGATCAGGTCGCGCGCATCGTCGAGGACTGCACGGACTCCTGGGAAAACCCGAAACCGCCCTGGCTGAACCGGAAGAGTGCGTATATCGAGCACGCGCGGCATCTCCCGCCGTCCAGCCTGCGTGTATCAGCGGCGGACAAGGTCCACAATTCCTACGCGATTCTGCGCGATCTGCGGAATCAGGGGGAGCAGGTCTGGGAACGCTTCAACGCCAAGCCCGACGACGTCATGTCCTACTACGAGTCGCTGGTGCGGGCATTCCGAGAGGCGGGAGGCGGCCGGCTCGTCGATGAGTTAGAGCGAATCGTCAGGGGAATCCAGCGGGAGATGGGGTATTGATGGCAATGGGCAATGGGCAATGGGCAATGGGCGAGCATGGGTTCATGGTGAAGGCCACTGGCGCCATGGCCCATGGCCGCTTGCCCAGCGCTTTTGACGGCTTGTCACTGAGAGTGCGTTGAAGTCCGAGATCGGCTATAACTGTAAGGTTACTGCGGAGGAAAGGAGCCTACGCTAATGCGAGTTCGACACGTGGCGCTTGCCACACTCATGGCGGCTGTAGCGTTGACCGCGCCGGCCGTTGCACAGCAGGCCGGCACGCTTCGGCAGCCGGACGTCATCTTCGTGCCCACACCGCCCGAGGTGGTGGATGCGATGCTGAAACTGGCGAATGTGACCGCGAAGGACGTGGTGTACGACCTGGGCTGCGGAAACGGCATCATCGTAGCGACTGCGGCGCAAAAGCACGGCGCCCGGGCCGTCGGCATCGACATCGATCCCCAGCGGATCAAGGAGTCCAACGAAACCGTTCAGAAGATGAACGTGGCCGACAAGGTCAAGATCCTGAACGAAGATCTGTTCGAAACCGACATCAGCCAGGCGACTGTGGTGACGCTGTACCTGCTGCCGTCACTCAACCAGAAGCTGATTCCGAAATTGAACAAGGAACTGAAGCCGGGCACGCGAATCGTGTCCCAGAGCTTCGACATGGGTGAACAGAATCCAGCCGAGAAGACCGTCGACGTCAACGGCCGGATGGTCTACCTGTGGCGGACCCCCCTGAAGGAAGCAGCCAAGTAACGAAAGGCAGCGGCCAGATACCTTCGACTGTCGCCGGACGCTGCGGCTCACACGCGTCAGCGTCCGGCCACTCCCATCTCTTTCTCCAGGCGCTCGAGCGCGCGATCGATCATCCCGAACCCTTCCTCGAGCTCCTCCTCCGTGACGCACAGCGGTGGATTGGTGAAGAACGTGTGCCACCGCACGAACGTATAGAGCCCTTCCTCGCGCAAGAGTTGACCGAGTCGTCGCATTTCGTTCGATGTCTGGCCGAACGGCGCCAGCGGTTCTTTCGTACGCGGGTCGCGTACGAGTTCGAGTATGCCGAAGAGGCCGATTGAACGATGTGCTCCGATGCTGGGGTGCTTCACCGCGAGATCGGCCTGCAACCGCTTGATCACGGGAGCCAGGCGGCGGGCGTTCCCGATCAGATCGTCGTCTTCGTAGACCTGCAGCGTCGCGAGAGCGGCCGCGCAGCCGAGCGGATGGCTGTTGTAGGTCAGGCCGCCCTGGAACACCTTCTCGCGGAAATGATCGGCAATCGGCTGGCGTAATCCCACCGCCCCCATCGGCACGTAGGCGCTGGTCAGCCCCTTCGCCATCGTCAAGATGTCGGGCACGACGTTCCAGTGATTGACGGCGAACCACTCTCCCGTGCGCCCGAAGCCTGACATGACCTCGTCGCAGACCATCAGGATGCCGTAACGCGTACAGAGATCGCGCACGCCCTGGAGGTAGCCGTCGGGCGGCACGAGAATGCCGTTGGTTCCGCTGACGGTCTCGAGGAAGAACGCCGCGATGGTCTGCGGACCCTCGAGCTGAATGATCTCCTCGAGCATGGCAAGCGAATCCGCGGCCGAATCCCATCCCCGTGACATGCCGTGATACGGGTCGAGGACGTGAACCACGCCCGGAAGCCCCGGTTCGGTGCTCCACCGCCGCGGATCGCCAGTCAGCGCTATCGCACCGAAGGTGCCGCCATGGTAGGAGCGGTAGCGCGCCAGGATCTTGTGACGTCCGGTAAACGCGCGAGCGACCTTGATCGCGTTCTCGTTGGCGTCCGCGCCGCCGTTGGTGAAGAAGAACACGTCGATGTCGCCCGGCGCGATGTCGGCGAGCTTGGCGCCGAGCTTCGCGCGCACTTCCGTCGCCATGAACGGGTTGGCGTAGGCCATCGTCTCGGCCTGCTGCTGAATGGCCCGGACAATTCGCTCGTCGCCGTGCCCCGCATTCACGCACATCAACTGGCTGTTGAAGTCGATGAACCGCTTGCCTTCCGGCGTCCAGAAATAGACGCCTTTCGAGCGGGCCATCGGGATGGGGTCGACCTTGGATTGCGCAGACCACTCGAAGAGCGTGTGGCGGCGGCAGAGATCGACGATCTCATCACCGGTCATCGCAGCCTGGATTGTTGTCGTCACGGAAACGCTCCTTGGTTCGATAGGATCAGGCGGCCTGGCGATCGATGCGTGCCCGCAGCGACCCGAGCGCCGCGGTGATCTCCTGCAGCTCAGCCTCGACGCTGCGCAGCTTCTCGCCCTCGGCGCGCACGAAACCGGCTGTAGGGCGCGATGCTATCGCGAATCCGCTCGCCGCTGCGCGTGATCTCCTTGGCGAACTGCGCGCGTAGCGCGTCGGACAGCCGCTTGCGGACGTCCGCAATCTTCCGGCGCATCTCTTCCTTGGCGCGCTGGCGTTTCGCCGGCAGGATGAAGAACCCAATTGCCGCGAGCACCGAGGCCATGATGATGCCCGTCAAGTCGGCCGCGAGCGGTCGTCGCAGCAATCGAGACCAGCGTGCCGAGGCCCAGCGCGCCCGCGCCGACCGCGGCGGCTGCCGCAACGGCGTTGCGGGCGCCATCCGCCAGCTCGCGCGCTTCCTTCCGCCGGTCGTAGGAATCGACCACGCGCTGCGTCTCGCGGCCGACGGAGTCGATCAATCTCGAGCGGTCATAATGGAAGCGGCCGGCCTCGTCGTCGCCAACGATCCGATCGCGGTGCTGGCGCCGGCGCTCGGCAAGGTGATTCGTCACCCGCTGCCATTGCCGGAGATCGGCATCCACCAGCCAGTCCACGAGCTCGCCAACCTTCTTTTCGATCTGTTGCGGAGCGTCGGCCACGACCTGCTGCTCGAAGCCCTGCTGAATGCGGCTGCGGTTCAGGAGGTCCATCACCCGTCCGATCCGCATCGTCTCGTCGAAATAGTCATGGCCGCGCCGCTCCATTTCGAGCAGGATGCGATCGATGTCCGACATTCGGAACTCGAGGTCGCGGGCAAGGTCCTGCTCGTAGACGGAAAGCTGGCGCTCCACTTCGTCCAGCGTCGCAAAGTCCTCGGCGAGCAGTGCCGTTCGATCCCGCACGATAACAAGGTGGCGATCGGCGATCGAGGCCCCGACGCCAAGTGGGTTGAGCAGCTTGAGCTGGATCCGGGTGGGAGCGTCGAGGGTGGTTTTCACGAACCGCTCCAGCGGCTCGAACCGGCTCGCCTCCCACCACGCCGGCTCGCCCTGCTTGGCCTTGTAGGCGAGCCGCGCGCTCACCGGAAAGATCTCCGGATTGAAACCGAGCAGCGTTCGCGAGCTGTCGGCCACGAACGTCCGCACCTGCTCGAGCTGCGCGTCGCTCTCGAGGATATCGACCTTGTTGATGACGACCACGACCTTCTTGCCCCAGCTCCTCACCTGCTCGAGGAACGCGCGCTCGGTCTCGGTGAAGGGCCGGTCGGCGGACGTAATGAAGAGGACCAGGTCCGACCGCGGTACAAACTCGTTGGTGATCCGCTCGTGCTCTCGAATCACCGCGTTGGTGCCCGGCGTATCCACGATGTGAATCTCGCGCAGCAGCGGCACGGGCGCGGTGATCACGTGCAGGGCCGGCTCGCGCACCTGGCGGTCCAGCGTGTCGCCGTACTGCAGCACGTTGATCTGCGCGGTCGTCGGCGTCACACCCTCTTCCACAATGCGGGTGCCAGCCAGCGCATTGATGAACGCGCTCTTGCCGGAGTTGAATTCGCCGACGATCACGAGCAGGAAGAACTCGTCGAGCTGCTCGATGGATCGGTCGAGCGCGGCCTGGTGATCATCCGAAGCGCCGAAGCGGACAAGAGCGGTCCGCAGGCGCGCGAGCACTTTTCTCTCCTCTCGCAGGAGCTCTTCCTGTGATTCGTTAAGGATCTTCGTCAGCACCGCTGGGGTGAGTGTACTCGGCGGGGGGCAAGGTGCCTAGGTGCCAAGGTACCAGAGTGCCAGGGGCGGAGTTGCCGCGCCGAAGCCTTGGCGAAGGCGGAGCCTGCCGCGCCGAAGCCTTGGCGAAGGCGGGTGTACAATCGAAGAACCGTGAAGGCCCATTACTACTCGCAGCACGCCGTCGAGCTGCGCGCCGCGCTGGGACGGGCGATCTCGCGCCCGCAGATGCGCGAATTCCACAAGAAATCGGCCGTTCGCCACCTGACCGTCACGGTGCGGCAGTTCGCGATCCTGGGGCTGGCGACCTGGGGACTCATCCATTTCGAGAACCCCCTGATCTGGGTGCCGCTGGCACTCGTGCAGGGCTTCACGATCTTCAACTTCACCGTCCTGCTGCACGAGGTCGTGCACCACACGGTGTTTCATCGGCGCCATCCGTCTGCCGAACGTTTCCTGGGATTGCTTTACGCCGTGCCCAGCGGCATCTCCGCCAGCCAGTTCACCCGGTGGCACCTCGATCACCACGCGGAGCTGGGATCCGACGAAGACGATCCCAAGCGCCATCACCTGTCGCCGAAGATCAACGCACGCTGGTACAAGCTCCTGTACTGCACGCCGGTCCTGTTCCCGATTTACTTTCGCGCGGCGCGGCGGGAATCGTCGACCTATCCCGCCGAGCTTCAGCGAACGATTGCCTGGGAGCGACAGCTCGCGCTGGCCACGCATCTGACCGCGCTTGGGCTGATCTGGTATTTCTTTGGTTTCTACGCGGCACTCCGCACCAGCATCATCCCGGTGTTCTTCATCTTCCCGATCGCGTTCACGCTGAATCGGCTCGGCCAGCACTACGACATCGATCCGGACGACACGGCGAAGTGGGGAACGTTGATGAAGGGGCACTGGTTCTGGGATTTCGCATACCTCAACTCGAACTACCACCTGGAACACCACTACTTCCCCGGCGTCCCGTTCTACCGCCTGCCCGCGCTCCAACGAGCGCTCGTACCGTTCTACAACGAGAAGCAGATGCGGTGGCAGGGCTACGGCCGCCTGCTCTACGGCTGGTTCATCGAGAACCGCGCGCCGCACACGGATTGGGCGAAGGCTCAGGACGGAGGGTCGTCACGAGGATTGACGACGGGGGTTCAGGACGAGGGTTCACAACGGGAGTTCACGACGGGGGTTCACCGCGAGGGTTCACGACAGGGGTTCACCTCAGGGGTTCACCGACGATCGTGATAGTCAGGAAGAGGGCTTTGGCTCCGGAGTCCTGCCGACCCTAGTCAGCGCAACGCCGACCAGCACCGCACACGCGCCCAGGACCTTGGACGCGCTCAGTGGCTCGCCGAGAAAGACTACAGCCGTCAGCATCGCCACTAGCGGAATCAGATTCGAATAGACGGACGTTCGGGCGCTGCCGATTTGACGGACGGCTACGTACCAAATCGTGTACGCGACACACAGCGCGAAGAGTCCGGAGTAGATGATTGCAGCCCACGTTCCGACGCTGAGACTACTCCACGGCACTCTGCGCAGCGCTGGCCACGACACCGGCAGATAGAGACCCGTACCGAGCGCCATCGAGATTCCTGTCACGCCGACGGGCGAGTGCCTGATCATCAGGTGGCCGGCGATGAGCGTATACACGGCCCAACAGAGAACCGCGCCGAGCATCATCAGGTCGCCTGTCAGGGAATGGTCGCTCATCGATGCGTCACGGCCGACAACGATGTAGAGGCCGGCCATCGACAGGATGGCGCCGAGCCAGTGAAAACGGCTGATGCGATCCTGGCCCACGACGGCGGACAGCAGCGCAATCACGACGGGGGTCGCAGCGAGCAGCAGCGAGCTGTTCGCGACACTGGTTCGCGCAAGGCCCCCGATGAACAGGTACTGATACAGAAAGTGCCCGATGACCCCGAGCCACGCAAGCGTGAGCCAGTCGCGCCGGGTGAATGGGATTGGCGTATAGAGGATGCTCGCGAGACCACTGGCGTCGGGCGAACCGGCGCCTGCGCGCCAGCGCCGGACGCCGACGATGACCGCAAGGAAGACGATGGACGCGATGGCCATGCGGCTGGCGTTGAACGCCTGCGCGTCGATCTCGCGGAACGCCGATTTGACAATGGAGTAATTCGTGCCCCAGATGAGGGTCATCAGGAGCAGGAGGGCGTCGAGTGAGGAAACCGTGGAAGCGGTCGGACCGCGAGCCGCGGGCCGGCCGCTGTCGCGGCCGGAAGCCGGCTCCCCGCTACTGCGGTCGTGATTCAACTTGCTTGAGCACCTCGTCGATCAACGCCTCATTCCCTTCCCTGGTCAGATGACGCTGAACCAGTTTCGAGGCAATCTGGATCGACAGCTCCACCGTTTCGCGGCGAAGCTGCTCGCGGGCGCGTGCCATATCGAGCTGGATCTGGCGCTCGGCGGCCGCGAGGATCGCGGCGGCTTCCTTCCGCGCATCCTGCTTCAAGTCCGCACGCAGGCGCTCGGCGTCGGCACGGCTTGCCGAGATGATCGTACCGGCTTCCACCCGCGCCTGATTCGTCAGTTCGGCCGCCTCCTTGCGGAGACGCTCGAACTCCTCCCGCGCGCGATCGGCGGCGTTGAGGGCGCCCGCAATCGTCTCCTTGCGCGCCTCGAGCGCTTGAAGCAGCGGCGTCCACGCGAACTTCCTCAACACCGCCAGAAGGACGAGGAACGTCAGGATCGTCCAGATGTACAGCCCCGGATCGGGCTGAAC
The DNA here is from genome assembly GCA_963710415.1 of uncultured Acidobacteriota bacterium. GTDB lineage: Bacteria > Acidobacteriota > Vicinamibacteria > Vicinamibacterales > 2-12-FULL-66-21 > CAVQAH01. The sequence goes on along the minus strand of CAVQAH010000025.1, from coordinate 279,670 downwards.
CAGCGGATTATTCACGGCAACAGCCCCCCACTGCGGTCACCTGTTCGCGGCCCACACATGCCTACTTCGTCAGGACGATCAGGAGCACGAAGACTTCCGCGAGAATAGCCACGCCTTCGAGCAGGAACAGCGGGAGGTTCACGGTCGCGGTGATGCGATCCGCCGCGCTGGGCTGACGAGCGACGGCTTCGGCGGCAGCCGCCGCCAGTGGTCCAATCCCCAGGCCGGCGCCGATGACGATCAGACCCAGGCCGAGCGCCGCGCCGAAATAATGCAGGAACTCCATCTAATGATCCTCCAGCTGATGACTCAGTGATGTGCGTGAATGGCCATGCCAATGAATACGGCCGTGAGCAGCGAGAACACGTACGCCTGAACGAGGACAACCACGATTTCCAGGGCTGACACTCCGACCGCGAGTGGCACGGAGAACAACAGGCCGACACCAACGCCAACCATCGCCCTTCCGGCAAGCTCGGTGAGCACGAACACGAACGACAGCATGGCGAGGATGGCGATGTGCCCACCCGACATGTTCGCCGCGAGACGCATGGTCAGCGCGAACGGCCGGACGAACATCCCGATGACCTCGATCGGAATCAGCAGGAAATAGAGCGGCCACGCCAGGCCCTTGGGAGCGAGATTGAGCCAGTGCGTGATCACGCCGTTCGCCCGCGACCCGGCCACGATGATCGCAAAGAACGAGATCGTCGCCAGGCCGGCCGTCACATTGTAGTTGGCGGTCACCGTGGTGCCGCCGTGCAACAGCCGGTTGAGGAAGGACTCCGGACCGGTGTGCAGGACGAAACGGTCCAGCAGCCCGATGACCTCGAAAATGGGGATCAGCCCGGTGATGTTCGCCGTGAAGATGAACAGGAACAGCGTGAGGATGAACGGCGTCCAGGTCCGCACCCACTTGCGCCCGACCGCCGGCTCCACCATCGTGTCGCGCACGAACTCGACCACGATTTCGAGCACGTTCATCAGGCCCGTCGGGAGCAGGCGCTGCTGACGAACGTAGCGGCGGACGGTCAGGGTGACGACGGTGAACACCACCAGTGACACGACCCACAGCATGAACACGTGCTTGGTCACGGAAAAGTCGATCCCGAACACCGTGGGCAGGTGGATCAGCGGATGATCGATCGAACTGTTCGAGACGTGCTCGATGATGACCTTGCCGGCGTCGAAGGTCTCTGCATGCGTGGCCCCTGGCGCGGGCGTATGTTGCGGCGTGAGCATCGAGGAAGCCGTCGAATCAAAACATCAGACCCTGGACAGGAACAACCGTCGCAGGAATACGGTCTGAATGACGTGCAGGACAACGAACGACACGCTGAAACCGACGATAAAGGGCACGGGCGACACGAGTCCGAGTCCCAGGATTGCGGCCAGGTAGAGGCCAAACGCGACCGCTTTACCCATGAACAGCATGATCATCGTCCGCGTTGATTCTTCAGGAGCCATCCGATGCGTTCGGGTCAGAATGGCCCACGAGGCGCACGCGGCAACCGCCGGTCCCAGAACACCGAGGAGCACATCTCCCGCACGGTCGACGCCGGCAACCGCCGTAATCATCAGCCACAAGAGCAGCGCCGAAACGACGAACGGAAGCACGGGAATCACCGCGGCCATATCAGTTTGGCGAGCTCATAAAAGCCGACGACCACTCCCAGCATCAGACCCGTCAAGACGAGCCACGGGGACGTTCCCCAGTACCGATCCGCGAGGTAGCCGAGCCCGCCGAGCAGGACGATCGCACCGATCAGGGTGTACCCGGCGGACGCGGCCGGCCCTGCTCGTGATACGTTGCGCCCGAACTGGCGGACCGACCGTGACGGAAAGGATTTGCGGTCTCTCGTGGGCATGCCGTAACCGACCTGTTGGAGCCCATTTGAGCTCAATACACGAGAGTTCCCTAATATTATTGCCTACTTTGTGAAAACTTTCACTTGTTTTTTTTGACCACACGGGACGGTGCGCCTCAGGCCCGACGAGGCGCGCAGGAGCTTACTGTCATTCGACGAGTCGTGTCAACACAACCGCCCGCGAGGTGTGGCACGAGTCTCGGACCGGTCAGCGCAGGCCGATGAGTGAGGCGGCTCCCAGGGATGCGGCCGACGCCCGGGCGAAATCAAACAGCACACCAGGGTAGACCCCGAACAGGAGGGTGCCCGCAACGGTGACGACGAGCACGGCGGTCATGGCGCCCGAGATCCTCAGCACCGGCGCCGGTGCTTCCCTCGGCGATCCACATGAACACGACGACGCGACGTAGTAGTAGAGCGACAGCGCGCTGTTGAGCACGCCGATCACCGCCAGCCCGATGTAACCGGACTCGATCGCCGCGCCGAAGAGCCACAGCTTGCCCATGAACCCCGCGGTCGGCGGAATGCCGCCCAGCGAGAGCATGAAGATCAGCATCGCGACCGCGGCGCCGGGATGGGTCGCATACGAGGCCCGTCAGGTCCTTCAGCTCGTCGCCGATGACGTCCCTGCGCCGCAGCATGACGACGACGGCGAACGCGCCGAGCTGCATGAACGCGTAGACCACCAGGTAGACGAGCGCCGCCTCGATGCCGCGCGGCGGCCCGGCGACGACGCCGATGAGGATGTAGCCGGCGTGCGCGATCGACGAATACGCCAGCATCCGCTTGATGTTCCCTTGCGTCAGCGCGGCGACGTTGCCGACGGTCATCGTGACCACCGCCATCACGTAGAAGAACGCCCGCCAGCCGAACGGCTGACCGAACAGCTCGCCGAGGCCGTCGACCCGAAAGCGCGGCGAGCCCTTCGACGAAGATCCGCATCAGCATCGCGAACGACGCGGCCTTCGAGCCGACCGACAGGAACGCGGTGATCGGCGTCGGCGCGCCTTCGTACACATCAGGCGCCCACATGTGGAACGGCACGGCGGCAATCTTGAAGCCGAGCCCGGCGACGAGCAGCGACCACCGCGAGCAGCAGCATCGGGCCGCCATTTCCAGCCGCCAGCGCCGTCGTCATGTCGCGCAGGTGCGTCGTGCCGGTCAGGCCGTAGAGCAGCGACATGCCGTACAGCAGGATGCCCAGCGAGAACGCGCCGAGGACGAAGTACTTGATCGCCGCCTCGTTCGATCGCCGGTTCGGACGGATGTAGCCGGCGAGCACGTAGAACGAGATCGCCATCGTCTCGAGGCCGATGAAGATCGTGATGAGGTCGATGCCGGCGGCGACGAACATCATGCCGAGCGTCGCGCAGAGGATCAGGAAGTAGTACTCGCCCGGCTTCGTGTTCTCGAAGCGCAGATACCGCGCCGACATCAGGATGGTGATCGCCGCGGAGCCCAGGAAGATGACCTTGAAGAACAGCGCAAAGCCGTCGACGGCGACGCAGTCCGCGGGCGATGGTCAGGTTGCGGCCCCACGCCGGCGCCAGCGCGACGCCGGCGCGCACGACAGTCGCGATGCGAGAGCCACATCAGCACTCGGTCGGCCGCTGGAATCGCCTCGGGATCGGCGGTTTCCCGGCGCGGTAGCAGGACGTCTGCAACGAGCACGGCGATCGCGCCCAGCGTGACGATCAGCTCAGGCAGCAGATAGTAGAAGTCGGCAGCTGAATAGCCGGGAGGCATCAGCGACTGGCCTCCTTGCTTCGGCGACGCCATCGTCGCACGCGGCCACGAGGCCGATGCCTGGCGGCATACCGGCGACCGGTGGCGGAGGAACGGGTGGCGGCGGTCTTGCAGTCGGCACCTTGCGCAACGACCGGCGCGTATACCGAATTCACCCGCGCCACGACGCGGCCGACGGACGTTTCCAGCCGGCGCAGGAACGGCGCCGGGTACAGGCCGATCCAGAACGCCAGCACGAGCAGCGGCGCGAACGCCACCACCTCACGCAGGCTCAGGTCGCGCATCGCGGCGTTCGCCGGGATTGTCGATCTTTGCCGAACATCGTCCGCTGGTAGAGCCACAGCATGTAGGCGGCGCCCAGCACGATCCCCGCCGCCGCCACGCCCGCCCACATCTTGTTCACGACGAAGACGCCCTGCAGGATCAGCACTTCGCCGATGAACCCGTTCAGCGCCGGCAACCCGATCGACGACATCGTCATGATCAGGAAGACGGCGGCGAACACCGGCATCACTTTCGACAGCCCGCCGTAGTCCGCGATGTCGCGCGTGTGGCGGCGCTCGTAGACGATGCCGACGATGAGGAACAGCGCGCCGGTGGAGATGCCGTGGTTGATCTGCTGGACGATGCTGCCGGTGATGCCGACCGGCGTCATCGCGAACATCCCGAGCATGACCATCGCCATGTGGCTCACGCTCGAATAGGCGACGAGGCGCTTCCAGTCGGTCTGCGCCAGCGCGACGAGCGCGCCGTAGATGATGCCGATGATGGACAAGCCCGACGATGAGCGGCACGAAGTAGCGCGACGCATCGGGCAGAATCGGCAGGCTGAAGCGGATGAAGCCGTAGGTGCCCATCTTCAGCAGGACGGCCGCGAGGATCACCGAGCCGGCGGTCGGCGCATCCGTGTGGGCGTCGGGCAGCCAGGTGTGGAACGGAAACATCGGGACCTTGATGGCGAACCCCAGGAAGAACGCCAGGAAGATCCACTTCTGCAGCGTCGAAGGGAACGCTCATCTGCTGGAACTGCCTGATGTCGAACGTGTAGACTCCGGTGACGGCGTGATTGATGGAAGTAGAGCGCGAGGATGCCGAGCAGCATCACCACGCTGCCGACCAGCGTGTAGATGAAGAACTTGATCGCCGAGTAGAGGCGGCGGCCGCCGCCCCAGATGCCGATCAGGAAGTACATCGGCACCAGCATCACTTCCCAGAACAGGAAGAACAGCAGGAAGTCGAGCGACACGAACGCGCCGAGCATGCCCGTCTGCAGGACGAGCATGAAGATGTAGAACTCCTTCACGCGCTCCGTGATCGCCGTCCACGACGACAGCACGGCGATGGCGCCCATCAGCGTCGTCAGCAGGATCAGCAGCACGCTGAAGCCGTCCACGCCGAGGTAGTAGCTGGCGCCGATCGACGGAATCCACTCCGCGCGCTCGACGAACTGCCACGTCGATCCCTGCGGGTCGTACCGGAACCAGAGCGGCACCGACACGAGGAACCCGAGCACGGCGAAGACGTTGGCGATCCAGCGGATGGCGTTCACCTGCCTGCCGGCTGACGAAGAGCAGCACCAGCGCGCCGGCCAGCGGCGTGAACAGAATCAACGACAGCAGGTGATTGTTCAGAAGCGTCATGCCGCTTCCTTATTCGTTCTGCCTATCGGGCTTCGTGCCTATCGGGCCAGCAGATACACCGTCAGAAACACGAACACGCCGGCCAGCATCATCAGCGCGTAGTTCTGCACGAGCCCGGTCTGGAGGCGGCGGAGGCTGAAGCTGCCCTCGCCGGCGGTCCAGCCCACGAGGTTCACGAGGCCATCGACGACGTACTTGTCGAGCATGTGCGAGAACCAGGCGGCGATCTGCGTCAGCCATCCCCAGGCGTTGACGATGCCGTCGACGACGCGGTTGTCGAACACCCACAGGCCCTGCGCGGACCGTGACGTGCCGCGAACGACGGTCGCGTCGTACAGCTCGTCGACGTAGTACTTGTTCAGCAGGAGCGAATACAGTCCGCGCCAGCGCTCGGCGAGACGGCTCGGGCACAGCCGGGTTCGTCAGATAGAAGTGGCGCGCAGCCAGGATGCCTGCGCCGGCAATGGCGACGGACAGCAGCATGAGCGCCGAGTTCTGTCAGTCGTCGAGACAGGCAACGGCGCCGCGGCGTGAGCAGCTCCATTCCCGACTGGCTGATGCGGCCGCCGAGTGAGAGCTGGTCAAGGCCGGCTCGAGGAAATGCTCGATCGCGTTGCTGCCGCCGAGCGCCTGCGGAATGCCGACGAACCCGGCGACGACCGCGCCAGCCGCGAGCGCCACGAGCGGCCAGGTCATCGTCGCGTGGCGATTCGTGCGGCCCGTGCCACGAGTGCGCGGCAGTGACGACGTCGGCAGCGCCGTGGCTGACTTCGTGATCGGGGCGCTTCGCCTGACCGTGGGCGTGCGGATCGCGCGGATGCGGCGCGCCGTGCACGGCGGCCTCGAGCCCGTGCCGCCGGCGACGCCTGCGCCGCCCATCCCGCGCCCCGGTACGCGCCGAAGAACGTCAGCGCCATGAGCCGGAACATGTAGAACGCGGTCAGCAGCGCCGTGGCGACGGCCAGCGCCCACAGCGCCAGCGCGACGCCATGGGTGACAGCCGGGCCTCCGAGGAACGTCCGGTAGAGGATCTCGTCCTTGCTGAAGAACCCAGACAGCGGCGGAATGCCCGCAATCGCCAGCGTCCCCACCATCATCGTCGCGAACGTGAGCGGCATGAACTTCTTCAGCCCGCCCATGCGCTGCATGTCCTGCTCGCCGGCCATCGCGTGAATGACCGACCCGCTGCCGAGAAACAGCAGCGCCTTGAAGAACGCGTGCGTCATCAGGTGGAAGACCGCCGCCGCGAACGCTCCGACGCCGGTCGCCAGGAACATGTAGCCGAGCTGCGAGACGGTCGAATATGCGAGCACGCGCTTGATGTCGTTCTGCACGAGGCCGATCGTCGCGGCCATGAACGCGGTGAGCACGCCGACGATCGGCGACTGTCTGCATCACCATCGGCGCGTGCGAGAAGAGCACCGCGTTGCGGGCCACCATGTAGACGCCGGCCGTCACCATCGTGGCCGCGTGGATCAGCGCGGAGACCGGCGTCGGCCCTTCCATCGCATCGGGCAGCCAGACGAACAGCGGAATCTGGGCGCTCTTGCCGGTCGCGCCGACGAACAGCAGCAAGGCGATCAGCGACAACACGCCGAACGTCGCGTGCTCGACCGGCATCGCCGCGGCCGCGTCGGCAACCGCCCGGAAATCGAGCGTGCCGAAGGTGAAGAACACGAGGAAGATCCCGAGGATGAAGCCCCAGTCGCCGATCCGGTTGGCGATGAAGGCCTTCTTTCCCGCGTCCGACGCGCTCTGCTTCTCGTACCAGAACCCGATGAGCAGGTACGAGCACAGGCCGACGCCCTCCCAGCCGACGAACATCACGAGGAAGTTCGCGCCCAGGACGAGGACGAGCATGAAGGCGCAGAACAGGTTCAGGTAGCAGAAGAACCGCGCGTACGCACCGCGCGGCTCGTCCTGCATGTAGGCGATCGAGTAGACGTGGATGAGCAGGCCGATGCCGGTGACGACGAGAATCATCAGCGCCGACGAGCGGATCGAGCCGGAAGCTCCAGGCCACCGCGAAGCTGCCCATGCCGGCGGACGTCGCGAGCGGCATGCGGGGAATCCACTGGCGCCACGACGACGTCCTGCACGCGCGCTCCGCGGGCAGCGCGCAGCAGGCCGCACGAACGCGACCAGCCGACAGCGCGAACGCAGCGAGCCATCGAGGCGCACGCCACCCCCGCGGCCACCGGACGGCTGAAGCAGCCGGATGCCGACACAGCCGTTGATCGCCGCGCCGGCCGCGGGCACAGGGGGATGAGAGCGATCAGATTCATAATCTCAGCGCTACGGACGTGTCCACCGTGGTTCGTGGCCGATCGCGCTCGTAACTCGCCGATGCGCGGGCGTGAACCACGATCACGAACCCGGTCACCTACCACATGAACCTGTTCATCTCGTCGACGTTCAGCGTGTCCTTGTTCCGGAAGAACGCCAGGATGATGCCCGAGGCCGACCGCCGCCTCCGCCGCGGCGACGGCGATCACGAAAATCGCGAACACCTGCCCCACGGCGCTCTGCCAGTAGTGCGAGAACGCCGCCAGGTTGATGTTCACGGCGTTCAGCATCAGCTCGATCGACATGAAGACGATGATGATGTTGCGGCGCAGCATCACGCCGATCACGCCGATCGTGAACAGCGCCGCCGACAGCACCAGGTAGTGATACGGCGTGATCAGCATCACGACTTCCCTCCGCGCCAGGAGGATCGCGCCGATCATCGCGACGAGCAGCAGCATCGACGCCAGCTCGAACGGCACCAGATAGTCGGTGTAGAGCAGCCAGCCGACGATTTCGGTGTTTCCGGTCATCGGGTGCCGTCAGCCGCTACCGGCCGGCAGCGGCATCGCGTCGGCCGGCCGGCGGCGTAGACGAGAATCGCGCTGACCTCCGCGAGCATCGCCGCGGCGACGCATGAACCCGAGCCGCGATCGCCGCCGCGGGTCCAGGTGCGCCTCCGGCATCGCCTTCAGGTTCACCAGCATCACCACGAACAGATAGAGGACGACGATGCCGCCGGCGTAGACGAGCACCTGGATGACCGCCAGGAACTCCGCCGCCAGCGCACGTACATCACCGCGACGCACAGGAAGTTGGCGACCAGGAACAGCACGCTGTGCACGGTGTTCCGCGCCGTGACGACCAGCACGCCGAACCCGAGGATGAAGGCCGCGAGCGTGTAGAAGACGATGGCTTCGAGCATCGTGCGCTAGAGGAAGCACCTTCGAGCGATCGCCGGTGACGACGAGATTGGCGATGCGCGAGCGGAATCAGGACCTTCCATCCGAGCCGCATCAACTGGTCGTAGCGGTAGCGCGGCAGCGTCGCGCGGATCCAGATGAAGATGTAGAGGAACACGAACGTCTTCAGCAGGAACCACATCCAGCCCGGCACGAAGCCCGAGCAACCACAGCGCCTCGACGTTGGGAAACGGCCGCAGCCAGCCGCCGAAGAACAGCGTCGTCGCCACCGCCGACACGACGATCATGTTGGCGTATTCGGCGAGGAAGAACAGCGCGAAGCGCATGCCGCTGTATTCGGTGTGGAACCCGCCGGTCAGCTCCTGCTCCGCCTCCGGCAGGTCGAACGGCGCGCGGTTGGTCTCCGCCAGGCCGCCGATGAACAGGATCACGAACGCGACCGGCTGGATGAAGGCGTACCAGACGCCCGCCTCGAGCTGCGCCTTGACGATCCCGACCATGCTGAGCGTGCCGGCCGTCACGACGATGCTGACGAGCATCATCGTGATGGCGATCTCGTAGCTGATGAGCTGCGCCGAGGCGCGCAGGCCGGCCAGCAGCGGGAACTTGCTGTTCGACGCGTAGCCCGCGAGGATGATGCCGTAGACGCTGATCGACGTCACCGAGACGACGTAGAGCAGCCCGACGTTGACGTCGGCGATGAAGAGCGCCACGCGGTAGCCGAAGAACGTGACCTCCGCGTCGAACGGAATCACGGCGAACGCGATGAGCGCCGGCACCATCGACACGATCGGCGCGAGCGTGAACACCCACCGGTCCGCCCGCGCCGGCGTGATGTCTTCCTTCAGCAGCAGCTTGATGGCGTCGGCGATCGGCTGCAGCACGCCGTACGGCCCGACCCGCATCGGCCCGAGCCGCACCTGCACCCAGGCGATCACCTTCCGCTCGAGCAGCGACCATGTAGGTGACCGCCACCAGCACCGCGTTCAGCAGCACCAGGATCTTGAGCAGCGGGACGACGTAGGTCTCGATCATGAACTGCACAGTGCACGTGCGCATGGCGCAGGTGCGCACGTGATGCACGTGCGCACGCACAGCACTTCGCACTCTGCACTCTGCACTGTCACCTGCACGGCTTCGCTCACCGATCCACCTCGCCGAGCACGATGTCGATCGAGCCGATCAGCGCGACGACGTCCGCCACGAGATGTCCCTTGACCAGCCGCGGCAGCGCCTGCAGGTTGCAGAACGACGGCGGCCGCACGCGGAAGCGGTACGGCGTGTTCGACTTGCCGTCGCTGACGATGAAGTAGCCGAGCTCCCCTTTCGGCGACTCGATCGCGTGATAGGTCTCGCCGGCCGGCGGCTTGATCAGCCGCGGCACCTTGCCGACGATCGGCCCTTCCGGCAGGCCGTCGAGCGCCTGGCGGATGATGCGGATGGACTGGCGGAACTCCTCGAGGCGCACGAGATAGCGATCGTAGGTGTCGCCGGTCCAGCCGATCGGCACGTCGAACTCGAAGTCGGCGTACGCCGCGTAGGGTTCGTCCTTGCGGACGTCGCGCGGCACGCCGGATCCGCGCAGCGCCGGACCGCTCAGGCCGATCGCGATGGCCTCGGCGCCGGCAGATGACGCCGACGCCGCGCGTCCGATCCCGCCAGATGCGGTTGTGCGTCAGCAGCTCTTCGTACTCGTCGACCTTGGTCTCGAGGATGTCGCAGAACGCGCGGACCTTCGCGTCCCAGCCGCGGCGGGATGTCGAGCGGCAGCCCGCCGATCCGCATGGCGTTGTAGGTCAGCCGGGCGCCGCAGTACTCCTCGAACAGGTCCAGGATCAGCTCGCGCTCGCGGAACGCGTAGAGGAACACCGTCATCGCGCCGATGTCCATCGCGTGCGTGCCGAGCCACAGGCAGTGGCTGGCGATCCGCTGCAGCTCCGCGAGGATCGTGCGGATGTACCGCGCGCGCGGCGGCACCTCGAGCGACATCAGCTTCTCGACGGTCTCGCAGTAGCCGAGGTTGTTGCTGGCCGCCGCGACGTAGTCCATCCGATCGGTGATCAGGACGATCTGCGCCCAGTCGCGCTGCTCGCAGAGCTTCTCGATGCCCGCGGTGCAGGTAGCCGATGACCACGTCGGCGTCGATGACGCGTTCGCCGTCGAGGCGCAGCACGACCCGGAGCACGCCGTGCGTGCTCGGGTGCTGCGGACCCATGTTGATGACGAGCTCGTTCGTCTCGAATATGGAATCAGCCACGAGTCATTCGATTTCCTGGCGGTGCTTCACCCTCAGCCAGTCCATCGGGTTCTCCATCAGCAGCTCGCCGGGCCCTTCGAGCGGGTAGTCCTTGCGCTGCGGGATGGCCCTGCCAGTCGTCGGGCATCAGGATGCGCCGCAGGTCCGGGATGGCCCGTCGAACCGGATGCCGAACATGTCGAACACTTCGCGCTCGAGCCAGTTCGCCGACGGCCAGACGCCGGTGACGGTCGGAACCGCCTCGCCGTCGCCCGCCTGCACTTTCAGCCGGACGCGATGTTGGAGCGAAATCGAGTACAGGCGAGTAGATCACGTCGAACCGCTTCGCTCGCGGCGGCCAGTCGCTCGCGGTCACGTCGGAGCAGAAATCGAAACGCGCGCCGGGAGCTCGCGCAGATACCGCGCAGCGGCGACCAGCTGATCGATCGACAGGATGACCGTCCAGTCGCCGACCCAGTACGACAGTTTGGTCAACGGCTCCGGCGCACGTCGCGCTGCAGCTCCGTGAGGAACGACAGGGACCGAGCAGGTCCGCTGGAGGGCGGCGGATCCGCGGACCGGCCGGCGGCAGCGAGTCCGTGTCGGCTCAGGCATGCCAGGTCTACTGCCACTCGAGCGCGCCCTTCCTCCACGCGTACGAGTAGCCGACGACCAGGATGAAGAGGAAGACGAGCATCTCGATCAGGCCGAACAGCGCCAGCCGGTCGAGCGCGACGGCCCATGGGAACATGAAGATCGTCTCGACCTCGAAAATCACGAACAGCATCGCGATCAGGTAGTAGCGGATGCTGTAGCGATCGCGCGCATCGGTCTCGGGCTCGATGCCGCACTCGTACGGCTCGAGCTTGACGGGATTGGCCTTCTCGGCGTGCACGCAGCCGCGAAAACACCAACGTGAAGATCGCGAACCCGGTGGCGATCAGGACGAACAGCAAAATAGGAATATAGGCCCTGAGCATCGTGGTGTGTCGTGGGAATGCCCGGTCCGGGAAGTCGCGCGAGTTATAGCACGCGGCCGCGGGTAAGTGTCAAGAAAGCTCGACAGAAGATCGCGCTGGCGGATGAGCCGCGCAAACCCCTGTACTGCAAGGGTTTTTGCCCGACCACCTTTCTTGACGCTCCGCGCAGCCGCGACCTATACTGCCGAAAGGGCTCCTGCCAGAAGAGGCTCGTAAACCATGACGCACGCTCTGCTCGCGCTCACGCTCCTCCTCGCCGTGTCGTCGTACGGCGCGATCTTCACCTCAATGCCGGCTGAGCAGACGGGATCGACTCGACAGTCGGGTGCCAAGAACCGCGACGTCTACGTGAGTGTCCTCGACAAGGCCGGAAAATCCGTGACGGGTCTGTCGGCCGTCGATTTCAGTCGTGCGTGAAGACGGCAACGCGCGCGAGGTGCTGAAAGCCGGCCCGGCCACCACGCCGCTGACCATTTCGCTCCTCATCGACGACAGCCAGGCCGCGCAGCCGGCGATCCAGTTCCTGCGCGACGGTCTGAACGGTTTCATCGATGCGCTCGACGGCAAAGCCGAGATCGCGCTCGCCACGATCGGCGAGCGGCCGACCAGCGTCGTCGACTACACGCAGAGCGCGGTCGCACTGAAGAAAGGCGTCACCAGGATCTTCTCGCGCCAGGGCGGCGGCGCCTACCTGCTCGATGCGATCGTCGAGGTCTCGCGCGGCCTGCAGAAGCGGGAAGGGGCGCGTCCGGTCATCGTCGCCGTGACGATGGAGGACGGTCCGGAGTTCAGCAACCGCTACTATCGAGCCGGTGCTCGAAGATCTGCAGAAGTCCGGCGCCACGTTGCACGTCCTCGCCATCGGCTACGCCGTCCTCGTCGCAAGACGACGAGATGCGCAACCGCAACATCGTGATCGCCGAGGGCACCTCGCGGACCGGCGGCCGGCGCGAACAGGTACTCGCGTTGAGCGCGATTCCGGAAGTCCTGAAGCAGCTCGCCGACGAGCTCAACAACCAATACGTCGTGACCTACGCCCGCCCGGAGATGTTGATACCGCCGGAGAAAGTCGATGTGACGGTGACGCAGCCAGGGCTGACGGTTCGCGCACCGAAGCGTCTCTCCGGACGGTAGACCCCATGCACCTTCGTAACCCCGTCTCCACGCGGCTGCTCGCGGCCGCCCTCGTCGCGACCGTTGTTGCCGTCGCTCTCGAAGCGCAGGAGCGTTTCCGCGGCGGCATCGAGCTGATCTCGCTGAACGTGACCGTCACGGAAGGAGGACGCTACGTCACGGGCCTCGATCAGGCCGACTTCGAAGTGTTCGAGGACGGCGTCAAGCAGAACGTCACCTTCTTCTCCAAGACGCAGCAGCCGATCGCGCTCGCCGTGCTGCTCGACACGAGCGCCAGCATGGATCAACGGCTGGAAACCGCGCAGGAAGCGGCGATCGGCTTTGCCAAGCGCATTCGTCCGGACGACGTGATGGAAGTCGTCGACTTCGACAGCCAGGTGAGGATCCTGCAGGACTTCACGAACGACATCCCCAAGCTGGAAAAGGCCATCCGCAGCACGACCGTCAACGGATCCACGTCGCTCTACAACGCGCTCTACGTGTCGCTGAAGGAGCTTGAAGAAGGTCAAGGCCACGTCCGCTGAAGAGATCCGGCGGCAGGCGATCGTCGTCCTCTCGGACGGCGACGACACGTCGAGCCTGGTCGAGTACGAAGAGGTCCGCGACGTGGCGAAGCGATCCGAGACGGTCATCTACGCGATCGGGCTGAAGCAGTCGAATTCGGCGACGCGTCGAGTTCAAGGAAGCCGAGTTCGTGCTGAAACAGCTTTCGAACGGACACCGGCGGCCGGGCGTTCTTTCCGACAGCGGTATCGGAGCTCCCGACGATCTACCAGCAGATTTCGGAGGAGCTGGCCAATCAGTACACGATCGCCTACTCGTCCAAGAACCCGCTGCGCAACGGCGCCTGGCGGCGCCTGATGGTCCGTGTCGCCCGCGAGGGTGTGCTGACGCGTACGCGTCAGGGCTACTTCGCGCCGTCCACGCCGTCGTCGCCGAAGTAATCGCTATGCATCTTGTTCCGCTCGTCCTGTATGCCGCCGCCGCGGCGGCATACGTGGCGCACTTCGCTTGGCGCGATCCGCGCACCGGCCGGCTGGCGACGTCGATCCTGGCCGGGGGCGTGGTCGCTCATACCTTCCTGATCGGCATGCAGACGGTCCAGGGGGGCCATGCGCCGCTCGTCGGCACGACCGCGGCGATTTCGGCGTTCGTCTGGCTGCTGGCGCTGTCGTACCTCTACGTCGAGCTGACGACCGACGAGCGCGCGATGGGCGTGTTCGTGTCGAGCCTGCTGGTCGGGCTCTACATCATCCCCGCGCTCGATCCCACGGTCAGCCCGCGGCCGCCGCTGCTGCAGAGCCCGCTCTTCACGATTCACATCGTCTCGGTGCTCTTCGCCTACGCCAGCTTCGCGCTGGCGTTCGTGCTCGGCGTGACCTACGTCCTGCTCTTCAAGGAAATCAAGGCGAAACACCTGGGATTCTTCTACGCGCGGCTGCCGTCGCTGCAGTCGCTCGACACGATGAACGCGCGGGTGGTGACGATCGGCTGGATCTTTCTGACGATCGGCATCGCCGTCGGCGGAATCTGGGCGACGCAGGTCCAGAGCTCGCCGGATCCGCGCGCGCAGAACATGTCGCGTGGCGGACCCCAAGATCCTGGTGGCGCTCGTCTGCTGGGCCGTCTACGCGTTCGCCTTTCTGGCGCGCCGCGCAATCGGATGGAGCGGACGGCGTGCCGCGTGGCTGTCGGCGATCGCGTTCGTCATCGTGCTGCTGAACTTCGTGCCCATCGGCTTCTTCCTGACGAAGAGCCACAACTTCTAGCAATGCGCCTATTCGCGGTCGGCCTGAGTCACCGCACGGCGCCCGTCGAGTTGCGCGAGAGCGTGGACTTCGCGCGGCGCGGGCTCGGACTCGGCGCTCTCGGCGCTGCGCGCCCGGAGCATCGGACAGGAGACGGTCGTCCTCTCGACCTGCAATCGCGCCGAGATCTATGCCGCCGCCGATGGCGACTCGGCCGCCGACGCGATTGGCCGTTTCTTCAGCGAGTATCACAGCGTCAACCACTACGAGATGTCCCGGCATCTCTACGTCCACCAGGGGCCCGACGCCGCCCGTCACCTGTTCCGCGTCGCCGCGGGCCTCGACTCGCTCGTCGTCGGCGAGCCGCAGATTCTCGGGCAGGTGAAGAGCGCCTACACTCGCGCCAACGACCTGCGCGCGACCGGGACGTTGACGAACCGCCTGTTCCATTCGCGCGTTCGCGGTTGGCAAACGCGTGCGGACAGAAACCGGGTTGGCGGAAGGCGCGGTCTCGGTCAGCTACGCGGCGATCGCCCTCGCACGGAAGATCTTCGGCAGCCTGAAGGGCCTCAGCGTCCTGATTCTCGGCGCCGGCGAGATGGCCAAACTGACGGGCATCCACCTGCAGGCACAGCAGGTGCAGCAGATCTCGATTGCCAGCCGCACGCTGTCGGCGGCACAGGGGCTCGCGCAACAGCTGAGTGGCCAGGCCGTCGCGTGGACCGGGCTGGACGCCGCGCTGACTGCGGCGGATATCGTGATCACGGCGACCGGCGCCGCGGATCCCGTCCTGACGCGGGCGCGCGTCGCCGAGGCGATGCGCCCGCGGCGTGACCGGCCGCTCTTCATCATCGATATCGCCGTGCCGCGCGACGTCGACGCCGCGGTCGGCAATCTCGATCAGGTGTTCCTCTACAACATCGACGACCTGCAGACCATCGTGAAAGAGAACCTCACGCGACGAAGCGGGGAGCTGGCGCGCGCCGATGCGATCGTGGACGAGGAGGTCATGCGCTTCGCTGCGTGGATGCAGTCGCGCGAGATCATACCCACGGTCGTCGCGCTGCGACAGCGCTTCGAGGCCATCCGGCAGTCCGAGCTGAACCGGCTCGAACCCAAGCTGTCGGGTCTGCCCCCCGAAGCACGGGAACGTTTGGACGAAATCACGCGCCTCATCGTCGAAAAGCTGCTGCTGACGCCGACCGAGCAACTGAAGGCGGTCAACGACGAGGCCTTGATCGTCGCCTACTCGGACGCCTTGAATCGTCTGTTCAGTCTCGCCGCTGAAGAAAAGCCTCCGAAAGCGCCGGCGTAATGATCCTCAGAATTGGCACGCGTGCCAGCCCGCTCGCTCTCTGGCAGGCTCGAACCGTCGCGCGTCTGCTGAACGCCCAGGGCATTCAATCCGAGTTGGTCAACATCACCACGGCCGGAGACCGCCTCCAGCAGGCGCCGCTCTCCGAGGTTGGTGGAAAGCGCCTCTTCGTCAAAGAGATCGAGGAGGCACTGTTGCGCGGCGACATCGATCTGGCGGTTCACAGCGCCAAAGACATGTCGGCAGTCCTTGCCGGAGGGTCTGGACATCGCCGCCACCCTGCCTCGCGAAGATCCGCGGGACGCCTTCGTCCTGCCGGGCGACATGCCAACGCGAGAAATGGACGATGTACTGAAGATTCTCGGGCCTGCGCCGAAGATTGGCACCGGCAGCGTGCGCCGTACGGCTCAGCTCGTCGCGGCCCTGCCCGCCGCGACGTTCCTGCCGGTCCGCGGGAATGTCGACACCCGACTCCGCAAACTCGACGCAGGCGGGTATGATGCGCTCGTGCTGGCAGCGGCGGGCGTCAGCCGGCTCGGGCTCGCGGAGCGTATTACGGCCGCCATCCCCGTCGATCGCTGCATGCCCGCCCCAGGCCAGGGAATCGTCGCCGTCGAAACGAGAGCGGGTGACGATCGGACGCTGCGCGCCGTCCGTCCGATCCACGATGAGACCTCCGGGATCGCGCTGGATGCTGAGCGTGCGCTGGTGATGGCGCTCGGCGGCGGGTGTCAATTGCCGCTCGGCGCCCTGGCGGTTTCCGACGCGTCACAAATGCGCGTGAACGCGGTCGTTGCGGCGCCAGACGGTTCGCGCGTGATCGCTGGCTCCGTACAGGGCCCTGCGTCCGAGGCTCAATCGCTGGGCCGCCGACTTGCCGAAGCGCTGATACGGGACGGCGCCCTTGACATTCTCGACGTGGTTCGTCGTCGCGAGCAAAGCACTGTCGAAGGTTCGACGTCACTATGAAACAACCTTGCGTTTTCATCGTCGGGGCAGGTCCCGGCGACCCGTCGCTCATCAGCTGTGCGCGGGCGCCGGTTTCTGCAGGCAGCGGATGTCGTGATCTACGACCATCGTGTTCACAGACGGCTGCTGCGCCTGGCGAAGCCCGGGGCCGAGCGCATCGATGTGGGAGCGGCCGCGCCGAAACCGCTGGAACAGGACGCCATCAGCTTGCTGCTCGTCGAAAAAGCGCGCGAGGGCAAGACGGTCGTCCGGCTGAAGTGGGGCGATCCCTTTGTCTTCGACAGCGGCGGCAAGGAAGCGCTGTTCCTGCACGAGCAGGGCATCCCGTTCGAGGTCGTGCCCGGAGTTCCGGTCGCGATCGGGGGGCCGGCGTACGCGGGTGTTCCGGTGACGTATCCCGGTGCGGGCGATGTCCTGGTCTTCGTCAGAGGCCATGAGTCCGAGACCGACACGCCCTTGAATATCGACTGGCCCAGGCTCGCCGGACTCGCCGCGACGCTCCTCTGCTATGCCGGATCGAAGCAGGTGGCCACCATTACCGAGGCGCTGATGGCGAACGGCCGCCCTCCGGACGAATCGGCGGTGCTGATCTACGACGGCACGCTGCCGTCGCAGAAAACGATTCAGGGCACGCTCGGCGGGATCGCGCAGCATGCGATCGACGGATCGCCAGCGCTGTTGGTCGTGGGCGCCGTCGCCGGCCTGCGCGAGCACCTCCGGTGGTTCGACGAGCGGCCGCTCTTCGGCAAACGGATCGTCGTCACGCGATCGCGCGAGCAGGCCGGCGAGTTGATTGACATGCTCGAAGAGCGTGGCGCCGAGGCGATTCCTGCGCCGACGATCCGGATTGCACCACCCGAGGACTCCGCCGATCTCGACAGGGCGTGCGCGGAGGCGGGCGCGTTCGACTGGATCATTTTCACGAGCGTCAACAGCGTCGATTTCTTCATGGAGCGGTTGTTGGCCGTCAGCGACGTCCGCGAACTGAAGGGAGTGCGACTGTGCGCTGTCGGAGATGGCACCGCGGCGCACCTCACCAGATATGGGATCAAGGTGGACCTCATCCCACCCGAGTTCCGAGTGGAATCGATCATCGAGACGATGAAGCGCGCAGGCACCATTCGCGGATCGCGTTTCCTCCTGCCGCGGGCGGATCTCGCCCGGGAGGTTCTCGGCGACGATCTCCGCGCCGAGGGCGGCGACGTCGTCGAGGTCGTGGCGTATCGAACGATGCTGGCAAGCGCGGAGCGAGACGATGGCTACGACATCTACGCGATGTTGCTCGAGCGGCAGATCGACGCGATTACGTTTACCAGCGCTTCAACCGTCAGGAACTTCGTCCAGATGCTCGGCCGCGACCAGGCGGCCGATCTCCTGCGCACGACCACCGTCGCCTGCATTGGTCCCGTGACCGCCGAAGCGGCGCAACAGCTCGATATCGAAACGACTGTCATGCCAGAGCGCTACACGATCCCGGATCTGGTGGACGCCCTGGTCGAACACTTTTCAGAGGAAACCGTGAAACTCTCGGCTGAGAGCTGAAAGCTGCCCGATGGCTCGTACACCCTACTCCGTCACCGGCCCCCGGCGCTGCGCGCAGCGCACAACTCGATCTCCCGCACCGTCCGCGACGGCTCCGCCGGTCGCCTGCGGTGAGGTCGCTCGTCCGAGAAACGCGGCTCTCGCCCGAGATGTTCATCTATCCGCTGTTCGTCTGCAGCGGCGAGGGACAGCGGCGCGAAGTCAGCTCGATGCCCGGGGTCTTTCAGCTGTCCGTTGATGAAGCTGTCAAGGAAGCGGCAGCCGCGAAGGCCGAGGGCGTTCCCGGCGTGCTGCTGTTCGGCTTGCCGGACGAGAAGGACGCGATCGGATCGGCAGCCTACGATCCCGAAGCACCCGTTCAATCCGCCGTTCGGGCGCTCAAGCGGGAAGTATCGGGGCTTCTGGTCGTCACCGACGTCTGCCTGTGCGAGTACACGTCGCACGGCCACTGCGGCATCGTCGTCGACGACGAGATCGCCAACGACGCGTCGGTTGAGCAGCTGGCGCGTGCCGCCGCCTCGCACGCGGCCGCCGGCGCCGACATCGTCGCGCCGTCGGACATGATGGATGGCCGCGTCGGACGCATTCGATCGACGCTCGACCACAATGGTTTTCCGCACGTCGCGATCATGTCGTACGCGGCCAAGTACTGCTCGGCCTTCTACGGTCCGTTCCGCGAGGCTGCGGACTCCGCTCCGGCCTTCGGCGATCGGCGATCGCATCAGATGGATCCGGCGAACGTGCAGGAAGCGCTGCGCGAAGTGGCGCTGGACCTCGACGAAGGCGCCGACATCGTCATGGTGAAGCCGGCGCTCACGTACCTCGACGTGATCTGGAGAGTCAAGGCGGAATTCGGCGTGACCACGGCTGCCTATCACGTCAGCGGCGAGTATGCGATGCTCAAGGCGGCCGCGCGCAACGGCTGGATCGACGAGCCCCGCGCGATGCTCGAGACGCTCACGGCCATCCGCCGCGCCGGTGCCGACATCATCATTACTATACGCGCGAGGCCGCAGACATCATCATCACCTACTACGCCCGCGACGCCGCGCGCGCGCTCGCCCGCTCAGTGCCGGCACCCGCCTTGCTAGGGGTCTCCTGCCAATTCAACAGGAGGAGACCATTTGACCCAGACGTCTTTCTTTCTTCTCCTGTCACTTACAGCTCTGCTGCTCGGCTGCGGCATGCTACCCTCCAGGATCCATCAGCGCAGCCACGCTTCCGGCAGGGTTCACAGAAACGCAGGTGGCCTCCGGCCTGACCGATGCGACGGCCATGGCGTTCGCGCCCGACGGCCGGTTGTTTGTGTGTTTGCAGGGCGGACAGCTTCGAGTGATAAAAAACGGGCAGTTACTTCCCACACCGTTCCTGTCGGTCACCGTCAACTCCTCCGGCGAGCGCGGTCTGCTCGGAATCGCCTTCGATCCGGATTTCGCATCCAACAATTACGTATACGTGTATTACACGGCGACAACGCCGGCCACTCACAATCGTGTGAGCCGGTTCACCGCGAATGGTGACGTGGCCGTTCCTGGCAGCGAGACGATCATTCTCGAGCTCAACAATCTGAGCAGCGCGACGAACCACAATGGCGGCGCGATGCATTTCGGTCCCGACGGAATGCTCTACATTGCAGTCGGCGAGAACGCGACGCCATCGAACGCGCAAACGCTGAACAACCTCCTCGGAAAGATGCTGCGCATCAATGCGGACGGCAGCATCCCGACCGACAACCCTTTCTTCAACACGGCGACCGGCAACAACCGGGCGATCTGGGCGCTCGGCCTGCGCAATCCGTTCACGTTCGCGTTTCAGCCGTCCGGCACGCGGATGTTCATCAACGACGTCGGGCAGAATGCGTTCGAGGAAATCAACGACGGCATCGTCGGATCGAATTACGGGTGGCCTGATTCGGAAGGCGCGACATCGAACCCGAATCATCGCTCGCCACTCTATTTCTACGGTCATGGATCGACGCTGATGACGGGGTGCGCGATTACCGGCGGAGCGTTCTACAATCCCGCGGCCGCGCAGTTCCCGGCGGAGTACGTCGGCCGTCTATTTCTTCGCCGACTTCTGCGGCGGCTGGATCAACACGTACGACCCGGCCACCGGCAACGTGGTCAACTTCGCGTCGGGAATCTCGTTCCCGGTCGACATCCAGCTCGGCCCCGACGGGAAGCTGTACTATCTGGCGCGCGGCGTCGGAAGCATCCTCAGAATCGAGTTCACGGCGAACAATGCGCCCAGCATCACTCAGCATCCTGCCAGTCAGACGAGGTGCGATCGGTCAATCCGTGACGTTCACCGTAGGCGCTTCTGGCGCGGCGCCGCTCAGTTATCGGTGGCAGCGGAACACCGTCGACATTCCGGGCGCTACGAATACGACCTACACCATCGCGGCGGTCAGCGCAGCAGACAACGGCGCACAGTTCCGCTGCATCGTCACGAACTCAGCTGGAAGCGCGACCAGCAACGCGGCGACACTGACCGTCACCGGCAACGGCGCGCCGGTGGCGACCATCACACAGCCCGCCGAAGGCACGCTCTACAGCGGGGGACAGACGATTACCTACGCGGGGACAGGCACTGATCCCGAGCAGGGCTCGCTCCCCGCGTCTGCGTTCACGTGGCAGGTCGACTTCCACCACGACACCCACTCCCATCCATTCATCCCTGCAACCAGCGGCCAGACGGGCGGCAGCTTCGTCATCCCGACCACCGGCGAGACATCCGCCAACGTCAACTCAGAACTCTCGTCGTCAGACCGTGTCCGAACCCACGTCGTGAACACTCGTCGGAACCCCCGTCGTGAACCCCCGTCCTGAACCCCCGTCCTGAACCCCCGTGTTATTATGTTCCCCGTGAATATATTCCGCAGGAACTCATCGTCAGGCGACTTCGGACCCTTGACGTCGATGGAATTCGAGATCCTCCTGTCGCTCGCCGAAGGCGACCGCCACGGCTATGCGATCCTGCAGGACATCGCCGCACGCTCCGACGGCGCTGTGACGGCCAGGCCCGGCACACTCTATCGCGCGGTTTCACGCCTCCTCCAGTGCGATCTGATCGAAGAAGTCGATGCAGCGCCGCGCGGCCGGCAATCCGCCTCCACGCAGGACGAACGGCGGCGCTACTACTCGCTGACGCGGCAAGGCCGCCGTGTCGCCGAGCAGGAGGCCCGGCGGCTGGCCCGTCAGGTCCGCGCGGCGCGCAACAGAAAGCTGCTCAAATCCGGAACTTAGCCGTGGCCCGCCTCTATCATCGGCTGCTTCTCCACTGCTATCCAGCGCCATTTCAGGCGCCGCTTCGGCGAAGAAGTGTTGTTCGCACTGGAGACGGGCTCACGCACAGGCGTGGCGCCAGAGCATTCGGGCAGGGTTGACGTTTCTGGTCGTCAGCACGCTCGACGCGATCGCCAACGGCGTCCGCGAGCGGCGCAGCAACCGGTGGTACTCGGACCCACAACGGAAGGATTCCGTGATGACATCGCTGATGGCGGACGTGAAGTACGGGTTGCGGATGCTGATTCGCAACCCTGGTTTTGCCGGCCTCGCCATAGCCACGCTGGCGCTTGGCGCGGGTCTCACGGCGGCGATCTTCTCGGTCGCCTGGGACGCACTCCAGCGTCCCCTGCCCTTCCGCGACGAGCCACGCGTGGTCATGTTGTGGGAGTACGCGCCGGCCAAGGACAACCTCCACGGCTCAGGCACGCCGGCGAATTTTCTCGACTGGCGCAGCCGCAGTCACACGTTCTCGCACATGGGCGCGCTCGCGCCCTACAGTGCAACCGTCGCGACGGAAGGCGACACCGTGCGTGTCGAAGGCCGGCGGGTCACCGGCGATGTCTTCGCCGCGCTCGGCGTCGAGCCGCTGCTCGGCAGAACGATCGAACCCGCCGACCAGCGCCCGGGCAACGGCGTCGTCGTGCTGAGCCATCGCGTGTGGCAGCAGCAGTTCGGGGCCGATCCGGCGATCGTCGGCAGATCGGTGATGATCAACGAGTCACGAAGACAGGTCATCGGCGTGCTGAAAGCTGATTTCCTGCTGCCGCGCGGCGCCGATGGTGTCTTCATTCCATGGGTGTTCAATAACTTCGAGCTGCGCGCGCGCAAGTCCCATTTCGTCAACGTCGTCGCCCGTGTGAAGAGCGACGTGTCAGTCGAGCAGGCACAGGCGGACATGCGGGTCGTCGCCGACGGTCTTGCGAAGGAGTTTCCCGACGCCAACCTGGGCGAGAGTGTGCTCGTGGAACCGATTCGCCTTGCTCTGATCGGCGACATCAAGCCGGCGCTGCTGATGCTCACTGGTGCGGTGTCGCTCGTCCTGCTGATCGCCTGCGTCAACGTCGCCAACCTCCTGCTTGCGAGAGCCACGTCGCGCCGACAGGAATTCGCCGTGCGAACGGCGCTTGGAGCCGGCCGCCTGCGGCTGTTGAAACAGTTGCTGGCGGAAAGCGCCATCCTCTCCCTGGTCGCCGGCGGCCTCGGATTCATCCTCGCGTACTGGACCGTCGCGGCGTTGCGCGAGGTGTTGCCAGCCACATTGACGCCCTCGGGACCGATCACTCTGAACCCCGCGGTGGCTGCCGCGGGCGCCGGGATCGCCGCGTTGACCGGTCTCCTCTTCGGCCTCACCCCGGCTCTGCAATTCTGGACGGAGGGTGTGCTGCGCTCGATGCGAGAGAGCCGGCCGGCGGCATCACGATCGGCAGCAGTGATCAGGCGAGCATTGGTCACGGCCCAGATCGGGCTCGCCCTCGTGCTACTCGTCGGCGCTGGCCTGCTGATGCGCAGTTTCGTGCGGCTGGTCAGCGTCGATCCCGGCTTCCGCCCCGAACGGCTCCTGACGCTGCGGTTGGAACTGCCCCGCAACCGCTACGAGGGACCCACACAGTGGCAACCGTTCTACAGTCGCGTGCTCGACGAGCTGCACGCCGTGCCCGGCGTCACGAGCGCCGCCGGGATCAGTTGGTTGCCGCTCGCCTCAGACGGCGGCAGTAACGCGGTCTTCGTCGAAGGCCGCGACCTGCCGGGCCCGAACGAAGAGAAATATGCCATCTACCGCCTCGTCACGCCCGGCTACTTCAAAACCATCGGCATCCCGATTCTCGAGGGCCGCGACTTCACGGCGGAGGACCGCATCGACGGCCTGCGCGTGGGCGCCATCAATCAGACCCTCGCAGGGCGCCTCTGGCCAGGCGAGCGCGCGCTCGGCAAGCGGCTCACCTTCGCCCGCGCCCCCAAGCCGGAGGACTGGATCACCATCGTTGCGATCGTGGGCGACACACATCACGCGAGCCTCGCCGAGCCTGTCGATATCGAGCTGTACTCGCCATACACGCAGGACCCGTACTGGTTCCCACCGTCTGACCTCGTCCTGCGCACGACCGGTGAACCGACCGCCGTCGCCGCGGTCGTGCGCCAGCGCCTGCGCGCCATCGATCCGCTCGTGCCCATCTCGGATGTGCAATCGATGGAGTCGGTGATCGGCAAGGCCGTCGCCGAGCCGCGCTTTCATCTGCTGCTGATGGGCGCGCTGAGCCTGTCAGCGCTCGTGCTCGCCGCGATTGGCATCTATGGCCTGCTGGCGTTTTCAGTGGCGCTGCGATCGCGTGAGATTGGCGTCCGGTCGGCATTGGGAGCGCAACGACGTGACATCGCTCGGCTGGTCGTTGGTGAAGGGTTGCGGATGACAGGTGTGGGTATCGTGCTCGGGCTTGCCGTCGCGTTCATCGCCACGCGGTCGCTTGAGACGTTGCTCTTTCAGATCGAGCCTCGGGATCCGCTGACGTTTCTCGGAATCGCCCTGCTGCTGATCGTCGTCGCGCTAGTCGCCTGCTACGTCCCAGCGCGGCGCGCGGCGCGAGTGGATCCGCTCATTGCGCTTCGGGAATAGGTTCATTACGGGGGTTCACACGGGGTTCAGGACGAGGGTTCAGGACGAGGGTTCACGACGAAGGTTCACGACGAGGGTTCACGACGAGATTCATGGCGCAGGTCCACGGATTCACGACGACTGCCAGCAGGACGCTCAGTCAGGGCCGAGACGCGACGCTGCCGTCGAGCGCACGATCGAGGAATCCGGAGGTCCGGCTGAAGCCGGACACTCGACGGGTGACACTCGCTCGTCGTGAACCCCGTGGTGAACCCTCGTCGTGAACCCCGTGTGAACCCTCGTCGTGAACCCCCGTCCTGAACCCCCGTCCTGAACCCCCGTCCTGAACCCCCGTCCTGAACCCCCGTGTGTCAGTCACACTCGCCGAAGTGCCACGAGCGGATCCACGCGCGTGGCACGTCGCGCGGGAACGTATCCCGCTATCCACGCCACTAAAGCCAGTAGCAGGATCGCGCCGCCAAACGACACGGCATCGACGGGCTGCACGCCGAACAGGAACGTGGCTAGCATGCGCGTGGCGGCGAACGCGCCGGCGATGCCCAGCACCACCCCAATCGCCACGGATGTGAACGCGCCTCGCAGCATCAGCCCGATGACCGAGCCAGGCGCCGCGCCCAGCGCCATCCTGATCCCGATCTCCTGCGTCCGCTGCGCAACGGAGTACGCCAGGATGCCGTAGATGCCGATGGCCGCGAGCAGCAGCGCGATGCCGGCGAAGGCCGCCAGCACCAGCATCGTAAAGCGGCGATCGGCCACGGAGATGCCGACGCGATCCTCGAAGGTCGACAGCTCGATCGGGCACGTCGGGCTCGAGGCCGTGGATGGTCTGGCGGATGGCCGGCGGGAGGCTCTGCGCGAGGGACGACGACGCAGGACGCACGGCGATGGTCATCGTGCCCCGCGTGCGGCGCGGACGCTGCAGATAGCTGACGTAGGCCTCCGGCGCCGACTGGGTCACGAGCGATCGGTGACGCACGTTGCCGACGACGCCGACGATGGTCATGAACGGATCGTTCATCGAGTCCATGCCGAAGTATTTGAAGCGCTTGCCAATCGGGTCTTCGTTCGGCAGATACCGGCTCACGAAGTCCTGATTGACGACGGCAACGATCTCCTTGCCAGCCGTATCGGAATCGGCAATGACACGGCCCTTGATGAGCGGAACACCCATCGCGGTGAAGTAGTCACCGGTGACGACTCGATACCCGGCGTCCCGCGTGGTCGCGCGTGGATCGGGGTCGCCCTCGAAATAGAAGTTGCCGCCGGCGTCCCAGCCAGTCAGCGGGAACTCGTTGATCGCACCTGCCGACTCGACGCCCGGCAGGGCGCGCACAGCGGGAAGCGCCCGTTCGTAGAACGCTGACGTGCGCGTTTCGTCCGGATACTTGTTCCCTGGCAGCACCATTTCGGCCGTGATGACTCCCTGTCCCTTGAAACCGGTCTCCACGTTGATCACGTTCCAGAAGCTCTTCACCAGCAGCGCCGAACCGACGAGCAGGAGCAGTGCGATGGCGACTTCTGCCGTGATCAGGGCGCTGCGGATGCGGCCGCGAAACGGGGAGGCTGAACCTCTGCCGCCCTCGTCGATCACATCGCGGAGCTCGGTCCTCGACACCTGCAGCGAGGGCACGAGTCCGAAGAGCAAGCGGCGTCACCAGTGCGAGCAACAACGTGAACATCAACACCGGCAGGTCGATGCCAATGGAATCCGGCCTGGGCAGGACTGCAGGATTCAGCGCGAGCAGGACGCGCACGAGCCACCCCGCGAACAGCAGGCCGCCAATCGCGCCTCCGATCGCAAGGAGCAGGTTTTCCATCAGCAACTGCCGGACGATCCGCGCACGGCTCGCGCCCAGCGCCGAGCGAA
Source organism: uncultured Acidobacteriota bacterium (assembly GCA_963710415.1). GTDB lineage: Bacteria > Acidobacteriota > Vicinamibacteria > Vicinamibacterales > 2-12-FULL-66-21 > CAVQAH01. The sequence goes on along the minus strand of CAVQAH010000025.1, from coordinate 253,518 downwards.
TGGCCAGTTCCTTCCGCCGCTCCTCACCACGTGCGAGTAACGTGCTGGCGACGTTGACGCACGCGATCAGCAGGACGAGACCGACTGACGCGAGCAGGATGTTCAGCAGTTGCCGGGATCCGCCGGTCAACGCGTCGTGCAACGTGAGAACGGTGACGCTGCGGGCGTCGTTGTCGCCCGCGTGCTCGGTCATGAGCCGGGTCGCGATGGTGTCCATCTCGGCGTCAGCCTGCGTGATCGTCAGGCCCGAACGCAGACGGCCGACTACCGCCAGGTTGTGACCGGTGCGTCCGGTGTCGTCCGGCAGCAGCTCCTTCGGCACCCAGATGTCAGCAGTCGTCGGAAACGCTAAACCCGGGAGGCATGACGCCGACCACACGCACGGGGAACTCAGCGACGTTGAGGTTGATCGCAGTCAGATCCACCCGGCGGCCGAGCGTCGTTTCCCAGAACGCGTGCGAAACGACGACCGCGGGTGCCCCGCCAGGCCGCATCTCTTCGGCGGTGAACGTCCGGCCAATCTCCGGCTCGATGCCGAATACGCGGAAGAACCCGTCGGTCACGAGATACACATCGGCAAAGACCGGTTCCTTCCCGCCCAGCACGGTCTCCCGTCCGCCCTGATACGCCGCCATGGCCTCGAACGTCGTCGCCGACTCGCGCCAATCGCGAAAGTTCGGCATCGATACTGCCACCCGTGGCGCACGCTCGGTCTGCTCCCAGAGGCGCACGATCTGATCGGGATTCGGATACGGCAGCGGCCGCAGCAAGACGCCGTTGACGACGGTGAAGATCGCGGTGTTGGCGCCAATCCCGATGGCCAGCGTCAGCACGGCGACGATCGTGAATCCGGGGTTCTTCAGAAGGAGTCGGAATGAATGGTTCATGACAATGACGAAGGTTCACACGAAGGTTCACGACGAAGGTTCATTGCGCGCGCAACGCTATTACGGGATCGATACGTGTCGCGCGGCGTGCGGGGGCGTAGGCTGCCGCGAAGGCGACGAATAGGACGACGGCAGTCACGGTTCCGTAGAGGCCGGGATCTGTTGGAGAGATTCCGAACAGCATGTGCCTGACCACACTCGACAGCAGGACGGCAGCGACGAGACCGGTCAGGCCGCCGGCGACGACGCCGAGGGCGGTGCCGCGCAGGATGTGACGCACGACGTCGCTGGAGTGGGCACCGAGGGCCATCCGAACGCCGATTTCGTGGGTGCGTTGGGCGACGATCTGCGTCAGCAGCCCATAGATACCGACTGAGCACAGCGCGAGCGCGACGATCGCATAGCCGCTCAGCAGGAGCATGTTGAAGCGGCGAGCCTCGAGACTCTTCGAGAGGACCTGTTCGGACGTCAGGATTCGGGTCACCGGCAGGTTGGGAATCCAGCCGTCGGATTTCTGCGCGCACCACGGCGGCAAGCGCCGATGGTTCGAGCGCGGTTCGAATCAAGAGCTGGCGCGGTGTAAAGATGCCGGCCTCGTGATGGATCCAGACCTGGTTACCGTACGTCGACTCCAGTGACGCCGTGCGGATGTCGCCCGCGACGCCAATCACTGTCAGAAGACGCCCATCGGGCAGGCCCAGATGGACGCGCTTGCCGACGGGAGCCTCGTTCGGCCACATCTCGCGCGCAACGGATTCGCTGAGGATTATCGACGGTTCGGCCTCTGTAGTCTGAAACGGGCGCCCTTGTTTCACCGGCACGCGAAGCACGTCGAGACATCCCGCGGACGCCGTGAGCGGGAGTGCGCTGATCATGCGCGTCTGCCCTTCTGGCACGAACGTCATGCCACCGCGTTGATCGGTCAGCGGCGCCTGGTTCAGCACGCACGCGCGCTCGACGCCGGGGATCGACTGGACACGCTCAATGACCCGTTCGAAGAACCGTGTTCGCGGCTCGACCTCGGCGTACTGGCGTCCGGAGAGAGTCAGGTCGATCACCAGACCCCGAGAGAACTCGAATCCGGGATTCACGCTCAGCACACGGGTGAGGCTGACGACGAGCAACGCCGCGCCGACGAGCACGACGACTGCGAGCGCGACTTCAGCGGCAACGAGCAACGTTCGCAGACGCGAGCCGCCTGAGTCGCCTCCGCTGCTTCGCGATTGAAGCGCTGGCTGAACGCTCGTCGATCCTGAGCGCCATGCGGGGATAGCTGCGAACATCGCGGCGCTGATGATGGCGATGAGTGTTGTATAGATCACGACCGGAGGGTCTGGATACGCGGCGATCTCGCGGGCGAACATCGCCGGCGCCAGTTGCTGGAGCGTCGCCACGACCCAGACCGCTACGAGCAGGCCCAGATATCCACCGACAAGCGACAGAAGGAACCCCTCGCAGAGGACACTGCGGATCAGTCGACCGCGCGAGGCGCCGATCGCGGATCGGATCGCTGCTTCACGTCTTCGGGCGACCTGGCGCGCAAGCTGCAGGCCGGTGATGTTGGCGCAGGCGATCAACAGGACGAGCGCCGCACTGCCCAGCAACACCATCACGGTGGAGCGAACGCCTCCCGCCAGATGCTCGCGCAAACTGATGACGCGGGCGGTGAGCCCGGCATTCACGGATGGAAACTCGCGCGCAGAACGCTCCGACACCGCCACCACATCGTCGGTGGCTTGCGCCAGCGTGACGCCCGGGCGCATCCGCGCGACGACGCTGAGGAAGTGCGCCTGACGAACGCCGCGCTGGATACGAAGCGGCAACCTGACCCAGGCGTCCCCTGCCTGCGTGCCAATGCCGGCACCATCCGGCATCACGCCGACAATCTCGTGCGGTTCGCCGTCGACCGTGACCGTGCGACCGATGACCGACCGATCGCCGCCGAACGCCGACCGCCACAACCGCTCGGTCAACACCAGCACGTTGCCCGAGCTATCCGCGGCATCGCTCGGCAGGATCGGACGGCCGAGCAGCGGCGGAATCGAGAGGACGCGAAAGAAGTCCTCCGTCACCCACACGAGGCGGATCTGCTGTGGGTCCCCCGTGCCTGTGAGATTCGACTCCTGGCCGAACAGGTTGTATGCCGCGATGGCGTCGAAGGACCGGCTTTGAGTCACCCAGTCGTAGTAGTTGGCGGGGGCGACAGGATTGAGACGACGGTTCGGACCAAAGGCCGACCAGATGACGACCAGACGGTCTTCATCCGGAAACGGCAGCGGCTTGAGCAGCACCTGCCAGGCGACGTTGAAGATGGCGGCGTTGGCGCCAATCCCCAGCGCCAAGGTCAGAGACGCCAGGAACGTGAACCCGGGCGACCGGCGCAGCGAACGGAAGGCGTAGCGGAGATCGTTCAACATTCTCGCGCGTCATCTGCAGACCGTGGTTCGTAGTCCGTCGCTCGTAGCTCGTAGATCCTCGTCGTCGGTATGGGTTCTTCGAGCCACGAGCGACGAGCCACGAACCACGGCAGAGATCAGCCAATGCCAACGACGATCAGCGTCGCATCGTCGTCGAAGTGCCCACCCGTGAACCCGTTGACGTCGGCGAGCAGCGCATCCTTGATGACTTCGGCGGGATCTGTGCGGCATCCGATCGCCGCGGCGGCCAGCTGCTCCTCGCCGTACTCATCACCCGCGGGGTTGCGCGCCTCGGTGATGCCGTCGGTGTAGAAGATCAGACGGTCACCCGCCTCGAGCGGCATTTCTCCCTGGTCGTAAGGCGTGTCGGGGAACACGCCGAGGACAGTTCCGCCGTCGGACAGTCGCTCGAACGACCCGCTCTTGCGGACCAGCAGCGGCGGATTGTGACCAGCGTTCGAAAACACGATGCGTCGTCCTTGCGGCTCGACACGCGCATAGCAGAAAGTCGCAAAGCGGCCGCTGGCCATGTTGCGGCACAGGAGTCGATTCACGCTCCCGCAAATGGATGATGGCGCCACCGTTTCCTGCGCGAAGGCGCGTACAGCGGCCTGCAGGTTCGACATGAGGAGTGCGGCGGGCAGGCCTTTGCCGGCAATGTCCGCGATCGAGATTCCCAGCACCTGGCCGAATGACAGCGTGTCGAAGCAGTCGCCGCCGACGCCATTGGCGGGCTGCCAGGCAACCGCCAGCTGCACGCCATCGACCTTCGGAACCGACGTCGGCAGGAGGCCTCGCTGGATCAGACGTGCTTCCTCGAATTCACGCTGCTGTTTCTGATCGAGCCGGCGGGCCGATCGCGCCTCGGCGATCTCGCGCTCGAGGATCTCGAGGAGCGTGACGTCCTCCCACGGCTTCTGGACGAAACTCTTGGCTCCGCGCCGCATGGCTTCCACGGCGGTATCGATGCTGCCCCATCCCGTCATGACCACGATCGGCATGGAGCCATCGTGCGCCCGGACGCGCGGGATCAGCTCGAGCCCTTCCCTGCCGGATGTCGTATCGCGGCTGTAGTTCAGGTCCATCAACAGAAGGTCGAAGGGCTCCGACCGGAGCCTCTCCATGACGCCGTCCGTCGAGCTGACGAACTGGGGCTCGTATCCCTCGCCGGTCAGGAGCCACCGAAGCGCCTCCAGCACGTCGGGCTGGTCGTCGGCCACGAGCACACGCGCAGGTGTCGGATCGTTCTGCGAAGAGGACATACGGAATTCCGTAAAGATCTCGAACATGCGCGAGATCGAGAAAACCAAGAGCCGTACCAGTGCTACTGGCCGTAATCTGGCCGAATCCCGACTCGCGCGCCGATTTCGTGTCCCGCGGCCGCGACACGCTGTCGCGCCATCGCGACCCGTCCCAGGGCGTCAAACATTCGTCCCAGGACTTCGTCTAAGCCACCAGTGCAGCACCGCGGCACGTCGAGGGCTTGATACGATAGCCGACCGCCAGGGTTCACGCGCGGCCTTATCTTAGCCCGCGGGGACCTTGGCATCCGCCTTCGCTGAAGCTACGGCGGCGTCGGCACGTGGCACGTTATTGACTATGCCCGAGATCACCCCGGTCCGGATCCTCGTCGCCGACGATCAGGTCGACATCCTGAACGCGCTGAAGTTCCTCCTGTCCGATGAAGGCTACGAGGTCACAGAAGCCCGCTCGCCGGGCGAGGCGCTGGAGCGGCTCGAGGCAACCGACTTCGATCTCGCCATCCTGGATTTGAACTATACGCGTGACACGACGTCAGGGCAGGAAGGCCTCGACCTGATGGAGCGAATCAAGGCGCTCGATCCGACGCTGCCGGTCCTCGTCGTGACGGCGTGGAGCAGCGTGGCGGGCGCGGTCGAAGCGATGCGCCGAGGCGCCCGCGACTACATCGAGAAGCCCTGGGACGACGAACGGCTGTTGATGACGGTGAGGATGCAGGTCGATTTGCGCCGTGCGCGTGCGTCGCAGCGTTCGACTTCAGGAAGCCAACACACGCTTACAGCGTGGTGCGACACCGGCGTTCATCGGCGACTCACCCTCCATCGTGGAAGTGCGCCAGACCATCGAGCGGATCGCGCCGTCCGATGCCGCTGTGCTCATCACCGGCGAGCACGGCACCGGCAAAGAAGTCGTCGCGACGTGGCTGCACGCGCTCTCGGAGCGGCGCAGCAAGCCGCTGGTGACGATGAACGCGGGCGGCCTCGCGGAAGGTATCGCCGAGAGCGAGTTGTTCGGCCACGTGAAGGGCGCATTCACTGATGCACGCTTCGATCGCATCGGATGCTTCGAGCTGGCCGACGAAGGCACGCTCTTCCTCGACGAGATCGCGAACATGCCTGTGCGGCTGCAGGCCAAGCTGCTGCGCGTGCTGCAGACTGGCGAGGTGCAGCGCGTCGGCTCGTCGCGGCTCCGTTACGTCAACACGCGTGTCCTGTCGGCGACCAACGCCGACCTGAACGCCGAGATCGAGGGCGGGCGATTCCGCGAGGATCTGCTTTACCGCCTCAATACCGTCGTCATCCAGCTGCCGCCGCTGCGCGAGCGCCCGCAGGACATCGAACCGCTGGCGCTGCACTTCCTGGCGCACTACGCCACGCGCTATCGCAAGCCGCTCACGTCGTTTCGACGGCGACGCGCGCGCGGCGATGGCGTCGCACCGCTGGCCTGGCAACGTGCGCGAGCTGGCGCACAGCGTCGAACGCGGCGTGCTGATGGCGGATGCGTCCGCCACGGCAGTCACGGCGCGACATCTGGGCCTGCATGCGCAGCGCGGCGGCACCACTGCCGTCGAGGCGCTTTCGCTCGAGGAGGCAGAACGCGTGTTCATCGAAAAAGTGCTGGCCCGCCACGGTGGCGACGTCCGGCTGGCCGCTCAGCAACTGGGGATGAGCCGCAGCGCCCTCTACCGACGGCTACAGCAGTATGGCGTCCGCGAATAGCCCGACGGGACGGCCTCACCGTCAACGCGGCACGTATCGCAGCCTCGAACACTCCGTGCTGGCGCTCGCATTCACAGCGGGCCTGCCGGCAGCGGTCGCCCTCCTGTATCTGACCTGGGGACAGGACTACACGTTCGAAGTGCGCTGGACGATCACGACGGTGGTCATCGTGGTGTGGGTCGGTGCGGCAGCGCTGGCGTTTCAGATGGTCACGCGCGCGCTCTATCTTCAATCGAACCTGCTGGGTGCCCTTCGCGAAGGGGACTACTCGATACGCGGCGCAGGCGGCAGACCGGGCAGCGCGGTCGATCTCGTGATGCACGAGATCAACGCGCTCGGCGACACGCTCCAGCGTCAGCGCACCGAGGCCGTCGAATCCACGGCCCTTCTGACAGAGCGTGATGGGCGCGATCGACGTCGGCGTCTTCGCCTTCGACATGGACGAGAAACTCGTGCTGGTGAACCCGGCGGCCGAACGCCTGATCGGGAAGCCCGCGGCGCACGTTGCTCGGCAAACACGCGCGCGAGCTGCGGCTCGACCAGTGCCTCGAGGGCGAAACACCACGATTGCTCGATCGCCCGTTCGGGCCGGAGAGCGGCCGCCTCGAACTGCGACGATCGACGTTCCGCCGTGACGGCAAGCCGCATCAGCTCCTCGTCTTCGCAGACCTGACTCGCTCGCTGCGCGAGGAAGAACAGCAGGCGTGGCAGCGAATCGTCCGCGTGCTGTCACACGAGATCAACAATTCGCTGACCCCGATCAAGTCCATCGCGCACAGCATCAAGCGCATGATCTCGAGGGTGCCGGATCTTCCGCGCGCATCCGAGATCCAGGACGGTCTCAACTTGATCGAGACGCGGTCGGGTGCGCTCGGCCGATTCCTGCGCGCCTACGCGCAGCTCGCGCGTCTGCCGAAGCCTCAGCAGCGCAACGTGCAGATCGCTCCCATCGCACATCGCATCGCAGAGCTGGAAAACCGGCTGCCCGTGGCGGTCAAGGCGGACGAGGACGTCGAGATCAGCGCGGATCCCGATCAGATCGAACAGCTCCTGATCAACATCGTCCGCAACGCGGTGGATGCGACGCTCGAGACGAGCGGCAACGTCTGGATCGACTGGCAGAAAGTCGACGGCTCGCTGCAGATCACGGTGGACGATGAGGGCCCGGGCTTACCGGACACCTCGAACCTGTTCGTGCCATTCTTCACGACGAAGCCGACGGGCTCCGGCATCGGCCTCGCCCTCAGCCGCCAGATCGCCGAAGCCCATGGCGGGTCGCTGACGCTCGAGAACCGCATCGAATCGCGCGGCTGCCGGGCGACGTTGAAATTGCCGCTGTAGTGCGGGACTTGCAGTCCACCGCGTCGCCCGTCATCGACGCGCGGCTGAAGCCGCGCGCTACTGGAGATGCAAAGGGGGAAAGAATGAGACGAATGCTGATTGCGACGATGCTTGTCATTCCGGTCGGCAGACGCCGTCGCCTGCAGGGTCGTAGTGTCCGGATTGAGCCGGACCACTCTCCGTACATGAGCCATCGGTGTCTAACGATTCACCATGGCTCAGGGACATTACCTTCAAACTTGCCGGATCAACTAGTCCGGCTAAGCTGGACGCTACTAGTCCGGCTGAAGCCGGACACTACGGGCGCGGCGACACCACCTTCCCAGGCAGCGCCTTCGTGAACTTCCCGTCGTCGACGACGGCGACGCCGTTGACGAAGACGAACGGGAATGCCCTTGGGATACTGATGCGGCTCGGTGAAAGTGGCGAGGTCCTGCACCGAGTCGTCGAAGATGACGAGATCGGCCCAGTAGCCCGGCCGGATCCAGCCGCGATCGGGCATGCGCATGATCTGCGCGGGCAGCGACGTCATCGAGCGGATCGCGAACGGCAGCGCTGATCACGCCGCGGTCCATGCGCGTAGCGTCGCAGTCTTGCTCGGCATGGTGCCGTAGAAGCGCGCGTGCGGCACGCCGTCGCCGAACTCGACGGTGTCGCCATCGGTGCAGGTCGCCGTGAAGTCCTGCTGCATGATGTGCTCGATGTCGATTTCCGACAGCGAATAGCCGCGCATCCGCGCGCCGCCCGGCCGATCGGATCCGTTCAGCTGAATCCAGATGGCGGCATCGACCGGCGAGATGCCGCGGTCCTTGGCGATCCACTCGATGCTCTTCTCAACGTACTTCTTGTCCGGGAAGTCGTAGACGACTACGCGCGACGCGCCGCCGCGGCGGGTGATCTCGTGCTCGATGTCGCGCGCGGACCTTCGCGGCCTCGGCGGGATTCGCCAGCCGCGCCTGCGAGGTTGGCCTTCGCGCTCGCCCCGCGCGCCGCGGCGCGCCGGCCTTCGCCGAGCTGCCCGCCGACCTGGTGCCCGGGGGGCGCCAGCGCCCACATCGGGATCAGGACCGGTGGAGCCGTCGCTGCCGGATGTGTCGTAGGGATACTGGTCGGCGTACACCTCGAGGCCCTGCTCGCGCGCCTCGCGAATCAGCCGCGTGGCGGCGTGGCTCGCACCCCAGAAGTCGGCCCCTTTCGCCTTGAGGTGCGAGCGATCACCGGCACGCCGGTCTCGCGGCCGATGTCGATCGTCTCCTTCACCGCATCGAGCAGATCGACGAACGGCGTCGGGTCCGACTTGACGTGCCACATCGGATCGCGCCCCTCGCTGCGCTCGTGACTGATGTAGAACCCGCCGATACTTCTTGACTGGTCGCGTGATCTCGACGACCTCGCGCGGCTCGCTGAAGCGTCCCGGCACGTACTCGAGTCCGGTGCTCAAGCCGTACGCGCCGTCCTTCATCCCCTCGTCGACGAGCGCCTGCATCGCCGTGATGTCGGCGTCGGTGGCCGCCTGATTCGCACGCGCGCCCATCACGCGGTTGCGCACCGCGCCGTGCCCAACCATCAGCGCCGCGTTGGATGCCGATGCCCTGCTTCTCGTAGCGGGCTTTCTGATCGCGGATCGGCCACGGCGAGCGTCCATCCTGGTTCACGACCGAGAGCGTGATCCCCTGCGCCACCATGTTGAGGTTGTAGCGAAGGTCCATGTCGCCGAGCCCGCGGTCGCTGTGGGAGTGGATGTCGATGAAGCCGGGCGAGAGATACTTGCCCGCAGCGTCGATCGTTCGTGTCGCCTGCGCCGCGCCGAGATCTCCCATCGCCGCAATCCGTCCGTCCTTGACCGCCACGTCGGCGATGAACCACGGATTACCCGAGCCGTCGAAGACGCGGGCTCTGCGGATCAGGAGATCGAATTGTGTTGCTTGGCCCGGGCTCGTGGTTCGTGGATCGGCGCTCGCAGGGCGTCGCCGAGCGGTTGAGTAGACGAAGCCGGCCGCAAGAGCGCAGAGCAGCGACAACGCATGGATGAGCGTGTTGTCTGAACGCATCGGCGCGGATCGGTTCGTAGCGGATTACGAGCCACGCGACGCACCCGCAACGGACCTCACGAGCCCGCGAAGAGTGTTATCTTCGCTAGATGCTCCGTCCTTCATCGGTCCCGCTACTCCAAGTCAGAAAAACTATTCGCTGCCGCGTCGCGGATCCTGCCGGGCGGTGTCGACAGTCCGGTCCGCGCGTTCAAGTCGGTCGGCGCCACGCCCATATTCGTCGAGCGCGCGCACGGCGCGTATCTCGAGGATGCGGACGGCAACCGCTACATCGACTACGTGATGTCCTGGGGCCCGCTGATCCACGGTCACGCACCGAAGGGCCTCCTGAAGGCGCTGTCAGCGGCCGCGGCGCGAGGCACGAGTTTCGGCGCACCGACCGAGCTCGAGACCCGGCTGGCGCGGCGCGTCGCGATGCTGATGCCGTCGATGGAACGGGTGCGGTTCGTCAGCTCGGGCACCGAAGCGGCGATGAGTGCCGCGCGCGTGGCCCGCGCGGCAACCAAACGGGACAAGCTGGTCAAGTTCGAGGGCTGTTACCACGGTCACGCCGATGCGTTCCTCGTGCAGGCGGGATCCGGAGCGATGACGCTCGGCGTGCCGACAAGCCCTGGCGTCTCAGCGGCCGCGGCGCGCGACACGCTGCTGGCGCGCTACAACGACCTGCCATCGGTCGAACGTCTCTTCGAGCAGCACAAAGACGACATCGCGGCAATCTTCGTCGAGCCGATCGCCGGGAACATGGGTCTGGTGCCGCCGCGCGAAGGATTCCTTGCAAGGGCTTCGCGAGATCAGTCAGCGCGCACGGCGCGTTGCTCGTGTTCGACGAGGTGATCTCAGGTTTCCGTGCGGCGCCGGGTGGGGCGCAGCAGCTGTATGGCGTCCGCCCCGATCTGACCTGCCTGGGCAAGATTATCGGCGGTGGGCTGCCAGTCGGGGCGTACGGCGGCCGCACCGACCTGATGGAACTCGTCGCGCCCGCCGGCCCCGTCTATCAGGCTGGCACGCTGTCCGGAAATCCGCTGGCGATGACGGCGGGACTGTGGTCGCTCGAGCAACTGTCAGCATCGCTCTATCGGCAGCTGTCAAAGCTGGCGGCGACACTTGCCGGCGGACTCGCAGACGCCGCGCGCGACGCGCAGATTCCGCTGCAGGTCAGCGCGTTGGGCTCGCTGCTCACACCATTCTTCACATCGGCGCCCGTCACCGATTTCCAGTCGGCGTTGGCGTCCGATACGCAGGCGTACGCGCGATTCTTCAGGGGCATGCTCGCACGCGGCATCTATCCGCCGCCGTCGCAATTCGAAGCCTGGTTCCTGTCGAGCGCGCACAGAGAGCGCGACGTCGCCAAGACGATCAAAGCTGCCCGGGACGTGTTCAGAGATGCGCGACTAGCGGCGGTGGTCAAATCCAGCTCCAACTCCAACTCCCAAAGCTCAGAGCCGGTCGACTCTGATCTGGAGTTGGAAGTTGGGAGTTGACGCGTATCTCTACCTGATGTTCGGCGGCGTGTCGAGCCTGACGCGCAGGATCGTTCCGGGCGGCAGCGTCACGTCCTTGCCTTCGGTGGCCACCATCGTGCCGCCGCCACCAATCAGGACACCAATCAGCGCCCCTTTCGCGCCACCGATGATGCCGCCAATGATCGCGCCGACAGCCGATCCCGCGCCTATGCGGCCGATTTCCCCGCGAATCCCTTCGCTCTCGATCGCCTGCGTCACCGTTCCACGCAACGGATAGTTGCGGCCGTTCACCGTAACCTGGTCGAAGGCGACGGTCAGACTTCCCTTGCGATCGGTTCGCGACGCGCGATCCACCGAGCTCACGATGCCGCGCATCACCGATCCGGCAGGGATGAGGACGCGATTGCCCTCGTAAAGGTCGACCACCGTCGTGGCTTCGAAGCGATCCTCGACCTGAGCGTTGTCCGAACTGAGTTGCGTTTGAAGCCGGACGTCCAGCTCCTGACCCACGGGAATCGTGCTCTGGCCGGAGACCGGTCTCTCGATCGCGGCCGCGCGAGTGAACGCTCGACGGCGGATAGCTGGTCGCCGGTTCAACCGGCGGGTTGGCCGAGCTCTCGCCACGGGCGCGCGCGCGCAGATTCTGGATCCGGTCCCGGACCTCGGCATACTGCGCCCTGGTCACGTTGTTTTCCTTGCGCAGCTTCACCTTCAGATAGGTGACCTCGTCACGCAGCTCGTCGAGTTCATCCTGAAGTCTGGCGGCGGCCGAGGAATCGTTCGAACGGAGGCGCGAGACATCGGTCCCGGCCTGGTAGACCTCGTCCTGCAACCGCTGAATGTCCGCGCTCGGTGGCCATCGTCTGCGCTCCGGCTGGAACCGCCATCATCAGCGCCGTCGCAATCAGGATCGCTTTTACAAGCCTCTGTGCCGTCATGTTCCTCACTACCTCCATAAGTCGCGAAGCCAGGCTTCGTTCGACGCCACGACCCTTTGTGCAAAAGAGACGCCCACTCGCGAGATTTGGCCGTTTCGTCGCGGAAGTTATTTAGATTCACATACATATCGCCGCCAAGGGACGAGCGTCACACCAGCTCGACGGTGAAGCCTGTTATGATCGGAGGACACACTCTCCGGCATGCCTCTGGTAAAGCTTCACAGAACGGTGGGGGTTCGCGTCGGCTCCGTGCAGGTCGGCGGCGGCGCGCCCGTCGTCGTGCAGTCGATGACGATGACGGACACGGCCGACGCGGCCGGCGACGGCGCAACAGTGCATCGAGCTGGCGCAGGCCGGCTCCGACATGGTGCGCGTGACCGTCAACCTGCCGGAAGCCGCGCGCGCCGTTCCCGAGATCAAGCAGCGGATGCTCGACGCGGGTGTGACCGCGCCTCTCATCGGCGATTTCCACTACAACGGCCACCTGCTGCTGACGAAACATCCGGACTGCGCGAAGGCGCTGGACAAGTACCGGATCAATCCCGGCAACGTCGGAACCGGCCGCCGGCGGGACGAGCAATTCGCGACGATCTGCAAGGTGGCACAGGACAACGCCAGGCCGGTTCGCATCGGCGTCAACGGCGGCTCGCTCAACCAGGAGCTGGTCGTCGCGAAGATGCAGGAGAACACCGACCGCGATCTGGGCCTCACGTCGGAAGAGATTATCAACGAGTGCATGATCCTGTCCGCGCTGCAGTCGACCGAGCTGGCGCTCGAGTCGGGTTTGCGGAAGGACCAGATCATCATTTCCTGCAAGACGTCACGGCCGCGCGACCTGATTGCCGTCTATCGTGACCTCGCGAAGCGGACCGATCAGCCGCTGCATCTCGGGCTCACCGAGGCCGGAATGGGCATGAAAGGCCTCGTGTGGTCGGCGTCAGCAATGGGCGTGCTGCTCAATGAGGGTATCGGCGACACGATCCGCGTATCCCTGACCCCGCGACCGGGCGGCGACCGCTGCGAAGAAGTGTATGCGGCGTGCGAGCTGCTGCAGGCGCTCGGCATTCGTGCGTTCTCGCCGAGCGTCACGGCGTGTCCCGGATGCGGCCGAACGACCAGCAGCACATTCCAGGAACTGGCCGAGCGAACGCAGGAATACATTCGCGAGCGGATGCCCGACTGGAAGACCCGCTTCGACGGCGTCGAATCCATGACTCTCGCCGTCATGGGCTGCATCGTCAATGGCCCGGGCGAATCGAAGGCCGCAAACATCGGCATCAGCCTGCCCGGCACCGGCGAGGCACCCAACTGTCCCATCTACATCGACGGCCAGCACGTGACGACGATGCGCGGCACCTATGAAGAACTGGCTGCCGGCTTCCGCGAACTGATCGACAACTACGTCGAAACACGCTATCCACGCCGTTAAACGCTCCACTCAATCACTGGCGCGCGCCGTAGTTCGTAGCTCGCTGGCTAATTCGTCGCTCGGCGAGACCTCGCCGAGCTCGTCGGCCGTCGTCCGACGAGCGGAGGCGGGCGTGGCTCAGCTCGCAGACCACGAGTCTCCGACGACAGCGACGAGCGACGCTCTGCGACGGCATAGAATTGTCGAGCGATGCTCCCCCGCTTCAGCGATCTCCGTGACGAGTTCAAGCCGATGATCACTTTGGCCCTGCCGGTGGTGCTGGCGGAGCTCGGCTGGATGACGATGGGGATCGTCGATACGCTCATGGTGGGACGGCTGAGCCCCGAGGCGATTGGCGCGGTCGGAATCGGCAGCTCGGTGTTCATGGGCGATCGTGATCTTCGCGTTCGGCCTGCTCCTCGGTCTCGACACGCTGGTATCGCAGGCCTTCGGCGGTGACCGGCTCGAGGAGTGTCATCGCTGGTTGATTCATGGAACGGTGCTCGCGGTTGTCCTGTCCATCCCCTTTACGGTCGATCCTGTGGTTGATTGCCGCCAGCCTCGACCGCTGGGGCATCCATCCAGCTGTTCTCGGATTGACGCGCGAATACTTCGATGTGGTGACGTGGAGCGTCCTGCCGCTTCTGCTCTACTGCGCGTTCCGCCGCTACCTGCAGGGAATGAGCATCGTGCGGCCGGTCATGGTGGCGCTCGTCATGGCCAACCTCGCCAACGTGTTCTTCAATTGGGTGCTGATCTTCGGCAAGTTCGGTGCGCCCGCACTCGGCGTGGCCGGTGCTGCGTGGGCGACGGTTGGATCGCGCGTGGCCATGGCGGCGTATCTGCTCGCGGTGATCATCCATCGCGAGCGGCGGCGCCGTCCCGGACTCTTTGAGACGCCGTTGACGATCGAGCTGGCGTGGATGCGGCGGTTGCTCGCCCTGGGAGCGCCGGCGGCGGCGCAAGTCACGCTTGAAGTCGGCGTATTTGCAGCGGCAACGGCGCTCGCCGGCCGCCTTGCGCCGACGGCGCTCGCCGCGCATCAGATTGCCGTCAACATCGCCGCGTTCACGTTCATGGTGCCGCTGGGCATATCGTCGGCGGGTGCGGTGCGCGTCGGGCAGGCGGTCGGCCGACTGGATCCCGACGGTGCCGCGCGTTCGGGCTGGACGGCGCTGACGCTGGGCGTCGGTTTCATGTCGTGCGCGGCGGCAGCATTTCTGCTGGTTCCCGGGCTCCTCATCGGCGCGTTCACCGCAGATGCCAACGTCGTTGCGATCGGGGCGTCGCTCTTGATGATTGGTGCCGTATTCCAGATGTTCGACGGCCTTCAGGGCGTGGCGACCGGTGTGCTGCGAGGTCTTGGCGACACGCGGACGCCGATGCTCTGGAACCTTGCCGGGCACTGGTTCATCGGCCTGCCGCTCGGATATACGTTGTGCTTCGTCGTCGGTGTCGGCGTGACCGGGCTCTGGTGGGGACTCTCGGCGGGACTGATCATCTGCGGCATTGCGCTGCTCATCGTCTGGTCGAAGCGCCTTCACGAGCTCGAGGGGTTGCGACAGACCAGCCGGAAAGGAGATTCCATGCGTGGATTCGTCGGCGTTATAGCTGGCCTGTTGCTTCTTCAATCCGGCATCGCGGCGCAGCAGAAACCTGAGGCGACGTCGCTGCTCGGCCGCCCGTTGGTGCCGCCCGCCCCATCGGAGCAGGCACGGGCAACGCTGGAGGCGAACCTCGACGAAAGCGCAGGAGTCATACAAGGCCAACCCCGGCGACGCGGACGCGATCATCTGGCTCGGCCGCCGGCTCGCCTATCTCGGACGCTATCGCGACGCGATTGCGACCTTCTCGGAAGGGATTCAGAAGCATCCCAAGGATGCGCGCATGTACCGCCACCGTGGGCATCGCTACATCACCGTCAGGGAGCTCGATCGCGCCACCGCGGATCTCACGCGAGCTGCCGAACTCGTGAGCGGACGCCCCGACGAGATCGAGCCCGATGGGGCGCCGAACGCACGCAACATCCCGACGAGCACGCTGAACACGAACATTTACTATCACCTCGGCCTCGCGCATTACCTTCGCGGGCAGTTCGAGCCGGCGCTGAAGGCCTACCGCGAGTGCGAGCGCTTTTCGAAGAATCCCGACATGCTGGTCGCGACGACGCACTGGCTGTACATGACGCTGCGGCGCCTCGATCGTGTCGGCGAGGCGCGGCAGGTGCTCGAGCCGATCAGCGCGAAGATGGACATCATCGAGAACACGTCGTATCACCGGCTGCTGATGCTCTACAAGGGCGAGGAGAAGCCTGACGCCCTGATGGCGTCCCTCACGGACGGCAGTCTCGATGCGGTGACCATCGGCTACGGCGTCGGAAACTATCATTTCTACAACGGCCGCAAGGACCAGGCGATGACGGTCTTCAGGTCAATCGTCGAGAAACAGGCGACGCAGTGGCCGGCATTCGGATACATCGCCGCGGAAGCGGAGCTCGCGCGCGACGCGTCGGCGAAACGATGAGGAGCGTCGGCGCCGAAAGTCAGCGCCGGCTGATTCGACGGGCGTTGATCTCGACGAGCCGGCGAAGCTCCTTGAGCGGCTCCGGGCTGTCGTCCACCTGCAGGCGCAGGACGACGTCGTTGTTCAACCAGACGCCGCCGTTCTTCTTGACGATCAGCATCGCGGCCGACTGCATGCCGCGCTTGTCACCGCCGGCGGCCTGCCCGGCGTCGAGGGCCGCCATCAGCCGAAGCGAGAGATGGCCGGTGGTCTTCTCGAACGCGTCGACCATCCCCGTGACGACCGCTTCTCCCGCGAGGATGTTGCCCTGCGCGGTGCAGAATTTTCCGCCCTTGTTCCCGGCCCACGGCGTGGCCTTCGGGCCCGTGTAGGCGGCGTACTCGCCTTTCGCGTTCATGACCGCGAACTGACGGCCCTCTTTGGGCCACGGCTGATTCGCGTAGCCTGGATCCGGATCGCTGTCCCAGATCGCCTTGATGATCGCCGCGGGCGTCATGCCGCTGGCGAGCAGCTTGATTGCCTTCGGCCCGTAGCTGACGTCGACGATCGCTTGCGTGGCGGCCATCCCGACTTCCGCCTCACCCCACAGCACGCCATTGCCTACAGAGAAGACGCGTGACTGCACGGCGCCGCCGATCTCACCGGTGTCGGGATCGAAGCCCAGAATGGAAAACGTTGCGACAGGATCAGGAAGGGTGGATTGCGCAGAATTGACCGAGCCGAGACGCGACAATGGCGACGGCGCGCAGCGACTGCGCACGAGTCCAAGTGCGGACGTCCATGGAAAGAGACAATCGTGCAAGAACAGATCTGACCCTGGAGCTTATTTCCAGAGCATCAGGCTGCCGAACCACTCGACGCGACGCAGATCGTTGTAGATGACCGTCACCATCAACATGACGAGCAGCACGAAGCCGGCGAGCAGCATCTTCTCTTTGACCTTGATGCTGAAGTCGCGGCGGGACAGGCCCTCGATGGCGAGAATCGTGATGTGACCGCCATCCAGCACAGGGATGGGCATCAGGTTCAGCAGGCCCAGGTTCAGGCTGATCATCGCCATCAGGCCGAACAGCTGCAGCATGCCCGCTTCAGCCGCGTCACCCGAAAGGTCGGCAATCGCCACCGGCCCCATCAGCTGCTTCACGGACGTTTCACGTGTCAGCAGGCCACCGAGCGTCTGGAAGATCAGCTTCGTCCACTCCCAGTTCTGGTTCGCGCTCATCTTGAACGCTTCCACGATCGTGGGCTCGACTTTGCGCAACTCGAATGGACTGATGACGGCGCCGATTCTGAACGTGTCTTCGAACGGGCGTGGGGTCACGGTGATCGATATCGGCTGACCCGCCCGCTCGATCTCGATCGTCAGCGGCTTGCCTTGACTCCCGCGGATGGCCTCAATCGACGCTGTCGCGGGTGACATTTCGTTTTTCATTGACGGCCAGGATCACGTCGCCTTCGCGGAAACCGGCCGCGGCGGCCGGCTCACCCGAATTGACTGACGAAATCTGTGGCCTGAAAACAGGACCGATCCCGATGTCGCCCATCTCGAACTTGCCGACAGCCTTGGGCGTCAGCCGAACTGTCACCGGCTGACCGTCACGCACCAGGACGAGCGTGACCGGACGGTTTGCCTTGGGAATGATCGCGAGCCCCAGCTGCTCCCACGTGGCGATATCGACGCTGTCGACGGCGATGACGCGGTCGCCGGGCACGATACCGGCCTGCGCGGCCACGGAGCCCTCTTCAACCGTGCCGACCACGACCGGCATCTTCTCGTAAGCCGCCATGGGGGCGCCCTGGTAGAGCACCAGGGCCATCACGACCCAGGCCAGGGCGAGGTTCATCACAGGCCCCATGATCAGGACCTGGAACCGCTGCCACTTTGATTTCGAGAGGAACTCGTCCGGCGCGCCGGTTCGCGCATCGTCGGGGTTCTCGCCGGCCATCTTCACGTAGCCGCCAAGCGGAATCGCGCTGATGCAGTATTCGGTGTCGCCCCGCTTGAATGACAGCAGCTTGGGCCCGAAACCGAGGGAGAACGTCAGCACGCGAACGCCGATGCGCCGCGCGGCAAGGAAATGTCCAAGCTCGTGGACGAAAACGAGCACACCCAGCACGAAAACAAAGGCCAAAATACTGGTCACTTGGAATCCTTCTTCACACTCTCGATTGTAACTTAGCGGTCGATTTGGCCGCGAACTCCCGGGCCCAGGCGTCGATCTCGCGAACGTCGCCGAGCCCATTTATCGGTGTCGCGCCGTTCAATTCATAGGCCTCCATGGCCTCGCGTATGACTTCGGGAATGCCGGTAAAACCCAGGCGCGACTGCAGAAACGCTGCCACGGACACCTCGTTGGCGGCGTTCAGCACGATTGGCAGTCCGGGCGGCCCGGAAAGGGCCCGGAAAGCAAGCGCCAGGCAAGGAAATCGGCTCGTGTCCGGCGGCTCGAAATCGAGCCGCGCGCAACGGGAGAGGTCGAGCGGGGGGAGCGGCGCAGCCCAACGGTTCGGATACGAAAAAGCGTATTGGATCGGCAGGCGCATGTCCGTCACACCCAGCTGGGCGATTACAGATCCGTCAACCAATTCCACCATTGAATGCACGATGGATTGGGGATGGACGAGCACGTCGATGGATCCCGGTCCCACGTCGAAGAGCCATCGCGCTTCGATGACCTCCAGGCCCTTGTTCATCAAGGTCGCCGAATCGATCGTGATCTTCGGTCCCATCCGCCACGTCGGATGCCGCAGTGCATCGTCCGGTGTCACGGCATGGAGGTCGGTGGCGCTCAAGGCTCTGAAGGGCCCGCCGGAAGCGGTGAGGATCAAGCGTTTGACTTCGTGCAGGGACCGCGCGTGCAGGCACTGATGAATCGCGTTGTGCTCGCTGTCGACCGGAAGCACCGCCACACCGCGCCGGCGCGCGGCCTCCATCACCACGACGCCCGCCATCACCAGGATTTCCTTGTTGGCCAGTGCGATGGTCTTGCCGGCCTCGATGGCCGCGAGCACGGCATCGAGGCCAGCCGTGCCAGATGACGCGAAAAGGACGACGTCCGCCTCGGGATGTGTGGCGACGGCGACGAGCCCCTCGCTTCCGGCCGATCGCGTGGAAGGTTCAGGCAGGCCGCGTCGACGAAGATCGGCGCCAACCTCCGTCAGTGCTGCCGGGGTCGCCATCGCGATCGTGTCCGGCTTGAAGCGCGAGACCTGGTCGGCGAAGCGTGCGGTGTTCCCACCGGCGGCGAGCGCCACCACGCGCAGCCGTTCGGGATGTGCGTCGACCACGGCGAGCGCGCTCTGCCCGATCGAGCCGGTCGAACCGAGAATGGCAACGCCTCTCATCAGATCTGCAGATATCTCGCGAAAACGTAATAGACCGGGCCCGCGAACAGCCAGCTGTCGATGCGATCGAGAACGCCGCCGTGTCCAGGTATCAACGTCGACGAATCTTTCAGGCCGGCGCTGCGCTTCAGCAGCGACTCGAACAAATCACCCACGATGCCCATGCCGACGACGGTTGCCGATGCGAGTAGAAGCATGACCGGGCTCGCCGCGGGAAACACTCGCAACCCGCCGGCAAACATCGCCACGGTGCCGAAGATGATTCCGCCCAACGCGCCCTCGACTGTCTTCTTCGGGCTGATCGACGGCGCCAAAGGCCGCTTGCCGAACGTTCTGCCCGTGTAGGACCGCGCGCTGTCGCTGATGACGATGGTCGCCATCAGCAGCAGCACGGCTTCGCGGCCGCCGATCAACCGGACCGCGGCGAGCGCGCCCAGTGGGATACCGATGTAGATCACCGGCAGCAGCGACGCTCCCACGCTGAGCAGGACGTCAGGCCCCGGACGCCCGGCGGCCACGGCCAACGTGCCAACAACCAGCAGCGCGCTCAGCAGAACCAGCTCCAGGGGAACCTCGACGCCGCCTACGACGACGCACGTGCCAATCACGGCCACGCCACAAATCAGGCGCGGGACCCGGGCGCCCAGTGCTTCTGCAATCCCTGCATATTCGACGAACGCGAGCAGGGCGGCGACGGTCGCGAGAACGAGCGTGCCGACCGGCGGCAGGAACCAGACGACCCCGAGGACGATGGGCAGCAGGACGAGCGCGCTAATGACCCGCGTCATCGAGCGCGCGTCATCGACCAGCGACCACCGGTTGCTTGATGCCGCCGTAGCGGCGATCGCGCTTCTGGTAGGCGAGGATGGCCTCGAAGAGGTCGCGCTTGCGGAAGTCCGGCCACAGCGTGTCGGTGACCCAGATCTCGGCGTAGGCGATCTGCCACAGCAGGAAGTTGCTCACGCGCATCTCCCCGCTCGTGCGGATCAACAGATCGGGATCGGGCTGGCCGGCCGTGTAGAGGAATCCGGCGAACCGCTGCTCGTCGACATCATCGGGCGAGACTCCCGCTGCCATCAGCGCGCGCGCCGCTTCGACGATCTCCGCGCGACCGCCGTAGTTCAGGGCGATGTTGAAGAGCATTCCGGCATTGCTGGCGGTCTTCTGCTCCGCCATCTTCAGCTCGTTCCGGATGTCGGCGGCCAGGTCCTGGACGCGCCCGATCACATTGAAGCGGATGTTGTTGCGCAGCAGCGTATTCAGCTCGAGGCGCAGGTAGCGCTTGAGCAACGACATCAGCGTGGACACTTCCGAGACGGGACGCTTCCAGTTCTCGACCGAGAAGGCGTAGAGCGTGAGGACGTTGATGCCGAGACGTGCGGACGTTTCGACGACGTCGCGAACCGCCTCGATCCCCGCACGATGCCCCTCCACACGCGGGAGGTGGCGCTGCGCCGCCCACCGTCCATTGCCGTCCATGATGACCGCGACATGGCGGGGCAAACGGTCGAAGTTGACCTGCCGGGCCAGCGCTTCCTCATCTGAGCCGGGAGGAACTACCGAAAGGACGTCTTCGAGCGGCATCTCGTCAGGCAGAAATTAAACCTAAATTCTACAATATCTTACGGGTGGGTTCAATACGTGAAACTGCCGACTTCCCGACTGACGACTGACGACTGTCGACTCTCGACTCTCGACTTCGACTGTCGACTGCTCAGTATTTCACCGCGGCCAGAAACAGACCAGTTGGAGGCGCCGTCGGACCGGCCTGCATCCGATCTCGCGACGCC
Source organism: uncultured Acidobacteriota bacterium (assembly GCA_963710415.1). Lineage (GTDB taxonomy): Bacteria > Acidobacteriota > Vicinamibacteria > Vicinamibacterales > 2-12-FULL-66-21 > CAVQAH01. Next base: position 232,377 of record CAVQAH010000025.1, on the reverse strand, counting down.
AGAATCTCGCCGACGCGTTCCACCGGCCAGCGCCCGAAGCCCACCTCGACCAGCGTGCCGACGATGTTGCGAATCATGTGTCGCAGGAAGCCGTCACCGTCGATCTCCAAGACGAGCGGGCGATCGAAGCCGCTTCCATTTCGCCACTCGAGGTGATGGATGGTCCGAACGGTCGAATTGACCGTCGTTCCCGTGCCCTGAAACGCAGCGAAATCGTGGGTGCCGGCCAGCAACGCGGACGCCTCACGCATCCGGGCGGCGTCGAGGCGTCCCGGCACGTGCCACGCGTATCGATGCTGGAACGCCGACACGAAGGACGCGTTCACGATTCGATACTCGTAGATCTTCGCGCGCGCCGAGAACCGGGCGTGAAAGCCGTCCGGCGCATCTGCGACGTCGACGATCCGGACGTCGAGGGGCAGCACCGCGTTGAGTCCGCGCTGGATGGCATTCGTATCGTGCGCCGCGGTCACGGTCACGCTGGCCACCTGTCCGAGCGCGTGAACGCCAGCATCCGTCCGGCCGGCGCCGTGAACGGTGACCGGGCCGCCTTCGAACGCCGCCAGCGCGTCTTCGAGCAGCCCCTGGATCGAGACGCCTTCGGCCTGACGCTGCCAGCCGACGTAGTCCGTACCGTCGTACTCAACAACCAATTTCAGGGTGCGCATGGCATGAACCCTGGCCGCAGACGTTCACGTCCTGGCGAGACGCTCGACGAGCGCTCGACGATCGCGACGAAATCTGATCAGAAATGGCCCGTCGTGTTCGTCGCGCCGTCGCGTTCGTCGCGAACGCTTCGTGTCCCGTGCAGCGATCAGGCCCTCGATCCAGGCTTGACGATTGCCAGCCCCTGCTCACAGAGCGGACACGATTCGGGCGGATAGGTGGGCACCTGGAGCGTGACGAGGGTCTGGAGCGGGAGATTGAAGGTAGCCGGATCGCATCCGCGATCGACGATCGCTGCCGCGCCGATCACGTGCGCGCCAATCGCTTCAGCCACGGCTGCCGTCTCACGCGTCGATCCTCCAGTCGTCATGACGTCCTCGACGACCAGCACGCGATCCGAGGGCGCCAGGACGAAACCGCGGCGCAGCGTGAGCGCGCCATCCTGACGCTCGGCGAAGATCGCGCGGATGCCAAGCGCCCGGCCGACTTCCTGCCCGATGACGATTCCTCCCAGAGCGGGCGACAGAACGACCGTCGGCTGCAGATGACGCGTGCGCTCCGCCAGGGCGTGGCCGAGCGCGTCGGCAAACTCGGGATACTGCAGCACCAGCGCGCACTGCAGGTACTGATTGCTGTGCAAGCCTGACGTGAGGCGGAAGTGCCCCTCGAGCAGCGCGCCGGATTTGCGGAACAGCCCGAGGGCCGACTCCTGATCCATCAGTTCGTCGCCTTTCCGTTCTTCAGGCGCAGGTGCTCCTCGAAGAGCTTGAGGATCCGCTTGTATTCGTCAGCCCAGCTCGTCCCTTCGGTGAAACCGTGATTCTCGACGGGGTAGACGGCCATCTCCCAGTTGTCCTTGCGCAGCTCGATGAGTCGCTGCGCCAGCCGCACCGAGTCCTGGAAGTGCACGTTTGTGTCCACCATGCCGTGGCAGATGAGGAGCGCACCTTTCAGCCCCTCGGCAAAGTAGATCGGCGAGCTCTTGCGATAGGCCTCGGCGTCTTTCTGCGGAATGTTCAGGATGTTCGAGGTGTAGCCGTGGTTGTAGTGCGCCCAGTCGGTCACCGGACGCAACGCCGCGCCCGCCGCGAACACATCGGGCGTCGTGAACATCGCCATCAACGTGATGAAGCCGCCGTAGCTGCCACCGTAGACGCCGATGCGCCGCGGATCGACCTTTTCCTGCGCGACGAGATACTTCGCGCCGTCCACGATGTCTTCGAGATCCTTGCCGCCCATGTGGCGGTAGATCGCGGTCCGCCAGTCACGTCCGTAACCCGAGCTCGCGCGGTAGTCGACGTCGAGCACGACATAGCCGCGAGAGACGAGGAGGTTGTGGAACATGTACTCGCGGAAATAGCGTCGACCAGTACTTGTGCGCGTTCTGCAGATATCCGGCCCCGTGAACGAACACCACCGCCGGACGCGAGGGGTCGCGCCGCGCGCCAGCCATTTCCGGAGTGAAGAGCCTGGCGTACACGTCCACGCCATCCCGCGCTTTGAAGGTGATCACCTTCGGGTCCATCCACTTGAACGAACGCCACTCGTCGGTCGGCGACGTGGTGATCTGCTGTGCCTGAGCGCCGACCTTGTTCGGCATCAGGTACACCTCGGGCGGCTTGTTGCTGTACGAGAACAACAGCCCGAGCATCGAATCGTCCGGTGAGATCTGCGCCTCGTTCGAACCGGTCATGCCGGTGATCTTGGTCCGTGCGCCGCCGTCGAGGGACATCGAGTAGAGATGCCGTTCGCCCGGGTGAACCTCCGTCGTGGTGACGTAGAACTTTTTCTTGTCTGCCGACAGCTCTGCGGCCGTGACCTCCCATTTGCCCGATGTCAGCTGCGTTGGCTTCGCGTCGGACGCCGCCACATCCAACGTGTACACGTGCATCCAGCCATCGCGCTCGGAGAGGAACCAGATGCGACGGTTGTCGGGAAGGAACTCGATGCTGGACGCACCGAAACCGGCGCCGCCTTCCCGGATCCATGCGTCGTCGCGAAGATGATCGACGACTTTCGTTTTTCCCGACTCGGGATCGAGCGTCACGAACCAGCGTTCCTTGTTGTCAGCCGATCGCGCGCTCGCCACGACCAGCTTGCCATCCTCGGAAACGGCCGGCATACCCCAGCGGATGTCGCGTTCGGCCTTGCGTCCGGGACGACCTTCCGGCGTCGTTGCCTCTGGCGCAGCCGGACGCTCCTCCTCAGCGACGGGAGGCGCGAAGCTACCATCGGCCCACACGGATTTCCCCGTCTTCAGATTCAGCACCGCCAGCAGCCGGCGGTCCTGCGTATCGCCGACGTTCGTCCGCCCAGGGATGTCCTCGGTGTACCCCGTCTCGGTCACGTAGTTCGGCACGATGGTGCTCTTCGATCCGGCCGGACGCTCCCCGACGACGATGAAGACGTGCGTGTCGTCAGGTGAGAGCATCATGTCCGCCGCCGTCTGACGCTCTTGCAGCTCGAACTTTGGAAGCTGATCCTTCTTCTGCTCGTCCTCGCGCTTCTTCCGCTCTTCGTTCTGCTTCTTGACGTATTCGATCAGCTTCTCTTCTTCCTCGCGAATGAACTTCTGACTGTCCGTCAGCCGCGGATCAGGACGACGCGGGCCCGCATCGGTCAACTGGGTCAGCAGGGTGGCCGCGCCAGGATCCACCGGCACGATGAACAGGTTGCCGTCACGAACGAACGTGACGTGTGTGTCGTTTCTGGCCCATCGCGGGCTGCTCTCGCTGCCGGTGGTTCGTGTGATTTGCCTGCGCGTCCCGGTCTGGGCGTCAACCAGAACGATGTCTCCACCGTCTACAAACAGGACACGGCGCCGCGCCTTGTCCCAGCGTCCATTGCCCGGCGGGACTTTCTTTCGTTCGTCGTCCGAGAGCTTGCGGGGCGCGCCGCCCCCGCGCGCAACTTCGTAGGTCGATGCTTCGTCTTCGCCGGGTTTGCGCCACTCGAAGTACAGGCGCTGGGAATCGGCAGACCATCGGAGGTCGGTGGGGGGATAGCCGACCAGATCCGGGCCGCGCATGATGCTGTCGACCGTGAGGTCGAAGCGTCCTGATTGGGCCGCCGCCGGCCGCTTCGCCGTAGCGTTCTGATCGGCAGCTGACGAACACCGATGGGGCAATGAGCAGTGCTGCCGCGAAAACCATACCGAATTGGCGCATGGACGTCTAATCCTTGGAACCTGTGACAAAAAGGGCCGGAACTGAACGGTCGGGGCTTCGTTAGTATATTTGAACTCCCCGACATCATGGACGGCGTGGCTGGAGCCGCGCCTTAGGCTGACCGGCGTCAGTCGGATCGGGAGCACGGATCTTGATATCCCTACGCGGGAGAATTGTCGTCCCCGGCATTTTGGAGAGACTAGCAATGCGTTTCCAGCAACAAATATCGGCCTGTCTGAGGCACGCCACGGCTTTGACCGTGGCGGCGCTCGTGTTCGGTTCCGGCTTGTCGGTGTCCGCATTCGGACAGGCGGCCACGCCCCCTGCGAAGCCCGCACAGGCGTCCCAAACTCCTTCCGTCCAGCCGGCTCAGCAGATCACGTCCCAGGGTGCCCTGAAGATTAACCAGGACGAGGCCGTCAGAATGGCGTTGGAAAACAACCTCGGGGTCCAGGCCGAACGGCTCAACCCGCGAATCCAGGACCTGGCGCTGTCCCGTGCGTACAGCGCCTATACGCCGGAAGTCTTCGCATCGACGACCCGCAGCGCCGCGACGGCACCTCCCCGCGACTTCCTGTCCCAGGGCGTTGACGTCACGACGAGCGGAAATCTATTCGCGAACGGCGGGATCAGACAGCAAGTGCCCTGGGGTGGTGGCGCGTACTCGATAGGGTTTGCGGGATCGCGCGCGACGTCGGATGCGCCGCGAACGGCGTTCTCTCCGCAGCTCGGATCCGATCTCGACTTTTCGTACGATCAGCCGCTCCTGCGCGGATTCCGAATCGACGCGTTCCGGCAGAACATCGAGTCGGCGAAGAACGAGTCAACGATCGTCGATCTGCAACTCGTCGAGCGGATCACGCAGACGTCGCGGCAGGTGCGCAACGCGTACTTGTCGCTCATCAACGCGATCTCGGGATTGGATGTCGCGCAGCAGTCGCTCGATCTCGCGCGGCAGACGTACAAGAACAATCAGCGCCGCGTCGAAGTGGGTACGATGGCGCCAATCGACATCGTCGCGGCGGAAGCGGAAGTCGCGCGGTCCGAGGAAGACGTCATCGTCCGTCAGGGGGCCATCGAGTCGGCCCAGGACGCGCTGAGGACGCTGATTCTCAACCCATCACAAACCGATTTCTGGACGACGCCGATCGAGCCCTCCGAGCAGCCGGTGCTGACACAGCAGCCGATCGATATCGAGACGATCACCCGTAACGCGTTGGCGAATCGGACCGACATCGGACAACTGCGCAAGCAGATCGACAACGTCGACCTCAACATCCGATTCAACAAGAATCAGAAGCTGCCGGCCGTGAACTTGCGGGCAGGGTATGGCATGACCGGCGTCGGCGGCACCCAGTTCCAATATGGCCAGGAGCCGAACGACGGCGGCCGTCCGCCGATTCTGGGAACATCGCAGAGGAGCTTCTCCGACGTGCTCCACGACGTCTTCGGCAACGATTTCCGGAGCTGGAACTTTTCGGTGAACTTCAGCTACCCGCTGGGTACCAGCCTGGCCGATGCCGCGCTCGCGCAGAGCCGCATCCAGCGCCAGCAGGGCGACGTGTCATTGCGCGAGCTGGAACTCGAGATCACGCGACAGGTCCGCGATGCCGCGCGTCAGGTGCAGACGACGCTCAAACGTGTGGAAGCGACGGGGAAAGCTCGCCAGCTGGCGGAACGGCAGCTGGAAGCCGAAGAGAAGCGCCTCGCCGTCGGGCTCTCAGACACGTTCCGCATCGTCCAGTATCAGCGCGACCTGGCCAACCAGAAGCGCGCCGAGCTGGCCGCGATCATCGAATACAACCGCGCGCTGATTGACCTCGAAGCTGTTCAGGTTGTACCGATCCGGTAGTTGAGACGGGTCTGCCGTCGTTCGTGGTCCGTGCTCGTCGCTCGAGGATTACTTGTGAAGATTTCCGAGCTACGAGCGACGAACCACGAACCACGGCGCTGTCCCGCCTTTGCCTGATCGACCCGCCCTGCTACACTCCCCCGCGTGAAGCTGACCGTCACGGTCATCACCAAGAACGAGGCGCAAAACATCGGGCCGGCGCTCGAGTCGGTGTCCTGGGCCGACGAGATCATCGTCGTCGATTCCAACAGTACCGACGACACGGTCGCTATCGCCCGGCGTTACGCGACTCGCATCGAGGTCCGTCCGTGGTCCGGCTACAGCGATCAGAAGAACTTCGCCGCCAGCCTCGCGAGCCATGACTGGATCCTGTCGCTCGACGCCGACGAGCGGGTCACGCCAGCGCTGGCGCGCGAGATCCGCGACTTGCTGAATCGGGGTCCGCAACGCAAGGGTTACCGGGTTTCGCGTGTCACCTACTACCTCGGGCGGTGGCTGCACAGCACGGATTGGTATCCGGACTATCAGCTGCGGCTGTACGACCGGCGGTGCGGCAGCTGGAACCTCCGTCGGGTTCACGAGTCCTTCGAGCTGCGAGAGCGATCGACCCGGCAGGCTCCAGAATCACCTCGAGCACTACGCCTATCGTGACGTCTCCGATCACATCACGTCGATCGATCACTACACGACGCTCGCCGCCGAGCAATGGATGGCGGAAGGGCGCCGGACGAACGTGCTGGAGATTGCCGTCCATCCTCCGGTCGCTTTTCTGCGCAACTACATCCTCCGGTTCGGCATCCGCGATGGCGCGGCAGGTTTTCTCGTCTCGGTGCTCAACTCGTACTACGTGTTCATGAAGCTGGTGAAGCTGTGGGAGATGCAGCACCGGTTCTCACGAAACGTCGCGCGACGAAGGGTCGAGCCCAGAGTCCCGGTACCAAGACCCGGGCCCCGAGTCCCGAGCCCCGAGCCCCGAGCCCCCAGTCCCGGTACCCCGTCACCCAAGCCCTGATGTTCTCCCTGCACATCGATACGGCCCGGACGTGGCGCGGCGGGCAGAACCAGGTGCTCGTGACAGTCATGGGCCTGCGGGCGCTCGGGCATCGGACGCTGCTCGTGGCGCATCCGCGCGGCGAGCTGAGGCAGCGTGCGAAAGAGGGGCTCGACCTGCTTCCGCTCGCACCGCGGACCGAGATGGACCTGAGCGCCGCGTGGCGTCTGTCCCGGCTCGTCAAACAGCTGAAGCCGGACATCATCCACGCGCACGATCCGCACGGCGTGGCGATGGCTGGTCTCGCGTTGTCGATGAGTACGCAGCTCACGAAGCCGCCGCTCGTCGCATCCCGCCGCGTTGATTTTCGCCTGCGCGGCGACGGCGCTCTCGCGGTGGAAATATCGTCAGGTCGACTGCTTCATCTGCGCGTCGGAGGCTATCCGGCGACTGCTGATCGCCGACGGCGTCGGCGAGTCACGCGCGATCACCGTGCACGAAGGCATCGACCTCAGTCGCGTCGAGGCGGCGCCACCTGCGAACGTCCACGAGGATCTCTGGCTCCCCCATCACGCACCGGTGGTCGGCAACGTTGCGGCGCTCGTTCCTCACAAAGGACAGCGGCACCTCATCGAAGCGGCACAACTGGTCGTCCGCCAGGTGCCCGACGCGCGGTTCGTGATCGCTGGTGAGGGCGAGCTGCGCGCAGCATTGGAGCGACAGATCAAGGAACACCATCTCGAAAAACACGTGCTCCTGGCAGGATTCAGGCCGGATGTCTTGTCGCTGCACAAGGCGTTCGACATCTTCGTGATGAGCTCGATCACCGAAGGTCTCGGCACGTCACTCCTCGACGCGATGGCCTGCGGCAAGCCCGTCGTCGCGACGACCGCCGGCGGCATTCCCGAGGTTGTCGTCGACGGCGAAACCGGGTTCCTGGTGGCGCCTCGCGATCACGCCGCGATGGCCGACGCGATCGTGAAGCTCTTGAAGGACGACGGCCTGCGTGCGCGGATGGGCGCGGCGGGATTGCATCGCGCGCGGAAGAAGTTCAGCGCGGAGCGGATGGTGCAGGAAACGCTGCGCGTCTACAAGCGGGTGGCGATGCAGCCGCATCGAGAAGAGACGGAGCAGACTACGTAAGTCAATCTACTGCGGCACCCCCACCAGACCCGCTCGACAACCCGAGTGACTTCGAGGACAGTCGTCAAAGGTCACAGCCTTCCCGTTCTCCGAGAATGTCACACCACGCGCGATCCTGGCGCTCGGGTTCCCCTCGGGCTCGACGAGTTTGACGACGCCGGCGGGAGCCAGCGTCTGGCCGTCATAGACGTGCAGCTGGTAGCCATTGATGAGGAACGCCACTCGCTTGCCGTCGCGGGTCCACGCGATCTCGTCGCACACTTCGCGGCCGGGTGCGAGATTGACGATCCGCGTCGCGCTGTCTCGTGAACCGCCGATCCACAAACTCTGACAAGGACCGCCGTCGCACCCGTGACCCCGCACGAACGCCACCCGGCCGGCGCCGGGCGCGGTGGCGGTGATGACGTCCCAGGTGTACTCACGACGCTGCAGGATGACGGCGGCTGCCGCGGCAAGCGCGGCGGCTACGAGGAGGGCATAGACAAACGCTTTCATCGGGTCGCTCTCACGCGAGGATGGCAAAGCCCTCGCAACGGGCACTGCGTATCGGCTTGCTTACGGCCAAAGCCGCACGCGTTCATCATGCCTACATGGCAAATCGCGAAGTCGAAGCGAACGGGATCCGCCGGATCGAGCCGTCGCAGCGACCTGGTGACGTCGGCAGCCATCTTCCAGCCCGGGCTGACGTATCTGGTCAGCCGCAGGCAGCGGCCCAGCCGGATCACGTGCGTGTCCAGCGGGACGATTAACTTGCTTGCCGGCACGCGCGTCCACACGCCCAGATCGATTTCGTCCCGGCGCACCATCCAGCGGAGAAACAGATTGAGCCGCTTGCACGCGCTGCCGGCCGAGGGACGCGGAAAGAAGTAACACACGCCAGGCCGGGCCGGTACGCGACGATACGCGCGCCGGATATCGAGCGCCAGGGCGCGCGTCGAGAACGAATCGAGCGCGGCGCTGACGTCCTCCGCGTCGTCCCGCAGACCCTCGACGAAGAACGACTCCAGCGATCCGGCGGAGTCCACGATCTGGCGGAGAACCCAGAGGAGCGCGACCAGATCCGTTCCGCGGGTCCAGCGATGCACCATCGCCCGCAGCTCCGGGTGCGGATCACCGGGATCGAAGCGGCGCACGTAGACCGACGGGCTGGGGCCCATGATGGCCAGCAGCGTGTCGATTGAGTTGAGGACGCTCGCCACACGTCCGAACGCCAACGCGGCCGCACAGAACCCCGCGATCTCGCGATCCGCGGCGTCCCGGTACGGTCTGACCCGGTGCACGGGATCGCTCGCCGAGTCTTCGCGATTGTAGTCGCGATAGAGGACGTCCAACGATCGGGAGAGGGACTTCACTAGAACGCCGTGATCGGCTCCCCCGCGCGGCACATCGGGCACGCCGCGGCCGCGTAATTGTCCGGGGCTGGATATTCGGTGAGCGCAAAGTTCGGGACGCCGGCGTCAGTGACGGCTTCCAGGCGATCGCAGATCTCGACCGTCGCCAGCACGGTCCCCCCCGCACTCCGCACGAGATCGGCACAGCGTTCGAACGTCTTCCCCGTATTCCGCACGTCGTCGGCCAGGAGCACGCGGCGTCCGGCCATCTGACGCCGGTAAAACTCGCGCAGGACGAAACCGTCCCCGCTGTTTGTGAACGGGGCGAAGCTGCACGCCGGATGTGTCAGCGCGCGTCGTCCGTCGAGCAGGCCAGCCAATGTGTGCGCCAGCAGCGCGCCGCCGGTGGCAGGGCCGGCCACGACTTCGGTCCGATCGAGCAGCTCGCCCGGCAGGATGTCGAGCAGATCCTGCGCCAGCTGCCAGATCGTGGACGGGTATCTGAAAAGCTGATGCGGGTTCAGGTAGACGCGGCCGTGAAAACCGTTCCGGTAGTCGAAGTGCCCGTGTTGCATGAGCACCTCGGAATCCTGCAGCTTCTTGAGCGCGCGCTTGCGCAGCTCGTCTCGACGGCTCAACTTCAGCGTCCCCCTTCTGCCGAATACACGACGCGTCCCGCGACGATGGTCGCCGCGACACTGCCGCGCAGCTGCCACCCGTCGAACGGAGTATTCCTGGATTTGGAGCGCAGCGCTCCGGCGCTGATCGTGACCGTCCGATCAGGGGCAAGCACGGTGATATCCGCGGGCGCGCCTTCTGCCAGAGAGCCGCCGGGAAGGCCGAGCACCCGGGCCGGGTTGACCGACAAGAGCTCGATCATCCTGATCAGCGTGACCTTTCCAGTGTGCACGAGCCTGTCGAACGTAATTGGAACGGCGGTCTCCAGCCCGACGATGCCAAAGGGTGCCCGATCGAACTCGACCATCTTCTCGTCCGCATGATGGGGCGCGTGGTCGGTTGCGATCACATCCACCGACCCATCGACGATGCCCTCGAGCATCGCGTCACGGTCGAGCGCCTCGCGCAGCGGCGGGTTCATCTTGAAGTTGGTGTCGTACTTGACCGGACCGTCGAGCGACTCGTCCGTCAGCGTGAAATGATGCGGCGCAACCTCGCAGGTGACTCGAACGCCGCGTGCCTTGCCGTCGCGCACCGCGCGCAGCGACTGGCGCGCGCTCATGTGGGCGATGTGCACCTGCGCGCCGGTCAGCTCGGCCAGCGACACGTCGCGCTCGACCATGATCGACTCGGCGACCCCTGGAATCCCGCGGAGCCCAAGCGCTGAGGCGTGCAGTCCCTCGTGCGCGACGCCGTCGGCTTTCAGCGACGGATCCTCGCAGTGATCGATGACCGGAACGCCGAGCATGCCGGCGTACTCGAGCGCTCTGCGCATCAGAAGCGCCGTCGCCACAGGGCGTCCATCGTCGGAAAACGCCACACAGCCGGCGGACTTCTGCTCGCCAAGCTCGGAGAGTTGATCGCCCTTGGACCCGATAGAGACCGCGCCAATCGGATAGACGCGCGCGCGGTTGGCCTCGGCCGCCTTCTTGAGGATGAACTGCGTGATGCCGGCGTGATCGTTGATCGGTTCGGTGTTCGGCATGCACGCAACGGCCGTGAAGCCGCCGGCGACCGCTGACGCCGTGCCGGAGGCAATCGTTTCCTTGTGCTCCTGCCCAGGCTCCCGCAGGTGCACGTGAATATCGATCAGGCCCGGCGCCACGATACAGCCCCGAGGCACCTCGAACACTTGTGCGTCCCCGACAGCCAGGTCACGACCGACGCGCGCGACCACGCCGCCGTCGACAAGCACGTCGAACATCCCGTCGCGGCCGTTCGCCGGGTCGATGACCCGGCCGCCTTTCAACAACAGCTTCCCCATCTGAACCTTCGTATGAACCTTCGTGTGACCCGCTTATGGAACCCGCGTGTGAACCTCGTGTGAACCCCGTGTGAACCCTCGTCGTGAACCCTAGTCCGACCCATCATGACCGTCAGCCCCGCCAGCGAGCAGGTACAAGACTGCCATTCGTACAGCGACACCGTTCGACACCTGTTCGAGGATGACCGAGAACGGACCATCGGCAACGTCCGAGTCGATCTCGACGCCGCGGTTCATCGGCCCCGGGTGCATCACGATGACGTCCGGCTTGGCCAGCGCCAGGCGCTCGCGGGTCATGCCGAAAAGCGCAAAATACTCGCGAACCGACGGGAAGAAATGCCCGTGCATCCGCTCGTGCTGAATGCGCAGCATCATGACCACGTCCGCGTCTCTGACCGCCTCCTCCACCACCGTCGTCGGCCGCAGCCCCAACTGCGCGACGCCCGCGGGCATCAAGGTCGCCGGGCCGCACGCCCAGACCTCCGCACCCATCGTGTTCAGCAGCAGCGCGTTCGATCGGAGGACGCGGCTGTGAAGCAGGTCGCCGACGATCGCGACCTTCAAACCCGCCAGACGGCCCTTGTGCTCGCGTATCGTGAACGCGTCGAGCAGCGCCTGTGTCGGATGCTCATGCGTGCCGTCACCGGCGTTGATGATGGCCGATCGGCAGATCCGCGACAGCAGATGCGGCGCTCCGGAGGACGCGTGGCGCATCACGATCATGTCGGGTGCCATGGCCTCGAGGTTCTTCACCGTATCGATCAGGGTTTCACCCTTGGTGACACTCGAGGTGGCCGTGGCGATGCTCAACGTGTCCGCGCTCAGGCGCTTCTCCGCGATCTCGAATGAGGTCCGCGTCCGCGTGCTCGGCTCGAAGAACAGATTGACGACCGTTCGCCCGCGAAGCGTCGGCACCTTCTTGATCGGACGTGCCGCGATCTCCTTCATCGCTTCCGTGGTGTCGAGGATCAGCGTGATCTCGGCCGCGTCGAGACCGGCAATCCCGAGCAGATGACGCGATCGGAGCGCTGTCGCCGGCGCCGCTTCGCGTTCCGCTGACACGGTCGATCGCCTTGGTCGTCATGCTTCCCCCTCGATCACGATTTCATCGGTGCCGTCGATCTCCTGAAGCCGCACCTGCACGCTCTGGCGCAGCGACGTTGGCAGGTTCTTGCCGACATAGTCGGCCTTGATAGGCAGCTCGCGATGGCCGCGATCGACCAGGGCGATCAGCTGAATGGCGCGCGGCCGGCCGAAATCGATCAGCGCGTCGAGCGCCGCGCGAATCGTCCGGCCGGTATAGAGCACGTCGTCGACCAGCAGAATCTTCCGGTCGTCGATCGAGAAGGGGATCTCGGTTCGTCGCACGACCGGCTGCGGACCAACGGCGTGGCGCATCAGGTCGTCCCGGTACAACGTGATGTCGAGCGCCCCGGTCGGCACATCGTCGCCGTTGATTTCCTTGAGCGCACGGGCGATTCGCTTCGCGATCGGCACGCCACGTGTCCGGATCCCGACGAGCGCAAGGTCGTCGAGGCCGCGGTTCCGCTCGAGAATCTCGTGCGCGATCCGGGTCAGCGCGCGCGACATCCGGTCCGCATCCATTACCTGGGGCATGCAGACCTCCGGCCCGATCGAGGGATCAACGCTGACGTTGGTGGTTGGATTCGCGGCGGCAGTCGCCGCAGACGAGAGCTGACAGTAGTATTCACGTCTCACCTCTTTGCCGCCTCTCGGGGCGCGCATTAAAGAGCTTCTAAATCGTAGCACGGATCACGAGGGTTCAGACGGGGGTTCGACGAGGTTCACACGGGGGTTCAGACGAGGGTTCATACGGGGTTCACACGAGGGTTCAGACAGGGATCACACAACGGTTCAGCGATTGTAGGTGGGGATGAATGCAATTGGCCGCTCCGCTGTGAACGCGCGCGTGAAGAGGTCGGTGCGTGCGAAGCCGTCCATATCACGGCCGACGGGCAGGCCGAGAAAATAGAGCACGGTCGGCGCGACGTCCACGATCGATCCGCGTTGCGGGCGGCCCGGCTCGACGACGGAGCCGTAGGCCATGAGAAAGCCGTCCGGCGCGCGTTCGTGTGTGCCGCTGAGATCGGGATCACCGAGCAGACGGCCGGCCATCTGCTTGAGTGGGTTCTGACGCTGCATCCCATACCCAGACACGACGAGGAGAAGATCGCCAGCATTCAGCGCGTCGAGCGCGTCGCCGACTTCGGCATCGATGTAGCTGTAATAGCGCTCCAGAACCTGCAGGTGACGGCGGCGTTCCAGCTCGGTTGGCTGCGTGACGCCGCTCGGCTGTGTGTCGCCCATATAGAAATGGCCGACCGTGTCGAGCCCCTGGTAGCGGACGGCCAGGAACCGCGCGGCCGACCCACGACGCAAATCGTGGAGAGTGCGGCTGTAACGCCGATCGCGAAGTCCGACAGTCGCGTCCAGCATGTCCACCGTCGAGGCCGACGCGCTGGCGGCCACGAGCGGCAACTGTTCGCCGCCACTCGCCGCAACGAACGCGTCCCTGACGGTTGGCAGCGCGGTCGCGGGAAACACCGCGCGCTCGTCCAACTCGAGCGTCGATCCCATCAGCTCGTGAAATCGATCGCTGACCGCAAAGCCGAGCACCTTGGGCGCCGGATAGGTCAGCGGCCATCCGACCGAGGCCCACCGGAATGCCTTCGGCGCTGAGGATGCTCCACAGCGGCGAGCTGCGCCACGCGGTGGCGTCGTTCGCCTCTTGACGGACGATCCCGAGGTGCACCAGGGCGTGCGAGAAACAGTGATCCGGGAGCAGATCGATGGGCTGCTGATTGCCAAGCGCAAAATAGTTGGCACCGGACCGCACGCCCGTTTTGGCCGGATACATTCCTGTGGCGACCGACGCCCACACGGAACCTGGCCCCGTAGGCCGGACGGTGGCGAGATCGAGCGTCGCTCCCGTATCGAGCAAGCGCGAAAAATTCGGGAGCCGCCCTTCCGCCGCACGCAGGAGGATGTATTCGAGCGATGCACCGTCGAGCAACAACATCGAGACTCGCGGCTCGGCGCCGGCACCGACTGCTGCGACAAGAGTCGTGGCGCTCAGCGGGAGGGGCACACTCGACGCGGGCCCGCGCGCGGCAATCGGCAGCGCGAGCGAACCGAATGCGGCGATCACGAAGAGCGCGGCGCCGACCCTGCTGCCGCGCCGGCCCGACGAGTAGTGCGCCACGGCAATCCCGAGAAGGACGACGGCCGCAGCGGTCGTCGCCGCGGCGCCGGCGGTCATCCGGCGGGTGGCTGTTTCGCTCAGCGCGGGGGCGAAGCCGCCCACGTTCAGCCACATCAACGCGGCGGCCACTGCCGCCATCGCTCCGGTCATCCACGCGAGCACGCGCACGCTGACCCAGCCGGGCGACAGGATTTCCAGGCTGAAGAATTCCCGCGCCACCATCAACAGATAGAACACGACCGCGAGGTAGATGCCGTAGAAGAGGCCAAGCGACAGAAACCATCGCACCGTGGTTTCCGAGGCGATTGGCACGTGCGTGTTCAACTGCAACACGATCACGGTCAGATACGCTGCACCGAGCGCGCCGGCAAGCAGCACGTTGGTCAGCATGCGCAGGAACCGCATGACCAGAAGTGTATACTTCGTCTGATGCTCGCCGACATCGAAGCCGCGGTGATCCGCAACACCCGGCTGTCCGAGCACTACAGCGTGCTCGCGCTGGCGGCGCCGGAGATCGCGGCGCTCGCGCGGCCCGGGCAGTTTGTGATGGTGAAGCCATCGCGCGGAACGCGATCCGCTGCTCCGCCGCCCCTTCTCGATCTTCGAAACGCTGCGCGACGCGAACGGAACGCCGATCGGCATCACGCTGTTGAACAAACGCATCGGCGTCGGCACCGGGCTGCTGTACGAGGTCGAACCCGGAATGCGGATCGCCTGTCTCGGACCGCTTGGCCGACCGTTCGAACCAGTCGATCCACCGGCGGAAGCGTGGATGGTGGCGGGGGGCGTCGGGCTGGCGCCATTCGTGAGCCTCGCCGAGGCGCTGAAGGCTCGCGGCGACGCGCACGACACTGTTCTACGGCGCGCGCTCGGCCCGCGAGTTGTACTACGTCGATACGTTCGAGCGTCTCGGAGTGCGGCCGGTGCTCGCCACGGAAGATGGCAGTCGCGGTGTCCGCGGCCTGATCACCGCGCCGCTTGGTGACGCGTTCCGATCGCTCTCACCAGGCGGCACCGTTCAGCTCTACGTGTGCGGCCCGACACCGATGATGCGCGCGGTCGCGCGGCTTGCCGAAACCAACGGCCGGGGCTGCGACGTCTCGCTCGAACAGGTGATGGGTTGCGGCCTCGGCGGCTGCTACAGCTGCGTGGTGCTGGCGAAGGACACCGCTGGAGGAGCGCACTTCGTTCGGTCCTGCCTCGACGGCCCGGTGTTCGACTCGCGACGGATTGTCTGGGAGGCACTGGTTCACTGACATGGATCTGACGGTTTCCATCGGCTCCCTCCGCCTTCCCAACCCGCTCATCGCCGCCAGCGGCTGTTTCGGTTACGGTGTCGAGTACAGCGATGTGGTCGATCTGTCGACGCTCGGCGGCGTCGCGGTCAAGGGCCTGTTCCTGGCCGAGCGCGAAGGACACCCACCGCCGCGAATCGTCGAAACGCCCTCGGGGATGCTCAACGCGATCGGGCTCCAGGGCATCGGGGTTCACCGGTTCATCCGTGAAAAACTCCCCGAGCTGCGAGACCGCCGGGCCATCACCTTCGTGAACATCTGCGGCACCACGATCGACGAGTACGTCGAGCTGGCGCGGATTCTCTCGGATCACGAAGGCGTCGCCGCGCTGGAGCTGAACATCTCCTGCCCGAACATCAAGGAAGGCGGGATCACGTTCGGGTGCAGCCTGACCGGCACCCACGCGGTCGTCAGCGCTGTTCGCAAGGTCACCAACCTGCCTGTCATCCCGAAGTTGACGCCGAACGTCACCGACGTCGCATCCTTTGCGAAGGCGGCGGAAGAGGCTGGCGCGGATGCCGTCTCGCTGGTCAACACGTTTCTGGCGATGGCCATCGACGTCGAAACCCGGCGTCCGAAGCTGTCCAATATCGTCGGCGGGCTCAGCGGTCCGGCGATCCGGCCGATCGCCGTGCGCATGGTCTACGAGTGCCACCAGGCGGTGAAGCTGCCGATCATCGGGATGGGCGGCATCGCATCCGCCGACGATGTCCTGGAGTTCATGATCGCGGGCGCAACCGCGGTCCAGGTGGGCACGGCGAATTTCGTCGAACCGTTCATCTGGCCGAAGTTGATCGACGGGCTGGGTGAGTACATGAAGCGTCACGGAATCGCCCGGATCTCCGAACTGACGGGCAGCCTCGATACGACGAAAAAGGAAACGGCGTGGATCAGCTCCTGATCGCGCTCGACGTCGAGTCGAGTGCCAAGGCGATCGCTCTCGCCGACAACCTCCGAGGCGTCGCAGGGGGCTTCAAGATCGGGAGCCGCCTCTTCACCTCCGAAGGACCTTCGATCGTTCGCGCGTTGACGTCACGGGGCGACCGTGTCTTCCTCGACCTGAAGTTTCACGACATCCCCAACACCGTCGCGCAGGCAACGGCTGCGGCGACGTCGCTTGGCGTGTGGATGCTCAACGTCCACGCATGCGGCGGAACGCGCATGATGCGGGCCGCGCGCGACGCCGCCCAGGAAACCGCGGCGAAAGAAGGACGAACGCCGCCGCTGGTCATTGCGGTCACCGTGCTCACGAGCATGAACCAGGCGATGCTCGGCGAAATCGGCGTGCAGGGTGCCGTGATCGATCAGGTGCTGCGCCTCGCGGATCTCACCCAGGAGGCTGGACTCGACGGCGTTGTCGCGTCCCCGCAGGAGACGTCGCTGATTCGGGCACGCTGCCACGCGGACTTCGCAATCGTCACGCCAGGCATTCGCGGCGGACAGGCCGTCGCGACGGGCAAGGACGATCAGGAGCGGACGATGAGCCCGTCCGAGGCGCTCGCCGCAGGCGCCAGCTACATCGTCGTGGGTCGCCCGGTCATCGCCGCGCCGGATCCACGTGCCGCGGCTGAATCGATCGTCGGGGAAATGCGGGCAGGTAGCGTCCGGCTTTAGCCTTCGCGCGACGCATTGGCGGAGGCGGTTGGCCGGACGTCAGCGATCCCAGGCCGAGACGCCGCCGCTCGAGCAGCAGCGCCTCAGCGTGTCAACGATGCCGTCTGGCTATCTGGCGGTCACGATGAAGTGGCCGCGACGGTTCTGCTGCCAGCAGCCTTCCGTTTCCTCGTTGCAGAATGGCTGTTCCTCGCCTTTACTGACAATCGAGATCCGGTCGCCCGCGACCCCGAGGCTGACGAGATAGTCGCGAACCGCGCCGGCCCGGCGCTCGCCCAGTGCCAGGTTGTATTCGTTCGTGCCTCGCGAGTCGGCATGGCCCTCGATGGTGATCCGCACCGTGCCACGCCGCTTCATGAACTCGGTGTTCTTCTGCAGCCCTCCGCGCGCCTGATCGTTCAACTCGATTGAGTCGTACGCGAAGAACACGTCGGTCAGGTACTGCTTCGCGATGTCTTCGAGCGAGGTCTTGGCGTAGATCTCGTCCTCGGTGGGTGTCGCCGGAGCAGGCGCCGGTGGCGGCGCTGGTGGTGGCGGCGGCGGAGCCGGCCGCGTCGGTGGCGCCTCCGCTGGCGGTGGCGCGCGGAGCGGGCGTGGCGACTGGTTTCTTACCGCAACCGGCGGTGGCGATCGCGGCGATCATCAGCGCGGCTGCGCAACATCTGAAGCTTCGACTCATCAACGTTCTTTCTCCTCAGGCTAGAATTGAAACTGACCGGCAAACCCTATCTGCTGTCACCCACAATGGACCGTTTGCTCGAGGCCACGGCGCGCGCGGAGCGCGATCATTTCTGGTTCCGCGGCTTCCGCAGGTTCGTGCGGCCGTTGCTCGATGAAGTCACTCGCGGCAGACCCGGCCGCCTGCGCATCCTCGATTGCGGCTGCGGCACCGGCAACAACCTGTTGATGCTGCGCCAGCATGGTGATGCGTCCGGCATCGACATCACCTGGAGCGGCCTGGCGTACGCCCGCTCGCGCGGGGAGCGGCGGGTGGCGCAGGCGTCAGCGACGTCCCTGCCCTTTCCCGACCGCGAGTTCGACCTCGTCACCTCGTTCGACGTGCTCTACGCGTTCGACGACACGATGGAGCGAGATGCGCTCAATGAGATGTATCGGGTGTTGCGTCCCGGAGGACACCTCCTTGTGAACGTTGCGGCGCTGAAATTTTTGACCGGCAACCATTCGGTGCTGGGAGGAGAGGTGCGACGCTACGACCGGCAGGAGCTGCGCGACCACCTCATCCGCACGGGATTCGAAGTGAAGCGCCTGACTTACACGAATTTCACGCTTTTGCCCATCGTTGCAGGGGTACGCTTCGCGCAACGGCTGGCCGGCCATCGCGAGTCTGACTCTGAGCTCTCGGTGCCTGCCGAAGCCGGTGAACCTGACCCTCGCGTCAGCCCTGGCTGTCGAGTCCGTCGCCCTCCGGTTCCTCGACATGCCGCTCGGGAGCTCACTGCTGGCCCTCGCCCGCAAGCCTTAGTGCGCGGGAGTATAGCTCAAATCCGACTCTAAGTTCATCGGTTTATGACGCGGACACCAGAGTCCGTGGTTCGTGTCGCTCGACTGGGTCGCATGCGCGGGACCCCGGCACGGAAAGGTGGCTGGCACCTGCACCGGCGAAGGTGCCAGCCACCTTCTCCGGGCTAGCGCACCGTGACCGAATAAATGCGCAACGCCAGATGACGCCGGTCCGCTGACCCCTGGCGCTCGCCGGGAATGAAGAACTTGTCGGACCCGAGGACCACGCGGCCCTGAGCCGCGGCGAGGGCGGCAGCGGGTACGGTGACTTGAACGCTGAAATCAGATGCAGGACGGCTCTCGCTGATCACGTGTCCGCCGGCCGAAATCCGAAAGACCGGCGCCTCGTCGAAGTATCTGAGCGGCGACTCTCCCCGGACCTGAATCGTGACGTCGCGGCCGGCGTTGTGAATCTGCAGGGCCGCTGACTCCCCCATCCACCGCCACGACCTCGCGGTCGCCGGGTTGTACTCCGGCTCGAACCAGCCATCCGAGAAGCCAAACTGGACGACGTCGGTGGATTGAAGGTTGAACTGCTCGAGACCGACGCGAGGGGTCGTACCTCCCGACACCGGTTCGGCGCGGACGGAGAGTCTCGCGAAGCGCCCATCTCCCATCAGCGCACCGGCTGGAATCGTGACGAATCGCATGAAGTAACCAGGCGGCACCTCGAACGACTCGATGGGACGGTCGTCGATGGACGCGATCAGACGGACGGACGGTTCGTTGGCGCCACCCAGGTGACGGCCACCCAGCAGCATCAAGGCGCCTCCATTCGCGCCTTCGCACCCAACCCAGACTTGGCTGTCGATGGGGCCCCCAACCATCGCGTTCTGTAATGCCCGCCACCTCAGGAGTCAGCGCCCACCCGCGCTCGAGGAACCAGCCGGGTTGGTGGTAGATGTGCCAGTCAATCTGGCCCGGCCGGCCGCCGCCAAGATACACGGCGGGATTGAACGGCCACCGGAATTCCCGCGTCCGTCGGAATTCAGAATCGATCAACGCCAGATCGGTTCGACGCGGATCCGCAAGAAACCAGACATCGGTCATCGGTCTCCTTGAAGGTGCGGGTCAGCTCCAGCCACTCGTAGTCGCGCGGCGCAGGCAGAAGCGATCCCGGTAGGGGTCCTTCCCACTCGCGGGCCCGGCGCGACTCGGTCAAGACGCGGCGATGCATTCCAACGATTGGTTCGGCCCGGCCGGCCGGCCAGCAACTTCATCTCCGTGAACGCGCCGACAATCGGATTCGGTGTGCGAGCGAATCCCGCTCCCGCAGGCACCCCGTGAAAGAGTGCCATGCCCGCCAGCGCTGCCGTGACGACCGTTGTGGCGAGCGGCGTCGCCTGGGCCACGGTGACGGCTGCCAGCAGCGCGACCGCGGGCACGAGCGGAAGCGCATAGCGAACCGTCAGCGTTTCCTGAAACAGCAGATGAAAGATGGCGTACGGACCGAATGCCACGAGCAACAACAGCACGGCTGAAACCGATCGCCGAAGCAGCGCGATTGAGCCAGCCAGCGCCAGTGCCACGACGATGCCCCCGAGCCAGCTGGAGTCCCAGGGCAGCACCATCGTGTTCAACAGCGCGAAGACGGCGACCCGAGGCGTCGGGTTCGTCCACAACATCACCACGCCGATGAAGTCCTCGCCAGCCTGACTCCCGAGCGCGGCGAGGTAGCCGCCTGGCCCGCCTGTGAGCACGATCAATGGGACGGCCCATGCGAGACTTGCGAGCGACGAACGCGGCTATCGCTCCGAGACGCGCACTGGCCGGACACGCCGGGCCGCATCACGGCGAGCAGCAGCAGAGGCACGGTGAGAACCGCCATCTGCGATCGGAATCCTATCGAGATGCCGGCCATCGCGGCGCCGAGCACGAGCGCGCGCGTAGCCGGACGGCTCCAGGGCGCGCGCCAGCGAATGGCCGCCATCAGCGCCGCGAGCGCGGCGAAGGCCACGGCAAGTCCGGGCACGTCACTCAGCGGACGCAGCGCGGTGAACCAGAAGAGCGGCGAACAGGCGAACAGGAGAACGCCGATGAGCGCGATCGGATCGTCGCCGGCGAGCCTGCGGAAGAAAAAGAAGACTGCGATTACAGCCGCTGCCCCACCGACCGCGCTCAAGGCCGCGAGGCCAGCGACCTCCGGCGAGGCGACACCCATCGCGCGCAGCACCGCCGTGGAGAGCTTTGCTGTCGCGATGTACGCCGGATAACCCGGCGGGTGGGGCTGATGACGCGCGACATCGAAATCGCGGACACCCATCGCGAAATTGACCGAGTCCACATCTTCGAGGGTTGGCGGCAGCCAATAGAGGTGCGCGGCCAGAAACACGAGGGCCAACGCGACGACAGCGGCGATCGCCGGACGCGAAGGCGCCGCTGACGGGGAGGCGACGGCAGAAGGGGCGTCGGTGCCCAACGCGATCTTCAAACAGGGCGCAGGCGGAGCGCGTCGTTCAAGCTCCCCAGCCGGTATCCCCGCAGGTCCAACGTCACGTGCTGATATCCGATCGCGCGCAACTCGCGGTCGATCGCTTCCGCGATGTCCGGTTCGAGCGCGCGGGACATCTCTTCCCGCGCGATCTCGAGCCGCGCGATCGTCTCGTGATGCCGCACGCGACAGACGCGGAAACCCAGCCCGCGAAGCACGTCTTCCGCCCGCTCGATCATTCGCAGCTTCTCGTCCGTCACTTCGCTGAAGTATGGAATCCTCGACGACAGGCAAGCAGAGGCGGGCTCATCCCAGGTCGGCAAACCCGCCAGCCGCGACAACTCGCGGATCTCGTTCTTGGTGAGGCCGACCTCGTCGAGCGGACTGCGCACGCCGAACTCACGCGCCGCCTGCCGGCCCGGACGGTAATCACCACGGTCGTCCGCATTGCTCCCATCCGCAATGACCGGGATGCCGCGATCGCGTCCAATGGACGTCAGATGTGTGTAGAGCTCGTGCTTACAGAAGTAACAGCGATTCGCCGGATTGGCGCGGTACTCAGGCCGGGACATCTCGTCGGTGCGGATTACTTCGTGGTTCAGACCGAACTCGCCGGCAATGCGGATGGCCATCTCGCGATGACGCTCCGGATAGCTGGAGCTGTCCGCCGTGATGCAAAGCGCGCGAGGACCGAGCACCTGCGTCGACGCCCAAGCCAGGTAGGCGCTGTCGACACCGCCACTGTAGGCGACGATCAGAGCTGGATAATTTTCGAGTACGCGGGTGAGGGCGGCGGATTTGCGGTGCAGGAGGTCAGTGCCGGCTGCGGACCCGGCAGGGTCGGCAGCCGGCAAGGCGTGTGTCACTCTTCCCAGTCCTCTCCGTTGCCTTCGTCGTCGTCGCCTTCGACGGCATCGTCGTCATCGAAGTCGTCGTCATCGTCGCCGGCATCGTCGTCGTCTTCTTCTTCGTCGTCGTCGTCGTCTTCGTCGACCGCCTCGAGTTCAACGGGAGACGTACCGGCCACTTCGAGATTGGAGCCGCACTCGGGGCAGCTGATCAGATCGCCCTTATCGACGTCGAACTCGTCGATTTCGATATCGGCATCGCATTCCGGACACGTGGCCATACAGACTCCAGACACTCCTCAAAGGTTGCTGACAGCTCCTGTTGGATACCGGGCGTCCCATACGCCACGAACCCGACAAGACTTCGAATTATAGCGAGAACCTGATAAATTCTGCAACGAGCCCAAGGGCACGGATGTCGACCACTAAAACCGTCGTCGTCGCAGACGACACCGCCTTCGTGCGGGATCGGTTCGCAACAGCGCTACTCGGGGCGGGCCATACCGCCCTGACGGTCAAGAGCGCCGCTGAACTGTTGGCGCGCGTGCGCGCGGATCTCGAGCGGCTCGACCTTATCGTCCTGGACCTCCGGCTGCCGCACGCCGGCGGCGTCGAACTTGTGCGGTCCATCCGCAAGCTGGACGCCGGCAAACTGCCGATACTGATCTTCAGCGGAACGATAGCGACCGCCGACGAGGTGCGCGAACTCGCCGCGCTCGGTGTGTCGGGATACGTCAACGAGTACAGCGCGGTTCAACACATTCTCCCGTCGCTCGCCCCGCACCTCTTTCCTGACAATTTCAATCGCCGCGGCAGCCCGCGAGTGGTCCTCGGGATTCCGGTTGCGTATCGTTTCGGTAACACGATCGCCGCCGCGCTGACGCTGAACCTCAGCAAAGGGGGCATCGCGATCCGGACGATGAGCCCGCTGGAGAATGGATCGAAGGTCCGCGCCCGGTTTCGCCTCCCGGGCTCAAAGCGCGACATCGAAGCCGAGTCGCGGATCGCATGGAGCGATCGCCGTGTAGGGATGGGCCTGCAATTCGAGAAGGTCGATCCTGCCGACCAGGCCGCCATCGACGAGTTCGTCGATCAGCATTTTTTTTCCAACCGTAAAGCCTGAGCGCGGATACGCGCACGTGCGCACCTGCGCACTTATTATTCCTTAAGCAAGCGAAGCGCGTTGGCGATGACGATGAGCGAGGCGCCCATGTCGGCGACGACGGCCATCCAGAGTGTGGCGGTGCCGGCGATGGCCATCACGAGGAACGCGGCTTTCAGGACGAGCGAGAAGGAGACGTTGGCGCGGATGTTCCGGGTCGTAGCGCGGCTCAAGCGGCGCGCGTAGGGGATCTTGGGCAGTTCGTCGGCCATGAGGGCGATGTCCGCCGTCTCCAGTGCGGCGTCCGACCCGGCGACGCCCATGGCCATGCCGACGTCGGCGGCGGCAAGCGCTGGAGCGTCGTTGACACCGTCGCCCACCATGGCCAGCGCACCGTACTTGCGCCGGAGTTCCTGAACTGCGGAGAGCTTGTGTTCCGGCAGCAGTCCGGCGCGGTAATCGTCGATGCCGATCGACGCGGCGAGCGCCCGCGCGGCGGATTCGTGATCGCCGGTCAGCATGACCACGTGTTCGACACCCTGCGCGCGCAGCATCTGCACGGTGTCGGCGGCCGATTCGCGAATTTCGTCGG
Source organism: uncultured Acidobacteriota bacterium (assembly GCA_963710415.1). Classification (GTDB taxonomy): domain Bacteria; phylum Acidobacteriota; class Vicinamibacteria; order Vicinamibacterales; family 2-12-FULL-66-21; genus CAVQAH01. Next base: position 208,659 of record CAVQAH010000025.1, on the reverse strand, counting down.
CCACCCCGATCACGCCGACTGCCTCGCCGTTCACCCCGATCATTACGCTGCGTCCGGCCCGCAGCTTCCAGCCGGTCGAGAACCGATTCGGCGTCGGCGCTGCACATCTGGCGCTCTTCGAAGAGCCGGTGGCTGCCGACCACGACGGGGCGACCACTGACCGAGCCCTCGGCGCCGCGCCCCGGCAGAGCGTGGAACGCCATGACTGGCGACAGCGTCAGCGCATCAGCGTTGGCGCGGTCGAGGATCGCGCGGCCGATCGGATGTTCGGATCGTGACTCGAGCGATGCTGCCAGCGCGAGAATGTCTGTGGGATAGGCGCCGTTCAGCGGAACGATATCGGTGACGCGCAGCCGCCCGCGGGTCAGCGTGCCTGTCTTGTCGAAGGCGAAGCAACGGACGCTCGCCAACCGCTCGAGTCGTGCGCCTCCCTTGATCAGCACGCCCTTTCGCGCCGCCGCGGCAAGCGCTGACACGATCGACACCGGCGTCGAGATGACGAGCGCGCACGGACAGGAGATGACGAGGAGAACGAGGGACCGATAAATCCACGTGCCCCAGTCGGCGCCGAGCAACGCCGGCGGGACGACGGCCACGATGACGGCCAGCACGAGGACTGCCGGCGTGTAGACACGCGCGAACCGGTCGACGAACGTCTGGCTCGGCGCGCGCTGCGCCTGCGCCTCCTCCACGAGATGAATGATTCGTGCGAGCGTGGAATCCCGCCGCAGGCGCGTGACGTCGACCTCCAGCGCTCCGCGGCCGTTGATCGAGCCGGCGAATACCTCGTCGCCGCGCATCTTCTCGGCCGGCAGCGACTCGCCGGTCACGGGCGCCTGATTGACGTGGCTGATTCCCTCGTGGACACGTCCGTCGAGCGGAATCTTCTCGCCGGGCTTGATGATGATGATGTCTCCGACGCGCACATCCTCCACCGGCACGCGCTCCTCGATGCCGTTCCGCTTCACGAGCGCTTCAGCGGGCGCGAGATCCATCAGCGCCCGAATCGCGCCACGGGCGCGCTCCATGGCGCGCGTTTCGAGCATCTGCGCCAGCGCGAACAGAAACACCACGGATGCACCCTCGGACCATTCGCCGAGGGCCATCGCACCCGCGACCGCGACCAGCATCAAAACGTTGATGTCGAGTACTCGCGAGCGCAGCGAATTCAGCGCACGCCGGGCGGTGAAGATGCCACCCGAAAGGATCGCAACGGCGAAAGGCAGCCAGACGACGGTGGGCGCGGCTCCCGAGAATTGCAGCGCGAGGCCGGCAGCCAAAGCGGTCCCCGATATCCAGACGACGCGCTCACGCCATGGCGACGCCGACGACGGACGAGGCTCCTCGTGCTCGAGCCACGCACGCATGCCAGTCTGTGCGACGGCTTCTGCGATGTTGGAGGTCGTCAGCTTCGCGGCGTCATACTTGACGGTGAGGCGCTGGCTGACGACGTCCGCGGCCAGCGCCTCGAGCCCGGTCAGCTTGGTGAGGCGGCGTTCGAGGATGGCCACCTCTTCGTGACAGTCCATGCCTTCGATCTTGAACACGGACTCGGCGTGCAGTTCGCAGACAGCGCAGACGGTCGTCGTCACCGATCTTGTTCCTCCACGTGCGTGAGCGCCTGCTGGAACAGCTCGATGATGTGCTGATCGTCGAGCGCATAAAAGACGAGACGACCGGCCCGTCTCGCACGAACCAGCCGCATGCTGCGAAGCAACCGCAGCTGATGCGAAACGGCCGACTCGCTCAGCTCGACAAGCGTCGCGATGTCGCACACGCAAAGCTCTCCGGTGCTCAAGGCGTCCAGGATGCGAACGCGGGTGGGGTCCCCGAGGACGCGAAACGTGTCGGCTAGAGCGCCGACGGTGCGCGCAGGCATCAGCGCCGCGCGGCGGGCGTCGGCGTCACGCGGGCCGGGTGCGGAGCGTCGCACTGTTCGGTTTCGACAGGCGACTGGGGGTGAACCTTCAAAGCGACCGGCTGTGACATATGAATATATGAGCAAGTGCTCATATATAGCCTATCCCGACTGCGGCGCGGATGCAAGACCCAGCCGGGAGTCTTGACTCTCTTTTCGCGGTCTGACTACTATGCCTGATCGGTCCTAATCGATTCTGAGTCTATACGTTAGAACGAAGTAATTTTCCGAAGGGTCTGTACCCCTCCTGGAGAGTCTCTGTGATTGAGGTCCAACACATTTCCAAGCGTTACGGCCGGGTCACTGCCGTGGACGATGTCAGTTTTCGAGTGGAGCGGGGAGAGATTCTCGGATTTCTCGGGCCGAACGGCGCCGGCAAGACCACAACCATGCGGATCCTCACCGGCTACATGCCGGCTACCGAGGGACGCGCGATCGTGGCGGGCCACGATGTGTTCACCGAACCGATCGAGGCCAAGCGAAGGACGGGCTACTTGCCCGAAATGCCTCCGCTTTACCCCGACATGACGGTTCGGGAATACCTGGAATTCGTGTCCCGCATCAAGGGCGTTCCCTCCAGCGAACGGAGGCAGCGCGTGTCGGGCGTCATGGAGCGCACCCGCGTCGCCGACATGGCGGACAGGCACTGCGCGAAGCTGTCGAAGGGCTATCGTCAGCGGGTCGGTCTGGCTCAGGCGCTGATTCACAACCCGGACGTGCTGATCCTGGACGAGCCGACGGCTGGTCTCGACCCCAAGCAGATCATCGAGACCCGCGACCTGATCCGGAGCCTTGGCGGTGATCACACGATTGTCCTGAGCACACACATCCTTCCCGAGGTCGCCCAAACCTGCCACCGCGTCGTCATCATCAACAAGGGACGCGTGGTGGCTGTGGATACGCCGGAGGCGCTCACCGCACGGCTTCGCGGCGCCGAGACGCTGTTCGTTCAGATCGACGCTGGCAATGACGAGGCCGGGCCGCGTGTTGGCGTCGGTGCCCGGCGTGACGCGCGTGGTCTCATCCGACAGTCGAACCGTGGGCGGCTTCGAAATCGAGAGCGAACGAGGCACGGACGTGCGCCGTGATCTTGCGCGCGCAGTAGTCCAGCGCGGGTGGGGGCTGCTCGAGCTGAGACCCATGCGGATGAGCCTCGAGGAGATCTTCCTGCAGGTCACGACTGACGAACCTGCCGAGGCGGCGGATGCGCGGCCAGCAGCGGGTAACGGAGCGGAGGCAAACCAATGACCGGCATTCGTAACATCCTCGCGATTGCAGGCAAGGAGCTGCGCTCCTACTTCGCCTCGCCGATCGCCTACGTCATCATCGGTCTCTTTGCACTGCTCTTCGGCTGGTTCTTTTACGTGTACCTTGCCGTCTTCGTGGAACAGGGCCAGCGCGCCTCGATGGGCGGCGGGCGGGTCAACGTCAACGAAGGGATGATTCGCGGCGTCATGCTCAACGCGGCGGTGATCATCCTCTTCGTGATGCCGATGATCACGATGCGCACCTACTCGGAGGAGAAGCGCTCCGGCACAATCGAGCTGCTGCTGACCTCGCCGGTCACCGACATGCAGATCATCCTGGGCAAGTTCCTGGGAGCGATGGGCCTCTTCTGCGCGATGTTGCTGGTGACGATGATCGACATCGCCATCCTGTTCCGGCTCGGAAATCCCGAATGGCGGCCAATTGCCACCGGGTATCTCGGGTTGCTGCTGCTGGGCGGATGCTTCGTGTCCGTCGGGCTCCTGATCTCCAGCCTGACGAAAAATCAGATCGTCGCCGGTTTCATCACCTTCGCGGTCTTCCTCATGCTCTGGGTGATCAACTGGCTCGCCGACTCGTCAGGGCAGACGGCGCGGACGATCCTGTCGTTCCTGTCGATCACCGATCACCTCGACGATTTCACCAAGGGCATCCTCGACACCAAGCACATCGTCTACTACCTGAGCTTCATCACCTTCGGTCTGTTCCTGACGGCCAAGTCTGTGGACTCCGAGCGTTGGCGCGGTTAGTTTTTTCAAGGGACGTATGTTGAAACGAGTACTCGGACTTCTCGGCTGGCTCGGCGTCGCGCTCGTGTTCGCGGCTGTCGCTATTTCTCAACTCCGCCCTGAATGGCAGTGGTATCGAACCCTCGCGCTCGGCGGTCTCGTATGCACGCTGCTCTACGTGCTGAGCCAGTGGCGCGAGATCGTGCGAGAGTTCTCCGGCCGTCAGGCCCGTCTCGGATCGCTGGCCATCGCCAGCATTCTGGTCGTGCTGGGCATTCTTGCCGCGATCAACTACCTCGCAGCCAGACACAACAAGCGCTGGGATCTGACGGCGGCAGGCCAGTACACGCTGTCGGAACAGACCAAGAAAGTGCTCAATGGCCTGCAGAAACCCGTCCGCGTCACGGTATTTGCGCGGACCGAGGATTTCTCGAGGTTCCGCAGCCGGCTCGACCAGTATCAGTACGAGTCGAAACAGCTGCAGATCGAGTACATCGATCCCGAGAAGCGGCCGGCACTCGCAGAACGCCTGAAGGAAAGCGGACTCGGAACGGTCGTCCTCGAGGACGAGGGCCGTACCCAGCGCGTCACGGCAGACGACGAACAGGATTTGACCAACGCCTTGATCAAGGTCGTGCAGGGCGAGACGCACAAGGTCTACTTCACGCAAGGACACGGCGAGCGCGACACGACCGCCTCGGAAGGATCTGGGTTCTCGGGCCTGGCGCAGGAGCTCGGATCAGACAACTTCACCGCCGAGAAGCTCGTGCTGCTGCAGCAGGAGATTCCTGCCGATGCGTCGGTGGTGGTCATCGGCGGGCCAACGTCGGACTTCCTGCAGCCGGAGATCGACAGGCTGAGGGCGTACCTCGCGAAGGGTGGCAAGCTGCTGCTGACGATCGACCCACCGCTGAAGCCGGGCGCTCCCCCGCTCACCAACCTGATGGCGGTGCTGAAAGAATGGAATATCGACGTCGGCACGAACGCCGTGCTCGATCCCATGAGCCAGCTGCGCGGCGCCGATCCGTCGGTTCCCGTCGCCGCACCTCCCTACCCCTATCACGCGATCACGAGCACGTTCAGAATGCTGACGGCGTTTCCCTTCGCGCGGTCGGTCAAGCCGGTCGAAGGCGGCAGCAACGGACGAACGCCCACGACGTTCATTCAGAGCGGCCGGAACAGCTGGGCCGAGACCGACCTCAATCTGTTGACCACGCGCGGTGAAGCAGAACCGAACATCGACAAGGGAGACGTGCAGGGACCGGTCTCGCTGGCCGTCGCGGTCTCGGCGCCGGTCGAGGGTGCGACACCAGCCAACGCCGCCGGCCGATTCGGCGGCCGACACACCGAACAAACCAGAGACCCGAGTCGTGGTCGTCGGCGATTCGGATTTCGCTTCGAACGCGTTCCTTGGAATGGCCGGCAACCGCGACATGGCGCTCAACATCATCAACTGGCTCGCGCAGCAGGAGAACCTGATCTCCGTGCGCCCGAGGGATCCGGAAGATCGGCGGATCTCGCTCAGCGCCGGACAGGACCGGATGATCTTCTGGTTCACGGTGCTCATCGTCCCCGGCCTGCTGATCGCGGCTGGCATCCACACCTGGTGGCGGAGGCGCTAGATGCGAGGCCTGCGATCGTTCCTGGGACTTCTCGTTATCCTGATCGCGCTGGGCGGGTATCTCTACTTCGTCGAATCGAAGCGTGAGCCTGGCGACGGCGAGAAACGAGAGAAAGTGTTCAGCGTCGCTTCGGATGCCATCGAGGAGCTGACCGTCAAGGCGGAGTCCGGCGAGCAGACGAGCCTGAAGAAGAGCGGCTCCGACTGGCAGATCGTGCAGCCGGTCGCCGCTGCAGCCCGACAACGCCGAGGTATCGGGCATCGCCTCCAATCTCTCCAACCTTGAAGTGCAACGCGTCATCGACGAGAAGCCGGCGGATCTCGCCGAGTACGGCCTGGCGACGCCGCGCGTCGAGATTGGATTCAAGGCCAAGGGCCAGGACCACAAACTGCTGATCGGACGCAAGACCCCGACAGGAACCGACCTCTATGCGAAGGTTGGCGATCAGCCTCGGGTGTTCCTGATTTCCTCCTACCTCGACTCGAGCTTCAACAAGAAGACGTTCGATCTGCGCGACAAAACGGTTTTGAAGCTCGACCGGGACGCCATCGAAACGTTGTCGGTGAGCATGCCGGCCAAGACGATCCGGTTCTCCAAGAGCAGCGGTGAGTGGCGGATGACCGAGCCGGTCAACGCGCGTGCGGACTTCACCTCAGTGGATGGGCTGCTGAGCCGCTTGAACACTCTTCAGATGAAATCGATCGCCGCCGCTGAACCGGCATCGCTCGCGGAATTCGGCTTGGACAAGCCGGCGGCGACGATTCAGCTCGGGTCGGGATCGTCACAAGCGACGCTGCTCGTGGGCAAAGCCGCCGCAGATAACACAATCTTCGTGAAGGATCAGTCCAGACCCGCGGTGATGACCATCGACGCGAACCTGATGGACGAACTGAAGAAGGAGGCCGGCGAGTTCCGTCAGAAGGATCTGTTCGACGCGCGCGCGTTCAATGCGACGCGGATCGAGGTGGTGCGCAACGGACAGACGATGGCGTTCGAAAAGACCAAGAGCAAGAACAAGGAAGGCCAGGAAGAAGAAAAGTGGCGGCAGGTTGCGCCCGCCGCGCAGGACGCCGATCAAACCAAGGTTGAGAACCTGCTCTCGGCGGCAACGCAGACGCGGGCAACGAGTTTCGCTGATGCGGCGGCCAAGACCGGCCTGGAATCGCCCACACTACGGATAGCGATCAAGTCGGGCGAGCCGCAGAAAGAGGAAACCGTCACGTTCGCGAAGAGCGGCGACAAGGCATTCGCATCACGTGCCGGTGACCCTGGCGCTGCCGTCATCGACGCCTCATCCATCGACAACATCAGCAAGGCCCTGGACGAACTCGGGAAGAAGTGATCAAACGGCTGCTGGCTGGCGCGCTCCTGGTTGCGGCCTGCGGGGCCGTGGGGTGCGCGGCGAACGCCACGCCCGCGACCCCTTCGGCCATCACTGCGTCGCCCAGGGATCGGGCGGCGTCCACTCGCGCCGTCCGTCAGCTTCGAGACGATCTCTCGCGAGTCTTCGGTGCGACGGTCATGGCGCGCGGGGTCTGGGGTGTCGAGATTCGATCCCTCCAATCAGGGGAGCGCCTGTTCGAGCTGAACGCCGGCAAGCTGATGATGCCGGCGTCGAACATGAAGGTGGTCACGCTCGCCGCCGCCGCCGAGACCCTCGGCTGGGACTATCGCTTCACGACGTCGCTCGAGACGGCTGCCACGGTGCAGGACGGAGTACTCCGCGGCGATCTCGTCGCTCGCGGCAATGGCGACCCGACCATCAACAGCCGCGACAACCGCAGGACCGCCGTTCTGGATCAATGGGCCGATGCGCTTCGCGCCGCCGGAATCCAGGAGATCGCCGGCCGGATCATCGGCGACGATCAGGCGTTCGACGACGAGGGGATCGGAGACGGCTGGTCGTGGGATTACCTGCAGTTCGGATACGCCGCGCCGGTGGGCGCGCTGCAGATCAACGAGAACATCGCCCAACTCATGGTCGTGCCCGGCGCCCGCGCCGGTGAACCGGCCATCATTACCCTCTCACCAGGCGCCGGCTTCACCCTGGTGAACCATGCAACGACCGGCGCGGAGGGTTCGGAGGACACGATCGCCTATCGGCGGCACATCGACAGCACCGTCTTGGAGGTCAGCGGGTCGGCGCCGATTGGCGGCCGGACCGCCATGCGCAGCGTCGCGGTTTCGAACCCGACGGTCTTCTTCGCGCAGACGCTGAAAGACGGGCTCGCCGAACGCGGCATCCGCGTCAGCGGCGATGCCGTCGACATGGACGACGTGGCGGCGGAGTTCATGAGCGCGTCCGGAACACGCCGGGTGCTGGTCTCGACGCAGTCTCCCCCGCTCAAAGAGATCGCGACGGTTCTGATGAAGGTGAGTCAGAACCTGTATGCCGAGACGTTCATGAAGGCGATGGGTACCGCGCGTGGCGGCCTGGGAACAGCTTCGGGCGGGCGCTCGGCGATCCGCGGCCTGCTCTCGACCTGGGGCGTAGCGAATGATTCCTACGTCATCGCAGACGGCTCAGGGTTGTCGCGATACAACTACCTGAGCCCCGAGATGATCACGGCGGTCCTGGAGCACATGTTCAAGGACGACCGCCACCGCGAATCATTCGTCGCAACGCTGCCGATCGCGGGTCGCGATGGCACAATCGCCACGCGGATGCGTCGAACGCGGGCGGAGGGCAACGCGGTCGCGAAGACCGGCTCAATCGCGAATGTCCGCTCGCTGTCCGGGTACGTGCGGACGCGCGACAACGAGATGCTCGTCTTTTCGATCCTGGCGAACGACTTCGTGATCCCGTCGGACACCGTGAACTGGATCGCGGATCTTGCCGTCGAGACACTCTCTAACTTCACGCGGCGCTGACGCCGCGGATCTCGCCTAAGGGTCACGGGACGCGGATCATCGCGGATCTCGCCTAGGGGCCACGGGACGCGGATCATCGCGGATCTCGCCTGGGGACGGGACGCCGATCTCGCGGACTGGGGGCTACGGGACGCGGATCATCGTGGATCTCGCCTGGGGGCTACGGGACGCGGATCATCGCGGATCTCGCCTAAGGGGTCACGGGACGCGGATCGTCGCGGATCTCGCCCTGGTGGGCTACGGAACGCGGATCATCGTGGATCTCGCCTAAGGGGGTCCACGGGACGCGGATCATCGCGGATCTCGCTCCGGCATCTGACTGAAAATTGAAAGGACTGGTTACTTGCTCCTGAGTTCGGTACTCTGCCGCTCTGTGCCGTCGCGACTGCCCAGGAACGCGCCGGCGTGGCTCGCTTGCTTGAGCGAGTGGCTCCAGCCGTTCGAGGTCTGTTTCACGCACCTGGCGCAGCGCGGCGCGTTTCGTCAGTATCTGCTCCGCACTCCTTCCGAAAGCGACAGCCGCCGCAAGTCGATGAGCGCCATTCACCAACCATCGCCTACCATCGTCGCTCGTCACCACGACGACAGAACCAGTTCCTGAGATGTGCAGCGCCGGAGACAAGGGGGCTGACGCGCGCCAGAATTGCGCGATGACCAACAGCGCAACGACACATGCCGCGAGCAGTCCAAGAGGCCGGAGCGGATGGATTTGCCGATCCGGAGAGAGCGCGCCGGCGATGACACGCCGCACCCGTTCGTCGTCGGGCTGCAGCACCGCCCGAAGGCGGCGCTCCGCGTTGGTTACGTCGTCATCGCGCATGTGGTGCCTCCTCGAGAAGGTCCGTGAGCCGGGAGCGTGCTCGGTGTAACCGCATCTTCACGGCAGCTACAGACGAACGCGTGACGATGGCGATCTGGTCCAGCGACAATTCCCCTACCGCGCGGAGCAGGAGAACCTCGCGGTCGGCCCTGCGCAGCCGTTTCATCGTTCGAATCACCATCTGCAGCTCTGCCCGCTGTTCGTATGAGTCGACGCCCGTATCGCTCGCTCGCGCCGCGAGGATGAAATCGAGCGGTTTCAATGAGCGCCCGATGCTTCATCGCCCTTCCGGCGCGGCGCCTGGCGACGGCGAAAACGAACGCCTCCGGCGATTCGGGCGGGCCGAAACGTCGCCACCTGAGTACCAGAGCTGCGAGCGCCTCCTGCGCGATGTCCTGGCCCGTGCTGCGGCATCCCGTACAACCGGTCGCGTACACCACCAGACGCGGCGCCAGCGCCGCAACGGTTGCGTCAAGGTCCACAGATGGTATGTACCTGGTCAGCACCGGAGGTAACAGTGGGAGATCCGAATTCGAAAGACCGCGCATTGCGAGTTCGCGCTCAGGACACAGGGAACCACGCGAGATAGGAGCTTGTGGCACCCGCTCGGGGCAGGCTCCGAGCGGTGATCTGGCCTCAAGCCGCCGTTTCGCTCGGGCTCTAGCGCGGGAGTGCCGATTCTGTGCGCGCTAGCGTCGCCGCCGAGGTCTTGCGCCCAGGGTGTCATTTCGCGCGCTCTAGCTCCTATCCCGCCAAGGATCGACACGATCGATCCCGCGTACTACACTGTCGCGCATGGCGATGGGCAAACGACGGCGTCGTCCGAAGCAGACGTCGATGTGGGTCGCGACCCAAGATCTGCCGCGGAGGCCGCGCACCCGTTCTACACACGACTGAATCAGATCCTCGACAAGGCGGACTTCGATGGTACGTCGAGTCCCTCTGCCAGCGATTCTACGCCGACGAGGTCGGCCGGCCTAGTCTGCCGCCCGGACGCTACTTCCGCTGCTGCTGATCGGCTACTTCGAAGGCTTGGACGCGGAGCGCGCCATCGCGTGGCGTGCGGCGGATTCGTTTGCGCTGCGCGAGTTTCTCGGGTTGGTGCTGCCGGAGGCGCCGCCGGATCATTCGACGATTTCGCGCACGCGCCGCCTGATCGATCTCGAAACGCACGAAGCCGTCTTCACGTGGATCCTGCAGCGGCTCGCCGACGCGGGGTTGGTCAAAGGCAAGACGATCGGCATTGACGCGACCACGTTGGAAGCGAACGCGGCGCTGCGCAGCATCGTGCGGCGCGACACCGGCGCCACCTATCAGGAGTTCCTGACGCAGCTCGCGCAGGCGTCCGGCATCGACACGCCCACGCGCGAGGACTTGGCGCGCATCGATCGGAAGCGACCGAAGAAGGGATCGAACGACGATTGGACGCATCCGCTCGATCCCGACGCGAAAATCACCAAGATGAAAGACGGACGGACGCATTTGGCGCACAAAGCCGAGCACGCGGTCGACTTGGAGACCGGCGCGGTCGTCGCCGTCACGGTGCAGGATGCGGATGAGGGCGACACCGCGACGAGCATCGAGACGCTGATCGAGGCCGCCGAACAGATCGAGACCGTCGTGCCCGAGGGCGAGCGGATCAAAGAGGTCGTCGCCGACAAGGGCTATCACAGTAATCAGGAGCTCGTGGATCTCGAAGCGGTCGGCGTGCGCAGCTACATCTCCGAACCCGATCGCGGGCGGCGCAACTGGAAGGATCATCCCGAGGCGCGCGATGCCGTCTACCGGAATCGTCGGCGGATTCGCGGCGCGCGCGGCAAACGGCTGCTGCGGCAGCGCGGCGAACGGCTGGAACGACCGTTTGCGCATCTCTATGAAACGGGCCGGATGCGGCGCGTGCACCTCCGCGGTCACACGAATATCCTCAAACGCGTGCTGCTACAGACCGCGGCCTTGAATCTCGGGCTCCTGATGCGCACGCTGTTTGGCGTGGGCACGCCGCGCAGTCTCCAGGGTCGCGTCGGCAGCGCTTCTTTGCTGCTTGTGGTCCCTCATTCGGCTTCTCAGACGCTCTGGGATGTAATCTGGACCATGTACCGACCATCGACGTCGCTCAGCGACTTCATCGGCGCATCGCGAGAATCGTCCGCTGGTCTTGTCTGGCGAAACCGTTTTCACCACGGGCTGCTAGGGGCCACGGGACGCGGATCATCGCGCGATCTCGCCTAGCAGCCTGTGGGCACAAGTGCCGCTTTCAAACATAGGCGATAGATGCGTTCGCCGATCCTGTCGACGGCGGCGAATGGGCGCCCGGACGCGAGACGATGACGATCGCCTCGTATGTGAGGCTCCACAGGGTGCTGAGGACGATGGCGAGGACGGCCAAGCAGCCCTGGAGGGCGCGTGGCGTGCCGATGCCGAAGAGCGAGCGCATCCAGAGCCCAAGGTTGAACGCGCTGGCATGCACGAGCAGTCGCGCCGCTACCTAATCAACGGGCTCTCCCAGACCCGGAGCAGCAGCTCTTTGAGCTGGATGAACTGCTTAGGCCCAAGCTCGGCGCTCCACTCGCGTTCGATGTCCCGAAGGATCTCATGGACTTTCGCGTAGGCGGCGCGTCCGCGTTTGGTCAAGCGGACGATTCGCGCGCGGCCTTCATCGGGGGCGTCCGACCGCGGCGAGATAGCCGATTCCTTCGAGACTCCGCAGCAGCTGGTTCATGGCCTGCTTGCTCATGCCGGCGCGCCCGGCGAGCGAGCCGGGGCGGACCCCATCCGGGCCCGGAAACTGCAGCACCGCCATGTGCGGCACGCGAAGCTCCTCGAACCCGGCCGCGTTGAGCTCGGCGATGATCCGGCGGTGAATCGCCTGGGCCGGCACCCGGAGCAAGGCGCCGATCAGCATCTCCTTCGGGACGATCCGCACGGAGGGTGGTGATGAGGGGCTTGACATCGTTAGTAAATCGCATTTACAGTATACATCAGTAAACGCGATTTACCTTTAGGAAGGCTTGCAATGGCACCGCAGACGACCGACGTCCACGTCAATCCCTCCGACGAGACCATCCACCTCGGGCCGCTCGCCGTGCGTTTCCTGATCACGGGAGAGGACGCGAGTGGCAGCGTCGTCCTCTTCGAGCTCACGGTCCCGGCCGCGCAGCAGCTGGCGGCGCCGGCGCACAGTCACGATCACTACGAAGAGACAATCTACGGCATCGAGGGGGTGCTGACCTGGACCGTGGACGGCAAACGAGTCGACGTCGGGCCAGGGCAGGCCCTGTGCATTCCGCGGGGCGCCGTTCACCGGTTCGACAACGCCGGCAGCCAGGACGTGAAGGCCCTCTGTGCCATCACGCCCGCCGCGATCGGGCCGCAGTATTTTCGCGAGTCTGCCGCGGTGATCAACGCGGCCGCCGGCGGGCCGCCGGACCGAGTCAAGATGGCCGAGATCATGCGCCGCCATGGCCTCACGCCGGCGCCGTAACCGGCGTACGGGGAGCCACAGTCGTTCAAGTCAGCGGAGGCCTGCTTCGATGTGGACCGCGAGGCTCGTCACGGCTTACGGAACAGTGTCAAGTACGAGACGAGTGTCTTATCCCCAGTCGGCCAGTTTTGGATCGTCTGGACGTGGGTGAGCCCCACCGTGCGCACCTCCTGCACCACCAGCGAACTCGGGATGCCGTTCCCTTCCCGATTCGCGCGCACACCTTTCGGCAAAGCGGATCCTGGACGAGCAGGGAAATCGATGATCGCGAGGTGGCCACCGGGTTTGAGCGATGGAATCGCGCTCGTGATGAACGTTTCGGGCTCGGTAAGGTGATGGTAAACGTTGCGCATCAAAATCGCGTCACAACAAGACGCCGGAAGATTGGTCAACGCGGGAGCGCCCTGGATGAGAGTGACGTTGCTCAGGGCTTCCCGCTTCACATACTCACGGATCTCGTCGAGAAAGCTGGGATTGATGTCGGTCGCCAACACGCGCCCTGAGACGAGCCACTTGGCGAGGACAACGGTCATCGCTCCGCCGCCCGCTCCCACATCGGCGACTGTCATAGAGGGTTTCAGCGCCAGGACCTCAACGAGCTTTGGGATCTCGATTTCGGCTTGAGCACGTTCCTGCGCGAGCTGTGCTGCCGAAGGTGCTTGCGCCCGGAGGAGCGCCACCGAGGCGCAAGTTGCCGCCAAAATGACGAGCAGTCGCGGCCTTGTTCGTAACGAATCGGCGGCGCGCCAGGCGATCGCCCGCTCCAAGAGCCTTTCGAAATATCCGAGCCGCAGCATTCGAATTAGCGCCTCGCCAAGATTTGCGTGGCAACCCATATCGACGTCTGATAACGACGCCGTAGTCAGTTGCCCATCGCCCATCGGCGACAGTACGCGGGTCTTATCGGCCTTGATTTTCAGACTTTCACCAACGGGCAGTTAGGCCACTGGGCGCGAAGCAGTCAGGATCCACGAGGCGCTCATTTGACGTCGTGCGCGTCGTGAACGTTTCCGCGTCCCGTCAACCCAACCCCAAGATCCGCGGTAATCAGCGTCCAATCAACCCAGCCCCAAGATCCGCGGTAATCCGCGTCCCGTCAACCCAGCCTCAAGATCCGCGGTAATCCGCGTCCCGTCAACCCAGCCCAAGATCCGCGGTAATCCGCGTCCCGTCAACCCAGCCCAAGATCCGCGGTAATCCGCGTCCCGTCAACCCAGCCTCAAGATCCGCGGTAATCCGCGTCCCGTCAACCCAGCCCAGATCCGCGGTAATCCGCGTCCCGTCAACCCAGCCCAAGATCCGCGTAATCCGCGTCCCGTCAACCCAGCCCAAGATCCGCGGTAATCCGCGTCCCGTCAACCCAGCCTCAAGATCCGCGGTAATCCGCGTCCCGTCAACCCAGCCCAAGATCCGCGGTAATCCGCGTCCCGTCAACCCAGCCCAAGATCCGCGGTAATCCGCGTCCCGTGATGAAGGAAATGATCCGCGCGGATTTGTCACGGCACACTCGCGTCCAGCTCTGCCGGTATTGCTCGAAACCCGCGGTTACAATCCCCTCGGTGGCCAAGTTCCTGTCGTTCATGCTCGTTCTTGTGGGTCTGGCGGCCGCAGCCGCCTTGTATTCGCAGCAGATGGGCTTTGTTCCGTGGCGGGCGGCAACGCCCATTCAGCCGCCACGGCAGGCCAGCTGGCTGGACAATCTCTACAGCAAGAACCCTCGCGAAGAAGAAGCGGCGAAGAAAGAGGTCAGGTCGCTCGGCGACAAGGCGCTGCCGGCGATCCGGGCAGTGCTGGCCGATCCGGCATCCGACCTCGAACGGCGCAAGGCAGCGCTGAAAGCGTGCGGGGTGCTCGAGCACAGCGCGGCGCCCGTCATCCCCGAAGTCACGGAGAGCCTCACCGACCCTGCGGTGACCGAAGAGGCGGCGATGGCCCTGAGCTTCATGGGCAGCGCCGCGTTCGGGCCGCTGCGCGAAGGCTTCACGAACGACGACCCCGTCGTCCGCCGCGAGTCGCTGCGTTCGATCGGCAAGCTGAAGTCTCGGGCGCCTTTGACGGGCAAGGCGGTGGTGCCGCTGCTGGTTTCGGGGATGGTCGACGAGGTGCCGTCGGTGCGGGTGGTTGCAGCCACGTACCTGGGGATCATTCACGAGCAACCCGGTGAATCCGTGCCGCCGCTCGTCGCCGCGCTAGAGGATCCTGACCTCGAGGTGCGTCGCGCCGCCGCGACGGCACTCGGGTCGTTTGGCGATGAAGCGGAGGTAGCCATCCCCGCATTGCGCAAGGCCGCTGGTGACAGTGACCCCGACCTCGCGCGTGAAGCTGGACGGGCGCTGATCAAGCTGCAGTCACCGGGACGGTGAAGCGCTAGACCAGTGTCCGCGCCGACTGGAGGAGCTCCGCCGACGAGGCCGCCAGGCCACCGCCCTGCGCAAGCTCGGGGCGTCCGCCACCCTTCCCGCCAAACTTCGTTGTGAGCGCCTTGAGCACGTCCGCGGCATTCACGGGCGCATCGGCCGAACGCGCCACGACGACGAAGGCCGGCGAAGGTGCGCTGAAGAGGACAGCCACGTGACCGGGCCGCGTGACGATAGCGCTTGCTATCGACTTCAGCGAATTCTGATCCCAGCCCTCGAGCGCTTCGATCACGATCCGTAGCGGCCCGCGAACATCCGCGCGTGACGCGAGCGCGTCAGCCTCGAACGTCGCCAGGCGCGTCTGAAGGTCCTTGAGCTGGCGCTTCTGCTCTTTCGCCTCGTTCTGAAGCCGCTCGAGACCCGCTGGCAGCTCTTGCGCCGAAATCGACAGCTTCTGCACACTCTCAGCAACGCTGTCGCGCAACAGCCGATAGGCAGCCAGCGCCCGGCCACCGCACACGAACTCGACACGTGTGCCGCCGCGGAATTTCTCCCACGACGCGACCGCGATGTTGCCTATCGCGCCCGTCCGGCTCACATGGGTGCCGCCACACGCCGAGAGATCCACACCCTCGACATCGATCAAGCGCAGCAGCCCCTCGCGAACCGACTCCTTTCGAAGTCCCATCGTGGCTGCCTGGGCGCTGTCCGCGAACCGAATGCTCACGGGCAGATCGTCCCAGACGACGCGGTTGGCTTCGTTCTCCGCGGCGGCGATCTCGCGCGGCGTGACTTCCCGGGCGAGGTCGATCGTCGACGAGATTGAACCGAGGTGAAAGCTCATCGTGCGCACCTTCTGCAGGCGGTCGAAGGCCGCCGACAGCACGTGCTGACCCGTGTGCTGCTGCATGTGATCGAACCGCCGGCTCCAGTCGATCACCCCGCGTGCCGGACCTGGCATTGGCTCGCCCTCTACGACGTGAAGGATCACGCCATCTTCCTCGCGGTCGATGACGTCGACAACCCGGAGCGCGCCCAGGCTCCCGGTGTCGAAGGGCTGCCCGCCAGAAGTCGGATAGAAGGCCGTTCGATTGAGAACCACGGCCCGTCGTCCGTCCTCCAGAGGTTCAACGGCGATGAGTTCGGCATCGAACTCGCGCATGTAGGGGTCGGTGTAGTAGAGGCGTTCGGTCATCAGGCTCGGACGGGGTCTGCAATGCCCGCTTCTCGAAAGCCGCGCGCGCGAAGCTGGCAGCTGTCACAACGCCCGCAGGGGCGGCCGTGCGCGTCAGGATCGTAGCAGCTGTGCGTCAGGCCATAGTCGAGGCCGAGCGCGGTGCCGCGTCGAATGATGTCCGCTTTGGTCATGCGCAGAAGAGGCGCGAGTATTTCGAGCGTCTGACCCTCGACGCCGCCTCGCGTCGCCAGCGTGGCGAGACGTTCGAAAGCCTCGAGATACTCCGGCCGGCAGTCAGGATAGCCGGAGTAGTCGAGCGCATTCACTCCAATCACGATTGCCCCGGCACCGGCGACCTCGGCCCACGCAAGGGCCAGCGACAGGAAGATCGTATTGCGCGCTGGCACGTAGGTAGACGGAATGCCTTCATTCGTGTCGAGCGGACGATCCTTGGGAACGTCACCCTCGCCAACCAGCGCCGAACCACCAAAAGCCGCGAGATTGACGTCCAGCTCGATGTGCTTCACGACCCCCAGCGCGCGAGCGACCAGCCGCGCGGCGGCGATCTCGCGATCGTGAGTCTGCCCGTAGCGAATCGTGAGCGCCAGGAGCTCATACCCCTCGGCGCGAGCGATCGCCCCGGCAGTGTATGAATCAAGACCGCCACTCAAAAGCACAACCGCGCGTCGCACGCCCTGCAGCTTTTGCACTTCTGGCATCCCTGGCACCTGCACGTGCGCACCTGCGCACCTGCGCACTCTAAACCCCCCTAACCTCCGCGCCCCAGATGTACTTGTGGGCCTGCAGCTGGAGTCGAACGGCAAGGCCGTCGTCCAAAATCCACTTCGCGAGCAGCTTGGGATCGAGCACGCCATGGACGGGTGAGAACAGCACGGCGGCACAACGGTCCACGAGGCGGTGACGGTCGATGACGTCCTTGGCGAAGTCGTAGTCGACGCGATCCTGAATGACGAACTTGACCTCGTCGTGAGGCCGAAGCAAATCGAAGTTCGGCCAGTGGTTCTTGTCGGCTTCGCCGCTGGCCGGACACTTGACGTCGACGATGCGGATGACGTTCGTCGGGTACGTCGGCGATGCTGCGATGCCCCCCCGTTTCCAGCAGCACGGTTTTGCCCGTCTCGAGCAACCGGTGCATCAGCGGATAGACATCGGCCTGCAGCAGCGGCTCGCCGCCGGTCAGCTCGACGACCGGGCAGGCGTAAGCCTCGACCTGATCGACCACTTCGTCCACGGCCATCTTCCGGCCTTCGTGGAAGGCGTACGGTGTGTCACACCACGAACACCTGAGGTCGCACGCGGTCAGCCGGACGAACACGCACGGCCGTCCGGCATGACTGGATTCCCCCTGGATCGAATGAAAGATCTCGTTAATCGTGAGCACTCACTGACATTGTACTCAGGGGACCTCCAACCGAGTACGAGCCCCCGACGGGCGGGCCCAAGGTTGCAGGATAGAATCGTTTCGACATGCGGCGGACCTGCCCGCGCGTTCTCATCGTCGCGTCGATTGTCGTCGGCTCTGCTGCCGCACGGCTGACCACGCAGGAAGCACCTGCGGAAGGCGCCGTCACGATCGTGCTGGACCTCCCGTCGCCGGTCGTGGCCAAGGAGTCCGTGCGCCTGACCAGGGTCCTGCTCGGTGAGTTGCCGAGCAGCCTCGTCCGCTATTTCAGTCTGTCGACCGTGCGCATCGAGGAGATCCCGGCCGCTGCCGTCCAGACATTCGTCGACCAGGAGGTGACGACGGATCGCAAGCCTGGTGTGGCTGTCACGATTTCGGAGGCGGCAGCCATCGTGAGCCGGAACGAACAGGTTCGCGATCAGGTGATTCAACGTGAGTGCGGAGATTCGATCAATCGCCCAGGATGCGGACCGGAAGTCAACGCCGCCGCTATCGAGACACTGAACGACCTGGAGGCCTCGACCCGGAATCACCTGGAAGCGTTCGCGAAGATTGCGGCTATCACACCTCGCGAATCGGGTTTGGTGCTCGTCACTGGAGGCCTTCCTTACCGCACGGAGCCCCGCTCGTCGCTGAACGAGGCGGCTACCCTGCTGAAGGACCGCAACATCTCTCTCGCGGTCGTCAGGCTGCCAACGACGGTGCACTACGGCGGCGTGCTTCGAGATGCGGGCAAGGACCTGACGGACCGGCTCAAGACCCCACTGGTGCTGCAAGCGAACGATAGCGGTGGTCTGCCGGCGATCGCGAGGAGATTGCTCGAGCTCCACAGAACCAGCAGCGCAGACCATCCACCCGCAGCGCGGGCGGCGCCGACCGATCCGGAGAACGGACCGCTTGGCCGTCTCGCCCAGGACTATGTTCAGCGGTTCGTCACCCTGATGCGATTCATGGTCGCGCGCGAACACTATGACCAGCAGGTACGGGTACGACCGGCGAACAACATGATGCCCGGACAGTCTTTCGGCCGGATCAAACAGCAGCGCGTGATGGATTCCGAGGTCGCGCTCGTGCAGATATCCGACGGAGTCTGGTTCATGGCTCGACGAGCGTTGGAGGTGGACGGCAAGAACGTGGAAGGCAAGAGCGCCGGGCTGGAGGTGGCCAGAACTGAACAAGAGGCGCTCGTGCGCATGAGAGACCTCGCTCAGGAAGGCGCGTCCTGGAACATCGGCGGCATTCGACGAGACATCAATTCGCCAACCCTCGCCCTCTGGTTCCTGACGCCGACTGTCGTCGGCCGGTTCAAATTCGAACCCGCGGGCACCGAGCGGCTCCCATCGGCTCGTTCTCTCGAAGCACGCGTCCTCAGATTCAAAGAAACAGCACGCATCGCTTTGCTGCAGGTGAACGGCGCGCCAGCACCGTCCGCGGGCCGCATCTGGCTGGCCCCTGACGGAAGCGTGGTCAAGACCGAACTGATCCTTCAACAGCCCGTTGACGTTGGCGGCCGGCGCGCTCGCGCCACCATCACTGTCGATTACGAGGTACTCACCCAAGTTCGAGATCTGGCTTCCGTCAACCATGTCCGAGGTCTACGAATACCTGGGAACCTCAGACCCGGAGTTCGTATCCGCGGTTGCACGCTACTCTGAATATCGGCAGTTCTCGGTCGGTACCAGAATCGTCAGATAGAGGCCCGAAGTCGGCGGGGAGCGGCGGCGCCCTGAGTACAAATAATCATCATGGCTAAACGGATCTTCTATTGGAAGCCGACCTGAACCACCTGCCGCAACGCCAGAAGTTTTCTGGAGCAGCACAAGATAGACGTCGAAGAGCGTGACATCAACAAGACGCCGCCCGATCGTGCGTTCCTCGAGCAACACATCGACGAAGAACATTTTCTCGACTATGTGAGCACCCGAAGCCCCATCTTCAAACAGCGGGCACTGCCGAAATCGAAGAAGGAGGCCATCGAACTGATGGTCCAGCAGCCGAATCTCATCCGGAGACCCGTACTGATCAGCGGCAAGAGGGTGATCTTCGGCTTCGACAAGGGCGCGTACGAAGAGCTGTCATGATTCGAGTCGGGACCTCCGGCTGGAGTTATCCATCAGGCAAAGGCACGTGGAACGGCGTGTTCTATCCAGCGGGCGCGAAGGGACGCTCGCGGGCGCACGGCAAGTTCGACGAGCTGGCTTTCTACGCCGAGCATTTCGACACGGTCGAGATCAACTCGAGCTTCTATCGGACGCCCACTCCGGAGACCGCCAAAGCCTGGGCCGATCGCACACCTCGCGATTTCGAGTTCTCGCTCAAACTCTTTCAGAAGTTCACCCACCCGGAGATGTTCCACAAGGCGACGGGCGAGGACCCCTGGGAGCTCGGACAGAAGGACGTCGACGCGTTCCGCGCGGCGCTCGATCCGCTCGCGTCAGCAAACAAGCTCGGCGCGCTCCTTGCGCAGTTTCCACCCAGCTTCAAGAACGAGCGCGGACTCCCGCGGGTATCTCGAATGGCTGCTGCAGCAGTTTCGCGAGTATTCGCTTGCGGTTGAGTTGCGTCATCGAAGCTGGAGCGACGACCCGGTCGAAACGCTGAAACTGCTGGACGCGTTCAGTGCCGCCTGGGCGCAGATCGATGAACCGAAATTCAGATACTCGATCCGCCAGAACCTGATGCCCAACGTGAAGTCCTTCTACTACCTTCGGCTGCACGGCCGGAACGCAAAGGAGTGGTGGAAGCACGAGAAATCCGAAGACCGTTACAACTATCTCTATTCGAGCAACGAACTGGAGCCCATTGCGGAGGCTGTCGAGACCGCGTCGGCGCGCGTGAAGAAGGCCTATCTCTATACCAACAATCACTTTTCAGCGAAGTCGGTCGCGAATGCCGCCGTACTCAAGCACAAGCTCGGTCAGCCGTTGGACGGCGAGTACCCCGAAGAGTTCGTCGATCGCTATCCCGACCTCAAAGGCATCGTGAAGATCCTTCCGACGCTCATTCCCTCACCGAAGCCTTCTTGAGCACGTCAGCCTTCTCAATCTTCGCAGCGACCTCCATTCCCTTGATAACGCGTCCGAAGACCGTGTACTTGCCGTCGAGCTCTGGTGCAGGCCTCAGCGTGATGTAGAACTGGCTGTCGGCGCTGGCCGCCGATCCGCCGTGACCCATCCCGACGGCGCCGCGGACGTGCGTTCGCTTCTTGGTGATTTCGGCGACGCCGATCGGCTTGCCGCTGCCGCCACGGCCCCAGTAGTCCTGATAGGTCATGTTCCGCGACTGTGGGTCACCAATCTGAATCACGAAGTTGCGCTCGGCGCGATGGAAGCGCTGACCGTTGTAGAAGCCCTTCTTCACCAGCGCGACGATCTGCGCGACAGTCTTCGGGGCGTCTTCAGGGTAGGTTTCGAACTCGATGACTCCCTTGACGGTCTCCAGCACGATGACCGGCCCGGCCGGAGGGGCTTGCAGGGCGTGAAGCCATACGGGCTGCAGCAGCAGCCAGGCGGCTGCGACAGCGGCAAGAATCGCGGTACGTGTTTGTAATGGCGGGGGGGCCACATCCCCGCTCGCTCGCCGCAGGCGCTTCTCCTTCGCGCACACTTGAGGCTCGGTCCCATCTCCGTGCCTCCGCCGCGGCCTTCGTGACGCCGATTCTCGGACAGAAACCGGCAATCGCGCAACTTCCACAGAGAGGATACACGGGCCGGCACACGTTTTGACCCCACGTGACGAGATACAGATTCACCACTGGCCACCAACGCTTGGGGACGACCGCGTAAAGCGCGTGTTCGGTCTCCTCAGGCGTCCTCGTCGACACCCATCCGAGCCTGTTCGAAATCCGGTGGACGTGGGTATCGACGCAGATGTTCTCGCCGCTGCTGTGCGCCAGGATCAGCACGAGGTTGGCGGTCTTGCGGCCGACGCCTGGCAGCGTCAGCAGGTCTCTCATTGTCCCTGGCACTTTGCCGCCGAAGCGCTCGAGGATCTGCTCGCACGTGGCCTTCACGTGGACAGCTTTGTTCCGGTAGAAGCTGACCGGATAGATCAGTCGCTCGATCTGCTTCGTCGACAGCTTCGTCATCGTCTGCGGCGTGCGAGCGACGCGAAACAGGCGGCGCGACGCCTCGGCGGTCACCGGATCCCGCGTCTGCGCAGAAAGCATCGTCGCGATAAGAACCTGGAAGGGATCCTCCTGTTGCTCTTCGGCGATCTTCTCGACGGCCGGTTCGTCGAGCCCATGAATGGCACGAGAGAGCCGGCGCATGATTGTAGATATTCGGCCTCGCGGCACGATGGGTTGCGGTCGGTCCTTCATACCGGCGTGACGGGCGGACGGCCGTCGAGCACTGCCAGCACGTTGCTGACGGCGAGCGTCGATCATGGCCGTGCGCGTCTCGCGCGTCGCGCTTCCAAGGTGCGGCGCGAGCACGACGTTCTCGAATTTCAGGAGCGACGGGTGCACCACCGGCTCGCGCTCGTAGACGTCGAGCGCAGCAGCGGCAATCAACCGTTCGCCGAGGGCCCACGCCAGCGCCTCTTCGTCAATCACCGGTCCGCGCGACGTGTTGACGAGGATGGCGGAACGTTTCATTCGCGCGAGCGCGCGACGATCGACCAGGTGCCGTGTGGAGTCCGCAAGCGGCACGTGCAGGCTGACCACGTCAGAGCTGAGCAGCAACTGATCCAGCGATACCTCGCCGGGCCCAGCCGGACGGCCGGCTCTCGACGCGAACACCGCATGCATCCCGAACGCTGGCGCTTTCGCGGCCACTGCCCGCCCGATACGGCCGCGTCCCACGAGACCGAGTTGCTTGCCGCGAAGCTCCATACCGAGCATGAAGTCGAGGCCCCAGCCTTTCCACTCGCCGCGGCGTACCAGCCGATCGCCCTCGGACACGCGGCGGGCGGCTGCCAGTATCAGCGCCCACGTGAATTCGGCGGTGGCTTCCGTCAGCACGTCCGGGGTGTTGGTCACGACGATCCCGCGCGCCTTCGCGGCAGCCACATCGATGTTGTTGTAGCCGACGGCAATGTTGGCAACCACCTGCAGGTCGGCGCCAGCATCGAGCACGTCAGCCGTCACCTGGTCCAACAGGACGCAAATCAGCGCGTCCTTCCCGCGAACGCGGCTGCTTCAGTTCGTCCTCGGTGATGGGACTCGGGCCTTCGTAGAGATCGACGTCCACTGCCGCCTCGAGCCGAGTCAGGACAGCCGATGGAATGCGTCGGGTGAGGAGAACGGCGGGCTTCACGGATCGAATGTGTAGTGTCCGGCTTCAGCCGGACCAGGTCAGTGCCCGTGAGACTCGCAATACCCGCAGTGATTGCACTGCACGGCTGGTTCGATGAGGCACGGACCGTCGGAAGGCTGAAGGGTGTAACGGTAATGGCTCGCATCGCGGGCGACCGATTGCGGAGCGATCTGCGGGGACTGCTCGGCATTTCCCAGATGCCGCGTCACCGCTTCGCGTACGAGAGCGCGCAATGCCTGCTCGTCCATCACTCGTCGTCCCTGTAGTCGACCGCATCCACGATCCCGATGATCGCCGCATCGACGGCAGCGGCCTTGCGGCCGAGGGCCTGACCCGCCGCTTTCCCTTCGATCACGACGAGCACCTTCTCGCCGACGCCCGCGCCGACGGAGTCGATAGCCAGGAGTGCCGTACCGCGAGGCTGATCGTCGAGCGCGAGCGGTTGCACCAGCAAGAGCTTGGCGCCCTCGAGCTTCCTGTTCTTCTGGGTTGCGACGACGGTGCCGACGACTCGCGCGAGTTGCATATCAGGAGCGCGGAGCTTCAGCTCCGCGTCGGTCCGACGTCCCAGTGATCCACGATCCCGATGATGGTGGCATCTGTCGGAGGCTCGGCCGGATAGAACGGAAACGCGGCTTCGCGGCCGCGGACGAAGAAGACGTTCTCACCGACACCGGCGCCAACCGAGTCGAGCGCGACGAGCGTCCGGCCAGCCGCCGCGCCATCCGCGGCGAGCGGCTGAAGCACCAGCATCTTCGATCCCACCAGGTTGGCGTCCTTGATGGTCGCGACAACCTCGCCGATGACGCGAGCGAGTTGCATCAGTCGTCCTCGCCGACCTGCACGGTGTCCACGATCCCGACGATGGCCGCGTCGACCGGGCAATCTTTCAACCCGGCCGCCATGCGCGCGGAACTGCCGCTGACAATGAGCACCGTTTCACCCATGCCGGCATCCACGGTGTCCACGGCGACGAGATACGCGCCCTCGGCTTTCCCCCGCGGGTCCATCGGACGCGCGATGAGCAGCTTGCTGCTCAACAAGCGCTCGTCTTTTCGCGTCGCCACGACGGTGCCCACGACCTTTGCCAGGATCATTTTGCGTTGGCGGTCGCCTTGCCGATGGGAAGCGCATCCTCCAGATTGGCGTGCGGCCGCGGGATGACGTGAACCGACACCAGCTCGCCGACGCGACGCGCCGCGGCGGCCCCCGCATCCGTAGCTGCCTTGACGGCGGCGACATCTCCACGCACGATAGCCGTCACGTAGCCAGCGCCGATCTTTTCCCACCCGACCAGCGTGACCTTGGCGGCCTTGACCATCGCATCTGCCGCTTCAATCATCGCGACCAGACCTTTGGTCTCGACCATCCCGAGCGCCTCACCCATGGTGGCTCCTTATACGTACGTTCATTTCAGATTCCGGACGGCGTCCTCGATCAGGGCCGTCAGCTCGCGGTATGTTAGCCGAATTTCATCGTCAGGTCCTATCGTCCCGAGGCGGCCGTCAGGAATCAGACGCTGCCCGGTCGTCGAAATCGGGGCCTGCACGACCTGGCAGTCCGCCTGTGCGGGATCCCCGGGATCCGGACAAATCGGCGCCGGCGCCGCAATCCCATATGATCCGCGCAACCCCTGAAGCCGAAACACCTCGTCGCGGGACAGCAGCCGCTCGCCGCCGAGCATCCGCGCCACCAGACTGATGTTGGCGAAGTGCTCGATCGTCTCCATCTTGTAATACGCGGCGAACAGATCCGCGCCGAGCGTCAACGCGCCGTGATTGGCGAGCAGCATGCCGTCGTGCGCCTTGACATACTTGCGGACAGCCTCCGGCAATTCCCTGGTCGACGGCGTGGCGTACTCCGCGATCGGCACGCTGCCGAGTGTGGTGACGACTTCCGCGAGCACCGCCCGGTCGAGCGGAATCCCCGCCACCGCGAATCCCGTGGCAATCGGCGGATGCGCGTGTACGACCGCTTTTACGTCCGGCCGGTGCCGGTACACCTCGAGATGCATCTGCATCTCGGACGACGGATCGCGCTCTCCCGCGAGCTTGACGCCGTCGAGATCCGTGATGCACATCATCTCCGGCGTCATGAACCCCTTGCACACGCTTCGGGGCGTCATGATCAGCCGCTTGTCGTCGAGCCGAGCGCTGATGTTGCCGTCGTTCGACGCCGTATACCCCCGCGCGTACAGCCGCCGCCCGATCTCGACGATATCGACGCGCAGCTGCTGCTCACTCATAGCGACTCAACAACCCCGCACTCGCGCACTCGCGCACCTATCGCCTCTCCCACTGCTCCCGGCATCGCTCTGAACAGAAGTATGCCGTCTGGCCGTGGGCATGGGCGACAAGTGTGCGACCCACCGTGGACACATAGACTCCGCAGACCGGATCGCGAACCAGCGTGACCGGCCGCGGAGCTTTCATATCGGGAGGAGTATATCCGGCGCCCTCGAACACGCCCTTCATCAGCCGCCACAGGGCGCGAACGACCAGCACCACGAGCAGGATGCGAAGCACCCAGGTCATTGCTTTGCGGGCTTCCCCGCTTCCTCCCCGGGCGCGCCAACGCCAGGATGTGCGTTGCGAACGCCTTCGAGCGCCTGCTTGGCTGCGCGGCCCTCAGGGGAATCGGGCGCGATCTCGATCACCTTCTGCCAGGCCCTGGCCGCGCCCTCTAAATCCTGTTTGCCGAACGCGCGAACGATCCCGATATTCAGGTAGGTTTTCGAATGGTTCGGATTGGCCGCCAACGATTGCTCGAACTGCTCGAGCGCGCGGTCCGGCTGGTTCATGTAGTAGTAGGCGATGCCAAGGTCGGTGCTCGCATCGGCATCTCGAGGGTTGATTTTCAACGCCTCCTCGTACCACGTCGCCGCTTCCTGAAATCGCTCGGAATCGAAGTACAGGTTGGCGAGCTGGACGCGCACGGAGGCGTCGGCGGGGTTGCGCTCGGCGGTCGCGCGCAACTCGGACGCGCGCTTCTCGTCGACACGGGCGGGTGTCTGCGTCTGTTGAGCTACGCCGGGCGCCGACGGGGCCACCGCCGAACGGGGCGTGCTCTGCTGACTGCCGACGATCCATCCGACGAGCAAGCCGAAGAAGATCCCGGCGATGCCCAGTACGACTGATTCCTTTGGCAAGAGACCTCGATCATAACAAGGTCCTTCTGAACCAGTCCACCAGCGAGGTCGCGAGTTCAGGGTTACGAACGAGCATGGTGGTACCGTGTCCGGCCTGACTCAACATGAGCGTTTCGCGCTTGCCCGATCCGGCTTTCTGCAGCTCGCGGGCCGTCCGGGCCGCGTACGAATCCTCGTCGCTCGCGACGAGGAGCACGGGACGCCCGCCATACTTCTTCATCGCCGCTTCGATGCGCAGACCCCGATAGTCGAGCGATGGTGAAAGCAGGGCGAGGCTCACGACGGCTTGATCGTCGGCTGCCGCCAGCACGGCGAGGTTGGCCCCGAGCGAGGCGCCGGCGATGCCCACGCGTCCCTGAACCACATCGCTACGCGTGACGAGAAACCTGCGCGCGGCCTTCACATCCTGCACCATCGCGGCAAGATCCTGACCTGCGGCGCCTACAGACTCGCCATGACCGCGGAGATCGAAGGTCAACGCCCCAATGCCTGCAGCCGCAAGCTGGGATGCGGCGGCATCCCAGTCGCGCCGCGATCGCTGAAACATGTGAATCAGAACTACCGCGGGCGCGGGCCGTGTCGATGGCTCGTACCAGGTCCCGCTCAACATCAGGCCATCCTCGGTCCGGATGGTGACGCGCTGCGCGGCGGACAGCGGTGGAGACGGCAGCAGCGCGAGGAATGCCGCAACCGTGACAACCACCGCGCACGTCGTTCGCAGACGGCTCATGAGAGGAGCGCCGCCAGATACTCCCGCACCGATCGTTCGAGCCCGACGAACAACGCGTGGCTCATGAGTGCGTGACCGATGGAGACTTCGTCGAGGTGTGGCAGGGTGCGGAAGAGCGTGAGGTTGTCGAGATCGAGATCGTGGCCGGCGTTCACACCAAGGCCCAGATCGTGGGCCAGCGACGAGGCGTCGGCGTACTGCTGGAAGCTCCGGCGTCCCGACTCCAGACTGGCCTCGAACGCACGCGCGAACGGCTCGGTGTACAGCTCGACACGGTCGGCGCCAAGCGCCGCAGCCCAACGTATTGGCGCGGGCTCCGGGTCGACGAACATGCTCACCCGGCTGCCACGGTCCTGAAGATCGCGAACGATCCGCCGCATGTCATCGACGGGCGTATCCGGCGGCCAGCCTGCCTGACTGGTCACCTCTCCAGGTTTGACGGGCACCAGCGTGCACTGCGTGGGCCGGACCTCGTGGACGATCGCCAGCAGGTCGGGCCGCGGGTCGCCCTCGATATTGAACTCGGTTCCTTTGCCGATCGCCGCGAGCTCTTTCGCAATCTCCCTCACGTCGGCCATGGTGATGTGCCGGGCGTCCGCACGCGGATGGACCGTGATTCCAGGCACGCCAGCAGCGACGCAGACACGTACCGCGTCGATCACGCTGGGTATGCTGCCACCTCGCGAGTTGCGAAGGGTCGCCACCTTGTTGACGTTCACGCTCAGCCGCACGCGGCCACGGCTGCTGCTCATCCAAGATGCTCCCTGACGGCGCCGGCGATCTCCGCAGCCCAGTGCTGGATCTCCTGCTGGTCGCGTCCCTCCAGCATCACCCGGACGAGCGGCTCGGTGCCGGAGTACCTGACCAGGAGGCGGCCGTGGCCGCTCAGTCGCTGCTCCACGCGATCCATCACATCGGCGACAGCCGGTATGCCTCGCAATTCCTTGCGTTCGCGGACGCGAACGTTGACGAGGACCTGAGGATAGGTGACCAATTCGGACGCCAGGTCGGCGAGTGTCCTCCCGGTCTCGGCCATCACGCGCATCACGTTCAACGCGGTGGCGATGCCGTCGCCGGTGTACAGATGATCCGAAAAAATGATGTGGCCGGACTGCTCGCCACCGAGCGAGAGTCCACGCTTCAACATTTCCTCCATCACGTACTTGTCACCAACCGGACAGCGCACCAGCTCGATCTGGCTGTCACGCAACGCGACCTCGAGGCCGATGTTGCTCATGACGGTGGCCACGATCGCGTTGCCCAGCAACCCGCCGGTCGACTTCAAATGTCGAGCGCACATCAGCAGGACCGCGTCGCCGTCGACGACGCGGCCGTCGGCATCCACGAAGATCGCGCGGTCGCCGTCGCCATCGAAAGCGATACCCAGGCTGCTGCCCTCCTCGCGAACGACGCGGGCGACGGCGTCAGGATGCGTTGAGCCGCAGTCGAGATTGATATTGCGGCCATCCGGCGACGCTCCCAGTGACCGCACGTCGAACCCCAGCTCAGAGAAGAGCCGTGGCGCGACGGTGGTCGTCGCGCCGTTGGCCATGTCCACGGCCACGCGCAGCCCGCCAAGTCGCTGCGGATCGGGCAGCGCGCGACGCAGGTGCGCAATGTACGGTTCGATGATGTCCACCCGCTCGATCCGTGCCTCCGCAGAATCGGGAACGGCCCAGTCGTTGCGGTGAACGATGGCTTCGACCTCGCGCTCGAACTCCTCGGTGAACTTCTCGCCCTTGCCGGAAAAGACCTTGATTCCGTTGTCCTGAAACGGATTGTGCGAGGCGGAGATGACGATACCTGCGTCGAAGGGCATGACGCGCGTCACATAGGCGATAGCCGGAGTGGGCACGACGCCTGCCGACGTCACTGTCGCGCCAGCAGAGCATGCGCCGCGAGCGAGCGCGCGCTCGATCCATTCGCCAGACTCGCGAGTGTCACGGCCGACCAGGAACCGGAGCGGACGATCGTCGTGCCGCATGGCGCGGACGAGCGCGGCGCCGAGCCGTGCGATGGTCGGTCGATTGAGGGGCGGCTCGCCGGCCTTGCCGCGAACGCCGTCGGTCCCGAAGAGTCTGGTGGACATCAAATTCGTGTCTGACTGAGGAGCTCGTCGTGGTCCGTGGTTCGTAGCTCGTTGTCCGTCGCTCGTAGAGCTTCGTAGTCGCTCAGTTGTCTTACGAGCTACGAGCGACGAGTCACGAACGACGGACAATTGTTTTCTTATTTAATCGTGACCGCGACGACGGTTGGCGTCACCGTCACGATGCCGAAGTCTTCGGACGGGTCTACCTGGACCCGAAGATTGTACCGGCCGGCTCCGAGACCGGCAAGGTCCACGAATGCCTCGATCGAATCCGGGCGGGCATCTGCCAACGCTTCGCGCTGCCCGCGGATGTCCACGCGCGCGAGCGTTGGAGTCACCGTCGCGCGAAGCCCACTGCCGAGGTTGCGGTAGCGTATCGGCACACCGAGCACTTCCCGTTCGACCGGCGCCGGCCACACTTCCACGATGACCGTCGCGCTCTGCGGTTGAACGAGGCGCACAGCAGACTCCGCCACGCCAATGGTCACCACGTCGCGTACGCGGTCGCGACTGCCGTTGATCTCCACGGGCTCGGTCGTCGCCTCCGACACGATCCGAACTCGACTCTCCGGGCCGACCACGTCGACGGTTGCCGGCTCTGACGTGAGGCGGCCGACGATGTAGCCCGGCGCCGGATCGCCGTCCAGCGCCGGCACGACGGGCACCGTTCGTGTGGCCGACTTTTCGATCTCGAGCGACAGGGTCGAGGGCGCGACCTGCACGACGTCCACACCGTATGGCGCCTTCACTTCGTCGGCTCGCAGGTGAAACAGCCGCGAGCCGGAGCGCGCGGTCGTCATGTCGAGGACGGCGATCACCTCGCCCGGTTCCAGACGGCTCAGGATCGCCGACGATCCGCGCAGGCGCACGTCCACCGCCGTCGGAACGTCACCGACGATCTCGATCCCTGGTGGAATGTTGATGTTCTCGAGCGGAACCCTCAGCGTCCGTTCGACGACGTGCTGGCCGGCCACCGTCAGCCAGAGCAACGTGGCGAGCGCAATCGCCAGGACCTTGAGGCCGAGGTGACGGAACGGGTGGTAGGCCATCAGACGGTGCGATGCTGCCAGATTGCCGGACGGCGCAGGAGGACGAGCGCGCGCAGTCGATCGCGCAGCATGTCCGCGGACAGATCCCGCTCGATCCGGCCTTCGATGGCCAGCGCGATCTGTCCCCGTTCCTCGGAGACGACGACGGCCACCGCGTCGTTCTCTTCGGTCAGGCCGATGGCCGCGCGATGTCGCGTGCCCAGGTCACGGCTGATCTTTGGATTGACGGTCAACGGAAGAAAACAGGCGGCGGCCGCGACGCGATCTTCCTGGATGATCACGGCGCCGTCGTGCAGCGGCGATTTTGGCTGGAAGATCGTCACGAGAAGGTCGTAGGTCATAGCCGCATCGAGTGGAATCCCGCTTTCGATGTAATTCCGCAACCCGATCTCCCGTTCGATGGCGATAATCGCCCCAATTTTCTGCGCCGACAGCATCGTCGCGGCAACGACCACTTCTTCGATGGTCTCGTCGGCGGACTCCTGACGCGTGAAATAGCGGAAGAACGGCGCCTGGCCGAAATGGGCCAGGGCGCGACGAATGTCGGACTGGAAGATCACGATGGCGGCAAACGCCACGTACACGAGCATGTTCCGGATCATCCAGTTCAGCGTCTGCAGCGGTGCCAGATGAGACACGTAGAACAGTCCCACGATCAGAAGAGACCCGACGGCCATCTGCACCGCTCGCGTTCCTCTTATGAGTTTGAGGAACTCATAAATGAGGATTGAAACGATGGCGATGTCGAGCAGGTCCCACCAGCCGACGGGCGGGCGAAAGCGGAGAATGCTATTGAAGTACTCGGACACTCAGCGTTAGCTTAACAAATGGGAAGAGGGGCACGGGGAAATTGGAGTCCCCGACCCATTCTGGCCGCCGTCGTCAGCCGATCGGCGGGCGTCGCTTGTGCCAGTCGGTGGCCTGCTGATACGCATGACCGACGCGAAACAGCATCGCCTCATCGAACAACCGGCCGTACAACTGCAACGCGATCGGCAGAGCCGGCGTCGCTGAGGAAAACCCGCAGGGCAATACGAGCGCGGGAATACCGGTCATGTTCGCGATATACGAGTTGCTCGCTCGGTATACCGGCTTTTCCTCACTCGACGGCACGTCGGTTCGCGCTTTCTCTGGCGTCTCCAGCTGTGACGGCAACCCGGGATACGCCGGAACCGCGATGAGGTCGCACGACGAGAACGCGTCCGTGACATCATTCTGCAGGATCGTGCGCAGGCGCTGCGCCTTGATGTAGTCGATCGCCGGGTAGAAGCGGGCGGTCAGAAGCCGCTCGCGCACCAGGGGATCGAACAGTTCTGGCGAGTCGCGCAAGCGCTTCTCATGAAAGGCCGACGCCTCGGCCATCGCGATCAGCGCGCCTGCCGCGGGCGCAAGGTCGGCATGGGGAATGTCGACCGTCACCACCCGCGCGCCGAGCTTCTCCAGCAGCTGCAACGCACCGCGAAATGCGGCCTCTACGTCGGCGTGCGCACCTTCCGTAAAGTGACGCCTGGGGAGTCCGATCCGCAGGCCGGTCAGACCTTGACCGAACGCCGCAGCGTAGTCAGGCACGGGGTCAGCCGCGCTGACCGGATCTCTCGGATCCCGTCCTGCCATGACCTGAAGCATCAGCGCTGCGTCGTCCACGGTCGCCGTCATGGGCCCTGCGTGATCCAGTGACCAGCTAAGCGGCGTGACCCCGTACAGGCTCACCCGACCGTAGGTCGGCTTCAGACCGACAATCCCGCAGACTGCCGCCGGACCGCGAATCGACCCGCCTGTATCCGTGCCGACTGTGAGCGGCGCCATGCGCGCGGCGACAGCGGCCCCGGAACCCGACGACGACCCGGCCGGCGAATACCCGAGGGCCCAGGGATTGTGCACGGTCCCGAATCCGGAGAGAACACCGCTGCCCGTCGCGAACTCACGTAGATTGAGCTTGCCGATCAGAATGGCGCCGGCATCGTTGAGTCGCTGTGTAATCGTGGACTCGTGATCGGGAATCCACCCCGCTGTCACCTTTGATCCGTTCGTCGTGCGGATGCCGCGCGTAGCCAGGATGTCCTTCGCGGCATATGGGATGCCGTGCAGCGGTCCACGATAACGGCCGCCGCGTATCTCGGCGTCGACCTCCCTCGCGCGCGTTCTCGCATGATCTGCGGTGATCGTGATGAACGCGTTCAGCGTCCCGTTGAGCGCCTCGGCCCGCTTGACGAAGGCCTCAACGACCTCGGTCGCGGACACCTGGCGGCTTCGAATCAGCTCTCCAAGCTCACGCGCATTCCTGTGCACCAACTCGTCGGCCATTATTCGCTCCGCGGTACGAACATGACTGCCGGCGCCACCGCGTCGTCGATCTCCAGATCGCGAACCGCCTGGAATCTGTCGAGACTCCACTGTAGCGCCAGCCGGATTACCTCGATGTCGTCGTCCGGCAGCGCTCGTCCCTGAATAGCGAGTGCGCCTTTGAGGTCGTCCGGGCCGATCGCGCGCTTCGACTGCTGGGCGAGCGCCGTGCGACTCAGCCCGAGGGCGGCGAGCATCTGCACGACCTGTCGTCTTGTGGGTTCCATTTCTCGTCCTTTTCGCCACGTATGGAGACGGAGACTCGTCCAGATTACGCTATAGGGATGTTCTACGGCTGGAAAGTCCTGCTGGTTGCGGCCGCCGCCATGGTTGGCACACTGCCCGGGCCGGACCCAGGGCCTCGGCCTCATCACCGAACCGCTGATCCGGGATCTCGGACTGGATCGCGTCACGTATGCGGAGCTGAACTTCTGGGCGACGATACTCGGGGCAGGGGGAGCCATCGGTATTGGCCATGCCATTGACCGGTTTGGCAGTCGCGTCGTCCTGACCGGCGTTGCATTGGCGCTCGGCCTGATCGTGTGCGCCATGAGTCAGACGACGACCGCCATGGGGCTTGCTGTGTGGCTGACCCTCACACGCGCCTTTGGTCAGAGTGCGTTGTCGGTGGTCAGCCTCGCCATGATCGGGCACTGGTTCGTCAGGCGGATCGACGCCGCCATGGCCACCTTCAGCATCGTGATGAGCATCGGCTTCATGCTGGCCTTTCCGCTGATTGGGGAGGTCGTGCAGCGCCAGGGATGGCGCACCGCGTGGTTCGGCATCGGATGCGGGCTCATCTTCCTGCTTGCACCGCTCGGCTGGCTCGTTGTCCGGCGAAGCCCTGAGGTTTGTGGCCTTCGCCCCGACGGAGAGAACTCGACGGCGGTCGACTCCGTGACTCGAGGCCAGGGAGATCGCGTCGTTCTGGCAGGCTACAGCTGGCGTGTAGCCATGGCGACCCCGGCCTTCTGGGTTTTTGCCATTGGCACTGCGCTCTACGGTCTCGTCGCCTCTGGCATCAGCCTGTTCAACGAGTCCATTCTCGCCGAGCGCGGGTTCGGTCCCGACACTTACTACCAATCGCTGGTGGTCACTGCACTCACCGCTCTCGCCGGGAACTTCATCGGCGGATGGCTCGCGCGCCGAGTCAGCTTGAGCCTATTGCTCGCGGTTTCATTGGGCGTGCTTGCCGGCGGCGTCGCGGCTTTACCGATGGTGTCGACACTGACACACGTCATGGCCTGGGCGACAGCCATGGGGCTCGGCGGCGGGCTCGTCATGGTGCTGTTCTTCAGCGTCTGGGCGCGAGCGTTCGGCCGTCGCGATCTCGGACGCATCCAGGGAGCCGCTCAAGCGATGACGGTCCTCGCATCCGCCGTGGGTCCACTGCTGCTGGCGTGGGGGATCGAGAGGTCGGGCAGTTACTCGCCGATGTTCCGCCTGCTGGCAGGCATCATCGCTTGTGTTGCGGTCGCCGGGTTACTGATCAGCCTGCCCTCGCCGCCCACCATGCCGGCCGCAGCACCATCAGAATCGAGATGACTCCGGCCGATCTCGTTCTCTACGGCACGATCTGGCTGGGACTGCTGCTGTTTGTCGTCGGTCAGCTGGGCCAACGGACGATTGCAGCGGGCGGCAACACGTGCGCCTGCACGCCGTGGCTCTGGTTTGGTGGGGCAATCCTGTGCGCAATCCACATGATGCTCGCGCTTGGCCTACGGCACGGCTGGAGCCATCAATCGTCAGTCGAGGCAACAGCCGCTCAAACGGCGGCCGTCTACGGAGTTCATTGGGGCGGAGGGATCTACTTCAATTACCTGTTCGTCGCCGTTTGGCTCGCCGAGAGCGCGTGGTGGTGCATCAACCCGAAATCGTTCGTCTCGCGCCCGCCGGTCGTGGCTTCGATCGCACGCGCGTTCTACCTGCTGATCATTGTCAACGCCGCCATCGTATTTGCGGCGCCGCCGCGGCGTCTGGCTGGCGCGGTTCTCGTGCTCGGGCTCCTGTGGGCGTGGCGCCCAGGTGCGGCACGGGCGGGGGTCGTTCGCGCACGGTCGACCTGATCGTAATACGCACACGCCCGACCTAAAGGTCGGGCCTACACGTGACGGATGAGATCCGCGACTCGTACGACGTCGACCATTTCTCGAACGGCATGGACGCGCACGATGTGCGCGCCGCCGAGAATGCTCGCCGTCACCGCGGCGGCCGTTCCCCACTCCCGGTCAGGTGGCAGCCGTTCGCCCAGCGCGAGTTTCAAAAACGACTTCCGGGAAGGCCCCGACAGGATGGGTCTATCCAGGCTCGTCAGCTCGCACAGCTTGCCCAGAAGCTCGACGCTGTGAATTGCCTTCTTGGCGAAGCCGAAGCCAGGGTCCACGACGATGGCCTCGCGATGGACGCCTGCGTTGATCGCACGATCGATTGCACCCTGTAACTCCGTGCGCACCTCACCGACCACATCGGTGTAGACCGCGTGCTCGTACATGTTGTGGGAACGTCCGCGCGTATGCATCAACACGAGCGCCGCCCCCGTCTCGGCCGCGACGTCGGCTAATCGGGGATCGTAGAGCAGCCCGCTGATGTCGTTGATCATCGTCGCGCCGCGGCGAACGGCTTCCCGTGCGACCTCTGACTTGTAGGTATCGATCGAAACAGGGACCCGCTCGGCCAGGCGCTCGATGCACGGGAGCACACGACGCATCTCTTCAGCAGCGGGAAGGGGTTCAGAGCCCGGACGGGTGGACTCGCCTCCGACGTCCAGAATGTCCGCGCCCCTCGCGATCATCTCGAGACCGTCGGCCACCGCTCGGTCGGGATCCATCCGCAACCCGCCATCGGAAAACGAGTCAGGAGTAATGTTGAGGATTCCCATGACGAGGGTCCGTTGGCCGAGAAGGAGAGGTGCGCGCCCAGGGAGTGGAACGATGTATGGGCGCCGGACGGTGATCATGAACGCCGACACGTGTAGGCCCGACCTTCAGGTCGGGCGTGCTCGAATCACCGACGCGGTGGATTCAGCACGCCCGACCTGAAAGGTCGGGCCTACAGGTGAACGGTCACTCCTGAGGTATCGGCTTATTCAGCGGCGGAATCGGCGAAACGATCGACGGCCGATCCTTCGTCGGACGCCTGGTTCCGTCTTCCGACGCCGGCGTCGAGGCCGCAGCCGCCGGCTTGTGCTCCTCGAGCGACTGACCGGCGACAAGGCGGCTGACCTGATCCGCGTCGAGGACTTCGCGCACCAGCAACTCTTCCGCGATCCGGTTGAGGGCATCGCGGTGGGTCTCGAGAAGCTTGCGGGCACGCTCGAAGTTGGTCGTCACGATCAGCTTGATTTCCTGATCGATCCGGATCGCCGTATCCTCGCTGTAGTCCTGGTGCTGCGCAATCTCGCGGCCGAGGAAGATCTGCTCCTCCTTCTTGCCGAACGTGAGCGGACCCATGGCGTCGCTCATGCCGTACTCGCAGACCATCTTGCGCGCCATCTCCGTCGAGCGTTCGAGATCGTTGCCGGCGCCGGTGGTGATGCTGCCGAAGGTGATGTCTTCGGCCAGCCGGCCTCCCAGCAGGATCGCAATCCAGTCGTGGAGATACTCGCGCGTGTAGTTGTGCTTGTCGTCGACCGGCAGCTGCATGGTGACGCCGAGCGCCATGCCGCGCGGGATGATCGTCACCTTGTGGACCGGATCGGCGTGCGGCAGCACGACGGCGAGAAGCGCGTGGCCGGCTTCGTGGACGGCCGTGACCTTCTTCTCCTCGTCGTTGATGATCATCGACCGGCGCTCCGAGCCCATGAGGACCTTGTCCTTCGCGAACTCGAAGTCCTGCATCCGGACGACCTTCTGGTTGTAGCGCGCGGCGTTGAGCGCCGCCTCGTTCACCAGGTTCGCCAGATCCGCGCCGGAGAAGCCTGACGTGCCCCGCGCCAGCACGTGAATGTTCACATCGTCGGCGAGCGGGATCTTCTTGGTGTGGACGGCGAGGATTCCCTCGCGGCCTTTCACGTCGGGACGATTGACGACGATGCGTCGGTCGAAGCGGCCGGGGCGAAGCAGGGCCGGATCGAGAACGTCCGGACGATTCGTCGCGGCGACAAGGATGACGCCTTCGTTCGACTCGAAACCGTCCATCTCGACGAGGAGCTGGTTCAGCGTCTGCTCGCGCTCGTCGTGGCCGCCGCCGAGGCCCGCGCCCCGGTGCCGGCCAACCGCGTCGATTTCATCGATGAACACGATGCACGGCGCGTTCTTCTTTCCCTGCTCGAAGAGGTCCCTGACGCGCGATGCGCCCACGCCGACGAACATCTCGACGAAGTCGGAGCCGCTGATCGAGAAGAACGGCACGTTGGCCTCGCCGGCCACCGCACGAGCCAGGAGGGTCTTGCCGGTTCCCGGGGGGCCCATCAGGAGTACGCCCTTGGGAATGCGGCCGCCGAGCTTCTGGAACTTCTGGGGTTCTTTCAGGAACTCGATGATTTCCTGGAGTTCTTCCTTCGCCTCGTCGACACCCGAGACGTCCTTGAAGGTCACCTTCTTCTGTGAGCTGGATGACAGCTTCGCGCGGCTCTTCCCGAACGAGAGGGCCTTGTTCCCCCCGCTCTGCATCTGCCGCATGATGAAGATCCAGAAGCCAATCATGAGGAGGATTGGCGCCCACGAGTACAGCAGCGTCGCCCACGGACTGGCGGTCGGCTCCTCAGCTTCGATAACGACCTTCTTCTCGCGGAGCTGGTTGAGCAGGCCTTCGTACATGTTCGGCGCGTACGTGCGGAACTGCTCGCTCCCATTTCCAGTTCGTACCGGTGATCGTTCCCTTGATCCGGTTTCCGACGATCTGGACCTTCACGACCTTCTCTTCCGCGACGTAGTCGAGGAAGGTCGAGAAGGGGATCTCCCCGGGACTCTTCTGGAACGTATGAGAGAAGTTCCAGATCAGGACCCCGACCACGACGAGGACCATCCAGAACAGCAAGCTCTTGAGGGTCGAGTTCAACCTGGGCCTCCTAACCGCCTTGCTATCAAGAGTATCACGCCTTGTA
Organism: uncultured Acidobacteriota bacterium; assembly: GCA_963710415.1. Lineage (GTDB taxonomy): Bacteria > Acidobacteriota > Vicinamibacteria > Vicinamibacterales > 2-12-FULL-66-21 > CAVQAH01. The sequence continues at coordinate 171,335 of CAVQAH010000025.1, read as the reverse complement.
AGGGCTCTGTGACGCGAAAATCCTCGGCCACCGCCAGCCCCACAACCCACACAATCCGGCCGTCGCCATCGACGACCAGAGGCACCGAATCCCGTTGCTCCCGTGGCACTTTCCGGTCCACGAGCAGGTCCTGCAACTTCTTCCGCCTGCCGCCCAACCCTGACGGCCGCAGCCGGTCCCCAGGCCGACGGGTCCGAACCGTCAGCGGGAGGGCAAGGTGCTCACCCTTGACCAGGACCGACATAGCCGACGATCCGGGTGCTGAGCCCCCGGAAACAGCCGGGCCGACATCTACCGCAGAGATGGTCCACCCACTGCCGGCGAGTGTGACCTCTCCAGGAATAGACAGCGGAATTTCAAAAGAGTTCGAGAAGGGCTCCTGACGCTCCCGGACCAGCGCAACGCGCGCGCCTCCCCGCCGCTGCGCCTGCACACCTGGCAGGCTCAGCTCGGCCGGCGAGCGTCCCTTGCCTTGCGCGTCGCCGCGGGCAAAGGCAAGAAACCGCTGGACATGGTCGAAGCCGATGAACCGATCCGAGACGCCGGCCAGGGCCCGTTGCGCGACGCGCGAAGCGACCGCGGGATGGAGCGCGTTGAGCGCTTCGACATCAATCCGGGTCTGGCCATCTGGCTCGTTTCCGCCACTGCTACTTCTTAAGACGATCATTTCGGCAGAATCGATTGCTTTCTGTTGCAGGTAATCCTCATCCGCCCTGGCGATCGCCGATTCACGGGCAAGAACCTCGACGATATTCGGCGAATAGTCGCGCTCGAGGACGGGAATCAGCTCGTGACGGATCCGATTACGCGGAAACGTCAGGTCGCGGTTGCTCGCATCCTCGCAGAATGGCTGACCGCGATCGGCCAGGTACGCCTTCAAATCCTCGCGCCGCATCTCGATCAACGGCCGGACAACCTGCCCCGCAACAGGAAAGATGCCGGCAAGGCCGCGCGGCCCGGCGCCACGGATCAGACGCAAGAGGAACGTCTCAGCCTGATCGTCGAGCGTGTGGCCGGTCGCGATCGCCTGCGCACCGACGGCGGCGGCGGCTGCAGCCAGGAACGCGTAGCGCGCGGAACGGCCCGCGTCCTCGATCGAGGTGTGTTCGTCGTGCGCGCGTGCGCGAACATCGACCGTCGTCGAATGAAACGGCACACCAAGCCGCGCGCTCAAATCACGACAAAACTCTTCGTCGGTCTGCGCCTCGGCGCGCAGCCCGTGGTTCAAATGACCGATGCCGGCAACGACCAGCTCGCCACGATCCTGGAGTTCGCGTAGCAGCAGCGTCAGCGCAACAGAGTCCGAGCCTCCAGACAATGCCACGAGCAGACGGCCACCCTTCGGGACCATCCCGTACTGGCGCACGGTCCGAAGAACGCGGTCCGGCAGCGACATGTATAGAGAAGACGGAACAAGGAAGGACTTCCCTTATTCCTCTTGCGAAGCAAAATGGTGCCGGTGCAGGGACTTGAACCCCGGACTCCGCGGATATGAGCCGCGTGCTCTAACCAACTGAGCTACACCGGCAGGAACTCTTGATTATAACAAACTGACGCTCGACGGGTTGCCGTGGTTCGTGGTCCGTCGACCGTGTCTCGGCGGGCGATTCAGCACGGGCCGCGCCGATTCTAGGGCTGGATCATGGCTCGATCAGCGCCGCAGCGAGCAGCGGGATCATGATCTCGTGATGCCCGACCAGTGAATAGCCCTTGCCGATACCAGCGACTGGACGCGAGACGACGTTGGTCTGCGGCCGGTACAGGCGCATGAAGTCGATGTTCACGGTCGTCAGGCCGTCGAGCGATACCCCCCGATTGCGCGCGAGCGCGACAGCCTTGAGAAAGACTTCGGGAAGGACGACGGCGGAACCGCAATTGAGGTAAACGCCGCGTCCGAGCCTGGCCACGTTCGAAACGAAGTAGCGAAAGTCCCGCAAGCTGCCCTCGCCGAGCGCGGCGCCCGAGGCGGCGGGATGCATGTGGATGATGTCGGTACCGAGCGCGACGTGGACCGTGACGGGAATGTCGAGCCGAGCGGCTGCCGCCAGCAAACTGAGTGATTCGTGCGGCGGTTTGATGTCGCGGAGGCGGCGACCCACGGCCTGCCCGATGCCCAACCCGCCGGCGACGCCCTCATTGATCGCGGCATTGAGTTGACTGCCGGTCTCGTCCGCCATGCCGAACCGCCCGGGCCCCAGTGCCTCTTCCACTTCCTCGGATGTCGCGCCCGAGAGCGCCAGCTCGAAATCGTGAATCACCCCGGCGCCGTTCATCGCCAGCGCGGAGACGAAGCCGCGATCCATGAGGTCGATCAACACCGGCGACAGGCCGGTCTTGATCACGTGCGCGCCAATCCCCCAGAGCACGCCGCGTCCACCGAGAGTCGCCTCCTTGATCGCCGTGACCACCGCCGTGAAGTCCGCGGCTGCCAGAATGTTGGGTAACGACTCGAGCAATCCGCGCGACGCCGGACCCTGGCTGATAAGGCGTCGCGAAATCCGCTGCCTTCGCTTTACTCTTCCGCGACGCCAGGGGGTAGGTCCGGACGCCGGAGAGATCGAAGTCTTCGTAAGGGAATGGCACGGCTGTGCAGCATAATCGGAACATCGGAGATCGGAAATCGGAAATCGGCAGAATCGTGGGCCGCACCCGCAGAATCGGAATCGGCGAAGCCCTACGCGCGCGTTTCCGATCTTCCGATGTCCGATCCGTCCGATTCGCGGTCACTGTACGAACATCGCGTCCCCGTAGCTGTAGAACCGATACCGCTGGCGCACGGCTTCCTGATACGCGGCCAGCACCCGCTCGCGGCCGGCGAATGCGGCGACGAGCATGAGCAGCGACGACTTCGGCAGATGGAAGTTGGTGAGCAGCGCGTCTACAACCTGAAAGCGGAAGCCTGGATAGATGAACACCGACGCCTCCCCTCGACCGGGGTTGACGCGCCCGGCGCCGTCGAGGGCCGCCTGTTCCAGTGCGCGCGTCGTCGTCGTGCCGGCGGCGATTACACGCCGGCCTTCGCGCCGGGCTTGCGCGATTGCATCCGCGGCCTGGTTCGAGATCGTGTACGGCTCCGAGTCCACGACGTGCTCCTCGACCACGTTCGTGCGCACCGGCTTGAACGTGCCGTAGCCGACGTGAAGCGTGATCTCGACGACTTCGACTCCACGCGCCTTCACTCGTGCGATCAACTCCTCTGAGAAATGCAGCCCCGCTGTCGGGGCGGCGACCGACCCGCGCTCACGCGCGTAGACGGTCTGATAACGCTCGCGATCCTCGCGCGTGTCGTCGCGCTTGATGTAAGGCGGAAGCGGGATGTGACCGATCGCGTCGACAATTTCTTCGACGCTGCCCCGCCCTTCGGGCCAGAGCGTGACGACTCGACGGCCGTGGAACCGCTGTTCGAGGACTTCGCCAATCAGTACACCTGACTCCGCCGACTCGCCCTCGAAGCGCATCCGGGCTCCAGGCCGAAGTTTCTGACCGGGGTGCACAAGCGCCATCCACGTCTCGGCGCCCGTCGCGCCGGGCTCACGCTCGAGCACCTCCGGTGCGAGTTTGGAACGATGGAGCACCTCCGGTGCGAGGTTGGAAAGATCGACGCGGTTCAACAGCATGCACTCGACCGCACCGCCACTCGGCACGCGTCTCCCAAGCAGCCTGGCTGGCAGGACGCGCGTGTTGTTGACGGCGATCAGATCGCCCTCGCGCAGCCGCGACGGCAGGGCATTGACGGTGTCATGTGTGACGTTGCCGTCCACTCGATCGAGCACCATCAGTCGCGACTGCCCTCGCGGGACGGCTTCCTGAGCCACAAGCTCATCCGGAAGGAAGAAATCGAAGTCAGAAACGTTCATGCAGGCGGCAAAAAGTCTCGTTTCGGGGGCGATCGAACCAACGTGCCAGATTCCTGCACAGGTGGCAAGGACGGTGCATTAGCGAGCCCGAGGGTATGGCGAAGAAAGACGACAACAAGATCACGGTCCTCGAGTCGCGAAAAGCAGACACGGACATCCTTGTGAAGCCTGAGGGCGACGGCGAGCCGGGCGAGCCGGAGCCGATGGTCATCCGGATGCCCGTCGACATTCGCAATCTGTCGCTGACGGTGATCGCGACCATCGCGTTCGTGCTCTTTCTCCATTACGCGCAAGCGGTGATCATCCCAGTCGTCCTCAGCACGCTCATTTTCTACGTGCTTGATCCGCTCGTCGATCGCCTCGAGAAGATCAGAGTTCACCGCGCCATCGGCGCCGCGGTGATTCTGCTGACGCTGATTCTTGGAACAGGCTACTCACTCTATCAGCTGCGCGACGACGCCCTGGACGTGGTGGAAGAGCTCCCACGGGCCGCGCAGCAGATACGGAGCACGCTGCGCGCAGGGCGCACGCGCGCCCCAACTCCCATCGACAAGCTGCAGGAAGCGGCGAAGGAAATCGACAAGACGGCGGCGGAAGCCGCGGGGCCGCAAGAGCGCGATCCCGCAGGCATTCAGCGCGTCCAGGTTGTGCAGCCGTTCAGGGCCACTGACTATTTGATGTGGGGATCGGCCGGCGCCATGGCCCTGGGGGCGCAGGCCGTCATGATCCTCTTCCTCTCGTACTTTCTGCTCGTCGCCGACGATCTCTATAAACGGAAGCTCGTGAAAATCATGCCGACGCTTTCCAAGAAGAGAATCACGGTGCAGATCGTCGACGAGATCGGCAATCAGATCGAGCGCTTCATGCTGGTGCAGGTCTTCACGAGCCTCGTTGTCGCGGCGGCAACCACCGTGGCGCTCTGGTGGGTGGGGCTGAACCAGCCCGTTGTCTGGGGTCTGACGGCCGGCGTGCTGAACTCGATTCCCTATTTCGGCCCGATTGTCGTGAGCGGCGCTCTGACGCTGGTGGCCTACATGCAGTTCGGGACGTTCGAGATGGCACTCTCGGTCGCCGCGATTGCCCTGGTGATCACCACACTGGAGGGATGGCTGCTGACGCCGACGCTGATGGGGCGAGCCGCGAGCATCAATCCGGCCGCGATCTTCATCGGGATCATCTTCTGGAGCTGGGTGTGGGGTGTCTGGGGGCTCGTGCTCGCCGTCCCGATGCTCATGATGATGAAAGCCGTCTGCGATCGAATCGAGGAGCTGCAACCGATTGGCGAGTTGCTCGGCGAGTAGCTCGCCGCTTCGAGTATTCTGTCGCCGGAGGCTCTGACGGCGTGATCAAACGAATACTGCCGGTTCTCCTGCTCGCCTGCGCCCTCGCACCCTCGCACGCACAGCAGTTCGAATTCTTCCCCGGCGGAACCTACAACACGGCGATCCCGACGCCGGCGTCGGTGCTCGGCTACGAGATCGGGACGTATCACACCGATTACGCAGGTCTCGAGCGCTGGCTCGCCGCCATTCAGAAATCCGACAGAGTCCGTGTCCTGCGCTACGGCATGTCAGAGGAGAAGCGGCCTCTCTACCTCGTCGTGATCACGTCGCCCGCGAACCTGGCCCGGCTCGACTCGATCCGCGCCGGCATGGCGAAGCTGGCCGATCCGCGGACGACGACCGACGACGAGGCCGGACGCCTGGCCGCGGAACTCCCTGCTGTCGCGTGGATGAACCACGCGAACGACGGCAATGAATCCGCCGCGTTCGAATCGGCGATCCAGACCAGCTATCAACTCGCCGCCGGAACCGATGCGACGACGCTGCAGATCCTCGACAAGCTGGTGACCGTCGTGACACCTGCGCACAACCCCGAAAGCCACGAACGCTTCGTCACGTGGTTCAACAGCGTGCAGGTCATGCCGCATGGATCACCCGATCGCCAGGCGGCCGAACACAACGCGCCGTGGGGGATGAGCACGAACAATAACCACTTCCAGATCGACCTCAATCGCGATGCGTTCTTCCAGACGCAGATCGAGACGCAGCAGCTGGCCCGCGCGTTCGCGGAATGGAACCCGGTGGTGTTCGTGGATCACCACGGACAGACGAAGAACATGTTCTTCCCTCCGCCGGCCGACGCAATCAACCTGAACGTGACAGCCAACCAGCTCGATTGGATGAATCGATATGGCAACGAAATCGGCGACGCGTTCGACCGTCAGGGCTGGAGCTACTACCGCCGCGGCAGATTCGACCTCTTCTACGCCGGGTTCTGGGACTCGTGGCCCACGCTGAACGGATCCATCGGCATGACCTTCGAGACCGACGGCGGCGGCAGCCGCGGGCTGGCGTGGGAACGCGAAGATAGAACGATCCTGACCTTGCGCGACGGCGTCGTCCATCATCACACGGGCACGATGGCGGTGCTGAAAGTGACCGCGGCGAACAAGGATCAGCGGCTTCGCGACTTCTACCAGTACAAGAAGTCAGCCATCGGCGAGGGGCAGACCGAAGACATGAAGGCGGTCTATCTGCTTCCCGGCCGTGACGAGGCGCGCATCCGCGACCTCGTGAATCTGTTGCTGCGTCAGCGCATCGACGTCTATCGGACCACGACGGCCACAAAAACCGGCCGGTCGGTCGCGCATTTCGGCGGCTCGGCTGCCACACGCGACGTGCCAATCGGAACCTATGTCGTGCCGATGGCCCAGCCACAGAAACGGCTCGCGAAAGCATTGCTGGAACTCGAGCCGGGGTTCACGAAGGCGTTCCTGGAGAACGAACGCAAGAAGAAAGAACGAGCCGAACTGGTCGGCGAGCGACCGCGCGACGGCTTCTACGACACGACGGCCTGGTCGCTTCCGTTGCTCTACGACGTCGAAGCCTTCTGGTCGGAGAGCGCCGTCGATCCAGGCGGCATGACGCGCGTCGCGTCACCCGGATCCGGCACGGTTGGCAGCACCATGTCCCAGCCGGGCAAGGCTCGCTATGCGTATGCCTTCAAGAGCGATTCGTCAGCCGGAATGCGAACTGTCGCGCAGCTCCTGCGCGAGGGGTTCAACGTGACCGTCGCGACCGAGCCATTCACGGTGGCCAATCAGCAGTTTCCGCGAGGCTCGGTCATCGTCCGTGTCGAACGCAACCCGGAGACTCTCCATGCCCGGATCGATCAGCTCTCCGGAGGCGGCACCGAGCCGTTGATCTATCGTCTCGACTCGGCGCGCGTGCAGAGCGGCGCAGATCTCGGTGAAGACCCGGTCGTCGAACTCGTCAAGCCTCGAGTTGCCGTCATCACGGACGAGCCGACCGACGACCGTTCGTACGGCGCGACGTGGTTCACGCTCGAACGGCGACTTGGGCTATCCCTTCACGGCGATCAGGGCCGACATGATCCGAAACGCTGACCTCTCTCGCTACGACGCCATCATCCTTCCGAATGGGTCACCCGCGGCCTATCAGGAGACGCTCGGTGACGCGGGACTCTCGAGGCTGCGCCGGTGGACGCAGGACGGCGGCACCGTCGTGCTCATCAAAGGCGCCGCAGCATTGGCGACGAGGAAGGGCGTGGAGTGGACGAACAGTACGCTGAAGCGGGACCAGGCGTCGATCCGTCTGTTCTTCGAGCAGCCACCTGCCAAACCCGATTCGGCAGTCGAGAAAAACACGGCGACCAGCAAGGCTGCCGAGGCGCCTTCTCAGCGGCCGTCTCAGGACTCGAGCGCCGACGCGGCTCAGCCGGCCGCGCTCACTCGCGACATCGACCTCGCCCGTACGCCAGGCGCCATTCTGCGCGTCAAGGTCGATCCGCAGCACTTCCTCGGTTTCGGGTACGACCGCGACACCGCCGCCACCGTGCAATCGAACTACTCGTTCACCATCAGCCGGACCGCGCAGAACGCAGCGGCGTTTCCGGACGCCGCGAACGTCAAGCTGGCGGGGTTCATGTGGCCCGAGGTTCAGAATGCGATGGCGCGGACCCTGTTTGCGTGGGTCGAGCCAGCCGGCCGCGGCAACGTCATCCTGTTCGCGGAGGATCCGAATTTCCGCGCGACGCAGATGTCGACGCTGCGAATGTTCTTCAACGCGGTGTTCCTGGGGCCGTCGTTCACACGTCGCTCCTAACCGCGGATGCTCACGGGACGCGGATCACATGGGATGCGGATCACTGGGATTGACACGGGACGCGAATTGACGGGATTAGAAACGGGACGCGGATTACGGGATTGGCACGGAACGGGATTATCGTGGATTAGCAGGATGTCGCAGCGGTTGCGATGGGGAAGCACGTTCGAACGTCCTGGATTGAACCCTCGCGGTGAACCCTCGTGGTGAACCGCTCGATCGGTGAACCCTCGGGTGAACCTTGGGCTGACCTCGTCTGAACCGCCGGTGAATCCTCGTCTGAACCCCCGTCTGAACCCCCGTGTGAACCCCTCAGATCAGCGAAAAGCGCGTCAGCAGCCAGATCAGGATGACGAAGGGCGTCAACGCGATCAGGAAAACGAGCAACAGGCAGAGGCCGACGAAGATGTAGTCGCCGCGCCGGGGTGGCACTCCCGGGCGGGCGTGACGCTCCAGCAGGCTCATATTGCGCAGGTTGGCCTTCCAGAAGACATCACCGACGTCGCCGAGAATCGGCACGAGCCCCATCAGCATGTCCAGCCCGGCATTCAAGACCATCCGCAGCATGACGATCATCGGCACGCGCATGCGGAAGCCGGTCATCAGGATGAACGCGGCATAGATCGGAGCGGACAGATCGCCGAGACCGGGGACCAGGCCCAGGATGGCATCGACGCCGAACCGGAAATTGGTGCCCGGCACGCGGAACGCGCTGTCCAGGAGGACGGCCCATCGACGGAGGAGATCCAGCCGGGCTGGATTGGGTTGATGCATCGGCGCCGTGTCGTCAATCTACAATACGATTTCTGTGCCAAAGAACATTCTTCGCGTCTGGCCCGGCTCACCTTACCCACTCGGCGCCACGTGGGACGGCGTCGGCGTCAACTTTGCGATCTTTTCAGAACACGCCACGCGCGTCGAGTTGTGCCTCTTCGACTCGCTGGATGCTGAAATGGAGTCGCTGACCATTCCGCTGCCCGAACAGACGGACATGGTCTGGCACGGGTACTTGCCCGACGTGCACCCAGGTCAGCTCTACGGCTATCGCGTGCACGGCCGCTACGCACCGCACCTGGGCCACCGCTTCAATCCGCACAAGCTGGTCATGGATCCTTACGCCAAGGTCGTCGGACGTGCGGCACGCTGGCACGATTCGCTGTTCGGATTTCACGTCGTTTCCGGCGACGACACCACGCTTCGACGACCGTGATACGGCCCCCTACGCACCGCTCGCGGCGGTGGTCGATAACGCCTTCACCTGGGGCGACGATCGGCGGCCGCGCACGCCGTGGCACGAGACATTGATCTACGAACTGCACGTCAAGGGGTTCACGCAACTCAATCCGCTGGTGCCCGAGCATCTTCGCGGCACGTACCTGGGCCTGGCGTCAGAACCCGCGCTGAAGCATCTGGTCAACCTCGGGGTCACGGCAGTCGAGTTGATGCCCGTGCACCATCAAAGCGACGAGTGGCATCTCGCGCAGAAGGGTCTGCGCAACTACTGGGGCTACAACACCCTCTCCTACTTCGCGCCCGACATCAGGTTCACCTCGCCGGCCACCCCCGTCGAAGCGGTCCGCGAGTTCAAGATGATGGTCCGCGCGCTTCATGCCGCCGGCCTCGAAGTGATCCTCGACGTCGTCTACAACCACACGGCGGAAGGCAACCACTTCGGCCCGACGCTCTCGCTCCGCGGTGTGGACAATAGCTCGTATTACCGGCTGTTGCCCAACAATCCGCGCTACTACCAGGACTTCACGGGCTGTGGCAACACGCTGAACATGCGCAGCCCGCGCGTGCTGCAGCTCATCATGGACAGTCTGCGCTACTGGGTCCTGGAGATGCACGTGGATGGGTTTCGCTTCGACCTGGCCAGTGCACTGGCTCGTGAGTTGCATGCTGTAGACAAACTCGGTGCGTTCTTCGACATCATTCATCAGGATCCCGTGCTGTCGCAGGTGAAGCTGATCGCCGAGCCGTGGGACCTCGGTGAAGGCGGCTATCAGGTCGGCAACTTCCCCACCAAGTGGACCGAGTGGAACGGCAAGTACCGGGACGCGGTGCGGAGGTTCTGGCGCGGCGACCGCGGCACGGTCTCCGAGCTCGCCACGCGTCTCTCGGGCAGCAGCGATCTCTACGAACAGAGCGGGCGGCGGCCGTACGCGAGCATCAATTTCATTACCGCGCATGACGGCTTCACGCTGGCGGATCTCGTGAGCTTTCGCGACAAGCACAACGAGGCTAACGGCGAGGGGAATCAGGACGGCGAGAACCACAATCTGAGCTGGAACTGCGGCGTCGAAGGGCCGACCGACGATCCGCGCATCCTTGAACTCCGCGAGCGGCAACGCCGCAATCTGTTCGCCACGCTGATGTTCTCGATCGGCGTCCCGATGATCAGCGGCGGCGACGAGGTCGGCCGCACGCAGCAGGGGAACAACAACGCCTATTGTCAGGACAACGAGATCAGCTGGACGCACTGGGAACTGACGCCGTCGCAGAAGGGTTTCCTCGAGTTTGCGCGGCGCGTGATCCGCATCTGGAAGGAACAGCCGGTGCTGCGACGGCGGAAATTCTTTCAGGGGCGGCGGATTCGAGGCGCCGAGGTGCTCGACATCGCATGGCTCGATCCGTCGGGGCGGGAAATGAAGGACGACACCTGGAACTCGCCGGACGTTCGCTGTCTCGGCGTGCGGCTCAACGGCGACGCGATCGACGAGCTCGACGAACGGGGCGAGCGGGTCGTCGGCGACACGCTGCTGCTCCTTCTCAACGGCGGGCCGGAACCTGTCGCCTTCGTCCTGCCGCCGACCTCGCCGCTCGAGCGGTGGCAGACGCTGATGGACACGGCGGAGCCGACGCAGTCGCCACGTCGGCATGCGCGCCGGCGATCGCTATCAGCTTCGCGCACAATCGATGGCCGCCCTGAAACTGCACGTGCGCAGGGACTGGGACATGTAATAGACGACATGCACGGTGCATTGTGCAGCGTGCCTTAGGCAATGGCGATAGGCGATGGAATGACCGAACTGACGGGCTGCGACGCGTCGCGATCGAGCGGGTGCGCCCGGAGGTCGATTGCGGACGGTTTCCGATCAAGCGTTCGATCGGCGAGCGGGTCATTGTCAGCGCGGACATTCATGCGGACGGTCACGACGTGCTTGCAGCCGTCCTGCTCTTCAGAAAGGCCGGCGCCTCAGGCTGGCATGAAGTCCCCATGCTGCCGGTCGAGAACGATCGCTGGGAGGGGCGCTTTACGGTTGAGGAACTGGGAGATACGAGTATTGCGTGGAGGGATGGATCGATCGATTTGGCACCTGGCGTCACGAGATCGAAAAGAAGTTCGCGGCGGGCCAGGCGGTCGGTAACGAGCTGATTGAAGGCGCCACGATCGTTCGCGAGGCGGCTCGTCGTGCGGGTGAGCGGTTGGCCGCGGACGCGACAGACGCGCAATCGCTCGAAGAACTCGCGGCGGCGCTGGAAGACGCGCGCACGGAAGACGAGGAACGCGTCTCGGTCGGGCTCTCCGACGAGCTCGCGGACTTGATGGCCAACCGCCCTGGCAGGGATCGGGCGACGCGCTACGACCGCGTCCTGGAAGTCGTTGTCGAACGGGAGCGCGCAAGGTTTGGCGCATGGTACGAGATGTTCCCGCGCTCGGCCGGAGTGGATCCGTCGCGGAGCGCGACGTTCGCGGAAGCCGCGGAACGCCTGCGATATGTTGCCGACCTGGGCTTCGACGTGCTGTATCTGCCGCCGATCCATCCTATCGGCCGCAGCTTCCGCAAGGGACCGAACAACACGCTGGAAGCCGGGCCGAACGACCCCGGCAGCCCGTGGGCGATTGGGAACGAGACTGGCGGGCACATGGCCATCGAACCGGGCCTCGGGTCGATCGACGATTTCGATCGGTTCGTCACGACGGCTCGCACGCTCGGACTCGAGATCGCCCTCGATCTCGCATACCAGGTCTCGCCAGACCATCCTTACGTTGCTGAGCACCCGGAATGGTTCCGCCGACGTCCCGATGGGTCGATCAAGTACGCGGAGAACCCGCCGAAGAAGTATCAGGACATTTACCCGTTCAACTTCGAGTCGGAGGACTGGCAGGCGCTGTGGACCGAGCTGAAACGGATTGTGGAATTCTGGATCGAGCACGGCGTAACCATCTTCAGGGTCGACAACCCTCATACGAAGCCGTACCGCGTTCTGGCAGTGGGCACTTGACGATCTGAAGCGGCAGCACCCGGACACCATCTTTCTCTCCGAAGCGTTCACGCGGCCGAAAGTCATGAAGTTTCTCGCCAAGAGCGGTTTCTCGCAGTCCTACACCTATTTCACCTGGCGAAACACCAAGTCTGAGCTGACCGAGTACTTCACCGAGCTCACGCAAACGGACGTGCGCGAATACCTTCGTCCCAATCTTTTTGCCAATACACCGGACATTCTTCACGCGTACCTTCAACGAGGTGGACGTCCCGCGTTCGACACACGTCTGATTCTGGCGGCGACGCTGGGCGCGAACTATGGCATTTACAGCGGATTCGAACTGGCCGAACACGTACCGCTGCGCGACGGCAGCGAAGAGTATTTCGATTCCGAGAAGTATCAGATCCGGGTTCGACACTTCGATCAGGCGGGCGCTCTCACAGAGCTGATCGCGCGGGTCAACGAAATCCGTCGCGAACATCCGGCTCTGCAGCGGGACTGGGGACTGCGCTTTCACGACACCGACAACCCGAATCTGATCTGCTACAGCAAGCGATCCGAAGACGGGGCAGATCTGGTCGTCGTCGTCGTGAACCTCGATCCCGGCGGCATGCAGCACGGCTTCGTGAAACTGCCGTTGCCGGCCTGGGGAATGGCGTCGAACGCGTCATTCGAGGTCGTCGACCTCCTCTCCAGCGAGCGCTATCTGTGGCGCGGCGAATCGAACTACGTACGCCTCGACCCGCCGGGCCGCATGGGGCACATCCTCCACGTGCAGCTGCTGAAGCCGCTTCCGGAAGAACCCTCGAACAGTTACTGACGGCCGAGACATGATCGAACGCGATGACCCGCTGTGGTACAAGGACGCCATCGTCTATCAGGCGCACGTTCGCGCCTTTTTCGATAGCACGAACGACGGCGTCGGGGATTTTGCCGGCTTCTCGCAGAAGCTCGACTACCTGCAATCGCTTGGCGTCAACGCGCTCTGGCTGCAGCCGTTCTATCCGTCACCGTTGCGAGACGACGGGTACGACATTGCCGACTACGAGAATATCCATCCGAGCTACGGCAGGTTGGCTGACTTCGACAACTTCATCGCCGAAGCACACCGGCGCAACATCCGCGTCATCACCGAGCTGGTCATCAACCACACCTCCGATCAGCATCCCTGGTTTCAGGCCGCGCGCCGCGCGCCGGCCGGATCGCCAGAGCGTGAGTTCTACGTGTGGAGCGAAACCATTCAGAAATACGAAGGGGTGCGGATCATCTTCACGGATACCGAGACCTCCAACTGGAGCTGGGACGACACGGCCAAGGCGTACTACTGGCACCGGTTCTTTCATCACCAGCCGGATCTGAACTTCGACAATCCGGAGGTCATCGCGGCGGTCGTCAAGGTCATGCGCTTCTGGCTCGACCGCGGCGTCGACGGCATGCGCCTCGACGCCGTGCCGTACCTGATCGAGCGCGACGGCACGATCTGCGAGAACCTCGACGAGACGCACCAGGTCCTGAAGAGCATCAGACGCGAAGTCGACGCGTCGTATCCCGATCGCATGCTCCTCGCCGAGGCCAACCAGTGGCCCGCCGATGTCCGGCCGTACTTCGGTGACGGCGACGAGTGTCACATGGCGTTTCACTTCCCGCTGATGCCGCGGATGTTCATGGCCGTCAGACAGGAGGACCGTCATCCGATCGTCGAGATCCTCCGCCAGACGCCGGAAATTCCAGACAACTGCCAGTGGGCGATGTTCGTCCGCAATCACGACGAGCTCACGCTCGAAATGGTGACCGACGAAGAACGCGACTACATGTACCAGGCGTATGCGGCTGATCCGCAGATGCGGATCAACGTTGGTATCCGCCGGCGCCTCGCGCCGCTGATGGAGAACAGCCGGCGGCGGATCGAGTTGATGAACAGCCTGCTGTTTTCCCTGCCGGGCACGCCCGTCATCTACTACGGCGACGAGATCGGCATGGGCGACAACATCTACCTCGGCGATCGCAACGGTGTCCGCACGCCCATGCAGTGGACCGGCGATCGCAACGGCGGGTTCTCGCGCGCGGATCCGGCCCGGTTGTTCGCGCCGCCGATCATGGATCCCGTTTACGGCTATCAGGCCATCAACGTCGAGGCGCAGGAGCGCTCACCGTTCTCGCTCCTGAACTGGATGAAGAGGATGATCGGCCTGCGCAAGCAGCACAAGGTGTTTGGCCGCGGCAGTATCGAGTTCCTCTCGCCACAGAACCGGAAGGTGCTCGTGTACGTTCGCAGTCACCAGGACGAGACGATCCTCTGCGTGGCGAACCTGTCGCGCACGGTTCAACCCGCCGAGCTCGATCTCAGTCGATTTCGCGGCATGATTCCGGTGGAAATGCTCGGGCTCACGGAGTTCCCGCGCATCGGCGAACTGCCCTACTTCCTCACGCTGGGCCCGTACGCGTTCTATTGGTTCCGCCTCCTGCAATCGGCGCCCGCCATTACGGCTCGCACGGCGCCCGAAACGTCCACCGGGGTTCCGCAGGCGCCGGGCCTGCTCGTCGGCGCGGCCTGGGACACGCTGCTCGACGGCAACGTGCGGACCCTCATCGAACGCGACCTGCTCCTGCCCTTCCTGCAACGACAGCGCTGGTTCGGGGGAAGGCGCGCGCCGCCCGATCGGCGCGCTTCGTCGACTGGGGATTGTTGCGACGCGGTGCGCAACCGCTCTTCCTGACGCTCGTCGACGTGGATTTCGATCAGGGCGATCGCGAGCGTTACTTCCTGCCGCTGGCCATGTGCCCTTCGGCCGAGGCGAAAGGACTGGAGGAACGGTCTCCGCACGTGATCCTCGCCAACCTGACCGGCGCTCGCAAGGGCGTGGTGTTCGACGCGTGGGTGGACGATCGGTTTGGCCGCACCCTTCTCGACGCCATCGAGCGTGAAGAACAGATTCGCACCAAGCGCGGAGTGGTGCGCACGGCGCAGACGATGGCGTTTGCGGCGACTGCGGCGGACGCTCGAATCGCCGTTGCGGGTGACGCGGATGTCAGCCGAACAGAGCAACACGTCCATCGTGTTTGGCGAACACTCGATCCTGAAGCTGTTTCGACGAATCCAGCCGGGCATCAACCCTGATTACGAAATCGGGCGGCAGCTCACCGAAAAGATCGGATTCGACAGAGTACCGGCTGTGACCGGCGCACTCGAATATGAAGGGGCAGGAGAGCAAGCCGGCGACCCTGGGGATGATGCAGCAGCTCGTCGAGAGTCAGGGTGACGGCTGGACCCATGCAACCGACGAACTGAGCCGCTTCTACGACCAGGTCGAAGGACGAGACGCCCCTCGACTGCCGCCGCCGTCGCTTCTCAACAGGCTGGCGACCACCGAACCGCCCAAGCGCGTGCTCGACGTCATGAGCGGCTTCCTGCGCACCGCTGAAATCCTTGGACGGCGCACCGCCGACATGCATCTCGCGCTTGCGAGCGACACGAGCGATCCGTCGTTTGCACCGGAGCCCTTTTCACGCGAGGACCTTGCGCTGGTCAGTGCCGACGCGATGGCGCAGGCGCACAAGGCGCTCGAAACGCTCGAGCTCGTGACGCGTCAAGCGGATACGCCTTCGCCTGGTCTCTCCTCAGATGTCGCCGAACGCGCGCGCGAACTGGTCATGTCGCGCGAGCGTCTGCTAGAAGTGGTGAAGCACGGACCCGCCTTCGAGTTCACGTCGTCCAAGATCCGCATTCACGGCGACTACCATCTCGGCCAGGTGCTCTGGGCCGAGGGAGACTTCTACATTCTCGATTTCGAGGGCGAGCCCGCGCGACCGCTGCCGCAACGACGCGCGAAGCAGTCGCCGTTGAAAGATGTCGCCGGCATGCTGCGTTCCTTCAGCTATGCGGCGTACGCTGGACTCTTCGCACACGCGTCGGCCAGGCCTGACGAGTTCGCGCGGCTGGAGCCCTGGGCGCGCATCTGGCAAACCTGGACGTGCGGCGCGTTCCTCCGCGCGTATCTGACCGGAACGCAAGGGGCACTCTTCCTGCCCGCCGATCCCACGCAGCGCGAGATGCTGCTCCGGTTCTTCATGCTCGACAAGGCGCTGTACGAGTTGAACTACGAGCTCAACAACCGCCCCGACTGGGTTCGCATTCCGCTCTGGGGAATCTTCGACCTGCTGTAGGTCGCGCGACGCGGCGTTTCAACGAAGCACGAACTACGGACAACGGACTTGACGCTCTTATCTCAATTCGGCGGGTTCTGCGTGCCGGGCGGCGCGCGTTTCCGCGTCCTGGCGCCGGGCGCAGCGAAGCTCACGATTGTGTTGCACGCCGGACCAGGATCGGCCGCGCGGTCGGGCGAGATGGTGGCAGCAGACGATGGCGTGTGGGAACTCGAGGTGCGCGGCGTTCATGCCGGGCAGCATTACAGCTACCGCATAGACGACGGCCCAGAGCTACCCGATCCGGCGTCACGATTCCAGCCGCTCGGCGTTCATGGGCCGTCCGAGCTGATCGATCCCTCTGCCTACGAGTGGCACGACGGATCGTGGGCAGGTGTCCCGGCAGAGCAACTGGTCGTCTACGAGCTCCACACCGGTACCTTTTCAGAATCTGGAACGTTTGCAGGCGTCCGCGAGAAGCTGCCGTATCTCCGCGATCTCGGCGTCACCGCAATTGAAATCATGCCGATCGCTGACTTCGCCGGCTCGCGAAACTGGGGATACGACGGCGTAGCGTTGTATGCCCCGTCGCGCGCCTACGGTCGACCGGACGATCTGCGGGCACTCGTCGACTGCGCGCATCAACTCGGCCTCGCCGTCATCCTCGACGTCGTTTACAACCACCTCGGTCCCGAAGGAGCCTACCTCCCGAAGTTCAATCCGCAGTACCTGCTCCCGCGACGCACGACGCCGTGGGGCGCCGCGGTCAATCTCGACGGACCAGGCAACGCGGGCGTGCGGCGTTTCATCGTCGACAACGCCGTCCACTGGATTCGCGAGTATCACCTGGACGGACTGCGGCTGGATGCGACGCATGCGATGCTCGACGATGGACGGGTTCCCTTCCTGCGTGGGTTCTCGCACGCGGTCCGCGCCGCGTCGCCGCGTGCGGTCGTCCTGCATGCAGAGGACTACCGGAACCTCAACGAGATCGTTCGCGACGACACCGAGCGCGGCTGGGGGTTCGACGGCGTCTGGGCAGACGACTTTCACCACACGATCCGCAGCATGGTCGCCGGTGACAAGGATAGCTACTATGCGGATTTCAACGGCACGGTTGGCGAGCTGGTCACGACGGTCAGGCAGGGATGGCTGTTCGCTGGTGAGCCGTCGAAGCACTTGAAGAAGAATCGCGGTACAGATCCATCAGCGATCCCGATGTTCAGGTTCGTGATATGCCTGCAGAATCACGATCAGGTCGGGAACAGGCCCCTGGGAGATCGCCTGCATCATCAACTGGATCAGGCCACGTGGAGAGCCGTGAGCGTCCTTCTTGTCACGGCCCCGATGACACCGCTGATATTCATGGGTCAGGAGTGGTCCGCTACGACGCCTTTCCAATTCTTTACCGATCTCGAGCCGGGTCTCGGCCGGATGGTCACTGACGGCAGGCGAAACGAGTTTCGAGACTTCCCGGAGTTCTCGGCACCGGATGCGCGGGGACGCATTCCCGATCCCCAGGCTGCCCGCACGTTCGAGGCCAGCAGACTGCGATGGGACGAGCGCGATCTTGACGGGCATGCGCAGGTTCTCGCTTTGTACCGCGAGCTCCTCGCGCTTCGCGGCCGAGAGCCCGCACTTCAGGCGAGCCGCGCCGTGCTTCAGGATGCCGAGGCGCTCGATGACGACACCATCGTGGTCCGCCGCGCTGACCACGATGTGGTTTTTGGCATTGTCGTCCGGCTGCGCGGCATGGGCCAGGTCGATGTGCGGCTCGACGGCTCGACGTTCGATCCGGATGCCGAGGTGCTGTTGACGACAGAGTTACCCCGATTCGTCAGCGACCCTCGCCCGATCGATGTCTCGACGACTGCCGGACAGTACAGAATCCGGTTTGCGAGGCCTGGAGCGATCATCCTGAAATCGCAGACGTCGCGCGGAGCGTGCCCATGACCGGTAACGACCCGCGCTACGTCCCAGTCAGTACGTATCGCCTGCAGATCTATCGGGACTTTCCGTTCCGCGCCGCGGAGGACATCGCCGGCTACCTGGCAGCGCTCGGCGTCGGTGCCTGCTACACGTCGCCCTATTTCACAGCGGAGCCTGGAAGCACCCACGGCTACGACGTCTGCAACCACAACGAGATCAATCCCGAGCTCGGCGGCGCGACCGCGCACACCAGGTTCGTCGCGTGCCTCAGCGAGCTCGGCCTCGGCCACGTCGTGGATTTCGTGCCGAATCACATGGGGATTGGTGTCGAAGTCAACGCCTGGTGGCGAGATGTGCTCGAAAACGGCCCGAGCGCTCCGGCGGCGCGCTTTTTCGACATCGACTGGACGCCAGTCAAGACGGAGCTGCACGCAAAGCTGTTGCTGCCGATTCTGGGCGATCAGTACGGGAAAGTGCTGGAAAGCGGTGACCTGCAGCTGGCGTTCCGCGATGGCGTGCTCGTGCTCCACTATTTCGAGCATGAACTGCCGGTCAACCCCCGTCAGGCACCGCGCGTGTATCGACGCGCGATCGAACCGCTGACCGCCGTGCTCGGCTCGGACAGTCTTCAGCTGCATGAGTTCCTCAGCATCATCTCGTCGCTCGAAAACATGCCGGCGTATACGGCGCAGGTGGCCGAGCAGATCGCCGACCGACAGCGCGAGAAGGAGGTCGCCCGCGCCAGGCTCACTCGCCTCGTCGCCGAATCGCCGGTCATCCGCGAACACATCGAGTCGGTCGTGCGCGAGGTCAACGGTCAGCCAGGCCGGCCGGAAACGTTCGACGCGCTCCACGAGCTGCTCGAGTCGCAGGCCTACCGCCTGTCGTACTGGCGGACGGCGTCGCACGAGATCAATTACCGGCGCTTCTTCGACGTCAACACGCTGGCCGGGCTGCGTGTCGAAGACCCGAAGGTCTTCGACAGTACGCACAAGCTTCTCGGCGAACTCATCGCCAACGGCAGCGTCCAGGGCATCAGAATCGATCACCCCGACGGGCTCTTCGATCCGCTGAAATACTTCGCGATGCTGCAGGAGCTGGCCGGACGCGCCCGAGGGCTCGAGCCCGTGGAGGCATCTTCACGGCCGTGGCGACCGATATATGTCGTCGCCGAGAAGATTCTCTCCGGGCATGAGCCGCTGCCGACACGTTGGGCGGTCGACGGCACGTCCGGCTACAACTTCCTCAACGAAGTCAACGGCCTGTTCGTGAACAGCACGCAGGTGCGCCGCATGCGCCGCGCGTACGCAAAGTTGACCGGCCGTCTGGAATCGTTCGACGACGTGCTGTATGACAGCAAGCGGCTGATCATGGAAACGGCCATGGCCAGCGAGCTCAACGTCCTCGCCCACGCCCTCGATCGAATCGGCGAGAGCAATCGCCGCTCGCGTGATTTCACCCTCGACAGTCTTCGCGATGCCATCGCCGAAGTCGTCGCCTGCTTCCCCGTCTATCGCACTTACGTGGACGAGCAAGGCTGGACCCCTGAGGACCGCGGTGTCGTGGTTCAGGCGGTGGCGCGTGCGCGACGCCGGAACCCGGCCATGGAGTCGTCGCTCTTCGATTTCCTTCTCGAGGTCATTCTCACGCGTGGGCCTTCGGACACCTCGACCGAGTCGGCCGGTGAACGTCGCGAAGGCTATCCGCCCGCAAGCGTCGACGAAGCCCAGGAACGCTTGCGCTTCGCCATGAAACTGCAGCAATACACCGGGCCGGTGCAGGCCAAGGGCCTCGAAGACACGGCGTTCTACCGCTACAACCTGCTCCTGTCACTCAATGAAGTCGGCGGCGATCCCGAGCGTTTCGGCCGGCGCGTCGACGAGTTTCACCAGTCCTGTCTCGAGAGGCTGCGGAGCTGGCCGTTCGAGATGCTCGCGACGGCGACGCACGACACGAAGCTCGGCGAAGACGTTCGCGCGCGCATCAACGTGATTTCCGAAATCCCCGACGAATGGGCGCGCAACGTCTCGCGGTGGATGCGCATCAACCGCGCTCAACGAGCGATGGTCGACGGCGAGCCGGCTCCCGACCGGAACGATGAGTATCGCTTCTACCAGCTTCTGGCGGGTGTGTGGCCATTTGCGGCAGACCCCAAGATCGCAAAGCCTGATGCCGGACACGCCGAGATCGTCGAGCGCGTGAAGGGGGCGATGATCAAGTCCGTCAAGGAGGCCAAGCTTCATACCAGCTGGCTCACGCCGAACGATGACTACGAAAACGCCGTGATCCGGTTTGTCGAGCGCGTGCTCACGGGAGCCGGTGCTACCCGGTTCCTCTCGGCGTTCCTGCCCTTTCAGCAACGGATCGCGCTCCTCGGCGCCATCAACTCACTGGCACAGACCGCGATCAAGATCGGTGCCCCCGGCGTCCCCGACTTCTATCAGGGCACAGAGCTCTGGGATCTCAACCTGGTCGATCCCGACAATCGGCGCCCCGTCAACTTCGCCATCAGGCAACAGTACCTGTCCGAGCTCGAACCGCTCTTCGAACTGGACGTGGACGAGCGCGCGCGTCGCATCGCGCTGTTGCTCCAGGAATGGCGCGACGGAAGAATCAAACTCCTGCTGACCGCCGCAGGACTTCGCCTGAGGAAAGAATTGCCGGACCTGTTTCTCTCCGGCGACTACGTGCCTCTCTCAGTCGAGCTGACCGTGAACGCCAACGTCGTCGCCTTCGCGCGCACGCGCGGCGACGATGCGGTGATCGTTGTCGTGCCGCGACTGGTCGCACAGCTGGTCTACCCTGAGTTGTTCGCCCGTTCACCGTCAGCGCGCGAAGGAGATCCGCGTCCCGTGAGCGATTCGTCTGATCCGCGTCCCGTCAGCGATCCGTCTGATCTTCTTTTCGCGTCCCGTGAACGATCCGTTAGATCCGCGTCCCGTTAACGATCCGCGTCCCGCGGTATCGGCGTTCCCGATCGGCGGCGGAGCCTGGATGACATCTCGCATCTTGTTGCCGGATGCGTTGGGGGATCGCGTGTTCCGGCATGCGCATCACGGGCGCCGAAATCCGCCCGGTCTCGAGCGGCTCGCAGCACTGGGTCTTCGTGGGACAGCTGTTCGAGACCGTGCCGGTCGCGATCCTGCGAAGCGCGCCCGCTGAGAGTCGCTAGTCTAGGGTCACTCCTGACGCATCGTCTCGATCGGATCCACCGCCAGCGCGCGGCGCGCCGGCCCCCAGCACGCACCCGCGCCGACGAGCAGCATCAGCGCGAGAAACGCGGCCGTCAGGACGGCCCGCCGGCCGCAATCGGACGGGATTTGTGCTGACGAGCTGACTAGAGACCGAATCCCATTGCAAGGCCGGCAACGCCCCCTGTCAGGATGTCGCGAGTTCGCGGCCCAGGACGGGCCGCAGAATGTGGACTCGCTTGGCCCCGCGCGCGAGACGAATTCGAGCTCCCGCATCCGTCGCGTGACGCCGAAAGACACCAGGGCATAGCAGCTTTCCGACGATCGGGGCGGCCCGGATCGAACAGCAGCGGAAAAAACTGGCCGCCGAGCGGCGCGCCGCAGGAACGGCCGGCACGCCCTCGAGCAGCGGTTCGTCGGACGCTGAACGGACGCCGTCGCGGACCACGTTGATGACGGTGCCGCGCCGTGGCCGGTCCGACACGATTCGCGGACGATCCGTGGACCATCAACGGATGGTGGAACGAGGCGTGACCGCGCTTCAACTCGACGGCAACCGGAGTGAAGCGGGCACGCTGCTCCGCCGTCAACACTGACTCGATCGCCTCCATCGTTCCCGCCAGCCCGGTCCTCGGCAGCAGGTTCCACCGGTGGCTGCCGGGCACGTATTGCAGGCACCCGTTCTCCCGCGTCGCATCATCGAGCGCTATCCAGCACGTCAGGTGTGCCATTGGCTCGGTGCGGGTCCAATACGAATAGTCCTGGTGCCAGGCGACGACACCGCCGTGTCGAGAAGGCTTGCAGAACAGCTGGTCGTGCCAGAAGCGAACCGGTCCGTCCAACAGCTGCGACGCGGGCACGACGAAGGCTGGATTCCAGAGCAGGTCGTGGAAAGCCGGCGAGATTCGCCAGGCACCGAGCGCGTGGAACAGCACCGTCGATGGATCGGATGACTCGTTCGAGTGGAACTCGTAAAAGAGCGCGTGCTGTGGGTGAGAGGGATCCGCGAGCGTGGCAAGCTCCGAACGCAACGCTTCCACGTGAGTGTCGGTCAGCAGCGGCACACCCGCAACGTAACCGTGCTCGTGGAAGAAGGCGATCCGATCAGCAGGGAGTGCGTATCGGGCCCACTCGTGCTCCGTCGGGAGTCGATCAAAGAGCGTCGTGACGGGCTCGTGACGCTGTGAGAGATCCCTGACCACATGGGAATAGTACTGCACCAGCGTCGGAACGAGGCGTTCGGCTATCATCGCCGGACCGATGACGCTCACCGCTCTCGACTGGACCATCGTCGCGGCGTACTTTCTCGTCTCCGTGGCGGTCGGCCTCTACTACTACGACCGCGCGGGACAGAGCGTCGGCGAATTCTTCTTGTCCGGCCGCAGTCTTCCGTGGTGGCTCGCTGGGACCTCCATGGTCGCCACCACGTTTGCCGCGGATACGCCGCTCGCGGTTGCCGGCATCGTCGCGCGGGATGGCATTGCTGGAAACTGGATCTGGTGGAACGCCGCGATCGGCGGGATGCTGACCGTGTTCTTCTTCGCACGGCTGTGGCGCCGGGCCGGCATCCTGACCGACGCGGAATTTGCCGAGCTGCGATACAGCGGCAGGCCCGCGGCCATCCTGCGCGGTTTCCGCGCGCTCTACCTGGCGATTCCGATCAACTGCGCGGTCATGGGCTGGGTGAACCTCGGGATGGCGAAGGTCCTCCTGGTGACGCTCGGCTGGGATCGCCTGACGGCGGTGTTCATCAGCCTCGCCGTCACCGGTGTCTATGTGGCGGTCTCCGGCCTCTGGGGCGTCGTCGTCACCGACGCCTTTCAGTTCGTTCTCGCCATGTTCGCGACCACCGCGGTTGCCTGGTTCGCGCTCAGGCATCCCGAAGTCGGCGGCATCGAAGGGTTGCGCGCGCAGCTCCCGGAATCGGCTTTCCGGTTTCTACCGGTGGTTGGCGAGGTGGATCCCGGCAGCGCCGCGCTTTCGATGGGGCTGCCGATCGCGACGTTCATCACCTTCATCGGCGTGCAGTGGTGGGCGAGCTGGTATCCGGGGGCCGAACCGGGCGGCGGCGGCTACGTCGCCCAGCGCATGATGTCTGCAAAGGACGAGCGTCATTCACTGCTGGCCACGCTGTGGTTTACCGTCGCGCACTATTGCGTGCGGCCATGGCCGTGGATCCTCGTCGGCCTCGCCTCGGTCATCCTCTACCCTGACATTACCGATCGCGAAGCCGGGTACGTGATGGTGATCCGGGATCATCTGCCGGCCGGCTGGCGCGGATTGCTGCTGGCGGGGTTCTTCGCCGCATACATGTCCACGATCTCGACGCAATTGAACTGGGGCTCGTCGTATCTGATCAACGATTTCTATCGCCGGTTCGTGCGCACGCACGAGACGGAAGCGCACTACGTCGCCGCATCGCGAGCAGCGACGCTGATCATCATGGCGGCCGGTGCGCTCATCACCTTCTATCTGGAGAACATCCGGCAGGCGTGGGAATTCATTCTCGAGTCCGGAGCGGGGATTGGCCTCGTGCTGATTCTGCGGTGGTACTGGTGGCGCGTCAATGCGTGGTCGGAGATCACCGCGATGGCAGCGCCGGCTATCGGATTCGTGTACCTCAAGGCATTCACAACCATCGTCTTTCCCTACACGCTGCTCTATCTCGTCTGCTGGACGACGTTCTGGTGGCTTCTCGTGACGTTCATGACCAGGCCCGAGCCTGACGGGCACCTTGTCGCCTTTTATCGACGTGTCCGGCCGGGAGGTCCCGGCTGGAAACGGGTCGCACAGGCGGCGGGAGGACCACCTCCGGAGCCGATCGCCGGACTCGTCATGGAATGGCTGGCAGGCTCCGCGATGATCTACGCCACGTTGTTCGGCATGGGCACGCTGCTGCTCGACTCATGGGTGGCGTCTTTGCCATGGTTCGCCGTCGCCGGCGGAATGGTCGTCGTCATCTCCTGGAGTCTGTCGCGAAGAGGGTGGAAGACGGTGACGGGATGAATCAGTCGACAGTCGGGGAGTCGACAATCGTCAGGCGGTAGTCGCCAGTCGGTAGTCGACAGTCGATCCGCGACTCACGACTGGCGACTGCCGACTAACGACTAAGTCAGGTGCACGATCAAAACACGACGACTTGATATCCGGTGCTGACGCGTTGGTAATAGGTTGCGCCGCACTGCGAGTAAGAGACCCCTCCCCGCACGACGGTCGTGCATCCACCGGGCAACGTCGTGATCATGGCGCCCGCCGGCGCGTTGACGACGCGATACGACACCTGACCGCTGTAGTAGACCTGCTCGTAATACGCACCGTCGTGGTAATAGTAATTGGTGGGCCCGACGACGACCGTTGTCGCAGCCGCTGGCGGCCGCGCGAGCATGGTGCCCACGGCGATGCCGGTCGCGACACCGGCAGCGACCCGCCAGCCTTCGTACGACTCGTATCGCTCGCCGCCGACGACCGCGCCGTAGCGACCGACGCCGGCATATCCCTCTTCGCCCACGGCCACCGCGCCCCGCGGCCCGACCGCGACCGCACCTTCCTCGCCAACGGCCACACCACCGCGCCGGTAGCCGGTGTTGGTGTTGACGTTTACGTTGCGATTGACGTTCACGTTGGTATTGCGGTTGACGTTCGTATTGTTGTTGACGTTGGTATTGCGGTTGACGTTGGTATTGCGGTTGGCGTTGGTGATTGCGATTGGCGTTCGTGTTGTGGCTGGCGTTACGCGTCTGACGGGCGGAACCGCCGGAACTGCGGCGATCGGCCGAGAGGTCAATCGTCGCGCTGACCATCAGGACGCCGACCATCACCGCCAGGAATCCCGATATGCGACGGTGTCGACGGAACGTGCTCTTGAACATGGCTCTCTCCCTGATCACCGCGGCTTCGCCGGCGGCTTTGGCGGGCCGGACGTGGCCGCGGCGTCTTCCAACTTTTCGTCCACGACGCTCGCGTGCCGCATGATTTTTATTCGCTGGTATCCATCGGGAATCTTCGCCGCAAACGTGTCGTCCGACACCTGCGGCGACGTGTTCCAGTCGCGATAGGCAACGCGGAGCACAGGCTTGCCTGGCTCGTTCTTGTAGGTGAACTGCACCTGGACCGGGAGCCTGCGATCGTCCTGCGTGAGCCAGAGCTCCCAGTCGAGCACCGGCTGATGATACGAGAGGTGCTCGTACGACTTGTCGCCGATTTTCTGCACGTCGACCCACCCGCCGGTCGTGTCCTCCGTCATCAGCGCTTCGTAGGGCGAACTGTAGAACAGGTCGGCTGTCGGCATCTGGATCGCGTATTCAGCCGAGAGGTAGTCCATGGCCGCGTCCATCGTATCGGGCATTGGACCTTTCGCCCAGACCTTCTCGCGGTGCGAGACGATCGTCAGCGACTTGCCATCGTACCAGGCGCTGCTGTCACGTTCATCATCACCCTTGCTGGTGAACGCCATCCCGTTGGGCCGGCGCACGGTCACCTGGCGAGTGGACTTGACTTCGCTTTTGGCTCCGGCCGAACTGACTCGTTCGCGGACCTCGTCGGCTGTGAACGAGAATGTCTGCGTTGCGGCCAGCGTCTTGCTCATCTGTTGCAGCATCCCGTCACCCTTCACGCGGGCCTCCTCGGGAGTCAGCGGCTTAGGGGCCCGATTGCACCCGGCTCCCACCGCCAGCAACGTGGCCACAACGAGCGCCGGCGCCTGTCGTTTCATGCGCATAGTAGTCCTCCGTCCTTTCGCCCATCGACTGTCACAACATTCTTGCCAACGTACATCGCGAGGGCAATTGAGAAAGGCGTGGTTTGGACGGGCTTTTGTCGTTGTTTTGTGCCTGGGGGCGTCTCATGGATTGTAAGGCCACGACCGACCGTGGCTCGGTCGTGGGAAGTCCCGCGGGGCCCGCTGAGTCAGGGCGGCCTGAAGGGTTTCACCCGATGAAACGCAAGACGTCGTCGAGTGTGAAGACTCGACGGTTACGCGTGGAATCGTCAGCCCGACTGCACGACTGTACTGAGCTACCGACTGCCGACTGTTATTGCCGTCGTCGTCTGTCCCCCACCTGCTCGGCCTCGCGATTCAGCTCGACGATGTCGACGCTGGTGGCGGCTTTGCCGAGCAGATGCCGCGCGAAGTAGTCGCCGCGCAGCCAGTTCACGTAGTTCGATACCGGCTGGAACGAGTGACGCACGCCCGGTAGCACGAACATGTCGAACCGCTTGTTCGCCTTGATGAGCGCGTCTGCCAGCCGGTAAGTCGCCGCCGGGTGCACGTTGTTGTCGATGTCACCGGTGATGAGCATCAGGTTGCCCTTGAGGTTCTTGGCCAGCTCCGAATTCTTTTCGATGTCGTACTCGAAGGTGACCTGGCCGTCCTTCTCGATTTCCTTGATGCCGTGGTGCTTCTCGCTCCACGTGTTGTTGTAGATGTTGTTCTCGTGGTTGCCCGACTCGGACCAGCCGACCTTGAAGAAGTCGGGGTAGACGAGCATCGCAGCTGCGCTCATGAAGCCGCCGCCCGAGTGGCCCCAGATGCCCACGCGGTTGATGTCGATGTACGGGTAGCGCTTGGCCAGCTCCTCGATCGCCGCCTTCTTGTCGGCCAGTCCGTAGTCGCGCAGGTTGCCGTAGCCGTAGTTGTGGTACCACTTCGACCGGGTCGGATGGCCGCCGCGGTTGCCCACCTCGATGACGATGAACCCGAACTGCGCGAGCGAGATGTTGTTGCTGCGCGGGTTGAAGGTCTTCGTCACGCTCTCCGTCTGCGGTCCGGGGTATACGTACGCGATGATCGGATACTTCCGGTTCGGATCGAAATCGAACGGCTTGTACATGACCCCGTAGAGATCAGTGATGCCGTCATCGGCCTTGACCGTGAAGGGCTCCGGGAACTTGAAGCCGATGTCCAGGAGCGGGCTCAGATCGGGTGACTCGAGCTTCGTCACCATGTTGCCAACAGTGTCGTAGAGCGCGGCTTCTGGCGCGCCATCGACGCGCGACATGTTGTTGACGAAGAAGCGGGCCGAATCTGACACCACGACCGAGTGCGAGGCATTCCCCGGATTGAGGAGCTTGAGCCCGGTGCCGTCGTAGCCCACGCGATACATGTGGGTGTAGTACGGATCTTCGGCCTTCTCGCGTCCGGCGGCCGTGAAATACAGCACACGCAGTTTGTCGTCCACGCTGTCGATACCGGTGGTGACGTACTCGCCCTCGGTGATGCGGTTCTTCAGCGCTCCAGTATTGGCGTCGTACAGATAGAAGTGCGCCCACCCGTCGCGCTCCGACCAGAAAACTACGTCCGCGCCATTGTTGACGAGACGGAGTGGTTTCGACTCGATGTAGGTGTTGAGGCGCTCTTCGATCAGCGTCTTCACTTCGCCGGTCACCGGATCGGCCAGGCAGACGTCCACTCTGTGCAGGTCGCGGCTCTGCCGCGTCAGGTACAACTTGCCGTTCGAGTCGCTGAGCCATTCAGCGGGCACCGGAGGCGTCTGATTGTTCCCGCCGCCACCGCCGCCACCGCCCCGGCCGCCACCCGTGCCTGGACGCTGCGGCTTCGTGGCGATCGAGATCGACTGATCCTTGAAGCGCTCGACCTTCATCCGAACGCCTGACTTCTTCGCCACGTCGAAGACCTGCATCTCGTTCTGCGGAACGTGCTCTTCGCCAGGCATCGCGTAGCGGTAGGTCTCGAGCGTCGGCCGTGGCGTCGAGAGCGCGTTGATGACCCAGAGGTCCTTCACCTTCCGTGTATCGCGGCGGACGAGCGCGAAGCGGCTCGAATCGCGCGACCAGACGACGTTGACGGCGGCCACGCGAGCGTTCTTGGCGTCGCCCTCCTCGCGCTGTTCCTGCTGCTGCTCGACTTCCTCTCGCTGATCCTGTTGCTGTTGCTGCTGCGCTGTTGCTCCTCTTCGCGGGTCCCGCCGCCAGCGCGGGCGTAGCTGTAATACTCCTCGCCGTCTTTGGTCAGCTGAGTCTCGACGATGGACGACTCGTTCGGATTCTTGCGAGCCTTCTCGTAATTCTCCGCATCCATCATGTAGAGGTTATGGTTGCGGGCGAAAACGACCGTCTTCTTGTCAGGCGAGAACGATGCCCAGCGCATGGGTCTCGGCTCCGGGGGGCGGTCTTCTATCAGCGTGAGGTTGGCAGTCGCCATCTCGTACTCGAACGTCAGCGTGCGGTTGCGTGGACTCGCAGCACCCGCCGCGCCGCGTCCGCCCTGCTGCTGCCCGCGCTGGCCCTGACCGCGCTGGCCGGTCTGCTGCTGGCCCTGCTGCGCGTCGTCAACGACCGCCTGGTCCTGATCGACATCGCCACCGCCGCCCTTCACTGCGCCCTGCTGGTCCGTCGTCGTGATGCGCGGCTTCGTCGAGCCGATGTTCGCGTCGGCCGGAACGCGTACGTCGAACTCGAAGGCCGTGTCGTTCTTGACGAAGCGCACGCTTTCAAACGGCAGGTGTTGCGCGTCGTACGGAATACGCGTGATCGAGGTGAGTGCCGCCGCCATCTTCGCGTGGTCGAAGAGCGGGGTCTTCGACTTCTTGACCGCGTCGACGAAGTAGAACCGCCGGCCGTCACGCGTCTGGAAGGCGTACCAGAACCGATCGCTCGTTTCGAGCCACCGCGCATTCACCGTCGTGTCGAACACCAGTTTCCCGATCTTCTGCGTCGTCCATTGCGCCGCAAGATCGTAATTGGGTTCGATTGGTGCCGCCGCGACGCCGTTCGGAGTGGCCTTCGGTGCGCCACCATTCTGAGCGCGAAGCGACGGACCTGGGATGACGACCAGCGCGACGGCGCAGGCATAGACCAGCAGCCGCGCGGCGCGCGCCGCGGATTGTGCGGACATGACTCCTCCTCAAAAGCTCTGGGTTCAGCGTTCAGAACAGCTGAAGGTTCGGGAAAGGTAGCAGGTTCAGCAGGGGGCGCGCAAATGACCGCGGCAGCCGTGAGGTCGGGCGGTGTGGCAGACGCAGGGCCGCCCCAGCGGCGCCTGCGCTGCCGGTCAATTCGTGGGGACGCTCAATGAGTCTCGGCCCGCATCCAGGGGTGGATGCAGCACTGATACTTGGCCGTCTCTCCTGCCTCGAACGTGTGGGTCGTCTGGCCGCCCGACGGGATGAAGTCAGCCGCGAGACATTCCGGTCTCGTCGGTGCTCCATTATTCAGAAGCCCGACCACCCCGCCGCCGAATTCCGCGACTTCAGTAAACGTGTGCGTCTCGCCGCCGCCATTCACGATGGGCAGCGTCTCGGTTCTGGACACGTGGATGGCGGCCGGTGAGAACTTCCATGACGGGACCTGGCCTAGTCTATTGAAAAGCGCCAGGAACTTGTCGAAGGTCAGCCCGCCATTCCGGTTGATGCACGTGCCCTCTTCGATCGCGTCGTTGAACGAATCAGGGTCGCATTCATCGAGCATCATGATGCTCCGGCCCGTAACCGGAGGCTTGACCGGCGTCGCCGCTCGAGTCGCTTCGGGCGCTGCCGCCGGGGCAGTCGGAGCTCGACTGTCCGAACAGGCCAACACGAAACACATTGAGAGCGTAATGAAACATATTCCTTTGCTTGGCATTTGAGACCTCCTCGCCAGCCGCTTGTTATGTGCCGCGGGGGCGGGCAAGCGACGTACCATGACGTAGTCGACAGGATTCGAAAGAATTTGCACGTGCGCAGCGGCGTGCTTTACGAAAAGCGAAATTTGGGCTGGGAGTTCGTAAAACGTCACTAATGCATAGGGCGTGACTTCACAGAATCTTTCGCAGATCGAGCCGGCCCTTGCGGGCGTTTAGTTCCTTCCACAGATCGCCCACTTTCGCGATCCGGTCACGAACGTTGTCGAGACGAAAGTCCTGAATCGCGATCCCCTTGTCGATTTCTTTCCACGTCACGGGCGTCGAGACAGATGCGATCGGAGTCGGCCGGACGGAATATATCGACGCGAGTGTACGTCCCCAGGCGTTCTGGTTGTAGTCAACGAGTACGCGACCCTTGGGACGTTTTGCCACCTTGTACTCGGCCGTGAGGAGCTTGGGATTGCGCCGCGCGAGCTCGACTGCAAGCGCCTTTGCAAACGTCCAGGCATCCTTCTGAATAGGTCCTCTGACAATCGGCACGTAGATGTGGAGCCCGCGAGACCCCGTGGTCTTCACGAACGACGGCATCCGCAGCGTGTCGAGCGCGTCGTGGACGATGCGGCCGGCCTCCAGCACGTTGAGCCACGTCGCTCCCTCACCCGGATCGAGATCGAAGTGCACGTAATCGGGCCGATCGATGTCGTCACAGCGTGCATACCACTGATTCAGATCGATGCAGCCGAGGTTGATGACCCACAGCAGCGACGGCACATCGTCGATGACGGGAAAGTCGATGACGCTTCTCCGACCCATGATCGATCGGACATATCCGGATCCACTCAGGGCGCGGGACCGGCGCGCGCTTCATGAAGAAGAATTCGCCGGCGGCGCCGTGCGGGTACCGCTTCATGACCATCGCGCGATCGCGGATGTGCGGCAGCAGCACCGGCGCGACGTCGGCGTAGTACTGAATGAGATGGCCCTTGGTGATGCCGCGCTCGGGCCAGAACAGTTTGTCGAGGTTGGTGAGCCGGACCTCGCGGTCATCGATCTCAGGTTCGCGTTTCCGGCTTCCGGGATGGATATCGTCCGACCCACGACGACGATTGTAGGCCCGACCTTCCGCCTTCGCTGAAGCTCCGGCGGGCCGCCGTAGACTTGGCGGAGGCCGTCAGGTCGGGCGTGTCGCGAACCGCCGGAAGGCGGCACGCGCGTAGCCGGATCGAGTTTCGGCGGACGCTGGCCGTTCCGCACCGCCCCGGCGACGGGAACGTATGGCAGCTCGTCACCTGACGCGGCACACCGGAGCATCAGCCCGCCGCGGCTCATGTCGCCGCGTCCGACGAAGTCAACCGGAAAGAGCAGGCGGTCGCCGAATATCGACAGCAGGACGTCGACATACTTCGCCGACGCGATGCTGCCCAGCAGGACGACGCCGCAGTCAGGACCGATGTCTGCCGCGAGCGACCGTGCGCTCCGGTCGAGCGGCTTGCGATATGAGGGGTTGTCTGCCGAAACGTCCACGCCTGCAAACCTGCTGATCCCGCCAAGGGTGACCGGCGTATCGGGCGTACGCAGCCCTGCATTCGGGGTGATGACGAACACGCCCGCGCCCGAGACAGGCGACTCAGGATCCGGTGGACGCCTGAACGCCGTCGAGTAGGCGAGCTTGCCCCGGAAATATAGACCGCTCAGAAAGCTGAACACTTCCCCAAGCGGTGCCCCGTGCTTCGTCCGCAGCCGCACCGCCAGATCGAACGTCGCGCGCTCCGACATGACGATGCGCGCACGCTTGCCACCGCAGTTGGCGGGAGAGAGGAGGAAGATGTGGTGGGGGAACAAGGCTGATCACAGGATACAGGATCGTGCTGTGGTTCGTGGTCCGTGGTCCGTGGCTCGTCACTCGTCGCTCGAAGTGCGGATTGGACATCCGAAGCGCTCGTCGAGCCACGAGCCACGAACAACGAACTACGGCGCGCGCAGATACGTATTGACATTTATCCAACTTGGATATATCCAATATGGATAAATGTCGAAACGCTCAGAACCCGCAACGCCCTTGAAACCAGCTGCGTTCCACATCTTGCTCACGCTATCTGGCGGGCCGAGGCACGGGCTGGGGATCGCGGATGAGGTCGAGGAGATCACCGCCGGGGCGGTGCAGCTGCCTCCGGGCACGTTGTATCGAACCCTGAAAGAGATGACCGCCAACGGCATGATTCGCGAAACCCGTGCGCCGGAGTCGGATGCGGATCCGAGGCGGCGCTACTACGCCATCACCGAGCCTGGCCGCGCAGCGCTCCAGGCTGATGCCGCCAGATACGACCGGCTCTCGCGTCTCGCGCGCAAGCGCGGCGTGCTTCCGGCTCAGGCGCAGTCGTGATGCCCTTGCTCAGGATTCTGTTGCTCGGATGTCCACCACGCTTCCGGCGGCACTACGGGCAGGAAATGCTCGAGCTCTGCGACGCGCGACGGCGGCGACTCATCGCGAACGGCGCGCCGCCGAGGGAGTTGGTGCGGTTCTGGGTGCGCACGATCGCTGACGTCACCATGACGGCCGCCGCCGAGTGGCGGGACATCGCAGGCGAAAGGTTCACAACGAACCGTTTCGAGGCCCGGCACAACACGCAGAGGATTTCCATGTACGACAGGCTCACGCTCGACATTCGCGACGGCTTCAAGCATCTCGGCTCAACGCCGGGGTTCACTCTCGCCGCTCTCGCCATCCTCGCACTCGGGATCGGGGCGAACGCCGCCATCTTCAGCGCCGTCGACGCATTCGTCCTGCGACCGAGACCTTTCGCCCGGCCTCAGGAACTGGTTCATATCTATCAGGATTCCGACGATGGACGTCCTGAATCGAACTCATACCCCGCCTACCGCGACATTGCCGCGGCGAGCGACCTCTTCGCCAACGTTGGCGCGGTGATGCCCGAAGGCTCGGCGACCTGGCTGACGCCGTCCGGTGATGCCGTCATCATCCCGGTCGAGTTCGCCACGTCGTCCTACTTGTCAGTACTGGGGTTGCAGCCCACCCAGGGCCGGTGGTTTGCGACGGCAGAGGATCAAGTGGGAGCGGCGCCGGTCGCGGTGGTCAGCTTCGACGCCTGGAGGCGCCGGTTCGCGAGCGACCCCGGAATCCTCGGGCGCACCGTCCGCTTGAGCGGCGCCAACGTGACCATCGTCGGCGTCGGCCCTCGAGACCACAGCAGTTTCGTGCCAGGCCTGGCCACTGACTTCTGGCTCTCGATCTCGTCGCTTGGCCCCGTCGGCGGCGCGTTCCGCGCTCGCACGCTCACGAGACGCGAAGATCATTGGTTCCAGGTCGTGGCGCGGTTGAACTCGGGACGTACCCCTCAGGAGGCGCAGGCCGCGATGAACGTCCTCGCGGAGCGAACCGGGCGTGAGTTTCCGGAGACCGATCGCGGACGACGGATCACGGTCATGAGCGCCAGCCAGATTCGAGTCCATCCTGACATCGATGCGATGATGCTGCCCACTCTAGGCCTCCCCATGCTGCTCACGGGTCTGGTGCTGGTCGTCGCCTGCAGCAATCTCGCGAACCTCTTGCTCGCGCGTGGTGCAGCGCGCCGCCGGGAACTGGGCGTCCGGCTGGCACTCGGCGCGACCCGCGCACAACTGGTGCGCGCGCTCCTCACAGAGAGCGTCCTGCTTGCAGCCGCCGGTGGAGTGCTGGGCCTCTTGCTGGCACAGTGGCTGCTCAATGCGACCGACGCAGCGCAGCTGCCGATCCCGTTGGCCTCTACGCCCACGCTCGGCATCGATACGCGCGTGATTGTTTTTGGCTTCGGGCTCTCGGTTCTGACAGGGTTGGCGTTCGGCCTGTGGCCTGCGTTGCGCAACACTCGCCGCGATGTGATTGCTGCGCTGAAGGACATGGCCGACGGAGAGGCCGGTCAGCCCGTCCGGTGGCGGGGCGCCAAGGGCCTGCTCGTCATCATTCAGGTGGCGACTTCGCTTGCCCTTCTCGCCGGCGGCGGCTTACTCGTTCGAAGCATGCTGGCGGCAACCCGCATGGATCTTGGATTCGATCGACAGCACGTCTCGGTCACGACGATCGATGTCGCACAGGCAGGCCGACGGGGCGAGGCGGGTGTGACGATGCTGATGAATATCCGTGAGCGGATTGCATCGCTGCCGGGCGTGGAGAAGGCAGCGCTGTCTACCCGTATCCCGCTGACGCCATTCGGACCGTCGAACTCGCTCGTGCTCGACGAGCACGCGACCCTCGCTCCGGCGGATCGCAGCGCTGAGATCGCGTTCGCGTGCGTGACGCCGGAGGTACTTCGGAGCGCTCGGCGTGCCACTTCGCTACGGCCGACTCTTCACGGATCAGGACCGCGACGGATCAGAGCCTGTCGCGGTCGTCAGCGAAGCCACCGCCATGCGATTCTGGGGCACGACCAACATCGTTGGCCGACGCTACCGCCACGAGGGTGAGGCGAATTCCTGGGTGAGCATCGTTGGAGTCGTCGGCGACGTGCCGATCCAGTCGCCTGGCGAAACGCCGCGGCCATTCCTGTACCGTCCCTACGCGCAGCTGTCGCTGACGCGCGCGACGCTGGTCATTCGCACGATCGGCGCTCCAGCGTCGATCCTCCCGGCTTGTTCGCAACGAACTGCGTGCCACCGACCCGCTGATCCCCATGATGGGCACCGCGACGATGACCGAGCACGTGCAGCGGTCGCTTGCGCTGCCGATGACGGCGATGCGCTTCTTGCTCGGTTTCGCGGTTCTGGCCGTGGTGCTCGCCTGCGTCGGTGTCTACTCGGTCGTCGCCTTCACTGTCGCTCGAAGGCGCGGCGAGATGGGCGTCCGCATGGCCGTCGGCGCCACGAGCAGGCAGGTCACGCGCCTGGTCGTCCGCGAAATGATGACCCTCGTCGCCATCGGCATTGCAGCGGGTCTCGTCCTGGCTCTGCTGATGGCACCGGCCCTGCGAACTCTGCTCGTGGGAATACAGCCGTTTGATTTCCCGACGTTCCTTGCCGTGGGGACAGTTATCGCCGTCGTCGCCGCGATCTCGACATGGCTGCCCGCGCGCCGGGCTGGCCGCACGGATCTTGCGAGCATTCTGCGAACGTAAACGGGGCGACGTGAACGACGCACGTGAACGCGGAACCTTCACCATGCGGCGGCGAGGTGGAGCGCCTGCTCCACGGCGGTCTGCATCCGCGCGAGCGCGCGTGCGATGTTCGCGCGCTCGCGCGCGACGAGCGTGGGATCGCGAAGATGGATGGCCTCCGCCAGGTGCGGCAGCGGCTGGCCATCATACAGCGAATAGATATTCCAGCCATAGACGACGTGCCGATACCACCGTTCACGAGCAGGTACCGTTTCGTCGATCAACGTCTGCTCCAGCCGCATCAGAATGTCGTTGACCGCGCGACTCTGTTCACGGGTGACGCGACCGCTGTAAAGAGCAGCGTCGAGTCGTCGTTCGAGCGCGGTGGTGCGTTCCGCGAGGTGCAACGCCTGCGCTCGGAGCGGCCGGAGGTCCACCTCGATGTGCCGGCGGCCGTCCTCGTCGATGCCCCAGCCTTCGGCCGCCTCGAAGTACTCGGCGAGACGGGCGGCGTAATGGGAGTAGCGAAACGGCAGGACGTCCGCGGCTGCAAGCCGCATCGCGGTCGTGCCCAGCAGGCGCGCGAGCTGCGGGCCGCGCCGCCATTGAGGATCGCCATGACGCTCGGCAAAGAAACGCGTGTCGTAATTCGAGTGGTAGGCGCCGAAGCCCCAGCCGCCGGAAAAGAGGAATTCGAGCGAGAGGGTCGGCAGGCCCAGATAGTCCTGGAAGGGCACGAAGTCGGCGCCGCTTCCGAGTGCTTTCAGCTCGACTTCGAAGTCATCCTGCCCGCGGCGGCGCCGCTCCGGCGACTGAAGTCCCCATTCACTGGCGCGCCAGGCGTCGTACAGGCTACCTCGCTCATCTTGCAGATCGCGGGTCACCTCGACGATGAAATCGCGCAGCGAAGGAGCGCCGCCTGCGTCGAGGCGGCCATCCATATACATGTCGGTGTTGACATAGCACACGACCTTCTCGCGAAGCTCGCGCTGCCGGTCCTCGGCGAACTCGGTGGATCCTATCAGCCCAAACTCCTCGGCGTCCCAGAACGCGAAGATGATCGAACGCGCAGGCTGCCAGCCGGATCGCCGGAGGTCGGCAAGGCTGCGAGCAACCTCGACGAGCACGGCGGCAGCCGTCGACGGATCGATCCCGCCGAGAGTCCACGCGTCGTGATGCGTCCCCAGCATCACCCATCGATCAGGTTCACGCGCGCCGTCAATGCGGCCGATGACGTTGCGGATCACGCGGCGCCCGGCATTCATCTGGACGTCGAGCCGTAGCCGCGTCGGACCAGGTCCTGTCCGGTAGGTGAAAGGCAGACCGCCCTGAAACCCCGACGGCGCCGCTGCCCCCTCCAGTTGACGAAGAATTCGTTCCGCGTCCGTTGCGGCGATCACGACGGCCGGAATTCGCGGCAGGGTCGGTGCGTCGGAAGGGTCAAGGGCGGGAGCATCCTCAGTGGCTGCAACGCCCGGCGTCAGCGGATCCCCGTGCCAGAACCAGCTGAACTTCGCATTGCCTCGTTGCAGGAGGTTCGGCGGCCGCCAGGGGCCCTTCGGCCAGACGTCGCCCTTCATGTAGCCGTCATCAGCCGGATCGCTGTAGAGGGCTATGCCGCTGGCGCCGGCTTCCTGGGCGGTGTGGACCTTGACGGCCCGATGGCTCCGACCGTAGCGCGCCAGCACGATCGCGCCACGGACGTCAATACCGGCGGTCGCCAGCCGAGCATAATCGTTCGGCAGCCCGTAGTTGACGTAGACCACTGGACCGGTCGTCGTGCCGGAGCCCGAGTACGCGATGAACGCCGGGCCGAGTTCCGGATGCCGTGTGTCGGGATCCTGTGGGCTCGCTGCCTCGTGAAGGGACAGCTCTTCCCGTGACGACCCGATCAGTTCGACCCGCACAGATGCCGGAACAGAGAGGTATGGGCGATACTCGACGAGCGCTGCATCCACGCCAACTCCTCGCAGCGTGTTCAGAAGGTACTCGGCGACTTCGCGTCCTCCGTCGGACCCGGCCATGTGGGGACGGCGTGTCAACTGGCGGTGAACGGCCGAGATGCGCTCACTCGACACCGCCGCCGCGTAGCGCCCCTCCGCGCGACGATGCTCGCTCACCAATGGTGTGCTGAACCCGAGACGGCGGTCGCCTGCCGCCGCTTGACCACCGACGACTGGACGCCATCGTCGCAATGGCCACGAGGTGGACGCAGAGAAGCGCGCAGAGAACGGTACCGCGCATAAGACAGCCTACTGACCGCTCGTGGTCGCCTCCTTCTGCATTGCGCGCTTATAGAGGAGCGCATTGAAGACGAGTTTGAACGTGCCGTGGGTCTGATCGCGATGCTGCGGGCGGAACCCGATCAGCACGACGGTACCGTTTCCGTGCTTCACGGCGACGGCCGCAGCCTTCTTGGCGATCACCTGCTCCCCGAGCAACCATCCGCTCTGCAGAATGTCGCGTTCGACGTAGGTCGAGAGGATATGGACGTCCTGGCTTTGATCGGTTGACGTCACCTCGTAGACCTGGCTTCCCGCCAGGAAGAGCGCCAGGCCTTCTGACGGCATCCCGTACGCAAGCGGATGCTGATTGTCGAACCGCACGCGAAGCGTGGATCCGGGCGACCAGAACTCACGTGGGCCGAGACCGGCGACGACGTTGCGAACGGGCAGACCGAAGCGCTGAATCGGGAGATCCCCGGCCTGCGCAAAGGTCACGAGCGTGCCACCCTTCTGCACGAACGCTTCG
The DNA here is from genome assembly GCA_963710415.1 of uncultured Acidobacteriota bacterium. GTDB lineage: Bacteria > Acidobacteriota > Vicinamibacteria > Vicinamibacterales > 2-12-FULL-66-21 > CAVQAH01. The sequence goes on along the minus strand of CAVQAH010000025.1, from coordinate 133,463 downwards.
AGCGCCTTCACGCCTTCGGCGCCGAAGCCACTACGAAATTCGGGTGGCGTGTTGTCGGCTGGACCGGCGGCGGCGCCGCCGCCACCGCGTCCTCCGCCCCGGCCGCCCTCGCCGCCGGCGCCCCCGGCCGGACGTTCGCCGGTCATCCCGGCGATCGAATCCGATGGCAGTATGATGACGTTGTACTTCGCTTCGAGTCCGCCCGCCTTGATCTCGGCGTCCATAATCGTCTTGAAGGGCACGCTGAACTGCTCGAACATCAGGCGCGTCCATCCCTCGTCGATGTTGCCGCCGCCGTATCGCTGAAACATGGCGATCCGCGGCTTCGACAGATCGGAGACATTGGCAGGAGCGGCGCCGCTGAGCGCAGTGAAGTCCACGCCTGTCTCCGCCGCGACCCCGCTCAGGACTGCAGCGGACCCGGTCCCGACGATGAAGTCCCCCGTTGCAGATCCTGCCAGGGGGTCAGACCCGGGTCTGACCCCTTGGCTGATTCTGCGTACCGTCACGCCTTTATCCAGCAACTGAAAGACGGCGCGGAAAGAGTCGTTCAGCTTGGTGCTCAGCACGTAGCCGTTCGGCGCACTCGCGGCGACAGTGCCCTTCAGCGGGACGTGCGCCGTCAGCTTCACGAGATCCGCCGCGAACGTTTCGCCGACCGGATCTGCGCGGATTCCCATGAATTCGCCGAAGGTGTCGGTCGACATGTCGTACGGACGGATCGGATTGCCCTCTGTATCCCGCGTGAACGAATTGTCCGGATAAAACGTCCGGCCCAGCATCCAGCGGACGAGGCCCTGCTTGGGTTGCGCCATCGACACGACGAACGATCCGGGGCCATAGACGCGACCTGCCGCGACGAACTGCGCCTTCGCCTGATGAACCTCGACGCCTGAGTTGAGGAGCATGTTCACCATCTTCTTCGCTGTCAGCGGATCGTGCTGCGCGGCGGCGATCGCGTATGCCTTCACATCACCGTTGGCGCCGCGTTCGGTCTGACGGGTGCCCTTCAGATACATGTTCCACAGAACGGTCTCACGATTGCGCGCCGCGAGATCGACAGTCGCCCACGCTGCGATCTTCTGTTGCTCGACGATGTCGCGGACGCGCCACCAGCCGCCCGGCCAGAGACTGGGCATCGTGGTCTGCGATTCGTACTCCGGCAGATTCCGCGGTCCACCGCGAAGTTGATCCGGATGCAGATACATCGGCGTCGCCAGGCGCGCGCTTGCTGATTCGGTGAGCATGCCGGCGATGTTGTGAAACGGCGTGATCCAGTGGAATCCCATGTGGCCCCAACCGGAGTAAATCGCTGCGCCGATGACCCCGGTCTTCCCCGCCGCTTCGAGCTTGTTGCCCATGTGCGCGCCCCACCACGCCATTTCGCGCCACACGAGCGGATCGCCGCCCGGGCGGATGGGCTCGGCGTACGGCGGAATATAGAGGCGCGCGTTGCCGCTGCCCATCTGGTGATGATCGACGTACGCCTGCGGCATCCAGTCTCGATACATCAATTTCCCAAGGTTCTGCGATTCCGGCAGGTTGAGCGCGAAGCCATCACGATTGTTGTCGTGCCCTGAGTACTTCTGGTACAGCCACGGCAGCCCCGATGCTTCGTACTGCGTGCCGACGTACTTCATGTACCAGTCCGCAATCATCTGGGTGCCGTCAGGGTTGATGGACGGCACGACGATGCTGATCACGTTGTCGAGCATGCGCTGCGCTTCTTCATCGGTGCGCGTCAGGCTGTCGTAAACGAACTCCGCTGCCGTCTGCGACGCCGCGACTTCGCTCGAGTGCAGCGCGAAGGACTGGATCACGACCGTTTTTGCCTCCGCTACGATCTTCTGTCCGTCGGCCGCGGACAGGCCGCGAGGGTCGGCGAGCCGCGCGTTCAGCTGCTTGTAGTGATCGAGCTTCGCGAGGTTGGCGGGCGAGGAGATGAATAGAGCAATGTAGGGCCGGCCCTCGCTGGACTTTCCCAATTCGACGAGCTTCACCTTGTTCGAGCCCTTGGCGAGCAACTGGTAGGTACTCGTGGAGCTTGTCCCAGTTGGCGAGCTTCCGATCCTCGCCCATGCGGAAGCCGAAGAACTTTTCCGGCGACGCAAGCGCGGCTGGCGGTGCGCTCTGAGCACTCCCGGTGCGTGTATAGAACCCCGACCCAGCCAGCAGCAGCCCGAGCACGATCGGCACGATGCGCACGGCACACCAATTCATGAGACAACTCCTGGAACGGTCCGGCTGACAGCCGGACGCGACAAACGCGAACCCGCGTCCTGAACCCCCGTGTGAACCTTCGTGTGAACCCTCGTGTGAACCCCCGTGTGAACCCCCGTACGAACCCGTCATTCCGGATTGATGTAGCGATACAACAACCTGATGAGGGTGTAGGCACGAGGCATCGAGTCCACTGAGAAAGCGATCGTGTCCGGAGTGGGCCGCTGCATGCCCGGCAGATTCTCTGCGACCTCAGGAATCAACGTATCGCGGAACTGGACCTCGACCTTGTAAGCCGCTTCCTTCTTGGGTGGGAACTTGCGCGCACCGGCGACCCCCTCGCGCGCCGCCGCTTCGATCTCGCGGTGAACATCCGCGAACGGACGAAGTTCGACCGCACGAGGGTTGATCGCTCGCTTCACGACGACGGTCTTCGCCTGCGTCGCCACGGCACCCACTTGCTTCACCGCCACGTCGTCGCCGGTAATCAACACGACTGGCACGCCGTACCAGGCGGCCACCAACGTATTCAATCCACCTTCACCGTACGACTGCCCGTTGACCCGTACGTCTCCGACAATGCCGCTGCCAGTGTGGGCGAAGAGACCGTTCGGGCTGCCTGCCTGCGCGTGATAGCCGACAAAGATGACCGCATCGTACGATTCGTCGAGCCCTTCCATCATCCCGGAGCGCTTGAAGCTGTGGCTGATCAGGCGTGTATCGGTGGCGAGGTCCTCGAGCCGCAGGTTGCGCATGCTGCCGTGGGAGTCGTTGACCACAATCACGCTCGCTCCACCCGCCCGTGCACCTTTGATTGCCGCATTGACGTCGTCAGCCATCAACTTGCGCGACCGGTTGTATTCGCTTCCCGTCGCCGACAACTGGTCGGACCCCGAAATGCCGCTGATGCCCTCCATGTCGGCCGAGATGAACACCTTCTTGCCGCCCTGGGCCCAGCCCACCAGACCGAGCCACGCGGTCAACGCCGCAACCACCACCACACGCAGCATCAATGCAACTCCTTGACTTGCGAGAGATTACTCCAAGTAACCTCGTCCGTTGTCCGTCGTCCGTTGTCCTCGTCCGGTCGTCGGTCGCTCGTCGCTTCAATCGGACGCAGGCCAGCATTGTCGCCGTCACGGGGTGGCGACATCGAGCAGCTCACGTTCAATCGCGGGCAGCGCTGGCCGTACTCCTTGTAGCCGACGCTGGCGTCGAGCCGTGTACAGCTGACGGCCTGCGTGCTGAGACTCGGGAAGTTAGGGAAACACGGGCATCAGGGGTCATGTGACACGCTCCACATGAAGCTTTTGCCATCCTTCCGCCAGGAAGTCGATCAGGCCTGCTGGCTACCACACCCAGTAGAACGTCACGCGGGGCACGATTTCCGTATCGAGGTCGCGCCCCGACTGCCCCCTGTAGCTCACCACCTCGAGGTTCGGGCTGAACCGAAGGGACGGGTGCAGATACCATTCGACTCCACCCGAGGAAGTAGGTGAATGGCGAGCCTGAATCGATGGGCAGGTAGTCGATGCCGTCGGCGCCGGGCAGAGGATCGTTCACCCAATCGGCGCGCGCGAACAGCGACAGCCTCTGGACAATCGGATCGAAGACGACAAACGCGGACACGATGTCGATGTCCGTGTCCGGTTCTGCAGTCCCCGAACTGCGGCTCTGATGGAGATAGTGCAGGCCGGCACGCCACCGTGACATCCGAAAGCCTCCGAACACCTGCGAGGTGTGCCAGGCTTCCCCGTCCGGCCGATTGAATAGCCCGTAAAAACCTTCGATCGCGAATCCAGGGTTCCTGTCGAATCGCCCTTCGAACCGGTATGCCTTGTATTTGTCGGTTTCCGATCCAGTTCCCGACTCGTTACCGAGCTGGGCCACGTAGTGGACGGCTGGCATTACGAATGGGCCTTCGAAGCTCAGGCCGAGGTCGCGCGACGAATCGATCCGGTACAGGTCGGCGGGTGCCTTCTCGATATGTCTGAGTCCCCAGAACCCCTCGAGCCAGTTGAATGTCGCCGTTGGCTGGATGCCCAGGGTCGCGGCATGCTGACCGGCGTAGGTCCACTGCACGTAGGCATCCTTGACGTAGGGCTCGAGGTTGCCGCCTTCGAGGTCGCCGTTGCTGTTCACCTCGAGCCGGAGACCGCGTGGTGATGCGTGGCGAGAACCGGTGGTCGTAGGTGAAATAGGCCCGCCGGATCCAGAACCCCTGCTGATCTTCCCATTTCGACAGGTTGTGACTCGCGAACCAGTAGTAGTCGCCAAACACCAGACCGCTGATGCGCCAGGACGGCGTTGGCGGCGGCGCCTGCGGAGCCGGCTCGGAGGTTCCCTGCTTGAAGAGGAGTTCAAGCGGCGTCTCATCGTAGTGGAGTTCCTGCGCCTGCCCGAGCGACGCGCTGAGCACGATCAGCAACAGCGTTGTGAACCGGATGTGGTGCGAAAAGGCGGCACGTCTGATATCAATCGATGACACAATCCGGCAAGCCGCGCCGTTTCGATACGCTCTGCCGGGCGCCGTTGGTGGCGCAGCAATTGCTCGGGGGCGGGTGCGTTCCTGCCGGAGGTTTACCATGATTCGCAAATCTCGACTCCTTCTGCTGTTCATGGTCGCCACGATGGTTGGAGTGGCGTGGCCGTCGGATGTCGCAGCCCAACGACGCGCGCCCCCGGGCAGGACTGTTGGCGTGGCAGTGCCTCGGTCGTATCCGGGACGATACTATCGCCCGTACTATCGGCCGTATTACTACCCACGGTATTACTATCCATACGCCTACCCGCGGTATTCCTACTCCCCCTGGGGGTAACCTGTACTATTCCAGCTTCTCGTTTGGCTTCGGTATCGGCTTCGGATACGGGTGGCCTGCACCGTACCGGGGGCCATACCCGTACTATGCGTTCACGGATACCCGGCCTATGGGTACGACAACACCGCGTCTGCACGGCTGCTGATTTCACCTCGCAACGCCCAGGTCTATGCCGACGGCCAGTTCGTGGGCGTCGTCGACGACTTCGACGGTTCGCTGGAACGTCTGCGCGTGCCGCTCGGCGAGCACGAGATTCAGGTGTACCTCGAGGGGTATCGCACGTACAGCCAGAAAGTGCTGTTCACGCGCGGAACCACGGTCAAGATCGCACACACCATGCAGCCGCTGTCGCCGGGAGATCCGCCCGAGCCGAAGCCTGACGCTGGCGCGGCGACGCGCCCGCCCGATCGATATCAGAGGCCGGAGGCTGCACCACCGCATCAGAGGCCGGAGGCTGGACCACCGCCTCGCGCCGGTCAACAGGCCGGCTTCGGCACGTTGGCGATACGCGTCAACCCTGCGGACGCAGAGATCCTGATTGACGGCGAGGTGTGGGAGCGCCCGGCTGGCGACAGCCGTTTCTCGCTCGATCTAGCCGAGGGCCCTCACCAGGTCGAGATCCGGAAAGCAGGTACCGGTCGTTACGCGAGAACGATTGACGTCCTCGGCGGTCGCACGTTCACGCTCAACGTCAGCCTTCCCCCGGGAGGGCCGGGGCTGGTACAAGTCAATAGCCGGCGTTGATCTGAGGGCCGAACAACGATCAACTCCCAACTCCCAAATTCCAACTCCCAAGGAGAGTCGCTCGTAGTGCTCCTCGCCACAATTTCGGGTGCCAGCGCGCGAGACGTCGACGCAACTGGATCGACTGCCGGATAGATCCCCAGTTCGGCAATCGACCGCTCGAGCACGATGGTCGCATCCAGGTGGGCGAATGTCGTCGGGCGGGAGACGACGATAGTAAGTTGCAATATTCGTCAGCGACTGTCCCAATCTGAGAACCAACCGGCGGTTTCTTCAATATTGTGCGACGAAAGTGCAAAGGGGGCCGGTGGATCGACGTTCGCATAGTGGCCGGACGGCACGCCATGAGAATGCAGGTCTGCGTCGTCGCTCTACTGCTCTACGCGGTTCCTGCTTTTGCACAGCAGCCACCCGCGGCGGGGCAAATCAAGATCGCCTCGGGCTCTGTGGTGATCGTCCGGGGCACGAACACCATTCCCGCACAGGTCGGGCAGCCCGTCTACGAGGCAGACACACTGCGAACGGGTGACGACGGCAAGATCGGCATCACCCTGAAAGACGACACGCGGCTGTCGCTTGGACCGAACAGCGAAGTGCGTCTCGACCGTTTTGCGTTCGCTCCCGCCGAAGGCCGCCTCGGTTTCGTGCTGAAGGTGGTGAAGGGCGTGGCGGCGTATGTCTCCGGTCAGATCGCCAAGATCGCGCCGGACGCCGTGCGGCTCGAAACGCCGTCGGCGATCGTCGGCGTGCGTGGAACCACCGTCATTCTTCACGCTCAACAGAAATGAACTGCACACGACCCGTCGCCGCCGCGCTCGTCGTCCTGACCACCGGCTTGGGGAGCGCCTGCAGCATGCAGCGCGTTCGAACGCCCCAGGGTCCCGGGGATGCCGATCTCGTCATGCTGCTGCCGGATCCCGAGAGGAATGCGACAGGCCGCGCCGCCGTCTCGAACGCCGGTGCCTCCGCCGACCTCGACGCCGCTGGCGAGTACACGCTGGTGGGTGTGAATCAGCCGCCGACGCGCGTGAAGATGATGAAGGAGTCGGAGGTGAAGCGCCTGTATGGCGACCTGCTGGCCAGCCTTCCGCCTGCGCCCAAGCACTTCACGTTGTACTTCCGCTTCGAGTCCGACGAGCTGACCGACGAGAGCCGCGCGCTCGTTCCTGACGTGCTGCAAGCCATGAAGAACCGGCCGGTTCCGGAAGTCTCGGTCGTCGGTCACACCGACACCACCGGCACACCGACCAGCAACTTCGATCTCGGCCTGAAGCGCGGCAACATGGTCCGCGGCCTTCTTGTCGCCGCAGGTCTGGACGCCACCTCGGTGGAAGTCACGTCCCATGGCGAAGCGGTCCTGCTTGTGAGGACGCCCGACGAGACGTACGAACCGCGCAATCGACGCGTCGAAATCACCATCAGATGACGTTCGGGCCGGGCCGACTCGTGATCTTCTGCGGCCTGCTGCCGACGCTGGTCACGGCGCTGCTGTCGCTCACCCGGCCGGCCTTCCTGCGAAGCCTGGAATACGGCACCTACGACAGACTCCTTCGCGCTGCCGAGACCAGGCCGCCCACCGATCGCATCGTCATCGTCGACATCGACGATCGCAGCCTGACGACGGTCGGCCAATGGCCGTGGCGCAGGGACGTCGTCGGTCAGCTCGTCGATCGATTGCGAAACGAGCGGGGCCGCGACCGTCGCGCTGGATATCATCTTCGCGGAACCGGACCGCTTCGATGCAACGGGCGCGTCGCCAGACCAGATGTTCGCGGATACGCTGCGTGACGGCCGCGTCTTGCTCGGTTACGCGCTCACGTTTGACGGCGCGCCACATTCACCCAGGGATTGCGTGCGTCATCCGCTCGGTGTCGGCGTCATCAGACGCGACGACGATCCGACCGACGACCCCTTCTTCCAGGCCACGGGCGCGATCTGCAACCTCCCGGTCCTCACGCAGGCGGCCGGCGCGACCGGATTTCTGAATGCTGCGCCGGACCCCGACGGCCTGCTGAGGCGCGTGCCGCTCCTCATGGAGCTCGATGGCCGAATCTATCCGGGTCTGCCGCTTGCTGCGGTGTCGGCGGTCACCGGATCGCAACCCGTGGCGCTTCGCGTCGTCAACGCCAACACGTCGTCACTCGTGTTGGACAATCGAAGCGTTCCCCTCGACGGCAAGAGCAATCTGCTGCTGCGCTTCCGAGGGTCGAAGCGGACCTTTCCTTACGTTTCCGCCGCTGACGTCCTGCGCGGCCAGGTCAGCGCGGACACTTTCAAGGACAAGATCGTGTTCGTGGGGACCACCGCCCTCGGAACACGCGAAGTCGTGTCCACGCCACTCGATACGCTGTTTGCCGGCGTCGAGGTGCAGGCAACGGTGGCCGACAACCTGCTCCAGCAGGACTACATTCGGCGGCCGGAGTACGCCGTGGCCATCGAGACGCAGGTTGTCATCGGACTCGGTCTCCTCGCCGCCCTTCTGGTTCGACGCCTCGGTCTGGCGTTGGGCGCGCTCGGCATCGGGATCTGCATCGCCGTCGTCTGGCTCGGTGCCGCCTCACTGATGTCGAGTACCGGCTTGTTTCTGTCGCCGCTCTTTCCAATCGTCGGATTGACGGGCGCCCTCGCCGCTATCACCGCCGCGCGATTCACGATCGAGCGTCGGCGGGCGGATCAGGCCGGCGAGGAGAACGAGACCTCTCAGAAGCTGATGGTTCAGGCGCTGTTGTCGCTCACCGAAGTTCGCGATGCGGAAACGGGCAAACACTCGCGCCGAACACAGCAATACACCCGCGTGCTGGCCGAACAGCTCGCGCGCCATCCTCGCTACCGTGAGTATCTGACCCAGGATCGGATCGACCTGCTATCGAGCCTGGCGCCGCTGCACGACATCGGCAAGGTTGGCGTACCCGACCAGGTGCTCAACAAACCGGGACAGCTCACGGCCGAGGAACTGGTAGAGATGCAGAAGCACCCTGTTTACGGCAGGGACGTCATCGTGCACGCTCAACAGGAAGTCGGGGTCCACGATCACGTGATTCTGGGGATGGCGAAGGACATCGTGTACACCCACCATGAAAAATGGGATGGAACCGGCTATCCGGAGGGTTTGCGCGGTGCGGAGATTCCGGTGCCAGGCCGGGTCATGTCCGTCGTGGACGTGTACGATGCCAGCACGACGCGAACGCTCTATCGTCCTTCGCTCACCCACGAACAGGCGGTCGCGCTCATCGTCAAAGGGCGGGGGACGCATTTCGATCCGGATGTGGTCGACGCGTTCGTGACGGTGTCGCCCATCATCCAGCGCGTCTCACACGAGGCGGATCACGGCAGCGACAGGGACACTAGTAGCAACGGATCCAGATAGATGCCCTGCCAGCGCACGCTGACGTGCAGGTGCGGACCCGTGACGCGTCCTGTCGCTCCGGTCAAGCCAATCCGCTGACCTCGCTCGACTCGATCACCTTCCTTGACGTCAAACTCCGACAGGTGCATGTAGATCGTCAGCAGACCTTGACCGTGGTCGATGACGATGCAACCTCCCTCGAAGAAGAGATTTCGCGCGAGGAGGACTCGACCGGCGTTCATGGCCGCTATCGGGGTACCGACCCTGGCACGGTAGTCCGATCCCTGATGAATGCTCTGCTGAACGCCGTTGAACGTCCGGCGAACGCCGAACGAGTCGGTCGCAGCGGACTGCATGGGCGGGGTGAACCGGCCCGTCCAAAGCCGCTGGGCTGTGACGCGCGCAAAAGCCTCGGCCTTCAAAGTCTGCTCGCGGGCGATCCGCGCCCGTGTGGCGGCATTGGGAGCTGTGAATCGATCGGGTACGCGAAGGTCGACTGTCCGGTAGCTGCCGCGGCCGACCACGATTTGCGCGTGAAACGCAACCTTCGAACCGTCGGTAGCGACACCTTCGAGGTCCAGTGGGTATTCACCTTCGGTGACATTCAAGCCGACACCGGCCAGAGCGAACCATGAATCATCAGCGACATCGAAGGCGAAGGGGACCGTGCGAGTGAGCCAGAGTCCGTTGAGCGATTTCAGCGCCAGGGACGGCTTGACTCGGAACAGACAGGGCGACCCGTTGACGAGAGACGATGGCTCGGACGTAACGGTGGCGGGAGCATGCGTCAGGGGTGAGACTGGAGGGATCTGGGCTGGCATCGCTGACTGACCAGCGACGAGAACGACCAGGAGGAATGCGCGCAGCGCGCTCATCCTGACCGCGATTCGTGGTCAGCGCTCGTCTGTCCGGCTATCAGGCCGACTAGAGCGACCAGCGCAGCAGAACGGCACCAACGGTGAACCCTGCGCCGACGGAGGCCAGCAGGACAAGATCGCCCTTCTTGACCCTACGCTGACAGACGGCGTCGGCCAGTGCCAGTGGAATCGTCGCGGCCGTGGTGTTTCCAAACCGCTCGAGGTTGATGATCACCTTCGATTCGGGCAGACCCATCCTGTCTGCGGCAGCCTGGATGATTCGGCGGTTCGCCTGATGTGACACGAACAGGTCGATCTCGCTGACGTCGACGCCATGCTGTTGGAGGACGCGGCGGCAGATCTCCTCCGTCTTGCGAACCGCAAACTTGAATACTGCCTGCCCGTCCTGCTTGACGTAGTGGAGACGCTGGTCGACTGTTTCGCGCGAGGCGGGCAACCGGCTGCCGCCCGCGGGCATGCAGAGTGCCGGCCCGCCGCTGCCGTCGATCTCGTGGGAAAAGCCGATGATCGATGGTTCGTCATCCAGCGCCGGGGACACGACGACCGCACCGGCGCCATCCCCGAACAGCACGCAGGTCGTCCGGTCCGTGTAGTCGATGATGCTCGACATCACATCGGCGCCGACGACCAGGGCGTGCTCGTGCGCGCCGGTGGCAACCATCTGCATCCCGGTCGTAAGCGCGTAGGTGAAACCCGAGCACGCGGCACCGAGATCGAATCCCCACGCGCGCCGCGCCGCGATCTTGTCCTGCAGCATGCACGCAGTGACTCGGAAAGATCGTGTCCGGCGTGGTGGTGCCGACGACGATGAACCCGATGTCGTCGGGCGTGACGCCGGCCTGCCGCATGGCGCCGAGCGCGGCCTCTTTCGCCAGATCCGACGTCGCGACTCCCGGATCGACGATGTGCCGCTCCCTGATGCCGGTCCGCTGCAGGATCCATTCGTCGGTCGTCTCCACCAGCTTCTCGAGATCCGCGTTGGTCAGAAGTTTGGGCGGCACATAGGTGGCCAGCCCGCTGATCTTGACGCGCCTCAATCCACTCACCACAAGCGATCCTTTCCGGGGCTTGCCAGGCCAAAGTATTCATAAGCGCGAGGGGTCGCGACGCGCCCGCGCGGCGTTCGTTCGAGGAACCCGATCTGAATCAGGAACGGCTCGTAAATCTCCTCGATGGCGTCACGCTCTTCGCTCATTGCTGCGGCCAGGCTTCCGACGCCGACGGGACCGCCGCTGAACTTGTCGATGATCGTCCGCAACAACCGGCGGTCGACTTCATCGAACCCGTTCTCGTCGACCTCCAGCAACTGCAGCGCTTTGTGTGCGACGTCGAGGGATATTCGACCGTCCGCGCGAACTTCCGCGAAGTCGCGCACGCGCCTGAGCAGCCGGTTCGCGACGCGTGGTGTGCCTCGCGACCGCTTCGCGAGCTCGCGCGCGGCCTCAGGCTCGATCGGCACGTTGAGGATGCGCGCCGAGCGGCGAACGATCTCCTCGATATCAGCCTCGTTGTAGAAATCGAGCCGGTGGACGATCCCGAAGCGCGCGCGCAAGGGCGAGGTCAGCAGTCCGGTTCTCGTCGTGGCACCGATCAAGGTGAACCGTTGCAGGGGCACCTTCACGGACCGCGCGCTTGGCCCCTGACCGATCACGATATCCAGCTCGAAGTCCTCCATGGCCGGGTAGAGGATCTCTTCGATCGCCGGGCTCATGCGGTGCACTTCGTCGATGAAGAGCACCTCGCGCTCCTGCAGGTTGGTGAGCATGGCGGCAAGGTCGCCCGGCTTTTCGATGACCGGGCCCGCCGTCGATCGAATGGGCACACCGAGTTCGTTGGCAATCACGTACGCCAGCGTCGTCTTCCCCAGCCCCGGTGGCCCATACAGCAGGACGTGGTCCAGCGCCTCGCCTCGTTGCTTCGTCGCGGTGATCGAGACCTGGAGGATTTCGCGGATGCGATCCTGGCCGATGTAGTCGTCGAGCGTCCGGGGCCTGAGGCCCACCTCATATTGCGCGTCTTCGTCCACCCGCGCCGGCGTGACGATGCGATCGTCGGACATGCTGCTCATTGCTTCATCAGCCGTTTGAGCGTGGCTTTGAGGGCCGTCTCGAAGCCGGTTTCCGAACTGCTCTCGAGCGTCCTCTCGATGGCCTTCTCCGCAACGTTCCGCTGGTAGCCGAGGTTGAGGAGTGCCGATAGCAGGTCATCCCGCAGCTGATCGCGCGGCGACGGCGGCGGAGCGACGGCCCCTCCCGCCGGCAGGGTTGCTGGCAATCGATCCCTCAGCTCCAGTCCGATGCGCTCGGCAGTTTTCTTCCCGACACCCGGAATCGCTGTGAGTCTGACGACATCCTGCTGGCGGACCGCTCGGACCAGCTCGGCCGGCTCGATGCCCGACAGGACCGCAAGTGCCAGCTTCGGTCCGATGCCGCTGATCCCAATCAGGCGCTCGAAGAGATCGTGCTCGACGCCGGACGCAAAACCGAAGAGCGCAATCACGTCCTCGCGAACGTGGGTATGGATCCGCAGCGAGACGCTCGCACCCTCGTCACCGAGGACGTAGAACGTGGACAACGGAACCTGCACGTCATAGCCGACCCCACCAACATCCACGATGACCCTGCTGGGCGATTTGCCGGCCAGCGTTCCGCGCAGCAGGCGGATCATGCTTCGACACTCAAGGACGATAGTCCCGCCACGAACGCAGGGTCGACGGTGCGGGCTCGGCGCGCATGCGGTCGGCGATCGCGCCAGTCGAGCTCTGGAGGTGACAGATCGCAACGGCCAGCGCATCGGCGACGTCATGCGGGGACGGCGGCTTCTCGAGCCCCAACAGCAGCTTGACCATCTGCTGCACCTGGTGTTTCTCGGCTCTACCGTAACCCACGACGGCGCGTTTGATTTCGGCGGGGGCGTATTCGACGACCGGCAACCCGGCGTCCGCAGCCGCCAGCAACACCACGCCGCGCGCATGTCCCAGCTTCAGCGCGCTCCGCACGTTCTTCGCGTGGAAGATGCTCTCCACGGCCACGCAGTCAGGCCGGTGGCGTTCGAGCAATGCAACCAGGCCCGAGTGAATCGCTTTCAGCTTGTCTGGAAAGGGCGCGCGGGAGGGACCGGACAGCGAACCGCAGATGATGAGACGTTGACGGCTGCCGACCCGCTCGACGCAGCCGTATCCCGTCCGCTCGGAGCCGGGATCGATCCCGAAGATCTTCACGCCAACGAGGCCTCGATCTCCTTCTCCTCGATGTCCGCGTTCGACCACACCTTCTTGGTGTCGTCGTGATCCTCGACGGCTTCCATCAGCTTGACCATCTGCTGCGCCGGTTTGCCTTCGAGCTTGACGTAGTTCTGCGGGAGCATCGCAATCTCAGCGGCGGCCGGTTCGATCCCGAGCTTCTTCACCGCCTCGAGTACCGCCTGGAATCCTTCCGGCGGCGACACGATCTCCCAGCTGTCCCCATCGTCACGCATGTCGTCCGCGCCGGCATCCAGCGCCGCGGACATCAGGGACTCTTCGTCGGACTTGCTCTTCTCGACAACGATGTAGCCCTTCTTTTCGAACATCCAGGCGACGCTGTTGGACTCGCCAAGGTTGCCGCCGTGCTTGGACAGCAGGTGGCGCAGCTCACCGACGGTCCGATTACGGTTGTCGGTCAGGACTTCAATGATGAGGGCGGCGCCGCCGGGCCCGTATCCTTCGTACGTCACTTCCTCGTACGACACACCTGGCAACTCGCCGGTGCCGCGCTGGATCGCGCGCTTGATGTTGTCGGCCGGCATGTTGACCGACTTGGCTTCGGCGACGACCGTCCGGAGCCGTGGATTGGCGTCCGGATCACCACCGCCGGCCCGTGCCGCTACCGTGAGTTCCTTGATGATGCGGGTGAAGATCTTGCCGCGCTTGGCGTCAGCTGCACCCTTTTTGTGCTTGATTGTGTGCCACTTGGAATGGCCGGACATGATAGAAACCCCCGCAATGATCGAGCAAAACGACCCTCTAGCCTATCACGACCGGGCTCAGGGTACAGTGGGCGGAGGTCCAGATCAACCCCGATGTGCAGGGTCGAGGGCCACCTACTTGTCTAAAAGCTCTCGCAGGGCGCGCAGAGCAGGGCACGCGGAGATGTGCGCGACCGCTGCCGCGCCTCCGCTCATGTTGCCCGAGCGACCATCGGGCCGGCGCCAGCTTCCCGACGTCACGCACCTCGCAAGCTTGCCGCGTAGGCCGCTTGAAGATGCGCTCGCCCTCTGCGTTCCCTGCTCTCTGCGCACCTCTGCGTGAGCTCTTGTCGTGACAAGCGGCGTCCAACCGATCGCGATCAAGGATCGACCCGTCTCGCCCGATAACGCGTCGCGAGATCCGCGACATGGCTCGTGGCCTCGACGGCATCCGCGAAGCGAGTCGGGAAACGCCTGATGCAATCTGGCGCCGGCTTCACCCAGTTTCAACCCTCCACACAGCAGCCTGAGCGCCTCCGCATCTACCGCGGCCTCGATGCCAACCTGAGGCTGCTGATCCGGTGCCTGCGCCTGCAGGCTGCCTGACGACAGAGGCCCGCCGGCAAACGTTGACTGCTCGAACGATCGGCGCTGGCCGTCAGTCATCAGCTCGGTGCGCCACGTCCAGACGTAGCTCCCAGCAACCAGGTCAGCACGCAGATCCACGTCGATCACGGTTCCGGCCGTGCAAGTCAGCGGCTCGGGCCATGGGAAGAATGCTGCGCCATAGAGATCGTCGCTGGTGCCTGGCCCGCTGCGATACGAGATGCCGTCGACGAGCCTGGCCTCGAACCACAACGCGAATCCGTGCGACGTCTCAATGTCTTTCCCGACCTGCCAGTGCAGCCGGCCGGACCCTGACGTGGTGGGGCATCTCAGGTAATCAATCGTCATCCACTGGACGACGTCGGTAAGAACGTCCAGGTCGTCGGCGTCGACCGGTGTGATCTGTTGAGTTGCGGATCGACGGATCGGCGACGCGTCGATGCCTGACTCGGATCGCTTCCATACATCGATGAAGTCACGGTACACGCCCGCCGCCGAGACCACCGCGCCACATACGACATCGCGCGCTGGCACCATCCGGCCACCGGGCCGCAGGAATCGTTCGCGGGCGTCGATCAGCGTCGTGAGCGCGTTGGCGGCCAACGGCAGCACACCGCGTACGTCCGAGACGATCACGTCAACACGCTCGGGCAGCGTCAAGGTCAGCGACGATTGCTCGATGAACGTGATGCGATCTTCGAAGCCGTTCCGGGCGGCCAGCGTCCGCGCGTACACGATGATCGGGCTCGACTCCACAGCGTAGACGCGCGCCGCCCCGGCTTTGCACGCGAGCATCGCGAGGAGGCCAGTACCGGTCCCGATGTCCAGCACGACGTCGCCGGCGGCGACGACGCGGTCGAGTGCCGCCGCGTACGCGCGGTTGCGCGTGTGGCTGCCGAACATGCGCGCGTGGTCGCGGAGGCGGTAGGGTCCCACGGCGTTCAGGCTGCCGGCGCAGCCCGCCGATCTCGATCGATCGAGGTGGCCAGCGTGATCACTGACGCGGCGGCATCACTTAGCGCGTCAGGATCGTCCTCGAGGGCGAGACGCAGGATGGGAACGCGCGCGACGAGGGACGTGAGCGCGGTGAACACGCGAGCCAGTTGCGATCGGTCCTCGATATCCATGACGAACGCGTGCCGCATCAGCTGCACAACGGCGGCGCGATGACCGATACGCCGCAACTTCAACCCGCTGCCACCATGCCGTCGAGACAGGATGAAGATCGCGCGGATATTGCACGGCCGGGCAAAAAACGGCACGACAGGTGAGCCGACGCGAACTTTACCCGAGGACACCGCGTCAGAACGATCCCCCGCCGCGACGCGAGGCCCGCGACCGCATCCGGCCACAACCGAAGTCCCGGATATCCTGGCAGCGCGGTCGGTGAGGCCTGCGTCTGGCCGATTGGCGTGCAGTCGTCGCTCATGACCGACGCCCCGTGCGTGACCAGCGCGGCCGCCAGTGACGATTTCCCTCGGCCGCTTTGACCGGCGAACGCGATCGCTCCGATATCGGGCAGGTGAACCGAGCTCGCATGTAACAGGAGATCGCGCTGGCGCGAGGCTGCAAGCGGCAATACGAGATCGGCCAGGAGGTGTTGCGCCGAATCCCTCGGCAAACCTGCGGGAACGCCCACGGACCCCCCGTCCGTAGAGACCGTCGCATCGGCAACACCGGGCACGCGCAGGATGTAGACGTCGCCAGAACGTCCGAACAGCAGCGACGGGGGGCGCCGCGGAAATCTCCACGCGTGAAACCAATCGACGTCGGGGGCCGTCACGTCCGCGGTCAGTCTGACGGTGCAATCAACTGAGGCGGCGATTGGCGCCGGCGTGGCTCGGAGATCGATCGCGCTGTCGACAGTGATGCCGTACAGAGAGTAGCGAGGCATCTCAGGCCTCAGGGGCGGGACGAGCGCGTGGCGGCGCAAGCAGAGGAAAATCGGCCTCGCTGCCTCCAAGGAGGATGCGTCCGTGCGCTTCGACCCAGGCATGCGCACGAAAACCCGAGTCCGTTCGGGCGCCAATCTGCACCTTCGCATCACTTCGAAACGGATGCAGGAGTCGGAGGAGCAACACGAGCGCAATCGCCCGCTCGAGGCACGTCGCCGAGAGATAGCCGCCCGCTCGATCGACGATCGCCGTCAAATGGCTGGCATTCGTGCCGATCGACCGAATCGAGTCGTCGGTCGCGGCACTGTTCGAGCAAACCCATCGAACGAGGGGACCAGCCGCGATACGCAGAACCATCCGGACGGCGAGAATGACCGCTGCGGTGGCTCCGACTGCCGAGATTCTGGTGACGCTCCAGCGCTTGGACACGGATGTCTAGGTTTGCTTCATGTTGCCGAAGTCCTTGGTGGACAGACCCCCGCTCTGCGTGAGCTTCGCAACGTGGCCGTACTCGTGCAGGCGCGGCTTCTCATACCGGCGACGCGGTTGCGTGTTCTCTTCTCGCTCGGTTTCGCCGCGTTCAGGCCGATCGCTCATGAACACTCCGGTTCGACACTGCATGGTCGAGCCACATTTCCAGACCGGTCACTTCCCAGAGACCCTCCGACCACGGAATGTACGCTTCGCTCCCGGCTCTGTAAAGGTCGATCATGCGAGCATACCGATCGCGAAGCACACGGCCGTCGACCCAGCCTGCCTCCTCGGACGCAAGATCGTCGAACAGCCGGATTCCCCCGAGGTGCTCGAGCGCCTCCACGAACGTCGACGAGAACTCGGCCTTATCGGTTCTTTCGAAAACAGCCCGCGGCAACAGATCCCTGAACGTCCGGCGAAGGGCGATCTTGGACCGGGTGTCGGACGTCCGGTGTGCAGCAGGGAGCGAGAAGCCGTATTCAGCGATCCGGCGATCGCAGAATGGATGGCGCTGGTCGATGCCCGCAACGTGGGCGCACCGATCCTCGGCTTCATCGGCAATGGCCTGGACCGCGCTCTGCGTCACCTCGTAGATCCGCTGTTGCTCGGGCGCCTCGAAAGCGGGAGGCGACGTCGACGCGAGCCGCTCGTTCAGGCTGACGCGCGCGGCGAAATCCGGTCGAATCCACTCGAAGGTCCGTCGCGACCGTCGGCGCCGCCGGATGCCGCGAAGAACAGCCGCCGGCAGCACTGACGCCACCACGGCCCGAGCGAAACCCATCGGCGAGACCTTGCTTCCAGCGCGCTGTTCCCTGCCGAGCGCGGTCAGCCCCGCAAGGTACCGGCGGGATCTGATCAACTCGACGGACGACCGGACTCGCCCGCCGAACCACTCGTCGCCGCCGTAGCCCGTGAGCACCACATCGAACCCCAGGGCCGCCGCCCGCCGCCGCAATGGATCGAGGACGAGACCATTCGGATACGAAGGCGCATCGAGATGGCGTTCGACCTCTGCTCGCACCTCCGCCACAGAAACCGGCGCAACGTCCATCGTTACGACATCAATACCCGCAGTGGAGACGACCTCCTCGATGAATCTCGTTTCGTCGCACGGGCTGTGCGGAAACGTCATCGACAACGCGGAGACGGGCGCTGACTGCCCTGCTTCCGCGAGCCGTTGCGCCATGCCGGCGACGCACGATGAGTCGATTCCACCGCTCAGGAATACTCCGACCTTACGCGCGTCTCTGACGCGGCAGGCGACGGCGGTTGTGAAGAGCTCTCGCAGGTGTTCCGAACCGGATGCACGTCGGTGTGTTGAATCGCCGGAATAGGCCGAAAGGTCCCAGAAGCGGTGTAGGCGAACGCCACGCGCGTCGGCGATCAACGCGTGCGCGGGCGGCAGGCGACGGACGCCTTGCCAGAGCGTTTCACCAACGGTGGCCGGTTGTCCGCTCAGATATTCGGCGACCATGGCCTCGTTCACCTTCGCCGAAACGCCCGGGTGAAGGCGGACCTGCTGTGGCTCGGATCCAAAGACCAGGCAATGCTCGGTGACGCCGTAGAACAGCGGCCGCTGGCCCATCGCATCCCGCACGCACACCAGACGGGAGGCGCGCGCGTCCCAGACGGCGAAGGCGTAGTCACCGATCAGGTGCTGGCCTGCGTCCAAACCATGTCGCGAATACGCCTCGAGAATGGCCGCAGCGTCGCTCGGGCAACGCGCACCACCGAGACACTCGTCAATGCGTCCGTCCACAACCACGGCAAGCTGAGGATCGGGAGCCGAGAACGCTCCGTCACGACCGGACGACGCGATGACTGCTGGGCCGAGCGCCAGAAATGAGAACGGTGCTCGAGACCGATGTGCCGCAGATCTCGTCGCGGCAGCGAGGTCCGTCGTCCGGGCAATCCGGCCATCGAACCAGAAGCAGCCGGCAACTGCGCTCACGGTTTGGAATCGTCCGTGGTGGAGCGAAATGAAGTTGCGCGACTTCAGCACGTCGACGAGATCGCGAACGTCCCGTTCGATCGTCGACTCGTCGGCGTCGAATTCGCGCGCCAGAGCTTGAACGATCGCGCTGATGTCGCGGCCCTCGGCCATCAGCGTCCAGATCCGGGTGCCCACTTCGTTCAATCCGAAATACAAGCCGGACGAGAGGTCCAGAATGACAGCCTGACCTTCGAGGTCGCGATAGAGGACGTCAGGGCTCAGTCGAAGCTCGGGCATGGCATCAGCGGCGTCTGGCGAGGATCACCCATACATCGGCCCGCTCGTCCCACGGGCCGCCGTCGTAATCGCCAAGGACTGCGTCGATGCCGAAACCGGCCGATTCGAGGCGACGCGCCATCTGTGGCACCGATAGCGTCCGGAACGTCAAGCCGAACTGATGGACGCGGCGCTGGCGGCCGCGACGCTCGACGTACTCCTGGTCGAAATGCGTCAAACCGCGACGGCGATCCTGACGGACGGACTCGACGAGCGTCAGCTGAGTCGCCTTGCCTCGACGGCCCTGCAGGCTCACCCGTCTGCTGTATTCAGACCATCGCGGCAAGTCCGGCACGAGATCCACGGCCAGCAGCCCGCGAGGTTCGACGACGCCATGGATCGAGGCGAGGGTGGCCGAGAGATCCGCTTCACGTGTCAGCGACTGCAGCATCCCGTAGGGCGCCATCACCAGTGAGAACGGACGCCGGCGTCGGAACGGTAGCGCGCGGATGTCGCCTCTGACGAGGAGGACGCGCTCGGCAAGACCGGCGCGACGTAGCCGGCTGCGCGCTTTCGCGAGCATCGGCGCGGACCGATCGATGCCGACGAGATCGGCACCAGCTTTCGCGACCGGCACCGCGATGCGCCCCGTTCCGCAGCCGAGCTCGAGGACCTGCCCCTGCTGGGCCATCGCGAGCCGTTGCCAGAAGCCGACATCACGCCGCGCAACCGTGCGCGCATTCTCCCAGTCGTAGAACGGCGCGTACCTCGTCCCAGCCGGCTGCTCCGTCGCGCGTCGAGGGCATCGGCGATCAGTCCTCGGCCATCGTTCCGACTGAAGCGAAGAGCATGGTGTTCTGGATTTCCACGAACGACGCGCCCGCGCGGTCGGCTTCGAGCGCGTAGGTTTCGATCGCTTTGAGGTAGTCAGCGCCGAGCCTGCGCAGCGACTCATCGGGGGCTCTCTCGATCGCCTGACGAATCGCGGCGCGCCTGGCGTCCCATACAGACGGCTCTGGCGCACCCAGATGCGACACAGAGACTGGAAACAGCTGGACTGAAATCGGCTCGATGCGATGCGCCACGAACATCAGGGGCATGAGCGGCCCTGCCGGCGACGGCGGCAACTCGCCGCGAGCCGCCGCAAGGCCGGCAAAGAATCGCCGGCCGATATCGAACGCCACCATGCCGCTCGGCATCGAGCTGAACCAGTAGCGCGCGGCGTTGTCAGGTTCGACGACGAGGATACGTCCACCCGGGCGTGTTACGCGCGCAAGCTCTCCGACCGCCTGCGGAATGTCTCGGATGTGCTGCAGAACCGCTACGCAGTACGTCGAGTCGAAGATGGCGGACCCGAACGGCAGTCGCGACGCGTCGGCCGCGGCGTACCCGACACGGGCATTGATGCCGCGCGTCGCAGCGCTCGCGACCTTCAGCCGTTCGACGAGAAGATCCACGCCGAACAGATCGACCTGTGACAGGCGCAGCCGCGCCAGGCTGATTTCAGCCGTTCCGGTTCCGCAGCCGACGTCGAGGATGCGATTCCCGGGCCGTGGGCGCAGCGTTTCCTTCAGGAACACCGTGAAGGCGTCGTTCCACCAGTGCTCGCGAAGATGTTTGAGGGTAGGGGATGTGAGCGCGTCGAGATCGCGGGTCATTGTGTCCTGACGGAACGTGGCATCGTATGCGGTACCTGTCGGCTGGAGCCTCGTCTCCTGAGTTCGAGGCATTCGCGGGTCTGCCCGCCCGAGCCCTCGCAACCGTGCATCGAGGCGTAGGCGGAGTCTGCCGCGCCGAAGCCTCGCATCTCGGCGATCAAGGCGTAGGCGGGCGGATTTTACCACGCCCCCGGAAGTGACCCTTACATAAAGACTTGTTCGTTCGTCGATCGTAAGTTACAGTAGTGTGCGAATCCGCACATGGTTGAGGATTCCGTCGGAAGCGACCGAAGCGCACCACCGCGCCGGTCGTGAGAGGCGCATGCACATATGCCGCACGGCCGCGACGGCCGTTGTTGTGCTCATCGTGACCCTCCACGCCGGCACGCTGCCGGCCTCCAGCGCTGGCGGCACTCGCCAGAAAAATCAGCTATTGGCTCCTGCGCCTGCTCCCGTGCTGAGCGGAGATATCAGCGGCACCGCGTGGCGCGCGGACAACACACCTTTTCCGCGGGCTCTCATTCGCCTTCGAGATGCGGGGACCGGTCAGGCTCTCGCCCTCGCGCGAGCGGACGACCGCGGTCAGTTTCGGTTCGATCGGATTCCTGCGGGCGCGTATCTCGTTGAACTCGTCTCGCCAGGTGAGGCTGTCCTCGCCGTGGGTGACGTGTTCACGGTAACGCCCGGTCAGATGGTTACGACGTTCGTCCGATTGACAGCACGGGCGCCGTGGTTCAGCGGCTTCTTCGGTAATGCCGCTGCGGCGGCCATTGCCACGGCGTCGACCCTGGGCATCACCGCCATCGGATCCAGCGGCACCCCGGTGAGTCCTCAGTAGCGGGAACCTGGCCACCCATAATGTTCGATTCTCAGGATCTTCAACAGGCTCGAACGACATCAACCGAACCACCGCTCACCAGCTCCGGAGTTACCGCTTCGGCGCACCCGCTCGATCGTCTCGCGGCACTCTTTCGTCATCGCAAGCTCGCGGCCACCGCCTTCATGCTGGTCGTCGTGGCGCTGATGCTGCAGACGTACTCGACGGTACCGCTGTATCGCACGTCCTCGCAGGTGCTGATTCAGGACGAGCGCACGACAGCGGTGGGCAACCTCAATTCCAACGATCCGATGTTCTGGCAGGAGTCGGATCAGGTACTACAACACGCAGTACAGCATTCTGCGCAGCCGAGGGCTCGCCAAGCGCGTCGTTCGGCGGCTGAATCTTCAGAATCACCAGCTGTTCAATGGTTCGACGCCCGCCGGCCGCGGACCGCTGCAGCTCGTTCGCGAAGCGAAGCGCGCGGTGTCCGGCGCAGTGCGGCGGGTCATCGCAGGCTCGCCCGCAGTCCCGGTTGAACGATCGGCCGGGGACGAAACCGCTCTGGAAAGCGCGCTCATCGGCCAGTTCCTGTCCGGCCTCCAGATCGTGCCGGAAAAGGCGACGCGCCTCGTCGACATCGTCTACACGTCGCCGGGCGCGGAGTTCGCTGCGCTGGCGGCGAATACGATCGCCGAAGAGTACGCACAGCAGAACCTCGACCTCAGGCTCGACGCCATCAACAAGAACCTGACGTGGCTCGGTGAAGAGGTCCGTCGCCAGGAAGCGAAGGTGACCGCTGCCGAGGCCGCGATGACGCAGTACCGCGAGAGCCAGAATGCGATCTCGCTCGAGGATCGTCAGAACATCGTCGTCTCGCGCCTCAACTCGCTCAACGAGACAGTCACGAAGGCGCGGACGGTTCGTCTACAGAAGGAAGCGCTGTACACGCAGATCAAGGGAGTGGATCCGGCGAGTGATGCCGCCGATGCGTTCCCGGCGATCGCCAGCAACGCCGGCGTCGCGGAGGCGAAGGGCCATCTCGCACAGCTGGTGGCCGACCGCGCGAGACTCTCGACCCGCTATCAGCCTGGACATCCCGAGATGACCAAGCTCGCCGGCCAGATCGAAAACAGCCGGGCGGCACTGACGGCGCAGCGGGCGAGCGTGATCGAAGCAGCCCGCAACGAGTACGAATCGGCGTTGATCGAGGAGCGAGGTCTGGGCTCGCAGCTCGAAGGTCAGAAGGCTGCGGCGATGGACCTCGATCGCAAGAGTGGCAGGTACCTGGTGTTGCAGCGCGAAGCCGAGAGTAATCGCGCTGTGTATCAGTCGCTGCTGCAACAGGAGAAGGAGCTCCGGGTCGTCAGCAACAGTCGAACCAACAACGTCCAGTTGATGGATCGCGCCGAAACGCCGGGCGCGCCGTTCTCACCGGATGCGCGCCGTGACTGGTTCACGGCTCTTCTCGCCGGCCTTGTCGTGGCCGTTGGCCTGGCCTTTGGCATGGAGTATCTGGACGACACCGTGAGGACGCCCGAGGATGTGTCGAAGCGGTTGAACCTGGCCCTCCTCGGCCTCGTGCCCATCGTTCGGGGCCCGCGTGTCCCGCTCCTGTCGGAACCCGTTCCGCTGGAATTCGGCGAAGCGTTCCGATCGCTCAGGACTTCGATCGTGTTCACCAGCACGACCAGCGGGCCACGAGTCGTCGCGGTGACGAGCAGTCAGCCGTTGGAGGGAAAAACGACGACCGCCTGCAATCTGGCGACGGCGCTGGCGATCGGTGGATCCCGCGTCCTGCTGGTCGATGCAGACATGCGGCGGCCAGGCCTCCACAAACTGCTCGGGGTCGAGAACGAGACCGGCCTGTCGCACCTGCTGGTCGGCCAGGCTCACGTGCGTGACGTGATTCAGCCGACGCGCGAGCCGAACCTGTTCGTGATCCCGGCGGGCCTGACACCGCCCAACCCTTCGGAACTCCTGTCCTCCGATCGCATGCAACTGTTTCTGAAGAAGCTGCAAACGGGACCTTTCGACTGGGTGATCGTGGATACGCCGCCGGTGCTGGCCGTCACCGACGCCGTCATCGTCACGCGCTCGGTTTCCGGCGTCGTCTTCGTCGTTGGCTCCGAGATGACCCGCAGGGTGCACGCCGAACGGGCTCTGGAGATTCTGATGACCGGACGGCCCCGATCGCTTGGCTGTGTGCTGAATCGCGTTGACTTCCAACGCAACAATTACTACTACTCTCGCTATTACGGCTACCACTACCAGAGCTATTACCGCCAGACCCCAGCATCGGCCTGATACCCGTCAGACGTTCCGTGTGCTGGGGCTCGTCTGTCTGCTCCTGATGCCCCTGGTGGCATTCGGAGGGCGCAGCCCAACGATTGCGATTACGTTCGCCGTCCTGAGTGTCGGGTATGCGGCGATCGCGTCTCCACGGCTGATGATGCCGCTCGATCGCAGCCTCTGCCTGCTCGCCGCGGCCGTCGTTATCCAGCTCGTCCCGCTCCCGCCCGTAATTGCCAATCTGTTGTCGCCGCACGGCGCCGCGCTCAGAACGTCGCTGAGCCTTTTGCCGAGTGGCTCCGACGTGGCAGCCGCTCAGCATCAATCCTCAAGCGACCGCCGAGGCGGCTCTCGAATTGATCGGTGCATTTGCTCTGTTCGTGGCTGCCCGGGAACAGCTGGCTTCCGGTGGGTTCCGGCGATTGAGCCGGGCGATCGCGATGATCGGCTTCGGCGTTGCGTTTCTGGGCATCGCCCAGGCGGCGACCGGCGGCCGCTCGATTTACTGGCTGTTTCCAACGGAGGTCGAGGGGCCGCTTCCCTTTGGACCGTTCGTGAACCGCAACCATTTTGCGACCTGGATCATCATGGCCATGCCGCTCTGTCTCGGCTACATGGCCGCGCGGATGCCTCCCAGACAACCTGACAGCGAGCAGCCAACCGCACGGCTCGACGCGCGAGCGGCCTGGATGATCGGCGCGCTCGTCACGATGCTGCTGGCGTTGTTGCTCTCGCTCTCACGTTCGGGCGCACTCGGTCTCGCGGTTGCGGCGATCGGCACATTGTTCCTGACACGGCATGCGATGGACGGATGGTACGTTCGCCGTCTCGGCGCAACGGTCGCGCTCGTCACGCTTCTAGCGGTCAGCTGGGCGGACTTGCCGGCGATTCACGAACGGCTCGCCGGTATGCGGGGTGGGTTGGTGAACCGCCTCGTGATCTGGAACGAGACGCTACCAGTGGTGCGGGACTTCTGGCTCACCGGCGTCGGCGCCGGCGCCTACGAAACGGCGATGCGCGTGTATCAGCGATCGGACCGCAAGACCTACTTCAACCAGGCCCACAACCACTACTTGCAGGTTGCGGCCGAGGGCGGGTTGCTGCTGACCGTTCCGCTGGTCATCGCGCTTGTGGCTTTCGTTCGAACAGCCAGGAATCGGCTGCAGCGTGACCGCACGCCGATGTGGCGCATCCGCGTGGGCGCGGCGTGCGGGCTCGCGGCGGTGGCGCTGCAGAGTGTCTGGGAAACGGGCCTGGGCATGACCGCCAATTCTGCGATGGCCGCGCTGCTGGGTGGAATCCTGGTCTGTGAGAGGCGGCCGCTGTCAAAGCCAGCGAAGCGCGCCCGCAGCAAGACGCCGCGCGTAGAGGAAAGGCAGAGCGAGGCTGTTGGAGATTCCGTACCTGGAGCGGATGAAGTCGGGGTCGGGGAAGACATGCTCGCGCAGGAAAGCGAGACGAAGAGCGAACCCTCGTAACTGCCGCCAGTCCGACAGAAGGACCTCGGTCGTACTCAGCGAACCATCGAGAAATCGCTGAACTTCCACGTCTGCGTCGTGGGCGTCCGACAAACGATTGAGAACCGATTCTGGCAGCGGTGTCGCGAAATGCCGGATGGTTGCCTGCAGCCCGGACCCCATCACCTGCAGCATTCCCCGTTCAATCGCCAGACGGGTGACGTCGTCGAACTCGTCGGTCCCGAGCCGTCCGGCGATCGTGTGGATGTCGTAGAGCCAGATCATCCGCTCGCTGCACTGGTGGTGTGCGACGCGATGGATGCAGGCAATCAGCAGCGCCAGCGGCAGCGACGGAACGAATGTGCCTGCCGCCATCCCAGGCGCCTGGCTGCGCCGCCTCCAGAAATCTGACCACCACAGACGCGACGCGAATGCACCGGCGTTGCTGATTCGCCAGTGGACGTCCAGCGGGTGGATCAGGCCGTGATCGTCCTCGCGCACGAAGTGAAACTGCGTAAACGCGACCGTTCCCCTGATGTGTGGAGCCGGCGCATACCCCGCTGAAATGAGTAACCGTCGAACTTCGGAACGATCTTTTTCTCGAATGAACAGATCGGTGTCGGATCGCGGACGAAGGCCCACGGCTTCATAGCACGCCTCCTCGAGATGCGCGCCCTTGATCAGGAACACCGGAACGTTCGCATCCGAGAAGGCGGCCGATACGCGCTGCAGCTCGCGACGACGCAATAAAGCGTGCGCAGCCTCCGCCGCCGCGTGCCCGTGCAACCGAACGCGCAACTCTGTATCCCAGCCGGATTGTTCAGCGGCGCGGGCGAGAAGGGGAAGAACTCCCTGCCCGTCGGCGCAGGAGATCAGCGCCGGCCAAAGAGCTCGCGGTGGCTCGGGGCAGGCCTCGCGCAGCGCGGCCGTTATATGTTCGCTGACTTCCGGCATACGAACCAGACCTGACTGTTGAGCACGGGACCCAACAGGCGCATTGGTGTAAAGTGCCGACGCTCGAGCGCGAACCGGCTCCGCACCAGCGTCTCCAGACGGCGCCAGTTGAAGCCCTTGTGGCCGGTGAACGGGAAGACGCTGCCGTCCTCGTCCGTTCCGCTCTGCTCCTCGCGCACGATCGCCGTGTCGCGCCGCGCAAACAGCATGCGGGCGAACTCCGAAGGCCGATAGCGTTCGCCGTTGGCGTACTCCGTCAAACCGCGGAGCGCCACCGCCGATCGCGCGAGGTGCTTTGCCGCCAGCGAAGGGCCTGTCTCTATCGGCACGCTGATGATGACGAGGCCGTCCGCTGCCGTCACCCGCGCGATGCGATCGAGTACGTCGATCTGGATCCGGTCCGGACAGTGCTCGAGCACTTCCATGCACGTCACCACGTCGAACGTGCTGTCCGCTCCTCCATCGTCCAACCGATCGACATGCATGAACGTCAGACCGTCCAACGCCGCGAAGCGTTTCGCGCAATCACGAAGCTGGCTCATCGACACGTCAGTAGCCGTCGCCGACGGAAAGAGGTCATGTACCTGAGCGACGAACGTCCCATCACCGCAGCCGTAGTCGAGCAGGCGTTGACCCGCTCTGGGCGCCGCGAGCTGCCGGGCCATCTCGAACCGCGCCGTGTGACTCCACGTCACCAGCCGGCTGCGGCTGAACAGCTGCTTCCGCGCGTAGTGGCCGTCCGCCCATGGGGGGTTCGCACGAGGGTTCATACGGGGTTCACACGAGGGTTCACGACGAAGGTTCACACACGGGCTACACGAATAACGCGCCTAGGACGACGCGGCGGAATTCGGGGTGGCGGAGGATGGACCGCGCGGCGGCGCCGTGCCAGTTGAAGTCGGCGGTCTGCTTCAAGAGCGGGATGATCCCGTCCGCTCTTGCGATGTCGATCAGCGCGTCGATGGCACGGTCCGAGAGTCGAGCGGCGACGGCGCGGAACGCCAGGCCGGCCCGGATCTCTGATCCCAGGCGCTGACGCCACCGTTGCTCGTACGCCCCGAGGCTCTTCGCGCGGAGTGCGTCGGTCGCGAGCCGTTCGGACAGGACCTCTGCCGCGAGACGCCCGGTCAGCAGTCCGTAGTAGATGCCGCCGCCGGTGGTCGGCTTGACCAGTCCGGCAGCGTCGCCCACGACGAGGATCCTGTCGGCGACTGTGCGCGAGATGGGGGCTAGCGGCAGCACCCGCAGCCGCGGAGCCGGCCACGTGTCCTCTTCCTGTCCTTGACGGATACGGGCCGAGAACGACTCGAAACTCGACGCGGCATCCCGGTCGCACAACAGCCCGACGCGTGCAAAGCTGACGCCCCCTCTGGTGAACGGGACGACCCAGGCGAACCCGCCAGGCGCGACACGCCGCCCGAAGTGGACTTCGACGTGCTGCATCGGCGGAAACGGGACTTCGAGTTGCGCGCTGTGCGCGAGCACTCGCGGAAAGCCAAACCCCAGCGCACGATTGAACCGATAGCTGGCGCCGCACGCCACGATGACTGCGCGGGCGCGACATTCCCCGCGATCGGTGCGCACAGCAACCGCCGCCGCGCCAGGCTCGATGCTGACGACGCGGCAGCCCATGACCAGCTGAGCGCCGGCGTCCACCGCCTCTGAGGCCAGTGATTCGTCGAACGCCACGCGATCGACGACGGCCGCGCGCACCCGTTCGGCGTCGACCACGACGCCCGTGCCATCGGCGGCAACGAATTTGGCCGCATGCAGGATGTTGAGAATGCTCGAGCGCGACAACTCCAGCTCGTCGAAGGCATCGAGACCGAGCACGCCCGTGCAATGGACGGGGGCGCCGATCCGTTCGTGCTCCTCCAGAACGATCACGTGGGCGCCGGATGCGGCGAGATCGCGCGCGGCGATCAGCCCCGACGGCCCGCCGCCGATCACGGCGACGTCGCAGGAGGATGCGCTCAGTACTTCGGGCCTCTCGCTTCCCATGTGCCGTGAAAACTTATCCAGAAGGAAAGCAGAATCAGACGGAGATCCAACCATAGGGACTGTCGTTTGATGTAGAGGCTGTCGTAACGGAACTTCAGCCGGCGTGGTACGTCACGCGCGGCGTAGATCTGCGCAACGCCCGTCAGGCCGGGCCTGACAGTAATGCGCGTCGCATAGCCTGGCACAGACCTCGAGCGGCACGCACTCGGTGTGGCTTACCTCGATCTCTCCCGGGCGCAGTGCACGCGGGCCCACGAAGCTCATGTCGCCGCGGAGAATGTTCCAGAGCTGAGGAAGTTCATCCATTGCCGTGGCGCGCAGCAATCGCCCGACCCGCGTCACGCGCGCATCGTCGCCGGCAGCCTGTACGGCTCCGACGTGCGCCTCCGCATCAGGCGTCATCGATCGAAACTTCAGTGCCATGAAAGAGCGTCCTTCGAGGCCCACACGCTCCTGCGTGTAGAACACCGGCCCGCCGTCCTCGAGTTTGACAGCGGTGGCAATCACCGCCCAGAGAGGCAGTGATGCCACGATTCCCGACGAGGCCAGAAGCCCGTCGAGCGCTCGTTTGATCACCCGGCAGTACCCGAACGAGGTCGTGACATCGGGCGGGATGAACCTGGGGTCACCACGTCATGGCAGACGCGAACGAACCGATCGGCCATCTGGCCGAGGGAAAACTCCTCGCGGACGCGCTGCTGCCCCCCTGCGCCCAACCGCTGCCGCAGGAACACATCATCTGCGAGTTGTCGTATCGCGGCGCGCAGCGTTTCGACACTACGGGGCGGCACGACCAGTCCCGTGACGCCGTCGCGATTCACCCAGGGCACCCCGGAAGGGAGTTCGGTGCTGATCACCGGCTTGCCGTGCGCCATGGCCTCCAGTTGGACGAAGCCGAACGCCTCGGCTCGCGTGACCGATGGGAGCACGAACATGTCACACGCCTCGAAATAGGCCCTCAGCTCGTCGTCCGGAATCTCTCCAGTGAACACGACATGTCCCGGGCCTGTCGTCCGCGCCGCCAGCCCGGTCCACGACGAGCGCATCGGTCCGTCGCCAACCACCACGACGGTCACCGGCAGGTCCGCTGTGGCTTTGATCAGGACGTCGACGCCCTTATAGGCAACCAGCCGGCCCGCGAACAGAACGATTGGCCCTGTCAGTCGCTGTCTGATGCCCTGAGCGCGACGCAGGAGCTTCTCGATCGGTCGCTGCGCGGTCGTCGATGCCAAACGGGATGACTCTCGTCCGATCGCGGTAGGGCCGCAGCGCGTCGGAGTGAGCCGCGAGCGCCGGGGAAGACACGATGAACTGGGTCGCGCGCTCGTAGACCCGGCGCGCAAGCGGCGCGTAGAACAATCGATATTGAAGCTGCGGCCGCACGACGTCGCTGTGATACCAGATGGCCAGGGGCTGTCGCGGCGCCGCTACGGCGTAAGACAGGAGCGCCCACGGATTCGGCTCGTGCAGCACCACCAAGTCTTCGTCGATTTGACGCAGATGCGAGATGAGTCCCGGCGATACTGGCACGGATCCGGCCTTCCCCCACGTGCCCACGCGTGTCACGGGCACGCCCTCGACGGTTTCCGAGAGCGTCGACGGCTTCGAGTGATACGCGAGCACGCGGCTGTCCAGCCGTCCGCTCACCGACGTGCAGAGCGAACGCACCACGCGTTCCATACCGCCGGTCGCAGGCGGATAGAACTTCCCGATGTGCAGAACCTTCAGCATGGCGCGGCGGTGTTCTCCGCCATTCGCGCGTAGAGCTGCACGACCTGGCGCGTGTAGTGCGACCAGCTGAACGCGCCCGCGCGCCGGAGTCCCGCCTCGCGTCTGAGGTTCCACTGGGCGGGCTGCGACCGCCGTTCCTCGATCAGCCTGAGAATGGAGTCACGCCACTCGTCTTCGTTGTCCAGTTGACAGAACGTCGCGGCGAAACCGCCGACCTCGCGCAGCGCCGGAATGTCGCTGCATACGACCGGCGTCCCGCAGCCCAGCGCCTCGAGGACCGGCAACCCGAAACCCTCGCGCTCCGAGGTCATCAACAGCAGAGTGCTGCGCCGATAGACCGCGGCGAGCGTCTCGCGATCGAGCAGCGGCAAGACGACGATCGCGTCGAGCACGTTCAGCCTTCGCGCGAGACTGTTCTGCTCCGCTGTGAAGGAGCCGCCGGCGCGCGTCAGCCTGACGTTGGCGTGACGCGCGCGCACGTCCGCAAACACGCTCAACAGGAAATCGAGCCGCTTCCGCGGAATCGCGGACCCGACGTTCAGCAACTCGACATGTGCGCCGCGCGGACCGAGGAGCCTCGCGGCATCGAAGTCCGCTGCCGCCTGGGGCTCCGGTGAGCAACTCGGATGAGGACCATTGTGGACGACCGACGTCTTGGCCTCGGGAATGGCCAGCTTGCTCACGAGCGCATCGCGCGTCGCCTGCGTATCACACGCGACGTGCCCGGCCTTCCGCAGACCGCCGAGGATCCGGCGGGTCATCGCTCGAAACAGCGGCGATCGCGGCTCGGCGCCGTCGATCGACAAGCATCGGAAGGTATCGAGATCGTGGCACGTCACCAGCGTCCGCCCGGCGGGCAGCTCGTGTACCAGCTGCGAGTAGCTGTGATCCACCAGATGAAACACGTCGAATCGATCGCGAGCCTTCGCAAGCTCACGAGGATAGTCGTGCATCCGGTTGGCGATGCGATCCAGCCCGTGCGCCCTTGCGTTGCGCCGCAAACCTGGCATGCGTCCGGCTCGGCGTCTGAAGGACGGCCGGATCAACGTGGCGTCGATGGTTCCTGAATGCTCACGCTGCAGCCGATCGAGCAGCATCTCGGCGATCAGGTCCATGCTCGGCCAGCCTTCCTCGAGGTAATCGGCGACGATCGCGACTCGGAGCCTCGACATTCAGGCCATCAACTGATCGAAAAACTCGAGATGCGCGCGAGCGACGACCGACCAGGCGAACTGCTCGCGGACGCGAATCAAGGCGCGGCCGGCCAGCGACCGGCGCAACTCGTCATCGTCCAGCAGCCGGGCGATCGCCTCCGCCAGCCCCTGCTCGTCGTGCTCGTCAACGAGGATCCCGGTGCTCCCGACGACATACGGAATCTCACCGCTCCTCGTCGCGATCACCGGCACGCCGCACGCCATCGCCTCTATCAACATCCGGCCGAACTGCTCACGCCACTGGGCTGTCGACTGACTCGGCGCACACAGGATGTCCATGGCGTTGAGGTACGTCGGCACGCCGTCGTGTCTGACGTTGGTCAGAACGCGGACCCTCTCGGGAAACCGCTCCTCGAGCCGGCGGACCGTGGCCTCGAGCGGACCCACCCCGACAAACAGCGCACACCATGGTGCCGATTGTCGCGAGAGTGCGCGGACGAGCAGGTCGATGCCTTTCTCAGGCACGAAACGCCCCAGGAAACCGACGACGCGATCGGATGACGACCAGTTGAGGTGTCGGCGGACGCTCTCCCGCGCGGCGGCGTCCGGCCGGAAGAATGACGTGTCGACCCCAGGCGGGATGACGCGCACCGGCCGCTTCGTGTAGGCGGCCTTCGGACGCTGCGTGTCGTGCGCCGTTTGACCGAATGCGATCCATCCATCCGCCCGTTCCATGACCCGGCGTTCAACGTAGCGGACGGGTGCGGGATACCGCTTCGCGATGTTCTGAAAGGTGACCGGGACCACGCGCGCCGCCTTCGGTGACGCGAGGGCGACCTGTGCCGCGGCCAGCACATACGGTTCCTGCCAGATGTGCACGAGATCCCAGTCACGGCGCAGCAACTGTCGCAGCCCTGAAAAGAATCGCAGATGCGGATGGCGGCCAATCCTCATCGGCAGCGGCACGACGCCACACGGCTCGTCGGGAGCCACGACCAGTGCGGCGGGATGCACCTCACCGGCGATCCACCGGGGCGCGGCTACCGTCACGTCCCAGCGTCCGGCGCCCTGGCGCGCGATCTCGTGCGCCAGGCAACGGTTCTGAGCGATGACGTAGGAGTGACCGATCGTCAGAAGCTTCTTCACGACTCCATTGGCTGCTCGCCTGCAGCCCAGACCGGGACCGGTGCGCGCCCAAGCTCTCGCCACACACGGCGAGTCGTCGCGGAGACGGGTCGTCTGTCGCGCAGCACCGGTCTGAAATTGGATCCAAGTTCTGAGAGCACCCAGGCCCACCCGAATGGATCGTCGATGCGCCAGGCCCTTCGCATTTGAAGTACAGCAGCAGTCTTGCAGGCAGGAGCCAGACGAGACGGTGAACCGGCTCGTTGTAGAGGGCATGCAGCGCGTCGTTCCGAGTGACGTACCTGAGATAACGTTGTCGATCGCGGCCCAACCGGATCCGGTTCGTGCGCGATCGGCGATCCGGGCAAGTACACCGTCCGGTAGCCGGCCTCGATCAGACGCAGGCAGAACTCCTTTTCCTCGCCGTAGAACTCGAAGCGATCCCGGTACCCGCCCAGCGCCAGGAAGACGTCGCGTCGCACCAGATGTGCGAAACCGTAGTAGGCCGCCACGAAGCATGGCTCCGTCTGCGCAGCGCTGACCCGTCGTTCCCCCCAGGGCTGGCCGCTGCGAGTGGTTTGCGCGAAAGCAATCGCACCCGCGCGCGGCTGCGAATCGAGCATCCCGATCGCGCGAATCACGCTGGCCGCATCGAGAAGACTCGCGTCGTCGTCCAGCAGAAGCACGTACGGGGTCCCGGCCTCACGAACGATCTGATTGCGGCCGACGATGTAGCCTTCGCCCTGCTCGCAGCGGATCACCCTCAGGTCCCCAGCTGCTTTCGCATTCCAGTTGCTCCGTGACCGGAGTTCGCGAGGCATCATCGAAGACGATGACCTCCGGCTTCAGATGCGCAATGTGCGCCAGCGACCCGACGCACCGCTTCAACGACTCGGGACGATCGCGCGTGGTGATTCCGACGGTCAGCCGGGACGTCATGCCGCTTCGCCGCTCAGCCTTCCTTGAAGCTGGGTCAGGGTGTGCTCGATCGCAAAGTGTTTGCGATAGACGGCTTCGCCGCGCCGTCCCAGCGCTTCCTGTTCGGCCGTGTTGGCGAGCAAGAGGCGTGCGGTGCGCACGAACGATCGCGCGTCACCGACGGGCGCCATGGCCACCGCGTGCGTCGCGCTCCAGATCGGTTCAGTCAGGGCCCCGGAGGTGGTGACGACGGGCGTGCCATTCAGCAGCGCAGCCATGGTCGACGTTCGGCGTGTCGTGACACCATCCGGATACGGCTGCAGCAACAGATCGCACGCCGCGATCGTGGCCGCAACGTCGGATCCGGATGTCCGGCCGAACGCGAGGACGCGACCCGCCAGGCGCGGATGTCGCTCGAGAAGATCTCGAACGAAGGCGCGCGAGCCGTCGCCAATGCACACCGCGCACGTCATCGACTCCGCCGGCTAGCAGGGGGACGAGACGCTGGCGGAACATCGGGGCAATCTGGGGCCCATACGTTCCGAAGTGCCCGACGACGCGGCGGCTGCCAGTCAGACTCAAGATGGCACGCCGCGATTGGATCCGGTCGTCCGGTGAATGCCGTGGGATCGTGGAGGGAATCGGCAGCGTAATGGGGTCGGGAATACCGGAGGGCATCAGGTTGCCAAGATACCGCCGCCAGGAGTCGGTCGACACGTAGGTCTTACGCGAGGCGCGCAACAGCAAGCCAGCCATCAGCCGCTGACCAACGGCGAGCGCATTCCAGTGCGGGCGTTTCCACGAGAAGTAAAAGTACGGCTCGTGGAACATCACGCGCACGTCTGTGCCTCGCCTGCCGTGCGCGGCGCAGAAGCCATCGACACCATGGCACGTTCAGTCCACGCATGCCGAACGCATTCGGCACGTACTGCACGAGCACACGCGCCTGGCTGCCGTCCAGAATGCGATCGAGCTCGTCGCGGCTCCTGCGGCCGAATCGATCGGGCAGCGTGAAGACGTTCACGCCTGGGACGTTGGGAGCCGGAGACATCGACGGGGGCCGGAAGACTGAGACGTCAGCCCCGGACGAGGCCAGCGCCTCGGCGAGAAGCACGGTGTAGTCCCCGACGCCGCCGCAGTCCGGCGGATACTCGCCCGTCAGGATCGACCACCTGTTCATCGCCAACCTTCAGTGCCGGGCAGACCCGAGAACGCGTTCGAGCCGGTCGGCGTGAGCGCTCGCGACATCTCCGTCGCAACGGCGCGTGCTCCGATGGACATCTGCCCGCGAACGGACGCCTCGGACAGCATCGACACGATGGCGTCAGCGAGCCCGGCGGCGCCGCTGCCGGGCGCTACGAGCAGGCCGTTCTCACCCGGCCGCAGCCACTCGCGAATGCCACCGACATCGAAGGCGATTGCCGGCAGCCCCATCGCCCCGGCCTCGAGCCCGACAAGGCCGAACGGCTCCGGCCAGACGCTGGGGATCACCACGACGCCAGCACGCTGGAAGACGGACGCGAGCCGAGGCCGATCCACCCACCCGGTGAACTCCACGGCGACGCCGCGTGCGGCTGCCTGCCGGGCCCACTCGCGCGCGTTGTGGCCCTTCGCCGGCCATTACGAGCGGCACTAGTCGCCCAAGCCGTCGCGAGGCGTCGGCGACCGCTTCAACGAGCAGATCGCCGCCCTTCAACGTCGTCATCCTCCCGGCGAAGAGCACCGCGCTGCCATCTGCGCGTTGCGAACCGACGTCGAGCGTCGGAAAGAGCGGCAGGACGTTGATTCGCGATGCGGGCACGCCGTGTCGCGCGTACTCGGCGCCCATGTGGGAGCTGGCAACCGCGATCGAGCGGTACTCGCGACAACAGATCGCGCTGCGCGATCGCCCATCGATAGCCGCCCAGGAACGACTTCGGATGCAGCTGCCCGCAGTGCCGCGGGACGTACATCGCCAGGCATGCCGCGCCCAAGAGCCCTCCCGCACGCCTTCGTGGCTGGAAAGGCGTGCATCTTCAAGCCACTCGCGCAGGTTCCGAAATACCCGTGCATCATCTTGACGACCGGCCATTCGGCGACGAGCGCGCGATCGATCTCCAACGGTCGCATGTTGTGCGAGAAGCAGACGTCAGGCCGCCACTGACGGACGGTGCCCATCACGCTGGTGACTCCGCACTCCTCGACACCGACGATGAGGTCGGCGCCGCTGGCCCAAGTGCCGACTGAAGAGTCGGCACTGAAATGTGCACTGAAGCTCGGTCCGGCCGCTCCGCTGGTGGTAGACGACCGCGATCTGATGTCCTCGCGCGAGAAGCTCGGGCAGTATGGCGCCGAGGTAGCTCTCGACGCCACCTCTCGTCGCAATCGACTCGTGTGCGATCAGGATTCGCATTGCTGACGGGTTCGGAGCCGCAGGCAGACCCCTTCAGTCGTCCAGAGGTTTGACGTTCCCCCGTCGAGACGCTCGGGAACAAGGCCCTGAGCCTCGCACTCGCCCATCAGATCCTCCCGCGAGTACCCCATGGATTCCCAGAGCCTGGGATGCATCTCTACGAACAGCTGCAGCGCCTGCCCGGCGATACCGATCGTCTGCCGGGCGCCTCGCAGCGCTTCGAGCTCCGCTCCCTCGACGTCGAGCTTGATGACATCAGGCCTGACGTTCCGTTCAGCGCAGAAGTCGTCGATGGAGGTCGCGGCGGTGTCAACGCGATAGCTGGTCGAGGGTGCGTCGCTGGCGCACAAACGGCTGATGCCAGGTGAATCGAATACCGCCAGCCGCACGCGGCCCGAATGATCGGTGATCGCAGAATCGACAGCGGTCACACGGCCTGCGAGGCCATTCAGGGCGATGTGCGCACGGAGACCCTGCAGCGCCAGCGGATCCGGCTCGAACGCGTACACACGTCCACCTTCGCCGACCCACTGGCCAAAGAGGAGCGCATAGGCGCCGACATTGGCGCCCACATCGAGGATCACGCCACCTCGAGGCGTGCCGGCGCGGAATGCGTCGTATTCCTCGCGATTCCACGTCATGTGTCGGTGCTGCGGCGCAACGATCACGCGCTCCCCACCTGGCAGCGCCGCCTCGAGATTGCCGCTGCGCGCGAGGACGTTGTGATACAGCGGCTTCAGGCTTCGGCGTATGCGCCTGCCGACAGCACCCGCAGGCATCGCTGACACCAGCCGCTCGGCGAAGGTTCGACGACGGAAGCTCTGCCCCTCCGGAGTTCGATGGTCAGTCATGATTCGACCTCGAAAAGAAGGTTAGGAACGCCCCCTGGGATCCTGTCGAGTACCGACACCCGGTAACCGTACGTGCGGAGGAATTCTACGGCTGGTCCGTTTTCATGGTGTTTCGCAGACGATCGTGCACGGACGAAAGCGGTCGAGCGTGCGGCGCATGCCGTGGAGCGCGGCAAGCTCCGCGCCCTCGATGTCGATCTTGAGCATGTCGATCCGCGATACCGGCGCCGTGCGCATCCAGGAATCGAAACGGCTGGTGCGCACCGGGACCTTGACGTCACGGCTCAGCTCGCCACTGGCCAGCGCGGCGCTGCTCGGCGCCAACGACGACAAACCGCTGTTGTCCGTGCGGCAGGAGATGAACAAGCTCACGGCGTCGGCGTCGCGATCGGCGATGGCCGTGTCGAAGACTCGGACGCGATCGTTCATACGATTGACGTCGACATGGCGCAGTAGCCGCCGCCGCACGACCGGGTTGGGCTCGAAGGCAAGGACGCGGCCTTCTGGGCCGACCCGCGCGCCGGCGAGTATCGTGAAGTATCCGCTGTTGGCGCCGACGTCGATGAACACCTGACCGGGCGCAAGACTCAGCACCGTCGCCGTCGCTCCCGGTTCGTACGCGACGCGGCTGAAGTAGCGCCCCTGTACCGTGAAGTCGGTGACGTCGAACAGCATGCGGACAGCGCCGATGCGCACAGGCCTGATGTTCTGTCCGCTGTCGCGCAACTGCCGCGAGAGATTGCGTGTCGCCTCGCGGAACACCGTATGGACGCCCGGCACGTGGCTGCAGGCGAAGGCGGCGACGGCATAGGGTCGCTGCAGGACGGGCACCGTCCGAACCATCTGAGCGACGAGCGACGACACAGAATCGCGCGCACGCTTCAGCGGAACGCCTGCTTTCATGTCCTCAACCGGGTTTCTGTGCGAAGGCCTGAAGGTTCAGCGCGCATGGCGTGTAAAGCCCAAGCGGCAGCCGCCGCCCAACCTGATAGATCGTCAGCCGAAGAAGGTTGCCGATCGACGACTGCGGTGGACACTCCGGCGCGCCGATCTCTATGCGAACGTGTCGAAATCCTGCGCGGCGCAGGGCAAGGTCGAGCGAACGTACCGAAAAGTGGTTCACGTGCACGAGATTGTCGGCGAGCCGGGGACGGTAGCCGCGATCCACTCGCGCTCTCAGCCGTTCCTTCACGACTTGAACAGGCCCGCATGGAACCTTGACCGCCAGCCAGCCTCCACCACTGAGCGCCTCCTGCGCCTTTCCGAGCATCGCCAACGGATCCGGAATGTGCTCGAGCACGTCGGTCATGGTCAGGGCATCGAACCGTCGTCCGATGCCATCCAGGGAGAGCGCACTGATGCGGTGCACTCGTGCGCCGGTCTGCTGCTCGGCGTGCCCGGCGGTCCTCGGGTTCACTTCGACACCTTCGACGGACCAGCCGCGACGCTGCGCGAGTTGCAGAAAACGGCCGGCATGCGCACCGACGTCGAGCAGCGCGCGTCTGTCAGGGGACAGACGGGATTCGAGCCCGTCAAGCACGTTGCGAAAGATGAGGTCCTTCCAAGCTCCTTCGTACTCGTTTGCGATCCAATCCGCGGACCATTGCTGCGCATACATGCGTTCGAAGAAGTGCGGAAGGGCTGGCAGCCGATCGGGTTGCGCGAAGCCGCACTCGCCGCAGCGGCATAACGCGACTCTTGAACCGGTGTATGACGGCGAGCGCCGGATCCTGATCGCGATAGGCAGAGAGCTCGAAGATCGCGTCCGCAACCCGCCGCATCCGCTGGTGTCCGCAGATCCAGCAGGCACTTTCCGTCACGAACGTAGCCGCTTCTACCGGCGTATTGTTGCGGATCGACGCTTCGCGCCTCACGCTGCCCGACCCTCGATCGCCGACACGATTTCGCCCGCCATGTCGTCCCACGTGCGCGCTCGCAGCGACTCGGCCAAGATCGCAGTTCGGCGACGAACGTCCAAGGGATCGCTACGCCAGTGCCGCAGCGCGTTGCACAGCCCTCCGGCGCTCTCCGGATCGGTCAGCAGCAGCGGCCGCAGACCATCCGGGTAACGCTCCGCGACACCAGCGTCATTGCCGACAAACGCAGGGATGCCACGGCTGAGCGCCTCATGAACCGCAAGTCCGTAGGGCTCATATCGCGCCGGATGAATCAGGATGTCGCTTGCCGCCAGCAGTGATGCCACATCGTCGTGATAGCCCAGGAACTCGATTCGGCCTCTGCCGAGCTGGGACGCCGCTCGCGCTTTCCAGGCGGGTAGCTCGGCGCCCGAGCCCGCCACGATCAGATCGACGTCCCAATCCGTCGAGGCGCAGAGCGTCCGCCAGGCGTCGAACAGCGTGTCGAAGTTCTTCCTGCGATCGCCGAGTGCGCCAACGAACAGCGCGACCAGTCGTCCGTCCGGCAGCGACAGCCGGCGCCGAGCCCGCTCCCGTTCGTCAGGCTCGATCGGACCGAATCGAATCGGATCGATTCCGTAGTAGACGACTCGAGTTCGATCCGGCGAGACGCCCTTCAGCCGGATGATATCGGCTGCAGTGCGATGGCTGTTGCAGATGACGGTTCGGGCGCGGTCGAGTGACGCCGTTTCGTGTCGAAGGTTGTGATGATGAGTGAACGCGCCAATCGCTCGCCGGCGCGTCGAGCGCGGCGCATACGCCGCGTGCACGTAGTGAACCCAGTTCACGTCCGCCAAATCGGCATTGCCACCGTTGGCGATTGACCGGACGCTCCCCAACCGTCGCTGCAGTCGTTGAGCGGCGGATCTCAGGAAGGGTTGACCGAGCCGGTGCGAATCGAAGGGGCGTGGCACACGATGAATGCTGACGCCCGGAGCCATCGCGAGGTCTGACGACACGGTGTGACCGACGAGATGCACCTCGGCATCGGCTTGGCGAGCGAGAAACGCCGCCAGCGCGTGATTCGCGGCGTCCATGCCGCCCTGGCGGCGAAAGTCCCCGGCGGTGAGAAGCCAGCGCTTCACGACCGTGTCTCCGTGCGTGAAGCAATCGAGTGCAGGGCACCGGCGAGAAACCAGAACTGCAGCCCGATCTGCGTGACGAACGGCGTGAAGCTGAGCATCAATGCCACCGTGCCGACGTTGGCCGCGAGGATGACGGCGGCGCAGGCTCTGACCTTCGCATCGGCGTGTAAACAGGCGACACGCGCCTGCGCTCTAAAGGTCACGACCAGGGCGACGATGCTGAGCAGCAGGAGCGGGATACCACCGTCGATCGCCCAGCCTGCGATCTGAATCTCCGCCCAGAGAGGTGTGGACTCTGGATTGTTGCTTCCGCCGAAGTAGCCGCTGATCATCCCCCAGCGACCGAGACCGGCGCCGACCGGATAGGTCGTGAGCAGCTCGTCGAACGTGTAGATCAACTGGCCACCGCGCGACGCTGAATAGAGCGTGATCGGATCCTGCGTCAGCAGCGTTGATGTCCGCTCTGCAATGCTGCCGCCCCCGAGCAGCAGAGAGAACGAGAAGGTCGCCGACGACGAGCCCTGCGGCGAGCGATCCGAAGATCGTGGCGCGCCGCGTGCGCCGCTGAACCGCCAGCACTGCAACGTACGACACGAGCATCACGACGCACACGACGAGCGACACCCTGACCTGGCTGAGGTAGATCGCGGCCATTCCGGCGAACGCGGCAATCAGCGACGCCACGCGCTTCCACCACGGCGCCACGCCGATGGCGAACACCAGACCGAGCAGGGCCGCGTACATTCCGGGTCCGGCGACGGCGCCCGGATTGTCGAACAGGCCAGGCGGCCGGACAATCAGACCGTTCGGACCCATGTAGGTGACCGCCCCGAGACCGAAGGCCGATTCGGTCACGATGCGCGACATCTCTTGCGGCATCCAGGTCGCCGGGTCGTAGACCTGCAGAACGCCCACCATGGAGTTCACACCGTTGCAGACGAGCAGAATGCCCAGGACGCGCGCGAGTTGATCGGGTCCACGGACGCACGCGCCGGCCCAGAACAGCGGCGCGATGACCGAGACATAGAGAGCGAGATGCGCGGCGCCGGCCATCACCGAGTTGGTGAGCGGATGCAGCATCATCAACGCCACGTAGATCGTCGCGGCGACGAGCCACGGCTCGGCCGGATGCGCCGGCCTGCGAATCTTGGGCGAGGTTGCCCAGACGAACAGGATTGCGGCAGAGAGGATGAACGAGGCGACGCGCAGGTAAAGCCGGATAGGCTGCGTGCCCGGGAAAAACAGCAGGGCGGGAAGCGCCGTCTGGGCGATGACGAAGAGTTCACCCAGTCCCCACCCGGAGAAGCGTGGCGCGGCGACAGCCGGTGCCGTCGGGCGCAGCACTCCGGTGTGGGCGCTCAGCGCGTTCATCGATCGGAGGGAAACAAAACGGAGCTCGGAGCTTGAGGCTCGGCACTCGACTGGGCGCGGGCCGGCTTGAGCGCGTCGAGGCGTCGGCGCCATGGTGATCGCGAGCGGACGTGGCTTGTTCGTACAGCGCGATCAACGATGGCAGCAAGGCGCTCAGGGTTGAACCGCACCATCGCCGACGCGCGCGCGCGCGAGCCCAGACGGTCACGCAGATCGGTGTCGATCGCAAGGCGGTAGATGGCGCCGGCCAGGGCACGATGATCGCCGGGCGGCACGACGAGCGCGTCGACGCCGTCGCTGACGATTTCGCGAGCGCCGCCCAGGCCGGTGGTCACGAGCGTCCGGCCGCACGCCATGGCTTCCGCGATCACGAGCCCGAACGGTTCCGGCTCCGTGCTGGCGTGAATAACGACATCCAGCGCGCGAATCGCGTGGTCCGCGCGTTGAAAACCGGTGAACCCCACGCGACCCTCGAGCCCGAGCGACCGCGACAGCCCCTCGAGCGCCGCGCGCGAATACTGACTGCCGGTGGTGCGATACAGCGGACCGCCAACGACGTAGCCACGCACCGGCAGTTCCGGCGGCAGGGCTGCCAGCGCGCGCAGAAATGTCTCGTGACCCTTCCAGCGGCCAAAAGTCGACACGAGGCCGACGCGCACGATCGGTTGTCGAGGTCGATCGAGTCCGCTCAAGCGATCCAGGTCGACGGATTCGCCATCCGGTGTGAAGCGCTGGAGATCGACAGCATTGTGAATGACGCGAATGGTCTCGGGAGATTCGAGCGCGTCCTGCGCATCCCGCGCCACGCTGTCCGAGTTCGCCACGATCGCGGCACAGCGTCCGGCGAGGCGTCGAAGCAGCCGCCGGCTCAACGGTCGAACAGACACATACTCGTGCAAATGCCACACGAGCGGCGTTTGTTCAGCGCCCAGCGCGCCCAGTACGTGCGCCTTGACGCCGTGAGTGTGAATGACTGACGGCGCGCAGCGCCGAACGGTCATCTTCAGCCGGCGCACATAGGAGGGAACGTGCAGTGCCGCGGACAACAGGCGGGCGGCTGCAACGGGCCGCGCCACCGAGCGGTGTCGCCGTGTCATGGCCGCCTCGCCAAGCCTTGCGATGGCTGCAGGAAACGGGACGACCTCGCAGCTCGCGCCTTCACGCGTGCAGGCGTCGAGAAGTGGACCGGTTCCCGGAAGAATGACGGTAACTGGCCAATCGGGCCGCTGCCGTCTGACGCCGCCGACCATCCCGAGAAGAGCCATCTCGGCGCCCCCGAGCTGATCCGACGCCGCGATGTATGCAATCCGCATCAGACAAGCGGGCGGGCGTCCGGCGCCACCCACAGCATGTGCGGCCATCCGGTGTCAGCAGTCGATGGTCGTTCTTTCGCGGCCGGCGGCCACGGCGTGAGCAGATCGCGCACGTCCGCTTTGCCGGCGGCCGACCGACGGTGGGCGGAGGGCGAGTGATCGATGAGCCATCCGGCGTACCCCGCGGTCGGCAAGCGGTTCGACGCACGACTCCAGCGACTCTCCGCGACGGGCGAGCGCGTGAGGGTGACACTCGAGCAGCACGTATCGATAGCGCCGCGCAGCCAGCCCCCGAGCCATGCCCGCGAGCACGTCGCTCTCGGTCCCCTCGACGTCGATCTTTACCAGGTCCACCACGCCGAACGCGAGCGGCTCGTTCTCCGCCCTGACGATTGCGCGTTCCCGCCTTGACATCTGATCCAGCAGATCGTCGAGCGCGACGGTGACGCCGGAGAAATCGGCGCGCTCAGCGGCCTCTGCCATGCGGCTCAACCCGAGATTTCCCCCGTCTTGTGGATAGTCGATGAACGAAGCGACACCGGTCGTCGCTGCTGCGCCAACCTCGAGAACCCGCACCTGCGCCAGATCGTTCGCTCTGACGTTGTCTCGCAGGATGGAAGCGAGGCGGGGATGCGGCTCGAGAGCGACCAGTCTTCCGGTCGTCCCGATCAGATGGGCACAGACGAGGGTGAAATATCCCCAGTTTGCGCCCACGTCGAGCACGGTCATCCCCGGCTCGAGGATCCGCGTCGCCAGGACGGTTTCCTGCGGTTCGTACCGGCCTGTGAAGCACGCTTCGCGCGAGATCGTGTCGCGCAGGTCGCAGTAGAACGTCGCGGCGCCGAGATCGGCAGGCAGACGGGCCACAAACGGCTTGCGGCCAAGCCGGCCGAGGAAGTTGGTCGCCCGATATCGCCCGAACGGCAGCGCGCGAACGGCAGACGCCGATAACGACACCCAGAGTGGGGGCGCGTCAGCCATCCTTGCAGCCGACCATCAGCACGTTGTCCGACAGGGCACGCGGCAGCGCGCGGGCGAGCAGCGCGGGGTAGTGAAGGGCCGTCAGTGGAATGCGGCCGCGAAGTGAGTAGTGGATCTCAATCTGGCTCAGGCCACACTCGGTGGCGATGCGCTCCAGATCCACCGGCAGGAGCGCGGTGCGATGCATGGGATAGCTGGCCTCCTGGAATGCCGGGAACCGGCCCGTCACCGCAAGCGACAGCACGCTCAGCGCGCTCGCCTGATTCGGCGTCGTCACCACCAGACACCCGCCTGGCGCGAGGATGCGAACGAGCTCGCGGCAGAATGCGCGCGGGTTGTCGAGGTGCTCGATGACCTCGATCGCCGTCACGATGGCTGCGCAGCCATCAGGGAGCGGGATTGCGTGGCCGTCGAGATCCGCTTGCAGGAACCGTAGATCGTCTCGAAGCCGCCCGTGACGTACGACGTCGACGCCGACGTATTCATCTGCGAGGTGGCTGGCAAAGTCCCGGAACTTGCCGGCGCCGCATCCTGCATCGACGAGCAGCCGCGGCGTCATCGCATGATGCGGCCTGCTCGTGACGACACGACGTAGCGCGTGTGCTGCGGCCCGATAGATGGCGTCATTGCTTTCGCCGCCGCTCTGAAGTGCACGCTCGATGACGGCGGTTGCGCTCATGCCGCCGCTGCCTCGACCACCGACTGCAGTACCCGCTCGAGCTGCGGCAGGACGCGGCGTGGGCGCACAGAGGGCTTCGGCCCGTTCCTGACCCGCGGCGCCCAGCGTCTGACGCAACGCCGCATCGCCAATCAATTCGTCGAGCGCCGCGACGAGCTCACGGTCGTCGCTGACGAGGCGACCGACGTCGGGGGTGACGACCTCGAGCGCACCACCAGAGGCCGCGGTCACGACGGGCAACCTGCACTGCATGGCCTCCACGAACACAACACCAAAGGGCTCAGGGGCGCGATTCGGCTGGCACAAGATGTCTGCCGA
The DNA here is from genome assembly GCA_963710415.1 of uncultured Acidobacteriota bacterium. Classification (GTDB taxonomy): domain Bacteria; phylum Acidobacteriota; class Vicinamibacteria; order Vicinamibacterales; family 2-12-FULL-66-21; genus CAVQAH01. The sequence continues at coordinate 89,314 of CAVQAH010000025.1, read as the reverse complement.
CGCCAGAACACTCCCCATGTCCAGGCGCTCGCCGAGGAATCGCACACGGGGACGAATCGCCAGTCGGCGAGCCTCCTGCTCGAGGTGTTCCCGATAGCGCCGCTCGCGCGGCCGCTGCGCATCGCCCGCGATCCAGAGCGTCCACGACGGCCGTCGCTTCAGGCGCGCAACGGCTTCGAGCAGCCGGCCATGCCCTTTCCACTCCTCCATTCTGCTCGCCATCAGAATCACGACATCGTCCATGCCTGTGTCGAAGGCGCGCCGAACGCTGTGTCGTTCCAGATCCCGCGCTCCCGGCAACACGATGGGATACACGACGGTCGCGGGCGAGCGCGGCTGGATCAGATGCGCGGATGACGCGGTCCAGCGGCTGTTGCAGATGACGAGATCCGCCGGGACGTTCCGGCACATGCGCTCGAGAACGGACCGTCCGGTCGCGCCGTCGTGTTGCCAGAGCCCGACCCGCACACCCGCGCGCCGGCCCACCCGCGCGAAGAGCGCATACGACCACGGGCTATGGCACAGCAAGCAAGTCGCAACGCTGCTCGCGTAGCAGCGCTCGCAAGCGCGCACGTGCGGAGACGATGGAGCGCTGGCCGTCGCAGCCGGACGTCGCCGAGAAGGCTGACGACCGCACCAGTGTTCAGTAGATCCTCGATGGAATCTGCCGGGCGCGGCGACCGCAAATGACGCGTTCACTGCCGGCGTCAATCCGCGGCACGCTGCCAGCGTAATCAGCACGCGTTCGATGCCGCCGAAGAGACGGCCACTGTTCAGATGGATTACGCGAATCATGCAACCCAGACGGCCGCCGAACAACGCGGCGCTGTCTAATGTGGCTTTCTCTCTTAGAAGATCCTCGGCAGAACCTCCACCGAATCGCCCGGCTGCACCTGGTTCTCGAGCTTGACGTTCTTGAGCACCACCTGCTTGCCGTCGACGATGCGCGTGATGCGGAGACGGTTTCTCGAGCCGCGCTCGGTAGTCCCGCCGGCCATCGAAATGGCTTCCGCAACCGTGACGTCACCGTCGAACACGAACGGTCCCGGATTCTTCACGTAGCCGGTCACGAAGAACGTCTCGGCTTTCGGCACGAAGATGGTGTCGCCGTCGTGCAGGGCGATGTGTTGCGCGCGTCCGCTCTGGAGTTCCTCCATGCGTACTCTCTCGGGAAGGGATGGGTGTGCCGTTCTGCGAAGGGGCGGCGGATCGGCGGTTGATAAAGATGAATGGGCCGGCGTCAGGAAGCGGGGAACCGGCCCTGGCAAGCGCCTCCATCACGCTCATCACGCCCGTGAGCGGAACTGCACCTGGCGTGCGCACCTGTCCGGTGACATACACGACCTGGCTTCGATACGCCTCGACTTCGATCGTGACTTGCGGGCTCACGAGGAAGCCGTCCTTCAATCTCGCAGTGATGTCGTGCTCGATCGCCCGAGCCGTCAATCCGACGGCTTTCACACGTCCGATCAGCGGAAAATCGAAGGTGCCATCGCCGTCCACCGTGACGACTTTCGTGAGGTCGGCTTCCCCGAAAACGGTGATCGAGAGCCGGTCCTGCGCGCCGACCGTGTACTCCGCAGCCGGCGGCCCAGGTCCCTGCGCCACCAGCGCCAACGAGGCAACGAGCATCAGGAAAACCATGAGTCTATTGTCCGAACGTGAACGTCCCGAACAGCCGGCGACGTTGATAGCGCCGGTCGGGCCGATCGCTGTGTCGGTCGGTATGCTCCCAGTTCAACGCGAAACGTGCGTTCTCGCGAATCCTGTAGCCGACACCGACGCCGACGAGATCGGCGCGATCGGCTCGCGGATCGTCGATCCCGCCGATGGCCCGATACCCCAGACGCTCCCGGCCAGCGGACGCCTCGATATCCCACGGGCCGGCAAGCAAGTGCGTCACGCGCACGCGCACGCCGGTGCTCAGGTAGTAGGGCTCGAAGTCTTCAAAAGAGTATTGAACGTCGCGATTCAGCCACCCTTCGAACCGCGTGCGCTCGAGCAGCGTGTAGCCGAGGGAGCCCTGCATGATGAATCCACTGTAGTCGGGCAACGCCGGGCTGATCGGATTGAATCGTCGATAGCCGAGCGCGATCGATCCATGGACCAGCGCGATCGGATCGAACTGCAGTCCCGGTAGAACCCTGACGGAGTCCGAGTCTCGTTCGGGAGCCTCATCGAAACGATCGCGCTGAACCGACGCGAGCAGCTTGAAGGTGGTGAGCGGCGTCACCGTGACATCGAGCGTGACATCGGCCGCCTCGACACGCGAGTTCAGGTTGCGTGCCAGCGAGACGCCCTCGAAGGTCGTGCCCTCCTCGAACTCGAGGTCCGACACTCGTCCAAGGAAGGTCACGCGCCGTGCTGGAGCCGATCAGCACTTTCGCGCCGCCGCTGCCGCTCGTCGAGAGCCGAGGCGCGCGCACGTCCAGTTCCGCGTTCAGGCGGTCCCGGGTCTCGACGATCGCCACCGTCGCAAACGGGAGAAAACGGCCGAGGTCGAGGTCAGCGCGCACTTCCGAGGTGTAGCTGATCGAGCGCTGCTCGCTGACGTCGGCGTAGTAGGTGAAACCGGTGGCGTTCCAGCCCCACAGCAGCAGACGGCCCGCCCGCAGGCGAACGTCGAACCTCGGGGCAATCGTCGCAGTGAAATCACGCTGAGGCTCTTCCGCCGTGCGAAAGATGTTGGAGTCGACGCCGAAGTCGGTGACGGCGATCGATGGGGTGAAACCGAATGGGCCGAAGCGCATCCACATCGATTCGAGCGGATCGAGCGGCGGGGACGCCGTCTGCGCCCATGCCAGCGCAACGAAATGGAAATGAACAAGAACGGCGATCGCGGCTAGACGGCAGGTACCGAGCGCTCATGAAGCTCGGGACGCCTTTCGCCGCACGATCCCCAGCTGGCGGGTCTTGCGGTACAATTGGCGCGGTCGATCCCGAGCGTACGCGCGGCATCGCCCATGCGCCAGCCGTGTGCCTGGAGGACAGAAGTGATGTAGGCCCGTTCGAAGGATTCTCGGGCCTCGCGCAGGCTAATCATCCACCGACCCGTGCGGCCCGCAGTCGCGGTCGAACGAGTCCGACGGAATGATTGTGAATAAGCGCGACGTGGCAGGTAGGAATGCTCCGCCCTCTCGGTTACACGTCGAGCGTTCGGCGTTGTCGGCACTCGATGCGTTTCGCCTCGAGTCCGACGCGCACGCGAAACCGAGGGCTGCGTGTCAGGAGTCCGCGCCCATAGTCGCAGGTGTCCGCCCGTGTGTCAATAACGACACACGGTTTTCTTCACGAGGGTTCAACACGGGGGTTCACGACGGGGGTTCACGACGGGGGTTCATCAGACGGAGGTTCACGACGGAGGTCCACGACAGGGGTTCATCACGGAGGTGCGGTTGTCCGGGGGAGACTTCGGTCCGTGGTTCGCGGGCCGTGGTTCGTCGTCCGGGCTGAACCGTGCCTCAGTGGTTTTCGGGTGGACCCCACAAACTGGCGCGCTGACCGCTACGGGCGATCGACTGAAGGCGGACCACGAGACACGGGCCTGAGCGTAAGTGGCGTAATAATAGGGTGTTACGGTCGATTCCCAGGTCATCTGTTGGTTACGCTTTCCCACCCACACCCCGCACCGGTCTGGGACATAATGCCGATCCCAGTCGAGATCGTTCCAGCATCAGAGGAAGGATGTAACCCGTGGCTACCATCATCGATCAGCAACAGGCGACGTTGAAGAGCGGCACGGAGGGTGTGCCACCTGCCGCACATGACGAGACGGGTGCCGCCAGTCTCGATAAGGTCCGGGACATCCTCTTCGGCGGCCAGATGCGCGACCTCGATCGGCGATTTGCCAAAGTCGAAGACCGTCTCGCGAAGGAAACGTCGGCGCTCGAAGAGGACCTGCGGAAGCGGCTGGCCACGCTCGAGGGGTTTGCACGATCCGAGACCGAGGCGCTGGCGCAGCGCATCAAGGATGAATACGACGCGCGCAGCGAGGCCAACTCCGATCTCCTGCGCCAGATGCAGGACCGGTATGCAGAGTTCGAGAAAAAGACCGGCCTCATCAACGATCAGCTGGCCCGCGCACAGCGCGAGTTGCGGCAGCAGATTCTCGAAACGCATCAGCGGCTCGCGGACGAGATTCGTGAGAAGGTCGACGCCGTGCTCGCACGGCTGCGACAGGAAGCCGAGGATCTTCGGACCGACAAGGCCGACCGAACGACGCTGGCGGCGTTGTTCACGGAAATGGCCATGCGCCTGACGCATCAGCCGTCAGGCCGGAGCGATCAGGAGCCGCACCGTGGCTGACCACGCGGTGCTCCCGCCCCGCCGGGAGACCGTGGCCCGAACGGATCCGGAAGAAGTCGACGACCTGACGTCGTTGCGAGCGATTCTCGTCGGCCCTGCCGAGCAGAAGCTTCAGGCATTGCAGGCGAGAATCGACGATCGGTTTGCGCAGGCGCGGGATGTAGGCGCCGTGTTGCCGCAGGCGCTGCTGCATCGCGCCTCGGATCCTGAGCTTGCACGCGCGCTGACCCCGCCCGTCGAACGAGCGATCACCGCGTCTGTCCGGCGCGATCCCAGACCGCTGGCTGACGCGCTGTTTCCGGTGATTGGTCCTGCCATCCGCAAGGCGGTCGCGGCCAGCCTCGCGTCGATGGTTGAATCGCTGAATCGCACGCTCGAGCACAGCGTCTCAGCCCGTGCCCTGCAGTGGCGGTTCGAAGCGCTCCGGACCGGCAAGTCGTTCGGCGAGATCGTCCTGCTCAATACGCTGCTGTTCCGCGTCGAGCAGGTCTTCCTCATTCACCGCAAGACCGGACTCCTGCTCCAGCACGTCCGCGCGGGCCCCGCTCACGTCGAAGATGCCCAGCTCGTCTCGGCGATGCTGACGGCGATCCGCGATTTTGTTCAGGACTCTTTTCACGTCGCGGAACAGGATTCGCTCGACGCGCTGAAAGTCGGCGACCTGTCAATCTGGATCGAGCAGGGCCCGGGGGCGATTCTCGCGGCGGTCATCCGCGGCACCGCGCCGCCTGCGTTGCGGCAGGTTCTCCAGCGGTCGCTCGAGACCGTTCATCTTCAGCATGCTGAAGCGCTCGACACGTTCGACGGTGATGCACAGGTTTTTGAGACGACCCGGCCGATCCTCGAAGAATGCCTTGCGACCGAGTACCGCCCTGAAACGAATCGACGGCGTCGCGGCGGCCTGATCCTCATCGCCTTGTTGCTGCTGGCCCTGGCGGCCTGGGGCGCCTTTGCGTATCGGGACTATCGCCGTTGGAACCGGTACGTTCAGACCCTGCGAAATGAGCCGGGGCTCGTGGTGATTTCCAGCGGTCGCACCGATGGCAAGTACACGGTCGCCGGCCTGCGCGACCCGCTCGCCCGCGATCCCGGTGTCCTTCTGCAGCAGGCTCAGATCTCCGCTGATGACGTCGTCGGAAACTGGGAGCCTTACCACGCCTTGCTGCCGAGTTTTGTGCTTTCGCGAGCCAACGCGGTCTTGCAGCCGCCGCCCGGTACGAACCTGACGCTCCAGGACGGAATATTGCGCGCGGACGGCGATCCATCCACTGCCTGGCTCGCAGATGCCGGTCGCATCGCACCGCTCATCGCCGGCGTGAGCCGCTTCGATCCATCCCCAGCCATTCAGGCGCGAATCCGGTCTCTCACGCGCACGCTCGAACAGTCGTCGTTGCGGTTCGAGCGAGGAACCTCTCGATTGCGGGTGGGACAGGAGTCCCAGCTGCGCGAGATTGCGGCGCTCATCAACGAGCTCGGCACGCTTGCGGCATCGGCCGGCCGCAGATTCCGCATCGACGTCGTCGGCCACACCGACTCTGACGGCTCGCTGGCGTCGAATCTCCCGCTGAGCGGTGCGCGCGCCGAACAGGCGATACTCGCGCTGGGCCTGCGACCGTCTGACGCTCTGAACGTGGCGCCGATGGGCGTTGGTAGCGACGATCCCATCGTGGCCGGCGTGAGTGAGGCCGAAAAACAGCAGAACCGCAGGATCGCGTTCCGCGTATCGGAGATTCCGGCCGGTTCGGGACAGAGCAATCGGTGATCCGAGGAATGACGATCCCGAGAAATGATGATTCAGAGAAGAGATGATTCAGAAAAAAGTCTGCATGCTGGGCGGGTTCGCCGTAGGAAAGACGAGTCTCGTATCCCGATTCGTCAGGAGTATTTTTTCTGAGAAGTACCTGACGACCGTCGGCGTGAAAATCGACAAGAAAACGGTCACTGCAGACGGGAAGGAAGTATCGCTCGTCCTCTGGGACATCAACGGGCAGGATGAGTTCCAGGATGTCCAGGAGTCGTATTTACGCGGAACGTCGGGGTATCTGCTCGTAGTCGACGGCACGCGTCGCGCAACGCTGGAAACCGCGGCCAAGCTGCAGGAAAAAGCGGAGGCCGTCGCCGGCAATGTCCCGTTCGTCGTCGTACTGAACAAGTCGGATCTTGCGACGGAGTGGCAGGTCGACGAGCGTGGGATCGTGAAGTTTGCCGAACAAGGCTGGACGATCGTGAGAACCAGCGCCAAGACGGGCGAGGGTGTGGAAGAAACGTTTCTCAAGCTCACGCTTGCGATGCTGAAGGGGTAGACGGTTGAGCCAGCCGCCAGACATGAAGGATTCGCTTCCGCTCGATCTGATGCAGGCGCTCGATCTCTTCGCGCTCGAACGGACACCGCACTACACGTTCGTCCCCATCACGCCACCTCCCGCCTGGTTCAGACAAGCCCTGCCGGCTGTCGACGTCAGCGGACCGTTGACGCTCGCCGCTGTCTTGCCCTACCTCGAACGGTTTCTGAGCGATGCCGAGTCGTTCTGGCGTGAAGGCACGCGGCGTTCTCTGCTCTCCGGCGCGTTCGCCGCCTCGAGCGGATCGGAAGAAGTGCTGCTTCGGGCCTGCGCGTTGAACCTGGGGCCCCACAGCCTGTTGGTTCTGGAGCGCCTTCGAGGCCAGGAAGACCTCCGCGACACCCTCCAGAAGGCCCGCGAGAACAAACTTGAACACGAGCAACTCGTCAAGCGGATCGAGTCGCTGCGGGTTCCGATGACCTCGCTGTCCCGGCTGGCCAAGGAACTCGCGCAGAGCGGACTGAGCGGCGCGCACCAAGAACTGGTCGACAGAATCGCCCAGGCTGTCGCGCAGATGGACGAGGTGACGAAAACGCTCCTGCCGCAAAAGCGGCGGAGCTGACATTCAATCCCGCAGGTCTACGGCTACGAGGCGCTGAAACGTGCCGCCAGCGACGGCGAGCGATTCCCAGGTACCCTGTTCGACGACTCGGCCGCGGTCGAGTACCACCAGCTTATCGGCTTCTCGGATCGTCGACAGACGGTGAGCGATCACGATCGTCGTGCGCCCACGCGCCGCGTTCTGAAGGGCCTGTTGAACGAGCTGCTCAGAGACGTTGTCCAGGTGGGACGTGGCTTCGTCGAGAACCAGGATCTGAGGATTACGAATGACGGCGCGCGCGATGGCGATACGCTGCCGCTGGCCACCGGACACCATTACACCGCGCTCACCCACCAAGGTGTCCAAACCTGCGGGGAGCGAGGCGACGAATTCCTCGAGGTTGGCAATCTGCACTGCCCGATTCAGCGCCGCGCTGTCGGCGGTTTCGCAGCCGTAGAGGATGTTCTCGCGCACGGTGCCGTGGAAAAGAAACGCATCCTGCTCCACCAGCGCGGTCGCCCGGTGCCAGCTTTCCGGTGAGAAGCTCCAGACGTCCCGTCCATCCGCCGTCACGCGGCCAGCCATCGGCGCACGGAGCCGCAGGACGATGGCGGCCAGCGTCGACTTGCCGGACCCCGAAGGCCCAACAATTGCGACTGTCTCCCCGACGCCAACACTGAAACTCACATCATCCAGCGCCAGGGTCCCGCCAGGATAACGATAAGCGATGCCTTCGTAGCGAAGTTCGTGGCGGAGGCTCGTGAAGGATGCCTCTCCGAACGGGCGACTCGGGTATTCGGGAGTCTGCAGCCAGGACTGGACCTCGCGCACCCCACCTGCCAGGTAAAAGAGGTGTCCTTGAAGACCCCACAGCTGGTTCATGAGCGGCAGGAGCCGGAGCAGCACGAAACCATAGGCGAGCAAATAACTGCTCAGCATGAAGCCAGGACGAACGAGCAGGACATAGGCGCTCGCCACGATCAACATGCCACCGGTGACGGCCAGCGTTTCGGTCAGCGGAAAGAGCAGCGATGATGCGTGGCTGCTCCGCTGCTCGGCCTCGGCCTGAGCGGCGTTCAGCGAGTGAAACCGATCGCGTTCCCGTCGCTGAGAGTTCGTGACTCGCTGGGTGCGGATGCCGGCAAACGATTGCGCCAGCGCCGACGCCAGGCGATTGTTGGTGTCCGTAACATCTTCACCGGCCCGCGACAGGCGGCGGTACACGAATGACAGCGTCGCTCCGAGCGCCATGCTGAGTGCCAGCACGAGGATGGTCAGCGGCCAGGACAGATACACGAGCGCCGCGGCGTAGAAGAGGGCGATGCTCGTGCGCTGCAGCATGCCCAGGAGCACGTCGATGGCCATGGTGGCGCGAAAGGTCTCGAGCAGGAACACGTTCGAGAGCTCGCCGCCTGGCGTTCGATCGAAGACGTCGAGGTCGGCGCGCTGTAGACGGGCAAACAAGGTGTTTCTGAGGCTGACCGAGACCTGACGCTTGAGATTCGCGGCGAGGATCTGGGACGCGTAGAGCGCGGTGTTCTTGGCCGCGATCGCCAGAATGATGGACGAACAGACTGTGGTGACGTAGAAGGCTGACGAACGGCCCGGGAACGTGCCCTGGAGCCACTCGATGGGACGTATCGGCGCTGCGTTCTCGCCGCCGAGGAGCAGGTTCAACAATGGAACCAGCAGCCCGACGCCAATCCCTTCGAAGAACATCACCGAGAGTGAGCTGACCACCACGGCCACGAACAACCATGGTCGCTCGGCGACGTATGGCCTGACGTATCTCAGGATGTTGACGAGCTCAGCGAGCTGACGCAGCCAGGTCTTCAAGCGCTTCGGTAAGTATACCGCCGGGAACGTTGAGGGACCAGCGCGATTAGCGCCTCGGCGAGCTCGCGCGTGCGATCGGTCTGGTTGTACCGCGTGGCTGCCGCCTGTGCGCCCTCCGCGATCGACGAACGAAGCGACGTGTCAGCCTTGAGGCGCCTGACCGCGCGGACAATGGCCGACGCGTCACGACGCGGGACAATGAGGCAGCTCTCACCGTCGCGCAATCCATCGAGTGCCACCCCCACCGGCGTCGTCACGATTGGCAGTCGCGACGCCATCGCCTCAGCGATCGCCCGGCCGAATCCTTCATAGAGGCTCGGAAACAGGAAGACGTCAGCCTCGGTGTAGAGCCGGGCAAGTTCAGCGCTATCGATACGCGGAATCACGCGAACGCGGCGGCGGAAGCCAGAATGCGAACGACGACAGGACAGTCTCCGGGCCGGCCAGGGTTCCCGCGCAGACCAACGTCAGCTCAGGATCTTCTCGCATGAGCTCGGTTGCCGCGTCGACGAGATACGGGACCCCCTTCATTGGGAGCCACTGCCCGACAAACAACATCGTCCGCAGCGCGCGTGCGATCCTGGAGCCGGCAAAGAAAATCGCGGGGACGCCGTGCGGCGTCACCGACACCTGGTCGGCTCGCGCCCACCCGGACGACACCAGCCAGGCCCGCTCCTCGCTGTTCAGACAGAACACCCGCGTCGCGAGGCGGCAGGACTTTTTCAGGAAGAACGGCATCAATCGTTCCTGAAGAAAGCGATAGCGCCGGCTCAATGTTCCGATTCCCCTGCCGCCACGGCTCAACTCCTGGTGATAGAGCGGTTCCAATCCATGGAAAGCGACGACACCTGGTATGCCCGCGGCGCGGATCGCGCCGAGGGCCCGCCATCCTGCATAACTGTGAAAGAGGACGACGTCATAGGCGTCCATCTGCGATAGCATCCAGCGTCGAACGATGACCGGATAGACGAGGGGCACCAGACGGCCGTATCGGGGCTGAAGGTTCAGATCGTTTGGCGTGAGGATGTCCAGCTTACAGCCGGCAGCGGCAAGGTGTTCGGCGAGCGCGCGATAGGAGATGTAAACCGCGGAATGCTCGTCCTTCGGGGTCTGGAGTACTGCCGCGAACCGAAGGGACATCGTTGGGGAGAGATTATCGATGAATCGGCGGACGTTTCTGCAAAGAGTTTCGCTGCTGCCGGCAGTCGTGCCGGCGATCGGCAGACAAACACCCGTTGGCGGCCAGTCGTACACCCGCAAGCCGCCGTTTCCGTATGTCGATGGGCTGTCGTTTATCGGCAACCCGTCAGACGTTGCCAGGTCGGGACTCTCGGCATTCATCAACGATGTCTCGACCGTCGAACGCCTGGCGACGTCCGACGGCAGCATCAAGTATTTCCGTTCGTTCGAGGCCTGCGATCGCTCGATCAACGCTGCCCGCAAACAACTGGCGGACAATGCGATTCCGGGTGCGTTCCTCGCCACCAGCGGGCGCGCAATCAAGGACGCATTTGCCGCCGGGCGAACGGCAGTTTTCTTTCAGTTTCAAGGCTGTGAGCCAATCGGCGATGACCTGACGCGGCTCGAGCATTTCCATGCGCTCGGCTTGCGCGTGCTCCAGATTACTCACCACAACGACAACCTGTGGGGCGGCGGGGCCATTCAGAAGACCTGGACTGGGCTGACGAAGCTCGGACGCGAGGGCGTCGAGCGGATGAATGCGCTGGGCATCGTGGCGGATCTCTCGCACGCGTCGGATGTGACGGCGCTCGACACGCTGGCCGTCAGCAAACGGCCGGTGATCCTCTCGCACGGCGGCGCACGCGCGCTGGTGACGAACGCTCGTTGCGCGCCCGATGAAGTCATCCGCGGCGTCGCCAATTCCGGCGGTGTGATGGGCATTTTCATGATGAGCATGTGGCTCACCACCGATCCCACGCCCACACCGGAAAGCTATGTCCGTCAGATTCGCCACGTGATCAAGGTGGGCGGCATCGATGCCGTCGGCGTCGCCAACGACTTCCCGCTCGCGGGCGAAGCGGCAGCGGCGAAGGCCGGGAACGACAACGCGAAGATCATCAGCAACTACTACGAGTGGTGGGATTCGGTCGCGAAGGAAGGCGTGCTCGGCTTCGAGACCCGCCCGACGCATGCCGTCATTCCGGAACTGAACGACATCAATCGGATGTTCTCGATTCAGACGGCCCTCGAACGATCGGGATTCAAGGCGGCCGAGATCGAGAAGATCATGGGCGGCAACTGGATCCGGGTCCTGACGGAGAGTCTGAACGGCTGACGCCGATCAATATCGAATCAGCGCCCGCGCGGCGCGCTCGATTTCGGCCTCGGACGGCAGAAAGAATTCCTCCAGCGGCGGCGAATACGGTACAGGTGTGTCCAAGGCACCGATGATCCGCACCGGCGCATCGAGGGATTCGAACGCCTCTTCCTGGACGATCGCCGCGAGGCTCTCGCCGATCCCGCCGGTCCGCGAATCCTCGTGCACGATCAGCACGCGACTGCAGTGTCGCGCAACCGACAGAACGGCCGCGCGATCGAGCGGCACGAGGGTCCGGAGATCGAGGACGGCGGCGTTGATGCCGTCGGCGGCCAGCCGTTCGGCAACCCGCATCGCCGTGTGGACGTAGGCGCCGTAAGAAATGATGGCGAGATCGTCGCCCGTCCTGCGCAGCGCCGCCTTCCCGATCTCGAGCGGCGCCGGCGCCTGGTCCAATGCCTGCTTGATCCGCGGATCCCGGTAGAGCGCGATGTGCTCGTAATAGAGCACGGGATCGGGATCGGCGACGGCGCTCGCCATCAGCGCACGCGCGTCGTATGGCGTCGACGGCACGACAATCTTCAGGCCAGGCGTCCGGTAGAACCACGGCTCCGTATTCTGGCTGTGGTACGGCCCGGCGTGCCGCAGGCCTCCCCACGGCATACGGACGACCATTGGAACCGACCCACCCCACCGATACCGGATCTTCGCCGCGTTGTTGACGAGCTGGTTGAAGCCCGTCGCCACGAAGTCGTTGAACTGCATCTCGCCGATGGGCCGTTGACCGGCCAGCGCGGCGCCGACGCAGACGCCGAGCACGGCGCCTTCTGCGAGCGGCGAGTTCAGAATCCGCTCGCGGAACTCCTCGAGCAGCGGACGGAGCAGCAGAAACGCGTTGCCGTAATCGCCGCCGACATCCTCGCCGTACACGAACACGCGAGGGTCGGCGCGCAACGCGTCGCCAACACCCAGCATGACGGCTTCGAGAAACGTCTTGCCCTTGCGATCGAACTCGGGGCCGCTCTCGACGTCAGGGAGCTTCGGATCGAAGTCGACGGCGGAACGCAGCTGAGGGTCGAGAATCTCAACGCGCGCACGAGCGGTGTCGCCAGCAAACACGTTCTTGCCAGCATCCTCTGCCACCGGCCAGGGCGCGTCAATGACAGCCCGCGCCTGCTCTTCTACGAGCGATTCTGCATCTCTCTTGAACGTCCCGAGGTCATCCGCGCCAATCACGCCCTCCTGCGCGAGACGTGCCGCGTACATCGCGATCGGATCGCGCGCAGACCAGTAAGCGTAGAGCTCGCGATTCGCATATCCCTGCTCGGAGACGACCGGGTAATCCCATGAAATCTGCGGATCCTTGCCGAGATACAGCATGTCGTCGTGGTGCGCGTGGCCGCACATCCGCATGCAGACGAGCTCGATGAAGCGTCGGGCCGCGACCCTCTCTCGCGCTCTCGACAGCCCAGGCAAATGCCGCCGCGATCTCGTCCGGGTCGGTGCCGTCGATGGTGATGCCGGGGATGCCGTATCCCGCCGCCTTGTCCGCGAACACGCGCACGGCTGACTGATCGCGTACAGGTGTCGAGAGCGCCGTCTGATTGTTCTGGACGCAAAAGATCGCGGGCAGGCGACGCGCGGCGCACAGGTTGATCGCTTCGTGCCACTCACCCAGGGACGATCCGCCTTCGCCGATGAACGACAGCGCGACTCGCCCGCTTCGATCGCGCGCGAAGGCCATCGCCATGCCGGCAATCGTCAGCGATCCGATTGCCAGCGGGGCCGCGGCGGGCAGCACGCCGGAGTCGAAGTCACCGGCGTGCAGGTCTTTTCCGTTCATCGGCGGGCCGCTCTTGGCCATCTGCGCGGAGAGGACCATGCGAACGGCCGTCGCATCCGGCCGCATGGCCAGCGTCACACCGAGGTCACGAATCACCGGCGCAATGACGTCGCCCTGCCATCGGCCATCCTTGCGAAACGCGTCACCGCGGCGCAGCCGGATCCCGGCGGCGTAGATCGCCTCCTGACCAAGCGAGCGAAACCCTTTGCCTTGAAAGGCCGCGTCTCCGTATCGGACTTCGCCGCCGGTGAAGAACGACTTCAGCCGGTTGTCGGTCGCTCGCGTCAGGATCATGCCGCGCAGGATTTCGCGGCGCTCCTCGGGCGTGAGCGTTGCGCGGATTGCCGCGCGCCTGAGGAACCCGTCGCAGGCATCGATTAGTTCGTCCACGGCGGCGCCGAGCCGGTCCGCGGCCGCGACGCCGGGCGTGGTCTCGGCCAGGTCGGACAGGGGGAACTTCACCTGAGTCAGGGCTTTGCGCAGCTCGGCCCGCAGGTGAGGACGCAGAGGATCCGGCGAAAGGTGGCTGGCACGCTTTCCCGGAAAGGTGGCTGGCACCTTCGAAGGCGGCGAGCGCCGGTGCCAAGGCGAAAGGATAACGTTCGGCGACGAATGCGCCGAAGCGGCGCGCGAGATCGACAGCGGTCGGTGCCGAGGTCCCGGACATCGGCCGATGGTACCGCAACTCAGCCGGTCAGCGGACCTGGACGTGCCGGGACACGGACTGACGGACGAACGCCTCGATGTCCCCCGCGGGCCTTGCGCCCGCAGTCCGCGCAATCTCCTTCCCGTCCGCGAATACCGCCATCGTGGGAATCGACCGAATCTGAAAACGATCGCCCAACTCGGGCAGCGCCTCGGTATTGACCTTCACAACCAGCCAGCGGCCCGCATTCGCCCGTGCGACCTTCACGAGTTCAGGCGCCACCGCGCGGCATGGCCCACACCACGGCGCCCAGAAGTCCACCACGACCGGCTCCTTCGCTGACGTGACGAGCGCGTCGAACGCTTCAGCCGACGGAATCTCAACAGGCTCGGCTGGGCTGCCAAGCGTCGCGCCGCATTTGCCGCACTTCGCCTCCCGTCCGAACGGGATACGGTTGCGCTGGCCGCAATTGGCGCACGTCACGATGATGCCTTTCGTATCGATCGAAGACATGGGGACAGGATACCGTGATTGGCCTCAGGAATACGCGTACACGCCCGACCTAACCGCGTCCGCCAAGGCTACGGCGAGTCCGCCAGAGCGCTTCGCGCGAAGGCGGAAGGTCGGCCTACGACTGTCTCAGTAATGAGGCAACCTCGGCCCCCAGCGCGCGTTTCAGCGGACCGGCGCTGGCGGCGGCGACGACGGCGGTAAGGATGCTGCCGGTGGCGATGAGTGTGAGCGGATCGAAAGGCGAGATGCCGAAAAGAAAATCAGCAAGAAGCTGACCCGCGGCAAGGGCCATCAACGCTCCGAGCGCGGCGGCGACAACGGTTGCGCGGGCGGTTTCGCCGGCGGCCGATCGAACGAGCGTCCCCGTCGGCGCACCGAGCGCCAGACGGATCGCAAGCTCGCGCAGGCGCTCGCTGACGCCGCATGCGAGTACTCCGTAGAGTCCGATGGCCGCGAGCACGATCGCAATCACTCCAAACGCGGTCCCCAGACCAGCAGCCAGGCGATACGGGTAGAGCATCAGGTCCAGATGCTCGGACATCGTTCGTGTCTCGAATACGGCAACCGTCGGATCCAGATCGCTGACCGCGCGGCGCAATTCCCGGATGCTCGCCGCCGGCGCTCCCGACGTGCGAACCACCAGACGAAGCAGGCCCGCATGGCCGCGCGCCAGGGGTTGATACACCAGCGGCACAGGCTGCTCGCCGAGCGTCTGCACTTTGACGTCCGCAGCCACACCCACCACTCGTGCCGCCACCTTCGACCCGTCGAATCGAATGGTCTGCCCGACGGCCTCGGCCTCGGGCCAATACCGGCGCGCGGCGGCCGCGCTGACGACGGCGGTCGGCGCCGCATTGATCTGTTCGTCCGGCCTGTCGAGTCCGCGGCCGCGAAGGATCGTGATTCCCATCGCGTCGAAATACCCTGCACCGACTTGCGCGATCTGGACCGGCCTGACATCTGTGCTGTCAGGGCCAATCGAGACAGCACCAGACTGATTCCCGTACAGGTCCAGCGGCACGCGAGACGTGATCGCCGCAGCCTTGATGACTCCCCGCTGCTCGAGCGTGTCCGTCAGTCGATCGTAGAAGCGATGCGCCCGCTCGTCGTCGTACCCGCTCATCGAGAGGTTGAGCGATACGTACGCGGTGTGATTCAAATCGAATCCCGGAGACACGCGATCCGCGCTGGACAGACTGCGCACGAGCAGCCCTGCGACCGAAATCAACGCAATCGCGATGGCCAGCTGCGGAATGAGCACGGCATCGCGCAGGCCGAAGAGACGCCGGCGTGAGCGCGCCGCCACCTGACGCATCGATCCGGCGGGCGCGGCTCGCGACGTCCGAAACGCCGGAACGAGTGCGAAACACATCGTCGCGGCGACGGTCACCGCAAGGGTGAACAGTGTCACGCGGGAATCGATCACGGTGTTCAACGATATCGGAACAGGCAGCTCGGGACGCCAGGACGCCAGCACGGTCGCGAACCATCCCGCGACGAGCAGTCCACCCATCCCTCCCAGCATGGACAGCAGCGTGCTTTCGACGAGTAACTGACGAATCACGTCAGAGCGACGCGCGCCGATCGAGAGGCGAATGGCGACCTCGCGTTGACGCGCCAGGCCACGGGCGAGCATGACGCCGGCGATGTTGGCGCATGCGACGATCAGGACCAGAAGTGCAGCCGCCATGACCGCGCCGGAAGCGGCAAAGACGGCGCGATCGCCGTCCGGATGCACGATGACGTCGGACGACGACAACACGCGGAAGGTGCGACCTTTGTTGCTCGCTGGGTACACCGCCTGAAGTCGGGATGCGATCACTGCACTTGCAGCGGACGCGTCCGCGACCGACGCTCCAACCTTGAGTCTGCCCTTCACGAACATCCACCGTTCGCTCCGATTGTCGCGTTGATCGGTTCGCAGCGCGCCCATCATCGAAACCGGCGCCCACACGTCCGCGGATATCGCGCGAAACAACAGCCCGGCAAACACTTTCGGTGCGACGCCGACGATCGAGTACGGCCGACCGTTCAGGGAAATCGTGTTGCCGACAATCGACGGGTCGGCGTTGAATCGCCGGCGCCAGAGCCGGTCCCCAATCACGACGCCCGCTTGGGCACCTCGCTCACCTTCAGAGGCCTCGAATCCGCGGCCGAGCTGCAGTTTCACGCCGAGCAGCGAAAAGTAGTTCGGGGTGACCAGCTCGCCAAACACGACTTCGCTCGACCGGCCATCGGTGACGGTCGTCATGAGGCCGCTGTAGCCAAGCGCGTCATCGAGGGCCGAATTGGCCGAGCGCAGGTCCTGGAAGTCGGGGTACGACAGACCGCCGTATCCGGTGCCGTCGATCCCCGTCGTGTAAACGTTCACCAGCCGATCGGGATGCTCGACAGGCAACGGCGCCAGCAGCGCCGCGTTGATCAGCATGAACAGCGCGCTGTTCGCGCCGATGGCCAGCGCCAGGGTCAGGATGATTGCGGCACTGGAGCCGGGCCGGAGCCGCAGCACTCTGAGGGCGTAGCGAAGATCGGCGAGGGCCATGGGCCGATATACGAACGGCAGGTCCAAGCCGTTCAGTCAGATACGGCCAATTCTCCGGGAACGATTGGGCGGGTTCGTGGAAGCCTGCCGCGGCGCGCCATGTTGCCGACATAGGCCAGCACGCCGATGAAGACGAGCAGTTTCATCCCGTCCATCACGGGCGTCTGCGGAAGGACCTTCCAGAGGAGCCACAGGATCGGCTGTGCGATGCAGACGGCCCAGACCGATCCATAGAAGTAGCGCCGCTCGTGTCCCTCGTTCTGCGTCGAACGCTTCACGCGCGGCAGTTGTCCGATGGCGCCGAGGAACCAGATGGTGCCAGCGATGGGAAAGTACGCCGCGTCGTAAAGCTGACGGAGCCGCCATTCGCCGGTGAACGTCGCGATGGCGAGCCCGGCGATGTTGAGAACGGCAAACGCGATGACCTCGCTCCACGCAAGCGTGTAGCAGACCCGCCGGTAGAGCGGGTTTGGCCGATCTTCGGTAAATCGGATGATGTACGGTCGCGGTTCGACGCCAGGCAGGCGACCTCGGAGACCGGCCACGCCGGTGCCGACGACGACGACCGCGAACCAAAGCAGCATTCGGGTGTCAAATCCGGTGTTGAAGAGATCGAACGTCAGCGGACCGGGGGCGATGAAAAACACCCAGATCCAGATGGGCCAGTGCGCGAGGCGGTAGCTGACCTTGTTTCGCTCGCGGATTCGTCGATCGCTCGCCAGCTCGATGCGCTCGGCATGGCCGAGCTGACGTTCGTATGAAGGGGGAAGTAACGGCCAGGACACGGATTGTTCACTCTAACACGTCAGGACTCGGGACTCGGGACTCGGGCTCGGGGACGGGAAGCGCTGTGGCTCGTGGTTCGTCGCTCGTCGCTCGCAAAGCTTCTCGATCCGTTCTTCGAGCGACGAGCGACCGAGCAGCACGAACCACGGCAGGGCCGCCCACGTATAGGGGTCTAACCATGCGTCTTGCTCAAGACATCCGTTTCGCTATACGCGTCATTCTCAAAGACCGTTGGTTCACGGGCGTCGCGGCGCTCGCGCTGGGCCTGGGGATTGGGGTCAATACCACGGTCTTCACCTTCGTCAACGCGGTCCTGATGAAAGGGCTGCCGTTCGATCGATCTCACGAGATCTTCTACGTGGCGACGCGGCTGCTTCCCGAGGGTGACCCGAATGGTGTCTCCTATCCGGACTTCCTGGATTGGAAGGCACAGTCAACGGCGTTTGCCGACTTGGGAGCATTCAGAAACGCGACCATGAATGTCAGCGAGGCCGGACGGCCGCCCGAACGGGTGTCAGGGTTGTTCGTCACGGCGAATACCTTCCAGATCCTCAGGCAGAGGCCATTCCTCGGACGAGACTTCCGCCCGGATGAAGATCGCAAAGAGTCCGCACCGGTCGTGATCATCGGCTACAACCTGTGGCGCACCCGCTACGGCTCGGACAGATCGGTTCTCGGACGCACGATCAAGGTCAACGACGTCGCGTGCACGATCATCGGCGTGATGCCGGAGGGAATGCGGTTCGCGCTGACCAACGACATGTGGCGGCCACTGGTGCCCGATGCCAACCTCGAACGTCGAGACCAGCGCGGCATCGAGGTCCTCGGCCGGCTGAAACCGGGCGTGGCGCGCAGTCGCGCCGAAGAGGACATGACCACCATCGCGCTACGTCTCCAGCAGGAATACCCTACGTCGAACAAGAACGTCGACGCGGAGCTGATGACGTTCAACGAGCGGTACAACAGCGGGCCGATCCGTTACATATTTCTGGTGCTGCTCGGCGCGGTCGGGTTCGTGCTGCTGATCGCCTGCGCCAACGTCGCCAACCTGCTGCTGTCACGCTCGGTCCACCGGGCGCGTGAAATTGCCGTTCGATTTGCGCTCGGCGCCAGCCGTCCGCAGGTGATTCGTCAACTGCTGATCGAGAGCACGCTCCTCGCGTGCCTCGGAGGACTCCTCGGGCTCGGCCTCACCTATTTCGGCGTGCGCGCGTTCGAAGCAGCCGTATCAGATGTTGGAAAGCCGTTCTGGATCGTCTTCAGCCTAGATCCGGTCGTCTTCGGATACTTCGCGCTGATCTCGATTGCGACCGGCATCCTCTTCGGCCTGGCGCCCGCGCTTCAGGTCTCGAGGACCAACGTCAACGACATCCTCAAAGAAGGTGGTCGCGGCACCGCCGGCGGCCGCCGTGCGCGCCGGCTGACCTCGGTGATGGTGATCGCCGAGCTGGCGCTGACGCTCGTGCTGCTCGCCGGCGCCGGGCTGATGATGCGCAGCTTCCTGAAGCTGTACTCGCTCGACATCGGGATCGAGTCGAGCAACCTGCTGACCATGCGAACACAGCTGTCGCAGCAGCGCTACCCGAGCCTCGAGCAGCGCCGCGTCTTCGCCGATGCCATCCTCACTCGACTCGGCGCGCTCCCCGGTGTGCAGCACGCTTCGCTGACGTCGTACATCCCGATGATGGGCGGAGATCGGCGCCAGTTCAGCATCGAGGGCCGCGCGCAACCGGCCGACGTCGAAGCGCCAGGCGTGTCGGTGCTCGTGGTCACGCCCGGCTACTTCGACACCCTCGGAGTGGCGCCGCAACGGGGACGCTTCTTCCGCGATATCGACGGCGCAGCGGGCTCCGAAGTCATCGTCGTCAACGAACGATTCGCCGCGCGATTCTTCCCCGGCGAGGACGTGCTCGGCCGGCGCATCCGGCTCAACGCGATTCGCGAGGCCGACACCGAGCCCTGGCTCACGATCGTCGGGATCGCTCCAACCGTCCGGCAGTCGAACCCGCAAGACCTTCAGCCCGACGCTGTGATCTACCAGACGTTCCGGCAGCGGCCGCTGCAGGGCATGAACATCCTGTTGCGCACGGCCGGTCCACAGGCGTCGATCGTGGCCTCCGTGCGAGAAGCAGTGCAGGCGATCGACCCCGAGCAACCGGTGTTCGCGGTCCAGACGATGGACGAAGTGCTGGCCCAATCGCGGTGGCCGTACCGCGTGTTTGGAACGATGTTCGTGCTCTTCGCGCTGATCGCGCTCGTGCTGTCAACCGTGGGGATCTACGCCGTCACGTCGTATGCGGTGGCGCAGCGCGTCCAGGAGATCGGGGTTCGCATGGCCCTCGGCGCACAGCCTCGTCAGGTGTCGTGGCTGATCCTGCGATCCGGGCTCAGCCAGCTCGGGATCGCGCTCCTCCTGGGTCTGCCGGGGGCCTGGGGCGTCGGTCAGGCGCTCGCCAGTATCCTCGCGCAGATTCCCCCGACAGATCCGGTGACGTTCGTGGGCATCATTCTGCTCCTGACGACGGTGACCCTGGCCGCCTGCCTCATTCCGTCATGGCGCGCGACGCGGCTGGATCCGCTGACGGCGCTGCGAGTGGAATAGTGTTCGTGGGCCGTGGGGCGTGGGCCGGAGCGGACAGTCTAATCCGCGGATTCACTTGTGTTGCGTAGCTGCGACCAACCCACGGAACAAGGGATGTTCACGACGAATCGCGGCGATGGCGACGATAGCCAATGAATTGACGTCGTGGCCGTCGTCCGGTCGTCTGTGATGACCGTCAGGACGTTTGCCCCCGCCAGGAACCCGTTCGCCCCTGCTGACGCGCAAGGCGCAGCGCTTTGGCTGTAAGCTCCCCGACGTGCGACTCCTTGTCACGGCGGTTCTGCTTCTCGCGGCATCTGTCTCGACGTTCGTCCAGCCCTCACGTCCCGACCTCGTCATCACGAGGGTAACCGTCATCGACGCGGACGGCACTCCGCCCGCGGAACGCACGGTGATCGTGCGCAACGGGACGATTTCAGAGATCGCGGGCCTCGAGGACGACGTGCCGGAGGCGGCGGTGGCGATAGATGGGCGCGGGAAGTTCTTGATTCCCGGGCTGTGGGACATGCACGTGCACCTGTCGATCCGCCCCGAGCCGCAGCTCGCCGAGCGCGTCATGTTGCCGGTGTTCCTGGCCTATGGCGTCACCGGCGTGCGGGACATGGGAGGACCTGCCGCGCGCGTGATCGAGATTCGCGATCAGGTGAATCGGGGCACGCTCGTGGGGCCCCGCATCATCACGCCTGGTCCCTTCATCGATGGCCCCGGCGAAGCCGATCCGATGTTCCGGCGCGCTGCAAACCCAGCGGAGGGCAGGGACGCGGTTCGCGAACTGACCAAATCCGGCGTGGACTTCGTCAAGGTTCAAGCGAACCTCACGAAGGACACCTACGAGGCGATCATCGACGAGGCGAAGGCGCGCAAGATCGTGGTCGCCGGACACGTGCCGGTCGCCCTTTCGCTTGCCGACGTGATCCGCGCGAATCAGCGGAGTGTCGAGCACATCTCGCCTGCGCTCGTCGGCGACGGCGGCGTGCTGTTCGCGTGTTCATCACGCGAGGCGGAACTTCGCAAGGAACTTCTGGCGATCGAGCGTGAGCGCGCCACGCTCAAGCCGGAGCAGGTCCGCGCGCGAGAAGCGGCGTTGCGCGCAGAGCTCATCAAGAGCTTCGATCCGGCGCGCGCGCGGGCGGTCGGACATGAGCTGAAACAGCGTCAGATGTGGCTGGTGCCAACCCTGATCTGGTCGAACAGCTTTCGACCGTTGTCAGCGACGGACACCGGTGCCGACCTGCCGCTCGACATCGTGCCGGCCGAAACGCGCAAGCGCTGGCAGGACAACAGGGCCCGGTATCTGCAAGCCGCGCCGCCAGAGGCCTACGCCGCCGCCGCTGACGTGGCGCGCGTCTCAGGGCGTAGCGGTCGGAACCCTGCACGCCGCCGGCGCCCGAATCCTTGCCGGCACCGACACGTTCGACGCCTTCGTGCTGCCCGGCGTCAGCCTTCACCAGGAGCTGTCCCTGCTCGTCAAAGCAGGCCTGAGCCCCCTCGCCGCGCTCCAGGCGGCGACCAGGAACGCCGCTGACTACCGCGGCACACTCGACCGCGAGGGCACCATCGCGCGCAAGAAACGCGCGGATCTCGTCCTGCTCGACGCCAACCCGCTGACCGACATCGCCAACCTGCGAGACAATTCACGCGGTCGTCCAGGGAGGACGGGTATTCTCGCGCGAGGATCTTGACAAGATGCTCGAATCGGCCCGCAACGCAGCAAAATAGCCCACCGCAGAGCACGTAAGCACGTCCAGCACGTCAGCACGTGACAAGCGGCACGTGCGCACGTGAGCCCGTCCGCACGTCCGCACGTGGAACATTTCCCGCTCCGAATCCGTTCGTCCGAGCATGGACACTCTCTGGCAGGACGTACGGCAGGGCGCCCGGATGCTCGTCAAGAACATCGGGTTCACCATCACGGTCGGGCTGACCCTGGGCCTCGGGATTGGCGCCAACGCCGCAGTTTTCACCATCGTCAACGCCCTCCTGCTCAGGCCGCTGGCCGTCAGCGATCCGAACAATCTCTACGTGCTGACCTCAATCCACGAGGACAACCCCGAGCCGCATGGCGTGTCCTGGATGGACTACCAGGACTACCGCTCGCGCAGTGACGTCTTCTCCGACGTCGCCGCCTGCTCGTTCGGCTTCGTAGGCCTGAGCGCCGATAACCGCGCGGATCGCATTGTCGTCGCGAATGTGACGGGGAACTACTTCTCGATGCTCGGCATCAACCCCGCGCACGGTCGGTTGATCCGGGCGAACGAAGGCGAAAAGTTCGGCGCGGATCCGGTCATCGTGCTCGGCCATTCGTTCTGGAAGAAACGGTTCAACGCTGACCCATCGGTGGTCGGCCGCGCGGTCAACGTCAACGGACATCCGTTCACGATCGTGGGTGTCGTGCCCGAAAGCTTTCTGGGAACGTACACGCTCGTGGAGTTCGATGCGTACCTTCCTGCGGCGATGCTCGCGACGGAGACCGCCTATCGCGAACAGACCGAGGTTCGCGACAACCACGAGATGCGTGTGCTCGGCCGGCTGCGAAGCGGACTATCGCGGGCGCAGGCAGACGCCGCTCTCGACGTGGTGGCGCGTCAACTCGAACAGCAGTATCCCGACACCAACCGCACGGTGAAGGTACGGCTGGTCCCGGAGCATCTGGCCAGACCAGAGCCAGGCGCCGCCGATCAGAATCCGTACGTCGCAGGTGTGTTCCTTCTGCTCGTTGGCCTCGTGCTTCTCGTCGCCTGCGTGAACGTCGTCAACCTGCTGATGGTACGCGCCGCGTCGCGGCATCGCGAACTGGCCGTGCGCGCCGCTCTCGGTGCGGGACGCAGACGGCTCGTCCGCCAGCTTCTCACGGAAAGCCTGCTGCTCTCGGCGATAGGCGGGCTTACCGGGGCCGCGATCGGACGATGGCTGAGCGGCATGATCGCGCGGATTCCCTTTCCCGCCGACCTCCCGATTCGCTTCGATTTGGCATTCGACTGGCGCGTCTTCGCCTACATCGCGGCAGTCGCCCTCGCAGCGGGCCTCCTCGTCGGCCTTCTACCGGCATTTCGCGCGTCACGAACGAATCTGAACGACGCGCTCCGCGAGGGTGGGCGCGGCATGGCTGAGGGCAGTACGTCACATCGGCTCCGCGGCCTGTTGGTCGTGTCGCAGGTTGCGGTGTCGCTCGTGCTGCTCGTCGCGGCAGGACTGCTGGTCCGCAGCGTGCGGCAGGCGCAATCGATCGATCTCGGCTTCGATCACACGAACGTGCTGAACCTGTCGATGGACGTCTCCCAACAAGGCATGGACGACGACCGCGGGCGCGCGTTCTACAGAGAGGTCGAGGCCCGCGTGCGCGCCCTTCCCGGTGTGCAGTCGGTCAGCTACGCGTACTCCGTCCCATTTGGCTACTACAGCACGTCGGAATACGTCGAGGCGGAAGGGCGTCCGGTCGAAAAGGACAAGCGACAGCCGGCGGCTTCATACAACGTCGTCAGTCCTGACTATTTCGACACGCTGAGAGTTCCCATCCTCCGAGGCCGCGGATTCACCGCAAGAGACGATGAGAAGGCGCCGTGGGTGGCGGTCGTCAATCAGTTCATGGCGAATCGGTTGTGGCCGGGCGAGGACCCCATCGGCAAACGCTTCAGGCCCCAGGGATCGACCCGGCAATGGTTCGAGGTCGTCGGTGTCAGCAAGGACGGAAAGTACAACTTCATCTTCGAAGACAAGCGGATGTACTACTTCCTTCCATTGGCGCAGCAGTATCGCGCGCTGCGAGCGATTCACATCAAGACGGCGGGCGCACCGGAATCGCTGGCGCCGCTCGTGCAGAAAGAAATCCGGGCGCTGAATCCGCATCTCCCCGTGTACGACGTCCGATCGATGACGCGCATGCTCCACGGCGGCAACGGATTCTTCCTGCTGAACATGGGCGCGCTCTTTGGCGGCGCCCTCGGGTTGCTCGGGCTGGTCCTGGCCCTCGTCGGCATCTACGGTGTGGTCTCGTACTCGGCCAACCAGCGCACACAGGAGATCGGCGTCCGCATGGCCCTCGGCGCCCAGCGAAGGGACATCCTGCGACTCGTCGTCGGTCAGGGCCTGGTGCTCGTCGCAGTTGGGATCGTCCTGGGCCTGGGCGCCGCCTTCGGCGTTTCGCGGCTCCTGGGTAACATGCTCTTCGGGATTTCCGCCACCGACTTGACGACGTTCGCGACGGTGCCGGCGATCCTGGGCGGGATGGCGCTGCTTGCGTCGTACATCCCGGCATTCCGGGCGACGCGGATCGATCCGATGACCGCCCTCAGGCAGTAACCATAACTCCCAACTCCCAACGTCTGTAGTGTCCGGCTTTAGCCGGACTTTTTGGGAGTTGGAGCTTGGGAGTTGGAAGTTTGCCTGTCAGCTGCCCCAACGGAACTCCCCTCTTCCGGATCCCGTAGACTCCTGCGTGCAGTCCATCCTCCGCGACCTTCGATTCGCCACCAGGCTCCTGCGAAAGAACCCAGGATTCACGGCCGTCGCCGTGCTCGTGCTCTCGCTGGGCATCGGCGCGAACACGGCGATTTTCAGCATCGATCAACGCGATGATGTTCCAGCCCGTCGCGTCCGACGGCGCCGGAATCGTCGGGATCTATGCCAGGAGCACGGTGCGACCGGACGACTACCGCGCCTTTTCGTGGCAGGAATACCAGCAGGTCCGCGACGGCAAACAGGTGTTTAGC
Organism: uncultured Acidobacteriota bacterium; assembly: GCA_963710415.1. Classification (GTDB taxonomy): domain Bacteria; phylum Acidobacteriota; class Vicinamibacteria; order Vicinamibacterales; family 2-12-FULL-66-21; genus CAVQAH01. The sequence continues at coordinate 64,371 of CAVQAH010000025.1, read as the reverse complement.
GACGTCTTCGCGTTCACCATGACGATGCTGGGCGCGACCGATGGAGATTCGACACGCCGATCTTTCAGCGCCATCGTCACTCGGAACTATTTCTCGACGCTGGGCGTTCAGCTGGCTGCTGGCCGCACGTTCACGGAGGACGAAGAACGGCCGAACAGCAACATCAAGACCGTGATTGTCGGACACCAGTTCGCCAGGCGCGCAGGCGTGGCGCCGGCCGACGTGCTCGGACGAACCACTCGGCTCAACGGCCATGACTTCACGATCGTCGGGGTCACGCCCGAAGGGTTCTCGGGGACGATGGCGCTGATCGCTCCTGAGTTCTGGCTGCCGATCGGTGTTTACGGCGTCGCCTCAGACGAGATCTTCCGCGACACCAGCACGCCGAAGTTTCCTGATCCCGCCAATCGGACGTTGATGCTCGTCGGCAAGCTGCGGGAGGGCCTTTCTGAAACGGCAGCCAGCGCCAGCCTCACGGTCCTTACCCAGCAATTGCGGCGGACAGATTCCGCGAAGAACGGCGACCACGAGCTGATGGTCCAGAAGCTGCCGAGAATGTCGGTCAGCACCCAGCCGCAGGACGACAGCGAGCTGACGACGTTGGCGTTGCTGCTCATGGGGATGTCGGGCTTGGTGCTGCTCGTCGCGTGCTTGAACCTGGCGAACATGCTGCTCGCGCGTGGCACGGTGCGGCGGAAGGAAGTCGCGGTTCGTCTGGCGCTCGGCAGCGGGCGCAGCCGCTTGATCCGTCAGTTGCTGACCGAGAGCCTGCTGCTCGCCCTCATGGGCGGCGCCGCCGGCTTGCTGCTCGCGCTCTGGGGAACGCGGCTCCTCACCGCCACCTTCATGGCGGTCCTGCCGATGGTCGTGACCTTCGACGTCACGCCCGGACATCCGCGTCCTGGCGGCAACGATGGGATTCGCCGTCATCAGCACGATCGTCGCCGGCCTCGGCCCGGCCTGGCGCGTGACGAGGCCGGACGTGCTTCCGGATTTGAAGGAGCAGCTCGTTGATTTCCGTACGGGCCGGCGCTTCACGATGAGAAACCTGCTCGTCGTCGGTCAGGTCGCGCTGTCGCTCGCGCTGCTGACCGCGGCGGGGCTCTTCATGCGCGGCGCCGTCAAGGCCAGCGTTGCGGATCCCGGATTCCCGCTGGAGGGTGGTCTGATCGCCAACGTGGATCCGGCACTCGCCGGCTACGACGAGGCACGCGGACGCGTTGCCGTCGCGAACATCCTTCAACGGGTGCGGAGCACGCCGGGGATCACCTCGGCCAGCCTCGCGTCAATCGTCCCGTTCGGCGAATTCCAAGACAGCGAGATGGTGCAATTGGCCGGCACGCCTCCGGCGCCGGAGGGTCAGAAAGAGGCTGGCACGAGCGCGATGTTCACGGTCGTGGCGGCCGACTACTTCGAGACACTTCGCCTGCCGGTCATACGCGGCCGAAGCTTCAATGCTGGAGAGGAAACGTCAGCCAATGCCGCGCCAGTCGTGGTGATCGACGAGCCGCTCGCGCGTCGACTGTTCGCTGGAGAGGATCCGCTTGGCCGGCGGGTGCAGTTGGCTGGCGACGAGAAGCAGCCAAAGACGGAATACGAAATCATCGGCATTGTCGCGGGTATCCGGAACGATCTGTTCGAGAAGGCGCCGACTCCGCACATCTATGTGCCGTTCGGGTCACGTTACGTGGGTAACGTGACGTTGCACGCGCGTGTGGCCAGCGGGATGGATGAAGCCACGATGCTGGAGGCGCTGCGCCGGCAGATCCGCACCGCGGATGCAGGCGTACCCATCATGAACGTGAAAACGCTCGTGCAGCATCGCGACGGCAGCATCATGCTGTGGGCGGTGAACACGGGCGCCCGGCTGTTTTCCGTGTTTGGCTTCGTCGCCTTGTTGCTGGCGGTAATCGGTATTTACGGCGTCAAGTCCTACGTCGTGTCGCGGCGCACGCGAGAGATCGGCATCAGGATGGCCCTCGGCGCGACGCGCGGGGACGTGCTGCGGCTGGTCATGCGTGAGGGGTTGACGCTGACGCTCGCCGGCCTGGGGCTGGGACTGGTGCTGTCCTACGGCGTCGCGCAAGCGGTCAGCGGCATGCTCTATCAAGTCAGCGCGCTCGATCCGCTCGTGTTCGCGATTGCACCACTGGTGCTCGGAATTGCATCGATGGTCGCATCGTTCGTCCCCGCGCGGCGCGCGACGCGAGTGCTTCCGCTCACCGCGTTGCGGACCGATTGATATGAAGAGTCCGTCAGCGTCCGCCTGAAAGCTGGACGCTACGTTCTTTTGCTCTGGCCTGCCGCTGGGGTATCGTCTGGTATGCTCCAGCGGTTCCTCGCGCCGCCCCGACCGCCCTCATCGACAATCGGGTTGATGGTTCCATCGCTCGCGAGAGCGATCGTTATCGCGCTCTGGTTCGGACAGGGCACGGCGGATGCCTCATCTTCTTCACCGCCACAGGACGCGCAAAACGGCCGCATCGTTGCGACGGTGACCGTGCTGGAGGGCGTCGTGCGCATGCCGGGCACGACCCTCGAGCTTCGAGCGGTAAACGACAAGACCGTGCTGGCCAAGACCGTGACCGACGGCGCCGGCCAGGCGACGTTCCCGGATATTCCACCGGGCCGATACGTGATTCAGGCCAGCGGCAGTAGCCTGCTGACCACGGAGTCCGCGCCGTTCGAGGTTCGCCCCGGAGCGGTCGCCCAGGTGCTGCTTGATGTGCGGCTGACTTTCGTCGCCAGCGTCGAGGTCCGCGCCCCGAACAGCTCGCCGACCAACAGCGTCCAGCCAGTCTCGACGAGCGACATGATCTCCGGGACGATCATGGATCTCGCCCCTCTCGAGGGTGACGATTTTCAGAGCCTGCTCCCACTGTTGCCCGGCGTGGTGCGAGGCCCGGACGGCCGGTTGCGAGTGAAGGGCGGCCAGCCAACGCAAGGCGCGCTGCAGATTAGCAGCGCGAGCCTGGTCGATCCGTCGACCGGCGATTTCGATCTCGATCTCCCGGGGCAAAGTATCGAGTCGGTCGAGGTGCTCGCAAATCCGTTCGCAGCCGAGTACGGGCCGCTTCACGACCAGCGTGACGCAGATTCGCACGAAGCGCGGCACGAACGAGTGGGAGATCAAGCCGGGTGGGCTCATGCCCCGGTTCCGAAAGGGCTTCTCGGCCATCCGCGGCTTCGAACCAAAGTTCTCCGTACGAGGCCCCCTCAAGCGCGATCGGATCTTCCTGGCTCAGGACGTTCAGTTCAGGTACGTCGCAACCCCGGTGAAGAGCTTGCCGGACGAGCCGGTGATCACGTTACGGAGCTTCGATTCGTTCACACGCATCGATAGCGTGCTGTCCAGCCGACACACGCTTGGCGGTGGTGTCGTCATTTTCCCGCGGGAGGTCGAGCGAATCGGGATGAACACGTTCCGGCCGCCCGAGGTGAACCCCGATCTCAATCAGAGCGGGTTGGCGTTTGGCGGCGTGGATCGGTTCGCCATCGCCCCGGACGTCGTGCTGGAATCCACGCTTGCCGCTCGCTTCTTCGAGCTGAACGTGAACACCGAGGGCCGATTGCCGATGGTGTTCGCTCCGGAGACGGCCAGCGGCAGCTTCTTCAACGATCAGGAGCGAGAAGTACATAGTCTGCAACTGGTCGAAGCGCTGAGCTTCTCGCGCGATCAGTGGCGGGGACAGCACGTGTTCAAGGTTGGCGTCGATCTCCAGCTCTCCGGCTACAACGGGTTCAGCACGAGCCGTCCGGTCGAGATCCGCCGTCTCGACGGGTCGCTGGCGGAGCTCACGAACTTCGGCGCGACGACGCTGCAGGAGATCAACGGCACGGAGTTCGCGGTTTTCGCCCAGGACCGCTGGCGCGTCGGCGAGCGGATGACCCTGGAGCTCGGCATGCGTCTCGACCGTGACTCGGTCGTCGAGCAGGTGAACTGGTCGCCTCGAGCCGGCGTGTCGATCAGCGTGTTGCCGGAGGGCGAAGGGATCCTGCGCGGCGGGTTCGGAAAATTCGCACAGCGGACGCCACTCAACATCGGATCGCAGAACTCGTTCGAGCCGCGCACGGTGGCACGATTCGCGGCGGACGGTACGCCACTCGGACCGCCGATTACGTTCATCAACGTGACGGCCCCAGGGCTAACGACGCCCGAGGCGCTCGTCGGCAACATCGAGTGGAACCAGCGGTTCGGCCGACGCCTTCTTTTCAAGACGAACTTCCTCCATCGGCAGGGTTCGCACGAGTTCATCATCGAGCCGGACCCGGCCCGTGGCGTGATCGAGCTCTCTAGCGAAGGATCCTCCCGCTACTGGGAGTTCGAGCTCACCGGACGCTACCTCGGCGGCGAGCGGCGCGATATTACGGTCTCCTACGTTCGATCGCATGCGGTGGCCGATCTGAACAGCTACGACCAGTTCTATGGGAACCTGCGCAACCCGATTATCCGCGCCAACGAGAGGAACCTCACGTCGACCGACGTGCCCAATCGGCTGTTGGTGCGCGGCAACATCGGGCTGCCGGGAAAGTGGGACTTCTCCCCCGTGCTGGAGGTCCGTTCGGGCTTCCCGTGGTCGGCGGTCGATGAGTTCCTGGACTTCGTCGGTCCGCGCAATCGAACCGATCGCCTGCCGACGGTGACCACCCTCGACTTCTCGATCTCGCGGCCCTGGCATTTCAAGAAATATCGATTCCGCGCTGGCCTGCGGATCTACAACACGTTTGGCGCCTCAGCGGATCGCGACGTGCAGAACAACCTGACGTCACCCAACTACGGTCAGTTCTACAATCCCATCGAACGATCGATCGGATTCGTATTCGGATCGGCCAGGTAGGCAGCCATTTAGAGTGTCCCGGCAATCGCGTCGAACGGCATTACTGATTGCCGCCGCCCTGGTGGTCCTCTCGCTGACGGCGGGCGGGCGGATCACGCGGGCGATGCCGGACTTCGAGGTCTACTGGACGGCGGCCGATCGGGCCCGCGCGGCCGCACCGCTGTACCGCGTCGAGGACGGCCACTACCAGTTCAAGTACCTGCCTGCGTTTGCAGTCCTCGCGATTCCTCTGAGTCTGGTACCGCTCGCGTACGCCAAGGCCCTGTGGTTGGCCGTCTCAGTCGCGTTGATCGCTGCGCTCATCACCATCAGCATCGCACTGCTGCCGGAGCGTCGACGGCCCGCCTGGATTCTCGCAACGGCTGCCGTCGTCACGATGGGCAAGTTCTTCGGACACGAGTTGCTCCTCGGTCAGGTCAACCTACTCTTTGGGGTCGTCGCCACGGGCGCCTTGCTGGCGTTGCGTTCGCGCCATGACCGCACCGCGGGGACGCTGGTTGCGATCGCGGTGGTGGTCAAGCCGTACGCGGTGTTGTTTCTGCCCTGGCTGGCTGCGGTCAGGCGCCAGGCGTTTCTCGCTGCCATGGTCTGTGTGATTGGAGCCCTCGCGCTGCCAACGGTTGTCTACGGCGTCACGACGACAGTCGATCTTCACGCGCAGTGGTGGCGCGTCGTCAGGGACTCCACGGCGCCCAACCTGCTGAACCAGGACAACGTCTCGGTCGCCGCGATGTATGCGAAGTGGCTGGGTCCAGGCACGCTGGCCGCGCGCCTGGCCTCGATGACCGGCGTGGCGCTGATCGCGGTTGCGGCGTTCGTGTTCTGGCGACGTCGCGGGACTGATTTTCCTGAGGGCCTCGAGGGATCGTTCGTCCTGACGCTGATTCCCCTGCTCTCGCCACAAGGGTGGGACTACGTGTTTCTCATCTCGACGCCGGCGATCGTTTTCGTCGTGAACTACGCCGATCGGCTGCCAGTGGCGTTGCGAGTTCTCGCGATCGCCGCCATCGCGGCAATCGGCCTGAGCCTGTTCGACGTCATGGGACGTGCGAACTATGCGACCTTCATGTCCTGGTCGGTGACAACCGTCTGCTACTTCGTCGTGATCGCCGCGCTCGTGAGCCTGCGGGTTCGCGGGGTCGCCTGATATCATGCCGTCATGATTTGGACCGCGATCGCGCTGCTGGTCGCCACCGCGGCTTCCGCCATGCTTCCTTCAACAGCCGATGCACCTCCAGGTCCGGGCATTCCACTGGCGTTGGCCGAGGATCGCGCCCGGCGGGTCACGAACCTGCGATATGACCTGCAGCTGAACGTTCCACAGACGCAGTCGGATCAGCTGCGCGGAACCATCATCGTTCGGTTCGCGCTGTCGGATAACTCGCGGCCGCTGTCGCTGGACTTCGCACCGCCCGACGGCGTGACCGCAACCCGTGTCGCCGGCACCGCCGTCAGCCTTCAGCGAGTGCCCGATCACCTGATCCTCCCGCCGGAGCAATTGCGAACGGGAGAGAACGAGATCGCGATCGATTTCGTCGCCGGCGATGCGTCGCTGAACCGGAACCCGGAGTTCCTCTACACGCTGTTCGTGCCTGCGCGCGCGCATCTGGCGATTCCGTGCTTCGATCAGCCGGACCTGAAGGCGCGATGGACGCTCGCGCTCGACATTCCCGCGGCCTGGCAGGCCGTCAGCAACGGCGCCGAGGTGGCACGCAGCGAGGATGCCGGCCGCCTGCGCGTGCGGTATGCGGAAACGCAACCGTTGCCGACGTATCTGTTCGCGTTCGCCGCCGGTCGATTTCAAGTCGAGACGGGCGAGCGGCGGGGCCGCACGTTCCGCATGCTGCATCGTGAAACCGACGCCGAGAAAGTCGCCAGGAATCGCGACAAGATCTTCGATCTCCACGACAGCGCGCTGCAATGGCTCGAACGCTACACGGGCATCACCTATCCATGGGGTAAGTTCGATTTCCTGCTCGTTCCATCATTTCAGTTCGGCGGGATGGAGCACGCCGGATCGATTTTCTACAACGCTTCGTCGCTCCTCCTCGATCCGTCAGCGACCCAGAATCAGCACCTCGGACGCGCCAGCCTCATCGCGCACGAGACCGCGCACATGTGGTTCGGCGATCTGGTGACGATGCGCTGGTTCAACGATGTGTGGATGAAGGAGGTGTTCGCCAACTTCATGGCGGCGAAAATCGTCAATCCTGCGTTCCCCGAGATCAATCACGACCTGCGATTCCTGTTCGCCCACTATCCCACGGCCTACGATACCGATCGGACTCCGGGCACCAACGCCATCCGCCAGCGGCTCGACAACCTGAACGAGGCCGGATCGCTGTACGGCGCGATCATCTACCAGAAGGCGCCGATCGTCATGCGCCAGCTCGAGGGCATTCTCGGCGAGGCCACCTTTCGTGAAGGATTGCAGGAGTACCTGAAGAAGTACAGCTTCGCCAACGCCACGTGGGCGGACCTCGTGTCGATCCTGGATGCACGCACGCCTGAGGATCTGCACGCCTGGAGCCGTGCCTGGGTCGAAGAAGCTGGCCGTCCGATTATCACCACTGAGTTGAAGGTGTCGAACGGGCGGATCGCCGAGCTCGCATTCGTCCAGCGCGATCCGTATCCGCGTCGGGGCCTCACCTGGAACCAGCGCCTCCAGATTGCCATCAGTCAGCCTGATGGCGTGCGCACGCTTGCCGCGCGCATGAGCGGTCCGCGCACCGTCGTCGCGGAGGCCGCCGGTCTGGCGGCTCCGGGATTCGTGCTCCCTACCGGTGGGGGAATCGGCTACGGCGGCTTCGTCCTCGACTCCGGAACAATCGCTTACCTGCTCACCCACGTGTCGGAGATCCAGGATCCGCTGACGCGCGGCGCCGTGTGGGTAACGATGTGGGAACAGATGCTGGATGGACGAGTTCAGCCACGGGCCTTTCTCGATCTCGTCGTCCGCACGCTGCCGCAAGAAACCGACGAGCAGAACGTCCAGCGGATCCTCAACTACACACAGCAGGCGTATTGGCGATTTCTCGAGGCTGACGCGCGCGACCGCCTGGCTCCGGCGCTCGAGAGGGTCCTGCGCAGCGGACTCGAGTCTGCTTCGTCGTCAAGCCTCAAATCGGCGTGGTTTTCGGCGATTCGCGATACCGCCCAGTCCAAACCAGTGCTCGAGTGGCTCGAGCGGGTATGGCAGAAACAGGCGGAAGTACCGGGGCTGACGCTCGCTGAGCCGGACTTCATTTCGCTCGCCTTGGAGCTTGCGGTTCGCGAAGTACCGCGATGGAGCGAGATCCTGGACGAGCAGACGCGGCGCATCCAGAACCCGGACCGCAAGGCGCGGTTCGAGTTCGTACGTCCGGCGTTGTCACCCGATCAGCGCGTGCGTGACGCGTTCTTCGAGAGCTTGAAGGAGCTGGGCAACCGACGGCGGGAGCCGTGGGTCCTCGAGGCGGTTTCGTATCTGCACCACCCGCTGCGTGCGGTGTCGGCCGAGAAGTACATTCCGGCCAGCCTTGGATTACTCCAGGACATTCAGCGCACGGGCGACATCTTCTTCCCGCGACGCTGGACTGACGCGACGCTCGGCGGCCACAATTCGCCTCGCGCCGCGCAGATGGTCAAGACGTTTCTCGACGCCCTGCCGGCCAGTTATCCGGATCGCCTCCGCAGAGTGGTGCTCTCCTCGTCGGATGATCTGTTCCGCGCGACCGGAGTCGCGAGGTGACTACGCGGTCTGCTGCTTTTTGCGCTGGCTGCGACGGCGCACGAACAGGATGCCGACGACGCCGATCAGAATCGCTGAAATTGCGAACATGTACATTGACCTCCCGAGCGTTGAGGATGGCAAGTCAGGTGCCGCCAGCAAATGTCACGCGCGGCCCGGGAGCTAAATAGTGCTCTCGACGAGGCTTACCTCAACCGATCGAGCCGCACCGCGCATCGCCATCCATCTGTCCGGTTATAGTCAGGGCCACGGAATTGGTGAGCTGGATTGCAGATTTGCTGTCGGCGATGTACCAAGACTGCACACAATGACAATTCGGATCCTGGTTACCGGCGGGACGTTCGACAAGGAGTACGACGAGCTCACCGGGCGGTTGTATTTTCTCGAAACGCACGTCCCCGAAATGCTCCGGCGCGGGCGCTGCCTGGTCGACGTGCAAATCGAGACCGTCATGATGATCGACAGCCTCGACCTCGACGACGCGGGACGGGCGCACATCGTCAACCGGTGCCGGGCCGTCGGCGAAAGGGCGATCGTCATCACGCACGGAACGGACACGATGGTCGAGACCGCTCGGGCGCTGGCCGCGACCCCTGAACTGAGCGATCGCACCATCGTCCTCACCGGCGCCATGGTGCCCTACGCGTTCGGCAGCTCGGACGGGCTGTTCAATCTTGGCAGCGCCTTGTCGTTCGCCCAGGTCCTGCCCGCGGGTGTCTACGTGGCGATGAACGGCAAGCACTTCGAGTGGGATCGCGTGAGGAAGAACAGGGAAAGCGGAGTATTCGAGGCGACCGCATGATTCCGATCGAGTCGAAGCTGCCGTCGGTCGGAACGACCATCTTCACCGTGATGTCGCGGCTGGCCGCCGATCTCGGCGCCATCAACCTGTCGCAGGGCTTTCCCGACTTCGACTGCGATCCCGCGCTGATAGACGCGGTGGCGAAGCACATGCGTGAGGGACGTAATCAGTACGCACCGATGCAGGGCGTGCTCCCGCTTCGCGAGGCGATCGCCGACAAATACGAGGCGATCTACGGCCGCCGATACGATCCCGACAGCGAGGTCACGGTCACGTCAGGCGGCACAGAGGCGATCTTCGACGCCGTGGCGGCTGTGGTCAGACCGGGTGACGAGGTCATCGTGCTCGAGCCCTGCTACGACTCGTACGTACCGGCGATCCAGCTCGCCGGCGGGACGCCGGTCGTGGTGTCGCTGACGTTTCCGGAGTACGCGGTCGATTGGGACGCCATGCGGCGCGCCGTCACCGCGCGAACGCGCATGATCATGATCAACTCGCCGCACAACCCGGCGGGCGCCGTGCTCGCCGCGTCCGACATCGAGCGGCTCGCATCCCTCGTCGATGGAAGCCGGATCCTGATACTCAGCGACGAGGTCTACGAGCACATCATCTTCGACGGCGTGCGGCACGAAAGCATGGCCCGCCACGACGCGCTCGCCGCACGCAGCTTTGTCATCGGATCTTTCGGCAAGACGTATCACACGACCGGCTGGAAAGTCGGCTACACCGTCGCGCCGGCGGCCCTGACCGGGGAGTTCCGGAAGGTCCATCAGTTCGTGACGTTCGCGACGAATACGCCGGTCCAGTACGCGATCGCCGATTTCCTGTCCGTTCGGCGAGGGCTCGACGAGCTCGCACCCTTCTACCAGGCCAAGCGCGATCTGTTCCTGCGGCTGATGGAAGGATCGCGATTCAAGCCGCTGCCCTGCCGCGGCAGCTATTTTCAGCTGATGGATTACTCGGCGATTACCGACGAACCGGATGCCGATTTCGCCATCCGGCTCACGCGTGAATCCGGCGTGGCATCCATTCCGACGTCACCCTTTCTCTATCGGCAGCCCGCGCCCAGGGTTCTGCGCTTCTGCTTTGCCAAGAAGGACAAGACGCTGCAGGACGCCGCTGAGCGGCTCGTCCGCGTCTAGCTGTCCGCGCGTAGTGTCCGGCTTCCGCCTTCGCTGAAGCTACGGCGGACAGGTCAGCCGGACCAAGCCGGTGACCTTCGAAATTCGAGCTCAATCAGGAATCATCTTGCCCGGGTTCATCAGATCATGGGGGTCCAGCGCGTTCTTGATCGCGCGCATGACGTCGACGGCATCTTTTCCATGCTCATCGGTGAGGAATTTTTTCTTGCCGATGCCGACCCCATGCTCGCCACTGCATGTACCGCCCATCGCCAGCGTTCGTGTAACCAGGCGATCCGTCAGGCGCTCGGCCTCGTCGAGCTCCGCCTGGCTCTCGGGGTTGACTGGAAAGATCAAGTGAAAGTTGCCGTCACCGGCGTGACCCACCAGCGCGCCGACCAGCGACGACCCCGCAAGGTCCGCTTTCGTCTCGGCGATACAGTCCGCCAGTCGCGAAATCGGCACGCACGCATCCGTCGTCCATCCGCGTGAACCGGGCCGTAGCGCGAGCGCCGCGTAGTACGAATCATGACGGGCACGCCAGAGTGCGGCGCGCCGCTCAGGCGAGACTGCCTGATCGAACTCGCGGGCGCGGTTGGCCCGCGCGATCTCCGCGACTTCCGCGGCCTGCGCCAGGACGTCCTGCTCGCTGAGACCGTGAAACTCGAAGAACAAGGTGGGCGCTACCGGGCATGCGAGCCCGGAGAACTTGTTGACCGCTTCGATGAGCACCTCGTCGAGCAACTCGATCCGGGCCACCGGCACCCCCAGCTGGATCGTGGTGATGACTGTCCGCACGGCGCCATCGATGTCGTCGAAACAGCACGTCGCTGCCGCGATCGCCTCGGGACGACCGTGCAGCCGCACCGTGACCTCGGTGATGATGCCGAGCGTCCCTTCCGAGCCGACGAACAGCCGCGTGAGGTCGTAGCCGGCCGACGACTTTCGCGCGCGCGTGCCCGTGTGAATCACCCGTCCGTCGGCAAGCACCACGGTCAGGCCCAGGACGATCTCGCGCATGGTGCCGTACCTGACCGCAGTCGTACCCGATGCTCGCGTGGCCGCCATGCCGCCTATCGTCGCGTCGAAACCGGGGTCGAGCGGAAACGTCAACCCCGTTGATTGCAGATGACGCTCGAGTTGCTTGCGGGTGACGCCCGCCTCGACGGTGGCATCCAGATCGTCGGCGCTGACCCGAAGAATCCGCGTCATGCGTGAAAGGTCGATCGTCACGCCGCCGCGGACCGGAATCACATGTCCTTCGAGCGAGGATCCGGCCCCAAACGCCACCATCGGGCTGCGGTGCCGGGCACAGATGCGTGACGATCTCGCGAACTTCCTCCGTGGAGAGTGGGTAGACGACGGCGTCCGGGAGGTGACCCTCGTGATGCGACTCGCCGCGGCTGTGGTGCTCGCGCACGGCGGCAACCGTCGACATGCGCTCGCCGACCAGGTCGCGGAGATTACTCAGGAGTGCGTCGGTTTGAACCGGTCCGTCCGAAAGGGCCATGGCTCAGCATACGCCACGTCGGGTCCGGCTTCCGCCTTCGCTGAAGCTACGGCGGACAGGTTAGCCTCTGGCTGAACCTCGTAGGTCCGGCTCGTGGGACTCAGCCGGACTAAATGTTGCAGCCGGGCGCCCGCCTCGGTCCGTATGAAGTCACCGCCCACATCGGCTCCGGGGGATGGGCGAGCTCTACAAGGCTGTCGACACCCGCCTGAATCGAACCGTCGCCATCAAGCTGCTACGGGCGGACATTGCCCATGACGCCGCCTCGCGCCGTCGTTTCGACCGAGAGGCGCGGGCGATCGGCGCGTTGGCGCATCCCCATATCTGCGTTCTCTATGACGTCGGCGAGCACCAAGGCGAGTTGTTCCTGGTGCTGGAACACCTCCACGGTGAAACGCTCGCCGCACGCCTCGCACGAGGACCGCTGCCAGTCGAGGAAACAATTCGGATCGCGCACCAGATTGCCCTCTCGCTCGATGCCGCTCATCGGCAGGGCGTGCTCCATCTGGATCTCACCCCGCGAAACATCATGCTCACCCGAACCGGTGTCAAGCTGCTCGACTTCGGTATCGCGGCCCTGCGCGGGGAGGGGACGGCGGACAGTCGATCCGCGCAGGTGGCCGAGACCTCGACGATGGATGCGACACGAACGATTGCCGGCACCGCCCCCTATGTCGCACCGGAGCGAATCGAGGGCCGGCAAGGTGACGCTCGCACTGATATCTTCTCGTTCGGCGCCGTGTTGTTCGAAATGCTGACGGGACAACGAGCGTTCGGCGGCGACAGTCAGGCTGCCGTTCTCGCGGCGATCCTCGAGACGCCTCCCAAGCTGGACGCGCCGGCGCCTGTCGCCCTGAATCGGATCGTTCGGCGCTGCCTGGCGAAGGATCCGGAAGACCGTTGGCAGAATGCGCGAGATCTCGCGGAAGCGCTGAGTCTTATCGGCGATCGCCCGACTACGGTTTCTCGAGTCGAATCGCCGCGCGGCCGGCGACGGTTGCTGGCCGCAGGCATCGGACTTCTGCTGGCCGCGATGCTTGGCGCGTTGACCTGGTTCTTTGCGGGTCGCAGCTCAGAGGTCCCCGTCGTCGTCCTGATGGACTCCACAAACCCTGAACGAGTCTACGATCCTCAGACACGTGCCGACCGCGGCACCAATTCGGACGACATCACCGACACGCTCGGCGACCTACCGCTTGCGATTCATAAGGAAACGACAAGCGCGAGCTGGCGGCGGGAAGAACAGGTGCTGCGCCAGAACCCTGCGCTGGTGATGTTGCATCTATCCAGCTTCGCGCCGCCGCATGACGGATCAGGCCCCGTCGTCCTCATACCCGAAGCCGAAGAGCGCACGCGGACGTTCATGGCGTTTATCGGGCTCGGCAACCCTACGACCCGATTCATCGTCTATACACGCTCCTACAGCACACCCGAACTTCGACAGGCGTGGGTCTCCGAAACGGAACAGCGCTTTCCGGCACTCAAGGGACGTGTCGAGATGCTGAACATTCCCGGGAGCTGGTCGGCGACGTTCCGGGATCCGGCAACGCGTCAGCTGGTGCGCGAACGCGTGATCGCCACACTCGGCTTGAAATGAGAGACGGAGGTCCGGCTTTAGCCGGACGCCACGACACGGACCTCACCCTGTCAGCTTGAAGCGGACCACTTCTTTCGCGGACCCGGCTGTGGTCGCGGCATTGAACTCGACGTGGTAGTCGCCGGGCGCGAGCCAGCCGAGCGGCAGGTCGAACTGCAACGCGCCGGCGCTCGACCCCGACATCGGTTCCAGCTCCCGCAGCACTTGTCCCCATCGATTCACCAGACGCGCCTTGAGCGTGACGGTCGCACCAGATGGTGAATGGACCGGAACCCGGAACAGCAGGCGCTCAGTCCGGCGGAATTCACGACGCGGAACCGGCGCCGCTTCAATATTCGAGCTGAGCTGACGGAAGTCGCGCGCCGAGCGCGACTCGAAGACCTGCGGAGGAAGAATGAGTGGGTCCGTCTTCGAGACATCCGGCACGTCGATGTCGTGCGCCGCGGTGTCCAGGCGGCTGCCGTCCTGCGCGAGAATCACGAGGTCCGCCTGAATGCGGCCCGGAGACGCCGGGAAAACAGCAGCGTCAGAGTACAACGACGATCCGATGGTCTCGCCTGGAGTGCGAAGCTCGCCTTCATAGAGCACGGCTCCCGCCGGAGTCGTCACCTTCAAACCAACAACCGCTGGCTCACCGGCTCGCTTGGCGCCCGGCAACCGCGGAGCCGGTTCCCACGTGAAGATGACGACCTGGCTACCGTCCTGCACGTACAGCCCCAGCCATGTCTGAATCAACGGGCTGCGACGCAACGCACGCATCGGCCGCGACGCCGCGGTCTCCGATGCCGTTCGCAGCTCGATGCGGAGGGGCGCCCAGTAGCCTGAACGCGCGCGCACGACCGCGTCGCGGCGCTTCGTGCGGATCTGCACGTCGTAGAACCGGCCGTCGGGAGCGTGGCTCGACGTGTAGGTCAACATGTAATACGCGTCGAGGTCGCGCGCAACGCGTTGCAATCCAGCCCCAAGTTGCGCGGGATCCAAAACCGCTTCCCCGCCTGTCTGCAAGGCGAGGGTTCGCAGCATCGTGTCGGCAGGCTCGTCCGCGGCCTCGGGAGCGGCCGTCGCGGCGCTCTGAACGATCGTCGTACCTGGATCGAAGGAATAGACGGCGACGTTGTGCCGGCTCGCCGCCCGAACGATCCCTTGAATATCCGGCACCCGACGCTCCCGGTCGCGGCCGGCCTCCCGCGCAAAGCCTTCGCTTACGAGCACGACGGCCGCGCGGCCTGCCTCGAGATCGCCGAGCTTCATGGTCACGGCCCGTAACGCCGCCAGGATGATCTGGATCCTCGCCGTCCGCACGAGCGCCGGGGCACGGCCGATGAACTTCTCTTCGAATTCTGTGCGCGGCGCGTAATCGCCCTGCCGTCCGCTGAAAGACTCGACTGCCTTCCTCGCGGTAACGCGGTCGCGCGTGAAGCGGATGTTCGTCAGCGTGTCCAGCGGCTTGACCACGACCAGCAGATCGGCCGGCCGCAGCTGCTCGTCGATGAATCGCGAGACGACGTCGCGAACGCGATCGGAGTCCGCACCGGCATCGACATGGAACTCGTCCAGGACGAGCGCGAACAGTCGCGTGCCGGGCTCGCGTGCCGCGCGGCGCTCATCGTCGAGTGACTCGATTGCTGCAGGTGCTTCGCTGTCGCTGGCAGCTCGCGCCTGACCAGCTGCGCCCGGATTGTGCAATTCGGCGGCATCGATGCGCTGCGCGACGCCGCTTTCGACGATCTCGAAATCCGACGGCTTGAGGTCCAGCACGGGCCGACCCTTCGCGTCCACGACGACGGCGTCGAGTCGCACGATGCGGGCGGTCGGTTCGGGGTCGGAAGAGACCGGTGCGGGGGGCGAGCTCGCAGCGCCACGCGGAGCCGGCTGCTGCGCCGTCGCCGTGGACCAGACGGCACACGCAGCCACGACAACGAGGCCTGTCAGAACTGAGGACCGGGCCGCGGAGGATGCTGGCACAAGTGCTCTGACTGCAAGTCTACTCCGCCCGCGGGCTGGTGAAGCGGCCTAGCGAGGCAATGTTTCGGGAGCTATTCCGAGAAGCGGCGCGAGCTCGCGGAGCTTGGCCTTGATAATGCGCATGTTTCTCGGGCCCATCCGCAGGAACTGCCGCTGGGCCGAAGAGAGGGACTGAAGTTTCTGGTCGTCGAACTCGTACGAGACGCTCTTGGACGCCAGTTTCACGTCGCCCTCGACCACCGGCGTTTCGAGCAGGTGGACGATCGCTTTCCGGAAGGTCGCGTCGACATCGGCATCCGGCTGACCGAGCTCGCGGTAAGCGTCGGCGATTCGCGGTTTGAGCGTGGCGTAGACCTCGGCCGTCCCCCTGGCGTCGAGCGCACCGATGGCGTCGGCGTATGAATCGTAACGGCGGTAGCTGCGCGGGTCGATGTATGCCTGCTCGCCTTCCTCGGTCGTCACGAACTGGCCGACCGGGCGCAGCGCACGCAGCTGTTGGGCGGGACTGCGTCCGTCCGCAATGTTGACGAGCACTACGGTGAAGTTCCGCAGCAGCTGGTCGGTCGCGAGCCAAGCGGCAACCTTCGGATGGGACGAGAGTCGTCCCACCAGCTCGCGGACGATGGGATCGGTCTCCCCGAGCGGCGCAAGATTGATCTGTTCACCCGATACGGGCTTCGGGTCTTCAGGACGCGCCTGAGCCACGCGCTGCTCGGTTTCCACCTTGACCGGCGCCGAACGTTTCAGAGGCCAGAAGAGGTTCCAGAGCAGGAAACCGACAGCCGCAACGAGGCCGACGACGAGGACGACGCGCCACCCACCCAGACGGCTTAGCGGAGGCGGTGGATCGGTACGCCTTGTCGAGCTGGAGTTCATCAAGGTCCGCCATGAGCTCAGTGTAAATCGCGAATCAATTCAGAACGGAACGCGGATCAACGGAATTTCCAGGACGGGACGCTGATCAACGCGGATCTCATGGACGGCTCGATCCGCCGCATCCGCCTCCGCCTCCTGAATCAGCGCGTATCCGCGTCCCGTTTCGGAATCAGCGCGTATCCGCGTCCGTTTCGGAATCAGCGACGATCGCGTCTCGTTTCGGAATCAGCGACGATCCGCGGACGAGGTGTCACCGCGAGTTGGACGTTGGAGGCATGGAGCTGCAGAGATAGCGTTCACGTCGTGTCTGCTTCATCTTCGCGCGGTGGGTGTTTCTCTTTTTCCTAACCCCGTCGTCCATCTCCGGAAGCTGGCGCGGGTGTTGAAAGCCTGGCGGTATGCTCGCGCTTCAGGAGTATCACCGCGATTCGTTCGTGCTGATTCCGAGGCCGGAGCGGATGGACGCGACTAATCGAGGCGGAACGGGCGAGTACGAGCGCCACCGGGCGGACGTCGAACGTCGGTACGCGGTTGCCAGTCTCTTCGCGCGGCGGGGTTGCGGCCACCGAGGTCGTGCCGACGATCAAGGTCGGCGGTCCATGCTCGGCTGTGTGGAAGTGGCTGTCGGGGTATTTTCTCGGGATCTGGACCGCTATGCGCGGCAGCGGCCGCTCGACGCGAGGGCGGCGCGGCAGATTCGCCGCGCCTGGCTCCAGGCGGAACGCGACCGGTCCGCGTTGATGATCGGACCGGCCGTCGTCGATGTCGTGGGGCGGAAGTAGTTACTTCTTGCTCGGGTCGTGAATGACGATGGTGCCCTGGACGATGTGCCCGGGCCAGTGACGGGATCGTTGTCCAGCGCGGCCATCTGGTTGTCGTAGACGAACGGCGTCAGTGGCTCTTGTCCCAGATCTTGATTCGGAAGCGTGTCAGATCCCGCCGCCGCCGGCGACCGCACCGTCGATCGCCGTCAGGATGAACCCATAGTCACCCGATCCGTTGATGGTACCCGTCGCCCTTGAACTGGGCCCGGGCACCAGCGACGACCAGCCAATCATACGAGGTGCTGTGGAAGTTGAGTCGCACCGGCGTGGAACTGGAACTGAGTCTGGCCGGTGAGCTCGAGAGTGGTAGTCTTCCCCCTTCTGATACTTGGAAACGAAGCCGAACAACGCCTTTCCAACGGCGG
Organism: uncultured Acidobacteriota bacterium; assembly: GCA_963710415.1. Lineage (GTDB taxonomy): Bacteria > Acidobacteriota > Vicinamibacteria > Vicinamibacterales > 2-12-FULL-66-21 > CAVQAH01. The sequence goes on along the minus strand of CAVQAH010000025.1, from coordinate 46,743 downwards.
TCGGGAACTCGACCGACGCTCCGGCGGGAGACGAGACCCATCCACCGCCTGTGACGAAGCCCGCGCTGGGATCGTAGATGACGACGTACGCCGGAGCCGTTAAATCGTTGTTACGATTTCTAGTCGAGACGCCTCCGTCCTTATCCGTGACCGTCAGCATCACGTTGTAGACACCAGGGGATCGGGAGAAGGATACGGGGAATTGATGGTCATCACGCCGGCCACGTTGGAGCCAGAGACCGAGAAACTGTCCCCGGCGCTCACGAACGTCCACAGGTACGAGTCGTGATCCAACGCACCCGGATCGATGACCTTTGCGGTGAACGGAACCGATGTTCCCTTAGCGTAGATCTGGCCGAGGGCGGCGTGAGGATCGTCACCGCCGGCGAGACGTTCTGAATCAACACGGCGGCCATGTAGGTGGTGTATCCGCCATCCTTGTCGATCTTTCCACGCACGGTCACACCCGGATTGTCCACGGCCGTGCATGTGACCGCGCTCATCGAGGTCAGCGCGCCGAATGTCCCGGAACCGCAGTCGAACGCGTATTTGAACCCGGCCGCCGTATCGGCGCTGGACGGATCCGTCGGGCCGCTGAGGGGAGATCCCGAAGGTGGCGCCTTCGCCGATGGTGACCAGCGGCGTGTTGAAGGTTGCCGTTGGCGCCACGTTCTTCACGTCGACCGTGATTTGTTCCTCGTCGGTCAGCTGCGGCGATCCGCCGTCGCTCACCCTGATGGTGAAGGTGGCCATTCCGTTGTCGGTAGGGGTCCAACTGAAGACCCCCGTCAGCGGAATTATCGTTGCGCCCGCCGGAGCACCAACGAGGCTGAACGTCAGCGTATCGCCGTCGACGTCCGACGCCGTGACGCCGAACGTCAGGAGGCTGCCCTCCAACACCATCTTGTTGCCGACGGCGTTCAGGATCGGCGCATCGTTAACCGCGTTCACAGTGATCGTCACCGTCGTCGCGTTCGACAGAGCGTTGTCCGGGTGCCTTCACCGTGTACCTGAAGGAGAACCCGCCCGGCGTGGTCGTGCTGTTCGCGTTAAGCGCGGGCGTGAACCGCACCGTCCGGCCGTCGCCCTGCAGCACGGCGCTACCGCCTTGCACGTCGGTGATGCTGGCAACCAACAGCTGGTTGTTGGTGTTGTCCACATCCGTGTCGTTGCCGATGACGTTGATGTCAACAAGGACGTCTTCGTCGGTCGTCGCGGTGTCCGCCACTGCCACCGGCGGATCATTCACCGCGTTGACCGTGATGCTCACCATCGCCACAGTCGACTGCGCGCCGTCTGTATCCTTCGTCGTGTAATGAACGAGAACCCGCCCGGCGTGGTCGTGCTGTTCGCATTGAGCGCCGGCGTGAACCGCACCGTGCGGCCATTGGCCTGTAGGAGAGCCGTGCCGCCCTGCACGTCAGTGATGTTGGCGACCGAGAGCTGGCTGTTGGCGTTGTCCACATCCGTATCGTTCGTGATGACGTTGATGTCAACATAGACGTCTTCGTCGGTCGTTGCCGTGTCCGCCACTGCCACCGGCGGATCGTTCACCGCGTTGACCGTGATGCTCACCATCGCCGCGGTCGACAGCGCGTTGTCGGTGTCCTTCGCTGTGTACTTGAACGAGAAACCGCCAGGCGTGGTCGTGCTGTTCGCGTTGAGCGCGGGCGTGAACCGCACCGTCCGGCCGTCGCCCTGCAGCACCGCCGTGCCGCCCTGCACGTCGCTGACGCTGGCGACCGAGAGCTGGCTGTTGGCGTTGTCCACATCCGTATCGTTCGTGATGACGTTGATGTCAACATAGACGTCTTCGTCGGTCGTTGCCGTGTCCGCCACTGCCACCGGAGGGTCGTTCACCGCGTTCACGGTGATCGTCACGGTCGCCGTGTCTGAATCAATCGTTCCGTCATTGACCTTGAAGGCGAACGTCGCATAGGGGCTGCCATTCTCGTTTGGGTCAGGGCGGAACAGCACTTTGTGAGCTGCGTTCGTAACTGTCGTCGGCGCAGTTGTTATCTGAGCCCCCGCAGTGACGTTGTCTGCGAGCACCTGATACAGGCTACCGTTCGTGGGCAGTGAGGTGACTATGAAGCTCAATGTGTCGCCATCAGCGTCAGTACCTGACAGCGTAACGACCACGTCGCTGTCTTCGTTCGTGCTCACCGACTGCTGGGCCGCGGTGGGCGCCGCATTGTCGTCGTTCGTGATGGTGCCACTGGCCGAGCTTGGACTCCCAACGGTGTAGCCGGTGCCTGTAACAACAGTACGAATGACCGTCTCATCCGGTTCAGTAGTGGGATCTGTTGACGGGTCGATGGTCACAGTCGCCGTCGAATTACCGTTAGAGAACGTGACCGTGCCGGTTGTTGACGTGAAGGTCGCCGCGCCGGTTTGCGTGTAATCGCTATTGAACGCGGCTGTCCGCCGACGGAGAAGTTGACCGTGATGGAGCCGCTGGTCCCCGTACGCGTGAAGGTATACTGCAAGCTTCCCGCGCCGTCTTCAGCCACCGAGGATGGGGAAACGGCGACTGAGACAGTGGGGGGCGCCGTCACTTCAACGGTCGGGGAATTGAGAGCAATATCATCAAACAGGAATGTGTAGGTCTGCGGGGTTGTGGCAGGCGTTGGTACCGTGACGTTGAATAGGTAATTGTTAGTGTTTGACCGCTCGCACATTTACCATTGCCAGCACTTCCACTCTGAGTGATAGTGATTTCTCTTCCTCCGGAACCACCTATCGTGAAGCCGGAGGCGCATCCGGTGACAGTCACCTGACCAGATCCCGCAGCAGTCTGAGGTGCAGTCCAGGTCGACGGAATTGTGAACGTCGACGTGGCCTCGTTGGCACTGTTCAGCGCGGTGAAGGTCCAACTGAAGTTATGCGTGCTGCCGGCAGCCACACTCTGAGTCGCGGGAGATACACTGAAGCTTTCGCATCAGTAAACGTCGTCTGCGCCCGCGACCGCGAGTCGTGCGCAGTCAGGTAGAACCGCACGTTCAAATCGTGCTCCTCCGGCGCCCACTGATCCCAATGAATGTTCCCGGTGGCATCTGCAGTCACGGGGAAGGTGTAGTCCTCGTGGACTGCCGGATCCTCCTGGAACAGCAGCGTCACTTCCTCGCCAGGTTGCCAACCCGAACCGGTAATGACCGCTCGCTCGCCCGGCGCGTAGTCATCCTTGTCAGTCTTGTATGGTCGCAAACCGATACGTCTCAACGTCACCAGGACCGCCGCCCGCGGCAAATGCGTACCCTTCGCCAGCCGGACCACCGACCGCGCCCGTCCGCGAGGTCACCATCGACCCGGTTGCCACGAACTCACCAACGCCGAGGGAAAACGGATCGGGAAAAATCGCCGGAAGATAGAGGTCTGCGGCCGAAACGGCCTGTCCCGCAGCCGTCCCGCCCGCCACCAGCACGCCGTTGTTGTGCGGCAGCAGCACCGCGGTGTGGCCGCGGCGCCGGACGCTCAGCTGAGTGGGGACCAGGGCAAAGGCCTGGGACGCCGGATAGTACTCTTCGGCGGAACCGAGATCGGCGGTTCCATCGTTGCCACCCACGATGAGCACGCGGCCATCGATGAGTGTCGTAGCGGTTGCACCGGCGCGGCGACGCTGGAGGCTTGACGAGAGCAGCGCGACAGTGCCGCTGGCAGGATTGAAGATCTCCGCAGACTGCAGCACCGCTTCGTCGGTCGTGGCGCCGCCGACGATCAACACCGTCCCGTCGGCGAGTCGTGCTGCAGCGTGAGCGGTGCGCGGCTGCCCCATCAGGGCCACGAGGGTCGACGTGCTCGATGCCGGATCGAACAGCTCCACGTCGGCGCTAATCTGGCTGCCTATCGTTCCGCCGGTCACCAGGATGCGGCCGTCGGCGAGCAGCGTGGCCGTGTGTCCCACTCGTGCGGCGATCAACTGGCCGGCAGCAGAAAACGACTTCGCGATCGGATCGTAGATGACCACGGTGTCGGTCGGCGCCCCGGCGACCATTCCGCCAGCGATCACTGTCCGCCCGTCGGCGAGGGGCACAGCCGCTGCGCCCGCGCGCGAATCGGTGATCGTCCCGCCGGACGTCCATGTCCCGGTTTGAGCGGGCGCTGATCCGCGAACGACGCCATACGTGGACGCCGCCAACAGGACGGCAACGACGATCGTGCGAATGCGTGTCATAGAGTCAAAACTTTCAGCGCTGCCCGATCAGCGCAAAAAACGTGTACGGACGGAGCGAAACGCGCACACCCTGCCACTAACGCCACCAGCCGAAGTAGCGACAGGTCTCCGAATAGGAATTGAGCCGATGGTTCCCAGGACGCGGCTGGCTGGGGAGTGGCCGTTGCAGCAGCCGTAAAGAGACGATCAGGCGCCTCTCAGCCAACCAGTCAGCGACGCATTTGCAGCCGCCGTGCCGACATATCTCTCACGGGATGTATAAGACGAGTGGTTATTCAGCGGGTCTTGGCGAGCGCTTACCGGGCATCACAACCTGCTTGTCAGCAGGCGTGCGTCGGGGGACGCGCCGCGTCCCGCGCTGCTCTCGTGTAGCATCGAATTATCGGAATCGGCCAATTTCAGCGAGAATGATCGCCAGACTGGAGGGGAGTGTAGATATGAGAACAGATACGCAACGAGTCGCTCGAGGCAACTGCGCCACGTTTGCGCTTCGATTGTTGCAGACTGCTTGACGACGAGGAGCCATGACAACGCAGCTCCGGCCTGCGCGATTGGTCGTCGCCGTAACTACCTGAAGTCTGCCGCCGACCAGAGTTCGATCATTTACGTAGTAGGAAATAGAGCTCGCCTAACTCGACTTGCTGTGATGCGGTCTCAGTCGTTACCCGACGCCGGCGCGAGCTGCCAGCCCGTGTTGAGCCACTGCCCCCCGCGATTGACGAACACCTCTGTGGCCAGCCCCTTCTCGGTTCTCGTCTTGCCACCCTGCTCGACGTCCAGCTCATACGACGTGTAAAGGACGACGGTATTGCCGTATCCCTGAAATTCCGTCCGCGGAAACACCAGACGGGTCAGTTTTCCGCCACTCTTCGCGAAACGCTCGGACGATGCGAGGATCGAATCGCGTGTGCCCCACCCGTCCGGACCCGGCCCCAGCGTGATGAGTTCATCGGGAATCAGCGTCTTCAGCCGCTCGGCGTCGCCCGAATACCACGCCCGCCAGACGGCCTCACGCGCTTCGAGCAGCGGCTTACGTGCCCCGGCCGGAACCGGGTTGAACGCGCTCATCCGATCCTCCATCGATTCCGGATGAAGCGATGTGTTCGACGCCATTTGATTCCACGCGCCATTCTCCTTGACGTACACATCGAGGAGTCGCAGCTTCTGGGTACCTTTCCGATTGCCGTCCTGGATGTCGAGGTCGGCGACGAACGACGCGACGGCCGTGTCGCCATAGAAGACGACGTCGAAGTCCGACATCCGATAGCCCACCATGCCTTGCCCTTTGGGCAGCCGCCCGCCACCCGCCGCCTGCATGTACTGATCGATCCCGCGGATCACGCCCGTCGACCCGGTGAGGAATCCGCGCCAGTTCTTCCCGTGGGTGACCTGGAGCTTGGCTACGTCCTTGTCGATGAACGCCTGAAAGATGCTCTCGATGTGCGCGCGGATTGCGGACGCGTCCTGGGCCCGTTCGCCCGTCGCCTGTCCCCGCGCTGCGATCATCGACGCAGCCGCTCCCAGCGCAAATGCCGCGCATCCGAAAATCCATCGACGCATGTGAGTCCTCCCCTCAGAAATCGGCGAAACACGGCGTCTTGCCTTCGCCATAGATCATCAATATAGATCATCTATAGCAACAGAGGAGCCATTTTTGATTCGAACCGGGGTCGGTCTTGCCCGTGGAAATCAGTGGACGATCACCGGCGCGCGACATTCGCGAGTCCTGATTCCGGGACGAGCGGTAGCGTGAATGGGACCGATCGCCGAGTCTCGCCGCACTTTCATGCAACTCGACGGGCCTGGCCCGCTGGTCGGCGAGACACGGACTACGCACAACGGACTACGAACCACGGCGTTGTGAACCGTCTTGAACCAGTCAGATCTCGATTGTCGGAAATGACGCTGCCGACTGATGTGACTCCTCAGACCCCTGAGGTCTGACACCAGGGAGCGTGAGCAGCCACGCCGCCAGGTCGGCGACGGGGCCTGAGGATTGGAGGGCACCTTCCAACCGAAAGTCCATGTTCTTGAGCGGCACCAGATCGCGCCGCAGGAACGTGGTGAAGAGCCAGAGGCTGAAACGCGCGGACAGGGCGTCGACGGCTGAGACCCCTGACTTCGGCACGGCGACGAACGGCGTCACGAGCGCGCCGTTGGCGGTGGGCGCCACCGACACGAGCAGGCGCCCGACGCGCCGCCCCACCTCACTCCGGACGGTCATGATCGTGCCGCCCCAGCAGCGAATGGTCACCATGATGCGATCGTTGGACAGCCACTTCATCGCGCGGTCGGAAGCCCCGCGGCCCGTGACGCGTGACGAGTAATGCAGCTCGATCCCATGCGCACCGAGCTGGGTGATCTGAGGTGGCTCACGTAGCGCGCGCTGGTGGACGGCGAGGATGTGCTCGGTGTCGAACGCGTTGGCCATGATCCCGGCCCAGCTGGTTTCCACCAAAGCAGACTTTCCCAGAACAACGTGCGTCGAACCGCTGTCGCCGTTGTCGATTGCCGGCAGCGCGAAGGTCGCATCGTTATCCGCAAACACGAAGACGCCGTCGTACTGTTCGACGACCGGATAGGTGCGCTGGGGGAGACACGCACCGCCCGGACCGCGGCACACCCCTGATGCATCGAGCATCCAGTGATGCATCGCGCAACGCAGGTGATCGCCGATCACGTCGCCCTGCGCGAGATGGGCGCCCATGTGGGCGCAGTGCGCGTCGAGGGCGGTCACACGGCCGCTCCTGCCGCGAAACAGCACCATCTGGTGGCCGAGCAGGTTCCAGGTAATGACCTGACTGATCCCGATCGCTCGGCTGCGGCAGACGAAGTACCACGAACGCGGCGCAGCCGGTAGCACGCTGGGGACTCTCACGATTGAACCTCGTTCGATGTGTCGCCGGTCGTGATGGAGCTGCGAGACAGCACGGCGGCTGTCAGCACGAACGCACCGGCGACGTCCACGATGACGTGCTGCCAGGTCAACAGCGTCGAGGCGACAATCGCGAGGGTCCATGCGGCGATCGCCAGGCGCACTGGCCCCGCGCATCGCCATGCGAGAACGGCGCCAACCGTCAGCGCAAACGTCGCATGCAGTGAGGGAAACTGGTTGTGCTGAAGGTTGATCCAGTCGGCTAGACGAAAGGCATTGGCATACCGCCCAAGATCCGCCGGCACGGCCCGTTCGGGCATTGGCAACGCGAGAAAGAACGGCGCCGCGATGATGATCTCCCATGCGACGACCTGTGCCAGCGCCTTGACCTGCGCGTTCGGTTCGCAGCACGAACGGCACCAGCCAGAACATCGCATACAAGGATGAGTAGATCAGCGTCGCGGCTGGCACAAACGGGATCGACCCATCGGCTGGGATAGCCAGGTCGACGCGGTATGAGTGCAGGCGCGCGAGTGCGTCAGCGCCGCCGAATACCACGGCAAACAGCGCTGCTGTGAGACCCGAATACCACATCGTCTGCCGCAGATGCCTCCATCCCGGCCAGGCAAAGACTGGAGGCGACGAACTTCGCGTCAACGGCGAGTGTTCAACGGCTGCAACGTCTGTCGACACCCCAGCGTTCACGTCCGCTCCGTATCCGGTGCGGGCAGCGGACGGGGCCCGCGCCACATGCTCAGATAGATCTTCAAGAATGATGGACGGGGCGCCTCGAAGTCCACGAACTTGCCGAGATGGACCCAGGGCACGTCGGGGTGTTGATGGTGCGCGAGATGATGGTGGTAGTTCAGGAAGACGTATTGAACCCCGCGGCTGACGCGCAGATTCCATGCGCCGTCACGTACGTCGAGCTCCGACCACGCATGATCGGCATACTGCAGCGCGCTCCAGTTCACGGCAAACGCGACGTAACAGGCGACCCAGCCTGCGACCGACAGATCAAGGAAACGCCAGAGGGCAACCTGCACGGCGGCGGTCAACAGGATCTCCAGGCGCATGCCCGATTGCGAGACCTCCGCGAGCCCGCCCAGGATCGCGTCAGTCCCGATGTGCTCCACCGATTTCGACCCTCGCGAGTCCACCAGCCTGAGCAGGAGCGGTGTCGGCAGAACCAGGACGAGCAGACAGCCAAGCGGCGGCATCAGCCAGTAGAGTCCCGTCAGGATCCCGTACCACTGCACGAACTTGAGAAGCCGATTGTCCTCGGGCGTGTAGTAGTCGAAGCGCTCGACCTCGGTCCGGTTGTGCCGATGGTGGCCGAGATGACACATCCGGTGAAACGTGAACCCTGTCGGGAACCACGCGGCCAGGAGGCGGCCTGACCATTCGTTGACGGCGCGACTCTCGTGAAACTTCCGGTGGACGCATTCGTGGAGCAGCGAGTAGACCGTGTTGTTGGTGAACGAAAATGCCAACGCCGCCGCCAGCATCCAGATCCAGCTCACCGCATGCGAGGCTCCGTACAGGATCAGCGCGTTCATCGAGATCACGACCACAGCGAGCGTGACGTTGAGCGCGCCGGGCACCGCGTGCGCCGCGTCCCATCTGCGAGTGGTCACGCCCGCTGACTCCGGCGCTTGCCGATGCGCGAAATCAGGAACCCGATGCCAAATCCGGCAACGAGGGCAACGACGGCCCCGGTCATCGCCCACCGCTGGGCCGCAGCCAGCAGCGGATTGTCGAAAAGACTGGCGGAAGAGTGAAAGGCCGCGATCTTCCAGGATCCGCCGTCGTTAACGACGGTTGCCGTCCAGCGGCTGGTCAGATCGAACGTCTGGCCCGAGCGGAGACGGAAACTGTCCCTCGAGGAACCAAATGCCACGCCTGCGTCGCCGCCGTAGAGAATCGTCAGCTCGTCGACGGTGGGAGCGGTGCTGAACGTCTCCACCACGCTGTTCGGACCGTCGAGCATACGCGCGATGTAGGTCCTGACCCCTTCCGGCTTGCGGCTGACTTCGGCGTTCTGCCACGTCACGACGACATCGGGGTGCAGGTGGCTGAGCAGGCGGTTCAGATCCTTCTTGTTCATGGCGTCGACGAGATCATCCCTGAGCGCTCGCAATTGGGCATGGGCCGGATCCTCCGGTTGCTGTGCAGCAACGGACGATGGGCCGGCAAGCAGGAACAGCAGGGACAGGCACGCAAGACATTTCATCGAATCCTCCCAGCATGAAGACTGGTTTCCGCTTTCTCGAAAGCTGGCACGAGACATCCGGCGTGAATCAGGTAAGTGATCACTCGAGCAAGCAGCACGGGCACCGTGGGCACGCGAAAATAGTGGTCCGCTCCCCAGACCGGGTATGTCAATCCGGGCTCGATGATGGCGTCGCGAAGCAACCCCAGCCCGTCATTGGGCCCGTATCGCGCCATCTGTCGATGCCGCAATCGGCCGAGTGGCGTTCGAAGGTGAGCGGTCAGCGGGAAGCCGAGCAGGTTGATGATGACCACGCCTGACGGCGCGCTCATCGCACGGTGAAGAGGTGATGAGGCAGCCGTCGTGAACTCGGCCGGCAGCTCCGGGGATCCGCCGCCACGCCGGATGATCATGCGCAGCAGCCACCGCCGCCACCATCGCTCCAGGAAACGATCGATGGCCGGCGTTCCCCGCAACAATCCGTTCACATTGATCCACGCGCGCACGCCATCCGGCGTTCCTGCCATGCTCTCGAATGCCAGACGCAGATCTGCGCTGCCCTTGCTGAGAGAGACGATGACGGTTGGCTCCGACGCGCGCCGGGCAAACACGTCACACAGAATCGCAGCATTCCGGCGCGCGCTCCCCCCGCTCTCGACTGGAGCGACCTCGACGTCCAGGCCGGCCCGCTCCGCCACGTGTCGAACGACTGCGCCGTCGCCGCCGCGTGTGGGCTGGCGGCGGTAGAACAACGCGGGCACGATCAGAACCTTCCCTCGCGCTCTGACGGGCCGGGCAGGATGGTCGAGCCGTTCCAGCACTGTCGCAAACGCGTGGTTGCGCGGCACGCGTCGAACGCGATCGAAGAACAGCGCGGTGGCAAAGTCCACGCCGTGCTGCTTCGTGATGTCGGCGAGCGTCGCATGCGTGCATTGGTCGTACGACACATCGGGATACGCGTTCTGGACCCTGGCGAGCACATCGGGCCGGTCGATAGTCAACACGCGGTCCGCTCCTCGCTGTCTCGGTGCCTCGGACGAGGAAGTGCGACCTGCCATCCGCCTTCACGATGCAGCGACACGGGCTTGACGTCGCCGAGACGTTGCCCTCTGGCCACGCAGGTGTCGACATAGGCCCGGTCGGCGTTCGGGCCGACGAAGAGAACGCGTGACGGACGGAGCTGGCCGACATCGACGCACCAGGCGTAGTGCGGATTGCGGCGCAATGCGCCCTCGAGCGCAGCTGGGAGCGCCGCCTGCGTTGAATCGTCTGTTTCGACGAACAGCGTGTAGGCAATTCCAGCCGGTGTGCGCTCGGGAGCCAGCATCGCGAACCGTGGGCGGGCGCCGCCGAACAATCTGTCGATCACGCCTGCGACGAAACCATCACTGAGTTTCTCGCCAAAGCAGTCAGACACGCGATCGTCCTTGCCGATGAATCGGAGCGATGGCGTCCGTTCCACCCAGCCATCAACCTCCACCCTGTCGCCGAGCCGGTATCGATACAGCCCCGAACCCGTCGTCAACAGGACGGTGTACTCTCTGCCGGCTTCGAGCTCGTGTGCCAGGCGCACCTTGCGCGAAGGCACCGCGCTCTCTTCGCGACCGTCAGACTCCACGAACTCGAAGAAGTGCGACGACACGGCGAGCGGGTGCCGCCCCGCAAAGGGGATGGTGACAATCCCCTCGGTGGCGATGAGGCCTTTGGGTTGGATTTGTGCACGCGGAAAGAACCGCTCGAGCTCCTTGGCGTACGGAGCGGCGGGACCATCGGCCCAGCAGCTGATTGCGGCCAAGCTCGGCCAGATCGCGGATGGATCCGATGAGTACAACCGGTCGAGTTCTGCCGCTCGCCGCCGGTGACGCCCGAGTTGTCGCTGTAACCCCCGTCTCAGCGGCCTGTCCACATGACTCGGCGGGGTCACCGTACCGTCGGCGAGGTCGCGAACGATCCGGTCGAACCAGACAGTCAGGCCATCCAGGAGCCTGGTGAGAAACGTCGGATGCCAGACCGAGACCAGGCGGAGATCGCGCGCGCGAACGAGAAAGAGCAGCGTCACGTATCGAAACGCATCCCCGTCGTGAACCCCGGCGACCATATCGGGCACAGCAACGATGGCACGTGCGAGCGCCTGGCGGATGGAACCGAGATACGCACTGTCGCTGTCGAAGCCGACAGGCACCGCGCCGCTGAGATCTGCTCGAACGGCTGGCGAGATCGACCAGTACGCTGAGCCGGTCATCAACGCCGGCTGGGTGAGAAACAGATCGCCGATCCAGGCGTCCACGGCGCGACTGAGCTCACGCTGGCCGGCGGCCGTGCTCGGCACCAGCTTCGCGGCGGCCGTGGACCCGCTCGATGGCACGAGCCGCGTGACGCGCGCAGACGTGAGAACATCAGCCTCTCCCGCCCGCACGCGCTCGATGAGCGGCTCGAGATCGTCGTAGGTCGAAATCGGCACGCGTTCCTGGTACGCCGCGGTGAGACGGCGGGCGGTGGCCTCGCTCGTCGTGGCAACGCTGCCGCCAGCCGCCGCAAGTACGCCGTCGAAACCATGCGCTCGGCCGAACGCCGTGTTTCGGTTCTCTCGCAGGTAGCGGTCGAGGAGCATCCACTGCGCCGGCTCCGGCCGCCCGAGCGCGGCACGGTACAGCCGTCGTGCCCGCAGGCCCGACCCTGCCCACAAAGCGTTCGCCGCAGCAGCAGACAGCTTCATCGCTCAAAGATTCCTGGCGATGCGTCTCGCCGCTGCCGTGAGGTTCGTCTCGTCAATCCTTGCGAGACAGGCGAGCTCGTCACCGTGGATGAACCCGGGGTTGTGCTCGAGAAAGAACGCGATGTCCGGATCTGATGTGCGGCCTTCGGGCACGTCGAGCAACTCTGGAACGAGCGTCTGCGGCCTCGCCAGGCGCACGATGCCGAGACTCGAATCGTAACGGTCACGAAATCGCTCCACCGCGAGCGTCTCGAGCAGGACCCGGTCGTCGCTCGTCGCCCCGTCGCCATGCCGCGGGCAGAAGCGACGGAAAAAGACCGGCAGGAATCGATAGGTTCGAAATCCGGACGTAATCAACAACCACCAGACCTCACGCCCGCGATACTGGGGCGTGACTTCGCGAACCGCCCTCAGCCACGTCAGTGGCAGCGCAGGACTACCCCACCACCCGCGCTCCACGATCGTGTCTCCCGAATAGACGACGGTCAGATCTGGCCGGACGCGGCTCGAGTAGACCAGCAGGGTCGAAAAGCCCCTGAGCACACCGGCCTCGTCCTCCAGCAGGATGGCGAAGTTCTTCTCGCCAAGATCCGCCTCGAAGGCTGCGGAGTCGACGCCGGCGAAATGCAGCCGCAGCAGATCGAACATCGCACGCCGTGTTCCTGTGGTCAGCGTTGATTGCGATACGACGCGTCCAGTGAGTCGAGCGACGGACGAGATGATGGGGGTCATAGGGTACCCAACTCTGGAAGATACGGCCGGCCGTCGAGCCGGTTGACGATGTCTTCGCCGTCTGGCCAGAACGCGACGTGCAGGACACTCTGATAGGCGCGATGGCAAAACCGGGTACGCACCGCCGCCGTCATCGGCGCGTCAGCTGGCAACCCCACGGCGACGTAGTCCAGCCCCTTCAGCCTGGCGGAGTCGCACACCGCGGCGATCAACGCGCAAGCCACGTCGGGATCGTCATCGTCCACGGCGAGGTGTGAGACGTAGCCGAACTCGAGCCTGCTGCCAATCGGTGGGAGCGTCGGCATGCCGGTCCATCGTGCCGTCGCATTTACCAACAATCTCGACATCGCCAACCGGCGGCTGTAACCGCGGACGACGACTTGACGAAAGGCGCGCTGATCCCAGAGCGCCGCACAGCCAACGACGTGCCCGTTGCGCTCGGCGATACGCACAGCCGCTCGCGAAAGACCGGGCGTACTTCCGTCGAACGCATCGGCTGCCCAGACAGGTGCGAACTGAAAGCGAGGACCGTTTCGGAGGAGGCAGCCGACCGCCCGCTGCACGTCTTCGTTCGAGTGCGTCGCTCTCGCGCCGCCGCCGCCGGCAGTCGTCCATGACGCACCGGTATCGCCAGCGTTGTCAGCGTGGCCACCGGACGGAATCGTGGCCATCCAGGAGCTTGCCGGGACAGCAACTTCAACGCGGCGGCATTGTCCGCTACCACGCTCGCCAGATACACGCGCGCCGCATCGTCCTGATGCAGTCGCCGGCAGTAATCGAACCCTGCGTCGAGCAAGCGACGGTGCCGACGGTAGGCTGGGGCGATACGCAGCTGGCTGAGATACCCGACTGGATGCGCCTCGCCATTGACGAATCGCTGGCGAACCGAGCGCGTCGCGATCGCCGTGATGTCTGGGATGGTTCCTTGACGAGCGACGATCGTCTGATGCAGCCCCCCTTCCTGGGCACCAGCGCTCAGAGCATCGGGCTCGCGTTCGAAAGCGATTCTGACGTCACCTGGAAACTCGGCGTCACGAAGCAGGCGGCGAATCCCGGAATCGTCGTCTGGGCCGGCTAGAGCAAACGAGTAGCCGGTCGCCGGTGCGGAGGCTCGGACCGCGATGCGAGGTGTGGTCAGTGCGCGCGCAGCAGCGAGCCGTTCCACGAGTCGTCTCCCAGCGGAAACCGGTCGCGGCGCATCGTGTCGATACGCAGCATGCTGTTAATCGGGAAGAAGCTGCGAAACATGAACGCGTCCGAGCGGTTCACATCATCGAGCCCTCGGCGGATGATGCTCGACCAGCCGTAGAAGTCACGCCGGGCCCTGAGGCACTGCTCCTGAAGCGCTTCCGGATCCATGGACGACGGCTTGAAGGGCACCATGTTGTAGCGATACCTGTCGTCCAGCCACCAGCGCTCGAACAACAGACGATGCTGCGCCTCAAGCCGTGAGTACAGCGGCGTCCCCGGAAACGGCGTCAGGTGGTTGAACGCGGCGATATAGAACTTGTGCGCTTTGGCGAACTCGGTGGCATGCTCGAAGCTCTCGGCGGTGTCGGCGTCGTAACCGAAAATGAAGGTCGCGTAGAGCCTGAGCCGATGCTTCCTGAGATTCGCGAGCGCGGCCTCGTAGCCGCCGCGCATCGTGTTGAAGCTCTTGTTCATCGCCGCAAGCGCAACCGGGTTGAGGCTCTCGAACCCGATGAGCACGCCCTGGCAACCACTGCGCGCAAGGAGATCCAGGAATTCTTCGTCGTGGGCGGCATTGATGCTCGACTGACTCACCCAGCGGATACCAAGCGAGGCGAGCTCGCGGAAGAACGCCTTCGCCTCCGCCATGTTGGACGTGATGTTGTCGTCAACGAAGAAGAACAGCTTCTTGCTGTCGCGAATCGAGGCGACCTCGGCGATCACCTCATCAAGCGGCCGTCTCGTCTGGGTATTGGCGAACATCGACTGCACCGCACAGAACTCACAGCGAAAGTGACACCCGCGGCCGGCCTCGACGAGACCGATCGGCAAGTAGCGCTTGCCGCGAAAGATCCGGCGGTCCGGCCGCAGGCCGCGCAACGAGGGCCGTCGCTCGGCGCGATACACCGGCTCCATGCGCCCGTGGCGGAAGTCGTCCACGAGCCGTGGCCAGATATCCTCGGCCTCGCCGATGACAACCGCTTCGGCGTACTGCGAGACCTCGTCAGGACACAGCGAGGCGTGAAAACCGCCCATCACCACGGGAATGCCCCGCGCGCGGTATTCGCTGGCAATCTGGTAGGCACGACGTGCGGTGTATGTCTCGACGCTGAGGGCCACGAGGTCCGTCGGTTCGTCGAACGGGATCTGCTCCATTCGATCGTCGTAGAAGCGGATGTCGACGTCGGATGGCGTCAGGCCGGCGATGGTCGCGGGCGGCAGGGGCTCCATTTCCCACGAGCGGATGTAGCGCTGCCCAGCGCGGCGGCCGATGCACGGATGGATCAGCGTGAGCCTCACCGCGCCCCCATCGCAGCCACCCCTGACTTCGACGGCGCACGGCGATCCATGCCAGCCCTGCCGATTATCCAGTCGCAGTTGTAGAAGCGGTGAAGGTTGTGCGCGTAGTGGCGATACCCGAGGTTCGATGCCAGCGCTACCCACGGTGACGCCGGCGTGCCCTGAAGCCGCCGGGCGATCGAGGGCAGCGAATAGACATGCCGCCAGGCGTCTTCGGTGCCGCGCTGGAGCTGCTCGATCGTCATGCCGGCCGGCTGGAACACCACGTGCTGGCCATCATAGAGCTCCCAGTTACGCGTCAGGATTCGGCCTTCTCGCTCGAGCCGCTGATAGAGGGCAGTGCCAGGGAAAGGGGTGACGACCGCAAAGCGTGGCAAATCGATCTGTGCGTCCACCGCGAACCGGGCGGTCTCCAGAAACACCTCGGGGGTGTCGTGATCCATGCCGAACACGAAGCAGCCATAGACCGCGATCCCCTGCTCGTGCAGCAGCGAGACCACTTCCTTGAAGCGCGCGGGCTTGTTGAAGCTCTTGCTCGATCCGCGCAGGTTGTCGGCCCGGATCGATTCGAAGCCGAGGAGCAGGCCGCGGCATCCACTCCGGGCCGCGAGCTTCAGGAGCGGCAGATCCTCGGCCAGGAGCACCGTTGAAAGCCCATACCACTGAACATTCAGCGGAATCATGGCTTCGAACAGGCGCTCGGCGTAGCCGCGGTCGGCGATGAGGTTGAGATCGACGAAGATCAGCTTCCGGGCGCCGTGCTGACGGATGTCCGCCACCACGTCTTCCACCGGCTTCTGATACGGCTTTCGGCCCCACGCCGCCGGGACGACGCAGAACTCGCAGTTATGAATACAGGCGCGGGTGGCTTCGAAGACGTTGTTGGTGAGGAAACGCCGTTTCGGCAGCAGGTCCCGGCGCGGGAATGGACGCCCGGCGAGGGACAGATCAGGCAGCCTGCACGTACCGCGATCGAAGCGTGCCGCGGGCAAAATCCTTCAGCAGCTCCGGCCAGGTGTCTTCGGCGTAGCCGACGACGATCGCGTCCGCATGCGGCTGCGCGTCGTCAGGCACCAGCGTCACGTGAGGGCCGCCGAGGACGACGGTGAGGCCCCGCGCACGCAAGGCGGCGGACAGCTCATACGCCCGCGGCCCCGTTCCGGTGATTACCGTGATGCCGACGAGATCGACGTGCAGGTCTGGATCGACCTCCTGGATCCCTTCATCGATCAATTGGAGTTCCGCGTCGAGCTCGTCCGGCACGAGCGACGCCAGGGTGGTCAGTGTGAGCGGTGCGTAACGGAGAGAGCGGCGAAAGATTCCGCCGCGATGGCGGTAGAGCGGTCCCTTTGGTGAAATCAGCGCAATCTTCACTGCGAAGCCACCCCCAGTGGATCCGACAGTACTCTGGCAAGCGGTGCGTTGCCGTGAGCGGCCGCTGAAAAGTGCTGAGAAAGGGTGAAGGTGTCGCGAACGATGCGGGTATTCTAGCAGGCTGTGGAAGAAACGCGGCCGATCAACAGCCGCGTTTCAACCCTTCTTCACAAAAACGTCACGTGGTGTTCAACGGGCGGTCCCATCGATGGCGGCCAAGGCGCGCTGGCGATAGTGACGTGACCCGATCGATTCAGCCACGCTGATGTAGGCGTCGCGTGCAGCTCCTTCGAGTGGACGCCGGCTCGCGACCTGCTGCAGGACCTCCGCACAGTAGTAATCGCTGTCGAGCTCGCCGGCAAGCTTGATGACATCGACCAGCGCGGCCGCGTCGGGATTCCCGCTTCGCAGATACCGCGTGAGGATCTTCGAGCGGTAATACGCCGACCGAGGTTTCCTTGGACTCGAGTGCGACGCTGCTGACGGCACTCGCAACGATCACTACGGTCGCGACGGTCGCGACGTCAACGTTTTCCGGCGTCGTGCTCGTCGTGGTCGTCGCGATCGTTCCGGGAACTCGCCAGGCCGCCCTCAGTTTCTCGACAGCCAACAACCTACCGGTGTCCATTCTCCGACCGGAAGTGAACGCCAACTGTCTGCTTGATGGGAAACTGCGATCGCAGATCCGCGGCAATCGCGTCGACCTGCTGTTGTGGAGTTTCCGCTTCGGGAAACGGCTGCCGCCGCGGGTGGGGAGGAGTCCACCCGCGGCGGTGCTGTCCAACCGGCTGGGAGGCGCCGGTTGAAAGCGGATCAGAAACGGCGCGGAGGCGACCCGAGCAGCGGACTCGCGGATCCGGACGATGACCGGGCCGCGGTGGTGCCGCCTGGCGTGGTCATCCCGATCGCGACTTGCGAGCCCTCGGCCAGGTCTTCGTCGCTCGGCGCGTCCGGCGGCAGCCGGACCTCGGTGAGCGTTCCATCACTCGCGCCAACCACGACGGGCACCCGGTGAAGCTGACCGTCGTAAGATCCACACCTTACTGACGTTACTGCGCGCCGGCTGGTTGGCGCTGGCTCCAGAATTCCTTGTGACCGGTGCACGCTTTGGCACGGTGGCCGTCCCTTGTCCCAACGACGCCAGCAGATCGTCACCAGGCTCGAACCGCAGTGCCGCATTCGGAACGCGCAGGACATTCTCCCGGCGTAGGACCTCAACGGTGACGTTGGCAGTCATGCCTGGACGCAGTTTCAACTCCGGATTCGGAGCGGAGATGATTGCCGCATACGTGACTACGTTCTGATCGATCACGGGGTTCAACCGGATCTGCTTCACAACGCCGTGGAAGGTGTCCTCGGGATAGGCATCCACCGTGAACGAGACCGGCTGCCCTTCCCGGACCGAACCCAAGTCCGATTCGTCGACGCTCGCCTTGACCTGCATCTGGCTGAGGTCGGCCGCAATCACGAACAGCGTCGGTGCCTGGAGGCTCGCCGCCACGGTCTGTCCGACGTCGACGTCACGCGCGGTCACGATGCCATCGATCGGCGACGTGATGACGGTCTTGGCGAGGTTCACCTCCGCCTGTGCCAAAGCCGCCTTCGCCTGATTTACCTGAGCGCGGGCGGCGCGAAGCTGCGCGTCGGCAGACTGGACGGCTACCTCGGCCGTTTCGAGGTCCGTCCGCGGGATCAGCTCCCGAGCCGCAAGCTCGCGAGCGCGATCTTCTTTGGTCTTCGCATCCGCGAGCGCCACGGCGAGCCCCTCGACGTCAGCTTCCATACGGACGAGCGTCGCCTTCGACTGCTCGAGGTCCGCCTGGAGAAGCGATGGGTCCAGCCGCGCGATCACCTGCCCACGCTTCACGATGGAGTTGAAGTCCGCGAAGAGCGCCTGGACCGTTCCGGAAATCTGAGAACCAACCTGGACCGTCGTGACGGCTTCAAGTGTCCCGCTGGCGGCAACCCGGCCGACGATCGCGCCCCGGGAGACGGCTCTCGTGGCGACCTGTGGCGTTTCACTGGTTCGCAGCGGACAGCGCGTGGGCCGCAGGCCCGTGACCGCTGTGAGCGCGATCGCGATGAGAAGCTTGTTCCTCATTCTGGCTGTCGGCCGGTTCAGGCCGAGGTCCTACCTCAATAGACATCCTGAATGTGACGCCACCGTGGCGGGCCTGTGAAGAAATCGTGGCAGGCACGGATCAGCCGGCTCAGCCGCGAAACGGCGCGCTACACTGACTCCGGAATGAGCCGAGATGCGCGAGGAAACGGCGGATCGCCCCGCGTTCTCGTCGTCGAGGACGAGGCGAACATCCGCGACCTCATCGTCCTTCACCTCAAGCTCGAGGGACTCACGCCGGTAGCCACCGGCGACGGGACCGATGCGTTGCGCCTGGCTCGCAGCGATCCCTTCGATTTGATCGTGCTCGACCTGATGCTCCCAGGCCTCGACGGCGTGACGATTTGTCGTGCCATCAGGCGCGACGAGCAGAACGCCGACGTCCCGATTCTGATGCTCACCGCGCGCCGCGAAGAGTCCGACAAGGTTCTCGGGCTCGACAGCGGCGCCGACGATTACCTGACCAAGCCATTCGGCATCCGCGAGCTCGTCGCGCGAGTCCGCGCCCTGCTTCGGCGACCCCGTCGTTCCGAGCTGGCGCTCGCGCAGAACGATCAGACGAAGTCGGTGTCGGTCGCCGGCCTGACCGTCGATCCAGCGCGGCGCCAGGCGCGGATGGATGGGGATGAGATCGATCTGACCGCGCACGAGTTCGATCTGCTCTTCCTCTTGGCGAGCAACCCGGGCATCGTGTTCACTCGCGAAGCGCTCGTGCAGAAGGTCTGGGGCGACGACACCTTCGTGACTGCGCGAAGCGTGGACACCCTGGTCAAACGAATCCGGAAGAAAGTCGAGCCCGACCCTGAAGAACCGCGGTTCATCCTGACGGTCTGGGGTACTGGCTACAAGTTTGCCGATGCCTGACGCTGTCTGGTACCGAAGCCTCTATTGGCGGATCGCGTTTGGATTCGTCGCGCTGCTGGCGGGGATCCTCGTCGTGCAGGTTGCCGTGTTCGTGTGGCTGACCGTCGTCGTGGGCCGTTCTTCGCTGGGCCCGGTGCAGCTGGCGACGGAGGTTGCCACCGAGCTTGGCTCGGCGATGGAGGCGACGGCGGACCTCGCGATCGACGAACACATCCGCCGCCGGTTCGGCCACATCTATCAACCGTTCCTCGTGCTGATGGACGACGGGCGGACGGCGTCGAACCAGCCAGACGGGCTTCCGCCCGGATTCAGTCGCACGGCAACGATCGCGCGCAACCGGCGTCAGGGCATCGAAGGCCCCGGAGAACCGGATCATGGACCGCCGCCGCCACCACGGCCTCCCGAGGGCGCGCGAGCAGGAGGCGGGCGATCGGGACCTCCACGGCGGCTCGCCGAAGTTGCGCCGATCGTCGTTTTCGGGCGAGAAGTGGGCATCGTGGCGGTTCCAGGAAACCCACCGCCGGCGTCGATCGTCATGCGGCAACTGGGACCGACCCTGGCCTGGGTCGCCGCGGCGCTGCTCGTCGCCGGGTCCGCGATCATGGCGCTGGTCATCTTCCGGCCGGCGCACAAGCGCCTCCGTACGCTGGAGCAGGCGGCAGCGGCGCTCGGGGAAGGGCGCCCCGACGTGCGCGCGGTGGAGACCGGCGGTGACGAAGTGACCGCGCTCGCTCGCACGTTCAACCGGATGGCGGACGACCTTGGCGCACGAGCGGCGGCCCTCGCGGAATCGGATCGGGCACGGCGGCAATTGCTCGCAGACGTCTCGCACGAGTTGATGACGCCCCTTGCAGCGATTCGTGGCTACACGGAAACACTGGCGATGCCGGAGCTGACGCTCGATGCCGAAACGCGGAACCGATATCTTTCGATCATCGGTGATGAAACGCAGAAGCTCGAAGCGATGATCGGCGATCTCCTGGATCTCGCGCGGCTCGAGGGAGGCGGCGGCGCGCTGGCGCACGATCGCGTGCCGATCATCGACCTGTTCAGCCGTGTCACCGATCGCCATGGGCCAGTCATCCGCGATCGACACATCTCCGTGGACGTCAGCGTTCGTCCGGAAACGTTGACCGTCACTGGTGATGCGCAACGGCTCGAGCAGGCGCTGCAGAACCTCGGCGCCAATGCGATCAGACACACGCCGCAAGGAGGGAAACTCGAGCTGGCCGCGACATCGGTCGAGAATGGCGTTCGTCTCACCGTGCGTGATACGGGGCCGGGGATTCCTCCCGAGCACATCGAACGCGTGTTCGATCGCTTCTACAAGGTGGACTCGTCACGAGCACCGACCGCTACTCCATCAGGCAGCGGACTGGGGCTCTCGATCGTGAGAGCGATTGTCGAGCGGCATGGCGGAACGGTCACTGCGTCGAATGCGCCGGATGGCGGTGCGGTTTTCGAGATCCTTCTGCCGGGATAACGCATCGGATACTATCTCCCGGACCATGAAACCAGCCTGCATCCTCCTGGCGATCTGGCTGATGTCCGCCGGTCACGTCGCCGCGGTCGGCGCGCAGCCGCGACAGGCACCGGTCGATCCCGCTGTGGCCGGACCGGAGGCTGCGACCGACGCCTACCTCGCGTCCGTGCCGGCCGACGCGCGAGCCCGATCCGACGCGTACTTCGAAGGCGGTTACTGGGTGAGCCTCTGGCAGTTTCTCTGGTCGTCGATCGTCCTGGTGATCCTGCTCCACACGGGGTTGTCTGCAAGACTTCGTGACACCGCTGCGCGCATCACCCGGGCTCGGTGGTTGCAGCCGGCCATCTACGGGGCCGGATTCCTCCTGATTACATCGGTGTTGGGTTTTCCGCTCTCGCTCTTCACTGACTTCTGGCGCGAGCATCAATACGGGCTTGCCACGCAGACGTTCGCGGCGTGGTTTGGCGATCAGCTGAAAGGGCTTGGCATTGGCCTGGTGCTGGGCTCGCTGATGATTCTCGTGTTGTACGCGGTGCTGCGCATGACCGGCCGCGCCTGGTGGATCTGGGGTGCAGTCGTGACGATGGCGTTCATGGCGTTTGTCGCCACGATTGGACCGGTGTACCTGGCGCCGGTCTTCAATACCTACAAGCCGCTCGAGAATCACGCGATCCGCGAACCCATTCTGAGAATCGCCCACGCCAATGGCATCGCCACCAGCGAGGTGTGGGAAGTGGATGCGTCGCGGCAGAGCACGCGCATCAGCGCGAACGTGAGCGGCATGTTCGGCACCGAGCGCATCACGCTGAACGACAACCTGCTGAAGCGCGCGTCACCGGCGGCCGTCGAGGCGGTCATGGGTCACGAGATGGGGCATTACGTCCTCAATCACGTGTACGAGATGCTCGCCTACTTCGCGGTCATCATCACGATCGGCTTTGCCGTGACCAGCTGGGCGTTCGCTCGTCTGGCCGAACGGTACCGGCACCGTTGGGGAGTGGAGGGGGTTACGGATCCGGCGGGCCTGCCGATCGTCGCGCTGGTCCTTGGCGTTTTCCTGTTCGCCATGACGCCCGTCCTGAACACGATCGTCAGAACGAACGAATACGAAGCGGACATGTTCGGCCTCAGCGCCGCCCGGCAACCCGAAGGTTTTGCCGAAGCGGCGCTGCTGCTCGGCGACTATCGGAAGCTGGACCCGTCACCGGTCGAGGAAATGATCTTCTTCGACCATCCGAGCGGACGGACCCGGATCCTCGCCGCCATGCGATGGAAGGCCAATCAGCAGCCGTAGCGGCCGCCGTTCAATCGATCAATTGGCGCTCGCGCGTACTGTCCCGGCCAGCGGTCAGGCTCACGTTCAGCGTCACCGTCCTGCCCCGCCTGACCTCAACGGTTCGAACGTATGTGACGAAGCCCTCCTTGCGGACTTCCACGCGGTGGGGCCCATCCGAAAGATCGACGAAGAACTGGTCCTGCCCTTCCGGCAACGTCCACTCCTCTCCATCGATGAGCACCGTCGCGTCAACCGGCCGGACGCGCAGCTCGAGTGTGCCGAACTGGCCCGTCGAGCCTCGTCCGTAGCCCGTCATCTGCCGTTGCTGCGTCTCGCGACTCGCGTGTTCGTCGGGCTTCGGGCGCGGTTCCTGCGCCTCGCCTGCCGCCAACGGTTGCATCGCATTCGACAATTTCAGGGTTCCGCCACGCGTGAACAGTACCTTCTCGCGAATGGTGCGATAGCCCTCGAGATAGATGAGCACCACGTGCTCCCCCGTCTCGACGTGCAGCCGTTGCAGTGCGCCGTCGAAGTCGTCGACCGTTCCAACGTAATAACCGTCAACGTAGACTTCGGCCTGCTTGGGCGTGACCTGAATCCGCGCCGAGCCCGTGTTGTCGTAGCGATACGGCCAGCCGTAAGGTGGATAAGGGTACTGAGCGTAGACGGGCCTTGCGGTCGCGCAAACACCAACGATCAAAATGAGGCTCACACGACGAAGCACCTGAGATCCTCCGCGCAGGGCAGGTGCCGGCACGCCGAGCAAGAGAGGGGCCAATAGTCGACAGTCGAGAGTCAAGAGTCGTCAGTCGTGGGAAGGCGCGTTACGCGCGCCCTGACGATTCGTGACTGACGACTGACGACTCTCGACTGACACTGTCCATGTCCCCGTGCTGCCACAGCACTGTAGTGCGCCGAGGACAGACGCTTGGAGGAAGGAGCTACGAACGGGCCTTGCGCAGCGTGCGGGTGACCTGCCCTACAGGCTTGCCGTCCAGGAGCACCACGCCGCGGATGACGTGATCGCCCGGAGGCAGACCGGCGATCGGGACGACACCCGTGACCACCCGTCGAGCGGGATCGGAGCTCGTGGCGAGGTAGGCGGGAACGCGAATCATCGCTTCGCCTTTTTCGGTCGGGGCAATCTCGAACGCCGCCTTCAGCGACTGGTCGGGTGGCAGATTGCCGTAGATCTCGAAAAAGCCCATGGCGGTCGGCTCGTGCAGGAACTGCAGCCGGGGCACGAAGAACCCTCGCGAGACGCCGAGCACGAGCGCGCTGGTGGAGAGCTTGCCGGCTTCGGTCAGCTCCGCTTCGAACTCGTAGTCGGTCGCGCCACGGCGGCCGGTGTTGTCCACTGCCGCCACCCGCAGCCGATAAGGGCCGGGGGGCGCCAACCCGGCCGACATCACAGGCACGCGCGACAATTCGCGCTCGTTGGCGGTCCATTGCGCGATCAACCGGCCACGATTGTCGATCAGGCCGAACGAAGCGGAGGTCAGCGTCGCCGCATGATCGAGCGGCTCGGCAACGGCGATGATCTTCAACTTGCTGTCGCCCGGTGTGGACGAGGCGAAAGCCGCAGCGCGTAAGGGAAGATCGCGATACATGCGGCCATCGCGGAGCATCGCGTATGGCGTCGGCGACGGCATGCTCGTGCGGGCTCCGGCTTTGGCGATCCACATCCTCGGCCGTACGCGCATGGTGACGCCATGGCGCGCGACCTGAACGTCGACACGATGACTCAGCCCGTTACGTTCCGAGGCCTCCGGGTCGTACGCCACGAGGTAGTAGCCGGCGGTCTCGCGAACGACACGATCGAAGGCACTGTGATCTGTGGGCGTGAGGCGCAACGACAGGCCGCTCGTCACGCCGGCGAGACTCTCGAGCCCGGCCATCTCTTCGTTGGTACTGCTGAAGCGGCTGGCGGCAGGATCGGCGAAGGCGTTGGCCGCCGAGTCGATGACGAAGTCCTCCGGCCGGATCACGTAGAAGTTGGCGCGGGCTTCGATGGCCGCGCGACCGACGTTGTCATAGTGCACGGACTGAATCTCGCATTGGCCTGGCGGGCCTGTGAGCGGCGCGTCGCGACGCGGCGTCAGCAACCCGGACGACACGAACACGATCGTCTTCGGTACATCCAGACCGACGAGGCCCTCGAGCAGACCGGTCAGGGCGATGAGCGTGTCCCGAGTCCGGCAGCTTTTCTCCCGGTCGGTCGTACGGGTCGATCCCTGACCCGATATCCCGGCCAGCAGTTCTCGCACGTGGGCGTGATCCCTGGTCAGGTCCACCTGCAAGCCACCCCGCGGCATCGTCACCAGCGCCACGCTGTCACGCGGCGAAAGGCCGGCGACGAACTTCGCCGCCGCGGTCGTTGTCGGTCGCGTTACGCTTGCACGAAGCGATTCGTTTTCTATGATCAGGATGATCGTCCGGCCCGCGTCGCCGACATAATTGCTGCCGAACGGGGCGGCGAGCGTCGGCAGCCCGGCTTCCGTCTGAGCGCCGAGCGTCGAGCCGACCCGAACGTACTGGAAGGACTTGATCTCGCGCGGCCGCCCGTCAACCGTTAACGTCAGCTCGTCTGGCCTGATATCGGGAACCAGGCCGCCATCGGGCCCGAACGCCTGGAGATCGACGGTGACCAATTCGACACCGACGCGGATCGGCACAGTCTGGCCGGCGAGGCGCACCCCAATGCCCAGGGTAAGCAGGACGAGCACGGGAACCGGGGCGAATCGCATTGGCGTCAGAATACACCTTCTACAGGGACGGATCCCTTACCGATTGGTTACGTGATTCTGACGACTTTCGAGGCTGCCGTCCGTATCTTGACCTGGGAAACTCATCGTGTTGGAGGTTGTTCGATGCGAATTCTGATAGCGGCAGCGTTTGCGTCCGCGGTGATCGGCTCGCTTCCTTGCACGGCGCGTGCGCAAGCGCCAGCCGGCCCCACACACAAGCATTACGAGCGCCCAGCCGGATACGATCAAGCGTCAGCGCCAGGCATGCCCCTCGCGCCCCGGCTGCAGAACCTGGGCACGCACACCTTCAAGGTGACGACCCAGTCGGCGCGTGCGCAACTCTTCATCAATCAGGGCGTGAACCTGGCGTACGGATTCAATCACGCCGAGGCCGCCCGCGCGTTCGCCGAAGCCGCGCGCCTCGATCCCAACTGCGCGATGGCGTACTGGGGTCACGCGTTCGTGCTGGGCCCGAACATCAACGCGCCGATGGACCCGAAGGATGAGCCGACGGCGTTCGAGCTCGTTCAGAAGGCGCGCAACCTGAAGCCGAAGACGTCGCGGCGCGAGCAGGCGTATATCGATGCGCTCAGCGTCCGCTATACGGGGAAGCCTGAGGATCGACAGCGGGCCGATCGTGCGTTCGCCGAAGCCATGCGCAAGCTGGTCGCGTCGTATCCGACGGACCTCGACGCCAAGACCATCTACGCAGAATCGTTGATGGACCTCAGGCCCTGGAACTACTGGACGCGCGACGGCCAGCCGTACGCCGAAACGCGGGACGTGCAGGCGATGCTGGAGCAGGTACTGGCGGGCAACCCGAAACATCCGGGCGCGCTGCACTACTGGATCCATCTCTGGGAGCCAACCGATACGCCGGAGCGCGCCGAGGCCGAGGCCGACCGGCTGCTGCCGCTGATGCCCGGCGCCGGCCATATCGTGCACATGCCCGCTCACATCTACATGCGCGTCGGCCGTCACGCCGACGTCGTGAAATCGAACCAGCTGGCCGCCAAGGCCGACGAGGATTACATCGCGCAGTGCCGGGCACAAGGTCTCTACCCGTTGGGTTATTACCCGCACAATCTGCATTTCATCTGGATGGGCGCAAGCGCATCGGGTCAGAAGCAACTGGCGGTCGATGCCGCGAACAAGGTGGCCAATGCCATCCCGCGCGAGGCCCTTGGCACGGTTCCCATCGTCCAGGGATTCCTGGTCGTACCGTATTGGGCGATGGTCCGCTTCGGTATGTGGACCGAGATCCTCGCGGACAAAGGGCCGACGCATGAAACGCCATTCACCCGCGGCGTGTGGCGCTACGCGCGCGCGATGGCCCTGATCGCAACGGATCGCCTGGCCGACGCGGAAGTCGAGCTGACCGGGCTCGAAAAGATCATCGAGGACCCCTCGCTGAAAGGACAAACGACTTTCTCGACGAACTCCGGCGAGGCAATTCTCAGGATCGCTCCAGAAGTGGTCAAAGGCGAGCTTGCCGCCAAGCGCAAGGATTGGGACAAGGCGACGCTGCATCTCGATCGCGCGATCCGTTACGAAGATGCGTTGATCTATCAGGAGCCTCCAGACTGGCACGCACCGGTACGGCTGAACCTCGGCGCGGTGTTGCTCGAGGCGGGACGGCCCGACGAAGCAGAAGCGGTGTATTGGGAGGATCTGAAGAAGAACCCCGAAACCGGCTGGGCATTGTACGGCCTCGTTCAGGCCCTGAAGGCCCAGGGCAAGAACGACGACGCGGCGCTGATCGAGGAGCGCTTCAAGAAGGCGTGGAAGAATGCGGACGTGAAGCTGACGGCGTCGCGAATTGGTTCATAACATTTGCCGTGGTCCGTGTCCGTGTCTTCGTCGCTCGTAGACCTCTTGAGACCTTTCGACTACGAGCGACGAACCACGACCGACGGCAGCGTGTCGTCAACCTGCATGATAATGAATCGTGACTCCTCTGCTCGAAGTCCGACACCTTCAGCTCGTTGACGCGATCGCGGAAACGGGCACGGTGACGGCGGCGGCGCTGCGGCTGCACGTCACGCAGTCGGCGCTGAGCCATCAGCTCCGCGACATCGAGTCGCGCCTCGAGGTGAAACTCTTCGACCGTATGGGCCGCCGCATGGTGCTGACGCCGGCGGGCGCGCGGGTCCGCGAGTCGGCGCGCGCCATTCTGCAAGACCTGGTCAGCGCCGAGCTCGAGATCCGACGGCTGACTAACGATGGCGGGACGATCCGGCTTTGCACGCAGTGCAACACCGGCTACCACTGGCTCCCGCCGCTCCTCAAGCAGTTCCACGCCAGGCATCCGTCCACCGAGGTCCAGATCTGCGTTGAGGCGACGCCGCGGCCGCTGGCGGCGCTGCTCGCGGGCGAGATCGATCTCGCCATCATGACGAACCCGGTGCGCGATCGGCGCGTCACGGCCAGAGAGCTATTCCGGGATGAACTCGTCGCGATCGTGGCGAACTCTCATCCGTGGGCGCAGCAGCGCTGGATCAAACCATCGGCGTTCGCGGCTGAGCACCTGTTCATCTACTCCGCGGATCGATCGGATAGCTACACGTTTCGCTACATCCTCGGTCCGGCAGGCGTCGAGCCTGCACGTGTGTCAGAGGTGCCGCTGACGGAAGCCATCATCGAGCTCGTCAAGGCCGGCCTCGGTGTCGGCGTCGTTGCGCGCTGGGCGGTGGACCCGGCGGTCAAGGCCGGGCAGCTGACCGCCGTTCGCATCACCAAGACGGGCGTGTTTCGATCGTGGACCGCCGTTATGCGGCGCACGGAGACCAAGCGGCAGGGCGATCAACCCTGGATGCAGCACTTCATCGAGCTGCTCGCGGCGCACGGCCTCCCCGCTCGCGTGCAGCCAATGCCGGCTCGCCGCCGAGCATGAGTGTTTCTCATCATTTGCATGAAATCTATGAGCTGTATGCACGGATAGCACTGCGCTAGCCTCATGGGCAGACCAGAGACATCTGCCCATGACCCGAACCCTCCGCGATCTCCGACAGGCTGTCCGCACCCTCGCCGCGCGACCCGCACTCTCGATCGGACGCTGTCTGACCCTCGCCCTGGTGATGGCCGCGGGGAACGCGGTGCTCGTCGTCGCCAATGCGATCCTGTTTCGTCCGCTGCCCTTTGCCGACTCCGGCCGTCTGGTGCGCATCTACATGCAGCCGCCGGGCACGACAGCGTTCACTGATGCCAACCCGCTTCACCCGCTGACCTTCCTGCGCGTGCGTGAACGTCAGCGCAGTTTCGAGAGCGTCGAAACGGTATGGGCGCAGGAGCGGGCTATTGGAGGGAACGGCGATCCGGAGAGTGTGCCGAGCGCGGCTGTGTCCGCCGGATTGTTCCGGCTCCTCGGCGCGACGCCGGTTGCCGGCCGGACGTTCACCGAGGAGGAAGCGCAAGCCGGTCGCCGCGTCGTCGTCATCGGTCACGGCCTGTGGACGCGGCGGTTTGGCGCCAACCCGGTTGTGATTGGGACGACGGTCATCATCGATCGCGAGCCGTGGGAGATCATCGGCGTGATGGGCTCGGACTTCGAAGCCGTGTATGTCCGCTCGGAGTTCTGGACGCCTCTCCCGATTCGCGAAGGGAATCTCGTGAACCCTGGGGCGACTTTCCTTCAGACCATCGGTCGCCTGAAAGCGGACGTGGCCGTCGCGCAGGCCGAGGCCGAACTCAAGTCGATCCGGACAGCAGTCGAGAGCGAGAACCCGCGGCTCAAGGGTTGGAACATTCGTGCGATCGATCTCAGGGCTGCGCAGTTCGGGACGCAATCCCGCGCCCTGGCGTTGCTTCTGGGCGCGGTCTTCGCACTGGCGCTCGTCGCGGCGGCAAACCTGGCCAACCTGACCCTCGCCGATGTGCTCCATCGTCGTCCTCAACTGGCCATCAGGTCGGCGCTCGGCGCGACGCGAGCCGACATGATCCGACCCGAAATCATCCAGGGCCTGATCATCGCGGCCGTCGGCGCGACGATTGGCATGGTCGTGGCGGTCTGGACGGTGCCGCTCATCGTCGCGCTCGATCCGTCCAGCCAGCTGGATCGCGTGCGCTACGCGCTCGATTGGCGCGTCGCGCTGGGAGCCGTCGCGCTGTCGCTGATCGTGGTGGGTGTGGCGGCCGTGGTGCCGACGATGCGCATCGCCAGCACGGACATCGCGGCGTCGCTGGCCGATGGTGGCCGTGCCGGCATCGGCGGCAGGCGGCACGAGAGGCTCCGCCAGTGGCTGGTCGCCACTCAAACAGGCCTCGCGCTGGTAATGGTTTCTGCCGGGGCCCTCGTGGCCGGCGCGCTCGACAAGACGGCGCGGACGGATCCTGGATTCGACGTCTCGAATGTCCTCACCGCACAGCTCCGGCTTTCCGAGAACGCCTACGCAGACGGAAGCCGTCAGAGCGCAGTTCGTCAGCAGCGTCGTCGACCGCGTCCGCCAGATCCCTGGCGTCGTCGACGCATCAACGACGATGAACCTGTTCATACCAGGATTCACCTTTCAGACGCTGGTGAACATCGATGGCAAGCCGACACCCGACGGCCAGCCGCACACGGTGCTCTTCAGACGGGTCAGCCCTGGGTATTTCCGCACGCTGAGGATTCGCGAGATTGCCGGGCGGACGTTCGACTCGCGCGATGTGGCTGGCGGCATGCCTGCGGCGGTGGTCAGCCGCTCGTTCGCCGATCGCTACTGGCCGGGCGAGGACGCGATCGGCCGCCTGATCAGACGAATTGGCTCCCGCACCGACCGACCACCGTGATCGGCATCGTTGACGACGTGTATGACGTGGGGTATGGCCAGGAGCCCAGGCCCACGTTGTATCTGCCATACGCGCAGAACAGCAACGTCGCGGCGCCTGTGAGCCTCGTCGTCCGGACGACGTCGGATCCGACGGCGTTTGTGGCCGCGATCAAGGCCGCTGTGTGGGAAATCGACCCGGCGCAGCCGCTGAGCGATGTGAGTCTCCTCGAGCGGTTCCTCGCGGGCTCGCTGGGCCCTCAGCGCCTTCGCAGCGTGCTGCTGGCAATCTTCGCCGGTATCGGCCTGCTCATTGCGGTGATCGGCATCTATGCCGTGACGGCGAGAAGTGTGGTCGAACGGACACGCGAAGTCGGCGTGCGTCTCGCACTCGGCGGGCAGCCGCGCCGAGTCTGGTGGGCGCTTGCCGGCCGCGCGCTCCGCGCGTTCGGCGCCGGCATCGTCGCTGGAGCCGGTGGGGCGCTTGCGGTTGCGGCATTACTGGCGGGTGTGTTTCCCGAGATTGCGTCTACTCCGCGGATCTACGCGGCGCCGGGTGCGGGCCTCGTTCTGGCTTCCGGGATCGTCACGGCGCTCGTCGCCTCGAGAAGGGTCGCGCGGATCGATCCGCTGAAGGCGCTCAGGTCTTAGCGAATGACCTTCTTCCGAAAACGATCGAACAGCGACTTCAGTTGATCCTCTGCCCGGTTGCGAAGCGCGCGCTTGAGCGCTTCGGCGATGTCGATGAACACCACGGGTGAGCCAACGGTACCGGTGATCCGCGCAGGAAGGATGATGCGGTCGTCTTCGCGCGCGAGCCGGTACAAGTCGCGTCCCGCTTGCGCAGAGAGCTCGCGCGAAAGGACGACATCCGCCTGGAAGTTGAGCGTCTGGGACGCGAGCGACAAAGCGCCCCTGGCAGTCATGTCGAAATCGCGCGAGGCGAACGTCAAATCATTCGTCGTGAGCCGCTGATCGGCAACTGCCATGGTGGCGGCAAGCTGCGAGAAGACCTCTCCTGACCCCGCCGGCCGATCGCCGGTGGGCTTGCCGAACGCGAGGATGACGCCCCTGACGATCTCCAACCCCGGCAACTTGCCATCGCTCAGCACGGCTCGGGCGCGGCCGTGAGCTCTGGGCAGGGCAGCAGCCGGATCCTGGCCGGCTGCAGTGATGTCGACGGAGCCGCCCAGCTTCCCGGTGACCGATCCGGTCGTCCCGGCGAACGCCGCCACCTTCGCCGCATCGAGTCCCTCGAACGTCCCGCGCCACGAGAACTGCGGTTCGGCACCCGATCCCTTGAGACCAACCACGCCCTTGAACGTGCCATCGAAGGCGTTCAGGCTGAGATCGTCGAGCCGCGCGTTATCGCCTTCGACGCGACATGTTGCGCTCAGATTCGAGAAGCCTGCACCCGCCGCGATTCCCTTTTTGGCCTTGAGTCCAATCGTCAGTTTGCGTGGCGCACCCGCCGGCGCCGGGGTTGCTGCCTGTGAACCTGCAGGCGTCGTGGCGGCGATGAACGCCAGCAATCCATCCACGTCGAGCGACTGGGCATCGACGGCAAACGTGCCCGTGCGGGCACTCAAGCTGCTGAATTCCCCTGTGGCGCCCAAATCGGATGTGTCGCTCTTCGCGTCAAAGCGAGTGACGGCAAGTCGGTCGCTTCCCGTCAGCGACGAATCCATATCCACACGCAAGGTCCGGCCCGCGGCGATCAGGTCGATCCCGCGCAGGGTGAGCGCGGTCACCGACACGATGCTGAAGCCGGCCGACGAGCCTGCGCTTGCAGGCTGCTGGCTGCTCGACAGTGCGTCAAGTAACGCCAGCGCCCAACGGACATCGATCCGGCTCCCCTCGATCCGCAGCTCGCCATCCTCGATGCGCTTGCTCAACAGCGCTCGCAATCCTGTCGACAGGGACGCCCGCTCGATCGTCACCTGTTTACCGGCGCCGATGGTGACGCCGGTCAAATGAATCGTTGGCTTGGGAAAGATGCGAGGCGCGGCAGCCTCAATCGTGACGGGCTGGCCGAGCGCGGCGGAGGCCTGTTGTTCGATAGCGGTCCTGACTGCGTCGCCGCCGAGGATGATTCGGGCGGCGATGCCCAGGACGATCGCAAGGAGGACCAAGAGAAGCGCACCGATCCCCAGCAGCTTCCTGGCCGATGACATTGGAGCGATTCTACCAGCCCTGGTCGTTGGAGCCGGTCCGGCATTGGTCCCCAGACTTTCACTCGGGACCCCTCCGGCCGAGGACGTTGGCCCGCAGACTCGTCACTGTCGGACCGGATCTCGTCCCAATCGGGCACCTCTCATCGGGCGACGATGGTAACGTCGGCACCTTGAGTCGAAATACCTGTCACGTTGTTCTGTGGGGAGTAGCGCTGACGTTTCTGTCCGGTGTAGTCGGATGGGCTGACGCTCCGGCGGTCGCGGTGCGCGAGCGGGCCGCGGCCATCTCGGCGAACATCGACGTCGTCCCCACCGAGTACCGCGCGGCGGTCTCAGCCGCCCTCGGCAGGGTCGATCTCGCGCTGAAAGCCGACCGGCACTATCTCGCGCTCTTCGAGCTCGAACGAGCGTTCGAGATGCAGTCTGCGTTCGGTTTCTCGGCCAAGCGGGCGAGCATCACCTCCGCCGAGGCGTTTCTGAAAGAGTGGACGCGGATCGGTTCGCCGCCGGCGCCAACCGCCCCCGCCATGAAGACGCCGGTCTTCGTCCAGGCGCTCGCGACGTCAGCCGAGGCCCGCGGACCGGCGACCTACCACGCGAGCCTGCCGTACTCAGAGGATTCACGCGACGGAATCAGTTCCGGACTCTTCTATCTGGGTGAGTCGGCAGCCTTCTACGAATTCGCGACGTTTTGTCGAAAGATCGAATGGCCCACGGGCGCTGCGGTGCCGGCGCTGCGATCGGTTGACAAGGAGCTGGATGTCCTCGACGGCGAAGTCGTCAAGGCCTACAGTGCCGCCGAAGCCGCCGGGCGAGCCGCCTTCATCAACGTCAACGTCACGATCAAGCTGGCGCGCGAAACCAACAGCCGCGGCCATCACGCCGCTGCGCTGCTGCAATACCTCCTCGCCCGCTACCGATTCGCGATGATCTCGGCGCCAGATGCCGCGCCGCCCGATCTACAAGGCCGACTCGATTCGGCGCGCGCGTCGTTCGCCGACAAGAAGATCGATCACAGCATCGCCGAGTTGTTTCTGCAGTTGGCCGCGGCTCAGATGGCCACTGAGACGCCAGGACCGCGAGCGGCGGCCGTCATCCTGGACAAAGTGCTGCCCGCCTACCAAAGCGTGGTGACCCGATGAAACGACATGCCGCCGTATTGCTGGCCGCGCTCGCCGTGCAGGGACTCCTCTTTGCGACGCCGCGTGCGCAGGGCGCCAGGCAGATCACCATTACCCTGGTGCGCTGGCCCTTCACGTGAAGCCTGTCCGATCCAGCAAGTTTGCTGATCAAAGATGTCGCGGCCGAATTCGGCCCTCGCGTGAAAGTGGTGACCGAGGACTACGGCAACTCCGAGATGGCGAAGCGCTTCGGCGTACGCCGCTACCCGGTGGTCTTCGTGGACGATGTGCTCGTCGCGCGGCCGAAGGACTTCGGCTTCGGCGGCGCGGAGGATGTGAGCAAGGGCCTCTACGTCCCGTGGAAGGAGCCGGCGAACCAGGAACGATTCAAGACCGATCTCAGGACCATGGTGACCCAGCGTCTGCGCGGCGAAAAAGTCGCCGGCGTGTCGGCCGAAGGCCTGTCGAACGAAGATGCAGCAGACGGACCTGAAACGCTCCCGGCACTCACGCTCCGCGACATCAATGGTGAAACACTGCCGGCCGATCGCTTGTCGGGACGCGTCGTGCTGGTCGAGGTCTGGGCGACCTGGTGTCCGCCTTGCCGATCGACGTTGCAGTGGCTCAAGACGATCCAGCAGCAGCACAAAGATCGCCTGACGGTGGTCGCGATAACCGTCGATTCGAAGCTCGAGGACGTGCAGAAGCTGATGGCCGACTTACAACCCGGTTACCACGTCGTCATGGCAAGTCCGGAGGTGCTGGATCCGTTCGGGCCCGTGGCAGCCGTGCCGAAGATGTTCCTGTTCGATGCCAGCGGCAAACGTGCGCAGGTGTTCTACGGCGCGCCATCCGATCTGCATCAACAGGTGGACAAGCGGCTGAAGCAGTTGCTTATTCCTTAGGTTTTGCGAGAGCTTCTTCGAGCAGCGTGAACGGCGACGCAGGCTCGTTCTGGAAGATGCGAGCCTGCCAGTTCGGCACCATCACATCGAGCAGCAGGAACAGGGCCAGCCCCTGATCCTGCGACCAGTACCGGCGATTGTCCCTGACCAGTTTGAGAACCTCGGCGTCGCTCGAGCCCACGACGCCCCGCGCTTTGATCAACTTGTAAGCTGCCCACTGCCCGGCGCCTTCCATCGTCAGGAACAAGGTCTCGATTTCGGCGTATGGCGTGTTCCGGCCGCTGTAATACCGCGCGTGCCGATCGCGGATCATCGCCAGCGCTTTGATGGCAATCTCGCGACGCAGCGCCGGATCCGAGAGCCCTGCGGCACGGAACAGCATGTCGCGTTCGCGCTCGACCAGGCGGGCGAACCCCTGTTCCTTTTGAAACTGTTCCTGAATCACATCGTCCGTCAGACGGCCGAGCAGTTCGGTGGATCCGATCAGCTGCCTGAGGCGCCGATTGATCTGCACGAGCTGCTGAGTGTGCGTCATCTCGTGCGTGAACGCGCCCTGCAGGTACTCGTCGAGTTGGGCAATCTTTGCTCCACGGTGCGCACGCCACACCGACGGCATCGACATCACGAGAAACGTCATCCGCCCGTTCCGGTAGAGCGCCGTGCTTGCCTTGACCTCGATAGGAATCTCGACGCGGTTTGGGAGCAGCACCGTCCCTGAGTGGGGCACCGCTCGAATATCCACGCCGCTGCCGTCGAACGTCAACGTCGACGCGGGGAGCTGACGGGCGTCGCTGAGCAGTCGCGGGTCTGTCGGGTTGAGGTGCCAGATGCAGGATGCATCGAACAACACGATCCACGGCAGTGGCGAGGCCGGTACCTTCAAGAAGTCGCGGCGGACCATGTCCCAGCCGTCGACCGCACGTTGCAGCCACAGCTGGTTCGCCGGCGACAGGTCGCAGCCGTTCGTACGAGCGGATGACGCACCCACCGTCGCCGACACCGCGGCGAACACGGTCAGGGCAAGAAGTCCGATCGCGGATCTGGTCAGGTGGGCCACGGCAAATGTCCGTGCGCGCGGGAGTTTCCAGGGGCGCCCGAATCCGGTCCTCCTCCGAGGCTCGGGTGAACCGGAAGTGTACTTCAAGCGGGGCCGGGTATTGTAGAGCGATGCGGTATCCCGCCCCGGGCCGGATGGTCGACATCGGAGGGTTTCGCCTGCACCTGAACTGTTCCGGAAGAGGTGCGCCGGCCGTCGTTCTGGACGCAGCGCTCGGTGGGTCGTCAATCAGCTGGTCGCTGGTGCAGCCGGTTATCTCGACACGAACGCTGGTGTGCAGCTACGACCGCGCCGGGTTGGGCTGGAGTGACGCGGGGCCAATGCCGCGGACCGCTGGACGGGTCGCCGACGAACTGCACCGGTTGCTCGCGGCGGCCCAGATCCCACCGCCTTACCTGCTGGTCGGCCACTCCTACGGCGGATTCGTGATGCGGATCCTCGCCACGAGGTACCGCAGCGACGTGGCGGGGTTGATTCTCGTCGATCCCGCGCATCCGGAAGATTGGGTGAACCCTGCGCCAAAGGAATTGGTCAAAATCGAGCGCGGCGTGAAGCTGTGTCAGCAAGGCGCCTCGGCGGCTCGCTTCGGTCTCGCGCGGCTCGTGAGCGCACTCACCGAGCTCGGCGCGATTCCAGCGGCCCGCGCCGTCGCTCGAATGGTCAGCCGCGGCCGGTTGTCGCGAGAGGACGAAGGCATTCTCGCACCGTTGTGGAAGCTCCCACAGCCGGCTCGGCGGCCTCTGCGACAGTTCTGGGCGCAATCGAAGTTCTACGACGCGCTGCGCAGCCACATCGAAACCGTTCCACTCAGCGCCGCAGAAACGCTCGACGCCGGAGCACACGGCTACGGTGACCTGCCGCTCGTGACCATTTCATCGACCGACCCGGGCGAGTATCGATTGCGGCAGCAGGAAGCGCTGGCCCGGCTCTCGACCCGCGGCCGCCACATCACGGCCTCGAACAGCGGCCACTGGATCCCGCTGGACCAGCCGGCGATCGTCATCGAGGCTATCGAGAAGTTGCTCGACGAGCTGCGGAGTGAGTAATCGCTACTTCGCAGCCTTCACCTGTTGCGCGTCGATCGCGAACATCCCTCGCCCATAGGTTGAAATGACGATGACGTTGTCGCGCTTCTGGTACTGAAGGTCGGAGACCTGAGTGGAGGGAAGATTGCCGCCGAGGACCTTCCATTGCTTGCCGCCGTCGATCGATACGAAGGCGCCGAAGTCAGTACCGACATACAGCGTGCCGGGATCGGCCGGATCCTCGCGAATCACGTTGACAGGACCGGCCGGCAGGTTGGCGCGAGGCTCGTGAACGTCTTGCCGAAGTCCGTAGACTTGTAGACGTAAACGCCGAAGTCGTCATCCTCTCGGCCTCGCTGCGTGACGTAGACTGTCCCGTCCGCGTGGTCGGACGGAACAACGCGTGAGTACCACCGTCGCGTGGGTACGCCTGCGGTGAGATCCGTCCACTGTTTGCCAGCATCGCGTGTCACGTGCAACCGGCCATCGTCGGTGCCCGCGTAGATGAGCCCTTTCACGCGCGTCGATTCGGCAAGCGCCGTGATCGTCTGATAGGGAATCGCGCTCGAACTCTTCAGCAGCATTTCCGTTGGGTTGTTGCTGCTGAGATCTGGACTGATCCGCTCCCACGCGTCACCTCGATTGGTCGACCGGTAGACGAACTGGTAGCCGAGATACACGGTGTTCGGGTCGTGCGGAGAGAGCGTGACCGGTGCCATCCACTGCGCGCGCAATTCCATATCGGCCGACTGCGGTCGAATGTTGGTGACGCCGGCGCCGTCCGCGACCACGGCCGCCGCCGGCAGGCGCCGCCTGACTCTGGATCAGATCCTCACGGGTGAAATTGCCATAGAACCCGTGCGAGTACACGATATTCAGGTTGGCCGGATCGACGGCCTGATTCGATCCCTCGCCGCCGGGCGCATTCGACCATTCCACAGCGGGAATCTTGTCTCGTCCTGCACTCAGGTCAACGCGTCCGCGCCGGCTACCGATATCCTGAATCGATCCGTACGCCCATGCCGGCGAGCTATTGTCGAGAGTGACGTTGTAGAACTGCGCGCCGCCGGCGAGGTTCGCGAACCCCCACTTCTTCCCGGCATCCTCGGACCAGTAGAAGCCGCCGTCATTTGCGTTGTAGAGGATGGACGGGTTCGCGGGGTCGATCCACAGCCCGTGATGATCGCCGTGCATTCCGCGAAGTGTCGTAAACGTCTTGCCGGCATCGCGCGACACATTGAGGGCCAGGCCCATGGAGTAGATCGTGTCGGGGCTCGTCGGGTCGACGCGGATTTGACCAAAAACCCAGCCGTAGGTCCCTGAGTGACCGGTCATGAAGTCATTGCTGTCGCTGACCTTGCGCCACGTCTTGGCCTTGTCGTCGGTGCGATAGATCTCAGCGGCCTTGATGCGACTCTCCAGGATCGGCCGGCCATAGGCGTCTCGCTCGCCTTCCCGCGGCGGTCTGCCTTCGTCGTAGTTGTCCACGAAAGCGTAGAGCACGCTTGGATTGGACGCGGCAATGTCGATGCCGATACGCCCCCTGAACTGCGGCGCCGGCAGGCCCTCGCTCGCCTCGGTCCAGGTCGAGCCGCCGTCCGTCGTTTTCCAGATGCCGCCTTCCTTGTATCCAGGCTCGACGCGCGGGTCACTCCATTTCCGGCGAAGACGCTGCCACATCGATACGTAAAGTGTGTTCGGATCCGTCGGATCCATCACGAGATCTACAGCGCCTGTACGGTCGCTTCGGAAGAAGACTTTCGTCCAGGTCTTGCCACCATCGGTCGTCTTGAAGACCCCACGCATCTCGTTGTCCGTCCACGCGTGTCCGGTGGCGGCCACGAAGACCACATCGGGGTTGGTCGGGTGAACGACGATGCGTGCGATGGTGTGCGTGTCGGTGAGCCCTGAATGGGTGAACGTCTTGCCGGCGTCCGCGCTCTTGTAGATGCCGACACCCGCCATCGACGCGCGGAACAGATTGGCCTCGCCGGTTCCGACCCACACGATGTCCGGATTGGAGGGTGCAACCGCAATGTCACCGATGCTGGTGGAGGCGTGGTTCTCGAACACCGGCTGCCACGTGGTGCCCTTGTCGTCCGTCTTCCAGACGCCACTCGTCGCATACGCAGCGTAGATGCGGCGAGCGCCCTGACGATTCGCCACCGCGATGTCCGTCGCCCGGCCGCTGATGTTAGTGGGACCGAGGTACTGCCAGGCGATTCCCTTATACGGCGACGCCTCGACCATCGCACGATAGGTGTCGAATGCCTTCAGCAGATACTCGGCATCGGCTTTCGACGCCGACTGAGCCCATAGACCAGGCAGCGACAGAACTGCGGCGGCCGAGAGGGCGATCGCCACCCGGACCATCGTTGAGTTTCGGCAGGACACTCGGTACATCTCTCCTCCGTGAAGACGAAAAACATGCAGCGTATCACGAGAAAAAGAGCTTGCCGCGCCGTAGCTTTAGCGGAGGCGGGTCGCGTTTCCGCGATTCTGCAGTCGCACGCGTGCGAAGCCGACGTGTGGGCCAGGTGGCCTTACTGGCAGGCCAGGGAGTTTTTCAGCATAGACTGACGACGATGCATGTGGCATCAGATTG
Organism: uncultured Acidobacteriota bacterium; assembly: GCA_963710415.1. Lineage (GTDB taxonomy): Bacteria > Acidobacteriota > Vicinamibacteria > Vicinamibacterales > 2-12-FULL-66-21 > CAVQAH01. Next base: position 8,049 of record CAVQAH010000025.1, on the reverse strand, counting down.
GCTCTGCCTCTAACTCGAGGGGCAATGTTCGACCGGTTCTTGCGCGACACGACGTTTGCCGCACGAAGCCTGCTCCGCAGCCGTGGGGTCACCTCGGTGGCCATTGCATCTCTGGCCGTCGGGATCGCCGCCAACGCCACGATTTTCAGCCTCGTCCAGGCGGTTGAGTTCCCGAGCCTGATCTACCCGGAGGCTTCGCGCATCGTGTTCCTCGAGTCGAGGAATCACCAGCGAGGGCTGATTGGCATGCCTGTGTCAGCGCCCGATGCGCTGGACATCGTGGCGGCAACCCGCACTTTGGTTCTTCCAAGCCTGACCGCCGATCAGACGTCCATCCTGCGACAGGGCCCGAGTGCCAAGCGGGTGACAGGCCGGCGAGTAATGCCGAGTTTCTTCGAAGTCATGCGCGTGCCCCCAAGTCTCGGACGCGTGCTGGCCACGAACGATGGCCAGGATGCGATCGTTCTGAGCGATGGCCTCTGGCGCAACGAACTCGGCGCCGATCCGGCGATCGTTGGACGGCCCATTCGCCTCGACGGCGGCATCGTCACCGTCGTCGGCGTCATGCCGCCGCGGTTCGATGCCGATGCGGATTTCTGGGTGCCGCTCTCCCCATCCCTCGCCGGCTTCGCGCGGGACGACCGGCAGTTCACGCTTTTCGCACGGCTCGCCCCGCAGGCGACTCTGAGCGAGGCCTCCAGGGAACTGAGCGACATCAGCAGCCGGCTCGCGGCCGACCAACCCGCGACGAACAAGGACTGGGTCACGTTCCCAATCGCCCTGACCCGCATGCACGGTCGCGACTCGCGTGGCGCATTCATCCTGTTGCAGGGAGCCGTGGCCTTCGTGCTCCTGATTGCCTGCGCCAACATCGCCAACATCCTGCTCGCGCGGGCGTCGACACGTCGCCATGAAATGGCCCTGAGAGTTGCGCTCGGCGCCAGCCGCAGTCATCTCGTGCGCGGACTGCTGACCGAGAGCGTCATGATCTCGCTGGCCGGCGGAGTGGCCGGCGTCATGTTGTCGATGTGGGGCATCCGGCTGGCAAAAGCCGTCGGCGGATTTCCGGAGATCATCGATCCAAGTCTCAACCTCGTCGTGCTCGGGTTTACCGCCGCGCTTTCGATACTGACGGGAATGCTCTGCGGCATCGTCCCCGCGCTGCGTGCCTCGAACGTCGCCCCGGAGCCGCTGCTGCGGGCTGGAAGCGGGCGGGGTACGCCCGGGCAGACGCGGGGCCGCCTGCGTTCCGGACTGGTCGCGGCGCAGGTCGCTGGCGCGCTGGTCCTCGCCACGTGCGGTGGCCTGATGGTGAAGTCGTTCGCGAACCGCGAGCGCGTCAACCTCGGGTTCGATTCGCGAAACGCCCTCCGTGCGGAGGTGTCGCTGTCGGGGGATCGGTATCGGAAGCCTGAGGCGCTCACCGCTGCCGTGGACGCCATCTTGGAACGCCTGCGCCGCGAACCAGACGTCGTCGCGGCGGGCGCTTCGACGTGGGCGCTCCCAACGAGTGCTGGCGCTCAACGCGAATTGACCCTTCCGTCAGAACGCGATCAGCCGCTGGATCGATCGATCCGGAGAGGCGTCGAAGCCGTCACTCCGGGGTACTTCGACGCGCTCGCCGCGCCCGTCACGCTCGGTCGAGCATTCATCGAGAGTGATCGCGCCGGAACCGAGCCGGTGGCCCTGGTCAACGAGGAATTGGTACGGCACCTGTGGCCCGACCGGAATCCAGTTGGCGAACTCCTCAGGTTGGGAGCGGTCGAGGAGCATGCACCAGTCGTGACCGTGGTAGGCGTGGTGAGCACGATACGCAGGAGCCGGATGCACGACGTCCCCGTTGCGCGGGTGTACGTGCCCTACGCGCAGTATCCCAACGCTACGCTCGCGATGATCGTGCGCGCTCGTACGGACGTCAGGGCCGCGGGACGTGCGCTGCAGGACGCAGTTCAAAGCACAGATTCCTCACTCCTGGTCGAGGGACTGCGGTCGGTCGACGCGGACCTCGCGCAGTTTGTCGCGCCCATTCGCTTGATGACCTCGCTCCTCGGAGGCTTCGGCGTCGTGGGCCTGCTGCTGGCGGGGCTCGGCGTGTTCGGCACGATGAGCTACACCGTCTCGCAACGCGAGCGCGAGATGGCCGTGCGAGCTGCGCTCGGGGCAGCGCGTGGGGACATACTCCGGCTCGTGTTCGGAAGCGCGTTGCGGATCACCGCCGCCGGCGTGCTCGCCGGTGTGATCGTCGCCACCGCGGCCACGCGGGCTCTTTCGAGCTTTCTATTCGGTGTGAGCCCGAATGATCCCGCCACGTTCGTGACCGTGATCGGCTTTCTGACGATCGTGGCGCTCGCCTCCTGCTATCGCCCTGCGCGCGCTGCCGCCACGGCCGACCCTATGTCGATTCTCAGACAGTAAGGCAGGCAGCTCCAAGGACTCCCAGCTGATCGACTCAGATCTTTGGGGAGGTGGGAGGTGTCTGGTCAGCGAGTCTTGGATTTCGACTGAGGATGCTCGCCAACGTTCAACAGGAGAACGAGAGAAAGGGAGAAGACCGCCACGTGGGAGTGCGGCCAGGAGCGGCCGATGCCGGCCCGGCCAGCGGATCGACCGACGGCGACCGAGTCGCCGGAGTTGGTCGGCGTCCGTTGTCGCGATCACGAGGCGACTTGCTCCGGCGAGTCCTCCCGTTCTCCGTTGATGTCTGTGCACCCGCTAATCAGGTACGTTGGGAGTTGGCATGTATCACTCGGTCCTCAACGCAACCAGAGGATCCACTTTCATGGCGCGGCGCGCGGGAACGTAGCAGGCGGCCAGGGCAACGACGATCAGCAGCACGGGCACGGCAATGAACGTCGTGGGATCGGTTGGCGTGACCGAGAACAGCAGGCCGCGCATGAGGTCGGTGATCGCGTAGCCGGCGGCAACCCCGACGACAGCGCCGACGACGGCGAGCACGAGCCCCTGCCCGACGATCATGCGGAGCACGTCTTGTCGTGATGCGCCGAGCGCAAGGCGGATTCCGATATCGCGCGTTCGTTGCGACACCAGATAGGCCATCACGCCGAACAGACCGACAGACGCCAGAAGCAACGCGACCAGCGCAAAACAAGTCAGCAGGTACATGTTGAAGCGGCGCGGGCCGAGCGACTCCGCCACGAGCGTCGTCCGCACTTCGGACGTCGAAGAACGGAACTTCCCTGTCGATCGCATGCACCAGCTCTCTGATCGATGCGACGTATGTCGTCGGGCGCGATGGCGCCGCGAATGGCCAGGTGCATCGGATTCCAGCCGGCGAATACCCTCGCCGAGCCGTACACCATCGGACCGGGATCCGCGTCGAGGCTGGCGCTGCGAACATCGCCGGCAACGACCGATGATCCGGCAGGGCTTTTCATCGAAGAAACTGCGGATCACAATCATGCGACCGATTGGATCGACACCGGGGAAGTACCGCCGCGCGGTTTCTTCGCTGATGATGCGTCACTGGTTCGCTCTCCTGCCGTTCGTGGCCATCGAAATCCCGCCCCTTGAGCGGAATTCCCATCGTCTTGAAATAGCCGGGACTGACGAGGCGCCAGTCGGCGCCGAGCGACGCACCGCCCTTTCGCACCGGCGTGCCCGGAATCTGGATCTCCGCTCGAGGTGTTTCCCTGGCTCAGCGGCACGCCTGACGAAGTCGCGGCCGACTGGACGCCGGGAAGCGCGCGCGCGCGCTCGAGTAGCCGTTCGTAGAATCCCCACGCGGCCTTGCCGCCTTGATACCTCGATCGACGGCAGATGAATTCTGGCGGTCACCACGTTCTCATGGCGGAAGCCTGGATTCACCTGCTGCAATCGCCACAAGCTGCGGATCAGCAGACCGGCACCGATCAGCAGCGCGACCGAAATCGCGACCTCGCCGACCACCAGCGCATTCCTGAGGCGCTGACGGGATGCTGCGCCACCCGCGCCGGCGGTTCCGAGCTTCAGCGTCTCGCTCAAATTCAGGCGAGATACCTGAATGCGCCGGCAGCAATCCGAACACCAACCCGGTCAGCACGGCGGATCCAAGAGTGAACACGAGCACGCGCGCGTCCATGCTGATCTCTTCGAGCTCGGCAAGTCCTCCGGTGCAGACCACGTCAACACCTGAATGAGGCCGTATGCGATCGCCAACCCAAAGCGCTGGCGATGACCGACAGCAGCATCGCCTCTACCAGCAACTGGCGAACGATCCGCGACCGCTCGGCACCGAGCGCCGAACGGATCGAAAGCTCCCGCTGGCGTGACGCCCCGCGCGCAAGCAGCAGGTTCGCGACGTTGAGGCACGCGATCAGCAGCACGAGGCCGACCGCGCCGGACATGATCATCAGCGAGCGCCGCGTTTCGTCAGGAATCAGCCAGTCGTAGAAGCTTCGCAGTCGAACCGTCCAGCCCTGGTTGGAGTCCAGGGAACTGCTTCTCGAGGCGCGCGGCGATCGTGCTGAGATCCGCATGAGCCTGATCGATCGTCGTCCCAGGTTTGAGGCGGCCAATGACGAGCAGCCGGTGATCGCCGCGCGACCGCTCGGGATTCGGCGCGAGCGGCACCAAGAGCTCGAGCGTCGGGCGTTCCCCACGCGAACGAGTCGAGGGCAGCACGCCGACGATCGTGTAGGCGTTTCCGTTCAGAATCAGCGACTGGCCGAGGACGTCCTCGGCCCCGCCGAAGCGCCGTTGCCAGAACGTGTGCGTCAGGATGGCAACGCGCGTGTTGCCGCCAGGACGATCTTCGTCCGCGCGGAAGTTCCGTCCCATCACCGGAGCAGCGCCGAGGACGGGCAGAAAATCAACCGTGACGGCGTTGGCCTGGACGAGCTCGGCGCCGCCCGGACCGCTGGTGGAAAAGCTCGGCGCCGCCCATGGCCGCCAGCCGGTCGAACGAAGTGCTCGTGGAGCGCCAGTCGAGGAAGTTCGGCTGCGATATGCGCAAAGGTCGGCCAGCCGCCGGTGGATTGCTTTCCCAGATGCGAATCAGCCGATCCGGATCCGGTGAACGGCAGCGGCCGCAGCATCACGGCATTGACGACGGTGAAGATCGCCGTGTTGGCGCCGACGCCGAGCGCCAGGGCGAGGCACGCGAGGAACGTGAAGCCTGGACTGCGCCGGAGTGCGCGGAGCCCGTAGCGGATGTCCTGGCGCAAGACATCGAGCAGGCTTCGTCGCGCGACCCAGCTGGAGTTCGACCCGCGGACAGTGACGGTGGCGCAATGCCGCGAATCTCGCGCGCCAGCGCCCGCGGTTCGTTCAACTCCTGGAGCGCGTCTCTATACGCCTCCTCTTCCGGAACCCCGCGGGCGAGCAGAGACCGATAGCGCGCGTCACAGTGCTGCGCGATCTCCTCGATGACGTCGCTGCGCTTGCCAACGTCGCCTCCGAGCACTCGGCCGATCTCCTGTTTCCAGTTGCGGGTTTCAGGCATTGCCAACCTCGACGATTCGTTTGATGGCCGCCACGAACCGGTCCCAGCCACGGCGTTGATCGGCCAGCACGGAACGGCCCTGCGGCGTGATGCGGTAATACCGGCGGCGGCGTTGACCGGCCTTCTCGACCCACCGCCCAACGATCCAGCCGCGTTTCTCGAGCCGGTACAGCAGCGGGTACAAGGAGGCGACCTTGAATCGGACGGCCCCCTCGGATCGCTGTTCGATGAGCTGGCTCATTTCGTAGCCGTGCCGGGGTCGGTGCTCGACGAGCGAGAGGATCAGGAGCTCCGCGCTGCCCTTTTTGAGCTCGCGATCCAGGATGCGCGCATGCATATGCTTCACAGCTACATATTGCTCAAAAGCATTTGACGGGTCAAAGGGGATGGTTAGCTTGTGGTTCGTGGTTCGTGGTTCGTGACTCGGGGCTCGGCGACGCAGCGCGACGGAGCTACGGCTCCGGAAGATGCTGGAACTGGACGTTTCCTTTTTCTAGCGGGCCAGTGGGCGCTTCCCGGTCTACGACTTTCATCGCCAGCGCGATCATCGAGCCGACGTCCGCGACATTGGCGGGAAGCACGAGCGTATTGCTCGTCTTGGCGAGCTCGCCGAACTGCTGGATATACTGCTCGGCGACCCGTAGCTGGACCGCCTCGAAGCCGCCGGGCAGCTTGATCGCCTCGGCCACGCGCCTGATTCCCTCGGCGGTGGCGGTCGCCACCGACATGATTGCGGCCGCCTGGCCTTCGGCTTCGTTGATCTGCTGCTGCTTCCGCGCTTCGGACTGCTTGATGACTTCCTGCTTGTTGCCTTCGGCCGTGTTGATCGCCGCGTCGCGCGTGCCTTCGGATGTCAGGATGACCGCGCGCTTCTCGCGTTCGGCGCGCATCTGCTTTTCCATCGCCGCGAGCACGTCGTGCGGCGGCGTGATGTTCTTGATCTCGTAGCGCAGCACCTTGACGCCCCACGCCTCGCTCGCTTTGTCCAGCTCGCTGACGACCGCCGTGTTGATGTTCGTCCGCTCTTCGAAGGACTTGTCCAGATCGATCTTGCCGACCTCGCTTCGGAGCGTTGTCTGCGCGAGCTGGCTGATCGCGAACATGAAGTCGGAGATGCCGTAGGACGCGCGCTCCGGGTTCAACACCTTGAGGTAGAGCACGCCATCCACGCCGACCTGCACGTTGTCGCGGGTGATGCAGACCTGTGCCGGAATGTCGACGGCCATTTCCTTCAGCGAGTGGCGGTAACGGATTGTGTCGACGAATGGCATCAGCACGTGGAAACCGGCGCCGAGCGTCGCGCTGTATCGCCCCAGCCGCTCGACTACGTAAGCGCTCTGCTGCGGAACGACAATCGCGGTCTTCGCAATGACGATCAGGACGAGCACTGCGAGGATGAAGAAGATGATCAGGCCGCCGGTCATGCACGCACTCCTTCGGATTCGATGAAGATCATCAGCCTATCGACACGCACGACGCGACAGCGCTGCCCGCGCGACAGCGGCGTGGATCCGACGTTCCGGGCGGACCAGACCGTGCCCCGCAGTTCGGCCCGCCCGACGGCACCCGGACCGATTTCCTCTGAAGGAATGGCCGTTTCGCCGACCAGAGAGTCCACATCCTCACCCGGCGTATCCAGTTTCATGAGGCGCAACAACGGGTTGCGGAACAACAGCAGTGACCCTACGGACAGAGCCGAAAACAGCAGGAGCTGAAACCAGGCCGGACCGGCCAGGTCGAACAGGTGCAGACCGCCGATGGCAATCGCCGCCACGCCGAAGAAGATGACGTAGAAGCCGCCCGAGGCCGCCATTTCGAGCGCGACGAGAATGAGGCCAAGAGCCAGCCAGTGCCACCAGGTCATGAAGAGTTGAGGCGGGCTATTGTAGCAGGGGTTCCGAAAACAGTCGTGGTCCGTAGTTCGTGGTCCGTAGCTCGAAGTCGTGCTAAGAGTTTGCGAGCTACGAGCGACGACGACGGACCACGAAGACCTTCAGCCTTTTGCGTGACCCAGGAGCCAACTACAATGAGCCGCACTCGCTCGTCCGAAACTCTCCATGGCCTGGCTGTCGGCACTCGACTTGGCATTTACGAGATCCTGTCCGCGCTAGGCGCGGGCGGAATGGGCGAGGTTTATCGCGCGCGCGACACGAAGCTGAATCGCGACGTCGCGATCAAAGTCCTGCCGGATCGTTCGCCGACGATCCTGACCGCCTGGCGCGCTTCCAGCGCGAGGCCCAGGTCCTGGCCTCGCTCAACCACCCGAATATCGCCGCCATCTATGGCTTCGAACACAGGATGGTCTGCAGGCGCTCGTCCTGGAGCTCGTCGAGGGGCCGACCCTCGCCGATCGGATCGCACAAGGACCGATTCCCGCTCGAGAGGCGCTTCCCTCGCGCGCCAGATTGCCGTGGCGCTTGAAGCGGCGCACGACCAGGGGATCGTTCACCGCGACCTGAAGCCCGCGAACATCAAGCTGCGTCCGGACGGGAAGGTCAAAGTGCTGGACTTCGGACTGGCGAAGGCGATGGACCCGATCGGTAGCGCCATGAACGTCTCGCAGTCGCCGACCATCACGTCGCCAGCAATGATGACGCGCGCGGGAATCA
>CAVQAH010000024.1:0-377653 GCA_963710415.1 uncultured Acidobacteriota bacterium | reverse complement strand
GAGTCCAGCGCCCATCGGTCAGAAACTGCCCCAGGCGGAGCTCGAGCTGGAACCTGTCATGAAAGACCGCCTGCCACTCTCCTTTCACAGATCAATCCGGACGCATGCTGATCGGCTGTGGAGCTCTCGTCCGTATTGATGGCGGTGGCCGCGCTTCCGGCGGGCGCGAAAGGGTCGAGGCCGTTCGGCTGATGGTTCCGCGCGGCCTGCGCGTAGGCGACGAGGGTATGGCCGGGCGCGATCCTGTAAGTGCCTTTGCCGCTGTAATTCGTCAGGTCCGTGCGATAGGGCCTGACAGGAAAGTTGGGCAGGCGTGTCGAGATCTCCTGATCGCGGAATGAGGAGTACCACCACAGCCTGTCCTTGACGATGAACCCGCCGAGATCGGCGTTCACGTCGCGGTAATGCCAGAGACGATTCGCGTCGGCTGCCGAGAGCCCGCCGCCGCTTCGTGCGCCGCGTTCGATTTGATCCCGGTCGACGTTGAACGACTGCCAGTGTCTGTTCTCGTAATCAGCGTAGAGCGTGCCGCGGTATTGATTTCCCCCGGACTTGGCGACCAGCTGAATGTGCACACCCGGCGTCGCCCACTCCGCGCCATGAGACCCGGTCAGCACCGACGCCTGTTCGAACGATCCGTAGTCGATTGTGAGTCCGCCGAAGTTGATGCCGCTCACGACGATCCCTTCGATCGTGGGGCGGTTCGAGCCGCGCGTTCCATACGCGCCAAACGAGCCCGAGCCACCGACCGCGCCCACGCTGCCGCCGCCCTCGGCCGTCGGCGTCACCACGCCCTTCGCGACCTCGAAGAGAGCAGACATGCTCCGCGAGCCGGGCAGGTCTGCAAGCTGCCCCGCATCGAACGTTTCGGTGAGGGCGGTAGACTGACGGTCGAGCACGCCGGTGCGGGCCGACACCGTGAGCCGTTCCTCGTGCGCGGCTGCGGCCAGCTCGACATCGACCGTCGCCGTGAATCCGAGCGCGACGCTGACACGATGCTGATGCGTGCTGAAACCGGGCAGTGAAAAGGCGATCGTGTAGTCGCCGGGCGGCAGGGCGGCAATCCGAAAACTTCCGTCGGCAGCGGTAGATGCCGGTCGAACGCCCATGAGCGCGTCTCCCGCGACCGTGATCGCGACGTTGGGGAGTGCCGCACCTGTCGCGTCCCGCACTGTTCCGACGACCGAACCGGTTGCGGTACCGACGGTCTGGTTGGCGGAGAGCGTCGCGGATCCCAGAAGCGCAGTGACGTACAGAACAGCGAAGAGGCGGCGCAGGGTCACGGCCCCTCCTGACTTGCCCGTTGGACCGGCTGATTCTATACCAGCTGATTCCGGCGGGGACCGGGTTCGACTATTACCGCCGCGGTGAGCGAGTAGCGTTTGTCGGGCTCGGGGCTCGGGGCTCGGACTCGTTTGTAGTGTCCGGCTTCAGCCGGACCAGCGAGGGCGACGATCGAGAGATCGTCGCCCTTTGTTTTGTGCCGTCCGATGGCATTTCTTGCGCCTCTTAGAGCCTGACAGGAACTAAGTCACGAATGCTAGCGGCGCGACGTCGGCTGGACCGTGTAGTTCCATTCACCGTGAACCCGATGGCGGGTCAAGTGGATGGTGGCCATCTGCGCGGGGGTGACGGTCACGCCGCCGGATATACCTGCCCGCGTCCCTACTCTCCGGTATTCCGCGACTCAGCCGGGAGAGCAAACTATGATGAGCCGCTGAAGCATGAGGCGCACTCATCGCCGGGCGTACGGCCCGCTCATCGCGTGTATTGCATCGGTCGCGTTGCTGCCGGTTGGCACTGTTGCGCGCGCGCAGGAACGCACCGCGCAGTCGATCGTCGATGGCGTTGTCAATGCCGTCTGTCAGAAACAGATCGTGCTGTTGGGTGAGCTGCCGACCCATGGAGAGGCGCACACCTTCGACGCGAAGTCGAAAATCGCGGATCGGCTGATTGCGCAGTGCGGCTTCACTGCGATTTTGTTCGAGGCCGCTATATACGATTTCATCGGATTGGAGCGGGCCGCGGAAACGCGCACCGCCACGCCGGAGCAGCTGGACAACGCCATCGGTCGATTCTGGTGGACGCGCGAGCTGACGCCGTGGCGCCGCGCGCTGTTCGAGGCCGCGACGCGGCAACGGGTGGTGGTGGGAGGACTCGACGATCAAGTGAGCATCACCTCTCACTACGCCGAGGCGGCACTGCCCCGGCTGATTGCCGCTGCATCCTCCGAGAGCACCGCGACGGAGTGCCGGCAAACTGTCAGCCGTCACGTGGGCTGGACGTATGACGCCAAGAACCCTTTCGATGAACGAGAACAGCTGCGGCTGCAACAGTGCGCGCGCAACGCGGCGGATGCTGCCGCGGCAAACCGATCACTCGACGCGGCGGACCGCGTCATGCTGGAGAGCTTTGCCAGATATGCCGACCGCCAGCGCCTGGGCGTGACGTCGGGCCGTGACGAATCGATGTATCGAAACCTGGTGTGGTATCTCGAACGGCTGCCGGCCAACAGCCGCGTCGTTATCTGGACGGCGACGGTGCATGCCGCGCGGCAACGCGGCTCTCTCTCAGAGGTGCCGTTGGGTGCGCGGGTCGTCGAGCGATGGGGCGATCGAGTCGGCACCGTCGGATTTACCGCTTATGCAGGTTACACGTCAAGGGCCGGGCGGCCCGCGAGCCCAATCTCTGACGCGCCGCCAGAATCGTTGGAAGCCACGGCGACGAGCGAATCAGCCTGGGCGCTGCTGGATTCCGAGAAGCTGCGAGCAATCGGCCGCGTCTCGTCCCGGCTGCTTGGCAAGTTCGTCTCCGAAACGTGGTCGGATTACTTTGACGCCGTCGTCGTGATCCGGCAGGAGGTCGCGCCGACGTTTGATCCGTGGAAATGAGAGAGGATCGACATCGCTCGGGCACGACAGAACCGCGTGCCCTGCATTGAGCAGCTAGTCGTCGGCGTTGGGTGACGCTCGAATGATCGTCACCCCTTTTTTTGTTGCAGCCTCGACTCGAAGGAAGGATGATCGGCCCGCCGAACGGCTGAGCTTGCCGGGAGGCAGGAAGGTGAGGGCGAAATGAGAAGCAGGATTGGAGTGCTCGTCGTACTCCTGGTTGCTGGCGCATCGATGATTGGCCGGTCGCAAGGTCCATCGCTCGAGGGCGCGTGGCGTGTCACCGAAGTCGTCGTGACTGGCGCTAATGCATCTACCAACAAGACTCCGCAACCCGGGTTGTACATCTTCACCAAGAAGCACTACAGCGTCGTCACGGTCGGCGGTACATCGCCCCGCAAGGAGTTCGGCGCAGCGAAGGATCCAGCCAATCTGACGGACGCCGAGAAGATGGCGCGTTACGAGGCGTGGAATCAGTTCACCGCGAATGCCGGTACGTATGAAGTCAAGGGGAACACCCTCACGACTCGTCCCACGGTTGCGAAGAATCCCTCGGTGATGGGCGGAGAGGGGCAGACGCGAGAATTCAAGATGGACGGCAAGACGCTGACGCTGATCCAGAAACCCGCCGCCGGTCAGCCGGCAAGTGAAACCAGGACGGTATTGACCAGGGTCGAGTGAGGTCTCTTGCACGACGGCCAGGCGCCGCCGCCCAACCAGGTCGCGCTCGCCGAGGCTCGCGAGCATGCGAAGGCGTGGAGCCATTGCCGACGGTCGGCGGCTGAGCGACCTGTAGGCATCGTCAAGACCGGAGACGGCTTTGGCTGGGGTTCGTCCTATCATTCTAGAGAACCGACACACCGGCGAGCATGACCCCTTCCTTTGAGATCCGCCTGGCGACCCCAGAGGATTCCTTCGTCCTCGCCACCCAGCGGGTGGCCATGTTTCGGGACATGGGCCGGACCACCCCGCAGATCGAACAGCCGCTTCTGGAATCCTGCAAGGGTTACTTGGTGAAGGCGCTGGCGAGCGGCGAGTATGTTGGATGGGTGGCTCAACTCACCGCCCCCCCGCACTCGGTTATCGGAGGCGCCGGAGTCCAATTCCGGCCGCTCCTTCCCCGCACGGATCCCTCCGGCCAGTTCCTGCTACTCGGTCGCGAGGGTTTGATCCTCAGCGTCTACGTCGACCCAGCATACCGGCGCCAGGGTGTTGCACGCGGTCTGATGGACACCCTCATCCGCTGGGCTCCGGGCGTCGGGATTGTTCGGTTGGTTCTGCATGCTTCGCCCGCTGGGCGGCGCCTGTACGAGTCCCTCGGCTTTCTCGCGAGCAATGAGATGCTCTTCCCGCCCTTCGGTACACCAGCAGGATCGCGCGACAGCTCGGGCTAAACGCACCTGGCGCCGACGGCGGTCAATGGCTGTGGCACAATCCACGTGATTCGCCGCGGCTCACGCGCGGATCGTCAGCCTGTCCGGCTTCATAGCGGAGAGGGTGCGACATGGAGTGCTGTGGTTCAGGACAACCATTGGAAACCCACAGCACGAAGGAGCGCTCCACGATGCCCTTCGACCTGCAGCCTGTTCTGAAGGGCGAACTGCTCGAACTCAGGCCCCTGCGAGCCGAGGATTTCGACGCGCTCTTCGCGGTAGGCTCTGACCCTCTCGTCTGGGAGCAACATCCCCAGCAGGACCGCTACAAAGAGGATCAGTTCCGGACGTTCTTCCGCGAAGCGTTGGAGTCCGGCGGTGCCTTGATCGCCATCGACACGAGAGATGGCCGGATCATCGGGTCGTCGCGGTTTCACGGTTACGATCGGGAGTCGAGCGAAATAGAGATCGGCTGGACGTTCCTGGCCCGATCGCACTGGGGCGGCCGCTACAACGGCGAAATGAAGCGACTCATGCTTCACCATGCGTTCAGATTCGTCGACCGGGTGGTCTTCCTCATCGGCCCACAGAATCTTCGTTCCCAGCGAGCGGTGGAGAAGATCGGTGCTGTTCGCGTGGGCTCGAGACCAGACGCGAGTGGTCGAGAGAGCCTCGTCTACCAGATCACTGCCACAGCATACGGAAACAGGCAGACACTGACTCCCTCAGCAGGGGCGTGACATGAATGTTCATCGGATCTGCATCGGGCTGGCGGTCGCGCTCTGCCTCTACGCTCGTGCCGCGTTGCCGCAAGCGGCGAAGGAAGTCGATGAACGCATCGACCGCATCGTCGGGATGGCGACAACGCGCGGCGGCGCTCTTGCCTTCCTTCAGAAGCTGACCGACTCGATCGGTGGCCGAGTGACGGGCAGTGACGAGTCCAGAGCGGCAGCGGATCTGTTGCTCCGCACACTTCGCGACGCCGGTTTCGAAGATGCACACTTCGAGGAGTACGCGATCGAGTCGCGCTGGCAGCATGAGCGAGCGGTCGGGCGTGTCGTGAGCCCGGTGGCGCGACAGCTGACCGTGGGTTCCTATGGCTGGGTGCCTGGAACGAAGGGGGAGGTGACGGCTTCGCTCGTCGATCTGGGCGCACCACCGAACACCGATCTTTCCGTCTCCAGTGACCGGGTTCGAGGTGCGGCAGTCATCGTCGAGCCACACGGAGTGGCAGGGGCTCCGGCGCAGGTGATGCGCGCCGCTCTGGCTCGTGCGCTCGCCCGCAGCGGAGCTGCGGCAATGCTCATTCCCTCGGACAAGCCGAATCGCATGCTCTACACGTCCGCCTTCGGGTTTTATCCAGCGGCGCCGCTGCCGGTGTTGTCGGTCGCAAGGGAGGATGTTCTGTTCCTGCGTCGTCTTCTGGCTAATGGTCCGGTTCGAGTGACCTTGGACGTTGCCAATACGATCGATGCGAGCCCTGCTCAGGAGCGCAACGTCGTCGCCGAGATCACGGGGACGACGCCGGGCGAGGTGGTGCTCGTCGGCGCCCACTTCGATTCGTGGGATCCCGCCCAGGGCGCGCAAGACGACGGCGTCGGCGTGGCGGCGATTCTGGAGGCAGCCAGAATCCTGAAATCCCTGGGCATCAAGCCGCGCAGGACGATTCGCTTCGCCTTTTTCAGCGGCGAGGAGCAGGCACTCCTCGGCTCGCGAGCCTATGTCGAGCGTCATCGCAACGAGCTCGATGGGCTGCGCGCAGTGATGATCATGGATTCGGGTGCCGAGAGTCCGCGCGGGTTCCAGATTCACGGACGATCGGACGTCGAGGCCGCCGCGCGGACGATCCTGGCGCCATTGGCCTCGCTCGGTGCGTCGGGAGTGAGTCTGGAAGCGAGCTTTGACATGGACCATGGGCCATTCCTGGCGGCCGGGATTCCAGTCTTTACCCTTTGGGTCGACGCAGGAGACTACGACACACACCACCACGCGGTGTCGGACACTTTCGATAAGGTCGACCCGCGAATGCTCGCGCTTGACACGGCAGTGATGGCGGTCGCGGCCTATCGGCTCGCCGAAGCTCCGGAGGTGCCCGGTCGGCGGTTATCTGCGACAGAGGCCAAACAACTGCTCGAGAAGCTTGGGCTGGAATCGCTACGTCGCGCGGTCTACGAGCCGGGGCAGTGAATTCGAAACGACCGGAGCGGCCAACGCGGGTGAGCCGCATTGCGTAGGGCAGGCAGCGCGCCGAAGCGGCAAGACGTCAGCAAGAATTTTGATGGACGATCTAAAAACGGAACTCAACGGCTATCTCTTCCTCGAGTTCGGGGTAGACGGCGATGAGTCGCGCGTGTCCGAGGACTGGCCATTCGAGCTCCACAAGCTCGTTGAGACCTCGGATCTGACGGTATTCGAGTTTCACGACGACCAAGCCTATTTTGCTTTGGCGGGTGATGGCTTGAATTTCCTGCCGCAAGCGGGCATGAGCGTTGACGATCTAATGCTCCAGCACGTTGGCGCCAAATGGATTGGTGCGAGGGATCCCATCGATTTGTCTGTCGTTCGACTGGGCGATCCAGCGGTGCCTTCGGGTATCGAACGGCGCCGCCGTCTCGAGGCACTCGGGGCCGCCACAGCGCCAGGGGAGGCAGTTGAGATACTCGAGGGACTCTTCCTTGGCGGCGAGCGACGGTATCTGGCGCTCTTCGGGAGGCCAGGCCAGGAGGAAGCGGTGCTCGGCGGTTTGCCCGATACGCCTCCGATCGTCGTCCCCTTTCCCCAGGCATCGTCCTGGCGCCGTCTTGCGTGGGGCGTTGGTCGGTGGCTGCAGCGCCAATGATAGCCGGTCATGCGCGACCGCTGCAGCTGACGGGCACTCGGCGCCCTCAACTGGCGCGTGGCTGAATCGACGCTTGACTGAGCCGCCGTCGGCGAGAGTGAAATGATCGTCATCGCAGTGCTCGGATTGAGCGTGATCTTGGTCGTGATGGCACTTCGGGCCCTGCCGAGTGGTTTCGCCCCGAGGCTGTACCTCGCGATTGCGTCGATACCGCTGCTGCTGACGATAGTGGTAGCGGCGCCGTTCGGGCTGGCAGTGCACGGCCCGAACGATTGGGCCCGAAGGACGGTGACGACGGTCTCGCGAGTCGGAGTCGCGCTGAGTTTCATCCTCTTCACGATCGGCGCGGTGCTCACCGTACGGGCTGCGCTAGCCGGTGATCGCCGAGCGGCGGTGCTGCTCGCACTCGAGACAGCGTTGGCAGGCTTACCCGCAGGAATGGTCACGGTCTACGCGGTGTTGGTTCGCCTCCTGTGAATCGTCGCGTTCGAAGCGAAGAATGTCGCCCGCATGCCTGCTGCTAATCTGCGCCTACAGGATCCCACGATGACGCAACGCACGACTGCACCATCCGGCCGCCCCCTTCCGGGCGAATACGCGCCCTATGCCCAGGCGGACATTGACGCCGTTGTTGGCACCGACGCTACCACTGTCCTGGTGGCCTTAGCCGTCGATACTCAGACGTTTCTGCAATCCTTGGACGAAGACCATGTCCGTGGCCTGAGGTACGCTCCAGACAAGTGGACCTTGAAGGATGTGCTGGGGCATATCATTGACGACGAGCGCATCTTCGCGTACCGGGCATTCTGTCTCGCGCGTGGAGAGACGAAGCCCCTCGCGGGCTTCGACGAGAAGGTCTACGCGGGCAACGCCGATGCGGAGAATCGCTCTTGGAATGACTTGCTGGACGAGTATCGGGTCGTACGAGCGGCGTCGGTGGCCCTGTTTGCCTCATTGCCGCCTTCCGCATGGGAGCGGGCAGGAGAGGTGAACGGTTACCAGGCCACGCCACGCGGCCTGGCATTCCACATCGCGGGACACGAACTGCACCATCTCCGCATCGTGCGTGAAAGGTATCTGCCCCTCTTGGTACGGAGCTAGGGCGCAGGCGGCCCTTACCTGGCTGAGCGTTAGGCCACACTCATGAACGAAGCACGCCGGCAGCCGTGGGCCCGTGTGGTGGTTCTCGTCGGTGTCATGTACGCCCTCATCGGCGTCGTGTTCGCCTGGCCAGCCAGTTACTGTGCGCGTATGGCGGTTGGCGGCATGGCTGGTCAGCGCCGCCGCATATGCGGCTCACATTGGCTACGAACGCTTTGGGTTGCGCAATCCGCCTCGTCGAGCAGCATTGCACGTCGCATTGGCCGTTGCCCTCGGCGCGTTCGGGCTTGCTGTGGGGGCGATCCTCCATTCGCTGTCGGTGGCCTCGACTGCGCAACACCGACGCCTTCTGCTCGTCGCGCTCGTGGTCTGGCCAATCATGACCGGCCTGCCAGCCTTCCTGGTGGCACTTGCGGCGAGTAAGGTGCTCTCGCGCCTGCCCTCGGCGATCAAGAATTGAAGCACGAACGTCGAGTAGCAGGGCGAGCGTACAAGGGAGTACCCATGCTTCAACCTCTCGATCTACAAGACGCGGTCCTCACTGCCTGGAGAACGAACAGTCGCGTCATGGACTACTTCGTCGAGCACATTCCCCCGGCCCTCTGGTCCGCGACAGTCCCCGGAGTGCCGAGCCGCACGATCCGTGCGATCGCTGCCCATGTCCATAACTCACGGTGCACGTGGATCAAGACCCTGGGCCGGGAGCATGGGATCGTCGCCCCGGTGCGGGTGGATCACCGGGCCGTCACACCGCGGCAGCTGGGCGCGGCCCTCAAGCGAAGCAGTCGCGGCATCGCCGCCCTTCTGTCTCTGGGGTGTAAGCAAGGGGGCCGCGTACCGCCATCCAAGGGCTACGTCTGGCGTAACCTGCCCCTGGACGTCGGGCATGTCCTGACTTATTTCGTGGCGCATGAAGGGCATCATCGGGGACAGATCGTGATGGTGGCCCGTCAATTGAACTGCCGCCTGTCGGTGTCGGTAACAGGCGGGCTATGGGATTGGCGGACACGAGGGCGCGAGGCGAACGCGTCGCTTGGTATTGATGCCTGACCAGCGCTCGAAGCTGTTGGCATTCACCGGGCCCTGGGTGGCCTACGCCGCGGCGCTCTGGGCGTCTGTGTTTGCAGTCTTCCACATCGTCTGGGCGGCTGGCTGGTACCCGCTGTTGCATGCTGAACAGGCGCGTATTGCCTTCGCGACCCCATGGAAATGGGCTTTCGATGTGCTGGTCGCCGCGATGTGCGTCATTGCGGTACCGGTGGTTCTGGCTCCCGTGATGTCGTGGGGTCAGCACCTGCCGCAGCGTCTCATTTACGTGCTGGCGTGCATTGGAACGGCGCTCCTGGTACTCCGGTCAACGGCGAGCCTGGTTCAAACCGGCTATTTCGCCTCTGTGGGTCGGTTTCGATTCGCGGCCATAGGGATCTGGGAGTGGTGGTTCCACCTCGGCGCGATTCTGTTCGCCTTGAGCACATGGCGCTTGATGGCGATTCGACAGACGCGTCGGCTCATTGAACGGGCGGGAGTGCTCGATAACGCCCCGGGGCCGAGCCCGTGGTATCTGCGCACCGGCAAACCGGCGGTGCCCGGGCTCACGTGGGGCGGGGCAGGTGACTCTGGTCAGACGGCTGGCGCCACGGTTCTCTCTGGCCGCGACGGAGTCGTCTTGATCCTCGACTTTCACAACTACGTCCTGCCGATCGATCACGAGACGCTGCTCGTCTGGCATCAGCGTCACGTAGAAACGGGACCTAGCGGACCCGTAGTGCTGCGCATTTTTCGTCTTGCGGATCTCCGGCCTCTCGAGCGTGATCTGGAAGAACTGTGCGGCTCGATGCGACGAGCCGGGGCGCCGTTCATGGCTTCCGGTTCACCTATGTGTGAGTGCCCAATTCCCACGACCGCAACGGGGCGCCTGATGCGACTGAAGTTTCCCGATCAATTGCGCCACATCGAGGAGCTCCTGATTCTGTGCCACTCCTCCGCAGTCGAGGCCTCACCGACGTGGGAGCTCAACAACCTGGCGCTGCTCGTTGCTCGTCCGAGCGCCGGCACGTACGAGCTCTTCCCTCAAGACTGGTTCAACTCTGCCAATCTTGACTACGGTTATCAGTGGGTGACTCGTGTCGCCCGCGACCCGCAGACGGGCAGAATTCACGGCGATGGAATCCGGATCTCGCCGTTCGTGCTCGATGACACATTGCGAAACGCATTGTGACGATCTCTCGCCAACCAGCGCTTAGCGGGCTACGATGTGAGCGGTTAAAGAAACAGCCATCGACATGCTTGAGTGGTGGAAGGATCTTATCCGGCCTATTCGGATGGTCGATCCGCGGTTTGGGAATCTGCGCTACCTGAGGGATGCGGGATTCTGGGAGGGACGCGCTGTTTTCGTTCCAACAGGGACGGACGTGGAGGTTCTGATCGCCGGGCACTCCAGCGGTCCCACGGACGAGCAGCGAGTTTTCTTCGATGAACTGCAAGGACGCTACAACTCTCTGTGGGCGGAGCTTCGCAAAACATTGGAGATTGAGGCGCGGCGTGTTGAGATCGACGCCGTGAAGTTTGTCCTTGTGTGCGTGGATGTTCCGCCAGCAGGGGTTGATAGGTCCGACGGTGAATGGGCGTTGTCGTACCAGACGGATCCGCCATCATGGCACTTTACGGTTCGTATGAGGGGATGGACGCCAACAGACGTGATCGCGGAGTGTTGAATCGCGCTGCCCCAACCAGCTGCACCAGCCGGTGGTCAGCGACAGTCCAAGCGTCACGAGAAGCCGCTGCTGACGTCAGCCCAGGAAGGGACTCTCACATGAACGAGCAATTCTTGCTGGGATTGGTCGTCGCCGGCCTCATCGCGGCCGCGATTGTCGCGCGTATGACTTCAGGAGAGCGCCAGCTGCGCGGTTTGTCTCGGCTGGAGGCGAAGCTCGATGCGCTTTTGAAGCACGAAGGGATTCAATTCGATCCGTACGCCGATCTTCCACAGCCGGTTATCGAAGCCCTGCGCCGCGGCAAAAAGATCGAAGCGATCAAGGAGTATCGAGCGGCGACAGGAGCAGGGCTCAAGGAGGCCAAGGATTGCGTAGAGGAGTTACAGCGTCGAGCCACGCCTCGTGTTTGACCGCAGTGCGGCCAAAGAGCCCGAGTGAGGTAAGTATGGTCATCAACCGGTCTGCACCCAGAGCAACAGTGGTACCCATCCTCGTTTATGACGACGTGGGCAGAGCGATCGAATGGCTCTGCGCCACGTTGCGATTCAGGGAACGCCTTCGCGCCGTCGGACCGGGTGGCAGCGTCGTTCATGCCCAGCTCGAGTTTGGCGAGGGCGCCGTCATGCTGGGCCGCGAGGGTGCTGAATTTCGCCCGCCGCACCCTCACGAGGTCAACCAATACGTAGTCGTGCATGTCGAGAACGTCGACGAGCATTTCGAACATGCCCGCCAGGCCGGTGCGCGCATTTTGAAAACGCCGGCAGACATGCCGTTCGGCGAGCGTCGAGTACACGGTGGAGGACCCGGGAGGGCACCGGTGGACCTTCTCCCAGTCGATCGCCGATGTCGCGCCCGAAGAATGGGGTGCGACGCCTGCGCGCGCCCGCAACTGACAGCCTGGCGGGACGTGAGAGCCGTTGCGCGAGGCGCCGGCGTTTGCGCTCGCCGTCGTCTAGTGCGATGATGTGCCGCCGCCGCTGACGCGGCGCGACCCCGCTCAACTCATGGCCGAAGTCCTCCGGGAACCGGAAGTAGAGGCCGGACGCATCACGCATGCACGCTGGGTCAGGATCTCTCACTGGATCGTGACCGTGAGCCTCCTGACGCTTGCGTCAACCGGTGTCGTGATCCTGATGGCGCATCCGCGTCTGTACTGGGGAGAAGTGGGCAACGATCTGACGCCCGCGCTTCTGGAACTGCCCATCAGCCGGAACTACCAGCACGGCGGCTGGGAAAACCGCATCCCGTTCTTCCAGGATTCGTCGTCTCCGGTCAGCGCGAGCCGCACCTTCGACATCTTCAATCAGAACGGATGGGGGCGCAGCCTGCATTTCCTGGCCGCCTGGCTTCTGGTCATACCGGGTGTCGTGTATCTGCTGACCGGAACGGTCAGCGGCCACTTCCGTTTTCATGTCTGGCCTCGCACCGGCGAGCTGAGTTCCTCCCGGATCCGGAAGGAAGTGGTCGATCACCTGCACCTCCGGATCCGGCCTGCCACAGGCGGGCCGCAGTACGGGCTCCTTCAGAAACTCGCGTACAGCGTGGTGGTCTTCGTCGCGCTGCCGCTCGCGGTGCTGACCGGTCTGACGATGTCGCCGGCGATTACGGCGGCGTTTCCGTTCTTGTTGAGCATCTTCGGAGGCTACCAGTCCGCACGCACGATTCACTTCTTTGCGTTCATCGCGCTGGGCCTCTTCGTGATCGCGCACGTCTTGATGGTGGTCATGTCGGGATTCACGCGCCAGATGCGCGGCATGATCTTCGGGAGATAGCATGAAGAAGCAGCTCATCACCCGGCGGCGGGCCCTGATTGCGGGAGCAGCCGGCGTCGGCGGACTTCTCCTCCCGCGATACTGGAAGGATCTACCGCCCACATACGGCAACATCCTGCGGATGGGCGACACGCTGACATATGCGGCTCATCGCACGCTGTTGCCCGGGCAAGCGCTGGTCAGGGAATACAGCCGCAAGGACATTACGTCGTTTCCCGCCACCGGCACCACGAATCCCGCAGACGTCAAGAGGGCTGCACTCAGTGGCGACGTACGGCCGCCTGCAGGGCGGCGCGTTCGCCGACTGGCGGCTGTCCGTCGAGGGCCTGGTCGCTTCACCACGATCCTTCACCCTTGCCGATCTGAAGCAGCTTCCTTCGCGAACGCAGATCACCCGTCATACCTGTGAGGAAGGCTGGTCCGCTATCGGTGAGTGGACCGGTGTGCCGCTGAGCCTGGTGCTCGACGCCGCCGGCATCCTTCCAACTGCGCGGTTCGTGGTCTTCTACTCGTTCGACGACTGGATCGACAGCATCGATCTGCTCGACGCCCTCCACCCACAGACGATTCTTGCCTACGGTATGAACGGCCGCGATCTTCCCATCCCTCATGGCGCGCCGGTCCGATTGCGAGTGGAACGGCAGATGGGCTACAAGAGCATGAAATACCTCCACCGCATCGTCGTGAAGGACGAGTTCGACGATGGCGGGGAGAAGGGCAATATCCAGAACGGGTGGGCGTGGTACACGGGGATCTGATCGCACTGCCGGATCAGCGATGTTTGCGCAGTTTCGGTTCAGTGTTCTGTCTCTCTTCCTCGCGTGGATCTGTGCTTCCTCTGGAGGGGCGCAGCAGCCTGCTCTCGGCCCACTCAAGACCACGACATTTCAGGTAAGCTGAGGGTACGAATCTCGGATTCGACCTCTCTCCTGATGAGCGATCGATCGCGTTCGACCTGCTCGGCCAGCTCTGGCTGATCCCCGCGTCTGGTGGTGCAGCGCGGCCCATCACGGACGCCGTGCGCGACACTGCCGAGGATCTCGATCCTTCCTTCGCGCCGGATGGCCGCCGCGTGGTCTTTCGCGGGGAGCGAAATGGTCGCACCGGCCTCTGGCTCCTGGACATCAAGACCGGAGTGCCGCGCCAGCTCACGCAGGTACCGGATCCGACAGGCTACGAAGGGAACGCCGCGTGGTCACCGGATGGTCGAGTCGTGGCCTTCGCGCGTGCGTTCCCGGACTTCGCCGCCAAACGCCTGCGCAGCGACCTCATGCTTCTGGACGTTGACTCGGGGACTTTGCGCGAGGTCTCCATTGCGGGCCTTCCGACGCCGCAGGTGGCTGACCCATGCTGGTCGCGAGATGGAAAGCAGATCGCATTCGTCGCGCGCGACGCGCGCGGCGAGCACGGCGGACGAGTCTGGATCGTCGATGCATCCGGTGGCCAGGCGAGTCCGCTCACGGACGACTCCGTTCGGGCACTCGCTCCCGCGCTCTCGCCAGATGGGCGGCGTATGGCGTATTTCGGTCCCGATTCCGCCGGTCTCATGCAGGTCTGGGTGCAGGAGGTAGGCGGCGTGAACGGTGCTGCCCACGCGCCCATCCGGTTGACGGATCACGCCGACGTCACACGCACCCGGATCCGCTGGTTCCGGGACGGAAGCGCGGTCTTGTACTCAGCCGACGGGCGGTTGTGGAAGGTCGCCGCATCCGGCGGCCAACGTTCGGAGATCCCATTCACCGCCAGGTTGTCACTCTCCCTTCCGACTCGCGCGCTTCCACCTGCGCGGTTTCCCGAACCTGGTCGACAGGAGCCTGCGCGGGGTTTCATGGGGCTGGCGCTCTCGCCTGACGGACACCGGATTGGAGTGCTTGCGCTTGGCAAGCTGTGGATCATTCCCGTCGGAGCAAGTCCACGCGCCGTTGCCGACGTTCCGTTTACCGCGACGTCACTTGCATGGTCACCTGACGGTGGCGAAGTCGCGTGGTCTGCTGGGATCGCGGACCAGCAGGATCTATTCGCGACCGATCTGAAGACGGGCGACACGCGGCGGATCACCGCGCTACCCGGTCGTGAAGCCCATCCCACGTATTCTCCGGATGGCCGCCATCTCGCGTTCGTGCACGCGCAGAAAGACGGAATCCTGCGCGTCGTGGACGCCAGTGCCAGGAACATCACCGATGCTGCCCAGACCCGGGACCTTGGATCAATCGGTCTGGACGGGACCAGCCCTCCGCAATGGAGTCCGGAGTCGGACGGGCTGCTCGTGGCGGGCGGAGCGGAGCTGAACGAGCCCACGCGCGCCACATTTGTCGCGTTGTCAGGCGAGCGGCGGGCGATCACGCGCTTTCCAGATGCGCCAATCTTCCTGCAATGGACGCCGAACAGGATCGTATTCGTCCGGCGTGACCGGCTCTGGCAGGCGCCTTTCGATCGCACGGGGATGCTCTCCGATCCGCAGCCAATTGGACATGACGCGGCCCTCTACCTCTCGTCGTCGCGCGACGGCACGCTGCTTTTCGTCTCCGGCGGAGGATTGCGGGTGCGCTCGGCCGACGGCGTGGAGCAGAGGGTCGGCTGGCCGATTTCCTATACGCCACCCGTCGCCGAGCCGACGCTGATCCGCAACGTTCGGATCGTCGACGGCAGCGGAGGACCGATTGACGGCTCCCCGCGACATTCTGATCGAGCGCGGACGAGTCTCACGAATTGCTCCCGCCGGCAGTGTGTCGACTGGCGAAGCTCGTGTGCTCGACGCGGCTGGACGGATCGTCATCCCCGGGATGATCGATCTGCACGCGCACGCATACCGGCCGGACCTGCTGCCCGGGTTCCTGTATTTCGGCGTGACCACCGTGCGCGATCAAGGGTCTTCGATGGCGCCGCTGGTCGCGTACTCAGACGGATTCGCCGCCGGAGTCCTTCCAGGCCCTCGAGTCGGCTATGGTGGCTTTCAGTTCTACAGTGACTGGCCCTTCGATGATGAGCAGGGGCGGGGGATCGAGCCGGAGGCGGATCCGGACCACATTACGCGTGCCGTGACCCTGGCCGAGGCCTTCGGCGCGCAGCACATCAAGACGCGGACATTCCGGCGCTGGGACATCAATGCCCGCATGATCGCCGAAGCGCATCGCCGCGGCATGCGCGCCACCGGGCATTGCGCGCACCAATTGCCGCTGGTCGCTGCCGGCATGGACGCGAAGGAACATATCGGCCTCTGCGAAACGCGCGGCGACACCTATGTGTACGACGATCTGATTCAACTCTTTCGAGCCGCCGACATTGGTGTCGTGCCCACGATCACCTATGTGGACTTCGCAGTGCGGCTCAACGAGCGCCCGGCGCTGCTCGATGACGATGCGGAGCTTGCCCGTTTTCTGCCGGAACGCGAGTCCTTTGCCTGGATGCTCAAACTCAGCCCGGCGGCCCGCCAGGAATGGGCCGAGGACGTCAAGCGTGCCCGCGACGCAACCGCGAAACTGTCGCGCGCCGGCGTGACCATCGGCACCGGAACCGACATCTGGCAGGTTCCAACGGGCGTGCACATGGAACTGGAGCAGTTGGTCGCGGCGGGGTTGACTCCAGCGCAGGCGATTCGGGCCGCCACTGCCGATGCTGCACGGATACTGGGTGCGGATAAGGATCTCGGCACGATCGAGGTGGGGAAATGGGCCGATCTGGTAATCCTCGACGCCGATCCGCTCGTGGATATCCGCAACACGCGTCGAATCTGGAATGTCATGCACGACGGCCGGGTGGTCGATCGACCAGCGATACTCTCGTCGTCAAACCACGATAGAGCGGTCGCCCGAGTCGTTTGGACCTGATCGACTGCTTCACCTGGGCTGGCGGCATTTCTGGTTCCTGATCGATGTTTGGGTCCAAGCCATGGCTCATGTCATTTCATTCAAAACGGCGAGATTCGACGTGTCGAAGGAACCGCCGAACCGGATCAACCCGATCGCCGGCCAAAGTGTCCTCGTGTGGCTTCGACAGGAATTGTTAACGGGCGGGTATAAGTCGACTGAACCGGACACGGAGGATTGGGGCTGGTATGTCGATGTCGAAGGTGGAGGCGCATCGTATCTTGTCGGCGCAAGTGCTGACGCGGGCGGGTCGACGCCGGACGTCGAGTGGACCCTTCAGATCCACAAGGTGCGTTCGATGAAAGACCACCTTTGGGCCGTGACAGATGGCTTCGGATGATCCGCTGCAGCGCTCGTCGGGAGCCTCATCCGCGCAGACCGCGGGATTGAACAGATCTGGTCGATAAGGACGGCTTACGACATCGGGGGCGCGACTCACGGGACGGCGGTGTGCGTCAGGGGTATCGCGGCGCGACGTGGTGCCGGCACCTCTCTTCTGTCGGTGGAGCCATGGCTCATGTTCTTCCGCCAACGGCGCGAAGAGCATCAAGATCGAAGCCTCACTCGCTGGTGTCGATTTCTACAAGAGGAATGGCTACGTGGAGGTCGGCCGCGGCGAGACACGCTTGATGTTCGGGCATCCGATCGCATGTGTTTTCATGACAAAACAGCTCGAAGCTGCGACTGACACGCTCGCCACGTCGGGCCGCCGCTCGCCGTGATTTCCCCACTCTGGAGCCACCCTCTGGACACCACAATCGACCGTCCTCGGAACGAACCAGCGGTTGCCGTCGCCGGGTCGTGGCTCGCGTTCATGACCGGCCTGCTGGTCGGAGGCGAGATAGAGGACCTCGCGTCCCTTGCGGTTGCCGGTGCCTTGGGAGCAGCGCTCGTCGTCGTCGGGTTCGCCGCAGCAAGGCGCTGCCGCACGCTGTCTCGGAGCGCCATCGCGCACCCGGTACGGCTGGCCCTCGTGTCGGTCGCGGTCGGAGCAGGGTTGGGCACGGCCAACCTCCTGGCGAACTGGATGATCGCGGAATCGCACCCGGCGATTCGCGCGCTGATGAATGAACGTGTTGCGTCTCTGGAGCCGCTGGTCGGGCTGGTTGCTTCGCCGCTCGTCGAGGAGGTCGGCGTACGGCTGTTCCTCATGAGCGGCATTGCGTGGATCGTGTCCCGCTTGACGAAACGCGCGTCGCTGGCCTTGGGCATCGCGCTGATTGGATCCGCATTGTTCTTCGCCTTGCTGCACCTGGACCGGCCGCTCCCCGCTGACCCCACCGTGGCGAATATCTATCGTGCGGCGCTTTTGACGAAATACACGCTCGCCGGACTGCCGCTGGGATGGATCTTCTGGCGCTGGGGCCTCCCGTACGCGATCCTCTGTCACGTCGCCGCGAATGCGGCGCATCTCGCACTCCAGGAGATTCTCTTTTGATTCAAGCCTTTGTCTGTGTAGTTCGTGGACTCGTGATTGCGTGCGTTAGCGCTGGATGGTCTCGCCGATCGCGACAGCTATCGTCGATGGCAAGGCTGTGAAAATTGAAGATCGCAACGTGGTCTTCGTAGACGATGTGGACTCGGCGGCTGGTCCGCGGGTGCAGGCACCATGCGCATCGAGAGCCGGATGCCGGGGTCCGCGGGTCAGATCGGGTTGCTGTTGCGAGACAGTCCGGAGATCAAGACATTCCTTCGCTGCGACGCCACCTCGCCAGACGGCCTTGGAAAGGGATTTCTCGAGCGTATGTGCCTTCAGAATCTGGGCGTTTCGTAGGCGCAGCAGGAACTCGCCCCGTTGCGAGCCGCGACTCGCACGCGTATGCTGATGCGGCACAGGTGCGATGCATGCAGAGAAGAGACTTCCTCAAACTGTCCGCGCTCGGTTCCCTCGGCCTCGGGCTGAAGCCGTTTCACTTCAACGCCGCCGGGCAGGCGGCGACACGCAAGATCCTCATTGCCGGCGGCGGATATGGCACCGCCTTCATCCGCTACATGGCCACGCTCACCGGCAAGAAGCGGCCGAAGCTCCTCTACCTGCCGACCGCATCGGCCGACAGCCAGAGCGGCATCATTTCCTGGTTCAGGAGCTGCGCACCGCTCGATGTATACCCGCTCGCGCAGGACAGCTTCATCGCCAGCACCCGTCAGACGCAGAGCGTGGGAAGAGGTCCTCCTCTCGGTCGACGGCATCGTCGCCTCCGGCGGCAACACGCTCAACCAGCAGGCGATCTGGAAAGCGCAGGGGATCGACGTCATCCTCAGGCAGGCGTGGGATCGGGGCATCGTGCTCGGCGGCGCCAGCGCGGGCTCGCTCTGCTGGTTCGAAGAAGGGACGACGGATTCGCGGCCGAAAGAGCTGACGACGGTCAAATGCCTCGGATTCCTTAAAGGCAGCCACTGTCCGCACTACGATCGCGAGCCCGCGCGCAGGCCGCTCTATCGCAAGCTGATCGCCTCGGGTGAGATGAAGCCCGGCTACGCATGCGACAACGACGCGGGCATCTACTTCGAGGACAACGAGGTCAAGCGCGTAGTGTCGTCACGCGCGGGTGCGAAGGTGTACTACGTCAGCGCGTCAGGCGGCGAAGCCGTCGAGAAGGTGCTCGAGCCGGAGATGATTGCCTGAGCCGAGCGGGGATTCACGATGATTCTTCTTCCCAACGACGGAGGGCAGCTGCTCGAAGAGCCCGAGTATTTTGGGGAACGCACGTTCATCAAAAAGGCTTTGGCGCGCTTTCCTGAGCTCGCGGACAATCCCGACATCGAGATCGGCATCCATAGCACGATGGCAGCGCTGGCCCGCTTTGCCGTTGACGCTATCCGCAACGGAAAGACCGAACAAGCACGCGCGACGGTCGAGTTTCTGGAGGAGGTGCTTCGAAGTCCGCGCCTGCATCCTGAGATCCGCAATGCCGTCGCGATTTCGTTTGTGGATCCGGCAGAGTTGTATTCGTTCGAGGCGGGACGTGCGTTTTTGGATTCGATGCCAGCAGCCGTGCGCGAGCTTCTCAGTAACCTGTCTCTTGATTCGAGGCAAGCGGTCTGAACGGCGGGAGGTTATTCGACGCGTCCCGAACGAAGATGCTTTTTCACATCAGTGAGGAGTCCGAAATCGCCCGATTCGAGCCGCGAGCGTCTGAATACGCTACCGGCTTGGTCGTGTGGGCGATCGCCGAAGCTCGCCTGTGCAACTACCTGCTGCCGCGCGAATGCCCGCGCGTGACCTACTACGCCGGGCCTGACACCACGGCGACTGACGTGGAACGATTTCTGGGTTCAAGTCCCGCCGTTGTCGCGATCGAAAGTGGCTGGCTGGAACGGGTACGGTCGACCCGGCTCTATTGCTACCACATGCCGCCGGAGACCTTCGAGTGCCTTGACGCAGGCGCTGGTTACTTCGTGAGCCGAGCCTCGGTTGTCCCGTCGCGCATCGAGGTGTTCGACGATCTCGTCGCCGAATTACTGGGGCGTGGGGTCGAGTTGCGAATTGTTCCGAGCCTAGGGTCTTTGCGGGATGCGGTGGTTGCATCCAGCTTGCAGTTTTCTCTCATACGCATGCGCAACGCGTCGCTGAGGTGCACGTCTGTTCTTACGAGTGAGACGCAGGGCGTTCGGTCAAACCGCCGGCAGCGACGAGACAATGACGACGCCACCCGACAAGTAGCCGGTTGTCGGCGAGGGCTTAGCCGTCTAGGCCTCGCCGCAACTGACGCATGGAAGTCGGAAATCGCTCATCGGTGATCGGAAATTGTCTGATTGGGCTCGGGAGTACTTCGAGCGCGGCTACGCGCAGCGCTGGGGCCTGCCCCCGCCATCCGGTGAGGTCCGGCGACAGGTAAGGGGCCTCTGGGAGCACCTCCACCTGACCCCGAGTTCCCGCGTCGTTGACATCGGTTGCGGACATGGGAGGCATGCGCTCGCACTCGCGCAAGGTGGACCTCACGTGGTGGGCGTGGACTCGGCGTCCGCGCTCTTGACGCAGGCCCAGCGCCTTGCCGCCGACTTTTGCGTTCAGGCTCGTTGGGTCCGGGGCGACATGCGGCGATTGCCGTTTCTGTCGGCATGCTTCGATGCCGCCATTCTCATGGACGCCTTCGGATTCTTTGAAACAGAGATCGAGAACGAAGCGGTAGTGGCCGAGGCCGTGCGCGTGCTGCGACCTCGTGGACGACTGGCGTTGAAAGTCGTGAACGGCAGCCTCATTCTCGCTGGTTTTCGCGACAGCGATCGCGAAGAGCGCGACGGGACGGTCGTGACGATCTCGCGCACGCTCACATTGGCGCCACCTCGGATGACGGAGAGAATTGTCGTCAGTGGGGCGCGCGGGAACGGCCAGTACGAACGACGACAGCGGCTCTATCGATCTGAGGAATTGTGTGCGGTGCTCGAGCGTGCCGGGCTTTCGATCGCCGGTGTGTTCGGGAGCGCGGCCGGCACACCGTTCGACCCCGCTGCGTCGTCTACGATCTGGGTCATTGGCGAGTGGTAGGTCCAACAATGCGTCGAACGACATGGTTGGTGGCCTTGCTGTTGCTGGCTGCCGCCGTTCGGCGGCAGTGACCGACCGACCGAGTATCGGTTCATTCGAATCTGTCCATATGCGGCCTGAAAAGCGTTTGCAGGCGACGGCTGCCTTTGCGATCATGACCGCCCGCGGCCAAGCGCAGAGGCGCAAGCCATGGGTCACGCAACGCGAGAACGGAAGGAGCATCCAAGACATGGAGCGGATGCACTGGCCTCGCGAGGACAGGCCGACAGGCCCATCCTGATTTGGGAAACGATGAACACCAAACGCGAAGAGGATGGCGTTCTGGACTCAAAGTATCTGACCGAGCGAGCGAAAGTGCCAGGAGGGTGGCTGGTTATTTCCCAGTTCCACATTGGCGGTGCTCACGGACTGGTCTTTCTTCCAGACCCGAATCATTCATGGGACGGCGGCAGTCTTCCCTGACCAGGCAGCTGCGCAGCAAAGACGCCCGAGTGTTAGGCTTTTCCCGGTCCGCGTCATACCACGCGGCGATGCAGGAGGCGGTCTCGATGACCTGGAATACGGCGATCAAGTGGATCATGCTCGTGTCTGGTGCGTTGACCCTGACGATGGTCTATGCCGCAATCGCGCCCGAAGCGGCCATGCGCACAACGTTCGGGGAAGCGCCGGCCGGCGCCTTGGCCGAGATCGTCGTGCGCAACTGGGGTGTCCTCGTCGGGCTCGTGGGGGTGATGCTGATTTACGGGGCGAATCGCCCACAGGTCCGCCCACTTGTGCTCATGGTCGCTGGCGTCAGTAAGCTGGCGTTCATTGGCTTGGTGCTGTTCTATGGCCAGGCAGTACCTCACCACGGCGGGGCTCGCGATCGGAATTGATGTCGTGATGGTCGTGCTGTTCTTCGCATGCTTGCTCAGCGCCCGTCACGAAGTTCAACGATCGCCTGCCACAGTTGGCTGACAGTCCATGAGTGACGACCTGACTGCGGACCAGCGCACCTTGGTTGATGTCTGGGAACACCACATGGCCGCCGAATTCGAGGCGAAGAGCATCGATGGGGATCAAGCCGTCGTGGAAGCTAGTGACGACGAGGTGTCATCCGGGCTATCGTCTGCCTCATGCTGAACGTGGCCGGTGAACCGATCGCGCATCGCACGAGGCGCAATCGGACGGGGTGTGCGGTGTCCTGGCTGGTCGCCGCAGCCATGACCGGTGCGTCCGGATGCGCATTCCTGGAGAATGCCGGTAACCGCTGAGGACCTCCGGATTCTGGCCAGGGCCGACGCGCTGCTCAAGGACGAATCCGTGTGGAATCGGCAAGACGATCGCGAGTGCCAGGACGACGAGGCTGCCGGGAAGAGGAGTCTGTTCTGTGCTCTCCAGAAGGCGTGCATCGATGTGCTGGGCCACTACGAGCATCGGCGCGCCGCGTTGCAGGAGGTGCGCTTCGCCGTTGAGGACGCCACGCGCGGGCGGAACTTCGAACATCGGCTTCGGGACTTCAACAACCTTCCCGAAACACGGTTCGACGACATCAAGCGGGTGCTGCGCGTCGCGACGGAGCGCGTGACCTCTCGTCTGAAGGCGGCCCGGCAACCTTGACGGGCGCCTTGGGAGTCTTCCAGTGTCATGGCCAGACTGGGCACCCACTCGTCAACATTTCGTCCCTAAACACGTGACCGTGGCAGCTGTTCGCGCGTAAGCTCCGGCGAGAGCTGAGCGCCGCTCGAATGGGAGGAGTATGCGCACTCTTCGCGACGCACAATATGCCATCCGCAAACTGACCCGATCGCCGGGCTTCACAGCTGTTGTCGTCCTGACCCTCGCGCTCGGGATCGGCGCGAGCACCGCCATCTTCACGATCGTCAACGCCGTCGTGCTTCGCCCCCTTCCGTATCCTGAGCCGCAGGAATTGGTACGGATCACCAGCGAGTTGCGTGGCTTTGGCGCTGCGGATACCGGTGTTTCGCCGCCGGAGCTCGCCGACTATCAGTCGCGCACGGACCTCTTTACCGGCGTTGCCGGCCTGCTCCCGGTCAGCGCCAACGTGACGAGCGGCAACGAGCCGGAGCGGGTCGAGATGATGCTCGTGAGCTGGAACTACTTCGCGATTCTCGGCGTCGCGCCCGCGCATGGGCGGGCTTTCGGACCGCAGGACGACACGCCAGGCGTAGCCAACATCGCGGTCGTCAGCGACGGATACTGGCGTCGCCGACTGAGCGCCGATCCGGACGCTATCGGGCGAACCATCGTCATCGACAGCGACCGCGTGCTCGTCGTCGGCATCATGCCTCCGGGTTTTGGACACCCCGGACGAACGCTGCAAAGTGACGTCGATGTCTGGAGCCCTGCCGGTTTTCGCAGCGGCCCGATGAGTCGCGGTCGGCGGCGCCTGGAGGGCGGGCTCGCGCGGTTGCAGCCGGGTGTGACGCTCGAAAGTGCGCAGTCACGACTCGCCGAGTACGGTTCCCAGGTGAGCCAGCAGTTTCCCGCCGACTATCCGACGCGAAACGGCTGGAAGCCGCGCCTCGTCCCGCTGCACGAGGATCTCGTCGGCAACGTGGCGACGCCGATGTTCATGCTGCTGAGTGGCGTGGGTCTTCTGCTGCTCATAGCGTGTGGGAATGTCGCGCATCTGGTCCTCGCCAGATCCTCTGAAGGCCGGCACGAGATGGCCATTCGTCAGGCGCTCGGCGCAAGCGCGGGACGGCTGACGTGGCAATTCGTGACCGAAAGTGCACTCCTTGCCGCCGCCGGCGGCGCGATCGGCCTGCTTGTCGCGTCGTGGAGCTTGCGCGGGCTGCTCGCGCTCGCGCCAGGCCACGTGCCGCGCATTGGCGAGGTCTCGATTGACGTCGACGCCGTCGTCGTCGCCGGACTCGTCTCGTTTGCTGCGGCGCTGCTCTTTGGACTGATCCCAGCGCTCCAGGTGACGCGCGGCAGCACGTTCGCCGTGGTGAAAGAAGGAGGACCAGGACGAACCGCGGACCCCCGTGCCGATCGAGTGCGAGCGATTCTCGTCGCCGCCGAAGTCGCGATGGCGACCGTTCTGCTCGTCGGTGCGGCTCTCCTCATTCAAAGCGTCGTCAAACTGCTGAACGTCCCCGTGGGTTTCGAGACGGACCGTCTGCTGACCGCTCGTGTCTCGTTGCCCAGGCCCAACGACACCAGTCGCGCCGCATACCTGGATCCCGCGCGCCGGGTTGCTTTCTATCGTGAGGCCGAGCGCCGCATTGCGGCGCTTCCTGGGGTCGAACGCGTGGCCATCTCGTCCCAGATTCCCATGGGTGGTTTCAATCCACCGCTGTTCATCGAGCTGGCCGAAACGGCCGATCAGAACGTTCGTCCCACGATTCACTATTTTCAGGTGTCGCCCGGCTACTTCGAGACGATGGGCGTGAGGATCGTCAGGGGACGGGGATTCACAGAATCCGATCGGGCCGGCAATGAAGGCGTCGTCGTGGTCAGCGAAACCGCCGCACGCGTGTTCTGGAAGGATCGCGACCCGATCGGTCACCGTGTTCGGTTCGATCCGGACGCACCGTGGTTGACTGTCATCGGCGTCGCCAGCGACGTGCTCAATAGACGACTGACCGAGACGCCACAGCCGATCCTGTATCGATCGCTCGAGCAATCATCTGACCTGTCGATGGCATTGCTCATTCGTACGCGTGGCGACGCACGAAATCTGGGTGAGATGGTGGCGCGAGAAGTCCGTGCTGTCGATCCGGAATTGCCCGTGTATTCGATGCGCACGATGACTGACCTGATTGGGACAGCCGTGGCCCAGCGGCAGTTCCTGATGCGCCTGCTGGTGGCGTTCGGCGCGATCGCCACGGCACTCGCGTTGCTCGGTATTTACGGGGTGATGGCCTATTCAGTGTCGCAGCGGACGCGGGAGATCGGCATCCGCATGGCGATCGGCGCACGTCAGATCGACGTGTCGCGGATGGTCATGCGCCGTGGACTCGTGCTCACGTCCGCCGGAGTACTCGTCGGAATTGCCGCGTCTCTCGGCGTGACGCGCCTCGTCAGATCCCAGCTCTTCGGTGTCCAGCCGTCGGATCCCGCGACGATGGCGTCGGTGATCGTCGTGATGACGATCGTCGCGGCCGCCGCCGCCTACCTGCCGGCGCGTCGGGCAGCGCGAGTGGATCCGATCGTGGCGCTGCGCCAGCCGTAACTGCGGGTGGAACATCAGTAACGTCGCGGTGTCAGATCCTGTTGTACTGTAGTACCGAGGTGCCACATGACTGCACACAGTCTGGCCCACGAGGGCACGCGACGATCGCCGGCACGACGCGGAAGAAGGAACGGGCTGCTTCAGCTGGGCTGGTTTCACTTCTGGCTGCTGATCGGCATCCTCGGGGGGATGCTCGGGCTGGCCGGTGTGATTCTCGTCGCCTCGCTCGCGGCCTTCTGACGCACGCAGCGGCCAGTCATGTTCGTCGGACACTACGGTCCCAGCTTCCTGGCAAAACGGCTTGCCCCAGATATTCCGCTGTGGATTCTCTTCCTCGCGGTGCAGCTCCTCGATGTGTTTTGGGCGATTTTCATCTTCCTCGGCGTGGAGCGCGTCCGAATCGTTCCGGGGTTCACCCAGACGAACGCCCTGGACCTCTACTACATGCCCTATACACACAGCCTTCCGGGCGCCTTGGCTTGGGCGGCGGCGGCGGCAATCGCGTACCGCCTGATCACCGGATCGGGACTCGAAGGCGCCGTGGTTGGGGCGGCTGTCTTCTCACACTGGCCGCTCGATCTTCTTGTTCACCGTCCTGACCTCGCGCTCTACGACAACGCGGCCAAGGTTGGCCTGGGACTGTGGGACTACCCCTACGTGACTCTTGTCGTGGAAGGCGCTTTGCTCCTCGGGGCGATGGCGCTCTACCTGGCGAGGTCGCAGCCGCTCACCGGTCGCGCGCGCTATTCAATGCCAGCGTTTGGCCTGGCGATACTCCTGATGCAGGCGGGCATGCTGTTCGGTCCACCACCATCGTCGGACCGCGCGTTCGCTGCGACCGCGTTGATCGCCTACGTGCTATTCGCCGGAGCGATCGCCTGGCTCGAAGGCAGCGCAACGAAGGCAAGGCTGGCTGTCGCCTGAAAGGCAGGATATGGTTCATCTCGTCGCCGGCCTGGCGCTCCTTCTAAGCGCCCTCTTCACCGGGGCCGCGATTTACGTCAACCTCGTCGAACATCCTGCCCGACTGTCCTGTGGAACGGAGGCCGCGGCTCGCCAGTGGGCACCCAGTTATCGGCGCGCGACGTCGATGCAGGCGACCCTCGCCATTGCGGCGGCCGTGACTGGAGTGATGACCTGGTTCCACCGAGAGGGCATTGCGTGGCTGTGGGGTGGACTCCTGATCCTCGCAGTCGTGCCCTTTACACTCATCGTGATCAAGCCGATCAACGACCGCCTCCTGGCGCCGGACCGAGATCTGGCCTCGGCCGAGACACGTCAGTTGCTGGAACAGTGGGGCCGGTTGCACGCGGTCCGGAGCGCCATGGGCCTGGCCGCATCGCTCGTCTACGTGTATGGCGTCATGAACCTCTAGAGAGGAGCACGTCAAATCCCAACCTCCAACTCCCAACTCCCACGCGGGTGGGCATCGGACGCTTCCTATGATCGAGATACTGCTGATTCGCCATGGTGTGCCCGCCTGCGATCATCGAACGCCGATACGCGGCCGTCACTTCGCCAGGTGGGTCGAGGCGTACGACGACGCTCCTCTCGATCTGACCCTGCCGCCTCCGCCTGCGCTCCAGGCGCTGGCCGCGACGATCCCACTTCTCGTCACCAGCACGATGCGTCGCGCGGTCGAATCCGGTGCATTGATCGCCCCCAATCGACCCGCGATTAGCGATCCACTCTATGACGAGGCGGGCATCCCGACAGCTTTCGGGCTGGGCCTCGCGTTGCGGCCGACCTACTGGGACGCCCTCGCACGAGTCGCGTGGATGCTCGGCTGGTCCCCTGATGTGGAGTCCGTACACGAGGCGAAGGTGCGCGCTGAGCGCGCCGCCGATCAGTTGGCCAGCCTGGCGTTGACACACGGTTCGATCATGCTGGTAGGCCACGGCATGCTCAACACACTGATAGCTGGCGCGTTGCGTCGGGATGGCTGGATCGGCTCGGGCTCTCCACGGGTACATTGGGGTCGCGTGATACTCAGGAATGCGGTGAAGGAGCCTATTCGCGAGCGACTCGCTTTGACACTCGCTCCCACGGCCATTGACTGAAGCACTCG
The DNA here is from genome assembly GCA_963710415.1 of uncultured Acidobacteriota bacterium. Lineage (GTDB taxonomy): Bacteria > Acidobacteriota > Vicinamibacteria > Vicinamibacterales > 2-12-FULL-66-21 > CAVQAH01. The sequence continues at coordinate 350,360 of CAVQAH010000024.1, read as the reverse complement.
TACAGGCTACGGTAAGCCTCCGCATCACACGCACCCTCGCGCGGGAGGAGCGCGTCGGATGACGTTTTAGGAGGTACACATGAGTAGCAACGGCGAGGTCGTCAAGGGCCTGTACGACGCGTTTGCCAGAGGGGACGTCGCGGCAGTACCTGGGCGCTTTCGACGGTCAGATCCATTGGATGGAAGCCGAGGGCTTCCTCTATGCCGATCGCAATCCGTACACAGGACCGCAGGCCGTCGCCGAAGGAGTCTTTCAGCGCCTCGTCACCGACGTGGACGGCTTCGCGGTCGCTCCTCAGCACTTCATAGAGGGCGCCGACACGGTTGTCGTCGAAGGGCGGTACCGGGGAACGATGAAAGCGACGGGCGTGCCGGTGGACGCACAGTTCGCTCACATCTGGCGGCTGCGCGACGGCAAGGTCGTTCGCTTTCAGCAGTACACCGATACAGGCCAGTGGTTGGAAGCGGCCGGGGTCCAGAGAAAGCTGTCGCTGACGTGATGCAGAAACGGCCCGACGTCAGCCTGCTCGCGCGATCTCGTCGGCGGACCTGAGCGCCAGCGCGACGAACGTCAGCGTGCCGTTCGTGCACCCGCCTGTCGGCAGCGTTGGCGCGCCGACGACGAACAGGTTGTCATGATCGTGCGCGCGGCCGTGACTGTCGACGACGCTCGTCGCCGGGTCTGTACCCATGCGACAGCCGCCGGCGGGGTGATCCTGGTAGCTCAAGCCGGTGATTTGGCCGACCCGCCCATCGTTGGCCTTCGCGAGCGAAGCAAAGACATTCTGAATGTGCTCCCGCGTGGCGGCCGCACGCGCCTCGCTTGCGGGGTCGACCCGGTGCTGAATCATCGGTAGTGGATCGCCGAATCGATTCTTGTTCGACGGGTCGAGCGTCAGCCGGCTGTCCTTGTCGGGGTGGACATCGTAGTACGCGCGGACCCGCGCAGTGCCGCGCGAGATCCGCGTGCGCCAGTCGGCCATCAGCGCATCGCCGAGTAGCAGCGTTCCGCTCGCATCCCTGAGCTGCGGTCCGCGGCCTCCCGCGCTCTCCCAGATCCGCAGGTCGTGGCGAACGTACGGCTGATCCGGCCGGCAACGGAAATACTGCCGCGAGATCAGGCTGTGCTGTTCGTTCATCCCCGGAAAGACCTTCGCATCCAGATCAATGGTCGTCTGATAGGCGAGGTGTCCCGTCATGTAGCGACCGACGTGGTCCGACGAGTTGGCGAGTCCATTCGGAAAACGGCGGTCAGTACTCGACAGCAGCAGGTGTGGGCTCCAGCAATACCCGGAGGCGAGGATGAAGGTGCGAGCTCGATACTGAAGGGCGGCGCCGGTCTCGTCCTCGCGGACTGCATGCGCCACGGCGACGCGCGTGCTGCGCTCGTCGAGCGCGAGGCGTCGAACGAGCGTCTGGTCGTGAAGTTGAAAGTTCTTCCCGGTCAGCAGCTTCTTGAAGGTCCAGTCCGGCGAGTAGCGGGCGCCCGTCGGACAGATTTCGCAGGTGTTGCACCGGCGGCAGATGCTCCGGCCGTCATAGCCTTCGACGGTATTCTTCGCCTGGGGCGTCGTCCAGAACTTGATGCCGCTCTTTTCCGCCCACGCCTTGAGCTGGATCAGGTTCCAGGTCATCGGCATGGCCTTCATCGGGTAGGGTTCACTCCGCCAATCCTCGGGAAGCGGGCTCGGTTCGCCGGACACGCCGAGGCGCCGTTCCGCTTCGCAACAGTAGCGTTCCAACTCCTTCCATTCGATCGGCCAGTCCACGGCAAGGCCGTACATCGACTTCAGGCGCGTGTCCTCCTCGGAAAACCGGTTGCACACGCCGCCCCAGTGCAGCGCCGACCCGCCAACAGCCATCGTTCGCGAAATGACACCGCGAGCGGATTGATCGGCGACGTAGTCGCCGGGCCACATGTTCTCGTTGTAATCCAGGTTCCGCTGACGGTACTTCATGCGGTTCGCGGCATCGAAGAGGCGTTTGCCCGCTTCGACCACGATGACCGACCAGTCCGGACGGCGCTCGGCGAGCTTCTGCGCGACGAGCGCGGCGGTGATGCCACCGCCGATGATGAGGACGTCGCATTCGTGATTCTGCATCGCGCGCTAGCGCCCCTCGAATCGTCGTGGCTCGCCGGCGGAGTCGTCCAGCGTCCGGCAACTATCGCGGCCGATTTCCGCCCGATAGCATCGATCCCAGGCTTCGGCGCTCGTGAAGTAGCTGCCCATGAAATCGGCGATCAGGTTGGCGCCGGTCGGCTGCGCGGGCAAGCGGTTGACCGGCCGAGGCTCGTTGAGCAACTTCTCGACGATTTCCCGCCGCGCGGCCGGCGCCAACACCGCGAATGATGCGGCGCCGCGATCTTTTGCGGCCGCATCGAGCGCGGCAAACTGTTCGGGATAGCGTAGGGCTGGCGACGGACCAGACGGTGTTCGCAAGGTAGACGCCCCATAGCCGTGTCCCATATCCGCGCCCTCGCGATAGTTCACGAACCAGGCCACGAACCGATCGACGACACGCCGTCGTCCGGCGGAGGCGAGGTCGGCTGGCAGCACGACGTCGGCCAGCGCAACCAGGGTTTCTATCTCGAGAGGTTTGAAGGGCGGCGCCTGCAGCACGCGCGCGAGCGACCGGATTGGCCTCGAGACGACGAGTGCGGCGATGATCTGAAGCAGCGTGCGGCGAAGCATGAACGGGCGGATTATAGCGGATTGGTGATCGATTCCCCCTGGTTGCTGTATAAGGTGAACGCTGTATGCCAAAAGCACACGTCAATCCCCCGTCTCTTTTTGCGAGCACCGAGCACGGGTTCTCTCAAATCGTGATTGCGAGCGGTGCCAGGACGGTCTTCATCTCGGGGCAGACGGCCTGGGACGCCAACAAACAGATTGTGGGCCGGAGTCTCGGTGAGCAAGCACGGCAGGCGCTGCGGAACGTTGAGGCCGCCGTCCGTGCGGCAGGCGGCAGCCTCACCGACATCGTGGCATTGCGGATCTACATCGTCCACCACGCCGCGCAGAACCTCGAGCCGATCGGCAGTGCGTTACGGCAATGGTTCCCGACGAATCCACCAACGAGCACATGGATCGGCGTCGCGTCCCTGGCGGTTCCCGATTTTCTGATCGAGATTGAGGCCACTGCGGTGTTGGAATGAACCGAGGGTCACGATGGAATTCCCAGACGCCGTCCGCTCGGCCGCACCTACGCATACGGAGCAGGACGCGTACGATCAGTTGCAATGCTACACGCTGGCTCACGGCGATCCGGCGTTCCTGCATCAGCACATCGTCGATGCCTGGGCGGCGCAACATGCCGATGATCGCACGAAGCCGATCGGCCTGACGTTTGCCCTCGTCGGTCTCTATCTTCATCTCGAGAAGGGGTTCACCGGACGCCAGGTGCAGCGCGTCCACATGATTCTCGGACAGCGCAAACGAGCCTGGCCGTCCTTCCCACTGCCGCGCGAGCGCGGGAGAATCACCGCCATTCACGTCATGGAGGCGCCGGCCGGCCGGGAGCGGGACGAACTGATCGATCGCTGGTGCGCATCCGTCTGGGAGGCGTTTCGTGAGAGTCAACCCTCGGTAGCGCAGCTGTTGGAGCAGCACGGGACGATCACGAGCGTTCGATCGAGGCGCTCGGAGGCTACAAGAACTGGAGTGAAATGATGTGGTTTCGTCGTAAGCCGAAGCCCGATGCCGCGGATGCGGCTCGCGATCTCCGTCACCAGGCACTCACCGTTGATGCCAGCGATCTCGGGCTCGCTCCGACGGCAGCTCGCCCGAGCGTCTGGGGCCTCGTGATGGAAACCGCGTATCCGGAGGCCGTTGCCACGCTGGTCGTCCTCGCCGATGGCACCACGAGCATGTACTTCAGTAACGGAGGGGGCGTAATCGGCGCTGGTGAACACGACAGCGTCCGCGCCGCCAGCGAGATGGTGCTGTCCGCTACTGAAGCGCATCTGTCACACTTCGTCACGGTTGGTGAGACGCCGTTGCCGGATGTCGGGCGCGTGCGATTCTACGTGCGAACGTTCGACGGAATGAAAGGCGCGGAGGCCGACGAGGAGGATCTCGGTGAAGGACGCCATCCGTTGTCGCCGGTGTTCTACGCCGCTCACGATGTGATCGGAGCCATCAGGCATGTATCGCCCTAGCAGCAAGGCTCCGGCGAAGGGCTCCTCGCGGTCCTCCTGAATCAGCGATAATGACCGCGTGCGTCGACGCGTGCACTTCACGCTCGCCGTCGTTTTCATCGCTGCGCTGGCTGCAGCAGTGCAGTCTGACGCGGCGATCCAGCCGCATCGGACAGACGTCGCCTACGACGGCCGCTTCACGTTCGTACGCTTGCGCTGGGGTTCAGACTCCATGTTTTCCAGGCGCGGCTTCAACGCGGCCTGGAATCACGACTACCCGCGCGCCGAGCAGCACCTGTCCCTGATCCTCAAGGAGCTGACTGCCCTCGACGTTCGCACCGATCGGACCCTTCTTACTGACGCTCGATGATCCCGAGCTGTTCAACTACCCCATCGCCTACATGTGGGAGCCCGGCTTCTGGAGTCTCACCGATCGCGAAGCGGCCGCGTTTCGTGCCTACCTGCTGAAGGGCGGCTTCGCGGTGTTCGAAGACTTCGACGGCCCCGAGCAGTGGGGCCACTTCGAGGCACAGATGCGCCGCGTTCTTCCGGAGGCTCGCTTCATCAAACTCGACAACTCGCATCGCATCTTCCGCTCGTTCTTCCACGTCCAGGACATCGAGGGCATCGTTCACCCGATGACCGGCATTCGTCCGAGCTACTACGCACTCTACGAAGACAACGACCCGCAGAAGCGGTTGATGGTCGTCGCCAACTTCGACAACGACGTGCCGGAATACTGGGAGTGGTCGGGAGAGGGGCTGTACCCGTTCGACGCGTCGAACGAGGCGTACAAGCTCGGGGTCAATTATGTGATCTACGGGCTGACGCATTAGACGGATGCGAGAGATACGCAGCCGTGACCCTGGCCGAGCATGACGTCCCTTCAGTCAAAAGGCATGGGCGTGTCGCTGTGAGTGGGGTCAGGCAGCGGTGACCGCGCTCGATCCTGCGGACGTCACCATTGTGATCGACGTGTTTTCTTTCACGACGTGCGTGGATGTCGCCGTCTCGCGAGGTGCCGCGATTCTTCCGTATCCGTGGAACGATCCTTCTGCTGCGGAGTTCGCGCGCCGCCACGACGCCGAACTGGCAGGCCGTCGACGACAAACCCGATATTCGTTGGCGCCCGAGTCATATCTCGACGCGCCGGCCGGCTTGCGCTGCGTCCTCCCATCACCGAACGGTGCGCAGATCAGCCTCGCCGCCGCGCAGACGACACCCGTTCTCCTCGCCGGCTGTCTGCGGAACGCTCGAGCGGTGGCCGAGGCTGCGTTGAGAGTCGGACGGACCTTCAATGTGATTCCGGCCGGGGAGCGGTGGCCGGACGGCTCGCTCCGTCCGGCATTGGAGGACTGGTTGGGCGCTGGGGCAATCCTGCGATGGCTTCCAGTCAGTCGTTCGCCGGAGGCCGAGTCGGCGATCGCCTCGTTCGAACATTATCGAGACAGACTCCTGGACACGCTGGATCACTGTGGATCGGGCCGTGAGCTCGACGGCCGGGGGCACCTCAAAGACCGCTTCATCGTCGGTCAGCTCGACGTGAGTTCGTGTGTGGCCAGGTTCGACGGTGTGGCGTTCGTCGCGCAATAATGAGCCGGCACCGGCGTGTTGGACTCGCGGAGGCGGCCGGCGTCCGTGGAAGGCTGTCCGTTACATGACCCACTATCTCCGGATTGGCTCGAGTGTCATCGCCCTGAGCGTCAGCCTCGCCTGCGCGGCGGCGGTTGCTGCGGCAGAACCAGCGCGCTCCGTGAAAGTCACGGTCCTCTCAACCATGCTGGCGGGCGATCCCGGTGGGGGCATTGGCGAGTGGGGATTCGCCGCGCTGGTCGAGGTGGACGGCCGGCGACTGTTGCTCGACACTGGCGCTCGCCCGGAAACCGTACTGCGCAACGCTGCCGAACTCGGTATCGATCTCTCAGGCGTGACGGACCTCGTCATTACGCACAATCACGCCGACCACACCGCCGGGCTCGTGACGCTCAGACGGGAGCTGGCGACGAAGAACGCTCGGGCTCTCTCCCGCGCGCACGTGGCGCGCGGCATCTTCGATCCACGACCCCGGCCCGATGGGTCTGAAGGCAACGGACTGACGCCGCTGAAGGCAGAGTACGAGGGTCTCGGCGGTGCCTTCGTCGAGCACGCCGGCCCGGCTGAACTCCTGCCGGGGGTCTGGTTCACCGGGCCCGTGCGGCGCAACCACCCCGAACGCAACTGGAGTGGTGCCGGCAAGGTCCGGACCTCGGGCGGCCTCGTCGAAGACATCATCCTCGAGGATGCATCGATCGTTGTCGATACCGCGGACGGTCTGGTCGTGGTCAGCGGCTGTGGCCATGCAGGCATCATCAACACGATCGAGCACGCCCGACGAGTCGTGCGTGAGGCCCCGGTGCTCGCCGCCGTTGGCGGGTTTCATCTGTTTGCCGCCGACGATAGTGTCCTGGAGTGGACGGGGAGCAAGCTGAAGGAGTTCGGTCTTCGATACCTTTCTGGGTGCGCACTGTACCGGGTTGGAGGCCGTCTACCGGATCCGAGGAATGCTCGGTCTGACCCGCAGCACGGCGGTAGTGGGCGCGGTCGGATCGAGTTTCACTCTGGGTGCCGGCATCAGCGCCTTGAGCCTGGCGCAGTAGCGCGCGTCGACTCGGCCACTGACCTCGAATGCACAGGCCACTCGCACGCCAATGAACCACGATCAGACGTTTCGCGTTTTACTGATAGTTGGCTTCCTGATAACCCTGCCCATTGCCATCTACTATAGGGTCAAGTCACAGGCGACGCGCGAGAAGCTCGATCGGACTCAGGAGGGCATCTTCATCCTCGCGACGCTGCGCCCTGCTGGCGCGGCGTTCTGGTTCGGAGCGTTTGCGTGGATGATCAATCCGGCCTGGTTGGCCTGGTCGTCAATGCCACTTCCAGTCTGGCTCAGATCGGTCGGCGTCGGCTTATTTTCCATCGGCCTGGTCCTGATGGTGTGGACCTTTCGCAGTCTCGGGCCGAACTTGACGGATACGGTTGTCACACGGCAGCAACACACACTGGTGTTGCACGGACCGTATCGGTGGGTCCGCCACCCGTTCTATGTCGCCGGTGGGTTGCTATCGCTGGCAATTTCTTTGATAGCCGCGAACTGGTTCCTGCTGATTACCGGAGTGGTGCTCTTTTGTCTGCTCGTGATCCGAACGCGGACTGAAGAAGAGAACCTGGTGGCGCGCTTTGGAGCGGGATATCGAACGTACATGGAACGGACCGGCCGGTTCTTTCCTAGAATTCGTGCGAACTGAGCGGCCACGCGCTCGACGGCGTATCCTTACCGCCCGGACGCTGCGGGAGGTGAGACGTCAGTCTCGACCTGGCTGCTGACCGCGGTCTGACCGCTTAGTGCCCGAACCAGCGTCCCGCCGCGCGCTCATCGACGGGGCGCGGCGCTGGCGTCTGCGGGTCGGCGAGACCGTCGGAGACGCGCTGTGGGAGATGGATCTTCAGCACCATGTTCCCCGACGGTTCGGCCGTCATCCACAGGTGACCACCGCAGTCGCCGATCAGTTCCAGCAGCACTCCGACATCCACCCCAGGTTTGTCGGTGGACGATTGCACGTCGTTGGCATCGATACGTTCGTTCTTGTGTCCATTCGGCCAGTCCGACGGTTTCTTGCTGTTCTCTTCGGTGACGGTGATCAGCGCATGAGCGCCCGGACGGACGTTGGGTACTTCGCGAGGAACTTACCGTCTACCATCACTCTCGCCAGGTCGATCTTCAACCGCCCGCCCTTCGGCATGCGCTGACGCGCGTAGCCGGCGACGTTGACCAGGATTCGCTCGACGCGCTCCGTTCCGGCGTCGACGTTGAGCGGACGCGAGGTCTTCGGCAGCACGAACTCGATCTCGTCGCCGGCCACCCGCTTGAGCACGGGCTCGAGGCTGCGTAGGACGTCGTGCACGTTCACGGGTTCGAGCGCGCTCGTCTGTTGCTCGCCGTAGACGGCGATCTGGCGCAGGAAGCTGGCGGCGCGCGTGACTTCGCCGAGGAGCAGTTCACCACGGCGGCGCAGTGCCGTATCGTTGCCAATCGCATCCAGCCACTGATGGCCGTCCTCGCTGACGTCGCGCAACAAGTGATTGCAGGTGACGGCGACTTCTGATGCCAGCCGTCCCACGGCCTCCATCCGTTGCGCCAGACCGAGTTTTTCTTCCGTCGTGCGGAGATCCGTGATGTCCTCCGCGATCATCTCGACTGATTCGGCCGGCGCGGCGAACGCCAGCAAGCGGATGATGCGCCGGCGGCCGTCCTTTCTCTTCCAGGTGGTCTCTACCGTTTCCTTCGCATCGGAGCTCAGGCAGCGGTCGATCAGGAACCGCAGATCCTCTCCGGACTGGAAGATGCCCGTGGCGAAATCGATCGCCCGCAGCTCGTCGGCCGATCGATAACCGAGCAAGCGCACCAGCGCGCGATTCACCCGGACGATGGCGCCATCTCGACCCACGCGGCAGATGCCGTAGGGGGAGTGTTCGAACAGACGGCGAATTTCTGCGCGGCTCTCGTCGAGCTGGTTCTGCAGGTGCGGCAGGCGATCGGCTTTCGTGCGCTGGGCATCACGATCGCTTCGCGTGGCATCCAACTCGCGCCTGAGGGCCTTGATCTCTGCCTGGAACGCCGCCGCCTGCTGATTGCCGGCTTCCACCGCCGCCTGCAGCTTGTTCTCAATCCCGGCGATGGCGTCCATTGCCGCCTGCTGCGACGACTGGTGACGTGCAGTCAGTTCCTGTAGCTGCATGTCGCGGTCGGTCAGCAGTGCGCCGAGCCTGGCCACTTCCGCGACATGTTCGCTCGCGACACGCCTGACAGACTGGTAGTTGGCGCGGGTCTCATCCAGCGTTCGCTGCAACTCCGCGTATTCAGCGGAGAGCCTGACGCGCTCGTTTTCGGCTGTCGTTCGATCGCGGCCACGGCCCTCGCGCTCCTCGCCGAGCACAGCAGTGAGTCGCTGGATCTGTTCCTGGGCGGTGGACAGTGTCTGCTGCAGCCTGTCTCGTTCCTGGCCCAGGTCTCGAGATTCCTGGCGTGCGGTCGCGAGATCTCTTTCGAGTGCCTGCCGCGATTCAGCCTCTCGAGCGAGACGCGCCTCGAGTTCCGTCTGTCGCTGCACGGCAGCAGCACGGTCGGCGGTTGCGCGCTCGTCGGCGAGGTGAGCGGCCGCCTCGGTTTCGGTGAGCCGTCGTTCGATCGTGCTCCTGATCTCGGCGGCGTCCGCGAGCATCGCGCCGAGCTCTGCTTCGCGGCGCGCCAGATGCTCGGCCGCGGCGACGGCGTCTGCCGCGCGTCCCTTTTGAACGCCGTCCAGTGCAGCCGCCGTATCACGCAGCTGGTGCTCCACCGCATCGCGCGCGGCGATGGCCTGTAACAACCGTGCGGCGTACTCCGCCTGGCTTTCAGCAAGTTGCGCTTCCGCGAGGCTCAGTTCGGACTTGTACCGCTCGTCCGCCTCGCGGTGTGCCGCCTGCGCATTCGCGAGTGTTTGCTCCAGCGCTGAGCGCGTGGTCGCTGCCTGATCCAGCTGCGATTCGAGTTCGGCTTGACGTTGTGCGGCTGCCGCCCGTTCAATCGACGTGCGTTCGGCCGCGGCGTGACGCGCAGCTTCGGCGTCGGCCAACTGACCTTCGAGGGTGCTCCGGATCGCGGCAGCTTCGGCGAGCATCGCGCCGAGTTCTGTTTCACGCCGCGCAAGATGCCGGGCCGCAGCGGTAATCTCCTCGACGCGCTCCTGCTGCGCCTGATCGAGTGTCGCATTGACATCTCGAATCTGTTGTTCGAGAGCCAGCCGCGTGCTCGCTGCCTGTTCGAGCCGCGCTTCGAGTTCCGACCGGCTTTGTGCAGCGGCCGCCAGTTCCGCCGCCGCTCGCTCGGCGGCGAGCTCACGGGCGACGCCCGCCTCGGCGAGTTGGCGTTCGAGCGTCGTCTGCGTCTCGGCGGCTTCCTCGAGTCGCGCACCGAGCTCGGTTTCGCGCTGGGCAAGGTGCCGAGCCGAAGCCGCAGCGTGGGCAATGCGTTCCTCCTGCGCCCGTTCGTGTGCCGCATTCGCGTCGCGGAGCTGCTGTTCGAGCGCTGTCCGCGTGTTCGCGGCCAGATTGAGCTTCGTTTCGAGGTCCGCCTCACGCCGTGCGGCGGCGGCGAGTTCAACCGTCGCCCGCTCGTCGGCGAGCTCACGGGCGGCTTCGCTGTCGCCAAGCTGACGTTCGAGCGCGGTCTGGATCGCGGCCGCCTGGGCGAGCTCACCAGCGCCGTTTCGCGCGGGCGAGATGCTGCGACGCCGCGGAGGCTTCCTCGGCGCGTTCCTGACGAGCGCGCTCGAGCGCCGCGGCACCATCGCGCAGCTGCTGCTGGAGCGCCTCCTGGGTGGCCACGGCCTGTAACGCCGCTCGGTCGAACTCCTCTTGCCGTTCCGCAAGCCGCGCCGCAGCCGTCGTCAACTCCGACGTCAACCGCTCGTGCGCCTCGTGGTGCGCGGCTTCCGCATCCTCGAGCTTCCGCTCGAGCGCTGAGCGGATCGCTGCTGCCTCCGCGAGTCGCGCCTCGAGTTCCTTCTGACGCGTCGCGGCAGCCGCACGTTCAGCCGACCCACGATCGTCGGCGAGCTGGCGGGCGGCCTCGGTCTCCGCGAGCCGGCGTTCGAGCGTTGCCCGGGCGTCGGCCGCTTCGGCGAGCATCGCGCCCAGCTCCTTCTCACGCTGGGCAAGATGGTCGGCCGCGGCGGCACTCTCGGCTGACCGGCTACGCCTGGCCTCTTCGAGCGCCGCAACGGCAGTTTTCAACTGAGTGGAGAGCGAATCGGTGAACGGGTGACCCGGCGAGGCGGCGCGTATTCCGCTTTTCGCCGGGCCAGGTCGTCGGCAGCCAGTGCCGCATCCGACTCTCGGTGTTCCTCGGAGCGTTCCAGCGCGGCGTGCGACTCCGCGAGTTTCTGTTCGAGGGCATCCCGCGCCGCCTCCGCAGCCGCCAATCCAGCGTCGAACTGCACTTGACGCCTGCCGAGATCGACGGCGGCCGCCTTTAGTTCCTGCGCGTGCCGCTGCTGCGCCTCCTGGCGCGCTTTCTCTGCATCGGCAAGCTTGCGCTGGAGCACCTCCCGGGTGGATGCTTCCTGAATCAGCCTCGCTTCGAGTTCCGCCTGGCGTTCCACGGCGGCTGCCTGCTCGATTCGACGCCTGCCGTTCGGCCTGCTGACGGGCAGCTTCGACGACGGTGACTCTGAATTCGAGGGCGCTCCTGAACGCGATGGATTCGTCGAGCGCGGTGCCGAGTTCCGCTTCGCGCTGTTTGAGCTTCGCGGCCGCGGCCGCGGCCTCGGTCGCCCTCTGCTGGCGCATCTGCTCGAGTGCCGTGACGGCCTCCCGAAGTTTCTGCGCGAGGGTGTCGCGATTCTGCGCCCGCTGAAGCCCCCGGCGGACGCTGTCCGGCAGGTCGGCGAGGAGGGACTGGTTGCTCACGACATAGTCGTCTGGCCCCGTCCCGAGCATGGCGGGCAGACCCCCGTCCTGGTCCGGCGAGACGACGAAGATTGGCGCGGTCAGTCCCTGTTCCCGGAGACGCCCCACAAAAGCCGGGCAGCCTGGGTCCTGCACCTCGCTTTCGAAGATCAGGGCGGCGAGGTCCCGGTTGCCGTCGGCCCAGGCCAGGGCGGCCGATTGGGATCCGGCCCACGAAACCTTGACATCATGTGCAATATTGCGAAGCGCGTAGGCGGCAAGCTCCGCGGCACGACGGTCAGTGGCGACGTAGAGGATTTTCATGCAGCCAGACGGTGAGGGGAGTCTCGTTTACTCTATCGGTCGGAATAAGAATAGCTGCAATTCGGGGCCACGGGAGCTCGGGACTCGGGGCTCGGGACTCGGGATTCGGGGCTCGGGGACTGGGGCTCGGGGCTCGGGGCTCGGGACTCGCCTGGTTAGCCGGGCCGCCGCGTTGGTCGATTCTGGGGTCGCAAGGGAGGCAACATGCCTGAATCAGTGGATTTGTACAACAACGTCTACGCGGACTTCGCAAGCCGCGCAGAAGCTGCGGTGCGGCATGATGCCTTCGGCGAGGACATCGGGCAGAGCAGTTGGCTCACCGCGCCCGAGTGGCTTCGATTTGCCGATCGGGCACAGGTGCGGCAGGACAGCCATGTGCTGGAAGTCGGCAGCGGCTCCGGCGGTCCGGCTGTGTACCTGGCGGCGAAACGCGGTTGCCGCGTAACGGGCGTCGATATCAATGAACATGGGATCAGTAATGGCGCGCGGCTGGCCGAGTCGCAAGGTGTCGCCGATCGCGTCACGTTTCAGGTCGTAGACGCGAGTAACCCGATGCCATTCCCGGCGTCGAGCTTCGACGCGGTGCTCTCGAACGATGCGATGTGCCACATCTCGAATCGCCTGGAGGTGCTCGAGGACTGGCACCGCGTCCTTCGGCCAGGCGGCCGGGTGCTGTTCACGGACGCCATGATCCTCACGGGTCTGGTGTCTCAGGAGGAACTGGCGATCCGCAGTTCCATCGGCTTCTATCTATTCGTACCGCCAGGAGAGAACGAGCGCCTCATCGCCCGTGCGGGATTCACGCTCCTGGCGAGCGAGGATGTGACCGCGTCCGCCGAGACCATCGCGAAACGTTGGCACGACGCGCGCGAGCGGCATCGCGAGGACCTGGTGCCGCGTGAGGGTGAGGCGAACTTCGCAGGCCTGCAGCGTTTTCTGATGGTGGTGCACCGGCTCTCGGCAGAGCGCCGCCTCTCGCGGTATTGCTATCTGGCCGAGAAGACTGCGTGAATGACTGCTTCAACTTCTGGGAGTTGGAAGGAACAGTCGACAGCGCGCGATTCTTCGAGGCGCTCTGGAAGTTTCCTCAGGCACCACGTTCTACGCGGAAGTACCTCGGTCGCCAGCGATGTCATCCAGTTCTACGAGTCGAACCGGGAGGAGGGTGACTATCCTGCGGCGACCCAGACCCTCTTCCACGGCCACGTCAGTTCCGTTGCCGTTTCTCTTCAGGCTTTGCGGCCGGGTTGTCAGGCCTCGCCAGGACGCACGCGGAACCTGAGCTTCTGGATCACCTCGCGTTGTATGAGGGATCGACGGATCCTCTTTTGGCACGATGCCTTTGAGAATGTGCTTCTCGTTTCGCGCTCGATATCGAAAGACGTGGCGAGCGCGTTCGCAGCGGATCTTGGTTTCGTCGTCAGTAACCAGTAGATCTACTTTGTCGAGATTCGGTAGAGGGACTTTCTCCCTCGCAGGTAGAGCTCGTCGCCCACGATCGCTGGCGACGCATCGAAGCCGTCGTCGAGCCGATTGACCGCCAGCGTTTCAGGCTTCTTGCCATGCTTCAGGACGACGACCGCGCCGTCGCGGCTGGCAATATAGACCCGCCCCGCGACCGCGACGGGGGAGGCGTAGAGATCCGGAACCTCGGAAAGACGCGACGGCCCGAATTGCGTCTCGCCCGTGCGCGCGTCGAGCACGGTCATGATGCCGCTCAGGTGTTTGAACACGTATAACGAGCCTTGATACAGCAGCGGCGAGGCAACGTACGGCGTATCGCGATCCCGACGCCACAACAACCCTGCGCCCTCAGCGATCGTTCCCTGCGCTTTGGCCAGATCTACGGCAAGGAGTGCGCTGCCCGAGAATCCACTCGTCAGGTAGGCGATGCCGTCGCCGAAAACGGGAGAGGGGATGGAGTTGAAGGTCAGGCCAGGCCCTTGCCAGAGGACTTCGCCTGACTCGAGGTCGTATCCGCGGATGTTCTTGGTGCCGTTGGTGATGATTTGCGTGCGCGATCCGACCGGCACGATGAGCGGCGTTGCCCAGGTCGTCGGCTCGTCGCGCTCGCGCCGCCACAGTTCCTTGCCCGTCTCCTTGTCCAGAACGGCGATGAACGACGTACCTTCGTGGTCCCACGTGACGATCACGCGATTCTGATAGAGCGCCGGCGACGCGCCTTCGCCCCACCCGTTGCGCGTGTCCATCTCGCCGAAGTCTTTCTCCCACACGACGTCGCCCTTCATCGTCAACGCGTAGAGTCCGCGCGAGCCGAAAAACGCGATGATGTGCGTGCCATCGGTCGATGGCGAGGCGGACGCGTACGTATTCGTCGGGTGGCGGCCCTCTTTCGGCTGCTCGGTCCGCAGGGTCTTGCTCCACCGCAGGCTGCCCGTCGCGCGATCGATCGCGAGCACCTGGAATACCTGGTCCTGCTTCGACTGGACGTAGGCTTGGCCGTAGTACACGCTCTCGCCAGTGCGCTGGAAATCGACGGTGAAGTTCTGCTGAGTGGGTTTCAGATCGCCGGTTGCGATGGCGGTCTGCAGATAGATCGTGTCGCCCCAGACGATCGGCGTCGATGCGCCGCTTCCCGGGATGGGCACTTTCCAGCGAACGTTCTGGGTCTCGCTCCACGTCGTCGGCGGATCGCCGGTTGGCGCGACACCCGAGGCGAGCGGCCCGCGCCACTGCGGCCATGACGGCGCCAGCGTCTGCTCGGCAGCCAGGCCGAGTGGCTCTCGCAGCCCTGTTGTGAGCGTGAGAAGTGTGAGGCCGGAGAGGATGAGGATCTTCGACATGCGCGCTCGCATCTTACCGGCCGATTCTCCCAGCCGCAACCTGAGGAGACTGAATGTCTGCCTCGATGCGTTGTGGGTTCTTTCACGATACGATGCTGTCGATCCGAGCCAAGACGACTTGGTTGTCGGGTGTTTGTGTGGGGCCTTTGGCCCTTGAACTCGAGTGCGACGGTACTGACGGCATGCGCAACGATCACGACGGTCGCGATGTCAATACTCTTCGAGCGTCGTGTTCGTCGTGGACGTCGCGATCGTTCCGGGAACTCGTCGGGTCCCGTCCTGAGTTGTCGGCAACGAACAAGCGACCAGGTACCCATTCTCCTGTTCAAACCGACAAGCAGCTGCACACGTAAGGTTCGAGGCCGCTGAATAGGAGCCGTCCTGAACATCCATCTATGAAAGCCAAAGTCAAAGCGCAAGGCGCAGTTGACGTGGACGCCTACCTTGCTGCGGTGCCGCTCGAGCCACGAAGGGCGCTGCAGAAGCTCCGAACCGCTATTGCGGCCGCAGCGCCGCGTGCGGAGGAGGGTTTCAGCTACGGGCTACCGGCCTTCAGGCTCGACGGCCGGCCGCTCGTCTGTTACCGAGCGGCAGCGAAACACTGTAGCTTCTTTCCCATGAGCCCTGCGGTGATCCGCGCCCACGCCTCGGATCTGGAAGGTTACGATACGGCGAAGGGCACGATACGGTTTCAGGCGGAAAAGCCCTTGCCCGCTGCGCTCGTGCGCAAGATCGTCCTGGCTCGCGTCGCCGAACTCGCCCAGGCCAACGCACGGTCTCGCCAGCGCGCGCAGCCGAAGAAGCCCCGTCGATCGACAGGCTACAAACCAGACAGGACCTGATCTCATGAAGGCCTATTTACTGACTACCGGCGTGCTCTTTGGGCTGATTACCATCGCGCACATCCTGCGGATCATCGTCGAGTGGCCTCGCTTCGCGACCGATCCGTGGTATCTCATCCTCACTTTCGCAGCGGCCGCCCTCTGTGTGTGGGCCTGGCGGCTGCTACGACAGTCGGCTCCGTCGTGAAGTTCAGCTGAAGATGCGACTGGACGGCCGAACATGTTCGTACTCGCACGTGCGGTGACCTACTCGACGCTCTTTATCGGCCTCCTCCTGATATTCCTGCCCGCCAGGATTCTGGCCGCCGCAGGGGTCGAGTGGCCTGGGTGGTTTGGCGTCTGGCAGGCGGCAGGCATGGTGCTGGGAACCGCCGGCGCGTCGCTTGCGCTGTGGTGCATTCTGACGTTCGTGTTCGTCGGACGAGGCACTCCGGCGCCCTTCGATCCACCGCGCCGGCTCGTCGCCCAGGGTCCGTATCGCTTCGTGCGCAACCCGATGTACATAGGCGCCGCGGCCGCTGTTCTTGGCGCCGCGATCTTCTATCGATCGCTGCCGCTGCTGGGCTATGTCGCGGTCTTCCTGCTGGTGATGCACGTATTCGTACGTGTGTTCGAAGAGCCAACGCTGCGACAGATGTTCGGGAGAGAATACGATCTCTACTGCCAGAACGTAGGACGCTGGTGGCCGCGCAGATGATGCTGGCTGCAGGGGTGGCATGAATGGACAGAGATCTCGCGAGCGGAGTTTCTCGGCTTCGGCGCCCTCCTGGGCGGCGCGGCCCTCGGGCTTCGAGGCCGGGCGGCAGACGAACCGCAGCAGACGGCTGTCACGTTTGCACCGGAGCCGGACCTGGTCGTCGTCAACGCGCGGATCTACACGAGCGAGACCGCGCAGCCCAGAGCTGAAGCCTTCGCGATCAAGGACGGCAGGTTCGTTGCCGTTGGCAGCACCAGCGACGTCAAGAATCTCGCGAGCCGCAGGACTCAGGTCATCGATGGTGCAGGGATGACGGTCTTCCCCGGCTTCATCGATACCCACTGTCACCCAAGTGGAGTCAACGAGCTTTACGGGGTCAACGCCAACGTCCGTACGGTGAAGGAACTGCAGGCTGCGTTACGCAAAAAGGCTGCGGACACGCCTCCGGGCTTCTGGATTGAAGCCTACATGTTCGACGACACCAAGCTGGACGTGCCGCTGCATCGCAAGCATCTCGACGAGGCCGTACCGGATCATCCGGTCGAAGTGAATCATCGAGGCGGTCACACGACCTTTTACAACAGCAAGGCGCTCGAATTGGCCGGCGTCACTCGACAGACACCCGATCCCGAGCATGGCCGGTTCTTTCGCGACGAGTCAGGTGAACCGAACGGCCGCGTGGCGGAGCTCGCTCGTGGGGTCTTCAACCGGGTAGGGAAGCGCGAGGACTTCACGCCAGAGCAGTCTCGCGAGCGTGGAAAGAACGGGATGATGCACATTTCCGCCCTCTTGACCGCTGCTGGCCTGACGTCGGTTCACGACGCCGGCGCCGGGCGTTCACGAGTGCAGGCCTATGAGGATGCCTATCACGCGGGCGGACTTCGTCACCGCGCCTACATGATGATCCGCGGCCGCGACATCGTGGACGGTTTGAAGGCAGCCGGCATTGGCACCGGGTTCGGCAACGAGTGGATCAGGATTGGCGGTCTGAAGTACGCGGCCGACGGATCGGCGTCCGAACGGACGATGCGGATGTCCACACCGTATGTGGGAACCGACGACTACGGCATCCTGACGATGACGCAGCAGGCGCTCGACGAGGCGGTCGAGGACGGTCATCGAAACAATTTTCAGATCGGGGTGCACGCGAACGGCGACGTCACCATCGACATGGTGCTCAAGTCCTACGAGAAAGTGCTGCAGCGCTGGCCGGATCCGAATCGCCGGCATCGCATCGAGCACTGCACGCTCGTCAATCCGGATCTATTGCGGCGCATCAAGGCATGCGGCTGCATTCCAACGCCCTTCTGGACGTATGTCTACTACCACGGTGAAAAGTGGGCGCAGTACGGCGACGACAAACTGCGCTGGATGTTCGCGCATCGTTCATTCATCGATCAGGGCATCATCGTCCCCGGCGCCTCGGACTACGGCCCCGGACCATTCGAGCCGCTGATGGCCATCCAGAGCATGGTGACGCGGCGGGATTACAGAGGCCGCGAGTGGGGCCCGAACCAGAAGATCACCGTCGACGAGGCCATTCGCGTCGCGACGATCAACGGCGCGTATGCATCGTCGGAAGAAGGCATCAAGGGTTCGATCACAGCCGGCAAGCTCGCGGACTTCGTGATGCTGGAGAAGGATCCCCATGACGTCGATCCCAACCAGATCAAGGACATCAAGGTCGTGAGGACGGTCGTTGGGGGGAAGACGATGTATCCGAAGTCGCGTACGTAGCGTGTTTTCGGGGCTCGGGGCTCGGGGCTCGTTTGTAGTGTCCGGCTTCCACCTCCGCCAAGGCTTCGGCGGACAGGTTAGCCGGACCATATGGACCTCGAACCATGGGTTCGAGTCTACCTGCGCCGAACGGATGGAAGAGCGAGATATAGACTTGCTTGACCGGCGCCGGTTGTTGCGTTACCCGGCGACACACAACGGAAGATGTTGAGCCTACCCTACCATCGGTTTTCTATCGGGTCCGATCGCGCACCGATCGACGTCGCACGGCGGATGGCGGAGCAGACCGCTCCGCGTCACGGGTGGCGTCGCCCGACGTCCCCTAACACTCGGTTTGTCGGCACAGTGAACACTGAACGTTTCCGCCTGGTGCCGCTGATCCGCGGCATGAATACGTACGCGCCGCGGATTCTCGGGCGCATCCGGACGGTGGAGGCCGGCTGCGTCATCGAGGGGCGAATGACGCTGCACCCCGTGGCCGTGGTGGCGTTGCTCGTGTTCCTGGTGGCGCCGCAATACTGGGCGTTGGGGGAGAGAGGCACGCTAGATGGCGTGTGGCTGGCAATCGTAGCGGTCTTTCACGTGGTCATGTACTACGCCGGCTTCGTTCCGGAAGGTACGTCGGACGGAGTCGTGGATGCGCGACGTTGCCGGTCGTCGAGGCGCCGAGACAAACGAGCGCCGGGCGGGAGGAGCGATGAGGGCTCGTCGCTGATCAGCTATCCTCGTTCTTCGGGAAGAGGCAGAGTACGCAGGTTCGTTCATCGTGGGTGAGAGGTTAATCACGGAGCACGTATGAAACTCGCAACAGGCCTCATGCTGCTGGCCCTGTCAGGAAGCGCACTCGGCTGGCAGGTGTCCGGCGATGCACAAGTGACGTATCCCGAGGAATATCGCAACTGGGTGCACGTCAAGAGCGAGCTGGTCAGTCCCGCTCATCAGAGTTTCGCGACGAACGGTGGTTTTCATCACATTTATGCGAACCCCGAAGCGATGACCGGCTATCGCAGCCGCGCGTTTCCGGAGGGATCGATCGTCGTGTTCGATTGGCTGGAGATGAAGGACAACAACGGTGTGTTCGCGGAAGGCGCGCGTCGTCAGGTCGATGTGATGGTGAAGGACTCGAAGCGCTTCGCCAAGACAGGCGGTTGGGGATTTCAGCGGTTCGTCAAGGACAGCAAGGTCGAGCGCGCCGCGACGCCGTCGCCGGAGCAGTGCTTCGCGTGCCACGAGAAGCTGAAGAAGGACGGCCTGATTCTGAGCAGCTATCGGCCATAGCGGGAGTTCGCCGGGTACTCCGAACTGCCTGCGCGGAGAGCTGAAGTAAGATCACGACTCGTTTCGACACTCCGGGTGTGAGTGACGAGGCGCTGATGTTATTTGAACACGTCGATCCGGAGGGCGATGATGAGCTCGATTAAAGAAACCGCTGAGCATTTCTTCGACGCGTGCGAGACCGGCAAGGGATGGAATGTCTGCAAGAACTACTGCCATCCCGGGGCGACCTTTTCCGCGCAGGCGGGCGCGCTGGCGAGCGTGCAAACGTTGGAGGGATACACGGACTGGATGAAGGGCCTCTTCACGCCCATACCTGACGGCCGCTACGAACTGCGATCGTTCGCGGTCGACGACCGGCGGAATCACGTGGCTGCGTATGGCATCTTTCGTGGCACTCACACCGGTGATGGCGGGCCCGTGCCTCCAACTGGAAAACGAGTGGAGGCGGACTACGTCTACGTCATGGAATTTGACGGCGGCCGTATCAAGCACATGACGAAGATCTGGAACGACGCTGTCAGTCTCAAGCAGCTCGGGTGGATGTGAACGATCGGGCTGTGCTTACGCGCCGGCAGCGGCACCGAGAGGTGACGGTGGCCGCGTGTCGCGCCGCATCGGCTGCCGTTGCCAATACGTGAGCGAGCGCCACAGCCACTCGGCCGGACCGAAGCGGTAGCGCGCGAGCCACAACGGGCTCGCGACGAGCTGGAAAGCCCAGACGGCTGCAACCACCAGCAGTTGATCCGCGTAGTCGTGTTGGCCGGCCAGGCCGAAGCCCCATCCCAGAAACAGCACCGATGTGATCACGCTCTGGAGCAGGTAGTTCGAGAAGGCCATCTGGCCGACGGCCGCGAGGCTCCTGCGGAGCGCACCGAACGCTCCGCGCTTCACCACGATGATCAACACCGCCGCATAACCGACGGAGGCGAAGACGGCGCCGGTGTAGTTCCACAGGTCCGCGATCGTGCGCTGGGGCATGGCAAAGCGGACGCGTTCGAGCTCGATAGCTCCATACCACGCGAGCGCAAGGCCGGCCGGAATACAGGTTGCCGCCACGAGCGCGTAGAGTCCGGGTGAACTGCGACCGTCTAGAAAACCCAACTTGTACAGCGACATCCCGAGCAGCATCATCCCGCCACAGCGCCAGAGGAAGAACGCGAGGAAGAAGAATGTCTGGGCCATGAAGACGAACGGCGCGCGATGCGCGACGACTTCGAGGTAGCTTCCGAGCATGCCCTCGACCTGCATGCGGGCCTGCTCCGGCGTGGCCATCATCATTTGAGCTTCTTCCGCTCGTTCGGCCTCGCTCATCGACTCCCAGGCGATGCCGTGGCCAACTGACAACACGGCGCCCACGGCGAGCATGAGGACCGCACCGGTCATCAGGGCCCAGGCCGGCAACCGGCGCACCCACCAGAGCAGCAGGATGCCGCAGAGCGCGTAGGGCACGAGAATGTCGCCCTCCCAGATGAGATACGCGTGAGCCAGGCCAAACGCCAGGAGCCAGAACATCCGTCGGAACCAGAGTCCACGCGGCGGCTTGCCCGACTCGGTCGTTTTGGCGGCGTACAGCAACACCCCCGCACCGAAGAGCATGGAGAACAGCCCCATCATCTTCAGATCGAAGACGACGCTTGTGAAGATGTAGGCGGCGCGGCTTGCGCCCGTGTAATCGAACGAAAGCGGGTTCATGTAGGCGCTGAAGGGTCCCGCCATGGCCCTGATGTTCATCGCGAGGATCCCCAGCAGCGCGAAGCCACGGAGAACATCGAGGGTTTCCAGCCGATCGCTCGCCGAGACCGGGGCGGCCGGATGCATACGCGGGAGTCTAACCGAATGTGCCTCTTTGTTAGAATCCGAGACGCCATGCGGTCGTTTCTCCTGCTGTTTCTGCTGGCCGCCTTTTCCCCGGACAGTCACACGCAGGCAACGGGACAAACGG
Source organism: uncultured Acidobacteriota bacterium (assembly GCA_963710415.1). Classification (GTDB taxonomy): domain Bacteria; phylum Acidobacteriota; class Vicinamibacteria; order Vicinamibacterales; family 2-12-FULL-66-21; genus CAVQAH01. The sequence goes on along the minus strand of CAVQAH010000024.1, from coordinate 329,131 downwards.
ACCAGGCATCCATGGAACTTGGTGACCTGCAGGTCACCGGCGCCCGGCGCTACAGCGTTGACGAGATCAAGAAAGTCAGCGCTCTCGAGATCGGCAAGCCAGCGTCGATTCCCCACCTCGACGCCGCCGCGGAACGGATGGCGGCAACGGGACTGTTCAAGAAGGTCAGCTACCGATACGTCACCGAAGGCGGTCGTCTTATCGTGACGTTTGAAATCGAGGAGGCCGAATGGACGGTCCCGGTCGTGTTCGACAACTTCATCTGGTTCACCGACGCGCAGGTCGTGGCAGCGGTTCGAGATGTGCTTCCATCATTCGACGGGACAGCTCCAGCGACGGCCGGTATTCCGGAGCGAATCACTCAGGCGTTGCAGCAGTTGCTGGCGTCCAACCGCCTGCAGGGGCGCGTCGATTTTCTGCCACAGGCGGTTCTCAACAAGGGAGTGGAAGGCTATCTGTTCCGTGTCGTCGACCCGGGCCCCACGATCTGCGCGCTGCGCTTCGAAGGCGCCTCCGCGCTTGCGCAGTCGGACCTCGCCGCTGCATTGAAGACGTCAATCGGTAGCAACTACTCGCGCACGTTCCTGGTGAACGCGTCAACGGGCACGCTCGTGGACGCCTATCGCCGCCAAGGATTCTGGGGCGCAACCTTCGACGAACCGGTGACCACTCTTGACGCCGGAAAAGACTGCAGCGTGACGGCTACGTTGCGCGTCAACGAGGGTGAGCCGTATTCATTTGCCGGCGCAGTCTGGACTGGCAATGCGGCTCTGGCTTCACCCGATCTCGATGCGCTGCTCGGGATCAAGGCCGGCGAGGTCGCTGCCATGTCGAAGCTCGATGACGCACTCCGTCGCATAGGGCGCGCGTATTCGGGGCAGGGTTATCTTGTTCAAAGAACGACGTACGCGCCACGCTTGGATGACTCGACCCGGCAGGTCTCATTCGACATGCGCGTTACGGAAGGGCCACAGTTTCGGCTGGGAACGGTGGAGTTCGTCAATCTCGCGCCGAGTGATGCCGCGGTTCTGCGCAAGGTGTGGCGAATCGGCCCCGGCGACGTGTACGACAGTTCGTATCCCGAGCAGTTCACGAAGGAAGAGGTTGTCCCGCGAATCCCGCGCGGCGCGAAGCTGCCGCGCACCGAGACAGACCTCGATATCAAGAAAGGGATCGTGAACGTCCGTCTGGTGTTTGGAGGATGACGGCTCGGGTACGATAGAACTACTGCCATGAAAGCCCCACTGCACATCGAAACCGCGCGTCTCGCGTTGTCCCCACCGAGCGCAACCGACGCGGAGTCGATCTTCGAGCGCTACGCCAGCGATCCCGACGTCACGAAATTCCTCGGATGGCCGCAGCATCGATCGATTGCGGACACACGAGGCTTCCTCGAGTTCGGCGCGCAGGAATGGGAACGATGGCCGGCAGGTCCGTATCTGATCCGTTTGCGCGATGATGGCCGATTGGTTGGCGGCACCGGCTTGTCCTTCAAAGACGACCACACTGCAGTCACTGGCTACGTGCTGGCCAAGGACGCGTGGGGGAAAGGCTATGCGACCGAAGCGCTCAGGGCGATGGTCGACCTCGCGCGGCAGCTTGGTGTGACACGGATCGAGGCCTTCTGCCATCCGCAGCACCGCGCGTCCTGGCGCGTTCTCGAGAAGTGCGGGTTCATTCGTGACCGCCTGTTTCAGCAATCGGAGTTCCCCAACCTGGCGCCAGGCGTCGTGCAGGACGCCGCGTGCTACGTGCTTGACCTGGGGTCAGACTCTGGTCGGAGTGGGGTCAGAGTCGGGTCGGAGTAGGGTCGGAGTGGGGTCGGAGTCGAGTCTGACCCCAATGGAGGTTGCGATGAAGCAATTCATCGGATGCGTGATTGTCCTGGCCGTGATTCCGATGACCATGCTCGGTTCTGCCGGCCGTCCGGGGTTTCTGGGCTACTACCTCGGAATCCTGACGATGTGGCTGGCCTTCGTCCTGGCCGCGAGCTCCGATCTCGCGCCTTCGCGCAGCTAGCGAACGCGAGCGTGCTCATGGGCGCCGACAGACCGAATCCGGAGATCCACTATCGCCCGGTCACCCCCGCGACATCGTCTGACCTGGCGACGTTTACGCGATGTCATGGAAAGTTTGCCTACTGTTCCTGCATGCGTTGGCGCATGCGCAGCACCGAGTATCAGCGCGCGACGAAGGACGTCCGCGCCAGGCGGCTCCAGGCGATGGCGGACGAAGGCAAGCCGGTCGGTGTTCTTGCTTATGACGGCGACGAGCCCATTGGATGGTGTTCGGTCGCACCACGCGAGAGTTACGAAGCCCTCGAGCGCTACAAAGCGCTTCCCAGGATCGATGGCGCCAGCGTGTGGTCGGTCGTCTGTTTCTTTGTCGCTCAGCGTTACCGACGCCAACGCCTCACGCTGGGACTGCTCAAAGCCGGACTCGACTACGCTCGCTCGCGGGGCGCAAGAATCGTCGAAGGTTATCCGGTGGAGCCAGGACGTCTCTACACCTACATGGGTTCGCCCGCAACTTTTCGCAATGCGGGATTTCGTGACGTCACTCCACCAGATCAGGTCAGACGCACCGTGAGATGCGATCTCTATTGACGATGCTGGTGGGCGGGCCGGTCCGATTGCTTCTCCTCACTCTTACGATCGTTCTTCAATCGTGTGCAGGGACGACAGCCGGTGTGGCAATTCCGTCCATTGCAACTGACGGGTGTCCGTTCATTCTCCTCACCAGGTCTGGAGGGCTGGGTTACGAGTGGCAGAGCGGGGTTATTGCCGCGGCCTGGCACTCCGGCCAGATCGTCCGTGCGGAATCCGTGGACCGTCCCTGGCAGGCCCATGTGATCGGCCAACTTGCCCGAGCCGACGTTGCCGATCTCATGGCTCGAGTGAACTCCAGTGACGTGTGGGACGCGCCCCCGGGCAGAATCGCACTGGATTTTCCCAATCACACTCTCTCGTTGCGGAGAGGCCACGAAGTGCGTCGATGGGCGGAGACGCCGGCGGCCACATCGACACCGGTCGTCACTGAGTTCCGAGCGAAACTTGTTTCGCTCTCAATCGAGCGCTCCACACGCGTACGGCAATCGCTCGAGGACTTGAACAAGTGTCTGCACTGAGTCTCGCACCTGTCAACCAGCTGAATTGGCCAGTTCCTGATTCCAAGGAATCCGAGTCCCGTGAGCAGAGTGAGCTCCGCGAATCCGCGTCCCGTGGGTTGAGGGGATCCGCGCTGATCCGCGTCCCGTGGATCAAGGTGAGATCCGCGCTGATCCGCGTCCCGTGGAACAACGTGAGATCCGCGCTGATCCGCGTCCCGTGGGACAAGGGAGATCCGCGCTGATCCGCGTCCCGTGGAACAAGGTGAGATCCGCGAAGATCCGCGTCCCGTGAGCAAAGCGAGATCCGCGAAGATCCGCGTCCCGTAGATCCGCCCGGATCGGAGTTGTGGGACGATCCAATCGTGCCCCTGGAAATCCGCGTCGCAACCGACAGCGACAGCGAGGCCATCGCCCGCCTGCTCGATCAACTCGGTTACCCCGCAAACACCGCCGAGATTCCAACCCGTCTCGACCGGCTGTCACAGGCCGATCGCGCGGCGGTGTTCCTGGCCGACCGGGACGGAAAAGTCGTCGGCCTCGCGACGGTTCACATTCTCAGCGTCTTGAACCGTATCCGCGATGTGGCGTGGTTGACCGCACTCGTGGTCGACGAATCCGCGCGAGGTACGGGCGTTGGACGGCGTCTCGTCGAATCAGTGGAAGCGTTCGCGCGACAGCAGGGCTGCGAGCGCCTGTCCGTGACGACACATGAAGACCGGGCTGACGCGCGCGCGTTCTACGTGAGGATCGGGTTCGAGCCGACGGGACGACGGTTCGGGAAAGTGCTGACCCAGTCGTGACTCAGCGTGCAGCCGGTTGCCCGGTAGCCTTCCATCCGACTGCTTCCATGACCAGCCCGAGCGCCGTATTGGTCGCGCGCCGCGCCGGGCCCTGGCCTCGCATGTGGCCCATGCGCACGATGACGAGGTCGTGCGTCGGCACGATCCACGTGTTCTGTCCACCCGCGCCCGCGGCCAGGTAGGTTTCTGATGGCAGGTTCCAGTTGTTGACGCGGTTCAGCCAGAAGAAGCCCCCATATTCAGGACGCTTCCACGCCGGCGCCGGCGTGCTGACGAACTTCGACCAGCCCTCCGGAAGAATGCGTTGGCCCTGCCACATCCCATCCTGCAGATAGAGCATGCCGATTCGCGCCCAGTTTCTCGCCGTGCCGTAGTCGTATCCCGTGATCAGGAAGTTGCCGTAGGGATCCGTCTCCAGCACCTGTTTGCGAATGCCGATGCGATCGAACAGGGCGCGCTGAGGCCAGGTCAGGATGTTGCTCGCCGCGTTTGGTGACGGCGAGCTTCGTCAGGTAAGCGATTGTCAGGGGATCGCTGTTGCGGTACCGGCCATCGGTGTTGGCCGGGTACTCGACCGGTCGCGTGATGGAGTAGTCGAACGCGTCGATTCCGCCGGTATAGATGTAGTAGTGATCGGGATATGTTTCATTGGAGCCGGGCTCCTGGTTGCCGAGGAACTTGAGTCCCGCGCTCATGCGCAGCAGATCGATATGGCGAATGGAGCCGCGTGGATCGCCCGGCCGCCGCCAGAGCGGCACCTGTGCCGGCTGTTCGAGCGTATACGTCCCGTCCTTGACCAGCAGCGCGAACATCGTCGCCGCCAGGCTCTTGCCCATCGACCAGCTTTCGAGCTGCGTGTCGCGCGTGATGCCAGGTCCGTAGCGCTCGGCGACGATTCGTCCTTTGTGGACGACGAGGAAGGCGGCCGTCATGGCCGTTGGATCGGCAAATGCGGCCTCGGTCGCTGCATCAAGCTTCGCGCGATCGATCCCGGCGGCGAGCGGCGTCGTGTCGGCACGATCGCCCATCGGCCAGGCCTGCGTGCCCGCGTCTGGCAGCTGAGTTCGCACAGCGACAGGCGTGAAGTGGATGCCGGGCTTCTCGGGATTCTGAATGATGCAGCCCTGATCCCCGTAATAACGCGCTTCGCGGGTGATTTCGCCGAACGATGTGCGCGCCAGTTTTGCGTCGCGGTCGATCGTCCACTTGACCTGATCCTGCTCCGCGCGCGGCATGAAGAAATAGGCGCTGCCGCGGGCGACGTCTTCAGGGGTCCTGCCCGAAACAAAGACACCGGAACACAGAATCTTGGCGTAACCTGCGAGTCCGTTCTCGGTGTGCGTGCCACGCGGGCCCGGAATGGGCTGCGCTTCCTGAGCGTACGGCTGCTGAAGGAAGGTGGCAGTTGCCAGCACGGCGCAGGTCAAGGCGACGAGTGTATGTCTGCTGTGCATGAACGACTCTCCGATGCGGGGTCATTGTTGCACGAGGCGCCGCCTTCTGTGCCATCCTAGTCGTCTCGACTTTGTCCGACTCGGCCAGTGATGACGCCGCTGCTGCTGTTCTTCGTGCTCACGTTCATCATCAGCTGGATCTTCTTCATCAGCGCTGCAGCGATCTCCGGTTCAACCGATCCCTCGTCTGCGCCCGCGATCGTCAGCACATTCGTTCGCCTGGTAGGCGTCTTCACGCCTGCGCTGGTCGCGCTGATGCTGACCGCGCGTGCGGAAGGCCGCGCAGGCATCCGGGCGTTGCTCCGTCGAATCGGCGAATTCCCGGCCGCCGCACGTTGGTACGTATTCGCGTTCGGCTTCATGGCGGCGATCAAACTTTCCGCAGCGGTCCTGCATCGCGTGATTGCTGGCGCATGGCCCCCGTTCGGACAGGATTCGTTGGTCCTCATGCTGGCCGCGACAATCTTTTCAACGCCTTCGCAGGCGGGGGAGGAGATTGGATGGCGCGGCTATGCGCTGCCTCGCCTGGCCGCTTGGCTTGGCCTCGCCCCGGCCAGCATCGTCCTCGGCGTGGTCTGGGCCGTGTGGCATCTGCCGTTCTTCCTGATGCCAGGCGGAGATACCTATCGCCAGTCGTTCGTGGTGTACCTGATCAGCGTGACCGCATTGTCGGTCGCGCTCGCGTTTCTTTACTGGCGCACGAATGGAAGCCTGTTGATGACGATGCTCATGCATGCGGCTATCAACAATACGAAGGACATCGTGCCATCGGCGGAGGCGGTCGCGACCAGTCCGTTTACGCTGAGCGCATCGCTCATGGCGTGGCTCACGGCAGCGTTGCTGTGGATCTGCGCGATATACTTTCTTTTCCGAATGCGTGAAGGAACGCTGCGGACCGACGGGTCCGACAGCGGACGTGGAGGCGCTGATGGGAAGAATCGTCATCGCATGCTACAAACCGAAGCCGGGTAAAGAGGACGCGCTGAAGGCGCTGGTGGTCGATCACGTCAGCACACTGCGTTCACTCGGGCTGGTCACTCAGCGGGCGCCGATCACCATGCAGGCGAAGGACGGCACCTTCGTCGAAGTGTTCGAATGGGTCTCGGCGGAAGCCATTCAAACCGCGCATCAGAATCCTGCCGTTCTCAAGATGTGGGAACAATACGGGCAGGTGTGCGACTACATCCCGGTCGGTCAGCTCAGCGAAGCCTCGCAGATGTTCTCTGATTTCACGCCGGTCGCGGTGAACGCGTGATGCGCGAAAAGGCACGCGCGCAGGGGCATGGGTGATACCACAGGCCCGCTGACGTGGCTGTGGCTGGCCTTCCGCAGCGCGCTCTGGATGGTTCTGCTGCCGGGGTTCTTCGCCGGCTACGTCCCCTGGCGGTTCTTCGGCCTGAGAAATGTGCGTGACGTGTCCGGCGCATTTCCCGTCATCGGTCTGCTCTGTATCGGTGTGGGCGCCGCCCTTCTGACAGCGTGCATCGTCGAATTCGCCCGGAGCGGACGAGGCACGCTGTCGCCGATGGATCCTCCGCGTCATCTGGTAGTGAAGGGCCTATACAGGTACGTCAGAAATCCGATGTATCTGAGTGTCACGATTATCGTGCTCGGCGAAGCGATCCTGATGCGCTCCCTGCCACTCGCGGTGTATTGGGTGATCTGGTTTCTCTGCGCGAACATGTTCGTGATCGGCTACGAGGAACCCTGGCTGCGTGAGAACTTCGGTGCCTCGTACGACCAATACACGCGCCGCGTCGGACGCTGGATTCCGACCTTTCGTTCGAGCTGAAGAGGAGGCTTCGTGTCATCACCGCCCGTGAGAACCATGACGGCGGCTGACGAGCCGTCGGCCGTCGATACGATCGTTCTGGCATTTGCCTCTGATCCGGTCGCCCGCTGGAACTGGCCCGACCCCCGTCAATACATCGAAGCGATGCCGGCGTTGACGCGAGCGTTCGGCGGTCGCGCATTCCATCACGAAGGAGCCGATCTCGAGTCGACCAATCCCAGAACATCTCTCTGTACAAGCGGCACGGGTTCGAGGCCCTCGGCACGATTCAGGTTGGATCGTCGCCACCGCTCGTGCCGATGTTGCGCCGCGCGCGATGATGACGCTTGCCGATCCGGTGTTCGGTCGCTGCGGTCCCCCGACGGCGTGATGAAAACCAGTGGCGTCGCGCCGGCGGACCGCTTATGTTGGAGGATCCTGGTTGGAACGCGTGCAGCAACCTGAAATCGACCCCGGTCGCGAGCGGCGCTTTGTTTTTGACGAGGTGGCCGACCTCTACGCCCGCGCGCGGCCCAGTTACCCCGCAGCGCTGATCGAGGATGTCATTCGGGAAGCGGGCCTGCGACGAGGTTCCAGAATCCTGGAGCTGGGCTCCGGCCCGGGCAATGCGACCGTGTTGTTCTCCGGTCGCGGGTTCAGTCTCACGTGTCTCGAGCCTGGAGAGCGCCTCGCCGCGGTCGCGAGACGCCGCTTGGCCGCGAACGACGATACTCAGGTCGTCGTTACAACGTTCGAGAACTGGCCGGTCGGATCGGAACGGTTCGCGCTCGTGTTCGCCGCGCAGTCGTTCCATTGGATGGATCCGAAGACTCGATTCTCGAAGGCGGCGCAGGTACTCGAGCCGGGCGGAGTCCTTGCCGTTTTCGCCAACCGGCCGCTGCACGGAGCTGGAGCGGTGGATCTCGAGATACGGAAGGTCTACGACGCGCACGCGCCGCACATAAGCACTCCGAGTCCCGGCAGGAACACGCGCGACCACTTTCTCGAGCTGTTCGCTGCGGCGACTGAATTCAAGATGGCTGAATGCCGCGAGTACCCGTGGCATGCGGACTACACGGCAGCCGAATACGTGGACCTGCTGCAAACACACTCGGATCATCGAATCCTGCCGCCCAGCCAGTTGCGCGCGGTGGTCGACGGCACTCGCGCCGCGATCGAGGAGAGTGGCGGCACCTACGGCGTGGACTACCTGGCGGTCCTGTGCATCGCGCATCGAAGCTGAGTCGATCGTCTGAGATTGATTTGGGAGTTGGAAGTTGGCGGTTGGGAGTTGACGCGTTCTCGCTTCTCATTCCCCGCAGATTCTCTTTAGAGGCCAAAACATGGACCGCGTCGCGCTGGACGACGTCGAGATTGAGTACGAGATTCGCGGCGAGGGCGAACCCGTCGTGTTCGTACACCATGGCGCCGGGGTCGATTGGTTCAGTCCCCTGACGCGCGATCCGGCCCTCGCCGATCGCTACCGCGTCGTCCACTACCATCGCGCCGGCTATGCAGGCAGCAGCCGGCCCACGATCCCGATCACCTTCGCCCTTGAAGCCGTGAGATTCCGTGCGCTGATGGAGCGTCTGGGAATCCCCCGAGCACATGTCGTCGGCCATTCTGCCAGCGCGTGTATGGTGCTTCAGCTGGCATTGGATGAACCCAGGTACGTGCATTCGATTGCCTTGCTCGAACCGGCGCTGATGGCGGTGCCGAGCCCGCCAGAGGTCCCGAGGGCGCTGGAGTTGTACCGCGCCGGCGACAAGTCCGCCGCGGTCGAGACCTTCCTACGAGGAACATGCGGTCCTGACTGTCGACCCATCCTCGAGAAGGCATTGCCCCACGCGATCGAACAGGCCTTGGCGGGCGCCGACACGTTCTTCGGTCAGGAGCTTCCAGCGCTGCGGCAATGGTCGTTTGGCGCCGACGAGGCGCGCCGCGTTCGCCAACCGGTCCTGGCCGTTGTCGGTGCCGACAGTGATGCCCGCTTTCGCCAGCGTCAGCAACTGTTACTCGAGTGGTTGCCCCAAGCCGAGCCCTTCGAGCTGCCCAAGGCGGGACACTTGCTGCACCTGCAGAACACGCGCGGCATGGCGGAGGGATTGGCGGCCTTCCTGGCCCGGCATCCGATCGCCGCAGCGGGATGAACGCAATCGACGCAATGATCCCATCAGCAAGGAGGATCTGGATGAGACGCAGATTCTTGTCGATGCTCGTCGGTCCTGACCGAATCGGTCTTCAAGTACGATGATGTGAGCCTACGTGTGGAGGATCCTGCAGTGAAAGAAGCGTTCATCAAACATGGAGCCAGTCGCGTGACCGATAACGATTTCAAGAAAGTCACCGAGCAGGCGGACGATATCAGGCAGAAATTTGCCGAGGGTGGGCCGCTCAGCCGGTTTTACCTGGACGGCAAGCTGCTGCTGGCCATGGTCGGCGATTACTCTCGCGGCGCGTATCGGAAGGTGCCGTACTGGGCGATCGCTGCGGTGGTTTTTGCGCTGCTCTACGTCCTCAATCCGTTCGACATCGTGCCTGACGTCGTACCGCTGCTCGGATTCGTCGATGACGCGGCGGTGATGGGTGTTTGTCTCAGCATGATCGAGCAGCAGCTGCACGAGTACAAAGGATGGAAGGAATCGAGGAAGGAAGGATGAGCAGCGCGCGCACGTATCGGATGATCACGGTCGCTGCGGCCATTCTTGCCGCGGGCGCCCTTGTCGGCGCTCAGGCGCCACGAACGCACCGCCTGCAGGCCACCCCGGCAACGATATCGTACGGCTACTACTGGTTCGATGCGGCGCCGGTCCTGCGCATCGCCTCCGGCGACATCATCGACGTCGACACGCTGCTCACGAACACGCCGACCGGGCTCGAGCGGGCAGGCGTTCCGTCGGAGCTGATTCAACAATCACTGAAAACGATTGTGTCAGAAGTGACGGGCGACCGCCGCGGCCCTGGCGGTCACATCCTGACCGGTCCGGTGTTCGTCGAGGGCGCCGAGCCGGGTGACGCGCTCGAGGTGAAGGTCCTGTCCGTGGATCTGGCCATCGACTATGGCTACAACGGTTGTAGCGGATTCATCCCCGCGAACTGCGACCGGTCCGTCCGTCAGAAGATCTTCAAACTGGACTCGAAGAGCATGACGTCCGAGTTCAAGCCGGGCATCGTGATCCCGCTGAAGCCGTTCTTCGGCAGCATGGGCGTCGCGCCCGCGCCGGAGCTCGGTCGTGTCAGCAGCAATCCGCCAGGCAGACACGCCGGTAATCTCGACAACCGCCTGCTCGTCGCCGGCAGCACGCTCTACATCCCGGTGTTCGTCCCGGGTGCACTATTCAGCGTGGGTGACGGCCATGCGGCGCAGGGCGATGGGGAAGTCGACCAGACCGCAATAGAGACGTCTCTGCGCGGGCGTCTCCAGCTGACGGTCCGGAAGGACATGAAGCTCACGTGGCCGCGCGCGGAAACCGCAACCGACTACATCGCCATGGCCACCGACGAAGACCTGAAGGTGGCGACGACTGCCGCGATCCAGGAGATGGTCGATTTTTTGGCCGCGGCGAAGAACCTGTCGAAACACGAGGCCTATCAGCTGGTCAGCATCGCCGGACACGTCGCCATCACGCAGCTGGTCGATCGGCCCGTCTACGGCGTTCACGTGACGATGGCGAAAAGCATTTTCAGGTAGTCTGCGGATACAATCCACATTCATGACTTTACGCGCACGCGCCGTTCCATCCTTCCTCATATTCATTTTCGTCCTCGGTATCGTGCCGCTGTCCGGGCAGTCGAAGCCGCAAAACGGCAATCGCCCGACGGAGACCGACTTGGCCAACGCTCGGCCAGGGCGCGATCCCAATCAGCCAATCGACGAGGAGTACACGAAGAAGATCAAGCAATACACGACCGAGACCTTCTTCCTTTCGCCGCTCGTCGATTACCTGCCGGCGTCGAGGACCGTGCCGACTCCGAAAGCGGTGCTCGGCGATATCGCCGGCGCCGAAGGGAAGTTGCCGTATACGAAAGAAGTCTACGAGTACATGCGGCTGCTGGCGAAGTCGACGCCGCGGGTCAAGGTCTACACGATTGGCAAGTCAGAGGAAGGCCGCGAGATGCTGGCGGTCGCAGTGGCGTCAGAAGCGTTGATGGCGCGGCTCGACGAGAACAAGGCTGACCTTGCGAAACTTGCGGATCCACGCACGTTGAAGATGGACGATGCGGCGGCCGATGCGATTGCGAGGCGGGCGACGCCCGTCTACTACATCACCGGCACGATCCACTCGACAGAGGCTGGTGCGCCGACGGCGCTGATGGAGCTCGCCTACCGGCTCGCGGTCGACGAAAGCGCCTATGTCCGCAACATTCGCGAACACGTCATCACGCTGATCACCCCCGTCGTCGAGCCCGACGGCCGCGACCGCGTCGTCGACGTCTACGAGTATCGCAAGAAGAACCCGACGAGCACGCCGATGAGCCCCATCTATTGGGGCCATTACGTTGCTCACGACAACAACCGTGACGCGATGGCGCTGACGCTCAAGCTCTCGCAGAACATCCTGAACACCTACCTCGATTGGAAGGCGCAGGTGCTCCACGATCTGCACGAGTCGGGATCCTTTCTCTACGACAACACCATCGGCAACGGTCCGTACAACGCGTGGCTCGATCCGATCCTGACGAACGAGTGGCATCTGATTGGCTGGAACAACGTCAACGAGATGACGCGAATGGGGATGCCTGGCGTCTACGCCTGGGGCACCTTCGATACGTGGTCACCCGGCTACCTGATGTTCATGGCGGCGACGCACAACGGCATCAGCCGGTTGTACGAAACGTTCGGCAACAGCGGCAGCGCCGATACCGAAGAGCGAACGCTGTCGGACAACGAGACGGCGCGGACCTGGTTCAGGCAGAACCCGCCGATTTCGCGGGTCCGCTGGTCGCTCAGGAACAACAACAACTACGAGATGACCGGTCTGCTCGTCTCGCTCAATCATTTCGCGAACAACCGCGTGTACTTCCTGCGGAACTTCTACGAGAAGAGCAAGCGATCGATCCTGAAATCGCGCGTCGAGGGTCCCGCCGCGTATGTCTTCCCGGCCAACGATCCGCGGCCGGGTGCGCAAGCGGAACTGCTGCGGGTGCTCCAGAAACAGGCCGTCGAGATCTCGCGGGCGCCCGCGGCGTTCACGGTGACGATGCCGTCGAGGCCCGCGCCGGCGGGTCGAGGCGGACGTGGTGGCCGGGGCGGTGGTGGCGGCGACGGACAGACCGAAGGCAACAGCGGCGAGACGCCTGCGCCGGATCCCAAGCCGACGCCGACGACCCGCGAGTTTCCAGCCGGCAGCTACATCGTGCGCATGGACCAGCCGTACCTCGCGTATCGCTGACGCGTTGCTCGACTATCAATACTGGGCGCCGAACGACCCGCAGACGCGTCCGTACGACGACACGGGCTGGACGTTCCCGGAGGGATTTGCGGTGCAGGCCGCGCGCGTCATGGACGTGAAGGTGCTCGACGTGCCGGTCGAGCGTGTCGCCGGCGACGTCAAGGCGGCGAGCGGCGTCACGGGGCAGGGTGGCCTGTTCGCGATCAATCACAACGCGGACAATGCGCTCATCACGCTGCGCTACCGTCTCAAGGCCGCGGACATCCAGATGGCGGAGGAACCGTTCGAGGCGAACGGGACGAAGTTCGCACGCGGGTCGTTCATCATCAAGGGCGTGTCGCAGGCTGAGCTCGAGAAGACCGTCGGCGAGCTCGGGCTGAAGGCGCACGCGCTTGCCGCGGCGCCGGACGTCAAGACCCATCCGGCCCGTGCCGCGCGCGTCGCCATCTTGCATTCCTGGGCCAACACCCAGACGGAAGGCTGGTGGCGGCAAGCGTTCGACTTCAACGGGATTCCGTACGACTACATCGATCCGCAGACGATTCGAAACACGCCAGACCTGCGGGCGAAGTACGACGTCATCATCTTCGGTCCGGGAGGCAATCAGGGCGCGGTGACCGGGCTGCCCCTGTGGCGGACGCCGATCCCGTATCGCAATACTCCAGAGACGCCGAACATCGGCACCTGGGCGCAGACCGACGACACGCGCATCGGCATGGGGCTCGAGGGGCTGACGAACCTGCGCACGTTCATCGAGGCCGGCGGCGTGTACCTCGGCTCCAACAGCTCCGCAGAGTTCGCGATCACCAACAATTTCACCTACGGTGTCAGCGCCAACACGCCGGGTACGGCGAGCCGGGTGGTCGGGTCGTTGCTGAGGACGAAGCTCGTCGACTCCGCGAGCCCGATCGTCTACGGCGTGCCGGACAACCTCGCGATGTACAGCGACAACGGGAACAGTTTCAGCGTCAGCGCGAATGTCGGCGGTGGCGGCCGCGGCGGTGGCGGCGGCGGTGGAGCTGCGGGTGGCGGCCGGGGCGGTGGCCGTGGAAGCCGTCCGACCGGACGCGGTACACCCGACGATCCTGACGTGGTGCAGGGCCGTCCGGCACTCGAGGGCACGAACCTGACGCCGTTACCGGCACCGGTGACCGTGCAGCCGTGGCAGTACGCGCTGCCAACCGACGAGCAGCTGAAGCGGAATCCGGCGACGCTGATTCCGCCGCAATTTCGACCGCGTGTGGCCGTGCGATTCGACGCGCAGAACACCCTGCTCGTATCCGGACTGCTCGACGGCGGCGCCGACATCGCCCAACGTCCCGTCGTCGTGGACGTTCCTGTCGGCAAGGGCCACGTCGTGCTGTTCGCCAACAACCCGATCTGGCGCGGCGAGACGATCGGCAGCTACTTCCTGGTGTTCAACACGATCCTGAACTTCGACAATCTCGACGCGGGGCGGACGCTGGACGCGAAGTAGCCGTAGCGTCCGGCTTCAGCCGGACCTCGTGTCGTAGCGTCCGGACTGTCGAGCTCGCGACCTGGAGGGCTTGAATGGAGGACAAGCCAGGCACGCGGACGCGATTCGAGCGTGCCGATCCAATCCTGAGCGTCGCTGACATGTCGATCAGCGTGCGCTATTACGTCGATGTGCTCGGGTTCGAGAACGCCGACTGGGGCAGCTCGGAGTTCACCTGCGTGACTCGCGACAACGCGAGTATCTACTTTTCACAGGGCGACCAGGGCGGGCCGGGGACGTGGGTATGGATTGGCGTCGAGGATGTCGACATGCTGTACGCGGAATACACGAGCGAGCGGCGCCACCATTCGTCACCCACCACGGAATTATCCCTGGGCGTACGAAATGAAGGTCGAAGATCCCGACGGGCACGTGCTCCGGTTCGGATCGGATCCGAAATCAGACCTTCCCTTCAGCTCGTGATCGAAGACAGTGGAGGATAAGAGATGACGTTTCACGCCAAGGGACTGGTGGTCCTTGTGGGGTTCGCCGCGGTCATGCTCCTCGCTCTCAACACGCCGTTTGGACCGTTCGCGATTGCCGCGGGCATCGCAATCGAGCTGCTCCTGTGGAGTGGCGTGTTCGGCTTCGGCCGGGCCCCGCGTTAGCGGCGTACCCTGATGAAAGGGTGTCCAGAAACAACGGACGATGTCGACCGATAGTTCGGCCTTGCGCCTGAAGGCGATCGCCCGGGGCTGGCTAACCAAGGATTGAGGCGGCGTTTGCCCTGACGCGGGGACCGGTGCGATCATGTGACGGCTCATGATTGACTACCTCCGCCAGCTGGTCGCCAGGGTGCGTAAGAGGATGGGACCACTTTTCCCCCCGGGAACGGCCTTACCGCCCGAGAATCCTTACGCCGGCGTGCGGGAGCCCAGACGCCGGGGGCCGGGAGGCCGCGGTTCGGCGATAGCCGTCGCCGAACCGGATCCACCCTCGCGCGTGAAGGCTGTCGGGTCGACGTTGCGCAGGCGATGACGCTGACCGTCGCGGCGCGATGCCGTCCGCGCTGACGCTCGGGCTCGAGTTCCCGGTGGCATCGGGATACCATACCGTTCGCCGAAGCAGTGCATCGACGCATAGGTGCGGATCACGACGTGCCACGACGCCACGATGCAGCAGAATTGTCCTGTCGCTCGCGACTCGTGTTCTCGCGACGTCGTGTATAGAGAAGCGGCGTGTGCCGTGACAGCTCGCAGGAGGATTGAATCCGCCATGACAGCATCGACGCGCTCTCCTGACGCGCAGCCGGCCGGCGCTCAGTTGTCCGGCTTCATCGCACGGTTCGATCCGGCGATTGCGAAGCTGGTGCGCGCGGCGCGAGCCAGGCTGCGCAAACGCCTGCCGACTGCTGTCGAACTCGTCTACGATAACTACAACGCGCTGGCCATTGGCTACGGGCCCAACGAGCGCACGTCGGAAGCGATCGTGTCGCTGGCGGTCTATGCGCGCGGCGTGAACCTGTACTTCATCAATGGTGCGTACCTGCCGGATCCCGAGGGCGTTCTGCAGGGCAGCGGAAACCGCGGACGTTTTGTCCGCCTGACGGATGCCGCGACGATCGACTCGCCAACAATCGTTGGGCTGCTCCGCGCCGCGGTTGATGATGCTGATTCGCCGTTCCCTGCGCGGGGCCGCGGCCGCACCGTGATCAAGTCGGTGTCCGCGAAACAGCGGGCCAGACGCCCGCAGCTGTAGCGCGTGTGGATCCGAGAGCGTCGTGCTTCTTCCCACAATTGTCACGCTCGTGCTAGCGGCAGGTGCTGCTCAGGCGCTACCGCCTCCACGCGATGGCGATATCCGCGTCCTGTTTTGGGAACTGCGGAACGAAACCGAGGTCTGGCTGACGCTCGAGCCAAAGTCACCTGATGGAAATCCCGCCCCGCAGGCGATGACATTGACGCTCACGCGCAGGTTCACGGGCAAGTGGCCAGGCAAGCAGCCGCCTCGCTTCGAGATCCGCGCTGATGCCGGTTTTCTCTGGGCACCGAAGAACGAACTGTGGATGGCGATCGACGGCGAGAAAGTCGACTTCGCCTCGCGGAATCCGTACGGACCGGTAACCGGTGAAGCATCGACGTATGTAGCGGCCGACATGCCGGTCGACACGCTTGCCAAAGCCGCAAAGGCCGCGCGTCTGTCTGGCAACGCGCTCGGGTTCGAGTTCGAGCTGACCGCGTCACAACGGCAGGCCGTGCGGGACTTCTTCGAGCGGGCCATGTCCGACAATCCTGCGCGGCTGCCGCGCGAGAATCGCAGCGGAGGGCGACATGTCGACTCCGCCCCGCCGAGCGGACTACGATCCAGAGAGCGTGAAAAGGAGACTGGAATGGTCAAGGTAGCGTTGCTCGTTCGACTCGAAGCCAAACCGGGAAAAGAGGCTGAGGTCGAAAGTTTTTTGCGGTCAGGTCTGCCGATTGTCCAGGACGAGCCGGCAACGATCGCGTGGTTCGGAATCCGCTTGGGGCCTTCGACGTTCGGCATCTTCGACGCGTTTCCGGACGACGCGGGGCGTCAGGCCCATCTCTCGGGTCGAGTGGCCGCGGCGCTGATGGCCAAGGCCGGTGAGCTGCTCTCAAAGCCGCCGGTGATCGAGAAAGTCGACGTCCTCGCGTCAAATTACCCGCGTAATGTGACGCGTCACAGGTGATCTCATTCTGTTTTCGTGACCGGCGGCACCTCGGCGGCGCTCGTCAGAGCCGTCGAGATGCCCGCCCGACTAGCGGTGTAAAGATCGTGCCGGCGAACGAGATTCGACTGTCCCTTCGGTCCGGCTAACCTGTCCGCCGTAGCCTTGGCGGAGGCGGAAGCCGGACGCTACGAGGCTACTCCGCGCGCAGGGCCTCAACCGGGGCGACACGCGTGCCACGCCTTGCGGGAATATACGAGGCGAGCGTTGCCACGATGACGAGCACGATCGCAGTTGCCGCAAACGTCCACGGGTCACGCGCTTCCGTCTGATACAGCATCGTGTCCAGCAGGCGGGTGAGTCCCGCTGCGGCGACCAAACCGGCGACGACGCCGATCCCGACGACGCGAAGCGCCTCGGTCAGCACGAGGCGGAAAATCGATTGAGGCGTCGCGCCGAGGGCCATCCTGACGCCCATTTCGCGGGTGCGCTGCGACACCGAATAGGCCATCACGCCGTAAACACCCACGCCTGCCAGCACGAGCGCGATCAGCGCAAACGTTGTCAGCAGCACGGAGACCGTCCGTGGCCGGGCCAGCGTCAGGTCGACGACGTCGTCCATCGTGCGCACGTCCGCGACCGGCAGCTGTGGATCGATTGCGTGGACCGCTCCCGCGACGCTGTTGGCAAGCGCTGCAGGATCTTGATCGGTCCGTACGACGAATGTCATCAGGCCGATAGCCAGCTGCGTATGAGGTAGGAAAACGGCAGCACGTGTCTCGCCGTCAAGCGAGCCGAATTTGACGTCGCCGACGACGCCGACGACCTCGCAGTCGATCCCGCCGGGAGGTCCTATGCTGACATGCACACGCGTGCCGATTGGATCTCGTCCCCCGAGATGGCGGCTGGCGAGTGTTTGGCTCACGATTGCGACGCGCGGCGAACCCACGGCATCCGCAGGTGTGAAGTCCCGCCCGCTCAGCTGTGGAATCCCCATCGTCCGGAAGAAGTTCGGCGTCACCGGCCTGACTTCCGTGACGGGCGCCTCGCCCGGGGCCGGTTGGGGACGATCGGCAAGCCAGAAGCTCGTGCCAATGCCAGGGCCGGAGAGCGGGAGGAAGCTGATCGCGGCCGCATCGCGAACGCCAGGAAGCACGGCGATGCGCTCCAGCGCGTTTGAGTAGAAGCCCGACGATCGCTGGTCGTCGTTATAGCGTGATCCCGGCACCGAGACACGCGCGGTGAGCAGTCCCCCGGCGCGGAATCCGGGATTGACGTTCTGCAGCCGCATGAAGCTCCGGATCAGCAACCCCGCACCGGTGAGAAGGACCAGCGATAACGCCACCTCTGCCACGATCAGCGCGCTGAGGAGGCGACGGGATTTCGGTCCTGCACCGTGCCGTCCGCCTTCCCGTAACGCGTCGTTGGCGAGTGCTGAAGCAAAGAGGGAGGGCAGGAGGCCAAAAACCAGACCGGTGCCGAGGGCCAGCGCCATCGTGAACAGGACGACGGTCGAATCGAGCGCGACCTGTTCGAGCCGGGGCACCGGGATACGCTCCGCAACGAGTGCAAGCAGTCCGCGATGGAAAACGAATGCGAGAGCCAGGCCGGCGATCCCACCAGCGGCTGACAGCAGCAGGCTTTCGCTGAGCATCTGACGGACGATGCGGCCGCGTTTCGCGCCAAGTGCGGTGCGGATCCCCAGTTCGCGCTGCCGTACCGTGCTACGTGCCAGCAGGAGGTTCGCGACATTGACGCACGCGATCAGCAGGACGAGCAAGACGGCGCCAGAAAGGACGTAGAGTGCCGGTCGTATTTGATCGACGGTCTGTTCGTGTGCAGGCACGAGCGTGACCGACCAGCTGGCGTTACGCTGCGGGACTTCCTGCTCGAGCTGCGCCGCGATCGTTTTCATCTCGTCTTCCGCCTGCACAAACGACACGCCGTCGCGCAACCGGGCGACGGCGAATGATGAGCCGCGTCCAGGTGAGGCTCGGAGCCGCTCGATAGTCCAGCCGTAAGGAATGAGGTAGTCGGCCTTCTGACCCACGATCGTGAATCCCGGAGGCATGACGCCGACGACGCTGCGCGTCCTGCCATTGGCGTTCAGCGTCGAACCGATCACGTCGTTGCGCCCGCCGAGCCTCGTCTGCCAGAACTCGTGGCTGAGGATGATGACGGCATCCTGTCCCTGAAGATCTTCCTGAGCCGTAAAGGCACGCCCAAGTACCGGCTGCACGCCGAGCGCGGGAAAGACTTCGGACGATGCGGACATGCCGGTGATTTCTTCGGGATTTCCGTTCAACATCAGGCTGATGCGCGAGGGTCCAGCCATCCCCAGGTGTGAGAACGAGCGATTGCGCGCGCCCCATTCGACGAAGTTCGCGGCGCCGATCACGTTGCGCGGCCGGTTCCGCTTGAGGTTGTTCTCCCAGACGATGACGACACGATCGGGATCGCGGTAGGGAAGCGGCCTGAGCATCACGCCGCGGACCACGCTGAAGATGGCAGATGTCGCGCCGATGCCCAGCGCAAGCGCGATGACGGCCGGCACGGTGAATCGTGGCGTGCGGAGGAACGACCGGGTGGCGAACCGCAGGTCCTGGAGCAACGTTTCCATGAGGCCGAGGTTATGCTAAAAAATTAGCATCGTCAAGACGGAAGGGGTGAGGCGCCACAGCTATACTTCCGATGAATGGTGAGCCGAGCTTTTGCGGCAGCCATCGCGCTGCTTCTCGCATTGATCTGCGTGCGCGGCGGTGCGCGCGCTCCCGGCATCTACGATCCCGACCCGCAGCACCTCTGGAATCAGCTTCACGACGCGCTCTTCGTCCGCGTCGGCAACAACGGTGAGGAATATGGTCGCGACCGCGTCGAGCCCCTGCTGTGGCGCCGTTCGTCGCATCTGCTTGACGGCGACTCCCATCGCCGTCTGCTCACAGTGCTGGCGGAGTTCAACGGCGGCGGCGACAGGCTGCATCACAGATCCACTCAAACGAGCCCTGCTGCAGCGCGATCTCTGGCTGGTGTTCAGCTGGGTCGAGAGCAGTCATGACGAGTTCCATGGCTACGAAGGCAAGCCGGCCGACTGGCAGGCCAGGCAGGAGCGTCTCCGCGGCCCGCTCGCGGAGGCCATCAAGCGGCTGGCGCTCAACCCCGCCGAAATTGCTGCGCTGCCGGACACCTATGCGCCGCTGTTAGGTCGCGCGAGTTCGCCGATACCTTCGATCCGGCGGCGCCCGATCGGCCCTACCTTCCGCCGGACCTCTACACCCGCGAGGCTCCTGGGTGTCGCTCGGCCGTCCGAACGACCTCATCGCGCGGGCGCACGTGCTCGCCGACAATCCCTTTACGAACTCCGCGTTCCTGGTGTTCATCAATCTGCCTGCCGGCCGGCGGGCGACGCTGGATTACGTGAAGCGTCTCACCGACTTTCCAGGCCCGCTGTTCGTGCAAACGCCAGCACTCAAAAGCTGAATTTCCGAACTACAACCCGGCGATTCCGCAGTTCCCGGCCGGGACCAAGGTCGTCCTGATCCGGCGCGCGATGCTGGTGACGACCGGCATGGACCTGATGGCAACGGGCATAACGGAAAACGTGCAGGTTCGTGTCTATCGTTCGGTTCCCGAGGGGCATCCCAACCTGCAGCGCTTTCAGAGTGTGGATGATGGCTCCCAATCAGCGTTCGAATTCCTCCTGAGTCGGACACGGCTCTTTGACGGATTGTCCGGGGGACTCAACGCCGTCGGAGGCGAACGCGATTTTCTGACGGGATTCTCGACACACGGGGTCGACCCGTTCGACCCTCACCCCGGTGAGGCGCCGGAGATCACCGCCGCGCGGCCGAAGCCAGCGCACCGCACGGCTCCGGTGCGATCGAGCCCCACCGCCTTCTGCGCCAACTGTCACTTCCTGCCCGGCGTGTTTTCGTTCAACACCTTCGTTCAGAACTACGCGTTGGGTCGCCCCGACGGACCCCCGCCGCTCTCGGCCATGCCCGTGGACGACGTCCTTGCGTCAGCCGTCGAGTGGAAGCGCCGACCGCGCGGATTGGTTGCTGCTGAAACGGCTGATCTCGCGATGATTCCGAAGCCCGCGCACCTCGGCCCGCGCTTCGCCAGTCAATTCGAGGACGAGAGCGTCGCGCGCGTCTATCACACGAGGCCGCCGTATCCCGCGGAAGTGTTCGACATTCTCGAAGGGCTGATGTCTCCAGGACGCCGAGCCGTTCTGGATCTGGGATGCGGAACCGGAGACGTGGCGCTCGGCCTCGCCAGTCGGGTGGACCACATTGATGCGATCGATCCGTCTCGCGCGATGCTTCGAGTCGCGATGGACCGCCAGTGTGACACGCATTCCAGCCTTAACTGGATCGAGGAAACGGCAGAAGCGTTTCAGCCTCGCGTTCAGTATTCACTCATCGTTGCGGGCGAGAGCCTGCACTGGATGGATTGGGAGATCGTCCTTCCGCGTGCTGCCGAAGCGCTCACTCCTGGTGCGTTCCTCGCGATCGTCGCTGGACGACGTATCGCCGACATTCCGTGGGCGGCGGAGCTCGACGGTCTCATCTCCGAGTACTCAACGAACCGCGACTACCGTCCCTACGATCTCATTGAGGAATTGACCACGCGCGGGCTGTTCGACGAGGTTGGTCGCAGGACGACCAGGCCAATCGCTTTCGCGCAGTCGTGCGAGGACTACATCGAGTCGTTCCACACGAGGAACGGGTTGTCGAGGGCGCGAATGACCCCGCAGGCCGCGGCGATGTTTGACAAGGGGCTGCGACGGATCGTCGAACGCAGCTGTCCGGACGGCATCGTCCAGGGCGAGATCGCGGCAAACGTCGTGTGGGGCAGCCCTTTGCTTTCGACGGAACGCGTACGGTCGCGAGAGCTCAGCGGCCGGGATGGCGTGTGAGATCGACGACGATCTTGTAACGATCGCCGCGCATCACTGACTGCACGAACTCGAATGGCTGTCCGTCCGACAGGAGCGTGATGCGCTCGGCGGTCATCGCAGGCGATCGCACCGGCACACGAAGCAGCTCGGCCTCTTCCCGACGCATCAAGCGCACGCAATAGGTTTCGCGAGCCGACGAGGGCTGCAGTCCATAGCGATTCTGCAGCACGTCGTAGAGCGAGGCGTCGCCAAATGGGGTGTCGCCGATCCCAGGCACCAGGTGCGACGTGAGGTATGCCGTCTGAATGCCCATCGGCTGCCGATCCGCGAGTCGCAGCCGCCGCAACCGAAACACGGACGTGCCAGGGTCGATGGCCAGCGCCGTTGCCACTTCCGGCGCGGCCGGCACGGTCGCCTGCTCGAGCACTTTCGACGCGGGTACCAGCCCGTGCCCGCGCATCTCGCCCGTGAAGCTGGTGAGCTCCCGCGGACCCTGCTGCAGCCGGCGACGCTCGACGAAGGTGCCGCGGCCCTGCTCGCGGCGGATGAAGCCCTCGACGGCCAGATCGCGAAGCGCCTGGCGGACCGTGATCTTGCTGACCGCGAAGCGGCGGGCCAGTTCGTCCTCGGTCGGCAGCTGGGCATCCGGTTGCCAGCGCCCGGCCTCGATTTCGCGCAGGATGACCGTCTTGATCTGATGGTAGAGGGGCAGCGGGCCTTGTCGGCTCAACGTGAGCATGCGTGTGAAGTCATTATAATGTTATGATGCCGACCCGTCAGGATCCTCACTGATTTTTACGGAGGCAGCGATGTTCGACGAACGACCCCGGCAGGTTCGACGCGCGATCAGGTCCACCCTCGTCTTCATTGCCGTGCTGGCAGCCGCGATCGGGGCCTTCCCCGCGATTGGCGCCGCCCAGACCGTCACCGGGACCGTGCAGGGCACGGTGACCGACACCACGGGATCGCCGATGCCCGGCGTGTCGATCAGCATCCAGAACATCGAGACCGCCGCCACCCGCCAGGCGACGACGAACGAGCGCGGGCAGTACTCCGCGCCGTTCCTGCCGCTCGGCCGCTACAAGCTGTCGGCCTCTCTCAGTGGGTTCGGGACCGTCATTCGCGACGCCGGCGTCACGCTCAATTCGACGACGGTGGTGGACTTCCGGCTCGATCCGGCGATCACGCAGGAAACCACGGTCGTCGCCGAGCCGCCGCGCATCAACACGACCAACCAGCAGGTTCAGCAGTCGCTCAACTCCGAGCAGATCCTCGACAAGCCGACGTTCCAGAATCTGAACAACAACAACACGTTCCTGACACTCGCCGAAACGTTCGCGGGCTTCCAGGAGAACCCGACGTCCGGGCAGAACAACCCCACGGCGTCGTCAGGATCGTCGATCAACTTCAACGGCACGGGTACCCGCGGCGCAACGTTCCAGATCGACGGCGTCAACAACGACGACTCGTCCGAGAATCAGCACCGGCAGGGAATCGCGCTGGCGGCCATCAAGGAATTCCAGGTCATCAGCAACAGCTATAGCGCCGAGTTCGGCCGAGGCTATGGCGCGGTCGTGCTCGTGCAGACGAAGTCCGGCACGAATCAGATTCATGGCGAGGCCGCCTACACCAAGCAGGACAGCGACTGGAATGCGCTGCCGGCGTTTGCCACCGTCCGGCCGGTCAACGACCGACCGAACTACGGCGGCGTTGTCGGCTTCCCGCTCAAGAAGGACGTGCTCTTTGCGTTTGGGAGCGGCGAATACGGACGTCGTGAAGGCACGAGCAGCTACACGCGCGACCTGATCATCGCCGCTGACACGTCCGGGCCGCGGCTCACGCGCGGCAACGACACGCCGGCGAATCGCGCCTTCCAGGACTCGGTGCTGGCGCGATTCGGCAGCCTCACGCCGAACGATTCGCGCAGCAATCGCACCTATCAGTCTCTGGTCGGTTTCGATCAGAAGACGGTGGACGGCAGCATCAGGCTCGACTGGAACGCGAGCGGCGCCGATCGTCTCACCGGCCGATACCAGTACTCGAAGCAGAACTTCGACAATCAGGACATCATCGTCGGCGAGGCGACGCAGCAGCTCAACGATCAGCAGAACCTGGGGGTTTCATGGACGCGCACGCTCTCCAGCCGAACGGTCGGTGAGCTTCGCGTCGGCGTGGGCATCCGCGACACGAACGTCAATATCAAGGCGGGTAACGACACACCGATCATCCGCTTCGCGGGGACGACATTCGCCTCAATCATCGGCAACGCCGGCAACTTCCCGATCCTGCGCGACCAGAACGACTATCAGCTCGTGTACAACCTCAGCAGCCTGCTAGGCGGCGGGCACAACCTCAAAGCCGGAACCGACGTTCGCTTCTCGCAGCTCGACGATCTGGCGCAGAGCAACACGCGGGGTTTCTGGAGTTTTGCGGCCGCCTGCGGCGGGGTGACGTATCCCAGCTTCGTTTGCCGCGTTCTGGGACGGTTGTGTCTCGAGCTATCAAACCGCATACGGCCCGTTCTTCCTGAGGAACCGGATCAACGAATACAACTTCTACGCTGAGGACGACTGGCAAGTGGGCGATTCGCTGACGCTGAATCTCGGCTTGCGCTACGAGTATGCCGGTGCGGCGCAGGACGCGGACGACCTGGTCGACTACGCGTACGACGACGACGCGAACAACATCGAGCCACGGGTCGGATTCGCCTGGACGCCCAACTGGAGCGGCGGGGGCGTTAGGCGCGATCGCGGGCGAGCCGGCCGGGTTCGTCGTCAGGGGTGGCTACGGGCTCTACCACGGCCGGCTGTTCCAATCGGTTTTCTCGCAGAGCGGCGCCAGCATCCGCACGAACCCGCCGACTGCCATCGCGCTGAACTTCAACACGACGCCGAACGTCTTCGAACTCTGGCCGATCCCGACCCTCGGGTTCGTGTTCACCCCGGGGCCGCAGACCGCGCGGCATGCTGAGACGCTGCCCTCCGCGGATCTGGAAATGCCGGAGACGCACCAGTGGAACCTGAGCCTCGAGCGGCAGCTGCCGTGGCGTACGACGCTCCGGCTCACCTACAGCGGATCACGGGGAACCGGGCTGCTGCGCTATGTTCCGGACAATCTCGCGGTCACCCCGGCGGAGGGCGGCATTGTCGTCGTCAACGCTCCGAACAACGCGCCAGCTGCCGGTTCGCCCGATCTGCGCGGTGTGCTCATCAACACCGTCGCCACAGACTTCCGCTGTGCCGGCACGGCTTCATTCCCGGTCAGGCTGTGAACGCCACCTGTCCGAACGCGGTGCCGATTGCCAACAACGAGATCAGCCTGCGCGTGCCGCGGATCAACGAGCGGCGTCCCGATCCCGCCTACACGACGAACCTGATCATCTCGAACGACGCCGACACCTGGTATCACGGTCTGCAGACCGAGTGGACGAAGACGACGTCCAACGGCCTGTGGTTCTCGGCGACCTACACGTGGAGTAAGTCGATCGACGACACATCGGAGGCGACGTTCGTCGGCGCGGGCGACAGCAACAACCTCGGCCCGGACAAGAGCTTCGCCCGCGGTCTGTCGCGCTTCCATACGCCGCACCGGTTCACCTTCAATGGATCCTGGCAGCTGCCGATCTTCAGGGACCGGCGCGGACTGGGTCGGTCAGGTCTTCGGCGGGTGGCAGTTGTCGGGCGTGGTGAAGCTGTCGCACGGCACGCCATTCACCGTCATCGACACGGGCCTCGGCGACATCAACTGGGATGGCTTCAGCGAGAATCGTCCGGTTATTCTCGACCCGTCGATCCTCGGCAACACGATCGGCGATGTGGCGACCGGCGAGGAGGATCTCCCGCGGTCAGCCTTCGCGCGCGCGACGCCGGACGACTACAACCGTCTCGTCGGCCGGAACACGTTCTACGGCGACGGCGTGCGCAATCTGGACGCGGGGCTGACCAAGAGCGTCTATCTGTCGAACGGCCAGCGAGTGACCGGCCGCGTCGAGGTCTATAACGTGTTCAACCGGCGGCAGTGGGCGTTCCCGCAGACGGACTTTGCGAGCGCGACCTTCGGCCGGATCACGTCACAGTTCAATGCGCCGCGCGCCGTGCAGCTGCAGGTGCGGTGGATCTTCTAAACGTGCGACGGGACGTGCGACATGGCTCGTGCTGACGGCACTCGCAACGATCAGCGACGGCGCGACGTCCGCGACGTCAGGATTTCCAGTCGTGTTCGTCGCGGACGCATCAGGGGTCGACACGAAACGGCGCCGCCGAGGAGCGACATGTGCGGTTCGGCTTCAAAGGGCATAGGGTGATTTGTGCACGCGCCGAGTAGAGCCCGGGTTCGAGAGCAGTGAGGTCGAGGGAATATGGAGGGGAATCCGACTGACCGATCTGACACCGAGATCAGCGCCGGGTTCCGCACGCGACGTCAGCCCATGTATCGGTCGCGCACGATCCTGATGTGATGCGTCACGTGACCGGCGGCGATGTACGCGAGCGCGCGCACGGTGAACGGGTTGTCGCTGGCGATGCCACGCCGCGCCCATGCGTGCTCGGGGAGATTCTGAAAGAATGTCAGCGTCGCGGCGCGCACCGCGCGGAACTCCTCGAGATGGCTCGTCCACGACCGCTCGTCCGCGCCGGCGGTGGCGATCGCCTGATTCTGGTCGAAGCTCGGCAGCGGCGTGTCGAAGCCGCGGGCAAACCAGAACGCGCGCGACACGAACAGCCGCTCGGTGTCGTTCAGGTGACTCACGACCTCGCGGATGCTCCACTTGCCTGGCGCATACCGATGCAGCGATTTCGCTTCTGAAATGCCGCGCAGGAACGTCAGCGTTTCCGGAAACTGCGCTTCGAGTATCCTGCAGATGTCGCCCTCGCCGACCTGATCGATGTAGGTGAAGTAATACTCAGCCGCTTCGGTTCGGTCCAGGATTGCAGCCATTTCGCACCACCTGGCCGGGAGACTACACCGCGAATCAGGCACTCCGCAATCCGGGGATCGACAACCCCTCATAGGGCAATGCACAATCGTTAATTGGCCGCCTTCCCGCGCGTCTGCCCATGCGCGAAGGTCGGGATTCGTCAATCGGCAATCGCGAATAGCCAATGCTTATGAAGCTCCGATTCCTCCTCGTGTTGACCGCAACCGTGTTGACCGCGTGCTCGGGTCAGTCATCGTCCACGCCACCTCCGGCTGCCGCGCCGAAGCCGTCGAGCTCCGGCGTCGATACGTCCGGTTTCGACAAGGCCACCAGACCACAGGACGACCTCTACAAGTTCGTCAACGGCCGCTGGCTTGCCTCGACCGCGATTCCGGCCGACAAGGGCGCCTACGGCGGCTTCTACGAGGCGATCGATCACACGCAGGATCGGCTTCACGAGATTGTCGAGGCTGCCGCCAAGGCGCCGAACAAGTCAGCAGGCTCCGATCAGCAGAAGCTCGGTGACTTCTTCAGTGCGTTCATGGATGAAGCGCGGGCGAACCAACTCGGCAAAGCGCCGCTCGATCCGGAGCTCGCGCGTATCGATGCGTTGAAGGACAAGAGCGATCTGGTCCGCCACATGGCGCGGATGGTGAAGCTGAACATGACGTCGGTCGCGGCCGGCTTCGTCGACGGCGATGCCCAGGATCCGAAGACGGCCGTGCTCTACGTGTTTCAGAGCGGGCTTGGCTTGCCCGATCGCGACTACTACCTGAAAGACGATCCGAAGCTGAAGGAGTACCCGAACGAAGTACCTCGCACACGTGACCACGATGCTCAGGTTGACAGGGCAGCCGAATCCGGAGGCGGCCGCCAAGGAGGTCGTCGCCCTGGAGACGAGGCTGGCTCGATCGCACTGGACGAACGTCGAGAGCCGGGACGCGGTGAAGACGTACAACAAGGTGGCCATCGCGGATCTGCCCAAACGCTTTCCCGGACTCGATTGGTCCGCCTGGATCGACGAGGTCGGAGTGAAAGCCGCCACCGCCGTCGTCGTTGCTCAGCCCAGTTACTTCCAGGCGATGGCTGCCGCGGTCGGCCAGATTCCGGTCGATCGATGGAAATCGTATCTGAAGTTCCATACGGCCAGCGGGCTGGCGCCGTATCTCAGCAAAGAGTTCGTCGACGCGCGCTTCGACTTCTACGGCCGCACGCTCCAGGGCGTGACTGAAATGGAGCCGCGCTGGAAGCGGGCCATCAACAATCTCGAATCGACGCTCGGCGAGATGCTCGGGAAGACGTACGTCGAGCGTCATTTCAAGCCGGAAGCGAAGGCCCGGATGGATCGCCTCGTCGAGAACCTCAGGGGCGCGTTCCGCGAAGGTATCGACAAGCTCGAGTGGATGGGGCCGGAGACCAAGAAAGAGGCGCAGGCCAAGCTCGCGGCGTTCCGGCCGAAGGTGGGGTATCCATCGAAGTGGCGCGACTATTCCAAGGTCGAAATCAAGCCAGACGACCTCGTGGGCAACATGATGCGCGGGTGGATGGCGGAGAGCGAGTATCAACTCGGCAAGGCGGGCAAGCCTGTCGATCCTGAAGAATGGGGCATGACGCCGCAGACGGTGAACGCGTACTACAACCCCGTGCGCAACGAGATCGTGTTTCCGGCAGCCATTCTCCAACCCCCGTTCTTCGACATGGAGGCTGACGACGCGGTGAACTATGGCGCGATCGGCGGCGTCATCGGCCACGAGATGGGCCACGGGTTCGACGATCAAGGCCGCCGCTACGATGCACAGGGGCGGCTACGTGATTGGTGGACCGCCAAGGACGCCGAGCAGTTCATGGTTCGCGCCAAGGGTCTCGTCGCGCAGTACTCGGCGATGGAAGCGCTGCCCGGCCTTCACGTCAACGGCGAGCTCACGCTCGGCGAGAACATCGGCGACCTCACCGGTGTCGCCATTTCTCATCGCGCATACGAACTCTCGCTTGGCGGCAAAGAGGCTCCAGTGCTCGACGGCACCAACGGCAATCAGCGGTTCTTCTACGGATGGGTTCAGGCCTGGCGCGCCAAGTATCGCGACGACGCGTTACGCCAGCAGGTGATGACCAATCCCCATGCGCCGGACATGATGCGCGGCAACGGTCCGCTGCCGAACGTCGCGAGTTTCTACAGCACGTTCGACGTCAAGGAAACCGACAAGATGTGGATCGCCCCCGACAAGCGGGTCAAGATTTGGTGAAGTCGCGAGTCGCGAGTCGTCAGTCGTCAGTCGCAACCTTCCCTGTTCGGTCAGGCATCGCGCGGATCTGGCGGACCGCACGATCGATGCGCCGGAGGCGTGTCTCAGGCTTCTTCGCCCCTTCGATGGCTTCGACGTGCTCGCGCTGATGGGTGTAGCTCAGATCTTCCCAGCGCTTCCACGCGGACGGCACAGCTTTCAGCGCCTTCACGAAGTCTTCCGGAGGTGTGACCTCGCGCGGCTCGGTGTCGAGATCGAGCCGGACCAGGATCGTCTCTCCACCTTCCAAACCGGCAGCCTCGCGGTGGCTCTTCCGCAGAGGGATACACGGCGGGCCGCCCATCGCGGCGATGGTGCTGCGGTAGGTGTACCCGTTCAGGGTGACCTTCACCGGCGCCCGCAGCTTGCCGAAAACGCCCTTCGGATCGAATGAAAGCGGGATGTAACACATGGGGCCTTGCCGGACGATCGTGGCTTTGAATGACCTGCGGATCATCGGTACGCCTGTGGCCACGCGAACCGTTTAGTACCACTTCACGCTTGGCCTGATATGGAGGTTGGTGATCTCAGCCCGCTCAGGGAGCGAGAGCGCGTGTACGATCGCCGACGCGACGTCTTCCGACTGCAGCAGCACGTCGGGGTCGTAGGGCTTCCCTTCCATCTTGTACAGATTCTCGATGCGCGGCGTCGCCGTGCGACCGGGAAACACGGACAGCACTCGGATGCCCGATTGGTTCTCTTCCGCCCGCAGACTGTCCGCCAGTGCCTTGAGCGCGTGCTGGGTCGCGGCAAACTGGCTCGTCATCGGGCCTGCGTTCAGGCCTTGACTCGAATTCACGAATACCACCTGGCCGCGGTCTGCGATCAACTGCGGAAGGAGCAACTGAATCAGCAGATACGGAGCCCGGACGTTTGCTCGAAACAGGTGGTCCAGCTGCTCGACGGGCGCTTCCCTCACCAGGCCCCGTCCGAAGGCCCCGGCGCAGAGGACGAGCACATCGCACCGTCCCAGCTCGCTACCGACGAATGCCGCAAAGCGCCGGACATGGTCATCCTCGGTCAAATCGAGCGCGCGGATGTGCACGGGCGTCGCCGATACGCGCATCGCCGCCTGAGCGACTTCCTCGAGGGCCTTCACGCGCCTCGCCACCAGACACAACGACGTCTGCGCACCGGCGAGCTCAAGGGCGATTGCCTTGCCGATGCCTTGACTCGCGCCAGTGACGACGGCGACTTTGCCCGCAAGCGGGCCTGTCGTGACCATCAAGCGGGAAGACTCTCGAGGTCCCGTGGCTCAACAAAGACTGGATTCGTCATGGAAGCTTGTGAAAGCCGCTATTCTCTCACAAGCGCGGTCAATGACAGGAATGGCTTGGAATGCAATCGCCACGCGCGCCACCCTGGCCCATTGAAGACTGCTGAAACAGCCTCAGAGCACGAGTTGAGCTGCCGGCCCCGAGAGGATACGCTTGCGTGCGGACGTTGGCCCGATCGCGCGTCCTCTCGTTGACAGCGGCCATGACCGAGCAAAACACCGAACGCGTTCAGGCCTTCAAGCAGCTTCGCCTGAGCCTCCGAGCTCTCGCCATGGCTGGCGACGAGCAGCGGATGCTCTTCGCGGACCTGGCCGCGAGCGCCGGAGATTTGGCGTCCAACTATGACCAGTCGGCTGCGGTGATCCGCGCCGACGACGAGGCCGACTTGTCCACCGCGCAGTCTGACGCCCTGGCTGCCATCGATCGGAAGCTTGCGACCATGTCTCGCGATGGCGATGAGTTCGACGCCGACCTGTGGACCGATGCAGCGCTCCGCAGCGGGGAGCACTGGATAGAGGTCCGGAATCTGGCCACGGCCGCGCTCGACGCGTTCGGATGGCCCATGGAGAGCTCGGCTCAGAGCTCTGAAGACCAGGAATCGGGCGTCGAAACCTGAACCAATCTGTCGTCCCTCAGGGGAACACAGCGAAATCCGCGCTCGCTGCGTCTAATGCATCATGATCGAGACCATGTTCAAGGACTTCAAGCATTCCTTCAGGATGTTCGCCCAGACGCCCGCGTTTACGCTCGCCGCCGTGGCGGCGCTGACGCTCGGCATCGGGGTCAACACGGCGATTTTTTCGGTCGTCAATGCCGTGATGCTGACGCCGTTGAAGCTGCCCGATCCCGACCGCGTAGTCGTCCTGATGAACGTGTCGCCGCAAGGGTCAGGTCCGGCGGCCTCGCCGGCCAAGTTCATGCATTGGCGAGCCCAGGCCGACGTCCTGCAGGACGTGTCGGCCTACACCGCGGGGGTCATGAACTACACCGGCGGCGAGTTTCCTGAACAGTTGCAGTCGGGCCGGGTCTCGGCGGACTTCTTCAAGCTCGTGGGTGCGCCGGTCGCCATCGGCCGGACGTTCAGCGCTGACGAAGACCTCCCCAATGCACCGAAGGTCGTCGTGATCAGCAAGCCGCTGTGGCGGAGCCGCTTCGGAAACGACCCCAATGTCGGCGGCCGGACCATCGCGCTCAACGGCGAGCCCTACACGATCGTCGGTGTGCTCGACGATTTCGACTTCACGGAGTTCGGCGCGTCGCCACAGGTCTGGACGCCGTGGCAGTTCGATCCCAACACGCGGGAAACCGGGCACTACTTCCGGGTGGCCGGACGGCTGAAGCCGGGGGTCACTATCGAGCAGGCGAACGCGCGGCTCCGGGCATCGGCCGCCGACTTTCGCTCGAAGTTCCCGACGTTCGGGCAAAACAGCAGCTTCGGCGTCGAGCGAATGAGCGATTTGCTGGTGCGTGGCGTCCGCACGTCGCTGCTCGTGCTCGTTGGCGCCGTGAGCCTGGTGCTGCTGATCGCCTGCGCGAACGTTGCGAATCTTCTTCTCGCGCGAGCGACCGGACGCCGGCGCGAGATTGCGATCCGCGCGGCGGTCGGCGGGTCGCGTGGACGGATCATCCGGCAGTTGCTGACCGAGAGCATTCTGCTCTCGATGGCTGGAGGCCTGTTCGGTCTGCTGTTTGGATGGCTGGGAATCCGGGCGCTGTTGTCGGTCAATACGGCCGGTCTTCCGCGTGTCGGCGAGGATGGCGCGCTCGTCGGAATGGACTGGCGGGTCGTCACCTTCACCCTGGGGTTGTCGCTCATGACCGGGATCGTCTTCGGATTGATTCCGGCGCTGCAAAGCTCGAAGGCAGACCTGACGACAACGCTGAAAGAGAGCAGCGGCCGCTCCGGCAGCGGGTTCAGGCAGAACAAGGTGCGGTCGATCCTCGTGATCGTCGAGGTGGCGCTCGCGCTGGTGCTCCTCATCGGATCGGCACTGCTCATCCGAACGGCCGTGGCCCTCGCTCGAGTGGACCCGGGCTTCGACGTCCGGAATGTGATCACGATGCGGACGTCCATGACCGGTCCGCAGTACGTGAAGGCCGAAGCGGTCGAGACGGCGATCCGCAATGGCGTCGAACGCGTGCGCGCGTTGCCGGGAGTGATGCACGCCAGCGCTACCTGCTGCGTTCCGCTCCAGGGTGGCTACGGCTTGCCATTCAACATCGTCGGGCGCCCACCAGGAGATGGGCCGTTCCACGGCGGCGCCGGCTGGTACACGGTCTCGTCCGGCTATTTCGAGGTGTTCAGCATCCCGATCAAGCGCGGCCGCACGTTCGAGGACCGCGACGACGGCCGCGGCGCGCCGGTCGCGATCATCAACGAGGCGATGGCGCGCGAGTTCTGGCCTCAGGGCAACCCTCTCGACGATCGCATCGTCATCGGCCGGGGCGGCATGAAGGAATTCGCGACCGAGCCCGAGCGGCAGATCATTGGGATCGTTGGCGACACCCGCGACGGCGGGTTGAACAGCGATCCGCAGCCGCTGATGTATATCCCGCAGGCGCAAGTGCCTGACGCCGCCAACGCGTTGAACGTCGCGCTGTCGCCGATGGTGTGGGTGGTGCGGACGGCCGGTCAGCCGCAGTCGATGGGCCAGGCGATCCGCGATCAGATTCGGCAGAGCACCGGGTTGCCCGTGACCGACGTGGAGACGATGCAGAACATCGCCTGGAGCTCGACGTCGCGGGAACGCTTCAACATGTGGCTGATGAGCGTTTTCGGTGGGTGCGCCGTGCTGCTCGCGGCGATCGGGATCTACGGTCTGATGGCCTATTCGGTGGAGCAGCGGACGCAGGAAATCGGCATCCGTCTCGCGCTCGGAGCGCAGGCCAGCCAGGTGAAGTACATGGTGATTCGCCAGGGGATGCTGCTGGCGATCATCGGTGTAGTCATTGGTGTGTCGGCGGCCCTTGGGCTCGCGCGCTTCATATCGACGTTGCTCTTCGGCGTGACATCGACCGACCCCGTCGTGTTCGTCGGCGTGCCGGCGCTGCTGACGGCGGTGGCGCTCGCAGCCGTCTGGCTGCCGGCAAGCCGTGCGAGTAACGTCGATCCAATCACCGCGCTTCGCTATGAATAGCGGAGCGGGCGTGGTCCGAGCGCTGAGAAAGTTTGCGTGTATCATCAGCGCACCATGCCTGTCCTTCGTCTCGGGCTCGCTGTTCTCCTGATTACTGCTGCGCCGCTCGCGCAGCAGGCCGAGATTCCAGCCGCCGTTCGCGCGGCGGCCGACAAGATCACAGCCGAACAACTCAAGCGGGATCTCGACTACCTCTCGTCCGACCAGCTGAAGGGCCGGAACACGGACTCTCCAGGCTACGACATGGCGGCGGACTACATCGCGAAGCGCCTGCAGCGCGCCGGGTTGAAGCCGCTCGGCGACGACGGGAGCTTCTTCCAGCGCTACGTGGTCCGCGACATACAGGCCGATTCCGCCGCGGCGTACATCGAGATCGATGGCAAGCGGCTGCGTTTCGGCGATGACTTCGTTCTGCGCTCGCTGACCGGTGCCATGTCGGGGGCGAAGCAGGTCGTCTACGTCGGCCACGGCTGGACGGTGGCCGGACAGAGGATCGATCCGTACGACGGGGTCGACGTGAAAGGCAAGCTGGTCGTCGTTCACGGGCCGCGCGCGCTACCGAAAGGCGTCGAGATCCCGCAGCTGGGAAGGGTCAACGTCGGCGGCAGCCCGCCGTTTCTCGAAGCCGAGCGCCGCGGCGCTGCCGGCATCATCTTCATCCCGCAGTCGTCGGTGAACAACTGGGAGCAGATGCGCGGCCAGAACCTGACGCGGCGTGAGCTCGAGCCGAGCGTGCCATCGGCGTACGCCGCGCCGGCAGTCGCGTCCGTCATGCTCTCACGTCAGGCCACCGACGCGCTGATGGCGGGCGAGACGATCGCGGGTGCGGAGCTGCTCGCGCTGGGCGACAAGCAGGAGTATCCACCGTCGTTTCTGCTGAAGAAGTCGGTCACCGTCACCGTGCCGCTCGCGTCGACGACGGATCTCCGTCCGTACAACGTCGTGGCGCTGCTGGAAGGCAGCGATCCGACCCTCAAGAACGAATACATCACGATCGAATCGCACCTCGACGGGGCGGTAGGGTCTCGCACGGTGGAAGGCGACAGCATCTACAACTCCGCCGACGACAATGCGTCGGGCAGCGCCGGCAATCTCGCGATCGCCGAGTTCATGGCTGCAGGTCCGCGGCCGAAGCGGTCGATCATCTTCATCTGGGACAGCGGCGAGGAGCGCGGACTATGGGGCACGCGGTACTTCGTCAGCCGGCCGCCGGTGCCGCTCGAGACGATCGTCACGCACATCAACATCGACATGATCGGTGCCAACAGCGCGCTCGATCCTGCTCCGACGCCGCGCACGACAGGACCTAACGAGATCTTTCTGCTCGGCACGCGGGTGTTGAGCGCGCAAGCGGACGCCTTGCTGCACAGCGTCAACAACGCCTATCTGAAAATGAAGTTGAATCAGGACAACGATCGGCCAGAGAGCGAGTACTTCTATCCGCGGACCGACGCCGGCCCGTTCCTCGAGCGGGGGATTCTGACCATCGGGTTCACGTCAGGGAATCACAACCGCTATCACCTGCCAGCCGACGAGGCCAGGTTCCTCGATCCGCAGAAGATGGAAACGACCGCGCGCACGATCTTCGTGTCGGCCTGGATGCTGGCGGATGCGCAGGTGCGGCCACGTATCGATCGCTCGATCCCGTCCACGGTGCTGCGTTATCCACAGGAGCCGTGAAGGCCTGCCTCAACTGCGGCGCCACACTCACCGGTGCGTTCTGCAGCGCCTGCGGCCAGCGCGCGATCCCGGCATATCCCACCGTCCGGGAGATGGCCGGCGACGCGTGGCAGGAGCTGAGCGGGTACGACGGGCGGATTGCCCGCTCGTTCAGGATCCTGTTGCGCCGCCCCGGAGCCCTGACCGTGGACGTACTCGAAGGCCGGCGGGCGAGCTATGTCTCGCCAGTGCGGTTGTATCTGGTTGCCAGCGTCATCTACTTCATCGTGGCCGCCGCGTCGCCCAACATCAGCGCGCCCGGTCGCTTGCGCAACGGCACCGCCATGATCGACCTGACCAATCCCGAACAGGGGGTGATGTCGCTTCCGCCTGAAGACCGAGACAAGCTGCTCAGAGACATCGAAAGCGCGCCCTGGTGGCTCAAGCCTCTGATGGAGCCGGCGCTGTCCGCGCCCGGCGAATTCAGGCGACGATTTCTGAGCTACTTGCCGCGTGTGTTGTTCGTGCTGGTGCCGGTGTTTGCGGGGATCGTCGCGCTCTTCTATCGCCGCGGCCGGTTCCTCGTGCACCTGATTTTCGCGCTGCACCTCCATGCCGCCATCTTCATCGCGCTCTCGTTCGCCCAGCTGTCGAACTTCTCACGAAACCTGACCTTCGCAAGCGTCTGTGGCCTGCTCACCTTCGGGTTCGTTCTCATCTACGGTCTGCTGGCCTTCCGCAGGGTCTACGGCGAGAGCTGGCCGTGGACCCTGACGAAGTCCGCTGGTGTTGCCACGCTGTATCTGGCCGCCGGCTTGTGCGGCCTGGTCGTCACGTTCGTCTGGATGGCGCTCACCTGAGCAGGAACGCCAGGGTGCGTGCTAGCATGCTGACCCGGGCCTGTGACTGGACTGAACTGGTACTGGATTACGCTGGCGATGACGCTACCGCCCCTCGCGGGCGGGCTGCTGGCGTATCCCTTCTGGCGGAAAGGGCAGACGACCTTCGGCAGCATCGTCGGCACTGCCGTGATCTTCGGCGTGGCCATTGCGTTGATTTTGCGGGAGTATGTCGAGATCGACCGGTTGACGCAGCAATGCCTCGATGAAGGGCAGGTCTGCTGGCCCGACCCGAGTGCCTTCACGCGGTTCGCTATCTACGCCTTCATAGCGCTTCTCCAGGTCTTTGCACTGTTTTCTGTGAGTCTTCGGATCGACGAACGCATCCGGCGGCGTGATTACGCACCCGAATGGCGCTGATTGCTCGATGGGATTGATGTGTGAGGCGTAGAAAAGAGAGCGACCTGCTGAACGCGGTCGTTGAGATCGCCGGAATCATCCGCGCGCAGCGCTACCCCGAGGCGATGACGATGTTCCTCGCGGGATCGCTGGTGCGCGAGGAGGGCACGCCCTACTCGGACCTCGATCTCGTCGTCGTGTTCAACCGGCTTCCCACGGCTTACCGTGAATCCTTTCACTTCCAGGGTTATCCAGTTGAAGCCTTCGTTCACGACCCGGAGACGCT
Organism: uncultured Acidobacteriota bacterium; assembly: GCA_963710415.1. Classification (GTDB taxonomy): domain Bacteria; phylum Acidobacteriota; class Vicinamibacteria; order Vicinamibacterales; family 2-12-FULL-66-21; genus CAVQAH01. Next base: position 292,765 of record CAVQAH010000024.1, on the reverse strand, counting down.
GAACTACTTCTTCACGGAGGTCGACCGGCCGTCGGGGATTCCATCGCTGATGCAGATGGTCGTGGAGGGTGTCGAGGTTCCCGACACGACATCGCCGGCGTTGCGACTGAAGCAACTGGCGGAATCAGTGCTCGCCATGGGACCGCCGGCGTTGACCGAGCAGGAGCGCGACACTCGGCGCTACAACATCACCAACCTCGTCGACGATCTGCGCGCCGCACGGACGACCGCCGAATTGTGCGGCACGGGCGCCGAGCTTTTCGAGGCGCTGGCGGACTACCACCTGCGCGCGCGCGGGTGCTGGTCGGGACGCAACAAGTCCATCCCACGGGCGCTGCACCGCGCCGATCCGGAACTCTGCGCCCGCTACTGCGTCAGCTTCGATCAACTGTTCACCAGAAGCGACGTCGGCGCCGTGATCGCGCTGTCCGAGGACCTTCTGCGCCCGGACGGCGGCTTCCTGTTCGACGGGTTCAGGAGTGACGCTCCCCCGGCCTCGCGCCGGTCGTTGCCGCCAGGTCCCGCCGACTAGGTCTTCGCCCCATGGCGGACTCGTCTATCCAGCGAAAGTTCACCGAGGCACTCGACGCCTTGATCGCCCAGGTGAAGGTCGATCGGTCGATCCTCGCGGCCGTTCTCTGCGGCAGCCTGTCGCACGACACCGTCTGGGCACGTTCGGATATCGATCTCGTGCTGGTCACCGTCGACGACAAGCGGGTGCCCGCGGGCGACCTATCGCTGAATGCGAATGGCGTCAACGTGCACGCCTGGCTCATGCCGCGCACGGATTTCCGCAAGACCGTTGAGGGTTCGCTGCGAAACTCTTTCATTCATTCGCTGTTGTCGAAAGGGCGTCTCCTCTACACCCACGACGATACCATCGCCGATCTCTGTGCCCGCTTACATGAGATCGGCGGTCGCGATCGGCAGATCGCGCTGCTGGCGGCAGCGTCGGGCGCCGTGTCGACCCTTTACAAGGCACACAAGTGGTTCATCACTCGCGGCGATCTCGATTACACATCGCTGTGGATTCTCTACACCGCCACTTCACTTGCACAGATCGAGGTCATCGGGGCTGGTTTGCTCGCGGATCGTGAAGTGATTCCACAAGCAATGAAGTTGAATCCCGCATTCTTCGCGACTGTCTATACGGATCTGCTGAACGCGAAGAAAACCAGGGCTGGTGTGCAGAAGGCGCTGCACGCGATTGACGCGTATTTATCCGACAGGTCCACCGCACTCTTTGGGTTGCTCATCGAGTATCTGCGCGACGAGCGTGAAGCGCGGTCGTGCAGCGAGATCGAGCACTACTTCAAGAACAACTACGGCGTGTCCAGCGTGACGACCGCGTGCGAGTACCTCGCTGACCGCGGCGTGATCGGGAAGGCCTCGACGCCGGCGCACCTCACGAAGAGGAGCAACGTCGAAGTCCAGGAGCTGGCATTCGTGTATCTGGACCCGCGGCGCTCAGCGTCCGGTGCTACTGCTGACGATTGATGAGCGATGGCCAGTTGACGACCACGGTGACCGCCGACTCTGGAATCACCGGAACGTTGAGTAGAAATCGCTTCCCGTCAGGCGGCGCGACATCGGTACTGATGCCAGACGGAGCCGGTCGTCGGTTCAATCTGCGTGTCGAACAGTTCCTGCGGTCGGCCGGCCTCCACCGTGTCATCGCCGAGCGTGATGGGCACCGACATCAGCTTGCTGTTGAACGATAGATAGAACAGCTCCTTGCCGTCAGGTCGCCATTTCGGCTGCAGCCCGCCGTCGATCGACACTGGAATTCTGACCGTGCCCGATGGGAAGTTCTGCACGAATACTTGAAAAACACCGGATTCAGTCGACGAGAACGCGACCCACCGTCCATCCGGTGAGAGTCGCGCATGCGTGGTGATCGAGCGGCCCTCGATGACCGGTCGGGGTGTGCGATCGACGCCGGCAAACGGCAGCAGCCAGACGGCGCGGGGCTGAATCGGGTGGTACAAGAGCCCGGTGTCGCCGGACAGCCAGTCATCTGGAATCCACGGTTCCTTCCGAAGGACTTCGTCCGGTCCCCCGACGGTGTTTTTCATCAGCAGGCTCGTGTTGCCCTGCCACGCGCAGTCTTCTTCCGTCCCTCGACCATACCGGCGAGGCATCGCGGCCCGGGTCAGATGTAAAGCGCGATGCCGTTCCGCGTTCGACATCGAGGATCCAGATATCGCGGTTGCCCGAACGATCGAGCTGTTCGACAGCGACGCGACGGCCGTCAGGCGAGAGCCGCGGGTTACGGTAGGTGTTCGGCTCTCCGATCACCCCGAGAGACTTGCCGTCGCGATCTCGCCAGACCAGTCGCGAGACGCCCGTTCGCGACGCATCGCGGTACGCCAGGACGCCGGTGGCGCGACGCCGAGAAGACGATGTTCCCTGTGGGGCCCTGTTCTGTCTGCTCGCCCATCGCAATCGGTTCGCCCGTCATGCGAACGTTGACCGCATCGAAGGGGTGCGCCAGAAGCACGCCGTCGCGACCGTAGACGAGGTAGCCGGGCACAATCATGAATCGCGACTCGACGCGAAGGACCCGGCGCGGCTCCATCGAGTCCAGCGACTGCACATATATACCCACCCGGTCCGGATCCGCAGATCGGATGACGAACATGAACCGCTCGCCGTCCGGAAGAAACTGTGGAAAGGAGTGGACCTCGTCCGCGCGCGATCGGTCGAGAACGCTGGCCGGGACTGGAGTGCCACCTGTCGACCGGACCTTGAAGAGCGGACCACTGTAAGTAGAAACGAGGATCGTGCCGTTCTGGCTCCAGGCCGCGCCTGCTGGCAGATCGGTGATGTCGCAGATCGTCTGGCTGGGTCCTCCGCTCGCGGAGATGCGCTTGATCTTGCCGTCTGCGAAGAAACCGATGTAGCGACTGTCGGGGGACCAGAAAGGCTGAAAAGCGCGTTCGGTGCCCGCCAGTGTCGTCGCGGTGAGCGAATCCAGCGATTGCACCCAGAGCATCTGGGTTCCGGCGGCGCCCGCCGCAAAGACAATGTGTCGGCCATCGGGCGACACCGCGAGATAGTGTCCGCTCGCCGTGAAGCTCACGGGACCAGGCGGCTGGATCTGAAAGCGCACCGGCGCGGCAGCGGGCGCCTCAGGCGCACGCGTCATGCGCCACAGAACAGATGTGGTCAACCAGGCGAGCCCGGCAACGGCGAACAACGCCCATGGAACCCACCGTGACGCTCGTGGCGCGGCCGGACGAATCGGCGCAGCGGCTCCTGATGCCGTATCGAGTTGTCCCAGCGCAAACGCGAGATCCTGACTCGATTGAAATCGTGCCGATGGGTTCTTCTCCAGGCACCGATCGACGATCCGCGACAGGCCCGGTGCGACCGCTCGATCGACGGCCGTGAGATCCGACGGATCTTCCTTGAGGATGGCGGCCAGCGTTTCGGCCGACGTGTCCTTCGCAAACGCGCGGCGGCCCGAGAGCATCTCGTAGAGGATTGCGCCGAAGGCGAAGATGTCCGAGCGGTGATCGGCGGGCTCGCCGCGGACCTGTTCCGGCGCCATGTAGCCGACAGTTCCCATGATGGCGCCGGGCCGGGTCTGCGCGAGTGTGGAGAGATTCCCGCCGGCGCCAAGCAGATCCGGCTGCGCAAGTTTGGCCAGCCCGAAGTCGAGGATCTTCGCGCTGCCGTCGGTCTTGATGAACACATTCTCCGGCTTCAGGTCGCGATGGACGATGCCCTTCTCGTGAGCGGCCGCGAGACCACGCGCTATCTGCTGTGCGTATTCGAGGGCGCGTCGTTGAGGAACGGGACCGCTGGTCCGGCTGCGTAACGTCTCGCCCTCGAGGAGTTCCGAGACGATGTAGGGCGCGCCCTGATGCTCGCCGACGTCATAGACGGCCAGGATGTTGGGGTGATTGAGCGCCGCAACGGCTCGGGCCTCCTGCTCGAAGCGCCGAAGGTATTCGCGATCGCTCGCAAATCCGGTGGGGAGGACCTTGATGGCGACATCGCGATCGAGCCGGGGATCCCGAGCGCGGTACACCTCGCCCATGCCACCAACTCCGAGGAGCGCGATGATTTCGTACGGACCCAGACGAAAACCGGGGGCGAGAGCCATCGTCCGGCGCGATTATACGGCAGACGATTCCTCAGCCCCCTCCGTTCGCGCTCACACGCGAGACGACTCGAAGTCGGCCGCCGCTCGACGGGTGTACTGCTGAGACGCCAGCGAGAACAGGCAGTAGGCCGCAAACCAATAGAAGCCCGGGCCGAAGTGCGCGGTGAATGCGATCATCGGCGGCGACGCATTGGGACCACTGGTCGGTGATGCGCTCGCCTGCGCGGCCAGGTAGGCGATGAACAGCGCCACGACGAAGACGTCAGCCATCGACCACTTGGCGATCGTTTCAACGAACGCCAGCGTGCGCGCCCGACGCCGGGCGTCGGCGATGAAGGTCGCCCACGCGACCAGCGCAGCCTTGCTGAGCGGCACGATCACGCTGAAGAGCAGGATCAGTGTCGCCGGAATCGGACTGCCAACCTCGTACAGCCGTCGAACCGACCCGATGATGCTGCGGGTCTGCTGGTAGACTTCCACCTCCGACATGCCCTTCTGAAGGGACGCCGTAATCTGCGGGCCGAGCTTGTCGATGACCAGCTTGCGGATGTCCCCCCCGGTCGCCTCGATGAAGGCCACCACCGACGGGTTCATCATCGATTTCAGCACGGCGATCGTCTCGTCGCTGAGTCCCTTTTCCAGCATCACCGGCGCGACCTGTGCGATTCCGTCCCTGGTGAGGACTCCACGGATTGTGAGGACGGGCGCAAACAGGCCAGGGACGAGCAGACCAATGGAACAGACGAGCAGCGCCAGAACGACGAGACGGTTGGATTGTGGAGTCATAAATGGCGAGCACATCATGCCATTTCTCGTTGCCTTTTTCAGGCGCGGGACGATAATCCGTAGCAGCCCTAAGGAGGTTTCCATGCGACGCTTGGCGATCCTCGTGACCCTCGGGCTCCTGTTCCATCCCACCCTGTCGCGCGCGCAAACCGGGACCGGACGAATCTCGGGCGTCATCAAGGACGCCAGCGGCGCGGTCGTCCCCGGCGTGACCGTGCTCGCCACGCAGGAAGAAACCGGCATCCACACGCAAACCGTGACGACCGACGCCGGTCTTTTCGTGTTTCCCAGCCTGCCCGTCGGGCCGTACACCGTGAAGGCCGAACTCCAGGGATTCCGCGGCGTCAGCCTGCAGAAGAACCTGCTGACTGTCGGTGCGGATCTGAACCTGACCATCGTGCTCGAGCCAGGCAACCTCGAGCAGGCCATCGTCGTCAGCGGCGAGTCGCCGGTCATTCAGACGACCGAGTCGTCGTTGAGCACGCTCGTGTCGAAAGAAACCATCGTTGCGCTGCCGCTGAACGGCCGCAATCCGCTGCACCTGATCGGGCTGGTGCCGGGCGTCGTCGGCCACAGCGCGGAAGCGACGTCGTCGGGCGGCACCGCGACGCACTACATCAACGGCGACCGCGGCCGCGGCATTACGACGACGCAGGACGGCATCGACATTTCCGATCCGGTGATTCCGCGCGGCGAGCTGACCAACTCACCGGTCGAATCCTGAAGCCCTGCAGGAATTCCGCGTGATCACGAGCAATGCGAAAGCGGAGTACGGACGCTCGGCTGGCGGGCAGGTCGAGCTCGTGACGCGCAGTGGGACGAACAGCTTCAGCGGAACGCTGTACGAGTTCCTGCGCAACACCGCGCTGGACTCCAACTCGTACTTCAACGAGCAGCAGGGCCTGCCGAAAGAAGTGCTGCGCCGCAATCAGTTCGGGGCGGCGCTGGGCGGTCCGATTCAGCGCGATCGTGCGTTCTTCTTCATCAACTACGACGGCATGCGGCGGACGCAGGAGACGAGCCAGACGCATCACGGTTCCGACCGCGCTCACTGCGCCAGGGGATCTTTCGATTCGTCACGCAGGCCTGCGCGGGCGAGACCGCCGCACGCAACCGGCCGTCTTGCGTAGACGCGTCGGGCAACCCGCTGCTACCCGTCTCCTCCTACAACTTCGTGAACAACGATCCACGTCGCATCGGACTCGACCCCGTGATGCAGGAAGAGACGCTGGCGTTCCTGCCGCTGCCCAACGACTTCTCGACGGGTGACGGTCTCAATACGGCTGGCTACCGCTGGAACTCGCCGTCCGAGTCGCCCGTCGATACGATTACGAGCCGCGTCGACTTCACGCTGAATCAGCGGCAGTCGTTCTTCGTGCGCTATACCAACGGTTGGCGCAACGATCTGATCAACGACATCATCAACACGACGCCGAAGCCAATGAGCTGGCCCGCTCGCGTGCGCCTGTCGGACCAGCAGGGCGGCGCCTTCGGTCATAAATGGACGCTGTCCAGCTACCTGCTCAACGAGATCACGGCTGGGTTCACGCGCAACGTCCTGGATTTCGCCGATCCCGAGCACCCGCGGACCTACGAGATCTGCCGGGCGAGCTGCGTCTTCACCAGCCCGTTCGTGTACTGGCCCGGAACGGGACGCGAACCGACCGAATTCCAGATCCTCGACAACGTGAGCTGGGTGCGCGGCGCGCACGCCTTTCGAGTCGGCGCGAACGCCCGGTTCTACTACATCCAGCAGACCCGCGGCGCCGGTAACCCGTTCGGGATCTACCCGAGCTTCACGTTTGTCAGGACAGACGCCCCCTTCAGCGGCGCCGACGCTCAGAGTGTCGTGCGGCCTGATGGCAGCATCGCCAACCTCACCGGGTCGGGCATCAACGCGACCGACAGCAACAACCTCAACACGCTCTACAACGTGCTGCTCGGCCGGATCGGAAAGATAGACCAGTCTTTCTACAGCAACGGTTCGGAGTTCGAAGCCCTGCAACCGCTGACGCTCGATCAGCGTATGCAGGAATACAACTTCTACGTGCAGGACGACTGGCGCATCAAGCCCAATCTCACGCTCAATGCCGGCATCCGGTACGAGCTGAACACCGTGCCGTACGATGCAGCCGGCGTGCAGGTCGCGCCGGATCGACCGCTCGACGGCAGCGAAGGTCCGGTGACCTTCCTGCAGGCAGGGCCAGGTACCGACCTGCAGTGGTTCGACCGCGACAACAACAACTTCGCGCCGGCGATCGGCATAGCCTGGGATCCGCGATCCGACGGCAAGATGGTGATCCGCGCCAACTACCGGCTGGCCTATCAGCGCCTGATCACCTGGGCGCTCAACGTCGTCGAGCAGCGACAACCGGCGACCTCGCTGAACCAGTTCCTGACCGGCCCGCGCGATCCGTCGATCGCGGGCACCGATCAGGTTCTTCGTTTGAACGAGCTCCTGCGCCAGGGCCGGCTGCCTACCCCGCAGTCGGGGACGGCGCTGTCGCTGATCAATGGCGTGCCGCAACTGACGACCCCGCCGGCGATCAACCGGACTCCACCCAACCTTCGCAACGAACAGCCGTTGTTCTTCGACGATGACGTGGTGACGCCGTACATGCAGCAGTTCATTGCCGGGTTCCAGCGGGAAATTCTGAAGAACACGGTGGTGGAGGTCTCGTACGTCGGTACGCGCGGCAGCAACCTGTTCCGCATGATCAATGTCAACCAGATGGATCTCGTCTCGAACGGGTTCATTGCCGACTTTCAGGCTGCCCAGCGGAATCTCCTCGCCAATGGAAATGCGAACATCGGCGAACCGACCGGTAACCTCGGCCGCTTGTACGACGGCACGATTCCCAACAGTGCGTTCGCCGACATCCGGAACAACAACGTCGGCTTCATCGCGGACGTGCTCGATCGACGCACGCAGGGAATCGGCCTCGCCGCCGCCGGGCTTGCCCGACAACTTCTTCAGGCCGAACCCGCAGTTCAGCATCGCGGGCGTCGGCTGCACCTGTTCGAGCTCGGCGTACAACGCCGTGCAGGTCGAACTGCGGCGTCGCTTCAACGACGGGCTGGCGTTCGCCATCAATTACACGTACGCGCATTCGAACGACGATGTCTCGAACGACACACGTGGGGCCGGCACTGAGCTCGTCGTGCCGACCGATCCGAACCGGCTCGAGCTGGACGAGGGGCGCTCCGACTTCGACGTCCGTCACGTGTTCCGCGGCCACTTCATCTGGGATCTGCCGTTCGGCCGCGGGCGCGCGATCAATCCGTGACGCGACCGGTCTCGTGAACGCGTTGATCTCCGGCTGGCAGATCAATGGCATCCTCGATGCGTCGAGCGGCAACCCGTTGAGCGTCTTCTCCGGATTCCACACCTCCACGTTCTACGACTCCGGCACGCGCGTCGCGACGACCAGCGCGAACGGCGTGACCAATCGCGCCGACTTCTCCGGGTCGCCGGGGATCGGGGAAGTGCGTCGAACCGACCGCGGCGTCGAGTTCTTCACCGCCGAGGAACGCGCGATGTTCACGACCCCGGAAGCCGGGCAGACCGGCTCCGAACGAAACCTGTTCACCGGGCCGGGCTACTTCCAGCTCGATCTGGGGATCTTCAAGAGCTTCAGCTTCGGGCAGCCAGCGGTTCGAGTTCAGGACGGAGATCTTCAACGTGCTGAACACCGTCAACTTCGCCGACCCGAACATTCTGGTGACGGCCGGCGCCTTCGGCACGATCACCGATACGCGCGTTCCACCGCGGATCGTGCAGTTCGGGCTGAAGTACTACTTCTGATGCGGGAACCGAGCGGCTGCCGTAGTCCGTCGCTCGTGGTCCGTGGCTCGAAGAGCCAATGAGCAGCGACAAGGCTCTTCGAGCTACGAGCTACGAATCACGAACCACGGTTTCGTCGCGACTCACCCCACCCATCACCGGGCGGCCCCTGGGTGGCCGCCCGCCGTGGCGGTTTGCGGTAGGATCGGGACCAGGAGGAGCAGCATGTTACGAATCGTGAAGGCGGCCGTCACGCTGGCCGCCGTCGTGGGTGTCTATCAGGTCGCGGCCATCGCGAACGGCACCGGTCTGCCGCCACCGTCGTCATCGACGCCTGCCGCCGCGCCGGCGCGCCCGATGACGCCCGAAGAGATGGCCGTCGATTCCTACAACAGCGGTCTCGAGCATCGCGAAAAAGCACTCAAGGCCGAGGAGAAGGCGGTCGCATCGAAGAAGGACTCGGATCGCGAGAAGGAAGAGAAAAAGGCGCGCGAGGAGTACGAGAAGGCGTTCAAAGACTTCAAGAAGTCCGCCGAGCTGAACCCGAAGCTGCCGCAGGCCCTCAACGGCATGGGCTTCGCCTATCGCAAGCTGGGTGATTACCCAAAGGCGCTCGAGATGTACGACAAGACGCTGGAGATGGCGCCGAACTTCCCGGACGCCATCGAGTACCGCGGCGAAGCGTATCTGGGGCTCGATCGGCTGGACGATGCGAAGCAGGCGTATCTGTCACTGTTTGCGATGGATCGCAAGCAGGCAGACATGCTGATGAAGGCGATGAAGGACTACATCGCCAAGAAGAAGACGGATCCGGCCGGCGTCGATCCGGCGGCGCTGTCGACGTTCGAGAGCTGGGTCCAGGAACGCGGTGGATTGGCGGAGCAGACGCGCTTGATGGCGCTGAACGTTCGCCACGGTTCCTGGCGCTGAGCCGGATCGCGTCATGACTACCGGACGAGCCGCGGCCATCGCGCTCGTCTTCGCGGCGATCAGCGGGTGTTCGCGAGCCGACGACGCGCCGCGCACCGCAACACCGCCGGCACCGTTCACCTGGACGGTGCCGGCGGGCCTACCTGTCCCGAAAGTTCCCGCCGACAACTCGATGACCGTTGCCAAAGTGGACCTGGGCCGCCGGCTGTTCTACGACACGCGGCTGTCAGGTAACCAGACGTTTTCGTGCGCGACCTGTCACCAGCAGGCGCATGCGTTTACGGACGGCCGCGCGCGGGCCATCGGATCGACTGGCGCGCTGCACGCGCGCAGCACGATGTCGCTCACCAACGTCGCCTACAACGCGTCGCTTGGCTGGGCCGATCCCACGTTGCGCACGCTCGAAGCGCAGATGGCCGTCCCGATGTTCAACGAACATCCGATCGAGCTTGGTCTGAAGGGCCGCGAGAGCGAGGTCGTGGAGCGGTTCGCGAGCCGTCCGGACGACGTCGCCGCTTTTCGCGCGGCCTTCCCCGATGACTCCGCACCCGTCAGGCTCGAGACGATCGTCAAAGCGATTGCCGCGTTTGAGCGCACGCTCCTGTCCGGCGACTCGCCGTTCGATCGCTATCTCTATCGCGACGACAAGGCGGGGATGTCACCCGCGGCCCTGCGCGGGATGCGGTTGTTCTTCTCCGATCGGCTGCGGTGCGCCGAATGCCATGGTTCCTTCAACCTGTCAGGGCCCGTCGATGTCGAGGGGACGAAGGACCTCGAGCTGGTCTTCCATAACACCGGCCTGTACAACGTCGATGGCCGCGGCGCGTATCCCGATACCGACCGCGGCCTGTTCGATCTGACCAGGCGCGCCACCGACATGGGCCGCTTTCGCGCGCCTACGCTGCGCAACGTCGCCGTGACGGCGCCGTACATGCATGATGGCAGTGTGCCGACCCTGGAAGACGCCATCTCGCACTACGCGTCGGGCGGAAAGCGCAGCCCGTATCGAAGCGATCGTGTGCACGGCTTCCGTGCGTCGGCTGCCGATCGAGGCGATCTGGTCGCGTTCCTCGAGTCGTTGACCGATCGAGGCTTCCTGACGAATCCGGCGTTCGCGCGGCCCTGAATTCAGAAGGTCGAGTGTTTTCCGTTCATGGCGATCGCGAGATCGCTTCCGAGAAACCGTGCCCGGAGCCCGGCGTCGTCCAGTTGCGACAGGATCCTCTCGGAGCATTCGCGTGCTTCGCTGACCAGTGCATCGCTGCCGTCCAGGTCGATCAGCGCATTCAGCGCTTTCAGCAGTACCGCCGGATCGCCGAGCGTGCGCGCGATCTCGACGGATCGTGAGGCGTCACTGATCGCCTGTGGCACTTCGCCGATCGCTTTCCTCGCCTGGGCACGCGTCAACAGGCCGAGCGCCTCGTACTTCGGCCGCGACCGTGCTGAGCTGTCCGCAATCCCTTCCGTCGCCGCTGCGATCGCGGACTGCGGTTCACCACGCGCGAGCGCGAGCTCCGCACGGGCCTGACTCAGTCGGAGCCGCCATAGCCATCCATGCCAGCCACTGGCGGCGACGACCGCTTGCGCGACATCGTCCAGGAGGGCGTCCGCCCGACCCGGATCGTGCGACCGCGCGAAGACGGTGAGCAGATCGATACCCGCACTGACAAAAGGCGGAGGAAAACTGATCCGCCGCGCGAGATCGCGGGCTTCCTGGGCCAGCTCTTCACCGCGGGCGTAATCGCCCAGGCTGATGTGAATGCCAGCAGACATGGCGATGCCGCGCGCCAGCATCGGCAGGATGCCGTGACGCCGGCCGAAATCCCGCATCTCCTCGAACGCGCGTCGAGACTCCTCGTAGCGGCCTGCGCCTGCGAGGCTGATCGCCAGGTGCTGGAGGGCATAGACGCGGAAGTTCGGATCCTGCGAAGCCCGGGCGCTTTCGACCGCCTGAAAGGCCCGGATCAGCGCTTCGTCAATCAGGCCCATGTGATAGAGCGCGATCACCGAGCGAGTGAGTCCGAAGGTTTTCGGCCCTCCGATGCGGCCCATGGCCCGACGATCCATTTCCACGGCGCCCTTCACGTCGCCTTCAGCGTTGAGCACACCCGCGAGCCACGACATCGCATCGGCCGCGAAGTCGTCACGCCCGAGCGACTCGGCCAGCGGCAGCGCCTCGTTTGCGTAGCGCCTGACGGCGGGCACATCCAACATCCAAAACGAGCACTTGGACAGCCCGAGCAGCACCTCGGCTCGCCGCGTCGAATCAACAGGATCGACGAGTGGAAGCGCAGCCTCGAGCTCGGTTCGAGCCGGTCCCCAGAGACCGAGGTCTGCAAACGCGCGCCCGCGCCGGAAGTGCAGATCGAAGCGCCGTGGTGTTGAGTAGAGGATCCTGCGGCAGCAGATCGAGCGCCTGCAAGGCAAGGTTGTAGAAACGGGCCGCTTCCTCGAGCGCGAATGTTGCCGCCGCGCGCTCGGCCGCACCGACCGCGCATTCGATCGCCTTGTGCGCATCGGCTGCAGATGCGGCGTGCGCATAGTGATAAGCCAGGTCCGCGAGCGGGCGATTATCTGGCGTCGACTGCCGGTCGAGGGCTTCCGCAACCTGACGATGCAGCCGCGAACGGCGCGCAGGAATCAGCTCTCCGTAGAGCGTCTCTCGCACGAGCGCGTGCGTGAACGCGTAGCGGTCCGTTGCGCCGGGAACGCTCTGCACGAGTCGCGCAGCCAGTGCCTCGTCAAGGAGATCGAACAGCTTGTCCTCGGATACCTCGGCGAGCGCAGTCAGGACCGGTACGTTGAACTCGCGACCCATCACGGATGCCAGACTCAGCACCCGATTGCAGCCATCACTCAACCTCGACAGGCGCCGGCGAATCGCCTCTCGGACGCCTTCGGGCAAGCCCGCCCAGATCGTCGCGCGTTTGAGCGCCGGCGTTCGTTTCCACCCGAGCCAACGCACCGGTTTCCGCGAAGTGTCGCAGCACCTCGCCGATGAAGAACGGGTTCCCTTCAGTGTTACCCGCGACGAGGCGTGTCAGCGATGGCGGACTCTCGCGTCCGATCCAATTCCCGATGAACTGCCGTACGCGTTCTTCGTCCAGCCCATGGAGTGCCACGCGCGTCACGCCTTCTTCGCGGCGCAGTTCGGCGAGGACTTCAGTGAGCGGGTGCGTGCGGCCCACGTCACTTTCGCGATATGTGCCGATGAGGCACAGCGGCGCCTCGTGCGACGACCGCAGCAGATGTCGCAGGAGCAGCAGCGTAGGCCTGTCCGCCCAGTGCAGATCCTCGAGCACCACCAGCAGCGGCCGTGCGCGGGCTATCTCGGATACGAGGGTCGCCACTGCTTCGAACAGGCGGTACCGCCGGCCTTCGGGGTTGGATTCGACCGGATCGGCCACCGTTCGTACCCGTCGAGCGAGCGGCGCGATCAGTTGGGCCAGCTCGCGAACGCCGTCGACGTCAGCAAGCTGTGCCTCGAGCACCTCCGGCGGACACTCACGTGCATACCATTCGAGCGCTTCGACGAACGGCTGTTGCGGTACGAGCGCTTCCTGGTCGCAGCGCCCGAGCAACACGGTGGCCTCAGGCCCGACGGAACGTGCGAACTCCATCACCAGGCGCGTTTTTCCAATACCCGGCTCGCCGGCAACGAGCACGAGCTGGCGGCGGCCGGCTCGGGCACGTTCCCAGGCGGTTTTCAGCTGACCCCACTCGTCTTCCCGCCCGACGAGGACAATCTGGCTGGCGCCGACGGCCGTCAGCGCCGGAGGAGGCGGAATGGCCGCCGGTATTCCGTCTTCGATCCCACGTGCGTATGAAGTCTTCACAGCGGAGATGGCTTCGAGCGCAGCCATCACTTCGCCCGCGCGCTGGTATCGCCGCGCGGGATCTCGCGCGAGGCACCGGTCGATGATCCGACGAATCGGCGGCGCGACGTGAGACGGCGTTGGCGTCGGCGGCTCGTGCAGGATAGCCGTCAGCAACTCCGCCACCGTCGGGCGCATGAATGGCCGTGTGTTCGAGACGATTTCCTGGAGCAGCACGCCAAGGGCCCAGACGTCGCTTCGCGAATCGGGACGAGCGCCGCGTAACTGCTCGGGGGCCATCGCGTACAGCGTGCCGCCCGTCACCGACGCTTCCGTGGTTTCCGCCGTCGCGTTGCGGCGAGCGAGCCCGAAGTCGACCACCTTGATTCGCCCCGCCTCCGAGACCAGCACGTTCGCGGCTTTCAAATCCCCGTGCACGACGTTGCGCTCGTGCGCGTGAGCGAGCGCGCTCGCAACCTGCGTGGCCATGTCCAGCGCGACGTCCGGGGGAGGCTGGCCTTCGCCAATGACATCGCTGAGGGGGCGTCCGTCGACGTACTCCATCACGATGAAGCAGCGGTCGCCGTGCTCGGCGACGTCGTGCACGGTGCAGATGTTCGGATGGTTGAGCGCCGAGGCCGACCGGGCCTCGGTCAGAATGCGCCGGTTGACATCGATCTCGTTCGTCGGGTCGATGAACTTGATTGCGACAGGGCGCTGCAAGCCGCGAATCGAACGCGCGATAGACAACGCCCATGCCTCCGGCGCCGAGTGTGCGTTCGATTTCGTACGGACCAAGCCGGACTCCGGGGCCAAGGGTCATTTGGCGGGAGTATACCGTGAGGCCGGCGGTGCGACCTATCCATCGGGTTCGTGTTCGATCGCGATCGCGTCGCGAGGATCTGGCGCCGGGCACGCGATTGCCATGGCTGCGAAATTCGCTGTGGCCTGGATGTTTGTAACGACCGGGTCCTTTCCCCGTAATATCCCCGAGCACAGATGGAGGCTACGACATTTACGCGCCCGCCACGCATCTTCATCACGCATGCGATCGTGACCGCGGTCGCCTGGATCGTCTATGTGCTGGCGCTTCGATGGTATCGGCGACGTTCACTGCGCTAATGACGCCACCGGCGTGAATCGGTCATCATGACCGCGTCGCAGCGTAGTAGATCACATAGAGCCAGCTGCAAACCCCGTGCAAGATCGCCCACACGATCGAGTGCCATAACGACCACGAGATCGTGATGGCCAGCGCACTCCCAAATCCAATACCGCTTGATGTCGCTGTCCCAGTGGTGCTCATTGTGCAGACCTCTCAGTCTCGTTGCAACTTGCGTACCGGGGCGGATCGAGTGCGATCTAGCCGCGCTACGCAAGCCATTGAGACCTTACCAGCTGCCGCAGTATCGAGATCCATTGCCCTGTTGCTCCGGGTTGCTCCGAGCTTGGCATCTCGTTCAGCTTCCGCCGTATCCGCGGTTTGCAGCAATAATGTGTCCCCGCATGCCCCCCGTCGCGCTCAAACGAAACGGCAAAAGAACCGAAGCCCGGACGACCGTTGCCGTCCAGGGCGCACGCGTCCACAACCTCAAGAACATCTCGGTGGAGATACCGCGCGACAGCCTCGTTGTCGTGACCGGGTTGTCGGGTTCCGGCAAGTCGAGCCTGGCGTTCGACACGATTTACGCCGAAGGGCAGCGGCGCTACATGGAGTCGCTGTCGAGCTTTGCCAAGCGATTCGTCGCCCAGGTGTCGAAGCCTGACGTCGATTTCGTGTTCGGCCTGTCACCAGTGATCTCGATCGAGCAGAAAACGCTCGCCAACAACCCGCGTTCGACCGTCGGCACGATGACCGATATCGCGAGCTATCTGAATCTGCTCTTCGCGACCGTCGGACAGGCGCATTGCCCGCGCACCGGCGAACCCACCCCGGGCAAGACGGCGAGCCAGATTCTCGAAGCGATCCTGTCGCTGCCGGAAGGCGCGGAGGTCGAGTTGCGGGCGCCGGTGTTCAAGGTCTACGGGGAAGACCTCGACTTCGTCTTCACCGAGGTTCGGAAGAAGGGGTGCCGGCGCCTGATCGTCGACGGCAAGCCGGTCGACATTTCGGCCGACGTCGATCTCGACGAGGCTGACGTCAAGCACATGGACGCCATCGTCGATCGTTTCGTCGTGGGCCGGAAGCACGAAAAGGCCATCAAGGCTGGCATCGCGGCGACGCTGCTCGTCGGCGACGGCCTGATGCAGCTGCAGGTCGCCAAGGGCGCAAGCAAGGCCGAGGCGGAGCGGTTCTACCGGAGCCTCTGCAGCCCCACGCACCATTTCGTCTACGGAGACATCGCGCCGGAGTTCTTCGTCTTCAACAATCCTGAGAGCGCCTGCCGGACGTGCGGCGGTCTTGGCGTCGACAAGCTGACGCACCCCGAGCTGCTGATTCCGGATCAGAAGCGCAGCATCCTCGGCGGCTGCTTCGTGCGCGAGGCGTTCAAGTACAACCCCGACACGTGGGACGGCCGGATGATGTTCAGCCTGTCGCAGGCGCTGGACTTCGGGCTGGATACGCCCTGGAAGGATCTTCCGGAATCCGTGCGACAGGCCATCCTCTACGGCATCGACAAGAAAATCGTCATGCATTCGCCGCCGGACGCGAAGAACAAGCGCGACGATCACGACGGCAAGGAAGTCGGCTTCGGCGGAATCGCGCGGCGTATCGAGCGTTACTACCGGCGCTACCGGCAGCGGGGCGAGGCGAACTCGCGCATCGAGGCGTGGCTCGACAGGGTCATGGTCGAGCACGTCTGCCCGGACTGTCACGGTGCCCGCCTGCGTCCGACTCGGCTGCTGTTCACCGTTGCCGACAAGAACATCTACGAGTTCGGTCAGCTGAATTTCGACGAGCTGCACGCGTTTCTCGGCACGATCAAGCCCGCCGGCCGTGGCGCGGACGCCGGGCGTCAGGTTCTGAAAGAGATTCGCGGGCGCCTCGAGCTGCTCCTTGGCATCGGCCTCGACTACCTGAACTTCAACCGCCGTTCGGGCACGCTCTCCGGCGGAGAGTCCCAGCGGATCCGGCTGTCCACGCAGATCGGTTCCGGCTTGATGGGGATGCTCTACGTGCTCGACGAGCCGAGCATCGGCCTGCATCCCGAAGGACAACGTCAAGATGATCGCGACGCTCGAGAGCCTTCGCGACATCGGCAACACGGTGATCGTGGTCGAGCACGACGAGGACACGATTCGGGCCGCCGATCACCTCATCGAGATGGGACCGGGGCCGGGCGTTCATGGCGGGCGAGTCGTCGTTCAGGGAACCCTGGATGACGTATTGCGCTGCAAAGCCTCGCCGACCGGTCAGTTCCTCTCCGGCAAACGGACCATCGTCACGCCGAAACAGCGGCGGAAGGGCAGCGGCCGCGCGCTGCTCGTTCGCGGCGCGCGCGAGAACAACCTCAAATCGATCGACGTCACGATTCCATTGGGCCAGCTCGTCGCGATTACCGGCGCATCAGGCTCCGGCAAGAGCACGCTCGTCAACGAGGTCCTCTACAAGGCTTTGTGGAAGCGGCTGGTCGATACGCGGACATTGCCCGGTCAGCACGACGGCGTGGAAGGCGTCGACGACGTTCACAAGGTCGTCAACATCGATCAGACGCCGATCGGCCGCAACAGCCGATCGAATCCGGCGACCTACGTCGGCTTCTACGACACCATCCGCGATCTCTTCACGCAGGCGCCTCTGTCGATCGAACGCGAGTACAAGCCAGGGCGGTTCAGTTTCAACGTCAAGGGCGGACGCTGCGAGGAATGTCAGGGCGAAGGCGTCATCACCACGCAGCTCTATTTCATGCCGGACGTGGAAGTCACTGTGCGGCGCGTGCAAGGGCGCTCGATTCAACAGCGAGACGCTCGAAGTCACGCTTCGCGGCAAGACCATTGACGACGTGCTCAAGATGTCCATCGAGGAGGGCGTGACCTTCTTCGCGGAAGAACCGACCGTGCGCAAGAAGATCGAGGTGCTCAACGATCTCGGCCTCGGCTATCTGACGCTCGGCCAGTCGGCGACGACGCTGTCGGGCGGGGAGGCGCAGCGGATCAAGATTGCGTCGGAGCTGAGCACGCTGCAGCGGTCGAAGCACACCGTCTACATCCTCGATGAGCCGACGACCGGTTTGCACCTGGCGGATGTCGAGCGGCTCCTCGTGTCCCTGAACCGGCTCGTCGATGCCGGACATACCGTCATCCTGATCGAGCACCACATGGACGTGATCAAGACAGCCGATCACGTCATCGATCTTGGTCCAGAGGGCGGGCATGCGGGCGGGACGGTGGTCGTTGCCGGCACGCCGGAAGCCGTCGCCGCGTGCAAGGCGTCGTACACAGGACGGTTTCTCAAACAGCATCTGCGAGCGATCTGAAGATCGAGGTTACGCGAGCGGGCAACCTAACGTCGTGTCCTCGAAGGGACTTTCTGGAGCAGGTCCGTCGACCAGTTCTGGATGATGTCGAGATGCGTCGCGGCAGGGATGGTGACAGGCTCGCTGAGTACCATCAGGAAGCGCCCGTCCTTCGCGATGTCGTAACCGCGGACCGGAGTCGTCCCGCCGTACCGGGTCTGGAACAACGGCTTTGGCTTTCCCGACGTAAACCTCGTCCCACTCGTGACCGGCACTGCCATGACCATCTGGCCATCGGCGGCAGGGGCGGTCGGCGCCAGGTAGTACAGCGTGCGTCCGTCGCGCGCCCACAGCGGTTCGCGGCCGCCGTTGGTCGAGATTTGGTGCCTCCTTCCAGGGCCAGGGAACGGTTGGACGTAGACCTGCGGCTGCCCGGACTCGTCCGATACATACGCGAGCCATAGCCCGTCAGGCGACAACGCCGGCTCGATGTCCGAGAAGCGCGAGCGCACCAGAGGCGTCGCGCGCCAGGTCGTCCCCTCGCGGGTCAGCGTCCAGATGTCCCACGGTTTGTCCGCGACGTCCTGCACGAACACGAGCGTATTGCCGTCCCGCGTCCAGTCTGCGGGCACCCGCGACTGTTCGGCCGACTCGAGAATCTCGGGCTCGTGTTGCCCTCCAGTGGATGAAACCCAGTGCAGATGCGCAGGCCCCCGTAGCGCCCGCGAAATGGTGAGACGGCTGCCGTCTGGCGTCCAGATCGGAAATGCGTTCTGCCCCCCAAAAGTCATGCGCAAGCTCGGGCCGTCGGGCGGCTCGTGCACCCACACGTCCTGATCCGGCGAAGGGTGCAACATGACCGCGATCCGCTTGCCGTCGGGCGATAGACGCGGCGCGAAGTACGCGCCTTCCGGTGCTCCGACTGGAGACTCGCGTCCCTGGGCGTCCACCCAGACGAGCCGCCTTTTGAGAGCCGGATAGGGACCGCCGCGGACGTAGGCGAGCGTCCCGGTGCGTGAAATGGCGACCTGCGCGGCGCCCGTATCGAGCGTCGAGCTGACCGCCCGAATCGCGTGCATGACATTGTCGAGAACAGCGACAGGAGAGCCGCTTACCTCGAAGCGCGTCGCATCGAATGGCTGCGCGAGCAGCACTCCGTCGCGTGCATAGACAAGATGCCCGGACTCGAGGTAGCGCGCGTCAACAGCCCTCAGGACGAGTTGTTTGCGCTCGCCGGTCGCGGTGACTCGCACGTCGGTGCTCACGTCGTCCCAGTAAAGCTCCCCGGACTACGGTGAAGAGCACGCCGTGCCCGCCGGGAAGCACGTGCGGCAGCCGGTGGGAGATCTCGTCGGCGCCGAAGCGTCGTGAGCGGGGCGGGTACGCCGCCGCGCGCCGCCACCTGCCAGAGGCCGCCCAGCGGGAGCGCGAAGACGATGGTGTCATCCGATCCCCACGAGGCGCCGACAATCTCACCGCTCGTCGCGGGGTCGCTTCTCGCCGGCTCGTCGCCGCCGGTGGGCGACGTCGCGCAGACCTCAACGATCGGTCCCCCATCGGCGCGCACCTTCTTGATCTTTCCATCCGCCCAGAAGCCGATCCACCCGCCGTCGGGAGAGAAGAACGGACTGCCGGCGCCCTCGGTGCCCTTCACCTCGATCGCGTCACCCTTGTCGAGCGGGCGGAGGTAGAGGTGCCGCTGGTCCCCTCGCCGGCCGCTGAACGCGAGCAGCCGTCCGTCTGGTGAGAGCGCGATGGACGTCCGGCTCGGCCGCTTTCGTTCCCGCGGGTCCCCCGTCAGCAGCTGCTCCGCCGGCGTGACGACCACATTCAGGTGCGTCATCACGGTATCGGACGAGGCAGGAGGCCGCACCCGCCAGACGATCATGATCAGGACGACTGTCGATACGAGCAGCGCAACCCCAAGCCCAACGGACATCCAGCGGGCGCGGGGCGTGCGCTGCGCCTTTTCGTTGCTCGCCAGCCGATGCTGCCTGCGGGTCCGATTCGATCGCTGCGATGAACCGGTACCCGCGCCGCGGCAGTGTTTCGATAAAACGCGGGGTGTCGGCCGAGTCGCCAAGCGCGTCGCGCAACCGCTTGATCGCGGTGTTGAGGCCGTGCTCGAAGTCGACGAACGTGTCGGAGGGCCAGAGTGACGCGCGCAGCTCTTCGCGCGTGACGAGCACGCCCGGGCGCTCGAGCAAACGTAGCAGAACGCGGCGCGAGTGCTCCTGCAAAGCGATCCGCATGCCGGCTTTTCGGAGCTCTCCCGAGTCGAGCGCCAGCTCGAATGTTGAAAAGCGGATTACCTGCCGCGGCGGTTGAGTCATCCCCTCGCGACTTTCGGCGGCCATTCTACACCGCGTACATCCGAGCCCGTCCGATACTCGGAGCCAAATGCCTTTCACGCCAGCAGCTTAGCGATCCACCAGGAATTCACCCGCGTGTTACCCGCCGTCGATTGAACGACGCGCCAGCAGCGCCGAGTGTCGGGCCCGAGGAGAGCGCCCATGCTCGAACAAAGCAGACTGGCAACGTTCATGGTCGTCGTCATCGCGACGGTTGCGCCCTGCGAATTCGCGTCCACCACGTCACTCCCATCACCCTCGGGCGGGTTTCGGCGGCATCCCGACGATGTTCGGATCGAGCTCCAGCGGGATTACCTCGTTGTCGTCCGGGGCAGTGTTGGCGACCGTGACGGACTGACGTTTGTCGTCGACACTGGCACCCTCCCCACGGTTGTCGACACGCGGATCGCACGGCGATTCAGGAAGGTGGGGCCCAAAGTGCCCCTCGATTCATTCACACGAACAGACGAGCTCGAGAGCGTGGTAATACCAAAAATCGCTGCCGGATCGTTCTCCGCCGTGGATGTGTCGGCCTTGGTAGCCGACCTGTCGCGCCTGGAGCCGCGCTTCGGAATCAAGGCCGACGTCGTCGTGGGGGCGAGATTGTTGCGCGGCGCCTGCTTCAGCATCGATTACGTCCGTCGAAGGCTAAGCTTCGCGTGTCGCGGCGATTGGCGAGCCACGCTGCCGCTCGATCGCGGCTCGCCTCATGTCGTCGCAAACGTGACGATCGATGGAACCCCGTTGCGACTTGTCGTGGACACGGGGTCTCAGGCGGTCGTAGTGTACGACTACGCGACGCCCGTGGCCTGGCAGTCCAGGGTCGAAGCCGAAATCGACGCCTGGGATTTTTCGGGACCGTTGCGCCTTCGCCGGTTGACAGCCGACGTGATTGCCGTCGGTCTCGCGACGTGGCAACGGCGCCCCGTCCACATCTTGTCCGGCGGCGTTCGGCGCCAGCTCTACGACGGGTGCTCGGCGTCCGCGCTCTTGGCGTGTCGGCCGTGCAGTTCGATCTGGAACGGATGGTGCTCAGTTGGAACGAGTGACACACGTAACTTGATAGCGCTCTCGACGCTTGGAATTGGAAGTTGGGCGTTGCCTACTGGCTCGCCGGCGGGACGATGTTGTTCATCCGCAGGTAGACGACGATTTGCCCGTAGTGGTCCGATGCGTGCCAGACGGCCAGCGTCGTGAGTCCAAGCCGCGTGCTCTGACCGCCGTACGGGCCGCCTGCGGCTTCGAGCGCGTTCTCCGGGGTCATCGTCGCAAGCACCCCGCCTGCATAGGCAAACGAGTCAGCGAGGTACTTCGTCAACTCCGCTTTCGTGCGCGCCGGATTGGGTCCGCCTTTTTCGCACCCCTCCGGCGGCGTCTTCTTCTCGATCTCCATGAAGAACGCGTAGTTCGCGCAGGCGACGTGCTTCACCTGTTCGGCGAACGTTCGGACACCCTTGAACGCGCCGTCGGTTGGAGCGAATGACCACTTGTCCTCGGGCATAGCCTCAGCGGCCGAGACGAACGACCGCTGAATCATCTGCCACCACGGCATGATCGTCGACACCATCGTCGGCGGGGTATCGGAACCAGTCTGGGCAAAGCCGATGGCTGGCGCGCTGAGCCATACTGCGAACAGGAGACCAACCGAGCGGCAGGAACGGCAGAGAATCATGTCGTCACTCCAGTCCGGGGGCACATTATAGCGACTCGATACCTTTCGGGGCGCGCCGGCAAATTCCTCACGGAAGGAGATATCTGATGGAAAGGCTGACTCGGTCCGTCGTCATTGCCGTTGCGTCCTCGGTCCTCTCGACGCTGGGGTCCCCGGCCGGAGCGCAACCCAAGCCGCCCGCGAACTCGCGCGAAATGCTGCTCGTCCACTGGAACGACATTGGTGGCAAGGTCGTCAAGCTGGCCGAGGAATTTCCGGAGGACAAGTACAACTTCAAGCCGGTCGACGGCGTGCGGACCTTTGCGGACCAGTTGCGTCACGTAGCCTTCTGGAACATCTATCTGGCCAGGACCGCTCGAGGGGAAAAGGTCGACACGGCGCCGAACGAGATTTCGAAGACAGAGTTCGCCACGAAGGCGAAGATCGTGGAGGCGCTCAAACAGTCGGTTGCCGATGCCGCAGCAGAGCTGAAGAAGCAGCCGGACACGCCGCCGCTGAAAGTGGCTGACGGCTTCACCGCATTCATCGGTCACAACGGCGAACATTACGGTCAGCTCGTCGTCTACTACCGCCTGAACGGTCTCGTTCCCCCGGCGTCGCGCGGTCAGTAGTCGCGCCCGAATCATTCTCGAGGTGCGTGCGGTCGGCTCACTTTCTTGACGAGTTCGGCGTAGCGCGGGTCGCCACGCAGCGGATCGAGAACTGGATCGCAGGACAGATAGAGCAGCAGGTTCGTTCGCTCCTGATACGCACGTTCGAGCCATTCGAATGCTCGATTGAAATCGTGAAGCTGGGTGTACCCGACCGCGAAGAGAGCGGGAGAGACGTATTGGCGGCGCGAGATGGTGCTCAGCTCGTCCATCGCCTGAAAGCCAGCCTCCAGGTGACCGGCGCTGCCGTTGACCATGGCAAGCTGACCGAGCATCGACGGCAGACGCCCGTGCCGCTCGACGGCCTTTTTCAACGTCGCCAGACCGTCGTCGTAGCGTTTGGCATTCGCGTATGCCGAACTGAGAAACCATTGCGCGATAGCGCGGTCGGGATCGAGCGTCAAGACCTCTTCGAACTTCCTGATGGCCTGGTCGTACTCTCTCGCCAGCCCGTAAATGAACGCAACTCTGACGCGAGTGTTGAGATCCAGGGGATCCAGCGATTCGGCTCGACGGGCGGTCTCGAGAGCCTCGTTGATGCGGTTCTGAATGAGAAGCTGATACGAGTACCAGACGAGCGTTGACGGGTCGCTGGCTCCAAGATCGAAAGCCCGCCGAAAACTTGCTTCAGCTCCTGGCCAGTCGAACTCCGACAACTGAAGGCGCGCGAGAACGGCATGTGCCTCTGACAGGTCCGGGTCCAGCGCGAGTGCTTTCCGCGCGGCTCTGATAGCCGGCCCCCGGATTTCCGAGGGTGGCACACCTTGGAAAACGGTCGCACGCAGTTGTTGCGCTTTCGCGATTCCAGCATAGGCCGGCGCGTATGAGGGGTCGAGCGCAACCGCGCGCTCGAACTCGGACAGCGCCCGCGACGTCTGTGCTTCGGTTTCAGCGAGCCCTGCCAGGTGATAACGGCCGCGGAGGTACGCGTCGTACGCCGCTGGATCGACGGCACGCGCCGCCTCCAGGCGTGCGCGCTCCGGTGGGTTCATCGCGACTGGGATGTTGCGGGCGATGGCCGCTACCGCCTCTCCTTGAAGCCTGACGATGTCGCGGGTGGACCCTTCGTAGGTCTGCGTCCATCGGTATCGGTCTCCGGCGACGTCGATGAGTTGCACGGTCAGGCGAATTCGATCCTCGGAAAGCAGCATCGAGCCCTGGACGACGGCATCGACCTTCAATTCACGCCCAATCTCTCCGATGGACTTGGCCGTGCCTCGATAGTGCTTGGTCGATTGGCGCGGGACGACGCGGAGTGCGTGAATCGATGCAAGCTCCGTGGTCAACGCTTCGGTGATCCCATCGACCAGGTAACGCTGACTGTCGTCGGCCGAGAGATCCTCGAACGGAATGACCGCCAGGGCCTGAATCGTGCCCTCGAGGCTGGCTCGGCCGGCGGCCTGATTCGACCAAAGCAACGCGGCGGTCACGCCCACTATCAGAACGGACGCCACGGCCAGCCATCTGACCGACCGAGAGGTGCCTGGTTGAGTGCCGACTGGCTCGGCGGGAATCGTTACCGCGGCCACCGACCCCGAAGTGACAGGAGCAATGAAGCGGTAGCCCCGACGTGGGAGGGTTTCGACGAACCGGGGCGTCGACGCCGAATCGTCCAGGGCCTGACGGATTTTGTTGATGACGACGTTCAGGCCAGTGTCGAAGTCAACGAAGGTGTCCTCCGGCCAGAGCATCTTGCACAGCTCATCGCGAGTCACCAGTGTGCCTGGGCGCTCGATGAGCACTCGCAGTACCTGGCAAGCCTGTTCCTGGAGCCGGATTCGGCGGCCGGCTTTCCAGAGCTCTCCCGTAGCCGTGTCGAATTCGAAAATGCTGAAGCGTACGATCGACGGCGAATCGCGCGTCAATGGCCCTTCGGGCATGTGTCCAGCCTGCGTCATCTTATCAGTGGACGAGAAACCCGACGTGGCAACTCGTTGATTCTGCGCCGCTTCAGAAGTAACCACTTTCCAAGGCGGGTTTTATGGCGCTCGCCCGTCCAGGTCTTCACCATGGCGGCCTTCGTTCCAGCTGCAGTCCGGCAGCACCGGAGGTCCCATGCGCGCGCGATCCAGGGCTGTGCGTCTCTGCGTATCCCTCGCCTGTTCCATCTCTTATGTTGTGGTTCAGGGATACATTTCCGGGCACCCCTTTCAGGTAGAACTCCGTATTGTCCCCGGGCCTGGACTCGACCCGCGGTTCGTGGCTTCCGCCGCATCC
This sequence comes from uncultured Acidobacteriota bacterium, assembly GCA_963710415.1. GTDB lineage: Bacteria > Acidobacteriota > Vicinamibacteria > Vicinamibacterales > 2-12-FULL-66-21 > CAVQAH01. The sequence continues at coordinate 268,052 of CAVQAH010000024.1, read as the reverse complement.
GAGCTGGTTGCTGTCTGGGGACCACTAGGGGTCGATGTCGTCCCGTTTACAAAGGCGCTGAGTCCGCGACCGGCCACTGGGGTCACCATGGTCATCGTCGAAGCACTGCCGGCGGAGCGCCAGGCCAACACACTCGGATGGGTCGGCTTCCAGGATGACAAGACTGCGGCCCCTCTGATCTTCGTGTCGGTTTCCGCCGTGCGCCGCCTGATCGAACCGACAAACTTCAAAGGCGCCCCCTTCATGAGGATTCCCCAGGCGGGCCGTGATCGCTATATCGCACGGGCGATTGGCCGGGCTGCGGCTCACGAACTGGGGCACTTCCTGCTGTCTTCACGGGCGCACACCAGAAGTGGATTGATGCGCGAGCAATTCCATCCGCAGGAGCTCATCGAGGAGCCCCGAGCGTCATTCCGGCTCGAGAGAACCGCAACGCACGCATCTCGCTGCGCGAATTCTCGACGGGCAATTCCTCACGGCTGCGTCGTTCGCCCCCCGCCTGCCGCTGAGTGCCAGCTCTGGCTCGCGGCGTGCGTCGGGTTCGCTTGCATCGCGTGCTCGTCGTAAAGGACGATGCTGCGTGTGAAGGCCACCTTCCCGGATTGGGTCGTGCCCATGGCGGCGACCCTGACGCAGGAACGATTCACGGGCCCGAGTGGATTTTCGAGCGCAAGCTCGACGGCATCCGCGTGCTGGCTTTCAAGCACGGCAGCCGATGTCCGGCTGTTGTCCCGCAACAAGCTGCCGCTGAACGCGCCTACCCTTCCGTGGTCGATTCGATGCAGCACTGCCGTGTCCACGACGTCATCCTCGATGGGGAAGCCACCGGCGCGTGGGGCCGTCAGGGGCGATTCACGTATCACGTATTCGACATCCTGTGGCTCGACGGTCGCGACGTCACCGCGTTGCCGCTCGAAGAGCGTCAGGCATTGCTGAAAACGCTGCACCTTCGTTCGCCGGTCGGAAGAGTCGAGGCGCTGGACGATGACAAGCCCTGGGAGCGCGCGTGCGCCGAAGGGTGGGAAGGTGTGATTGCCAAGCGCCGCGACTCGAAGTACGAGCATCGACGCTCTCCGCACTGGCTCAAGATGAAATGCGAGGCGAGCCAGGAGCTGGTCGTCGGCGGTTTCACTGACCCGCAGGGCCAGCGGGTCGGGCTCGGTGCTTTGCTCGTCGGCTACTTCGACGGCAGCGACCTGGTGTTCGCGGGCAAGGTCGGCACTGGCTTCGACACGAAGATGTTGCTGGACCTTCGCGCGCGTCTGGATGCGCTGGAGATTCCCAAAGCGCCGTTCACGAAAGCCGTCGGCCTGCCGCGGCTGCGCGCCCACTGGGTACGCCCGAGATTGTCGTGCAGGTCGCATTCATCGAATGGACCGGTCACAACAAGATGCGGCATCCGCGGCTCCTCGGAGTCCGCTTCGACAAGACCGCCAGCGAAGTTGTGCGGGAAGTTCCTGCACGCGCGGAGAAGGCGTGATCACCCATCCGGAAAAAGGTCCTGTTTCCTCCTGTGGGCGACGATGCCGGGATCACGAAGGGCGAGCTCGCGGCCTACTACGAGATGATCGCGCCGATGATGGTGCCGCACATCAGCGGCCGGCCGATCACCATGGAGCGCTATCCGGCCGGCATCGGCCAGAAGGGCTTCATGCACAAGGACGTGTCCAAGGGCTTTCCGGCGTGGCTCGAGCGTGTGGAAGTTCCGAAGAAGGACGGCACGGTGCACCATCCGCTCGTGACCGACACGCGCTCGCTGCTCTGGATGGCGAACCAGAACTGCATCACGCCGCACGTCTGGACCTCGCGGGTGCCGAACCTGTATCAGCCCGGACATCTGTGTCTTCGACCTCGACCCGTCGGTGAGATCGCCCGGACGTCCTGCGTGCGGCGGCACTTGGGCTTGCGCGATCTGCTCGAGGAGCTCGGCCTCCCGAGCTGGGTCAAGACCTCCGGCTCCAAGGGTTATCACATCGTCGTCCCGCTCGATGGCGAGGCAGGACATGGGCGAGGTCGCCCGGTTCGCGCACGCTGTCGGCCGCCTGTTCATCGCGCGCGATCCGGATCACCTCACCGAGGAGTTCAGCAAGGCCGATCGGGGAACACGCATCTACGTCGATACCGGCCGGAACGGTTACAGCGCAACGTTTGCCGCAGCGTATGCGGTGCGTCGCAAAGCCAGGCGCACCGGTTTCAGCTCCGTGCACGTGGGAAGAGATCGAACGCGGGCGAGGCCGCGTCCGACGACGTTCACGCTGCGGACGATGGCGGACCGCGTCGCGAAGGTCGGTGACCTCTGGGCCGACATGCGCCGCCGGAAACGTTCGCTTCGCCAGCCGATCGAACGGCTCGAACGTCTGCTTGCCTCCGAGGCCAAACGCTGACCCGTGTCGTCCGGCTGAAGCCGGACACTACGAACGCAGCTACAACCCCTGTCGCATCAATGTATTATCCGTCCACGAAATTTCGGAACGGCGGTATGCTGCGCAGGAATCGGAGGCTCTGGTGCTGAAAGACGTTCGTCATGCGGTGCGAGTCCTGCTTCATGCGAAAGGCTGGACTGCCGTCGTCCTTTTGTCGCTGGCCCTGGGCATCGGGGCGAATACGGCCATTTTCAGCGCCGTGAACGGTCTGCTGCTGAAGCACGTGCCGGTCAAGGACCCGGACTCGCTCGTCCGCTTGCGCAATGCCGGCCGCAACGACATGGCGACCAGCTCCAGCGACTATGGGTTCACCGCCAAGACGGCGGACGGCCAGAACGTCCGCAGCACGTTCTCCTATCCGATGTATCAGCAGTTCGTCGCTGACAACCGGACGATGAGCGATCTGTTCGCCTGCGCGCCATACGGACGGGTGACCGTTGTTGTCGACGGTCAGGCAGAGATTGCGACCGCGTTCATTTCTACCGGCAACTACTATCGTCTCCTCGGTATCACTGCACGCGTCGGCCGTACGATTCTGCCGGAAGATGACACGCCGTCGGCACCGCCGGTAGCGGTGATCAGCTCGAAGTTCTGGCACACCCGGTTCGGCAGCGACCCCGGCGCCGTCGGGCGGGTCGTCAAAGTGAACAACGTGCAGGTGACGATCGTCGGCGTCTTGCCGTTCGAGTTCACCGGAATTCAGCAGCCGGTCGACGAGCTTCCAGAGATTGCCGTTCCGCTGTCGCTCGAGGCGCAACTGAACACGGCTCCTGGGCCGTCCAGATCGAGCCAGCCGACGTATTGGTGGCTGCAGGTCATGGGCCGATTGAAGCCAGGCGCCACGGCGGCACAGGTGCAGGGCAATCTCGAGGGCGTGTTCCAGCAGACAGCACGGGCGGGCCTGAATTCGTACATGCAGTCGCTGTCGGAAACAGAACGATCCACCGCGTCGAATCGGAACCGCAAGGAAGTGCCCAGGCTCCTCGTTGAGTCTGGACGGCGCGGCATCTACGACGTGCAAAACGATCAGACGCGGGCTGCCACCATCCTCAGCGTGATCGTGGCATTGGTTCTGCTGATCGTCTGCGCCAACGTCGCCAATCTGTTGCTCTCGCGGGCGGCCAGCGCGGCAGAAGGAGCTATCGGTTCGACTCTCGCTGGGAGCGACGCGGCCACGGCTGATTCGGCAGCTGCTCACCGAGAGCCTGCTGCTCGCCTCGATTGGCGGAGTTCTCGGAATCGTGGTCGCCTACTGGGGCAAGGGACTGCTGCCGCCGCCCATCGGCACTGCGCCGCTGCTCGACTGGCGTGTGGCGCTGTTCATCTGCGCCGTCACGGGCCTCACCGGGATCGTCTTCGGTATCGCGCCCGCATTGCGCGCCACGAGCGGGGACGTCAACGCGGCTCTGAAGCAGACGAGCCGCAGCGTCGCGGGCTCGAAGAGTCTCTTGGGGAAGTCGCTCCTGATCGTCCAGGTCGCCATCTCGATCGTCCTTCTCGTTGGCGCCGGTCTGTTCCTGCGGACCCTGCAGAACCTTCGGGACGTCGATGTCGGCTTCAATCCCGAGAAGCTGCTGCTGTTTCGCGTCAGCCCGCAGATGAATCGCTACGACGAGAAGCGGATGGTGGCCCTCTACGACAACCTGCTGGAGCGCATCGGCGCCGTGCCAGGCGTCCGCGCCGTCGCCGTGACGAATCCAGCGCTGCTGTCGGGCAGCATCAATTCCACGAGCATCTTCGTTCGCGGCCGCGTGTACTCGCTCGATCAACGCGACAGCATCAACCGCCTCGTGATTTCGCCGAACTTCTTCGAGACGATGGAGATTCCGCTGCTCGTGGGCCGCGCGTTCACCACGCGTGACGATGGCGCGGCGCCGAAGGTCGCCATCATCAACGAGACCGCTGCCAAGAAGTACTTTCCCGGCGAGAACCCCATCGGCCAGCGCTTCGGGTCGAGCGTGGAGACCAGCGGACAGATCGAAATTGTCGGGATCCTCCGTGACGCCAAGTACGACAGCGTCCGCGATGCGGCGCCGCCGACGATGTACGTGCCGTATGCGCAGAGCCGTCTGGGGACGGCCACGATCGAAGTGCGCACCGCCGGAGAACCGTCAGCGGCGACAGCCACGATCCGTGAGGCCGTCCGTCAGGTCGATCCCAACCTGCCGATGATGGACGTGTCGACGCAGATCGAGCAGGTCGAGCGCCGGTTCCAGCAGGAGCGGGTCTTCGCGCAGGCGTACTCCCTGTTTGGTGGACTCGCGCTGCTCCTCGCCGCCATCGGTCTGTTCGGCCTGATGTCGTACAGCGTCGCCCGCCGCACCAATGAAATCGGCATCCGGATGGCGCTCGGCGCGCAGCGTCAGGATGTGCTCCGGCTGGTACTGCTCGAGTCGATGACGCTCGTGGCGATCGGCGTCGGCGTTGGCGTCGCCGCGGCGTTGGGCGCGAGCCGGTTGATCAAAACCCTGCTGTTCGGGCTCGCGGCAACTGACGTGCTATCCATCGCCGATCGCGGTTGGCATCATGGTGCTGGTGTCGGCCCTCGCCGGATTCCTGCCGGCGCGTCGCGCATCTCGCGTGGATCCAATGGTTGCGCTGCGATATGACTGATTTCACCAGCAGCGCGGAGCTTCCGCCTTCGCTGAAGCTTCGGCGGACCGCCGTAGCCTTGGCGGAGGCTGGTCAGCTCCGCGTGACTGGCGCTGACGCGCGGCTGAAGCCGCGCGCTCCTGGTTCTTGATATTGAACGGATGATCGGTAAGACACTCTCGCACTACGAGATCGTCGAAGAGATCAGCCGCGGCGGCATGGGCGTCGTCTACCGCGCCGTCGACGTGAACCTCGGCCGCGAAGTCGCGCTCAAGGTGCTGCCCGACGATCTCGTCCACGATCCGGCTGCGCCGCGAGCGGCTGCTCCAGGAGGCGCGCGCCGCTCGCGCGCTCGAGCACCCGCACATCGCCGTCATCCACGAAGTCGGCGAGGCCGACGGCGTGACGTTCATCGCGATGGAGCTGATCCGCGGCGAGAAGCTCAGCGATACGCTGCAGCCGCGGACCGCTGCCGCCAGGCGCGCGCGCTCGACCTCGCGACCGAGATCGCCGAAGGCCTGGCGCGCGCGCACGAGAAGGGCATCGATCCACCGCGACCTGAAGCCGGCCAACGTGATGGTCACCGACGACGGCCACGCCAAGATCATCGATTTCGGCCTCGCCAAGCTCGTCGAGCCCGCCGACCGCGACGCGTCGACCGTCAGCGTCGCACGGGCCGCGCACCGACGCCGGGCTCGTCCTCGGCACCGCGGCGTACATGTCGCCGGAGCAGGCGCGCGGCGACGCGCGTCGATCACCGCAGCGACATCTTCTCGCTCGGCGTCGTGCTCTACGAGATGCTCACCGGCCGGCCGGCGTTCCAGGGCAAGCGCACGCTCGACACGCTGCACGCGATCCTGACGCAGCCGGTCCCGCCGCTGCCGGCCGTCGGCGGGCGTCTCCGGCGAGTCGACGTCCGAGCTGCAGCGCATCATCGCCAAGTGCACGGCCAAGGACGCCGACGATCGCTACCAGGGCATGAAGGACCTCGTCGTCGACCTGCGCGCGGCGCGGCGCCGGCTGGAATCGTGCTCGACCGGCGCCGGTGCGTCCGCCGGTCGCCGGCCCGGCGGCGCGGTCGCGCGCCCGCGCGCTCGCGGCGACTGGCTGGTCGGCCGCGCGTCGTGGCGCTCATGGCGATCGCGGCCGGGCTCTGGTGGTGGACGGGCGCGCCGAGCGTACGCAGTCGACGCCGTCGGGCAAGCCGGCCGATCGCCGTGCTCTACTTCGACAACAACACCGGCGACGCGTCGCTCGACTGGATGCGCACCGGCCTCACGGACATGATGGTCACCGACCTGTCGCAGTCGCCCGACATCGAGGTGCTCGGCACCGATCGGCTCGTGCAGATCCTCCAGGAGCTCAAGCGCGCGGACGACCGCGTCGTCTCCGCGGACGTCGTGCAGGAGGTCGCGAGCCGCGCCGGCGTCGACAACGTCCTGGTCGGCAGCTACGTCAAGGCCGGCGACACGATCCGGATCAGCGCGCGGCTGCAGGACGCGCGGACCGGCCGCATCGTCGAGCGCCGAGCGGGTCGAAGGGCCGGGCGAGTCGAGCCTGTTCGCGCTCGTCGACGAGCTGACGCGCCGGTTCAAGTCGACGTTCGCAGTTGACCGGCGGCGGGCAGGCCGCTCCGCTGCTTCCGCAGCCCGGGCGCGACCGCCGGAAGCGGGCCTCGACCGCGGCGTCACGGACATCACGACCTCGTCGATCGAGGCGTACCGCTATTACGCCGAAGGGATCAACTTTCACGAACGCGGCCTGTGCGTCGCAGGCCGCGCCGCTGCTCGAAAAGGCGGTCGAGATCGATCCGAACTTCGCGATGGCGCACGCCAAGCTCGCCGTCGTCAACAACAACCTCGGCCTGCTTCGACAAGCGCGACGAGTACGCGAAGCAGCGCGCTGTCGCCTCATCGATCGGCTGACGACGCGCGAGCGGTACTACATCGAGGGCTTCTACTACGGCCTGCGGCCCGAGACGCGTCGGCCGCAGCATCGAGGCGTACAAGCAGGGCCTCGCGCTGCATCCGGAGCACCATGCGTCGCGCCACAACCTCGGGCTGCACTTCCTGACCCTGGAGCGATTCGCCGAGGGCATCGAGCAGTACGAGGAGCTGCGCCGCCGCGGCACATCCAATCCGACGAGCTACGAGAACCTTCAGGAGATGCTGATCCAGACCGGCGACCTGAAGCGTGCGCGCGAGGTGGCCGACGAATATACCCGCAAGTATCCGGACAGTGTCGTGGCTCTGCGGATGCAGGGCGCGATGCTGGTGCTCGAGGGACGCCTCGACGAGGCGCGAGCCTTTTACGACAAGGCTGAAATCGTGGATCCGCTGGACTTCGTCTCGAGGCTGGGAACGCGGACGGTCGCGGTGCTCCAGGAGCGCTGGGCCGACACTCAGGGCGGGGAACCAGGCGATGAGCAGTGCGGCGAACCCGTTCGTGCGTTTTCTGGGACTCTTAGGCGACGGTGTTCTCGCCGCGGCCGCCGGACGCAGCGAGGACATGCTGCGCGCATGGGAGCGCGCGGCGCAAGTTGAAGGGCTCCCCCCGCTTCAGCGGTCGGCGGCCAGGAATCGGCTGGCGATCACCTACATGCGCGTCGGCAAGCCAGCGCTCGCGGTGAAACAGGCAGAGATGGCTCTCGTGGATGCGCGCGACCGCGACTCCGAGTTCGAGACGCTGCAGCTGCTCGCACTGGCGCAGGCCGCCGCGGGCCGGAAGGCGGACGCGGAGAAGACGCTGGCACTCCTGACCACGCGCGCGAAGATACTGCCGAGCGATCGCGAAACCCGCCGCATCCATTGGGCGCGCGGTGAGATTGCACTCCTCGCGGGCGACACAGACACCGCGATTGCAGAATTGAACGCCGCGCAGAAGATGCTGCCCGTTCACGGGCCCCTTCTTGGTCCGCCGTCGTCGCACGGCGAGCTATGGTTGGCCGCTGCGCTGGCCAACATCAAGGGCGGGCGCGACGCCGACGCGGCTCGATTGCTCGAACGCCTGCAGTCGGGCCACGAGCGCCTCTTCTCGATGGACCCCTATGTCCGCAGCTTCTACCTGCTCGGTCAGATCTACGAGCGGCTCGGCGACACGGCCCGCGCTCGTGACCAGTACCGGCGCTTCGTCCAATTCTGGCGCGACGGTGACCTCGAACGTGGCTGGGTCGCCGAGGCACAGAAGAAGCTTGAAAACTGTCTATCGTGCCGGAACGGCGGCGATCACCTCGATCTCGATCATCAGTTCCGGTCGCGCGAGGCCGCTGACCTGCACGAGGGTGCTGGCTGGCGTCGTTGTGCCAAAATACCGGCTCCGCACTTCGCGGATGACAGCGATCTTGCGAAATGTCGGTCACGTAGGTATTCATCTTCACGACATCGGCGAACGTCGCGCCGCCCGCTTTCAGCGCCGCCTCGAGATTCTTGAAGACCTGCTCGGTTTGCGCTTTCATGTCACCCGCCCCGACGACCTTCCCGCTTGCATCAAACGCCATCTTGTCCGGCGATGTAGATCGTCTTTCCCGGTCCAGTGACCTCCACGACGTGGGTATACCCGGTTGGCGTCGACAGCGCAGACGGGTTGGTCCGCTTGATCAGCGGATCCGACCCTGCCCATCGCCAGAACGGGCAGGACCATGAGAAACGCAAGTAACATCATTCGCATCAAAACCTCCGTCTACTTCTGACTGTAGCTGACTCGCCAGATCGCGGTTGCCGCCGTCGTCCGACACGAGCAGCGACTCCGTCCGGCATCTGCAGCAGCCCGACCGGCCGTCCCCACGCCTGCTTGTCCTCGTCATCGCGCGCGACGAACCCCGACAGAAAGTCCTGCGGCGGTCCTGCAGGCTTGCCGTTCCTGAACGGCACGCGGACGACGGCGTATCCCGACAGCTTCGATCGGTTGATCGACCCGTGCAGCGCGACGAACGCGCTGTTACGGTATTCGGCCGGAAACTGCGTCCCCGTGTAGAAGATCAGGCCGAGCGCCGCCGAGTGCGAAGCGAGCAGCACGTCGGGCGCGATCGCCTTGGCGACGAGATCCGGCCGCGGCGACGTCACCGTGGGATCGACGTGCTGGCCGATGTACGAGTACGGCCAGCCGTAAAAGCCGCCGTCGCGCACCGACGTGATGAAGTCCGGCACGAGATCGTCGCCCAGGTGATCGCGTTCGTTGACCGCGGTCCAGAGCACGTCGGAGCCGGGGAAGTAACGCCATCCCGACCGGATTGCGCAGCCCGCTGGCGAACACCCGGTGCCCGCTGCCGTCCGGGTTGTATTCGTTGATCGCGGCGCGCCGCGGGTCGCTTCTCCGGCGTGGCATTCGTGGACGAGCCGACCGTCACGTACATCTTCGTGCCGGCCGGATTGAAGATGACGTTGCGCGTCCAGTGGTTGTAGCCGCGCGTCTGGTTGAGATCGAATCTTCAGGCGGTTCGCCGTGTCCTGATCGAGCGCCGCGTCGCTTGGCGGCAGATCGACGATCTTCTCCGGCGGGCCGTCGGCCGTGGTCTGGCCGGTCTTGTAGGTGAATCGCACCACCGAATCGTTGTTGCCGACGTAGAGATAGTTCTTCCAGAACGCGAGCCCGAATGGCCGGTTGAGGCCGCTCGCAAAGGTGTAGCGCGACTCGGCGATGCCATCGCGGTCTTCATCACGGAGGATCGTGATCATGCCCGCGCCCCTGACGGGCTCGGCCAGGAAGACGTCGCCGTTCGGCGCCAGAGCCATGAACCGCGCGAACTGCAGCTTGTCCGCGAAGACGTTCACGGCAAACCCGGCGGGCACCGTCAGCTGATGCGTCTCGGGCATCGCGACGACGCGAGTGGCTTGCGGAACCACGGGCTGTGAAACGGCGGCGGCAGTTGCTGCAGCAGAAGTGTCAGAGCGATCACCGCGACGCGTATCGACATCGGAGACCTCGTCAGGCTCAGGCTTCTCGAATCCAGACGATCGAGGTTGGCGGTGGCGGCGCAGGGCGCGGCGCACCCGCTGGCAACGGCGGTTGCGGTGGCGATGGCGGCGTGCGGTTGTAGCGCGTGAAGTTGGGGATCGCGGTCAGCGGCGTTCCGTCGGCGAACGTGCCTTTGATCACCGTGACGCCGCCCAGCAGATCCTGGCGCCATTCCGTCGTCAGGCGCGCCGATGGACGCGAGCGCGCCGCTGATGTCCTGATCGACCTGCTCGATGTTGTAGACGAGCGGGCCGTACCGCAGCGCGACCTTCCCGGCAGTTGCCGCGATCTTCTCGCTCGCATGCACGCGCTGCACGGCCATCGGCAGCTCGAGCTCGATCCTGTCGCCGGCCTTCCACGTGCGCGCGATCGCCGCGTAGCCGTTCACGATCGCCGGCGTGACACGCGCGCCGTTGACCGCGATCGACGTGATGCCGTTGGCCGCCGGCGTGCTCGTGTACAGCGCTGCTCACGTCGCGGTTCGGGCACGCGGATCGCGGATGGCGAAGTGCTTCGCGCTGCCGGATTCACCGTGATCGTCACCTTGCCGTCCCACGGGTAGTCGGTCGTCTGCACCATCTCGACGTCGTTCCGGCCACGTCGTCGATCGTCACCGCGCTGCCGACGAACAGGTTCACGTAGAGGCCGTCGGCGCCCTTCGCAGTACATCCACGTCGGCAGCATCAGCACCGTGCGCGGGATGTTGCCGACGCAGCACGGGCAGTTGTGCCAGGGGTACGCGTGCGCGTTCGCGTCGAGCGGGTTGTCGTAGTAGAAGTTCTTGCCCGTCGAGGTCCAGCGCGCCGAGCAGCGCGTTGTACAGCGTCTGCTCGTAGAGGTCGGCGTACTGCGCGTCGTGGTAGGCGAGGTGCATCTTCCACTGGAAGAAGATCTCGCCGCAGCTCGAGCAGGTCTCGCAGTACGCGTTGTTGCGCAGCGAGTAGTTCGGGCCGAACCCTTCGGACGTCTCGCCGCTGCCGACGCCGCCGGTCACGTAGTACTTCCGGTGGACGATGTTGTCCCAGAGCGACTTGACCGCGCTCTGGTAGTCGACGTCGTGGGTCTCGACCGCGACGTCGGCCATGCCGGAGTAGGTGTAGACCGCGCGCACGGCGTGGCCCACGGCCTCGTACTGCTGCAGACGGGCAGGTGGCTCTGGTCGTACTCGCTGCCGTCCTTGCGGCAATCCAGCAGGAACTTCGCCAGCCGATGTAGCGCTGTCCCTTGATGCCGCCCTTCGATCTCGTTGACGAAGCGGCCGAACCGGACGAGCGCCTGCTCCATCTCCTGATGCCCGTCGAACCACTCCTGCTTCGGCGCCGGGCCGATGTTGATCCGCCCAGCAGTCGGCCAGCTTCTTCGCGGCGTTGTACAGCCGCGCGTCCTTGCCGCCGGTCATCGTGTAGTGGTTGATCGCCGACTCGATGAAGTAGCCGGCGACGTAGCCCTCGTGATTGCCGCGGCCGCGTGCCACGTCGCTCCATGCGGTCGGGCCCAGCGGCTCCGGTGTTTCGGCGCAGGCGTCGCGAAGCGTGAACGCCGTCTGCAGGTAGCCGTCGGGATGCTGCGCGGCGAGGATCTTCGGGATCCAGTCCTCGAGCGTCGCCTTCATCTTCTGCCTGCGCCGCGATGATCTCCCGGTCGCCCTGCGGGTCGACCATCAGCGCGAGGCTCATCGCCTCGACCGTCTGATGCACCCAGGCGTTCGAGAACACGTAGCCCTTGTGCGTGCCGTGCGGCTCGCCGCGCAGCGCCTTGCCGCTTCGATGAAGTTGTCGATGCCGCCGGGGCCCATGCGTGCAGATCGTCGCGGTTGATCTGGTCGATGCAGTGCGGAATCCACGAGACGATCAGCGCCTTCGTGCGCGCCGACCAGAGCGGGCTCGTGATCGTGTAGCGTCTTCGTGACGACCGGCGTCAGCGGCGTTGGCGGCGGCGGCAGCTCGACCTTCACCGTCAGCGTCGACGACGCCTTCGTCTGCCGTTGTCGGCGGTCACCTGCAGGACGTACGTCGCCGAGCGCCGAGAAGGTCGCGGTCGTGACGGCGGCCTTCGGGTCCGCGAACGTCACGGTGCCCGGGTCCCGACACCTTGCTCCAGGTCGTCGTCGGTGCCGGCCCCGGATCCGGTGGCGGCGCGGTGGCGCCTCGCCTCGCCGGCCGCGCGTGCGCGCGCGGCGGCTCGCCATAGCCGCCCCATCCGTTGAGGTACGTCCTGCCTTGCTGCATCACGACGCGGTCGGGTCCGGCTACGGCGTTGAGGCGCAGCGCCTGCGCGGAGATGGCGCCGCCGTCGCCGATCGTCGCCTGTACCGCGCGCGTTGCCACGATCGATCCGATGGCCAAGGTGCCCAACGTCTCGAGCACCTCACGCCGCGTCAGCATTTCACCTTGTGCTAGCAGGTTGTCGCTCATCGGCGTCTCCATCCGTTCACGGGCCCAGGGTTGAGCAGGCCATCGATGAGATCCGGCCGTCACGCTTGAACACCGCGCCGTTCTTCATGACGAACTGCACGTTGCGCAGCGCGTCGATGTCGTCCAGCGGGTTGCCGGGAACGGCGATCAGGTCGGCGATAGTTGCCCACCTTGATCGGGCCGCGCTCGTTCTGAACGTCGGCCGCCTTGTACCCGTTGATCGTGATCGCCTTGAGCGTGTCCTTCGCCGGAATCCCCGCCGCCTTCCACGTCAGCAGGAAGTTGATCGTCAGCTCGCCGCGGTCCATCCACGTGCCGTCCGGGTTCTTCATCCGCTCGTTCCAGTAGTCCATGTCGGTCGAGAACGTGATCGGCACCCCTTTCTCCCACGCGCTCTTGAGCTGCTTCGGCTGCCTGCTTCTGCCCCTCTTCCGAGCCGCGATACGGGGTGAACGGCGTGTCGGTGCTGGCGAGGTAGATGCTCTTCTTTGCCATCTGCGCGTGCTGCTCCGGCGTCAGCCGCTGGCCGTGCGAGATGACGTGGATGCCGGCGTCGATCGCACGCTGCCCGCCCTCCGTCGTCTGCACGTGCCCATCGACCTTGGCGCCGCCCTTCGCCGCCTCGGTGATGAACAGCTTGATGTCCTCGACGGAGTAGCCCCACGGCTTGCAGTCCACGCAGATCTTGATCGTCTTCGCGCCGAACAGCAGGTTCTCGCGCACCGCCTTGACGATCTCGTCGGGCGTGTTGGCTTCGAGGTACTCCGGGATAGACGATGTTGTGCTGCTTGTACATCTCCGGCGTCGGCTGAAACTGGCCGCCGGTCGTCGAGATGATCAGGCCCGACGGAATGATCGTCGGCCCGGGCATCCAGCCCTGCTCGATCGCCGCGCGCAGCGCGGTGTCCGCGTACATGCCGTTGTTGCCGACGTCGCGGATCGACCGTGAAGCCCGAGCCGAGCAGCTGCATCGCATTCGACGCCGCCTGGATCGCGCGCAGCGGCGTCGAGTCGTTGACGAACGTGAAGTAGTAGATGTTGTTCTCCGGGACTTCCTTGTAGGTGAGCGCCTGGTGCGTGTGGGCGTCGACGAGACCGGGCAGCACCGTCAGCTTCGACAGGTCGATGACCTGGGCGCCCGCCGGGATCGTCACGTTCGGCGCCGATCGCCGTGATGCGCTCGCCCTGCACGAGAATGATCTGGTTGGCCGCCGCGTTGCCGGTCTCCGGGTCGATCAGCCGGCCCGCACGAATGGCGACGGTGCTCTGCCGGCTGCGCCGGAGGCTGCGCCTGCGGTCGATCGGCGCATACTGCAATAATGGCGGCCGCGATAACGACGATCCGTCTCAGCATGATGTCCTCCGCGATTGGTCCGGGCCAACATCGCTCGTCGGCGCAGCCTGGACGCGGCGCGAATATAGCATCAACCGCTACGGCGAAAGGACGGCGATGAATCAGGACCTTCGTGGCTTGACGGCGCTCGTGACCGGTGCTTCGCGCGGGATCGGAGCCGTTCTCGCTGAGCGGCTCGCCCAGGAGGGCTTGAACCTGGTGCTTTCGGCTCGTGACGCAGGAAAGCTGGATGCCGTTCGGGCGAAGTGCGAAGAGCGCGGCGTGACGCGCGGGCGTCATCGCCGCCGACGTGTCAGTGGCCGCCGATCGCGAGCGTCTGATCCGTGAAGCGGGCGACATCGACGTCCTGGTCAACAACGCCGCGATAGAGGTGACGAAGGCCGATCGCCGATCAAACCGCCGACGATATCACCGTGGCAGATCGCGACGAACCTCGAAGCGCCGATCCAGCTGACGCGCCTGCTGCTTCCGCGATTCCTCGCGAGGCGCCAGGGAACGGTCGTCAATATTTCATCGATGTCAGGCAAGTCGGCGACGCCGTTCAACGGGATCTACGCCGCGACGAAGTTTGGACTTAACGGCTTCAGCGGATCGCTCAGGCTCGAGCTCGAAGGCTCGGGCGTGCACGTCGGAGTGGTGTGCCCGAGCTTCGTCGGCGAAACAGGCATGTGGGCCAACACCGGCGGGCGCGCGCCATTCATGATGCGCGAGGTCAGGCCGGAGAAGGTGGTTCAGGGGGTGCTGGCTGTCATCCGCGGCGCATCGGAGGTGCTCGTGACGCCGGGCCCGGTGCGGCCTTTGCTGGCTCTGCGCGAAGTGTTCCCAGGCAGCGACAGCGTCATCCTCCGCCGCCTCGGCGTCACCGACGCGCTGAAGAAACGGGCGAGGGTCGATCGATGAACGCGGCGTGCATCAGTCGCACCGAGTCGTCCAGCTGTTCACGTTTGACGAGCCAGGTGGCGCGGAACGATGACGTCGCCAGTCCAAACGACGCGATGCGATGGTCCTGCATGCAGGTGGCGCCTCGCCGCACGTTCTGGTAGGTGGCGTTGATACCGGCGCCAACGATGCTCACGGCTCCGAGGCCATCGATGATCTGCGCGTCGTCGCCCAACGCCTCGGCGAGCGCGCTGACGAAGGCGATCCTCGTTGTGCAGGTTCTCGCGTGAGATAACGAGCGTTGTGCCGTCGGCGTTGCCACCGAACGCCGCGACGTGCAGCTGCTTGCCGCTGACGCCGCAGTCGTCGAGGATGGTGACGAGACGAGTCGGGTCGCCAGTCGCCTGAAGCACCAATAGCTCGCGCTCGCTTGCCACACCTGCAACGGTGCCAGGCACACGCGGCGCGAACCGCCGGACGACGGTGCCGTCGGTCGTCGGATCGTCCCCGGGAAGAGCAGAGCTCGTCGCGCGCGCGTAGATCGCGATCCCCTTTTCCTTGGCGAACTCGACGGCCTGCGCGTTCAGCACCTTGGCCCCGGCCTCGGCCAGCTCCTGCGTCTCTTCGTAGGTCAGCGATCCGATTCGCCTGGCATCCGGGACGACGCGCGGGTCCGCGGTGTAAACCCCGTCGACGTCCGAGCAGATCTCGCACCACTCGGCGCCGAGCGCGGCGGCCATGGCGACGGCGGTCGTGTCGCTGCCGCCTCGACCGAGTGTCGTCACCTCGCGGCGGTACGAGACGCCCTGATAACCGGCAATCACCACGACCCGTCCGCGCGCGAGCTCATCCTGAACGCGGAACGGCCGGACCTCGACGATGCGCGCATCGACATGACGATCGTTGGTGATGATGCCGGACTGGCTGCCGGTGAAGCTGATCGCGTCCCCGCCAAGCTCGCGAATCGACATCGACAGCAGCGCCATCGAGATCCGTTCGCCAGCGGAGAGCAGCATGTCGAGCTCCCGGCGGTCGGGATTGACCGAGACCTTGCGGGCGAGCGCCAGGAGTTCGTCGGTCGTATCACCCATGGCGGAGACGACGACCGCCACGTCGTAGCCAGCCGCCTTCGTCTGCATGATGCGCTCGGCGACTTTTCGTATGCGCGTGACGTCGGCAACGCTGCTGCCGCCGTATTTCTGGACGACTGTGGGCATGGGGGAGGATGATACGACAGTCGTGAGTCGACGGTCGTCAGTCGACAGTCGCGTCTCACCGAAACAGTTCTTCCCCGGTCTCCATGGTCGCTTCCATCTGCCGCAGCACCATGCTGTGATAGACGCCACGAGCAGCCATGAGCTCGTCGTGAGTGCCGCGTTCGACGATGCGGCCTTCCTCCAGCAGCAGAATCATGTCGGCGCGCCGGATGGTCGAGAGGCGGTGGGCGATGACGAACGTCGTGCGTCCGGCCAGCAGCGAAGCCATCGACGCCTGAATGAGCTGCTCGCTCTCCGTATCCAGGTTGCTCGTCGCCTCGTCCAGGATCAGAATCTGCGGCGACGCAAGAATTGCTCGCGCGATCGCCAGCCGCTGGCACTGACCTCCTGACAGTTTGACACCGCGTTCACCGATGAAGGTCTCATACTGCTCCGGGAGCCTCACGATGAATTCGTGTGCGTTGGCACGCCGTGCGGCATCTTCGACCTCCGCATCGCTGGCGTCGTGACGGCCGTACGCGATGTTGTCGCGCACGGAACCGTCGAAGAGGAAGACGTCCTGCTGGACGATGGCGAGCAGATCGCGATACGTGCTCAGGCGAAAATCCCGGATATCGGCGCCGTTGAGCAGAATGCGGCCCCGCGTCGGGTCGTGAAAGCGTGCGACCAGGTCCGTCACCGTCGTCTTGCCGGCGCCGCTGCGTCCCACGAGCGCGACCACCGATCCACCCGGCACGGTGACGTTGAAGTCGATCACGACCGGCTTGCCCTCGCGATATTCGAATTCGACGTCGTCGAACCTGATTTCGTGTACCTCGTGCGGAGCGTCCAGGGCACCCGGCTTGTCGGGCTTGTCATCCTCCATCGCCAGAACCTCGAACACACGCTCCATCGCCGCGAGCGACCGCTGCAGCTCGGAAAACGAGTTGACGATGTTCCAGACCGGGTTCATCAGCAGGAACGTGTACCACTGGAACGCCATGATGTCGCCGATTGACGCGCGCCCGACGATGTTCAGGTAGCCGCCGTACCACACGATGACGACGTTCACGGCGCCCAGCAGCAGTCCCCACGATGACCAGACGACGAGTTCCCGCCGATGCGCGAACAGTTCCTTGCGCAGCACCGTATGTCGCCCGAGCATGTAGTCGAGCAGTTCCCGCATCTCGCGGCCGAACGCGCGCACGACGCGAATGCCGGAGAATGTTTCCCCGACGCGGCCGTCGATGTGTTCCACGTCTTTGCGGACGGTGCGGTAGATCGGCCGGACGCGCCGCGAGAACGAGAAGCTCAGGACCATGATGCCCGGGATGATCGCCAGCGCCGTTAACGCGAGCCGCCAGTTCAGCAGCGTCAGGATGGTGACGGCGGTGATCAAGCGGATCAACGACACCGACGGCGAGATGACCGCCATTTGCAGCAGCCCGCTCGTGGTCTCCACGTCTCCGGTCAGACGTGACAGGATTCCGCCGGTCTTCATGTCCCACAGCTTGGGCAGTGGAAGGTGGAGCATGCGGTCGAACAGCGAGCGTCGCAGCGACAGCATGACCCGGATGTTGAGGAGCTTCTGCCGGTAGTCTTTGAAGACGCGGATGAGGGTCGACATCACGATGACGCTGACGAACGCGCCGCCCGCAAAGTGCAGCCGCGACAGGCGCGCAGCCGTGTCGAGCCCGGAAATCAACAGCACGCGATCGATGATGAATCGCATGAACAGCGGCTCGACCATCTCGAGGCCTGCCGTCAGCAACGCCAGGAGAAACACCGTTCCAATCGCGTAACGGTGCGGCCACAGCCAGCGCAGGTAGTCGCGCAAGTACTCGCGACGCTTGCCGCGCATCAGTCGAGGGCGCTCCGGCGTTGCCGCGGACTCCTTCGCCGGTTCCCTGCCCGCCTCCGTGTCGTCCAGCCGCCGTTCACGATATGCACGGACGAAGGCCCGGTAGCGCGCGTGCGAGGAGCGCTTCCGGTCGGCGGCGTCGGGTGAGCGTGGGGTTACGCTTTCCTGCATCCTGGACCTTCGACTGTATAGACATTCTATGCGGCAGATCGTCGGGGCACGTGTACCAGCGGCTCGAAAGTGGAAGCTCGGAACATGGCCGACCCAGGTTCAACCCCAAGGCCAGCCCTGCGCACCACGCCCGGCCGAGAGGTCCCTAGGCCTGGACAGAATTGTGGCCGGGTACGCAGAATTGTGAAGTCTCAGATCGGGAGGGCTTTGCAGATTCTGCATCCTTTCTGAGGTCTTTCCTCAAGAGTGCCCGACATTGTGGTCGGCAAGGATGATGCTCGTGCCAATCACATGAACGGCGACCGCATCGACTTCGTCTCAGCGTATTGCGACTCCTGGTGCGAACGCTGCGCCTACACCCACCGTTGTTCCGCCTTTGCCGCTCGAGCGGCGATTGCCATGTGTGGCGACGTGGCTCAGGGGCTGGAGCTGGCTGTGGGCCGCCCCCGATCCGCCGAGCGAGACGCTCACGAGCCTCGCGTGCCGGCCTGGCTGGCCGGAATCCAGGACGTCGTCGTGTCGGCCGAGGAGTCCGCCCGATGGGACCGGGAAGAGGACGAGCGGAGGGTTCGGCTCGAGGGGACGTCGTTGATGAAAACCGCCAAGGCCGTCGCCGAGCTGTCACGGGCATGGCTCGTCGCAGCGACCACCACACTCCAGAGCGGCGCCGACGCGATACTCAGGGAGGCGCTTGCTGTCGCGCAGTATGATGTGCACCTCTTCTGGGTCAAACTCTATCGCGCGCTCGACGGCCGCGACCGGGAAGACGAGGTGATTGACGACGACCCGATCCAGAACGACTGGAACGGATCGGCGAAGGTAGCCCTGATCTGCATCGAACGGTCCGGCGCTGCCTGGCGCGTGATCGCGGCATCGACAGCTGAGGAGACCCCGCTGGCGATCGCCGATCAGTTCCGCGATCTCAGGCAGGAAGTCGAGCGCCAGTTTCCCGGCGCGTGGCGGTTCGTCAGGCCCGGCTTCGATGAGCCAGGCCGCTGAGGCGCCGCCGAAGCGGCGGCTAATGGGCAATGGGCATGGGAATGGGGAATGGGAATGGGAATGATGACTTTTGCCCTAGCCCCTTACCCTTACCCTTTGCCCTCGTCCCATCGCCCATCGCCCATTGCCCATTGCCCATAAGATATGAGCGTGCCGACTGTCCGACTTGCCCTGGTCATTCCAATTTTCACTGCTGTTGCAGCACTACAAGTCCGCCGTCGTGGACGGCCCAGTCGAGCGGCGTGACGTCGCGCCTGCGAGGCGTCAGCGCCGTCAACGAGCGCGTGGTCTGGGCGAGCGGATCGCAGGGAACCGTGATCAGGAGCCAGGACGGCGGCACGTCATGGCAACGGCTGACTGTTCCAGACGCCGAGAAACTCGATTTTCGTGACGTCGATGCGGTCGACGAGCGAACCGCCTACGTGCTGAGCATCGGCAACGGCGATGCGTCCCGCATCTACAAGACATCCGACGCCGGCGCCACGTGGACGCTGCAGTTCCGCAACGAGGATCCGAAGGCCTTCTTCGACGCGATGACGTTTCGCGACGCACGCACGGTTTCGCGTTCAGCGATTCGATCGACGGGAAGTTCGTCATCCTGAGCACCGACTGACGGGGGCGCGCACTGGAACCGGATTCCGGACGTCGGCACTGCCCAGCGGCGCTTCCAGGTGAGGGCGCCTACGCCGCGAGCGGCAGCAACATCGCCATGTCGCGGCCGACATGTCTGGATCGGAACGACCGCGTCACGCGTGCTGTGGTCGGCAGATGACGGGAAATCGTGGAACGTCTCGCAAACGCCGCTGCCCACGGGCCCCAGTGTCGGCATCTTTTCGATCGCCTTCAGCGACGACGCACATGGCATTGTCGTCGGGGGTGACTACAAGCTGGAGAGCGAGGCCGTCGACAACGCCGCTGTCACGACAGACGGTGGGCGCACATGGCGAGCGATCCAGGGGCTCTCGGGCTTTCGATCGGCGGTCGCCTACGTACCTGGTCGCACGCAGACAGTTGTGGCTGTCGGTCCTTCAGGGACCGACCTCTCGATGGACGGTGGCCAGACGTGGAAGCCGATCGCTGGTGCCGGCTTCCACGCGCTCAGTATCGCGCCCACATCGCCAATTGCGTGGGGCGTTGGCGAGAAGGGCGCGGTTGCAAAGATTCCATTCTGACCGCGCTAGCTCGATGGAGGCGTCAATCCCATCATCCGCATGTAAGTAATGATGTTGCCGTAGTGCAAGCTCGTATGGCCGATGTTTCCGATGAGCAGACCGGCCTGGCCGTTGCCGCCATACGCCGCAGTGCACGCGTCGGTCGACTGCTTCAGCTTCGCCACCAGCGTGGCCTTATCGGTGCCGCCCTTCTCGACGGCATCCGACCATTCGATCTTCTTTCCGGCTGCACGGCCGCAGTAGTAGTTCTGACCGTCTGCGATATGCGCGATGAGCTGCCCGAACGTGCGCACGGTGGCCGTCGGCTTATAGGAGTCTTGTCCGGCGGCACCATGTCCGCCGCCTTGGTCACCCAGCCGCTCAGTTCATTGAACCCGCTCGCATGGCTGCGGCAGTCTCGTTCGCGCTCGCCTGCGATGCCGCCGGTGCCGATCCGCTCGTTGATCTGGCGACCTTGAAATCGCCGGTCTGGCCTTGGCCGACAACCGTTCCGGAGGCGGTACCCTTCGCCAACGTTCCTTCGAACGTCAGCCCGATCGCGGACTCTCCCTCCTTGGCGATCGAGAGCTTGAGCGCGCCGGTTTTGGCGTCGAACGTGCCGGCCTTGATCTCTCCGGGTATCTCCAATCCGAGCAGCTTGCCCGAGACCGCCGACTTGCCGTCGAATTTCAGCTCTAGCGTGATGGGATGCCGGGTGGTGGCGCCCTTCGGAGCCATGTCACCTTTCCATGTTCCAGAAACCACATCAGCCGGCGTGCCCGCGGACTGCGCGATCGTTGTCGCCACCGATAGCAGCAGCCCGCACACAATCGAAACCGCATTCAGCTTCATCGTTTCCCTCCGCGCTCGTTCGTTTCCAGTATCTGTCCAATGAGCTAGCGGACGACCACTAGTGGTTGGGTTTCCAGGAATAGCTGCGGAGCGCGGACTCTTCGTCCTCGAACGTCTCGAAGACGAGGACCAGCTTCATCATGGACAGCAGACGCTGCGTCCGGCTCGTGAGGCGGACCAGCTTCATGTCGCCGTGAGCGGCACGAACGGCCTTCGCCTTGGCGACCATCATGCCGACTCCCGAGCTGTCGATGTGATTCACGCCGGCCAGATCGACGACCAGCTTCACGTGCCCGCGTGCGATCAGCTCGACGATCTTCCGTCCAAACGCGAGATCGCCGTCGTCCACCAGCATCTCGCCGGTGAGCACGAGGACGGTGATGTCCTCCACCTGTCGTTCCGCGATTTGCAGTCGTGAGGCGTCCTCGGCCATCGCCCACTCCACGGACAGTGCCAAGGATATCCGCCGGCACACGCGCGTCAAGTCCCCCGCGCCTGCGCGTCGCTAGAAGTGTCCGGGGGCCGGGCGGGTGGCGCCGGTCGTCAGGGCATGCGCTTTGGCGACGTCCGGCCGAACTCGTCTTCAAGGCGGGATTTCACGTCTCTCAGAATACGAGCGGTCGCGCTGCGCGCGCGCGATCGCACGATCGTCCGCTTCGCCCCAGCGAGGAGACCCTCGAAGAGATCGACCCGCGACCGGTTGATGTAGATGACCAGCGTCTCGGGCACCGTCGCGTCCGGCGCTTCGATCAGCAGCGTCAGCCCGAGGGACGCCGTGAAAAAGTGACTGGCATAGATCTGTTTGGTCGCCACGGCGGTCACGCCGTCCTCTGGGGCGGTGATGAGTGAGTGAGTGATGCTGACGACCGGTCTCGTGCCCACCATGTCGTGCGACCAGTACAGGAAGTCCTCCACACCAGCCGGCAGGGGACCATTGAACGCACCGATCGCGGCGGCGAGGGCAGGAAGCCTATCGGCCAGGTACTCGGAGCAGCGCATGATCTGGCTGAGTCGGACGAGGAGTGAACTCGGCTGTTCGCGATCGCGGTATCCATCAGCTGTTCGTTCCCGCCGGCGATGTAACGCGCCGAGTATGCGGCCAGGTGGTCGGTGAACGCGGCTGATACCTGCTGATCCGTAGCCTGTGCATCGCGCATCGATGCAAATCGCGAGAGTCCCGATGCGTCGAGTTTGATGCGGCATCCGTCGGCGCGGCATGCGCGCAGATCGTCGAGCTCGCGCCGGGCCAGCTGCAGGGACGCCATGTCCGACGCGGACGGCTGGTCGCCGAAGCGGCTAACCTGCAGCACCGCCTCGTCGCGCTTGAACGTCTCGATGGCGCGAAAGCGTTCGATGTAGAACGACGCCGGCACGCGAATCCGCACCGCGGCGCCAATCGCTACCTCGTCGTCGTCGGCGTCGAGCGGCTTGGCGACGACTTCTCCTGTTGCGATGCGCCGCAGGTCCGCAGCGTTGAACTTCGCGTAAGTGCGGAGCATCGAATCGGCGGTGATCGAGCGAACCGTCGCCTCGGGACGCAGGGCGAAGGCGGCGACGATCACGGCTGACAGCGCGATTCGCCGTCTGCAGCGATTGGTTCGAGATGGGTAGGTCGGCTCCATCACGCATGGGTCGAGTGGCTCCCTTCGCCGGATATCCCTACCGATAACTTTTAACGATTTAAAAGTTATGTGAGACTGTAATGGTCTCCCCGCCCGAAGTCAATTAAAGAATTAAAACTTGAGGCTGGTCCTGGAAGCTCCTCAGTTTGACCACGTCCCCGCAAATCCACGATGATTCGCGTCGATTGTGAGGGGAAGGCGAGGGCTTATGTTGACCCAGTTCCTGGATTCGAAAACTGTCCGACTGACGATCTGGATCGTCGTCTTGATCGTCGGGACCGCGTTCTGGACCGTGTCCGACAAGCTGGGCGCCCTGCAGCAACAGCCGTCCTCGCAAACGCGACGCGAACCACAGTTCGAGAACGATCACGTCCGCGTCTGGAAATCGATCATCCTGCCGAACCAGCCGCTCGCCCTTCATCGCCACGATCATGGCCGCACCATCGTCGCCCTCAAAGGAGGCACGCTCGACGTCGTGGATGCCAAGGGGCAGACGATCAAGAAGATGACGTGGGAGACCGGAAAAGCGTACTGGCTCGACGTCGACCCCGCGGGCCAGCAGCACGGTGATTTGAATCGCGGAGATGCGCCGATAGAGGTCATTGTGGTGGAGATGAGGAAATAAAGTGCGCGAGTGCGCGAGTGCGCAGGTGCGGGCTTGCCGCGCCGAAGCTTTAGCGAAGGCGGGAGGCTGTTGATGCGTCGTTCTTTGCTGTCGTCGATGCGTCCTGGTTGGTGTTCTCGGGACGGCTGCGATCGCTGGCAATGGCCGGTCGCTCTCGGCACAGGTTCCGGGGGATGGCTACGCCAAGCTGGTGGGGCTGTTCGAAGAGTGGCGCGCGTTTCAACGGCCGAAGGTTGTGCAGGGAGTGCCGGACTACACGGTGCGCGCGATGAAGGCGCAGCAGGCGGCGCTGCCCGCGTATCAGCAGCGGCTGGCGGCGATGGATACGAAAGGATGGTCGATCGCTCAGCAGGCGGACCTGCACATCGTGCGGGCGGAGATGAATGGCCTCGATTTCGATCATCGGGTGATCCGGCCGTGGGAGAACGATCCGGCGTTCTACGTGACGGTCTTCAATTCCGAGAGCGATCAGCCGGCGCGGGAAGGACACAATGCCTTCGGGAGCCTCGAGTTGTGGAAGTACTCGTTTCCGCTCGATGCGGCGAGCATCGCGGAGATCGGCGCGGGGCTCCGAAGCGTGCCGCCGCTGCTCGATCAGGCTCGCAAGAACCTCGTCGGCACCAAACGTGACCTCTGGACCTTCGGCGCGCGGGCGGTCAAGGAGCAAACCGGGGTACTCGACCGCTTTGCGAAGCGGCTGACCGATCCCGCCAGCAGCGCGCTCAAGGCGGACGTCGATCGCGCGCGCGAGGCCACGGCGGCGTTCGCCACGTGGCTGGATGGCGAAGCTTCCAAGAAGACGACGCCATCTGGCATTGGCGTCAACAACTACGACTGGTATCTGAAGAACGTTGCGCTGCTGCCGTATACGTGGCGCGACGAAGTCGTGCTGATGGAACGCGAACTGGCGCGAGCACTGTCGTCGCTGGCGCTCGAGGAACAGCGCAACGCCAGCCTGCCGCCGGCCGCCGCCATCTCCAACGCCGACGAATACACGCGGCGCGCACAGGCGGGCGTCACCGAGTACATGAAGTTCCTCGCCGACCGGCAGGTGATGACGATCCGCGACTACATGGATCCAGCGTTGCGCGCGCGGGTCGGCAACTATTCGCCTCCGCCGCGCGAGTTCTTTGGCGAGGTCGACCATCACGATCCACAGGTGATGCGCACGCACGGCTACCATTGGTTCGACAAGGCGCGGATGGCCAACGATCCGCACCCCAGCCCGATCCGGCGCGGCCCTCTGCTCTACAACATCTTCATCTCGCGCACCGAGGGTCACGCGACCGGGTGGGAGGAGATGATGCTCGACGCCGGCATGTTCGACAGCCGGCCGCGATCCCGTGAACTGATCTACATCCTCCTCGCGCAGCGTGCGGCGCGGGCACTCGGCGACCTGCGCATGCACTCGAACGAGGCCACGCTGGAAGAGGCGGCCAGGTTCGCCTCGATGCAGACGCCGCGCGGCTGGCTGAGTCTCGAGGGCAACCTCGTGCGCTCTGAGCAGCATTTGTATCTACGGCAACCGACTTACGGCACGAGTTACCTCATCGGCAAGATCCAGGTTGAGCAGTTGCTGGCCGACCGCCGGCGTCAATTGGGCAACGCCTTCACGATGAAGCGCTTCATGGACGAATTCGATGCGGCTGGGCTGATCCCGATCTCCCTGATCCGCTGGGAGCTGACGGGTGAAATGAGCCGCGATCTGCAGCCGGTGCTGTCCGTCGGAAGTAGCTAGAAAGCGTCTTCGTCCGATCACGCGACGGCGACGCGTTTCAGAAGTTCGGGATCGCTCAGGAGTTTTCCCGCCCCGAGCACCACGGTTGACAGTGGATCCTCAGCAACCATGATGCGGAGGCCGGTCTCGCGTTCCAGGTGTTTATCCAGCTTTCGCAGCAGCGCCACGCCACCGGTCAGCACGACGCCTCGATCGTAGATGTCGCCGGACAATTCGGGCGGCACACGTTCGAGCGCCTCGAGCACGGCCTTGACAATCGCCTTGATCGGCTCTGCCAACGCATCCCGGATTTCGGCGTCGGTGATGGTCACCGTGCGCGGCACGCCGTGCAGCAGGTGACGGCCTTTGACTTCCATGCGCAGCGGCTTCTCGAGCGGCGCCGCCGATCCGATGTCGCACTTGATCTGTTCCGCCGTGCGCTCGCCGATCAGCATGTTGTGCTGTCGCTTCATGTACTGGACGATCGCCTCGTCCATCTCGTTGCCGGCGATGTGCAGCGACCGGCCGTAAACCACGCCGGCGAGTGAGACCACCGCGATGTCGGTGGTCCCGCCCCCGACGTCGATGATCATGTTCCCTGTCGGTTCGCTCACCGGCAGGCCCGCGCCGATCGCGGCCGCCATCGGCTCGTCGACCAGGTGCACGTGGCTGACCTTCATCCGGATCGCGCTTTCTCTGACCGCACGGCGCTCGACCTGCGTGCTCGCCGGTGGCACCCCGATGACCAGCCGCGGTCTCGGATAGGTCCGCCCACGAACCTTGCGCACGAAGTGCGCGAGCATTTTCTCGGCGGCGTCGAAGTCGGCGATGACGCCGTTGCGCACCGGCCAGATCGGTGTGATGTTGACCGGAGTCCGCCCAAGCATGTCGCGGGCCTCGGTGCCGAATGCCTCGATCCCCCCGCGCGCGGTGTTGAGGGCCACGATGGAGGGCTCGTTCAGGGCGATTTCGCCACGCGTGTAGATACACGTGTTGACGGTTCCCAGATCGACGGCGACGTCGGCATTCATGGAGAACAGGCTCATCTAGGGCAGGATGCAAACAATAATGATTCCGCCGCGTGGCAGAAATCGAATCGACGGAATTGCCTTGTTATTGGTCGATTGTCAGGCGGGGTGTGCCACGCGCGGCGTTGGCTGGCCTACAGATTGCGACGGGCGATCACGATTCTGGGCTGGGCCCCTCCGCAGAACGGTTGCGAAATATCTACGGTAAACGGCCGTATTTCTTCATCGCGGCTATCACGCGGTCGTGCGGCACCGCATGAACGCGCAGGCCGTCCGCGCCGGTCATCGTCTCGGCCGCGAGCATCGCGTTGAGAATCGCTTCTTCGGTCGCCTGGACCGACGCGTAGAAGAGCGGGTTCATCGACGCGTTGGGAAGCATGTCGACGCGACGAACACCGCCCGTTGCTGCCGCACCCGGGTTCGCGGTCGAGAACGCGAGGAAGATATCGCCCGACCCGTTACCGGCGAATCCACCTGTCCGTCCCACGCCGAGCGACACGCGTGTGGCAATCCGTTTCAGCTGGTGCGGCAGCAAAGGCGCATCGGTTGCGACGATGACGATGATCGATCCGGATTCGTCCTCGGCACGCGGCGCTGGCGATGGTGCAGCCGCGCATCGGCGCATGTTGGGCCGCAGCTTCGGATCGTCGAGCGCGATGCAGTCGGAAATATCCGTGATCTCTTCACCAACGGGGACGCCAGCGATGCGGAAGTCCGGCCGCGAGCCGAAGTTGCACTGCACGAGCACCCCCACGGTGTAGCCGCCAGCTTCCTTGGAGATGACCCGTGACGCCGTGCCGATGCCTGCCTTGAATCCGAGACAGCGCATGCCTGTGCCACCGCCGACGTTGCCCTCCGCAACCGCTCCACCTTTCGCCCCGTCGAGCGCGCTCAGCACGTGCTCCGCCTTCACGTGAAAACCATTGATGTCGTTGAGCCCGCCGTCGTAGGTTTCGGCCACGACCGGCAGTCCCCATGGCTGCAGGCCGGGACGCGTCACCTGCCACTGCAGGATGGCGTCGCGGACGATGCCGACACTGTGCGTGTTGGTGATGCCAATCGGGCCTTCGAGGATGCCGCTTTCCTGCAGCCACGTCGTTCCGGTCATCTCGCCGTTGCCGTTGAGCGTGAACCAGGCGCCGAAGACGGGATCGCTCGCCGTTTTGCCGCGTGGATGAATAACGGTGACGCCCGTCCGCACCGGTCCTTTTCCGACGACGAGCCGTCCCTCGCCGGTGATGAGGGTCGTGTGGCCGACCTCGACGCCGGCGACATCGGTAATGGCATCCAGCGTGCCCGCTTGTCCCCCAATCAGCCGGCTGAGCCCGAGCTCGCGCGCCCGCTGTTTCCTGGCCGGACCGGGTTGCGCGACGATGCGATCGATTGTGCCGAGGGTGACGATCAACATCAGGGCAGCACGACATGCACGCGTCGACGGGCGGATGAATCGGCTCACGATGGCCTCCTGGTAATGGCCCATAGTGTAGTCGGGGGCTCGGGGCTTGGGGCTCGGGACTCGTGGACTCGGGACTCGGGACTGGAAGCGGTGATTCCTCAGCAACGTCCCCGGCAAATTCTCCGTCTGAGCGACAGGAGGTCCTATGCGCTATCGAATCACGACCACGGCGGTGATGGTCGCCCTGGTCGTTGGCGCCGCCGCGGCGCAGACCAGAAAACCAGCGGCCAGGAATACCATCGCGCACGAGATCACGATCACCGCGGAATCAATCTACACGGGGACGATGGACCTGACGATTGCTGGAGGCGTGGTCACCGGGAACATGCTGCTGAAGACTCCCACCGAGATCACCGGGAAAGTTGCCGGCACAGCGAAGGCTGGCGTGCTGGCGCTGGAGTTCCCGTATCAGATGACCGAACGCAAGTGCGAGGGGACGGTCAAGATGAACATCACGCTGCCCCCGAAGCCGGGTCCGGCGACAGGCACGATGGAAGCTGTGGGCTGTGGACGTGACGAGACCCGGAAGCTGACCGGAAAGGTCGATCTCAAACCGATTCCGCCGGCGAAGGCCAAGTGACCATTGGAACCTGCCGTAGTTCGTTGTTCGTAGCTCGACAAGCTGCTAGCGGCTTTACGAGTGACGAGCTACGGACCACGAACCACGGCATCATCCAGGCTCGCTCCGCATCTTGGCAAGTAGAAGCCGTTACTTCACAGGTACGAGATCACAATCCGCATGGGCGTCGGCGCAAGTTCCCGCAGCTCGCTCCTCGAGAAACCCGCATTCCGGAACATCTGATCCAGCTCCGCAAAGGTATAGGCGTCGCCCGCATCAGTCGTCGCCAGCATCATCATCGCAAACGTGGCGTGCATCGGGGGCGACACGCGATCGGGGTTTGGCACGAACTCGAGCGTCACCACTCGTCCGCCTGGGACCATCGCCGCCCGGATACGACGGAGGAGAGCTTCACACGTGGGCGCATCGAAATGATGCAGGAAGTTCGTGAGGAGCACGGTGTCGTAGCCGCTCCCGAAATCCACATCGAATGCGCTGCCCGGCACGGTCTGATAGCGGCCGGCCACGCCCGCCGCGGCCGCATTCTCGCGAGCAACTTCCAGCACTTTCGCCCAGTCCACCGCCGTCACCTGCGCTGCCGGATTGTGCTTCGCGATCGCGATGCCGAACAGGCCGTGACCCGCCGCGATGTCGAGGACCTTCTTCGCGCCCCCCTCAGCCGTGACAGTCTTCGCGATCATCTCCGATGGCATTCCCATCATCGGCGCCATCGACCTCGCGAACGAGACCCAGATCGGATTGTCCGGCCGAACGCTGCCCTGATCCTCCGCAACGGTTCCGCCCTTTCGCACGGCTCCGGTCACGTCGCGGAACGCCGGATTCTCATCTTGGATCTTGCTGAGGAACTCCATCACCGTCCCCATGTAGGCCGGTGATTTCCGGTCAAGGAATACCGCGGAGTCCGCCGTCAGCCCATAACTGCCATCAGCATTCTTCGTCAGCAGTCCGACCACCGTCAGGTAGTCGCAGAGCACGCGGGTGCCCTTGGGCGACGCCTTGATCCGTTCGGCAATCGGTCCAACCGTCGTCTTACCTTGTCCGATGGCAGAGAACAGATCGAGTTCAATCGCGGCGCGCAAGGCCAGCGTCCGCTGGTAGGCGTTCAACGTTTCGAAAACGATTTCAGGGCTGGGCGGTTTCTGGACGGCGACAGACATGGGCACACCTCGCTCGCAGGAATGACGATGAAATGAAAAGTATACTTCCGGCGCTCGGTCCAGCGGGCCATTGAATTCCGGCCACCGCCGCGATAACCTGCGCGGCAACTGCGTCACGTTCACGGCACGACCAACAGAGAAGGTAGGCCACCGTGCGGCATATCCTGCTCGCCACGCTGATCCTCACGGCCGGCGGCATCTTCGTCCTGGCTCGCCAGACTCGGCCCGACGCCGCCATGGCCAACGCTGCCAAGGCCTTGATTGGCACC
This sequence comes from uncultured Acidobacteriota bacterium, assembly GCA_963710415.1. Classification (GTDB taxonomy): domain Bacteria; phylum Acidobacteriota; class Vicinamibacteria; order Vicinamibacterales; family 2-12-FULL-66-21; genus CAVQAH01. The sequence goes on along the minus strand of CAVQAH010000024.1, from coordinate 238,753 downwards.
CTCAATCAGGAGCAGGCGGCGAAGATTCGCTGGCCGTTCGACTCCGAGGAACGGTTCAACTGGCACTTCGTGCCGCGAGAACGGAAGGGCTTGTCGTTCAAAGACATGACGGAGGTGCAGCGGAAGGCCGCGTTCGATCTGCTGCGTGCGGGCCTCAGCGCCAAAGGATTCACCAAGGCCGAAACGATCCGCAGCCTGGAAGTCGTTCTCCGCGCCGTCGAGAAATCGGCGCGGCGCGATCCTGAACTGTATTTCTTCACCATCTTCGGGGAGCCTGGCGCGGCCACGTGGGGCTGGCGCTACGAGGGACACCACGTCGCTCAGAACTGGACGATTGTGGACGGCAAGGCGCTGGCGACTACTCCCGCCTTTTTTGGCGCCAATCCCGCCGAGGTCCTAGAAGAAGTGGCGGGTGCACCGCCCAAGGGGACCCGCCCGCTCGGCGCCGAAGAGGATTTGGCTCGCGCGCTCCTGGATTCGCTGACCGATGCACAACGGCGCGAGGCGATTACCTCCGAGAACGCGCCACAGGATATCGTCACCGGCAATTCGCGCAAGGCCGCGATTCAGGACAACACGGGCGTCATCGCCGCGTCGATGACGCCAAAGCAACAGGCGCTGCTGATGTCGTTGATCGAAGAACACGCCTCGTCACAGCCGCAGGCGATCGCGGCTCTCCGTCTAGCCAAGGTTCGCAACGACGGGCTTGGCGCCATCCGATTCGCCTGGATGGGATCGACGCAGAAGGGGCTCGGCAACGGCCACTACTACCGGATTCAGGGCAAGAGCTTCCTGATCGAGTACGACAACGTCCAGAACAACGCCAACCACCATCACATCGTCTGGCGTGACTTCGAAGGGGACTTCGGAGTTGACGTGCTGGCCGCGCACCACGCGAACGACCCGGATCATCAACTCCAACGGCAACGGGAGCGCTGATGAGGCGCTTTCACGTCCTCTTTTGCTGATCGCCATTGTCGCCAGCGTGATTTGCGGCATCCGGACGACAGGCGCAGAAATACTCGACACCGCTAAAGAAGGTGCGCGTCGCTCTCGCCAAACAGCCGTTCTCACCGAACGGCCTGTCGAAGGGGCCGTCGACGATGGCGGAGGGCGGGATTCAAAAGGTGCTCGCGGGACTGAACGCGGAAGTCCGCGTCCAGGAAGCGAAGCTGACGGCGGAGGAGGACAAGGAGTACGGCGGCTGGAAGCGACTGGGCATGGCGCTGGGCCACTTCGCGGATCTCGTGACCCAGAACGAGCGCGAGGGCTTTTTCACCGTCGGCCTGCTGGCAACGTGCCCATCGATGCCCGGCCTTGTCGCAGGCTTGCAACGCTCAGGTCCGACCGCCGAGCCGCTTCGCGTTGGCATGCTCTGGCTCGACGCGCATCCGGACTTCAATACGCCCGAGACGACACGAAGTGGATCGCTTGGCGGGATGCCCGTTGCCGTAGCGACCGGGCGCGCACTGCAGCGCATGCGGCTGGATGCGAAGCTCGATCCTCCGCTTCCGGATCGCTACGTCGTGATGGGCGGCGTCCGCCTGACCGATCCGCTCGAGCAGCACATGCTCGAGGAGTCGCGGATCGAACAGGTCAGCGTGGAGGATCTGCGCCGCTCATCGCCTGCCGTGTTCGCGCAGCTCGACCGGTTGAGCAAGACGACCGACAAGCTGTACATCCACATCGACATGGATGTCCTCGATCCGCGCGAGGTCATGGGCCATGGCAACAAGGTTCCCGGCGGACCGTCCAGCGAGGAACTGGCGAAGCTGTTCGAGGCCATCTTCCGGCGCTACCCGACCGCCTCGGCGATCGGCTTCGCGACGATTCCGCCGACCGACGAGGGCGGGTTGTCGATTGCCGCGGTCAACCGCATGATTGCCGCCGCCGTTCGCGGGGTTCAGGCCCGCGAGCACGGCGGCGAGCCGTAGTGTTCCGATCAATCCTCTTCCGGTCCCGGCCATCGACGCGTTAACAAAACGGTTCGCGAGTGGCGTCTTCTTTTTCAGTATGCGACTCGCCACTTTCATCTATGTCTTCATTACCGCTGCTGTCTCCTCCGTTGCCGCGCACCCAGGCTCTGCAATTGTGGTCGACGCAAAAGGGCAGGTGTACTTCGTCGACACCGGTCATGGTGTGTGGACAATCGACGGCAGCGGCAAGCTGATCGATCTGGGTGGGCCGGCGTTCCACTGGATGGCGCTCGACACTGACAACCGCTTCGCGCGGCTGAAGGTTCAGGGCGGCGCATTCGAATTCGTCGCCAAGTCGATTGAACGGGGCGTGCTGATCCTCTCGAGCGACTATCCGGTCGCGCTCGCGAACGATGTTGCTGTACTACGCGCCGTATGCGAAGACGCCGCCGCTCCGCGTCATGCGGATGGATCCGAATGGCCGCAGCGAACCTGCAGCAACCGTCGACACACGGATGCAGTGGTTCAATGGCCTCGCCCGGGGCCGGGACGCGCTCTACTTCACCGAAGATGCCGCGGTGAAAAAGCTGATGCCGGACGGCTCGGTGTCGACGATTGCAAGCAATGTCATGCCCGCTGAATGCTCGCCGGATCGTGTGCCGGAGACGTCGGTGCCGTACCTGCGAGGGCTTGCGGTCAGTGACGACGGCAATGCGTATGTCGCGGCCACCGGCTGCCGAGTAGTCGTGCGCATCGATCCGCGCGGTGCGGTGACGACCGTGCTGCGCGCCGAACAACCCTGGGCGCCGACAGCTGTGGCCCTTCACGGCAATGACGTCTATGTGCTCGAGTATCTGCACACGCCGGGCGACGATCGCCGTCAGTGGCTACCGCGCGTGAGGAAGGTCGATGCCAACGGTCAAGTGACGACCATCGCAACGGTCAACCGCCCGACACGATGAGCTATCAAGGACAGCCCGACGCTCGTGCGCGCAAGACCTCTGGAACCGCGGATCCTTGCTCGGAATCGGATCGTCCTCTACGCGCGATCCACGTCGACATGGACGTCCTCGGAGAGCCCGCCGAGGTCCATGGGGCACTGCACATCGCGTGCCGCGGAGGGCCCGTCCAGCGAGGAGCTGGCGAAGCTCTTCGAGATGATCTTCCGCGAGCCGTAATCCATTCCGTTCTCGCATTAGGAGCCAGTGGGGTAGCGCGTCACCGCTACCTTCCCGGAGGGCTCCGTCATGTACTGTCGCAAGACTCTCGCGATTCTGGCAGTCGGCGCCCAGACGGTTGTGACGAGCGGCTGCGGGGTCATCGGCCCGAGCTGCCTCGAGCGCCAACAACGCGGTTCCGTGACATCGGTCACCGGCAGCGTCGACGCCCTGCAAGTGTCGAGCAACGTGGTGCCCTACGATCGACGCGGCTCGCAGAACGACGTCGCGATCAGCTGGGCCGGTCAGGGTTCCTCAGGTGGACCGCGACTCGTTCTCTACGCAACTGCGGCAGATTGCGCAGAGTTCATACCGCCAGAGCCGGGTGCTCGGACCGACGACATTACCGGCCCCTGCCGGATCATTTCGCGGTGCGGTGGGACCCTGGCACCGGATGCCCGAGAGTGTGCGCGAGCTGGCACATGCCCCGTCACGTCCGAGGACATCGTCTGCCGCTCGTTGATCGTCACCGGACCCGGCAACGGTGCACCTCCCGACTTCAGCCAGTACAAACTGCACGTTGTCGGTGATGCTGCCCGCCAGGTGAGCTACTCCATCTCGATCACGTATTTCTTCGGCCCGGATTGCTGACGTCATTCACTGGCTAAGATCAAGAGCTCTCTGCGGCCTCTGCGAGAGCTCATGATCTTGGCCAGCGAACAGCGAAACGAATTCCACGCGACAGCTTCGAATTCCATCCGACAGCCTCCCAACTGGCCCCACTTTGCCCGGATGTCATACGATCCCGCCCGAAAGGGATCGCCATGGTTCGCACCTTCGGCCTCACGCATATCGCGATCGCGGTTCGGGACGTCGACAAGTCCGCGCGCTTCTACAAGCGTGTTCTGGGTGCGGTCGAGGTCTACCGGGAGGGCGGGTTCGTACAGCTCCAGACTCCGGGGAGCCGTGACGTCATCGTGCTCGAAGAAGACAAGAATCGCGCGGGCCCCGGCGGCGGCATCGCGCACTTCGGATTTCGCCTGACCGACCCAGCCAGCATCGGTGCGGCGGTCGAGGACGTCAAGGCCGCGGGCGGGACCGTTCGCGAGACGGGCGAGTTCATTCCCGGCGAGCCGTACCTGTTTGCGCTCGATCCTGACGGCTACGAAGTCGAGATCTGGTACGAGTTGCCGACGACTGTCGATCCCAAGGACTCCTGACATGGTGAGCCGCCGAACACTGGCGATCGGCGCCGTGCTCGCCGTCGTCGGGATTTCATGGGCGCTCACGCCGGGTGCTCCGCGCGCGGCGGCCCCAACGAGCGGACAACGAATCATTGCGTTTGGCGACAGTCTCGTCGAAGGGCGGGGCGCAACTCCGGGGAAGGATTTCGTCTCGCTGCTCGCGAGGCGCCTCGGAGAACCGATCGAGAACGCGGGTCGTAGCGGTGATACGACTGGCTCAGCGCTCGCACGCCTGGATCAGGACGTCCTTTCACGCAATCCGCGCATCGTGATCGTCCTGCTCGGCGGCAACGACTTCCTCCGCCGCGTTCCGACCGCTGACACCTTTCGCAACCTCTCGACCATCGTCGAGCGCATTCGCGCGCGAGGCGCGGCAGTCGTGCTGGTCGGCGTCAGCGTTGGCTTGATTTCGGATTCGTATGGCGACGAGTACGAGCGGCTGGCGCGGCGGACGTCGGCGGGGCTGGTGCCCGATATTCTCGATGGCATCCTCGGACGACGCGATCGCATGTCTGACGCGATTCACCCCAACGACGAAGGGTATCGACTGATGGCCGAGCGCCTCGAACCCGCCGTCCGCAGTCTTGTCCAGCGCTGACGGCTGGCCGCCCGCACCTGCTGCGTCAGGAGTGATCGTCATCGTTGAAGTCCGCCATGATCTCGGCCACCTCCTCTCGGCGCAGCTCGCTGCCCTTGACGAATCCGGCGCGCTGTTTCTTCGAGCCAGGCTGGAGCACCCAGGCCTCGTCCATCAGCTGCATCAGCGTCGGCAGACGTTGATCGTGATACGCGCTGCATGAGGTCACTCGGAACGTCACCCGCCGGTGACCCAATCCGAAGACCCGGCAGTCAACCATCTCGTCGTCCAGCTTCGGCCCGCGCGTGATAATCGAGTGGCTGCACGTCGTGCACAGATTGCCCTCCCCACACGCGGTTCCGCCGTGGACCTTCATTCGCATCGCTGCGCTCCCCTGACTCCGGGTAGCAGCGGTCTTGCCACGTCTGCCGCTCACGATTTCGGCCTGTTTCCGGACCGGTGCCCGCCATGCGCGCAGTTCCTGCGCGCCGGCCGCTCGGGGAGCGTTGCCAGAACTTGAATTGGGCCGCGTGCGCCACGGCCAGGGGCAACGTGATTTAATTCACCCGTGGCGAAGAAGAAACGAGTCGTTCGCCGGAGGAAGAAGACCGCTGCGGCATCGGTCGGGCTGGCGCCGGACGAGACGCTGGTCGTGACAGACGCCGGTGCTGCTCGGCTGGCGACGCAGGTGAAGGAAGACGGCGGCGCCGTCCTGGCGCAGTATCGTGAGCCGTTCGGCGGGACGCCTGTCCTCGTCGTAACCCTGCCGATCGATCGCGTGGAGCCGACCCCATTTCAGCGCGATCCCTCCGATCCGCACGTCAAGCGGCTGATGACGGTGATCGAAACGCTGGGCCGCTTTCTCGATCCGATCGTGGCTATTCATCAGGACGACGGGTACTGGACGCCGAATGGGAATCACCGGCTGCAGGCGCTCCGGAAGCTCGGAGCGAAGAGCATCGTCGCGTTGCTCATCCCCGATAGGGAAATCGCCTTCAAGATCCTCGCGTTGAACACCGAGAAGGCCCACAACCTCAAGGAGAAGTCGCTCGAAACGATTCGCATGGAGCGCGCGCTGGCCGAACGGGACGGCAAGCGTACCGAGCAAGAGTTCGTTTTCGAGTTCGACCAGCCCGCGTTCCTGACGCTGGGCGCGGCCTACGAACAGCGCCCGCGTCTGAGCGGCGGTGCGTATCATTCGCTGCTTCGGCGGATCGACGAGTTCCTGGACGAACCGCTCACGCGCGCGGTGCGCGAGCGCGAGCGGCGTGCGGAGACGCTCCTCGCGATAGACGACGAGGTCGGCCGGATCGTCCAGAAGCTCAAGGCTCGTGGCCTGACCAGCCCGTATCTCCGCCCGTTCGTCGTCGCGCGCATCAACCCGATTCGATTCTCGACGTCGACCGAGTTCGATTTCGACGAGGTCCTGGGCCGGATGCAGAAGGCGGCAGGGAAGTTCAACGTCGACCGGATCAAGCAGGAAGATGTCGTACGGGCCGGCGGCGGGGGGGCAGAGCCCGAAGAATAGCGGAAATTCCCACGGTTTCGGCCTTCGGCGCGGCCATTGGGTCCGGCCGGCCGCCGGGCGTATGATTGGGTGAGAACCTCCCAACAGGTCTTTCAGCGGGGGTGCCCATGACAGCCGAACGCGCCGACGTGGCAATGGAAGATCCGCAAGCGTCGCTCGAGCGAGCGTTCATCGAGGAATACCTGAAGACGCGGGGCCATACGCTTGGCAGCCTGCGCGACCTCCCGGCAGATCAGGTCAACGCGTTGCTCAGGGGCGCCTCTCTCTATGCCGCGATAAAACTGGCCGAGGTCGAAGCCAGAGCGACCTACGTGCACGAGATTCATGGCGCGTCCTCTGACTAACCGTCTTATTTGGACGATAGCGCGGGTGACACAGTGCGGAAGGCAACACCCATGACCATCACCGAGCGAGCGTCGGGCGACGTGACGATCCTGGAGCTCGACGGCCGGCTGGTCCTGTATGAGGGCGAGGCCGACCTCAAGGCCGTGATCAACGACCTCGTGAGCCGAGGGCGGACGAAGATCGTTCTCGATCTGAAGAACGTCACCTACATCGACAGCGCCGGCGTCGGCATCATCATTGCCAAGTACGTCAGCGTCCGGCGGGCGGGAGGCGACGTCAAATTGCTGAACTTGAGCCGGCGCAGCGTCCGGGTGATGACGATCACGCGGCTGCTCGAGGTCTTCGAGACGTTCGACTCCGAGAAGGAAGCGGTCGAGAGTTTCGGCGCGAGGTCTGCCGCGCCGTCACAGCCGGCCGCCAGGCGCGGGTCGGCCTGACCGCCTACGACTCGCGGTGGACCGTCTCGGGTGAAAAGGCCGGCAAACAGACGGCGATGTATTCGGCACCCTCTCGTTCGGGCGTGCTGTAGCGAACCCACTCCCCCGGCGCGGTAACCACCGCCTGCCCCGCGCGGACCTCGAGAGCTCCCCCTTCGTATTCCACGCGGAGCATCCCTCGAAGCACCACCGTAATCTCCTCGAACTGGGGCCGCTGCCCTGGCTCTTGCCAGCCCGTTGGCGACACCATACGCGCAACGGAAACGCCGGCGTGGCCCGAGTTCACGCGCCCGACATACTCTTCAATCTTCTTGGGCTTGGTGCCCGCCGCCTGAACGACCGCGGGCGCCTGAATCAATCGAGGCATGGCAGTCAGCTTATAGCGTTCAGCCGTCTGCCGTCAGCTTGACGAGCTGAAACGGACTTATTGCTGACGTCTGCATTCTTGTAGTCGTGGTAGTCAGGAGGGCATTTCCCATGAACCGCGACGAACTTGAAGGCAAAGCCGAGCAACTGAAGGGTAAAGTGAAACAGGGTGTGGGTGATCTGACGGACAACGAGCGCCTTCACGACGAGGGCGTAGCCGACGAGGCTGCCGGAGACGTGCAGGAAGGCTACGGCAAGGCGCGCCGGAAGGTCGGGGAGACTATCGAGGACCTCGGCGAAAGCATCAAGAAGTAGAAAGTAGACGACGACGGCTCCCGCAGTTGGCCAGCCTGGAACAGCCGGGCTGGCCGCCTTTCCCCATCCAGGGCTTGATCCCAAAAACTGACCTCTGTTATATTTGCAAGGTTCTGGTCGGCCCTGGGACACCCTATCTGGGGCCAGACATCGAAAAACGACCTGAATCGAAGAGCGACGGGTCGTATCGCCAGCGCCCTTGCGGGCGCAGCATCATCAACTTAATAGGGTAAGTCAGCTTCCAGGTGCCGGACCGTTTGCGCGGTTCCCTAGGCCTGGGGCAACGAACCAATCGCGCGCGGCTCGAGCCTCGTGCCACGCGATGGGTTTTGTTTTGTTGCGCGCTGGTGTTGCGCGCCCGACGCGCGTGCGTGGGGATGCCGGGGCGGGCGCGTCGCGAGTGGAATACGAGACGCGCGTCACGCGTCGCGAGTCGAATACTGGAGTGCTTGTGCCGACGATCAGCCAGCTAGTCCGAAAAGGGCGCGAGAAAGTCCTGACGAAGACCAAGAGTCCTGCGCTGCAGAACAGCCCGCAGAAGCGCGGCGTCTGCGTGCGCGTCTTCACCCAGACGCCGAAGAAGCCGAACTCCGCGCTGCGCAAAGTGGCCCGCGTCCGTCTGACCAACGGCATCGAGGTGACGACGTACATCCCCGGTGTCGGGCACAACCTTCAGGAGCACTCGCTGGTGCTGATTCGCGGCGGCCGCGTCAAGGACCTGCCGGGCGTCCGCTATCACGTGGTGCGCGGCACGCTCGACGCGGTCGGCGTCCAGGGTCGCAAGCAGGGGCGTTCCAAGTACGGCGCGAAGAGACCGAAGGCCTGACGCGCGGCTGAAGCCGCGCGCTCGAGGCGAGAAGAGACGAGCAGCCGAGAGACATCGCAATGCCAAGACGACGAGAAATTCCCAAGCGTGAGGTTCCCCTCGACCCGCTCTACAGCAGCGCGCTGGTGACGAAATTCATCAGCACCCTGATGCGGGACGGCAAACGCAGCACCGCCGAGCGAATCATGTACGGCAGCCTCTCCAGCATCCAGGAGAAGACCGGCGACGATCCGCTGAAGGTGTTCAAGAAGGCGGTCGAGAACGTCAAGCCGGCGCTCGAGGTCAAGTCGCGCCGCGTGGGTGGCTCGAACTACCAGGTTCCTGTCGAAGTCAACCCGAACCGGCGCCTGTCGCTGAGCATTCGCTGGCTCGTCGGCTATGCGCGTTCGCGCGGTGACGGCAAGACCATGCAGGAAAAGCTCGCGAACGAGCTGATGGATGCGGCCAACCTCCGCGGCGGCGCCGTGAAGAAACGCGAAGACACGCATCGAATGGCCGAAGCCAACAAGGCGTTCGCGCATTACCGTTGGTAGGAGCGCGCGGCTTCAGCCGCGCGTCAGTGACGCGGAGCTGAAGCTCCGCGCTCCTGGGAATACATCAAATGCCAAGACAGGTAGCACTTAACAAGACTCGCAACATCGGCATCATGGCCCACATCGATGCCGGCAAGACCACCACGACGGAACGGATCCTTTTCTATACGGGCATCACCTACAAGATTGGTGAGGTCCACGAAGGAACCGCCGTGATGGACTGGATGGAACAGGAGCAGGAGCGCGGCATCACGATTACCTCCGCGGCGACGACCTGTTTCTGGCGCGAGCATCGCATCAACATCATCGACACCCCGGGACACGTGGATTTCACGGCGGAAGTGGAGCGCTCGCTCCGCGTTCTCGATGGCGCGGTCGCCGTGTTCGACTCGGTCGCCGGTGTGGAACCGCAGTCCGAGACCGTGTGGCGTCAGGCCGACAAGTATCGCGTGCCGCGGATTTGCTTCGTCAACAAGATGGACCGCATCGGTGCCGACTTCAAGCGGACCTTCGATCAGATCACGACGAAGCTCGGCGGAAACCCCGTCGCCATCCAGCTGCCGATCGGCAGCGAAGACAAGTTCGTCGGCGTCGTCGATCTCGTCCGCATGAAGTCGATCACCTACAAGGACGAGACCATGGGCGCCGACTACGTCATCGGCGAGATCCCTGCCGACATGATGGAAGAGGCGCAGAAGTACCGCGAGCAGCTGATCGAGAAGGTCAGCGAGGCGGACGACAAGCTCCTCGAGAAGTATCTCCACGGCGAGGAAATCACCGAGGACGAGATCCGCACGGCGTTGCGCAAGCGCGTCATCAGCTCAGTGCACACCAGCGGCGAGAAGGCGGAGCCGGCGTTCGTGCCGGTCATCTGCGGATCGGCGTTCAAGAACAAGGGCGTGCAGCCGCTGCTCGATGCGGTCGTCGACTACCTGCCGTCGCCGGTGGAAGTGCCGGCGATCAAGGGCTTCGACCCGAATAAGGGACCGGAGACCGAGATCGAGCGTCCCGCCTCAGACGACGCGCCGTTTGCCGCGCTGGCGTTCAAGATCATGACCGACCCGTTCGTCGGCCAGCTGACGTTTTTCCGCGTGTACTCGGGCGTGCTGACGTCAGGCTCGACGGTGTACAACGCCACCAAGCAGAAGACCGAGCGCATCGGGCGGTTGCTGAAGATGCACGCCAACAAGCGCGAGGAAATCAAGGAAGTCTATGCCGGCGATATCGCTGCGGCGGTGGGGCTGAAGACCGTCGCGACCGGCGACACGATCTGCGACGAGAAGAAGCCGGTCGTGCTCGAGTCGATGGATTTCCCGGAGCCGGTCATCTCGCTCGCGATCGAGCCGAAGACGAAGGCCGACCAGGAAAAGCTCGGCGCCGGCATGCAGAAGCTGATGGCCGAGGATCCGACGTTCCGCGTCAAGACCGACCCGCAGACCGGCGAGGTGGTCATCGCCGGGATGGGCGAGCTGCATCTCGAGATCATCGTCGATCGCCTGCGCCGCGAGTTCAACGTCGAGTCCTCGTCTGGCCGACCGCAGGTCGCCTATAAGGAAACGTTGACCAGGCCTGCCGACGGTGAAATGAAGTACGCGAAGCAGACTGGTGGCCGCGGTCAGTTCGGCCACGTCAAGATCCACCTCTTCCCGGGCGAGCCGGGCACCGGCTACGTCTTCGACAACCAGATCAAAGGCGGCGCCATCCCGAAGGAATACATCAAGCCGATCGACGAGGGGATCAAGGAAGCCCTCACCCGCGGTGTGCTCGCCGGCTATCCGGTCGACGACGTGCGGATCGAGTTGTACGACGGGTCGTTCCACGAAGTGGACTCGTCGGAAATGGCGTTCAAGATTGCCGGCTCGATGGCGTTCCAGGATGCGGCCAAGAAAGCGAGGCCCGTTCTGCTGGAACCGATGATGCGCGTCGAGGTGGTCGTGCCCAAGGAACACATGGGCGACGTCATCGGCAACCTGTCCGGTCGGCGCGGACACATTCAGTCGCAGGAAGATCGCGGCGGCACGCAAATCATCAACGCGCGGGTGCCGCTCTCCGAAATGTTCGGCTATGCGACGGACCTGCGCTCGCGCACCCAGGGCCGCGCGACATTTTCGATGCACTTCGACCGCTACGAACCGGCACCGCCGAACGTCAGCGAGGAGATCGTGGCGAGAGTGCAGGGCAAGGCGTAAACGCCCAACTGCCAACTCCCAACTCCCAAAGTTCACGGAGTTGTGGCTGAGGGCTTGAATTCGGGCGTTGGTACGCTGCGGCTAACCAGGCCGGATGCCGCAAGCTGAGTGCCTTGGGAGTTGGGAATTGGGAGTCGAGTAGAGATGGCATCACCATTCAGTGACAAGATCCGCATCCGGCTGAAAGCCTACGACAACCGGGTGCTGGACCAGTCGACGACGGAGATCGTGGACACGGCGCGACGGACGGGCGCACGGCTCGCGGGGCCGATTCCGTTGCCGACCGAGAAGAACAAGTGGACCGTGCTCCGATCGCCGCACGTCGACAAGAAGTCGCGGGAGCAGTTCGAGCTGCGGACCCACAAGCGCCTGATCGACATCTTCGAACCGACGCCGCAGACCGTCGACGCGTTGATGAAGCTGGATCTCCCGGCTGGTGTCGACGTCGAGATCAAGGCGTTCGGGAAGGAACACAAATAGAGTCGTGGTCCGTAGTTCGTAGTCCGTAGCTCGTAGTGCGGTTTCGGCGACACGGCCGATTGGCCGTGCTGAGACGAAGATGAACCCGGCCCGGGTGCTGAATCAGCAGCGCCTGCGGCTGCTGCCGAGCGCGAATGCGCGAGGCAGCGCGAGCGACAGCCTTGAGCCGTTGCGAAGCGCGAAGGCGCTGAGCAACAGCGGCGGGGGGTGGGGCCCCGGCCGCTGTGAAGATTGGTGGGGCCCCGCGAGCTCTAAAAAATGCTTACCGGAATCATCGGCAGAAAAGTGGGGATGACGCAGCTGTTCGCGCAGGACGGAACCGTCGTCCCCGGCACTGTGATCAAAGCGGGCCCGTGCGTCGTCGTCCAGGCCAAGTCGGCCGCGACGGACGGCTACGAGGCGGTGCAGATCGGGCTGGTCGAAGAACGGCCCGCGCGGGTGCGCAAGCCGCTGGCCGGGCACTACAAGAAGGCCGGCGTGCCGCCAACCCGTGTCCGCCGCGAGGTGACGATTGCCAAGGGCGCTGAGGCGCCGAAGGCCGGCGATCAGATCCTGGTGACCGGCGTGTTCAACAACGGCGATCGCGTCGACGTGATCGGGATCAGCCGCGGCAAGGGATTCCAGGGCGTGATGAAGCGCCACAACTTCCGCGGCGGTGCGGCGACCCACGGCTCGATGTTCCATCGCGCGCCCGGATCGATTGGCGCGTCGTCCTTCCCGTCGCGCGTCATCAAGGGCATGCGCGGGGCCGGACGGATGGGTGGCGACCGCGTGACGACGCGCAACCTGCGGGTGGTGCAGGTGGATGCGGAGAACAATCTGCTGGTGGTGCGTGGCGCGGTGCCCGGAGCGCCCGGCGGCTACGTGGTGATTCGCAAGGCGATCGCCGCCAAGCCCGAGCCGAAGCCCCAGGCCGAGAAGCCAGGGAAGACGACGGTCGCGAAGAAGCCCAAGAAGTAGCCATGAAAATCAATATCGTCAACAGCAACAACGAGACGGTCGGCGCGCTGGAGCTGAACGAGCAGGTGTTCGGCGGCCGCGTGAAGACCGACCTGATCTGGGAAGCCGTCGTGCACCAGAACGCCTCGGAGCGCCGCGGCACGCACGCGACCAAGAACCGCGCGGCGGTCAGTGGCAGCGGCAAGAAGCCGTGGCGGCAGAAGGGCACGGGCCGCGCCCGTGTCGGCGAGATCCGCAACCCGCTGTGGCGCAAGGGCGGCACCGTGTTCGGACCGCAGCCGCGCAGCTACGCGTTCGATCTGCCGAAGAAAGTGCATCGCGGCGCGCTGCGCGCGGCGCTGGCGCAGAAGATCAGCGACGGCGCGGTCATCGTCGTCGACAGCCTCGCCTCGAGCGATGCGAAGACGAAGGAAACCGCGGCGCTGTTCAAGCGGCTCGGCGCGACGGGCAAGACCCTGGTCATCGACGTGAAGCCCGATCAGTCGTTCACGAAGAGCGCGCGCAACATCGCCGGCGTGAAGCTGGTGCCGAGCGCGGCGGTCACCGCGCGCGACGTGATCGATACGACGAAAGTGATCGCGACGCGCGAGGCCCTCGAGAAGCTTCAGGAAGTGTTGGGATAGGCCATGAAGATTACGGACGTCATTCGCCGCCCGCTGATCACCGAGAAGACCACGCTGCTGCGCGAAGAGAACCGCACCGTCGTGTTCGAAGTGGCCGCGGACGCCACCAAGGTGGACATCCGGCGCGCGGTCGAGAAACTGCTCGGCTCGAAAGTCGAGGCCGTGCGCACGTCGATTTCACACGGCAAGTTCAAGCGTCAGGGACGCTTCATGGGCCAGCGATCCGATTGGAAGAAGGCCTACGTGAAGCTGCGCGAGGGGGAGAAGATTCCCGAGTTCCTCGAGGGCGCGTAAGGGCGCTAGCTGAGAGCTTCAAGGATCAGACATGCCAATTCGCAAGTACAACCCGACGTCGCCCGGGCGGCGGTTTCAGACCGTCCAGGTGTTCGACGAGATCACGTCGACCGAGCCGTACAGGCCGCTGACCGAGCCGCTGCGCAAGTCGGGCGGCCGCAACAATCACGGCGAGCTCACGTCCTGGTGGCGTGGCGGCGGCCACAAGCGGAACTACCGGATCATCGACTTCAAGCGGGACAAGAAGGACATCCCCGCCAAGGTCGCGACGGTCGAATACGATCCGAACCGCTCCGCGCGCATCGCGCTCTTGACGTATGCCGACGGCGAGAAGCGCTACATCCTGCAGCCGCTTGGGCTGAAGGTCGGCGATTCGATCCTGGCCGGCGACAACGTCGACATCCTGCCGGGCAATGCGCTGCCGCTGAAGAACATTCCCGCTCGGCACGATGGTGCACAACGTCGAGCTGAAGCCCGGCAAGGGCGGTCAGATCGCACGCAGCGCCGGATCGTCCGTGCAGGTGGTGGCCAAGGAAGGCGAGTACGCCTCGGTCAAGATGCCGTCCGGCGAGATCCGCAAGATCAACGTCGAGTGCTACGCGACGATCGGTCAGGTGGGCAACGTCGACCACGAGAACGTGTCGATCGGCAAGGCCGGGCGCAGCCGCTGGCTCGGCAAGCGCCCGCACGTGCGCGGCGTGGCGATGAACCCGGTCGACCATCCGCTGGGCGGCGGCGAAGGCAAGACGTCGGGCGGCCGTCATCCGGTGTCACCGTGGGGCCAGCCGACCAAGGGCTACAAGACTCGGAACCGGAAATCGACGGATCGGTTCATCGTTCAGAGGCGGAAGAAATAACCAGCAGCGCGGGACTTCAGTCCCGCGTCATGACGCGCAGCGAAGCTGCGCGCTGCAGAGAGCCATATGTCGAGATCACTGAAAAAAGGACCCTTCATCGACGTTCCACTCCTCGAGAAGATCGAGGTGATGAACCGTGCCGGCGACAAGAAGGTCATCAAGACCTGGTCGCGTCGATCGACGGTCATTCCGGAAATGGTCGGCCACACCATTGCGGTGCACAACGGGAAGAAGTTCATCCCGGTGTACATCACCGAGAACATGGTGGGCCACAAGCTCGGCGAGTTCGCCCCGACGCGCTTGTTCAAGGGCCACACGACGAAGAGCGACAAAGCGGCGGCCGTGGCCGCGTCGGCGCCGCCGGCTGGCGCCAGCGCCGGTGCCGGCGCACCGAAGGCAGGTGCCTAATGGCCATCCAGGCGCACGCAACGGCGAAATACGTCCGCACGTCGGCGCAGAAGGCGGGCCTCGTGCTCGACCTGATCCGCGGACGGGACGTGAACAGCGCGCTGGCGACGCTGCGATTTGCCCGCAAGGGTGTTGCCCGTGACATCGAGAAGGTGCTGCGCTCGGCAATCGCGAACGCGCAGCAGAAGGAAGGCTTCGGCGGCGACGTCGAGCGCCTCGTCGTGGCCGCGTGCTACGCCAATCAGGGGCCGTCGCAGAAGCGAATCCGCCCTGCGCCGATGGGCCGGGCGTTCCGCGTGGTGAAGCGGACGGCGCATCTGACGGTGCACGTCACCGAAAAGCCGTCGGCGGTCATTGCGGCGCCGGCCGAGAACGCTCCGAAGCGGCCGCGCGGGGCCAAGCCGAAGGCAGCCGCGACGGCGCGGCAAGAAAGCCGCGGAAGCGCAGGAGTCGACGAAGAGCAAGAAGGCAACCGGCGGCCGGGCGAAGAAAGCCGCCGCCAAAGACTAACGACTGACGACTGACGACTGGCGACTGATTTATGGGTCAGAAAGTTCATCCGCACGGGTTTCGGCTCGGCTTCAACAAGACGTGGCGCTCGCGATGGTTCGCCGATCGCGACTACGCCAAGCTGCTCCACGAGGACCTGAAGCTGCGGGACCGGTTGAAGGAGCGCTTCGCGCACGCTGGCGTGTCGAAGATCGAAATCGAGCGCGCCGCCAACAAGCTGAAGATCGACATCTACACGTCCCGGCCGGGCATCATCATCGGCCGGAAGGGCACCGAGGTCGACAAGCTGAAGACGGAAATCCAGAAGCAGACCAACCGCGAGGTCTTCATCAACATCCAGGAGATCCAGAAGCCGGAACTCGACGCACAGCTCATCGGCGAATCGGTGGCGATGCAGCTCGAGAAGCGCGTGGCATTCCGGCGCGCGATGCGGAAAGCGGTCGAGTCGGCGCTGCGCTTCGGCGCGCGCGGGATCAAGGTGCGCGTGTCGGGCCGTTTGAACGGCGCGGAAATCGCGCGCTCGGAGTGGTACCTGCACGGTCAGCTCCCGCTGCAGACGCTGCGCGCCGACATCGACTACGGCTTCGCCGAGGCGTTCACGACCTACGGCGCGATCGGCGTCAAGGTGTGGCTGTACAAGGGCGAGCGGCTCGCTCCGCGCATCGGTCGCGAAGAAGACTATCGGACGCCTCGCCGCCCCGGCACGCGCGTGATAGACGCGTGCCCGACCTCCGACTGGCCGAGGCGTCGCGCAAGGCGATAAAGCGCTTGGGGTTGGGGCCCCACGCGCATTGAGAAATGCCGACGAGTCGGTGAAGTGAGTGAGGATTTCATCATCATGTTGATGCCGAAGAAAGTGAAATACCGGAAGCAGCAGCGCGGCCGCATGGCGGGCAAGGCGTGGCGCGGCTCCGATGTGTCGTTCGGGGATTACGGGCTCAAGGCACTCGAGCCGTGCTGGCTGACCGATCGGCAGATCGAGGCTGCGCGCGTGGCGATGACCCGTTTCATCAAGCGCGGCGGCAAGATCTGGATCCGCGTGTTCCCGGACAAGCCAATTACCAAGAAGCCGCAGGAAACGCGAATGGGCAAGGGCAAGGGCGCGCCCGAGCAGTGGGTGTGCGTCGTCCGCCCGGGCCGGATCCTGTTCGAGATGGAGGGCGTCAACGAGGTCGAGGCGCGTAAGGCGATGCGCCTGGCCGCGGCCAAGCTACCCATCAAGACGAAGTTTGCGACGCGCTTTGCCGAGGAGATGGCGTCATGAAGGTGGCCGAAGTCCGCGACCTCGACGTGGATGAGTTGCGCCAGCGGGTGAAGGATCTCGACGATCAGCTCTTCCGTCTGCGCATTCAGAAATCGATGGGACAGCTCGAGGCGGCGCACAAGCTCAAGAGCCTTCGCCGCGACATGGCACGGGTGAAGACCGTGCTGCGCGAGAAGAGCGAGCGGGTGGGCCCCGCGAGCATTAAGTGAGGACGTGTAGGTATGGCCAGCAAGGAAATCACCGGCGTAGTCGTCAGCAACAAGATGGAGAAGACCGTCGTGGTTGCTGTCGAGCGGCAGATCCGGCATGACGTGTACGGCAAGACGCAGCGGCGGACGTCGAAGTTCATGGCGCACAACGAGGGCGGCGACGCCGGGATCGGCGATCGCGTGGCCATCGTCGAGAGCCGGCCGATGAGCCGCCGCAAGCGGTGGGTCGTCACCCGCGTCGTCGAGAAGGCGAAGGAGATCTGAGGAGGTCACGATGATCCAGATGCGTTCCATTCTCGACGTCGCCGACAACTCGGGCGCCCGGAAGATCGCCGTCATCAACCCGATCGGAGGCTCCACCGGCCGGTATGCGCGCCTTGGCGACATCATCACCGCGTCGGTCAAGGAAGCGACCCCCGAGTCGAACGTGAAAAAGGGGCAGGTGGTGAAAGCGGTGATCGTGCGCACGCGCAAGGAGCATCGCCGGAAGGACGGCAGCTACATCCGTTTCGATCGCAACGCGGCCGTGCTGGTCAACGACCAGGGCGAGCCGATCGGCACGCGCGTGTTCGGTCCGGTGGCGCGCGAGCTGCGCGAGCGAAAGTTCATGAAGATCATCTCGCTGGCGCCGGAGGTTCTTTAGATGTCCCATCTTGCAACACCCATACGGCGCAACGACAACGTCGTCGTCACGACCGGCAAGGATCGCGGCAAGCGCGGCCGCGTCTTGAAGGTCCTGCCGGAGAAGAACCGGTTGATCGTCGAGGGCGTGAACTTCATCAAGCGTCATACCAAGCCGAACCCGCAACGCAACATCAAGGGCGGCGTGGTGGAGCGCGAGGCGCCGCTGCACGCATCGAACGTGCAGCTGGTGTGCCCGGAGTGCGGCAAGCCGACGCGGCTCGGCCGCAAGATCCTGGGCGACGGCCGCAAGGTGCGCATCTGCCGCAAGTGTGAGGGAGTGGTAGACAAATGAGCCGGCTTCGAGAGCGGTACGAGAAGGAAGTCATCCCGGCGCTGAAGAAGGAGTTCGGGTACGGCAACGTGATGGCCATCCCCAAGATCCAGAAGGTGGTGGTCAACATGGGCCTCGGCGATGCAACGCAGAACGCGAAGATCGTCGACACCGGCGCCGACGAAGTCGCGCGGATCACCGGGCAGAAGCCGGTGGTGACGCGGGCGAAGAAATCGATCGCGCAGTTCAAGGTGCGCAAGGGCATGCCCATCGGCACCATGGTCACGCTGCGCGGCGAACGGATGTGGGAGTTCGTCGATCGACTCATCTCGGTCGCCCTGCCGCGCGTGCGCGACTTCCGTGGCGTGTCGCCGCGCGGGTTCGACGGCCGCGGCAACTACACGCTGGGTCTCAAGGACCAGCTGCTGTTCCCCGAGATTGACTACATGAAGGTCGACAAGGCGCGCGGCATGAACATCTCGTTCGTCACGACGGCACGGACCGACGAGGAGTCGCGGAAGCTGCTCCAGTTGCTCGGCATGCCGTTCAGAAACCAGTAGGTCACGAGGAATCCATGGCCACGACTGCGAAGATCGCGAAGGAACTCAAGAGCCCGAAATACAAGATCCGGCTGCGCAACCGCTGCCAGCGGTGCGGACGCCCGAGAGCCTACCTGCGGAAGTTCGCGCTGTGCCGCCTCTGCTTCCGCAAGCTGGCGCTCGAGGGTGACATCGCCGGGGTGACGAAGAGTAGTTGGTAAGAGGCCCGACCTTTCAGGTCGGGCGTGCTGAAGTCAGCAACCGGCTGGCCAGCACAAGCCCGACCCGACGGTCGGGCCTGCAGCAAAAGGTGAAAGAGATATGACAGATCCCATTGCCGACATGCTGGCGCGTCTCCGCAATGCGACGGCGTCCCGCCACAACCGGGTGGACATGCCGTCGTCGCGGCTGAAGGTCGAGATTGCCCGCATCCTCGAGAACGAGGGATACATCCAGGGATTCAAGGTACTCGAGCCGGAGCCCGGCGAGCGCGTGCAGGCGCACCTGCGTGTGTTCCTCAAGTACGGACCCCGCGGTGAGCGCGTGATTACCGGCATCGAGCGGGTCAGCCGGCCCGGGCGGCGCGTTTACGCGAGCCGCGATGACGTACCGGATGTGCTCGCGGGCCTGGGGACAGCGATTCTGACCACCTCGCGCGGCGTCATGACCGGCCGCGAAGCGACCAAGGTCGGCGTCGGCGGCGAAGTACTCTGCAACGTGTGGTAATCAAGCGGCCAGCCCCAGCCGCCAGCTTCCAGCTTGCTCTCGAGCATTCAGCTGGCAGCTGGTAGCTGGCAGCTGGTAGCTGGTAGCCGAGAGATAAACATGTCACGTATAGGCAAGAAACCGATTTCAATCCCGAAGGGCGTCAAGGTGGACGTGAAGCCCGGCGCGGTGGAGATTCAGGGCCCGAAAGGCAAACTGCTCCAACCGCTGCCGCCCGGCATCGGCTTCGAGGTCAGCGGCGACAACCTGCAGGCGAAGACGCTCAAGGACGATCCGGAGCTCGGCAAGTTCCACGGGCTGGCGCGAAGCCTTGTCGCGAACGCCGTCCGCGGCGTGACCGAGGGCTTCCGGAAGGACCTCGACATCGTCGGCGTCGGCTACCGCGCGGAGTTGAAGGGCAAACAGGTCGTGTTCGCGCTCGGGTATTCGCACCCGATTGTGTTCGACATCCCGGCGGGGATCGACATCGCGATCGACAAGCAGACCCACATCACCGTGACCGGCATCGATCGTCAGGCGGTCGGCCAGGTGGCGGCGAACATCCGCCGGATGCGGAAACCGGATCCCTACAAGCAGAAGGGCGTCCGCTATACCGGGGAACAGCTCAAGAAGAAGGCCGGGAAGACCGGAGCGAAGTAGCGTACCGGCCTGACCAGCGACCAGCGAGCATCTGGAAGCTGGAAGCTGGAAGCTGCTGGAAGCTAACATCATGAAGATCAATACCAAGAAGGATCGCCGTCAGCGCGTCGCATTGCGGCAGCGCAAGCGAATCGCCGGCACTGCCGAGCGTCCACGGCTGCGAGTGTTCCGGAGCGTGTCGCACATCTACGCGCAGGTGATCGACGACATGAGCGGCAAGACGCTCGCGTCGGCTTCGAGCACCGAGCCCGCGTTCAAGGCGCAGCTGTCGGGCGCCGCCAAGCCAGGAAACAAGGCCGGCGCGCAAGCGCTCGGCAAGACGATCGCCCAGCGGGTGATCGACAAGGGCATCAAGCGTGTCGTGTTCGATCGCGGGGGCTTTCTCTATCACGGCCGGATTCGCGCGGTAGCCGAAGCGGCACGTGAAGCCGGTCTCGAATTCTAGAAGCTGATCGCTGAGAGCTGATAACCATGTTTGAATCACGAGAGAAGATCGACCCGTCGCAGCTCGACCTCAAGGACACCGTCGTGAACATCAGCCGTGTCACCAAGGTCGTCAAGGGCGGCAAGAACCTGAGCTTCAGCGCCCTCGTCGTCGTCGGCGACGGCCACGGCGTGGTCGGGTTCGGCGTCGGCAAGGCGAAGGAAGTTCCGTCGGCGATCAAGAAGGGGATCGAAGCGGCGAAGAAGTCGCTCATCCGCGTGCCGCTCCAGGGCACCACGGTTCCTCATCCCGTGATCGGGCGGTTCGGGGCGGGTCAAGTGCTGCTCAAGCCGGCACCGGACGGCACCGGCATCATTGCGGGCGGTGCGGTGCGCGCCGTTGTCGAGTCTGCCGGCATACAGAACGTGTTGACCAAGTCGCTGGGCTCGGCCAACTCGCACAACGTGGTGCGAGCGACATTCGCCGGTCTCGCGGGACTGAAGGATCCGGCGGTGGTGCTCCGGTTGCGCGGCAAGGAAGTCGAGCGGGAGCAGGCGCCGGCCGCGTCGGCCAGCTAGCGCGGACTCGGAGGCGATGGCGATGGCAAAGGCGAAGGCAAAAGACAGCGGCAAGAAGCTCAAGATCACGCTCGTGCGGAGCACGATTGGCTTCAACAAGAACCAGGATAAGGTCGTGACCGGACTCGGGCTTCGGCGTCTTGGCCACACGGTGGAACTGGTGGACACGCCGGCGACGCGCGGGATGATCCTCAAGGTCAGGCACCTTGTGACGGTAGAGTAGTCGGCGCAACTGGTAGGTTGGTAGCGACGGCGGGGTGTGGGGCGGAGCGCCACGGAGAAAAACGATGGATCTCAGCAATCTGAAGCCGGCTCAGGGCTCGAAGCACGCGAAGAAGCGCGTCGGCCGCGGCCAGGGCTCGGGCAATGGCAAGACCGCGGGTCGCGGGCACAAGGGTGCGAAGTCGCGGTCCGGGTTCAAACACAAGCGCGGGTTCGAAGGCGGTCAGATGCCGCTGCATCGACGCGTGCCGAAGCGTGGCTTCCACAACCTCTTCCGCGAGGAATACGAAGTCGTGAACCTCGACACGTTGTCCGAGCGTTTCGACGCGGGTGTCGAAGTGACGCCGGAACTGCTTCGTGAGCGCGGGCTGGTAGGGCGTCAGGGGCGGATCAAGGTCCTGGCGCGCGGCGACATCAGCAAGGCGCTGACGGTTCGAGCCCACAAGTTCAGCGGCAAGGCCGCTGAGAAGATTGCGGCCGCGGGCGGCCGGGCGGAGACGTTGCAGAGTTAACAGCAGATGTGTGACGCATAGGAAACCGCAATGCTGCAGGACAGCCTCAAGAACATCTTCGCCGTTCCGGACCTCCGAAAGCGCGTGCTGTTCACGCTCGGGTTGCTCGCGGTGTATCGCGTGGGCAGCCACATCGTGACGCCGGGCATCAACAAGGAGGCGCTGGCGCTCATGGCCGAGCAGGCCAGGAACACGATGTTCGGCCTGTACGACATGTTTTCCGGTCAGAACTTGTCGCAGATGACGATCTTTGCGCTGGGCATCATGCCTTACATCAGCGCGTCGATCATTCTGCAGCTGCTGACCGTGGTCTGGCCGTACCTCGAGCGTCTGTCGAAGGAAGGCGAGCTCGGACGGCGGAAGATCACGCAGTACACCCGTTACGGCACGATCGTCCTCAGCATCGTCCAGGCGCTCGGCATCGCGTTCTTCCTCGAGCGGAACACCGGACGTGGCCGGCGGCCTGCCGCTCGTGTACAACCCGGGCTGGGCGTTCCGGTTCATGACCGTGCTGACGCTGACGACAGGTTCGGCGTTCGTGATGTGGCTCGGGGAGCAGATCACCGAGCGCGGCATCGGCAACGGTATGTCGCTCATCATCTTCGCCGGGATTGTCGTCGGGCTGCCGCACGGCGTCATTGCCACCATCGAGCAGTTGGGGACCGGGCAGATGACCCTGTTCCGCCTGATCGCGCTGATGGTGCTGATGGTCTTCGTGATTGGGGCGATCATCTTCGTCGAGCGCGGACATCGGCAGAGTCACCGTGCAGTACGCCAAGCGGGTGGTCGGGCGGCGGATGTACGGCGGCTCGAGCACGCACATTCCGCTCAAGGTGAACACGGGCGGCGTCATCCCGGTGATCTTCGCGTCGTCGATCCTGGCGTTTCCCGCGACGATGGCGGCGATGTTCGCCGAGGGGAGCTGGATGCGGCAGCTGAGCGATCAGCTCGCCTGGGGCATGCCGCTCTACAACCTGCTCTATATCTCGGGGATCATTTTCTTCTGCTATTTCTACACGGCCATCATCTTCAACCCCGATGACGTGGCCGAGAACATGCGGAAGTACGGCGGGTTCATTCCGGGCATCAGGCCGGGCAAGCGGACGGCGGAGTACATCGACACGATCCTGACGCGCATCACGCTGGTCGGGGCGATCTATCTCGCGATCGTCGCGATTCTGCCGGAGTTCCTGATCAACGGGTTCAAGGTCGCGCCGATCCCGTTCATCGGAGAGACGCTCGACGCGTATACGCCGCGATGGATCACCGATGGCCTGGGCGTCACGTTCTTCTTCGGCGGCACGTCGCTCCTGATCATCGTCGGTGTGGCGATGGACACGGTCCAGCAAGTTGAGTCGCAACTCATCATGCGGCACTACGACGGGTTCATGAAGAAGACCAGAATCCGTGGCAGACGGGGTCAATAAGTGGGCGCGCACCACGGACAGGCGCTCAACGTCGTCATGCTCGGGCCGCCAGGCGCAGGGAAGGGCACGCAGGCCGAACGGCTGGCGCGCCGTTTCCAGTTGCCGAAGATCTCGACGGGGGACATCCTGCGCGAGGCCGTGCAGGCGCGGACGCCGCTCGGCTGCGTTGCCAAGGCGACGATGGATGCCGGCAACCTCGTCGGCGACGATGTGATGATCGGCATCGTGCAGGAGCGGCTCGACCGCGACGACGCCCGGCGCGGGTTCGTGCTCGACGGATTTCCGCGGACGGTCGTGCAGGCGACGGCGCTCGACCTGATGGTCGACGGCCGCGGCCCGCTCGTCGTGCTGGATATCGTGGTGCCCGAGGACGTGCTGGCGCATCCGTCTCGCGTCGCGGCGCATCTGCGGGCAGTGCGGGTCGAATGCCGGCCCGGAGTGGGGCCTGGCATGTCAGAAGTGCGGCGGCGAGCTCATCACGCGCGCCGACGACGTCGATCTGATCGTCCGCGAGCGGTTGAAGGTGTATCTGCGGCAGACCAGGCCGCTCGTCGAGTACTACTCGCCGCGATCGACATTCCGCGTCATCGACGGCAACCAGCCGCCTGATGTCGTGACCGCCGAGGTGGACGTGGCGGTGTCGACGGCAGGGTCGCGAGGAGCGGCGCAGTGATCGTCTGCAAGTCGCCGGCGGAAATCGAGCGGATGCGCGTGGCGAACATGCTCGTCGCCGACGTGCTGGCCGAGCTCGCGGCGCTGGTCAAGCCGGGCGTGACGACCGCCGACCTGGATGCGGCGGCGGAGAAGATGGTGCGGGCGGCGGGCGCGGAGCCGGCGTTCAAGGGTTATCGCGGGTATCCGGCGACGCTGTGCGCGTCGGTCAACGAGCAAGTCGTGCACGGCATCCCGTCGGCGCGGGCGCTGGCCGAGGGCGACATCATCTCGCTCGACATGGGCGTGAAGCTGAACGGGTTCTTCGGTGATTCGGCGATCACGGTGCCGGTCGGGCGCGTGTCCGAAGACGTCGAGCGCCTGCTGAAGGTGACGCAGCTGGCGCTGGATCGCGCGATTGACAAGGTTCGCGTCGGCGGCCGGGTTTCGGACATCGGGCATGCCGTGCAGCAGTTCGTCGAAGCCAACGGCTTCTCAGTTGTGCGCGAGTTCGTCGGGCACGGCATCGGCTCGTCGCTGCACGAAGACCCGCAGATCGCGAACTACGGCGAGCCGGGTCGTGGCCCGCGGCTGGCGGAAGGCATGGTCCTGGCGATCGAGCCGATGGTGAACATGGGCCGGTCGGCGGTGAAGGTGCTGGCGGATGGGTGGACGGCGGTCACGCGTGACGGCAGCCTGTCGGCCCACTTCGAGCACACCGTCGCGGTCACGAAAGACGGACCGCACGTGCTGACGTATCGCACGCCGGCGTCGGCGCCGGCGCGCTGAACACGTGTGGACGTGCCACGTGCGACGTGCCGACGTGCCACGTGCGACGTGCGGCAGCGCGTAGTTGAGCGAGGGTGGTGGTTGAAGGAACGGTGCTGGCGCAGTTGCCGCACGGTCTCTACAAGGTGGGGATCGACAAGCAGCGGCAGGTGACCGCGCACGCACCGAGTGGGCCCGGCAAGAACTTCATCCGGGTGCTGGTCGGAGATCGCGTTCGCATCGAGCTGTCGCCGCGGGATCTCACGCGCGGCCGGATCGTCGAGAAGATTTCGTAAGGAAGGCACAAGCGCGTCATGAAGGTCAGAGCATCGGTCAAACGAATTTGTGACAAGTGCAAGATCGTCCGCCGCCGCGGCGTGGTGCGGGTGATCTGCCCGAATCAGAAGCACAAGCAGAGACAGGGATGACAGTCGGGAGTCGGCAGTCGGCAGTCGACAGTCAGTCGACTGACTGACGACTAGTCGACTCACGACTACAAGGATCAAAGATATGGCACGTATAGCTGGTGTGGATCTTCCACGGACGAAGCGGATCGAGGTCGGCCTGACCTACATCTACGGGATCGGACGGAAACGGTCGAACGACATCCTCGGCGAGGCAGGCTGTGAGCGGGGACATCCGCGTCAAGGACCTCTCTGAAGACGACGTCCGCAAGATCAGCCGCGTGATCGAGGAACAGGGCCGCGTCGAGGGCGATCTCCGCAAGGAGATCTCGATGAACATCAAGCGGCTGATGGAAATCGGCAGCTGGCGCGGGATGCGCCACCGGCGGAACCTCCCGGTGCGCGGACAGCGGACGCGCACCAACGCGCGTACGCGGAAGGGTCCGCGCAAGGGCGCGATCGCGAAGAAGAAGACGGTGTAGACACATGGCAAAAAATGACCCCGTAGATCCGACAGCACCGGCTGAAGGCGGAAAAAAACCGGCCGGACGCCCGACGAAAAAGAAGACGTTCAAGAAGCGTGGCGAGAAGCGCATCGTGCACCACGGGTTCGCGCATATCCAGGCTTCCTTCAACAACACGATCGTGACGATCACCGATCCCGAGGGGGCGGTGGTGGCATGGTCGAGCGCCGGCGGTATCGGGTTCAAGGGATCGCGCAAGGGGACGCCGTTCGCGGCGACGCAGGCGGCGATCGCGGCTGGTAATGCGGCCAAGGCATTCGGCATGCGTAGTGTCGAAGTGCGCGTCAAGGGCCCGGGCGCCGGACGCGAGTCGGCGATTCGCGCCCTGCAGACGATCGGGATCGACGTGAAGTCGATCCGCGACGTCACGCCGATTCCGCACAACGGCTGCCGGCCACCGAAGCGTCGGCGAGTGTAGCAGCTCCAGCTGCCAGCTTCAGGTCGGGCGGTGAGCGCAGTGACGTCGAGGGGCTGAAGCTGAGAGCTGGAGCTTGCAGTGGACAGAAGGACAAAAGAATGGCACGTTACATCGGAGCGGTCTGCCGGCTCTGCCGGCGCGAAGGGATGAAGCTCTTTCTGAAGGGAGAGCGCTGCTACACGGAGAAGTGCGCCATCGAGAAGCGCAACCTGCCGCCGGGGCAGCATGGCAAGCTGCGCAAGGCGAAGCTCGTGGGCTACGGGCTGCAGCTCCGCGAGAAGCAGAAGGTCAAGCGCATCTATGGCGTGCTGGAGAACCAGTTCCGGCGCTACTTCGAGATGGCCGACCGCACCCGCGGGATCACCGGCGAGACGCTGCTGCAGCTGCTCGAGCGACGGCTCGACAACGTCATCTACCGCCTCGGCCTGTCCACCTCGCGTCCGCAGGCGCGCCAGCTCGTTCGCCACGGGCACTTCCTGGTCAACGGGCGCAAGGTCGACGTGCCCTCCTACTCGGTGAAGGCAGGTGACGTGATCACGGTCCGCGGCACGAGCGCCCAGAACACGGCGATCCAGCACGCGATCGAAGAGGTCAAAGGACGCGGCATCCCGGACTGGCTGCAGTTCGACGCCGGCAACATGACCGGACGGATTCAGTCGTTGCCCACACGCGAGCAGATCAACCTGCCCGTGCAGGAACAGCTGATTGTGGAGTTGTATAGCAAGTGAAGTGTCACGTGCTTACGTGCGGACGTGCTCACGGTGCGCACGTGCTGCCTGTCACGTGCCATTGCCGTGTCACGGCACGTGCGCATGTCGCATGTAAGCACGTCACAATCGGCATGGAGTGGCACGTAGCACGTGCAGCAGCGTCGCACGTAAGCACGTCAGTAGCTAGCTCCTCGCCCGCAGCCATCCCAGACCTGCGGCGGGAGGCGGGGAGTGAACCCGAAGGTCTGGCGGCGTCCGGAAGTCGGGCGCATGAACGCGAAAGGAACGGACAGAATGCTCTGGAAAGGTTTTCAGCGGCCGAAGCGGCTCGAGTTCGAGCGCGAGACGCTCACGGACAGGTTCGGACGGTTCTACGCGCAGCCCTTCGAGCGCGGGTTCGGGACGACGATCGGCAACGCGCTGCGGCGCGTGCTCCTCTCCTCGATTGACGGCGCTGCCGTCACCGCGGTGAAGATCGACAGCGTCCTGCACGAGTTCTCTCCGATCCCCGGGGTCGTCGAGGACGCGACGGATATCATCCTCAACCTCAAGCAGATTCCGCTCAAGATGCACGTCGACATGACCAAGACGCTGTATCTGCGCGTGGACAAGGCGGGCCCGGTCAAGGCTCGCGACATCGAGACCGACGCCGACGTCGAAATCCTCGAGCCCGAAGCGCACATCGCGACCGTGGCCGAGGGCGGCAAGCTGCACATGGAGATGCGCGTGAAGCGCGGCCGTGGCTACGTGGCGGCGGACAAGAACTTCGACGAGGATCTCGGCATCGGCTGGATCCCGATCGACTCCGTGCACTCCCCGATCAAGAAGGTGAACTACCTGGTCGAGGCGGCGCGTATCGGTCAGGCCACCGACTACGACAAGCTGACGGTGGACGTGTGGACGAACGGATCGGTGACGCCGCGCGATGCGATGTCGCTCTCGGCCAAGCTGATTCGCGACCACCTGAACATCTTCATCAACCTCGAAGAGTCCGGCGACATGCAGCAGGACGCGTCGTCCGATACGCCGCGCGCGGCGCTCAACGAGAATCTCGACAAGAGCGTCGAGGAGCTCGAGCTGTCGGTGCGGTCGTACAACTGCCTGAAGAACGCGAACATCAGGACCATCCGCGAGCTCGTGCAGAAGAGCGAAGGCGAGATGCTGAAGACCAAGAACTTCGGCAGAAAGTCGCTGAACGAGATCAAGGAAATCCTGACGGGCATGGGTCTGAGCCTCGGCATGCGGCTC
Source organism: uncultured Acidobacteriota bacterium (assembly GCA_963710415.1). Taxonomy (GTDB): domain Bacteria; phylum Acidobacteriota; class Vicinamibacteria; order Vicinamibacterales; family 2-12-FULL-66-21; genus CAVQAH01. Next base: position 210,970 of record CAVQAH010000024.1, on the reverse strand, counting down.
GATCAGCCGGCAGCGCAGTCTCAGGAGTAGACTAGATCGTGCCGGGACTCGGGGCTCGGGACTCGGTGCTCGAAGTCCGTCGCGCCGAGCCACCCGACGACGGATCCGAGCGCGAGTCCCCGGCAAGCAACAAGGATCACGGCAATGAGACACAGAGTAGGCCATCGTAAGCTCGGGCGCGTGACGAATCATCGTATCGCGATGCTCCGGAACCAGGCGCAGGAGCTGCTCCGATACGAGCACCTCGAAACGACGGTTCCGCGCGCAAAAGAGCTGCGTCCGTTCGTGGAGCGGATCATCACCATCGCCAAACGTGGCATTGCCGGCGGCGGCGAGAACGGCAAGACACTGCACGCGCGGCGGCTCGTGCTTCGCGACCTGCAGGACCGCGACGTCGTGGCGAAGCTCTTCGACACGCTCGCGCCCCGCTTCGAGGGGCGGCCTGGCGGCTACACCCGTATTCTGCGGATTGGTTACCGCCGCGGCGACAGCGCGGAAGTCGCACAGATCGAGCTCGTCGGCAGCGAGTTCAATCCCAACGCCGAGACCGAGAAGTCCGAGGCGGCAGCGAAGCCGAAGGCCAAGGGTGTGGGCGGACGCCTGCGCGCCGCTGCGGAACGGCTGCGCGGCAAGAAAGCCGACGCGGAAGGCGAGACTGGCGAGGAAACGACCCGCAAAGCCAAGCCGGACCGGGAGCGCGTCAAGGGTGGCCGTGCCGATACCCGCGGCAAAGGCGCCAAGACGTCATCGCCACGTAAAGCCGGCGGCTCTTAATCGGAAATCGGACATCGGACATCGGACATCGGATAGTCGACAATCGGGCGACTCAGTGTCGAACAATCGGATTCCATGTCCGATGTCCGATGTCCGATTTCCGATTTCCGATTTCCGATGTCCGATTTCCGATTCTCAGGACTCCTCAGCCGCCTCGTGTCCTCCACGCTCAGCCTTCGACGCTGCGATGATCTTGCTGTGCAGGTGTGACGGCACCTCTTCGTAGTGCGAAAACTCCATGTGATACGAGCCGCGGCCGCCAGTGGCTGACGTGAGGTGCTGTTCGTAGGTCAGCATCTCGGACATCGGCACCTTCGCGCGGATGATCGTCGAAACGCCGCGCGTATCCATTCCTCCGATGCGTCCGCGGCGGCTGTTCAGGTCGCCCATCAAATCACCCGCGAAATCGCTCGGCGCGTACACCTCGACGTCCATCACCGGTTCGAGCAGCGTCGGGCGCGCGCGGGACATGCCGTCCTTGAACGCCAGGGACGCGGCCATCTTGAACGAAAGCTCGTTCGAATCGACCGGGTGGAACGAGCCGTCGAACACCGTCGCGCGGAAATCCACCATCGGGAAGCCGGCGAGGAAACCGCGCAGTCGCGCGTCCTGCAGACCTTTCTCGACGGCAGGTATGTACTGACGCGGGATCGACCCGCCGAAGATGTCGTCCACGAACTCGAAGTCGGCGCCGCGCGGCAGCGGCTCGAACTTCACCTTGCAGTCGCCGAACTGCCCGTGGCCGCCGGTCTGCTTCTTGTGACGCCCGTGCGCTTCGGTTGCCGCGGTGATCGTTTCGCGGTAGGGAATGCGCGGAAGCTTCAGGTTCACTTCGACCCCGAAGCGCCGCTTCAGCTTGGCGACGGTGACTTCGATGTGCGACTGCCCCTGACCGGCCAGCAGCAGTTCCTTCGTCTGCGCGTCGCGGTTGTAGCTGATGCTCGGATCCTCTTCCTGCAGACCGGTGCAAAGACGTGCTGATCTTTTCCTCGTCGGCCCGGCTCTTCGGCTCGATCGCGTACGAAATGACCGGTTCGGGGAACTTGATCGGCGAGATCTTGAATTTGACGCCCTTGTCAGCCAGCAAGTCGCTCGTCTGCGTTTCCTTCAGCTTGGCGACCGCGCCGACATCGCCCGCCTTGATCTCGGGGACGTTGCTCTGCGTCTTGCCCTGGAGCAGCACGACATGGCCAAGGCGCTCGCTGACGTCCCTGGTCACGTTGTGCAGCGTCGAGTCGGCCTTGATCGTTCCCGAGACGACGCGGAACATCGTGATGCGGCCGGCGAAGGGGTCAGCCACCGTCTTCCAGACGAACGCTGCGCTCGACCCATTGTCCGTGCTCGCGATCGTCGCATCGTCCACCTTGAACGGCCGTTCGGCCGGTGAAGGCACGTAGGTGACGATGGCGTCGAGCAGCGGCTGGATGCCGACATTCGTGATGCCTGACGTGCAGACGAGGGGGAAAACCCGCGCGGCGCTGAAGCCCGCGCTTGAGCCCGCCGACCAGCTCGTCCTGCGTGAGCGTGCCGGCCTCGAAAAACTTCTCCATGAGCGAATCGTCGGCTTCCGCGACCATTTCGATGAGCGCCTCACGGGCGGTCTTGGCGGCGCGACTCGAGCTCGGCGGGAATCGCTCCTTCGGTCGGCTTGCCGCTGCCGTCGGTGGCGAATGTATAGGCCTTCATGGCCACGAGATCGACGACTCCACGGAACGACTTCTCTTCACCGATGGGCAGCTGAATCGGCACGACGGCGCGACCGAACACCGTGCGCAGTGAATCCAGAGACCGATCGAGGCTGGCGCGCTCGCGATCCACGCGGTTGAGCACGACGAGCCGGGGCACCTCGAGCTCATCGGCAATAGCCCACACCTTTTCGGTCGATACCTGAACGCCGGACACGGCGTCGACGACGACCAGAGCGGTATCCACCACGCGCAGCGTCGCGCGCGCTTCGCTCAGGAAGTTCGCCATTCCCGGCGTGTCGATGAAATTGATCTTGTTCTTGTTCCATTCAGCGTAGGCGAGGCTGGACGAGAGGGTGTGTTTGCGGGCGATTTCTTCTTCGTCGTAGTCGGTCACGCTCGAGCCATCGTCGACCCGACCCAGACGGTTGACAGCGCCGGCGTCGAAGAGCAGCGCCGAAAGGAGCTGCGTCTTGCCGGCGCCCGAATGACCGACGAGCGCCACATTTCTCAATGTTTGAGCGTCATAGACCTTCATAAGGGCAACCTCCGCGTCAGCTGCCAGCATCCAGCTGCCAGTCGCCAGCTGCCAGCGGCCAGCTGCCGGCGACTCGGCGTTATCACGAGTTCAACGACTGTACGAGGCCCGTGAGCATCCGCCGGACCTCCTCCAGCTGCGCCGGTGAGCCGGCAATGCAATGTCACCCTGCAGGAACCGGAGGTCTCGGGCAAGAAGGAGATCATACTCAAGTTCGTTCGACGAACCCAAGGAATGCCATAGAAATCTACGAAAGTCTGGATCGGTGCCGCGGCCGGCGCCTTCAGCGATGTTGGAGGGAATCGAGATCGCTGCTCGCAACAGCTGATCGCGCAGAGGCCACGCTTCGGGTTTCTGTAAGTGCGGAGAAAGTTCGTACGTCTGCAGCGTGAGCATGTGCGCTTTCTGCCACACCACGAGCTTGCGGTAGTCTTTCATCGCGTCCTCCTGAATGAGACGCGCCGCAGCCTGCAATCTTGATGCTCAGGTAGGAGGGAACTCAACATGTAGCTGGTAGCTGGTAGCTGGCAGCTGGCAGCTGGTAGCTGGCAGCTGGCCGCTCTATTCGTACCGCAGCGCCTCGATCGGGTCGAGCCGGGAGGCGCGGACCGCGGGATACATGCCGAAGAAAATGCCGACCGTCGCCGAGAACGCGAAGCCCAGCGCGAACGACCACAACGGCAACGACACGGGGAAGTTGGCGAGCTGGTTGACGACGAGGCCGATTCCGCTCCCGAGCAGGATGCCGAGCAGCCCCCCCACCGACGTCAGGAAGACTGCCTCGAGGAGAAACTGGACCAGGATTTCACGGCGGCGCGCGCCAATCGCCTTGCGGATGCCGATCTCGCGCGTACGCTCGGTCACGGAAATGGTCATGATCGCCATGACGCCGATGCCGCCGACCAGCAACGCGATGGACGAGATCACGACGAGCGCCAGCGCGACGGCCTGGGTGAGCTGATCGACGATCTTCATCACCGCGTCGGACGTCAACATGTCGAAGTCGTTTTCTTCGTCGAGCCGCAGCCGATGGCGGCTGCGCATCACATCCTCGATCTCGCGAATGACCTGGTCGCTCGGCACGCCCGCTCGGGGTACGACCGTGATCGTCAGGAACCGTGTCAGGATGCCGCGAATCACCGGCGACCGGAAAAGCTTCTCGTAAGTCGTCAGGGGAATGACCGCGAACTCGTCGGGATTGCCGAGCGGGCTCGGCCGCTTGCCCAAGGTGCCGACGACGGTGAACTCCGTCGAGCCGATCCGGACGCGCTTGCCGATCGGATCGAGATTGGGAAACAGCGTCGAGGCCGGCGCATAGCCGAGCACGACGACGGCCCGACGATGCGAGACCTCGTAGTCGCTGAAGAACCGGCCGTTCTCCAGAGCGATATAGTTCGTATCGGCGAAGTTCGCGCTCGCGCCCATGACCATCATTTGCTTGGTGGACTGGTTGCCATAGGTCATGCGCTGGGGTTGGGATCCCGGGCCGCCACCAAGCTGCAGCCCCACCATCGACACCGACGGCGCCCCCTTCACGATCGCTTTGGCGTCCTCCTCGGACAGGTTGGGGCGCTTCAGTACGTCGAGAAAACTGCGTCCGCTCGCAAAGCTGCCCATGCCGAACTTCTGCAGGTAAACCGTGTCGGAGCCCATCTGCCGGATCAGCTGGTACATCTGATCCCCGAAACCGCGGATGAGGGAGGTCATCGCGACGATCGACGTCACGCCGATCACCACGCCGAGAATCGTCAGCGCGGAGCGCAGCTTGTTGGCGCGCAACGTATCGAACGCCATGGTCAGGATCTCGGCGAAAAGGCCCGCCCGAAGCGAGCCGCTACGCGGCGGCGTTGTGTCGGCGGCCCGGTGCTCATTCGCGTCTCAACGCCTCGATCGGATCCAGGCTCGCGGCGCGCATCGCCGGATAAAGCCCGAAGAAGAGGCCGACAGTGGATGTCATGACCAGGCCGAGCGCCACCGACCAGGCCTCAATCGCGGCCGGCAGCGGCGTAAATGCCTGAACGCCGAACGCCAGCGCGAAGCCGAGCCCGGTGCCGATGATCCCGCCGATCAGCGACAAGGTCGTCGACTCCGTCAGGATCTGCCACATGATGTCGCGGCGGCGCGCGCCGAGCGCCTTACGCAGTCCAATCTCGCGCGTCCGCTCGCTGACGACCATCAGCATGATGTTCATGATGACGATGCCGCCGACGACGAGCGACAGCGAGACGATGCCCAGAAGTACCGCAAAGATTCCCTGGGAGAAGTTGCGCCAGAAATCGATTAGCGTTTGTGAGTTGAGCATGCCGAAGTTGTCGTCTTCCTTCGGTCCCAGATGGCGGCGGAATCCGGAGCGCCACTCGCGTATCCTCCATGGCCGTGGGCATCACCGATGGATCCGTCGGCTTGACCGAGAGGGAGAGCGACCACCGCGCCCCGAACAGCTTGTAAAACGCGCCGAGTGGAATAATCGCGAACTCGTCCTGCGAGTTGCCGAACACCGATCCCTTCTTCTCGGCGACGCCGACGACCCTGAAGTGCATGCCGCGAATCATGACGACCTGATCGATCGGATTGCGTCCCTTGAACAGGTTCTCGGCCGTGTCCCAGCCGAGCAGGACGACGGGCCGGCTGCGTTCGACCTCGAAGCGGCTCGGAATCCGACCGATGGCTGCCGTGAAGCCGCTGAATTCCGCATAGTCCGCCGAGACGCCTCGAATCCGCGTGCTTTCCAGTGTCGTCTCTCCGAAGGAGATGTTGGCGCCGGATCCCATCTCCGCCATGACGGCGGAGATGTTTTCCGAGAATTCGCTGATCGCACGCATGTCGGCGAGCGTGATGATGGGATTGCGCCGCCGGGCGCGCTGCTCGTCCTCTTCGTTGGTGACGAAGCCTACCCGTTCGACCTGGAACGTGCCTGCGCCCACTTCACCGACGATCGCGTTGGAGACATAGGAGTCCATGCCGCGGATCAGCGACACCACCGCGATGATCGAGGTGACTGCGACAACGTTGCCGAGCACCATCATGAAAGAGCGCAGCTTGTTCGTCCAGACGGACGACAGCGCCACGCCCATCGCGTCGAGGAACTTGTTCATGGCCGCCGTGTCGGTGTGGCCGCCGCCACCTTGATTGCAGTCGCCGTCGGCGAGATTGCGCACGGAGTTGAAGGGCCCGACAACGACCTTGTCGCCTTCCTTCAACCCGGCGAGCACTTCAAAGTACTTGTCGCCGGCGATCCCGGTCTTCACCGGAACGAACTCGACGGTCGTGTCGCGGGCGACGAAAACGCCTTCCTCTTCCTTTCGCGTCTGTCCTTTCGGTAGTTCCTCGGCAGACGCGCTCGTGATGCCGGGACGCCGCGGGCGATCCTCCTTCTTGGGACGGACGATCTGCCCCTTCTCGTCGTGAGATGAGTTCGCGCACGGCGAGCGCCTGGATCGGCACGGCGACAACGTTTTCGCGGACGGCGGTCGTGATTTCCGCGGTGCACGTGAAGCCGGGCCGCACCTCCGCGATCTCTGAATCCAGCGTGACGACGACTTTGAAGTTCGTGGCCTGCGTGCTCTGTGCCGTCGACTGGCCGGCTGCCTGAATCGGGCTGTTGCCGATCTCGGTGACCTTGCCGGTGAATGTTTTCCCCGGCAACGCATCGATCGCGATCTTCGCCCGCTGGCCGATCTGAATGCTCGGAATATCGGTCTCGTCCACGTCGACTTCGGCCTGAATCACTGACATGTCGGCGATGGTAAGCAACACCGTGCCGGCGTTGTTCATCGTGCCGATGACGACGGTTTCGCCTTCCTCGATGTTGCGCCGGGTGACGATGCCGTCGATGGGCGATTCGATGCGGACCTTGCTCAGGTCGAAGCGCGCGCTTTCCGCCGTCGCGCTCTCCTGCTGCATCCGCAGCTCTTGTGTCTTGACCTGCTGTTCCTGCGACCGCAGGTCCGCCTGCCGGATCTTCAGATCGTGCTCGGTCCGCTCGAGCAACTCGCGCGTCGTCAGGCCGCCCTTCCAGAGATCCTGCTGGCGCTTCAAGTTCTCTTCCGCCTGCTTGACCGCGACCTGTGCGCTTTCGAGCGAGAGGCGCAGTTGTTCCATCTGCGATCGTCGCCGCCGCCAGCGAGGCTTCGGTCCGCTGCACCGCCGTTCGCAGGTTGCGCGGATCGATCTGCAGCAGGAACTGATCGCGCTTGACCCGATCGCCTTCGTTGACCGCCAGGTTGGTCACTCGGCCCATGGTATCGGCGCTGATGTTGACCGACCGGGTCGGCTGGATCTTGCCCGAGGCCGAGACCAGCGCCTCGAGGTTCTGCTTCTTGATCGTTTCGGTGTTGACGGTCACACCTTCGGTCCGCTTGAACTTGAGGTTCGCGAAGACGATCGCGCGCAAGGAGGACGACGACGCCGACGCCGATCAGGATCTTCTTGTTCCGACTCAATTACTTCCTCCGAAGCTGCTCTTGAACAAGGCGATGCACACCCCGATGACGGCGTAGACCGCAAACAGGCCGATCGCAATTCTTTGCGTCCGCCGCTTGTAGAGCACCGCCAGGCCGATGGCCAGCACGATGACGTACCACACCATGAACAGATCGATCGTGCCCAGCAACGATCCAAGGAACGAGTTCTCGTCGATCATGGGCAAGAGAACAGCCAGGTTCGTCTTGCCGGACATGCTGCCCGACATGTAGTTCAACGGCGCCGTGAACAGCTGCGCCAGCGCCGAAATCACGCCGGCGTGGACGATCACGCTGAACAACTGCTTGAACGTCGACGTACCACCCATGATCGCGTTGAACACGACGAACAGAATCCCACTGACGATCAGGACGAAGATCGGCGTCACGATCACGACGCCGGCGAACGTCGTGTACGGGGCGATGGCCATTCCCTGTTCCATGCGCGCGTACGCCGCTTCGTCGATCTTCATGCCGAACGATTCCATCTGATGCACCTGCTGATCGAGGGCCGCCTGCCGTCCGGACTCCGTGAACATGGGCAGCGACGGTACAGCACGCGACGATCAGCGTCGTCAGCGCGAATATCCCGAACCATCGCGGGTGCGCCACGACGGCCTGGAACGTCGCCTTGGGGGACGTAATGATGCCGATGAATCGTGACAGCAGCCCCTGCGCTGGCACAGAGGTCGCCCCGGACGGGTTGGAGGTGTCAGTCATGGTAATCGTGGAGTGAGTCTGACCTGTGGTGAGCGCATAGGCGCCCGAACAATTCTGGCCAATTGTACCGGAATAATACGACTGATCGACTCCGGAAGTTTCGTTTCCTGGGCCGGAGAAGTCCCTGCGTTGCCTATGGTTTAGGGACGGATGCCGGGGCGGATTCCGAACAGGGATGTGCTCGGCCTGTACGCTAAGCTCACTGTCCATGAGACGGATGGCGTGGGTCGGGGTTCTACTAGCGTCGGTTTTGGCGCTTCCGAGTCCCGTGACTGCTCAGAACTTCGAGGTCCTCGGTACCCGAGCCCAGGGCATGGGGGGCGCGTTCGTGGCCGTCGCCGACGACGCCTCGGCAACATACTGGAACCCTGCTGGGCTTGCAATGGGGGCCTATTTCAGCCTGTTGCTCGATTACAGCACCGCGAAGGCGGAGCCGGATGACCCCGTTCGGGCCGGATCGCGGTCGGGGTCCGCGATCGCCTTTGCGCTGCCGGCTCTTGGCGCCTCGTACTACCGGCTGCGAATGACCACGCTGAGCGAAGTGCCCGGCAACGACGACGTCGTCCAGCTTCAGACGCTCATTACCCACCACACCGGGGGGACACTGGTCCAGTCGCTGACCGATCACATCGCGGTCGGCGCGACACTCAAACTCGTGCGCGGCATCGCCGCGACCGGTCTCGCTCCGGCCGGCGATCGTGACGATCTGCTGGACGAGGCCAACGACCTGATTGGGTCCGCCTCGAACAAGTTCGATGCGGACATCGGCGTGATCGCCACGAGCGGCCACCTTCGCGCTGGGCTCACGGTGCGCAACGTCGTCGAAAACGAGTTCGAGGGGCCGGGCGGGAACATCGAATTGAAGCGGCAGTTTCGAGCGGGAGTCGCCGTGACGCTGGCGCAAGGTGTCCTTGTGGCGGCGGCGGACTTCGATCTCGATCGCGTGCCTGGGACCGTCGGCGACGAACGAAACATCGCCGTCGGCGCCGAAGCCCGAATCTTTCCTCGCGCGTATGTCCGATCAGGGTTTCGCTTCAACACCGTGAGCGACCAGTCCGCAGGCGCGCGACCGGTCATCAGCGTGGGCGGCAGCTTTGCGGTGTTCGGTTCCTTGCTCGTCGACGGGCAGGCCACGCTGGGCTCGGAAGCTGGCGATCGAGGGTGGGGGATCGGGGCGCGGGTCATCTTCTGATCCTTGTCAAATCCCAACTGCCAACTTCCACCCGACATGGTTCTTTACGATTCTGCAATCAATCCATCACCCCTCCCGATTCCATTAGCTCAGCCCTTGACAATATTTGTCAGCACCCCCAAACTATTGACCTCCCCAAGCAGCAAGACGCCCCTCGCCGTCGGAACACGTACGTCGACGTGCGTTCAGATGGAACGGCGTCGGCGTCTGCGCCGCGCACATTCGCATCAAGAGACAACGATGGCCGTCCGGATCGGCGAGCTGCTGCTCAAAGAGAAGCGCCTCACGCCTGCACAATTGCAGGAGGCGCTGAACTATCAGAAAACGAACGGCGGCAAACTGGGCTTGAACCTGGTCAAGCTCGGCTTCGTCACCGATGACGAGATCACCGCTCTTCTCAGCAAGCAGTACGGCGTTCCCTCCATCAACCTCGCGCAGTTCGAGATCGACGCGGCCACCATCAAGCTCATTCCTGCGGAGACGGCGCAGAAGTACCAGATCGTTCCGCTGAGCCGCTCGGGCGCGACGCTCACCATCGCCATCACGGATCCGACGAACGTGTTCGCGATGGACGACATCAAGTTCATGACGGGTTACAACGTCGAGCCCGTCGTCGCGTCCGAAACTGCCGTCGCCGACGCCATCCAGCGCTACTACCAGGCGTCGAGCCCGGCCGCCCGTCCGGTGCAGGCGCCGGTGGTGAAGAAGGAAAAGAAGCCTCCGACCCCACAGAGCCAGGCGAACCTGACCAGCGCGGCGACGCTGGAGCTCGTCACCAAGGCGCTCGAAGAAACTGCCGCGATCGTCGACGACGACGTTGAGGTGCTCGAAGAGCTGGAGCAGATCGACGTTGCGTCCCTCGAGCGGCAAGGCGGCGAAGCGCCGGTCATCAGGCTCGTCAACCTGATGCTCATGTCGGCGATCCAGAAGGGCGCGAGCGACATTCACATCGAGCCATACGAGAAGGAGTTCCGCGTCAGGTTCCGCATCGACGGCATTCTCTACAACGTCATGGCGCCGCCGATGAAGTTCCGCGATGCGATCACCTCGCGCATCAAGATCATGGCCAAGCTGGACATCGCGGAGAAGCGCCTGCCGCAGGACGGCCGCATCAAGATCCGCTTTGCCGTCGAAGGCGCGACCAAAGAGATCGACTTCCGCGTGTCCTGTCTGCCGACGCTCTTCGGCGAGAAGATCGTCCTTCGTCTCCTCGACAAGGACAAGCTGATGCTCGACATGACGAAGCTCGGCTTCGAGTCGCACTCGCTCGGCAAGCTCGAGACCGCCATCGCCAAGCCGTGGGGCATGGTGCTCGTCACGGGTCCGACCGGAAGCGGCAAGACGAACACGCTCTATTCCTCGATTGCGAAGATCAACACGGCCGAAACCAACATCATGACGGCCGAGGATCCAGTCGAATTCAACCTCGTTGGCGTCAATCAGGTGCAGGTCCGCGAGAACATCGGCCTGAACTTCGCCGCCGCCCTGCGCTCCTTCCTGCGGCAGGACCCGAACATCATCCTCGTCGGCGAGATTCGAGACTTCGAGACGGCGGAGATCGCGGTCAAGGCCGCACTCACCGGCCACCTGGTGCTCTCGACGCTGCACACCAACGATGCGCCGAGCACGATCAACCGCCTGATGAACATGGGCATCGAGCCGTTCCTCGTCGCCAGCTCGGTGAACCTGATTTGCGCCCAGCGTCTGGTGCGCCGCATCTGCAGCGCATGCAAAGTCGAACAGCCGACGCCGCCGCAAGCGCTCGTCGATGCTGGCTTCAGCCAGGACGAGGCGCAGACGGTCGTACCAAAACGCGGGTCGGGTTGTGAGCGGTGCAATAACACGGGCTACAAAGGGCGCGTCGGCCTCTATGAGGTCATGGAAATCAGCGATGAGCTGCGCGAACTGATCCTGGTGGGCGCGTCGGGCCTCGAGCTGAAACGCAAGGCGGTCGAGGAAGGAATGATCACGCTTCGCAAGAGCGGCCTGTACAAGGTCGTCGAGGGTGTCACCACGATCGAAGAGGTCGCACGAGAGACGGTCAGATAACGCTATGGCAACGCTACCCGAACTCCTGAAAACACTGGTCGAATTCGGCGGCTCCGACCTGCACCTGACGACGCAGACGCCGCCCCAGATCCGGCTGCACGGTAAGCTGCAGTTGCTCGACCTGCCGCCACTCGGTCCAGCCGAGACGAAGACGCTGGCCTACAGCGTCCTCACCGATGCCCAGAAGAAGCGTTTCGAGGAGACGCTCGAACTGGACTTTTCCTTCGGCATCCGGGGCATCGCCCGCTTCCGCTGCAACGTCTTCAACCAGCGCGGGGCGGTGGCGGCCGTCTATCGAGTCATTCCAGAACAGATCAAGAGCTTTCACGAGCTCGGTCTTCCCGAAGTCATCGGCTCGCTGGCCGATCGACCGCGCGGCCTGGTGCTGATCACCGGCCCGACCGGCAGCGGCAAGTCGACGACGCTCGCCGCCATGATCGACAAGATCAATACGGAGCGCCGCGAGCACATCCTCACCATCGAGGATCCGATCGAGTACATCCACCCGCACAAGGGGTGCATCGTCAACCAGAGAGAAGTACACGCCGACACCCACGGGTTTGCGTCCGCGCTGCGCTCGGCGCTGCGCGAGGACCCGGACATCGTCCTCATCGGCGAGTTGCGCGATCTCGAGACGATCGAGAACGCGCTGCGCATCGCCGAAACGGGGCACCTCACGTTCGCGACGCTGCACACCAACTCCGCGGCGCAGACGATCAACCGAATCATCGACGTCTTCCCCTCACACCAGCAGGGCCAGATCAGAACGCAGCTGTCGCTGGTGCTCGAAGGCATCGTGTGTCAGACGCTGCTGCCGAGGGCCGATGGACAGGGGCGTGTCGTCGCGCTCGAGATCATGATCCCCACTGCCGCCATCCGTAACCTGATTCGCGACGACAAAGTCCATCAGATCTATTCGACGATGCAGGCGGGGCAGGAAAAGCTGGGGATGCAGACGATGAACCAGAATCTGGCGACGCTGTATCAACGGCGGTTCATCACGCTGGATGCCGCGCTCGGGGCGTCGTCGATCAAAGACGAACTCCAGCAGATGATCGAACGGGGCACGGGAGTGGTTGCCGGAGCAGGGATGAATCGGGTCGGAGCGCAGCCGCGCCGTTAGGCGTCTGCGCTGCTAAAGCGAGAGTCTACTTATGCCTACTTTTGCCTTCTCGGGGCGGACACGGACGGGGCAATCGGTCACCGGCGAGCGTGTCGCGGACACGATGGACGGCGCGATGGCACTGCTCAGGCGCGAGCAGATCGTCGTCACGAAGATCGATCCGTCGAAAGCCAGGGCGGAGGCAAAGGCCAAACCGCCCAAGGGCAAATCCGTCCCTGCCAAGAACCTGGCGATCTTCACGCGACAGTTCTCGGTCATGATCGACGCCGGCCTGCCGCTCGTCCAGTGTCTGGACATCCTCGGCAAGCAGGAGCCGAACAAGCATTTCTCGGCGGTCATCCTCAAGGTCCGGGAAGACGTCGAGGCGGGCGCGGCACTCGCCGACAGCATGAAGCGCCATCCGAAGACGTTCGACGCGCTCTACTCGAACATGATCGCGGCAGGTGAGGCCGGCGGTATCCTGGACACGATCCTGAAGCGGCTGGCGACCTACATCGAGAAGAACGTCAAGCTGAAGGGTGACGTGAAGTCGGCGATGATCTACCCGGTCGCCGTCATCGTCATTGCGACGCTGGTCGTCGGCGCCATCCTGTGGAAGGTCATCCCGACCTTCGCCTCCCTGTTCCAAGGTCTTGGTGCCCAGCTGCCGCTCCCCACCCGCATCGTCATGGCCGCCAGCGACATCGTCGTCGCCTGGGGCTGGCTGATGCTCATCATCGTCGGCGCCGCCGGTTACATGGTGAACCGCTACTACGCGACCGATGGCGGGCGGCACATGATCGACCGGATCATGCTCAAGACCCCTGTCCTCGGCAACATCATCCGCAAGGTCTCTGTGGCCCGATTCTGCCGCACGTTGTCGACCCTGCTGGCCTCGGGCGTTCCCATCCTGGACGGGCTGGACATCACGGCCCGGACGTCCGGCAACGCCATCATCGAGGATGCCATACTGCTGACTCGCTCCGGCATCGAGCGCGGCGAGACCATTTCGGGTCCCCTCAAAGAAACCAACGTCTTTCCGTCGATGGTCGTCCAAATGATCAACGTCGGCGAAACGACCGGCGCGCTCGACGCGATGCTGTCGAAGATTGCCGATTTCTATGAAGAGGAAGTGGACTCCGCCGTGGCCGGCATGCTGACGCTGCTCGAGCCGATCATGATCGCGTTCCTGGGAGTTGTGGTCGGCGGCATCGTCATCGCGATGTATATGCCGATCTTCGACCTGATCAACAAGTTGACAGGGTGACGTGGCGGTCGAGCTTCGTCGAAGACTTCTCTGGCTGATTGGCTGCCGCGCGGCAGCCGTAACGGTCCTGCTCGGCTCGGCGATTGTGATCCAAATCCATTCGCCGGGCGCGCTGCCGGTCGATCCGTTCTTTTTCCTCATCGGCCTGACCTACACGCTGACGGCGGTGTATTCGCTGCTGCTGAAGCAGGCCGAACAGCATCGCTGGATCGTCGACGTCCAGCTCGCCTGCGACGTCCTGATCGTGTCGGCCGTCGTGCACATGACCGGCGGTGTCGTGAGCTCCTTCTCGACGCTGTACATGCTGCCGATCATCGCCGCGAGTACTATCCAGTCGCTGCGCGGCGGGCTGATGATCGGCGTGTTGAGCTCGCTGATCTACAGCGGGCTCGTATGGGCGCAATACGCGGGACCGCCGCCGATGTCGGTCGTCACCGGCGCCGAGATCCTGCCGCCCGAGCGCGTGGCGCTCTATACGGTCGGCTTGAACGTCTTCGGCTTCATTGCCGTCGCTTCCCTGAGCGGATACCTGGCCGAAGGTCTGCGCCGCGCCGGGCAGGAGCTCGAGGAGGCGTCCAACCAGATTGCCGACCTGCAAGCGTTCAGCGAATACGCCATCAACAGTCTCGCGAGCGGGCTGTTGACCACCGATCTCGCCGGCCGCGTGCTCACGTTCAACCGTGCCGCTGAGACGATCACCGGCATTCCGGCGCGCTACGCCGTCGGCCGCGGCGCGTTCGAAATTCTCCAGCTGCCGCCCGGGTGTTCGGCCTTGTTCGGGCCGAGGGAGCAGCGGCCGCCGTTACCTCGCGTCGAGTACCGACTACCGGCAGGCGGACGGCCGGCAGATCGAGCTCGGCATCAGCACCGCGATTCTGATCACGCCCCGCGGCGAGAGCGGGTTCGTGATCACGTTCCAGGACGTCACCGACGCGCGGAAACACGAGCGCGAGGCACGGATTCAGCAGCGCCTCGCCGCGGTGGGCGAGATGGCGGCCGGGATCGCACACGAGATTCGAAACCCGCTGGCGTCGATGTCCGGTTCGATTCAGATCCTGCGCCAGGAACTGCCGCTGACCGACGAACAGGCACAGCTGATGGACATCGTCATGCGCGAGTCCGAGCGGCTGAACGAGACGATCAAGAGCTTCCTGGCCTATGCGCGGCCGCAGCGTCAGTCTGCCGCGAGGCTCGACCTGCGCAAGGCGGTGACGGACACGGCAACGCTGCTGCAGAACAGCCCCGAGCTGCACGAGACGCACGACATGAAGCTGGAGGTGCCCGACGAGCCGGTCTGGTGCACGGCCGACGAAGGGCAAATGAGGCAGATTGTGTGGAACCTCGCGACCAACGGGCTTCGCGCGATGCCCGGCGGCGGCCGGCTCACACTGGCCGTCACGGCAGTAGACCGCGACGGGGACGCGCCCGGCGAGGCGATGATCGTGGTCGCGCGACGAGGGCGTCGGCATCCCGTCCGATCAGCTCGAGGGCATCCTGCAGCCATTTCGCGGCGGGTTCTCACGCGGAACCGGGCTCGGACTTTCGATCGTCCACCGGATTGTCAGCGACTACGGCGGCGAGCTTCAGGTCACGTCGCAACCGAATCAGGGCACGAGCGTGACCGTGAAGCTTCCGCTCGCCTCGCAACCGGCCGAATCCCACGCGGCGCTGACGAACTGATCTATGGCCACCGAGGTGCGAACACCGAATCGTTCGGCGTCGGAGACTCCTCCCCGCGTGCTCGTCGTCGACGACGAGCGGTCGATGCGGGAGCTGCTGACGATCGTGCTGCGCCGCGATGGCTATGAAGTGCTGCTTGCCGAGAATGGGGCGGTCGCGATCGACCTGCTCAAGCGCGAACGCGTCGACATCCTGATCACCGATATCCGGATGCCGCAGATGAGCGGCGTGGACGTCCTCAGGGAGGCCAAGAAGATCGACCCGGAGATCATCAGCATCGTGATGACGGCGTTCGCGTCGACGGACACCGCGGTCGAAGCGCTGCGCCTCGGCGCGGCCGATTACGTGCACAAGTCGCCTGGCGCCGCCAACGAAGTCCGGCTGCGGGTGCGAAAGGAAATGGAGCGCCGCCACCTGCAGCGGGAGAACGTGCTCCTGAAGCGCGCGCTGCAGACCGCGCACCAGTTCTCGAACATCATCGGGCGCAGCGAGCCGATGCTCGCGGTCTTCCAGCTGATCGAGACGATTGCGCCGACCAGCAGCACGGTGCTGATCACCGGCGAGTCGGGCACCGGCAAGGAGCTCGTCGCGCGGGCCATCCACTTCCACTCGCTCCGAAAAGACAAGCCGTTCGTGGCGGTCAACTGCGGGGCACTGTCCGAGACCCTGCTCGACTCGGAACTGTTCGGACATATGCGCGGCGCGTTCACGGGCGCGGACACCAACAAGAAGGGACTGATCGAAGTCGCCGACAAGGGCACGATCTTCCTCGACGAGATCGGCGAGATGAGCCCGCTCGTCCAGGTCAAGCTGTCTGCGTGTGCTGCAGGAGCGGCGCTTCAGGCGGCTCGGCGGGACCGAGGAGGTCGAAGCGGACATCCGGGTCATTGCCGCCACCAACCGGGATTTGTCGAAGATGGTGGCCGCGGGCGAGTTCCGCGAGGACCTCTTCTACCGGATCAACGTCATCCCCATTCGTCTTGCCAGCCCTGCGCGAGCGGGTCGAAGACATCCCGTTCCTGGCCGAGCACTTCGTGACCCGCTTCGCCGAGCAGATGGGGAAGGGGATTACCGGCATCTCGGGCGACGCGCTGGCCTGCCTGAAGGCCTACCCGTGGCCGGGGAATATCCGCGAGCTCGAAAACGCCATCGAACGGGCGGTGGCGCTCGAGCGCACGCCGACGATCCTCGCGGACAGCCTGCCCGAGCAGGTCCGCGAAACAGCGCCGCATCCAACTGCCCGGTGAACGTCCAGCCAGGGGACGGCTTCCCCGAAGGCGGGATCGACCTCGAACAGCACGTCCAGCACATCGAGCGGGAGTACATCGCCGAAGCCCTACGGCGCGCCGGCGGTGTCAAGGTCAAGGCCGCCGAACTGCTCGGCATGAGCTTCCGATCGTTCCGGTATTACATGAAGAAATACAATCTGAAGTAAGCCCGACCTTCAGGTCGGGCGTCGCGGTGAATCGGCAAGGTCGCGGCTGGATTCGAGCTAGCCGAGCTGACGAGTTACGGCCACAGCGTCGGGCTACGGCTTACGCTAGTACAACTTACGGGTAATATATGCATAGGGGTGTATCGACAATTCCTGCCAGCTCCGGGTTGACAGAATTTGTCAGGAGACCGAAAATTGGCAGGTCTGGATGCTCCGCCCCGTAAGACGCCATCCTAGATAACCTCTTGAGATAAGGCCGTTTAGCCGATACACCCGTCTGAAGGAAGAGGGTGGCACTTCCGTTGCTCAACGGAAGCTCGTCGGCCGCTGGGCTTAGGCCAAGTCGAGTCCGACATAACGCTCAAGCGGCCAACTGAATTTTTCGAGGGAGAGTGTCATGAAGGTTCGTAACCAGAAGGGTTTCACGCTTATTGAGCTGCTGATCGTCGTGGCGATCATCGGCATCATCGCGGCGATCGCCGTTCCGGGTCTGCTGCGCGCCCGCATGTCGGGCAACGAGTCGTCGGCTATCGGTTCGCTTCGCGCGGTCAACAGCGCGGAAGCGGCGTATTCAGCGTCGGCGGGTGGCGGCGGATATGCGATTCTGCTGGCGGTGCTGTCAACGCCCTGCCCGGGCTCGTCGCAGGGGTTCATTTCGCCTGACCTCGCGGCCGACCCGTCCATCAAGAGCGGCTACACGATCGCGCTGGCGGACAGCACGGTTGGAACGCCTGCGGACGTGACGACGGATTGCAGCGGCACGACGGTGAGCCGCACGGGTTACTACGCGACGGCAGTTCCGGTGGGCGTCGGCAACACGGGCGTTCGCGGGTTCTCGACTGCAGCGCACGGCACGCTCTACTTCGTGGCGGACGCGACCGGTGGCGCTCCTGCCGGAGACCGGCGGCACGCCGCTCCAGTAAGCACCTCGTAAGACCCGAAAAAGGATGCCCGGCTGCACGGGCATCCTTTTTTTTTGGCCTTCGACAGCTCACGCCGGGGGCCTCGACAAGGCGGAAGGTTCGCCTGGGGACGAGACCCGACCGAAGGCCGCCCTGAACGGAGGAATGTATGGCGGGGCGTGCTGCGCGAGCGCGTTCGAACGGCGCGCGCGGATTTTCACTGATAGAACTTCTGGCAGCGGTGGCGATCATCGGAATCGTCTCGGCCATGGCGCTGCCGATGCTGCTGCGGGCACGCATGGCGGGCAACGAGTCCTCCGCCATCGGAACGCTGCGCGCGGTGAACAGCGCCGAAGCCGCGTTTGCGGCGTCGGCCACGACCGGAGGATACGCGGTGCAGTTGTCGGTGCTCGCCACCGCATGCCCCGGCGGATCCGTCGGATTCATCTCGCCCGACCTCGCGGTGGACCCGTCGACGAAGAGCGGCTACACAATCACGCTCGACGCCGGCAGCGCCGTGCTCGGGCCATTCGACTGCCACGGATCGCAGACGCGCATGGGCTATTACCTGACCGCCGCTCCGCTGTCGATTGGGCGGTCCGGCCACAGGGCGTTCGCCACGACGAACAAGTACGTGCTGTTCTTCAGGCCGGACGGCATCTCCGCCAACCGAGGGGGAGATGGATCCGTCAGGCGGAGGGACCGTGCTGCAGTAACGTGCACGTGCGGACGTCCTCCGTAGTCCGTGCTGCTTCGTCACGTGCTACGTGTCTCGCATCGATACTGCTGTCACGGTTATGTTCGCGCGTGCTGCAGATCGCACGGCAGACACGGACGCACGCGACCACGGACCACGGCAGCACGTGGCACTGCACACGTCCGCAGTAAACACGTGTAAGCTGGATTCGTGCGAGGTATTCGCGGTTTCACGCTGGTCGAGCTGTTGATCGTGATGGCGGTCATCGCGGTCCTGCTGTCGATCTCGGTCGCGTCGTATCGAAACGCGCGGATATTGGGCGCCGAGGCATCCGCCATTGCCGCGCTCGAGGCGATCAACCAGGCACAGTTCGCTTACATGCAGACGTGCGGTCGGCAGAATTTCGCGCCGACGTTGGTGGAGCTGGGAACACCGGTGCCCGGGTCTGGCACGGCTTTCCTGAGTCCCGACCTGACCTACGCCGAGCAAGTGCGGAAGAATGGGTACTTCGTGCAGATGGCCGGCACCGAGGTCGAGACCGACGTGAAGGCGTGCACCGGCAACAAGCCCGCTTCCGGTTATCAGGTGACTGCCGACCCCACCAACCCGGGGTCGACCGGGATTCGGTATTTCGGCTCGAACGTCGACCGTGTGATCTTCGAGGGCATGGAGACGTTCACCGGGAAGATGCCCGAGAAGGGCGCCCCTTCGAACGGGCGCGAGCTGAAGCTGCCGACCGCCCGGTAACGCCGCTCGAACCGGGCGGCGACGCCCCTAACACCTTGACGGTCAGACGGATACGCGGTACAAAGTAGATGTCCGGCTGAAGCCGGACTCTGCGTGATTCCACATCAACAACATGAAACCCTCGATGCGCCGGCTGTTGTTGGCGTTCTCGGCCCTGGGTCTCGGGGCTGCGGCGACGTCAACCTACGTCCACTATCGCCTGCTCACCGATCCCGCGTACACGAGCTTCTGCGACGTCAGTTCGACAGTGAGCTGTACGGAAGCGTATCTGAGCCCGTACGGTAGCTTTCTGGGGGTTCCAGTCGCGCCGCTCGGACTCCTGTACTTCGCGTTCGTGCTCGTCATGAGCGCGATGACACGCCGTCCGTCGTCAGCGGCCCACGACAGCGCCCCTGCGTACATCTTCGCGCTCTCGACGGTGGCGCTTGCGTTCGTGCTGTATCTCGGTTGGGCCTCGTACTTCGTTCTGAAAGTCTTCTGCGTTCTGTGTGCGATCACCTACGTATCGGTGGTCGCGATTTTCGTGATCTCCGGTGGAGCGACTGCGTTACCCATGACCAAGCTGCCTTCTCGTGCGCTCCGCGATGTGCGGACGATGGTTGCCACGCCGGTGGCGTTGCTGACGGCCGTGCTCTTCGCGGCGGCGGCCGTCGGCGTTGTCGCCGCGTTCCCTCGCGAGGGTCTCGCGCAAGCCGGCTGCGCAGACCCAGGAGGTCCAGCTCCCGCCTGTCACCGATGCCGAGCGGGCGAAGCTTGCCGAGTGGTGGGACATGCAGCCCAAGGTCGACGTGCCGATCCCCGACAACGGGGCCAAGGTGCTGGTGGTGAAGTTCAACGACTATCAGTGCCCCGCTTGCAAGATCACCCACGATTTGTACAAGGGCGTGCTGAGCAAGTACGAGGCTGCCGGGCAGGTCCGTTACGTCGTCAAGCATTACCCGCTGGAGCCCGAGTGCAACGTCAACGTTCCCGGGGGCAACCATTACGCGTCGTGCGAGGCGGCCGCAGCGGTGGTGATGGCCAGAGCGAAAGGGACGTCGAAGAAGATGGAAGACTGGATCTTCGCCAACTTCGGTCCGCCGGCGCTCACGCCCGAGCAGGTCAAGCAGGCGGCGCACGACGTTGCCGGAATCCAGGATTTCGATGCGCAATATGCGCGCGCGCTCGAAGAGGTCAAGACGGACGCAGGCCTGGGCAAGCTGCTCGACGTCCACTCAACGCCGACCTTCTTCATCGCCGGACGCAAGCTGCCGCAGGCGGTGCAGCCGCAATACCTTGACGCCATCATCGATCTGGAGCTCAAGAGAGCCAAGTAACTGCATGCCTCCAGCGATTCAGATCGAGGAGCTGACAAAGGACTACGCGGTCGGTTTCTGGCGGAAGCGGCCGTACCGTGCGCTGGATCGCCTGTCTCTTCAGGTTGAACCGGGGGAAGTGTTCGGTTTCCTTGGCCCCAACGGCGCCGGGAAGACGACGACGCTGAAGCTGCTGATGCAGCTGATTTTTCCCAGCGCCGGCCGTGCCGACATTCTCGGCAAGCCTGTTGGCGACGTTTCGGTCCGCAAGCGCATCGGTTACCTGCCGGAGAATCCCTACTTTTACGACTACCTCACGGCGGAGGAGCTGCTCACCTACTTCGCGCAACTCTTTGGCTTCAGTCGTGCCGATCAGAAAACGCGGGTATCGGCGCTGCTGGATCGCGTCGGCATCGGGGCGGAGCGCCGGTTGCAGCTGCGCAAGTTCTCAAAAGGCATGGTGCAGCGCGTCGGCGTGGCGCAGGCCCTCATCAACGATCCCGAGGTGATTTTTCTCGACGAGCCGATGTCGGGCCTGGATCCTCTCGGCCGGCGGGACATTCGTACGTTGATCCTCGAGCTTCGCGATCAGGGTCGTACGGTGTTCTTCAGCTCGCACATCCTGTCCGATGCCGAAGCGCTGTGCAGCCGTGTCGCCGTCGTGGCGGGCGGGCGGTTGGCAGCAGCCGGGCGTCTGACGGAGATCCTCGCGTTCGACATTCGCGGCTGGGAGATTGTCGTCGATGGGTTGAAGGCGGACGTGCACGCGCGGATCAGCGCGGTCACCCGTCGCTCGACGGAGATTGCGCCGGGCCGGTACGCGCTCGAAGTGCCCGCTGCCTACCCGCCGGAAAGGCTGCTGGCGGATCTCGTCGCGACCGGCGCACGCCTTGTGTCGATCAATCCCGTTCGTGACACGCTCGAGGACTTCTTCGTCCGCCGGGTCCAGGAGATGGGGGCCGGGGCGCGCGCCCCGCAGTCAGGAGAGACCGTCCGTGCGGACCATTAGCGGGATCGCGATCAACGTGTTCCGGGAGTCGGTCCGCGATCGCGTGCCCTACAACCTCGTGCTCTTCGCGGTGCTCCTGATCTCGTCCAGCTACCTGCTGGGCCAGCTGACGGCGGGGCAGGACGTCAAGATCATCAAGGATCTCGGGCTTGCCGCGACGTCCGTGTTCGGATTGTTCATCGCGATTTTCATCGGCATCGGTCTGGTGTCGAAAGAGGTGGAGCGGCGGAGCATCTACGCCATCCTCGCGAAGCCCATCAGCCGCACGCAGTTCGTCATCGGCAAGTACTTCGGCCTCGTGCTCACGCTGGCCGTCAACGTCGCCGTGATGACCGCGGCGCTCTACCTGGTGCTGACCTACATGACGGTGACCGAGTCGGCCGAGTTCAAAGCCGGTTGGGACGCACCGGGCATCGATCCCGCGCTGCTCAAGGCCATCTTCCTGATCTTCATGCAGCTGGCGATCGTCACCGCGGTCGCGGTGTTCTTCTCCACCTTCTCAACGCCTTTGCTCTCCGCGGCCCTGACCTTCGGCATCTACATCGCCGGCCACTTCAACACCGATTTGAAGAACTTCGATCGGATTGTCGAATCGAAGCCCGCGATCTGGCTGGCCCGCGGCATCTACTATTTGCTGCCCGATCTCTCGGCCTTCGACGTCAAGACCGAGGTCGTCCATGGCCTGCCGGTGGCTCCCGCGTATCTCGCATCGACGGCGGTGTACGGCGTGCTCTACGTGACCGCCGTGCTCCTCCTGGCGATGTTCATCTTCTCGAGAAGGGATTTCAAGTGAGCCGGCCCGGCAACCCAATCGTGGCCGTGGCCGCCGTCGTCGTCTTTGCCGCCGCGGTCGCCGTTCAGGTCTTCCGCGACCGGCAGTTCCCTCGTCAGATAGCCGATACCAGCCGCGTCCTTTATGTGCAGTCCGGCGCGGCCATGGATCGGATGGCGATGGAGTTCGATGCGCTGGCGTCCGACGTGTACTGGATCCGAGCGCTTCAGGTCTACGGCGGCGAGCGGCTCATCAAGACACGACCGCGCAACTACGATCTGCTCTATCCGCTGCTCGATCTGGCGACCACGCTCGATCCGTACTTCACGATTGCCTACCGGTTCGGCGCCATCTTTCTCAGCGAGCCGGTTCCCGGCGGACCAGGACGTCCCGACCAGGCCCAAGCGCTTCTGCAAAAGGGCCTGAAGGCCCAGCCGACCAAGTGGCAGTACTACCATGACGTCGCCTTCGTGCATTACTGGCACTTGAAGGACTACAAGGCCGCCGCGACGTGGTTCCAGCGCGCGGCAGATCAGCCGGGTGCGCCCAACTGGCTGGAGCCGATTGCGGCGGTGATGCTCAACGCCGGTGGTGATCGCGCGTCGGCGCGACTGGTGTGGCGTCAGATTCTTGCGTCGGATCAGGACTGGCTGCGCCGGCTCGCCACTCGCCGTCTTCAGCAACTCGACGCGCTCGACGTGATCGACGAGCTGGAGCGGGTCGCGCGGAACAACCCACCGCCGGCGGGCGGGCAGTACTCGTGGCGCTGGTTGATCTCGCAGCGCGCGCTGCCAGGAGTTCCCGTGGATTCCACCCGCACGCCCTACGTGATCGACCCGACGACGGGGAAGGTCAGCGTGTCGGCGTCGTCAGAGCTGCAACCGATGCCTGAGAATCCGGTCCGTCCTCCTTCATGATGTCCGACACTTTCGTGGTGACAGTGCTGGCCCTGTTCGGTCTCGCTGTCGGCAGTTTCCTCAACGTCTGCATCCACCGCTTACCAGAACACAAGTCGGTCGTCAGCCCCGGTTCCCGGTGCCCCGGGTGCGGCTACGCCCTGCGCTGGTACGACAACATTCCGGTGATCAGCTACCTGCTCCTGCGCGGCCGATGCCGCTCGTGCCGCGCGCCAATCTCGATCCGGTATCCGATCATCGAGGTCGTGACGATGGTCGTATTCCTGGCGCACTATCTGATCATCGGGCCGGACATCCTGCTTGTCCCGCGGCTGTTCTTTGCCTGCATGCTGATCGTGCTCTTCGCCATCGACCTGGAGCATCATCTGCTGCCGAATGCCATCACGCTCCCCGGGATCGCCATCGGATTGGCCTTCAGCTTGTTGCTGCCGCCCGGGATCATCGCGGCCGCACTCGGAGCCTTGATTGGCGGCGGCAGTCTCTGGGCCATCGGCGAGGTGTACTACCGCTTTTCCGGCCAGGAAGGCATGGGCGGCGGCGACGTGAAGATGTTGGCGATGATTGGCGCCTTCCTCGGCTGGAAGCTGGCCATCGTCACGCTGGTGTTCTCGTCGATCGCAGGCGCGCTGATCGGCCTGCTGGTTCTGGCGATCAGGAAGGGCGGTTTGAAATACGCGCTCCCCTACGGTACCTTCCTCGCGCTGGGCGCCCTCATCGCGTCGTTGTTCGGCGATCAGATCGTCGCGTGGTATGTGGGGCTCTATAGGATCTGATTGATGAGTCGCATGATCGTGCTCGTGCAGCCAGCAAGCGCCTGCGGCTCCGAGCGAGGCGACGGAGTGAAGCCGGCCGCAGGCCGGCCGCCGAGCGAGAGCGAGCGGGGCTGGGGCCCCGCGAGCACCAATAGATGACTCAGTCAGCCTACCTCTTCCTCGGTTTGACGGCCGTCGTCGCGGCGCTGGTGGGGTTGCTCGCCTTCGCGGCAGCGAAGTTCTTTACCGCCGCCCGCGCCGCTACGCAATCAGGTCGTGTCGAAGGTGCGGAAACGGCCTTCATGGCATCAGCCATGGAGGAAGCCGTGCGCAAGCTCCGGATCGAGGAGCGTGCGATGGCGGCGCGCGCCGAGGCATCAGAACGCCTGAGCAGCGAAATCATCGCGAGCATGACGTCAGGCCTGCTGGTGGTCGGCGCCGAGGGCGCCGTGCGCACGTTGAACCCCGCCGGCCGATCGATACTGCATCTGCCCACGGACGCGCCGCTCGGACATTTTCGTGAAATGTTGACGGACAGCAGCGCGTTGGCCGACGTCCTGGACGAATGTCTGACGAGCCGCCGCGCCATCGTACGCCGCGCGGTGCAGATGAAGAAAGCCAACGGTACGACGTCACACCTCGGCGTCACCGTCTCGCCCATCGCCGGCGACGATGCGGCGCACGGCGCCATCTGCCTGTTCACGGACCTGAGCGACGTCGTCGAGCTCGAGGAGCAATTGCGGCTGAAAGACAGCCTGGCGCGGCTCGGTGAGCTGACCGCCGGCATCGCGCACGAATTCCGCAATGGTCTGGCGACGATTCATGGCTATAGCCGGCTGCTGGATCTCGATCGTCTGCCCGACGATTTCAGAGCGTGCGTGGTCGGCATCCGCGACGAGACCGAGGCGCTCGGTCAGGTGGTCACCAACTTCCTGAACTTCGCCAAGCCCACCGAGTTGGTGCTGACCCCCGTGGACATGTCGGCAGTGGTCGAGCGTGCCGCCGACGACGTGCGCGGCGACGTCAGATCCAGGGGAGGGACAATCGACATTCTCGGCGAGTTTGGCCACGTCGATGGTGACGAGGTGCTGCTGCGGCAGGCCTTCAGCAACCTCTGTCGCAACGCCCTGGAGGCGTGCCTCGAAGCGAATGTGACGCCAAGAATCGTCATCGAAGGCAGCCGCGAGCCTGGCCATCCGGTGCTCCGCGTGACAGTGACCGACAACGGCGCGGGAATCCAGGAGGCCATGCAGGCACGCATGTTCAGGCCTTTCTTCACCACGAAAGCGCGCGGCACGGGACTCGGCCTCGCGCTCGTCCAGAAGATCATCGTGACGCACAACGGACGCGTGGCGGCCGCCAATGCCGAGGGTGGCGGGGCCAGGCTGACCGTGACGCTCCCTCTCCCGGGGTGATCGTCCCTTCGGACAACTTCACGTCTTCGCCCATTTCCGCCAACCCATTTCCCATTTGTAACCGCGCGTCGCAGAACGGCACAGGGCCTACCAGACAGTAGTGTGATCCGTTTCTGAACCCCGCCAGATAAGAGAAATCCGGACAGTAATTTAGGGTCATCGTGCCAACTGGGAGCCCGGCAGTGGCAGCGGCATTGCTCAACAGGGTGCGTGACGTTTTCTGCAAGTCGATCCGAGCGCGGGTACTCCCTGACGGAACTGGTGATGGTCATCGCCGTGGCGGCCACCATGATGGCCTTCGCGCTGCCGATCCTCAGTGACCTCGGGGAAAGCAGCAAGCTGGCCGCGGCGGCGCGCGAGGTCGAGCGTGAGCTTCAGAGCGCGCGCCTCAAGGCGGTCACGGTCAACCGCCTGCTGCGTGTCCGGATCAACTGCCCGGCGACCGGTTACTTCCGGACCGTCGAAGTGCTGGGCAACGCGACGGATCAGGCCACCAACCGGTGCGTGCCTTCCAACTACCCGTTCCCCGCGCCGGACCAGGACATCATGACGCGGCCGAATTTCGACGGCCCGGTGCGTATCGTGTCGGACGGTACCACGGTGACCAGTGAAGTGCTCGAGTTCCGGCCGGACGGCACCGCGGCGCAGGTTGTATCCAACGTAGCTCAGAACATCGCCACGACCGTGACGATCACGGTCACCCGCAAGGGGCAAGTCGAAAACGGTGACGGTCAATGGTGCAGGCAAAGTCGTCCTCGCTCAGTAGTCGCGCGGCCGGGAACGGCGATGGCTTCAGCCTGATCGAGGTGGTCATCGCCATCGGGCTGCTGTCGGTCGTGTCGCTGGGCGTCGCGCAGCTCTTCGCGATGTCGACCCGCGCGAATGTGACTGCCAAGGGCCGGACGTCGGCGACGACGCTGGCGGAACAGAAGATGGAGCAGATCCGATCGCTGACGTGGGGATTCGACCCCGACGGTCTCGGTCTGCCGGTCAGCGATACGACGTCGAACCTGGCGGTGTATCCGCCGCAGGCGAACGGGTCCGGGCTGAACCCGTCGCCGGACAATTCGCTCGAGCAGAACACGTCGGGATTCGTGGACTACCTCGATGCGCAGGGGGCATGGGTCGGGACGGGCACCACGCCGCCAGCCAGCGCGGTCTACATCAGGCGCTGGTCGATTCTGCCCCTGCCCACCAATCCCAACAACTCGCTCGTCATCCAGGTGCTGGTCACGCCGGTGGCCAACGAGAACACGCGTGTCGCGACGGCCTGGACACGCACGCGAATGGCTGGTGACGCGCTGCTCATCACGATGAAGACGAGGAAGGCACAATGACGACCCGTGCGCATCGTCAGCCGGAGGCCGGCTACTCACTGATCGAGCTGTTGGTGGCGTCGGCCGTCATGCTCGTCGTGACGGGTGCGATCTTCGGGCTCATGAACCCGGCCCAAGGCATGTCCCAGGCGACGCCCGAGGTCTCGGACCTGCAGCAGCGGATGCGCGTGGGGACCGACACCTTGTTCAAGGAGCTGGTCATGGCCGGTGCCGGCACGTATCAAGGGCCCGGTCACTGGTTCGCTCATCAACTTTTTCGCGCCGGTTCTTCCGCGACGGATTGGGCGCGTCAATCCGGATCCCCCAACCGTCTTTCGGCCTGACGCGATCACGCTGACCTACATTCCGAATACCTATTCGCAGACGACGCTCAGCCATCCGATGCCTGCGCTCTCGGCCGAGCTGAAGGTGAACGACCAGCCGAATTGTCCCCATGGGGATGAGCTGTGCGGCTTCGAGGAGGGGATGGTCGTGATCATCTTCGACTCGAGTGGCCACTTCGACACGTTCGAGATCACCCAAGTGCAGGACGCGCGGCTCACCTTCAGCATCGAGGTCAGGACTCTCAGCCACGAGTATCAAAAAAATGCCTCCGTCACGCAGGCGGTCAGCAGCACGATCTACCTGAATCGGACGACCAATCAGCTGATGCAATACGACGGCGGCAGCGCCGAACGGCCACTCGTCGACAACGTCGTCGATCTGCAATTGAGCTATTTCGGCGATCCGAATCCGCCACTTGAAGCCAAAGCCGGCGGCGGGCGAGGCGAACTGCCTCTACGACGCCTCGGGCAACTACATCGGTCCTGGCGTCCTGCCGACAGTCGACGGGTCGCTGGCTGCACTGACCCCGGCGATGTTGACCGACGGCCCCTTCTGCGGCGGCGGGTCGAACCAGTTCGACCCGGACCTGCTTCGCGTGCGCAAAGTGCGCGTGACCCTGCGCATCCAGGTTGCCAGTGCCGCGTTGCGGGGCACCGATCAGACGCTCTGGGCAAATCCCGGCCGTTCAAGCCGGCGCGGAGCGCTCGGTGCCCGACTACACCGTGAGCTTCGAGGTCACGCCTCGAAACCTGAACCTGGCTCGCTGAGGATGCTGCTGTGGACATGACGAGAATTCGGCAACGGCTCGGCGCAGAAGAGGGCACGGCGCTCATCATCGCGCTCATGGCGATGATGCTCCTGAGCGCGCTCAGCGCCGCCATGATCATGGTGACCACGACGGAAACCAAGATCTCGAACAACTACAGCAACGCCCAGGAGGCGCTGTACGCCGCCGATGCCGCGGTCGAGCGGGTGGTGCAGGACCTCCTGATGGTGCCGCGGTGGAACGACATCCTGACCGGCGCGACGCAGTCGTCGTTCGTCGACGGCGGCCATGACCGGACAGAAGCAGCTTGTGGGCGGTGGCGTGACGACGCTCTGCTGCGGCACGAACACCGCGACCGGCCAGCTGCAGTCAGAAACCGACACGTTGAACATGTGGGGGGCAAACAACCCGCAGTGGCGGCTCTTCGCGTGGGGGCCGCTCATGCAGGTGTTGCCGGACACGGCCGCCGTCGACAGCCCGATGTATCTCGTGGCTTGGATTGCGGACGATCCTGCGGAGGATGACGGCAACCCACAAGCCGACGTGAACGGCACACTGACCGTTCATGCGGAAGCGTACGGGCCTGGCGGTACCCGCAAGATCGTCGAAGTGACCGTGGCCCGAACATCGAGCACGGAAATCGAGCGCGGCCAGATCGCGCAGCGCGGTCAGGAAGAGCTGAACCAGCGCGCTCGCAAGGCCGCCGTGCAGACTCCCGGCAAAACGCTGACGAACATGCGGATGAACACCACCACTGGTGGACTGACGGTGCAGTAATGTTGATGACTTCTTCGTCCGCTCGTCGCGCGACGGCCGCGATACTGGCAGCGACGCTCGTGCTGGCCGGTTCGGCGACCGTGTGGGCGCAGCTCGACCCGCTCCTTTTTCTCAAGCGCGTCCCTCCGACCGTCATTGTCGTCGTGGACACGTCGCGTACGCATGCTCGAGGACGGGAACGGCAACTTCTACGATCCTGCGTTCTACTCGACGACCGCGGATCCCGCGGTGATGGGGGCCTTCCCGGGGATCAACGCCGGCCACCGTCAAGACCTATCGTCGCGTCTACCGGAACCTGACCCACGTGGCGCTGCCGGCTGGGTACTCCGCTGATTTGATTACGCCCTCGGCGGCCGTCTGGGATCCAGCGGTGCCACTGACGTCGAATGCGCCGGCCGATCTGGCGTTCCTCGACGAGACGCGCTACTCGATCGCCAAAAGCGGGCTGGCCGCCGCGGTCACGGAGAACGCGGGGAGCATGTTCAGATGGGGTTTGCTCAGGCTGCGCCAGTCGACCCCGGCGTGGCGCGTGTCGCCGAATTGCGATCGTCCGGTATCTGTCAACAGCCTGGCCCAGCTGCTCTACGGTGATACCAATCCGTGCAACGCCGGTGGCCTCGGCCGTTACGGGATCTATGCGCCGAGTGTTGCCGCCGCGAGTTATGCCCAGGCCGCAGCGCCGGCCGGGACCGTGATGGTCACGCCGGCGAATGCCTCGGCGACGACGGTGCTGGACCGACTGAACCGGCCGATTGGCGACGACCTTGGCCTGGTGCCTGCGGGCCGCGGCGGCGTCGGCTACGAGGACCGCCCAATCAACTACGCCTTGCTGGATGCGAAGGCTGCCGCCATCGCGGCGATGACCGCCGACAGCGCGGCCAACCGTTCATGCCGCAACACGGTCGTCGTCCTGATCACGAGCGGCAAAGACGACGGCGACGCGGCGTACAACGCGAGCAACGATCCGGTCACCACCGCGACGACGTTTCTGACCGTCACCGCCAGCGGCGTGACCAAACGAGTTCCCATCCACGTCGTGGCTGTGAGGCCGGCGGCTGCCGACGAGTTGGAGCTCCGTTCGGTCGCGACCAACAGTGGCGGCAGGTACACAAAGGCGGTCACCGCCAATGACGTCACCGCTGCCATCAACTACGCCGTCCAGGCCGGATTTGCGCGCCAGGCGGATTTCGATACCGGCAATTCGAGCGACTTCGTCCCGGTCAGCCCGATCATCGGCACCGTCAACCTGAAGGACGGTGTCAATTCGGCCGGCAGCCCGCTGCCGAACACCGACATCACGGCCATCCCAGGTGGTCAGCCGCTGCCGCAGCGCAGCAACGTGATGATCAGTGCGGGTTTCAGGCTTCCGGGGTTCGATGGCCGACTCCGAGCGTTCCGCGTCTACCGGCCGGAAATCGACGCGACGAAACCGGCCGGATGGAAATTCGTCAACGACGGCACGCGCCTCTGGCCCGACATCGATGGACGGCCTTCGCTGGCAGGTCTAGCCAGAACGCCATCGGATCCGAGCCACGCGCAACATCTACACCTACATCCCGAATGGATCTGGCGGCGGTTCCATGGTGGCATTCACGACCAGCAACGCCGCCACGCTCGCGCCTCACCTTGGCGGGGTGTCGAACGCGGCGACTCTGATCACGTTCGTCCGCGCGCAAGCGCTTGGAGCGGTAATCGGGTCCACGCCGGCGTTGATGGACGCGCCATCGCTCGATCCTCCGCCGGACGACGACTACGGGCGTTCTGACGCGACCGGTACGTTTGCTGGCAGCCACAAGGACCGTCGCAGCATGATCTTCTTCGGTGCCAACGACGGAATGATCCACGCCGTTGACGCGCGGACTGGCTTCGAGGTATGGGCGTTCATTCCGTACAACCTGCTGCCGAAGCTTCGGACACTTCTCGATGGCCAGCCGGTCGAGCAGTTCGACTACTTCGTGGACAGCTCGCCGAAGATCGCTGAAGTCAAGTTGAGTGGCAGCTGGCGCAGCATGCTCATCATCGGGCAGGGCCAGGGCGGAACGTTCTATCAGGCCTTCGACGTCACCGAAGCCGGCATGGGGCTCGATCCCACGGCTGATGGACAAACCGCGGTGAACACGATGCTGTCGCTGTTCGACTCGCCTGGCGAGAGCATCCAGTTCAAGTGGGCGTTCCCGAACTACTCGAGCTTCGACCCGACCTACACCGCGACGTTCACCGTCGCCGACGGGACGCCCGGAGGCAGGTTCAAGGTCTTTGGTGATCTCAAGGCGACGGCGAACCACGTCGAGAAGACGGTCGGCCTGACGTGGTCGGACCCGGCGGTTGGTCCGCTGACCCCGGATCGCTCGCTGAATGCGGTGATCGTTGGATCGGGCTATTTCCCGGATATCGAGGCGTCGATTCCCAATCGCGGGGCCTCCGCGCCGAAAGCGGGCATGTCGATGTACCTGATCAATGCGGACACCGGCGAGTTGATTGGGAACAGCGGCGGCGGGTCGTGCGCCGGCACGGGCTGCTATTCGGTTGGCGACATCGGCGGAAACGGCCGCAAGAATGCCTTGCAGGCGGACCCCACCGCGGCAGGTGAGGCGGGAAGCCCCGTCGTCACCAAGGCGTATCTCGGTGATATCGACGGCAAGTACTGGCGGTTCAACTTCACATCGGCGGGCGCGATCACGGTCTCGGAGATGGTCGACGCAGGGGCACCCATCTATGCCTCATCGGCCTTGCTGTTCGTTGGCAGCGCAGATGTGTACATGTTCTTCGCGACGGGCAGCGATCTGCTGGCAGCCACGGCGCCAGGAGGCCTCGGAACGTTCCAGTTGTTCGGTCTCAAGGACAACTCGCCAGGCGCCGGCGCGACGACGAAGTTCACTCGCGATCTCGGCACGGTGACCCTCTCCGGCGGCCTGGCAAATGGCGAGCGGCCTTCGACCTCTCCATCGGTCGCCGGTGACATCGTGTTCTACACGACGACCGTTGAAGTCGCCGGCACGCCGTGCGCGGACTTCACCTCGAGACTCTACGCGCTGACCTACAGCGGCGGCGCCGCCTACGACACGAACAACAGCGGCAAGCTCGAGAACAACGAGAGCCCGATCGTCCGTGCGATGGCCGGGCGGGCGACCGCACCGTTCATCGTCGATCAGCACTTGTATCTGGGTACCGCCGGTGAGACCGGGGCCGCGGTCGAAGCATTCGGCGATCCCGAGGACTTCAACAACGGTATCGGCCAGGTCGGCGTCCGCATCCTGTCCTGGCGGGAAATCCGATGATGAGTGAGGCCGTTCTCTGTCCGTCCTGCGGCGCCAAGGTGAACGCGGCGCACGACCGCTGCCCGCGCTGTCGCGCGCGTTTCCGTCCCGATCCTGCAGTCAGCGCTCGCCACAGCCAGCAGCTCGCCAAATGGAGTGCGGCGCTTGGGGCCGCGTTCGTCCTGGGCATCGGAGGTCTGTGGCTCCTGAAAGGCGACAAGCCGGCCGCGGTTTCACGACCAAGCCCGTCGATCCGTTCGCGGCGCGCCGCCAGCCAAAGCCCGAACCGGCCCCGGCGGCGGCAGCCGCCAAGCCGGCGGAACCGGCGCCCACGCCGTTTCTCGACCCGTCGGGCGCCGGAGCGACCGCGTATGCCACAGGCGACTACCAGTCAGCTCTCGAGCAGTACAAGGCGGCGATTGCCAAGAACCCTGATGACGCCGAGTCGCACAGCAACCTCGGGCAGATCCTCGTCCGGCTTGGTAAGCCAGCGGAAGCGGTGCCGCACTTCCAAAAAGCGATTACGCTTGATTCCAGATCGCTGGGCGTACCGCTTCAATCTCGCACGGGCGCTGTCAGTGCTCGGCAAGTGGGACGAATCGATCGCCTCTTACCGTCAGGCTCAGCAGCTGTTTCCAAGCGACTACGCAACGACGTTCAACCTGGCCCTGACGCTGCACAAGAAAGGCGACGACCTGGCGGCAGTCGAGGAGTACAAGAAGGCGATCGCGCTGTCGCCGTCGGATGCCTCGTTTCATTTCGCGCTTGCACTGAGCTACGAACGTCTGCAGCGCACGACCGATGCGGTGGCGGCGTACGAAGAGTATCTGCGCCTGGCGCCTGCGGCCGGAGACGCAGAGAAGATCAAGGCGCGGATCGGCCAGCTGACCGGCGCGCCGGCACCGACGAACCCCGGAAATCCACAGACGCTCTGATTCAGTTTCTGCCGCACCCGCTGCAATCACGGAAGTGCTGATGTTGCGCGGGACGCGGGAGTCCCTCGCCACCCTCCTTCGATTCCCGAGAGAAAACGACAGTCGGCTCTTCCGCGCCGGCTGGCGTTCGCATTGCACCACGGACCGTCATGGCGGGGAGACATGGGACGGTCCTCAGAAGCTGCGCGGGCTTCACGCTCATCGAGGTTGTCGTTGCCCTCGGCCTGATGGTGACCGTGTCGATAGGGGTCGCCCAGCTCTTTGCCATGTCGATGCGGGCGGCTGCCGCTGCGCGCGAGCAGACATCCTCCACGATTCTCGCGGCCGCAAAACTCGAGCAGCTTCGATCCCTGACGTGGGCCTACGATGCATCATCGGCAACCCCGCAGCCAAGGTCCGATTCGACGGCGAATCTGAGTGTCGATCCTCCTGACGATAGCGGCACGGGGCTGATGCCTTCGCCAGCGGGGACGTTGTCCGCAAACATTCCGCCATTTGTCGACTATCTCGACGACCAGGGCCGTTGGCTCGGCAACGGTGCCACACCGCCACGGGACGCGATATTCATTCGGCGCTGGGCGGTGCAGCCGCTGCCGGTGTCACCCGCTCGCACGCTGATTCTGTCAGTGCGTGTCACGACGGTCGCGGCAGAGGCTCGCCGAGGCAGCAGGCCGTGGAGCGTACGCAGTGGTCAGGACACGCTCCTCGTCGGACTCAGGACGCGGAAGGACCAATAGCCGTGCACCACTCGACTTGCTCGCGCGGCTTCTCGCTGATCGAGCTGTTGGTGGCGGCTGCCGTCTTCACAACCGCTGCGGCGATGCTCTTCCACTTTGCCGCGCGGTCTCAGCGATTGGCCGCATCGCAGCCCGAAGCGGCTGACGTACACCAACGCCTCAGGGTAGCTGTCTCGATGATGCAGCGCGATCTGATGAACGCCGGCGCCGGGCCGCTCCATGGCCTGGCCGGCCGAACGCTCGCCAATTACCTGCCGCCGATTGTTCCCGCGCGGACCGGCGCGCGCGCCGCGGACCCCGAAGGCACCGCTTTCGTCAATCGCATCAGCATCACGCATGTACCTGATGAAGGATGGAGCGCGACGCTCGCCAGCGATATGGCGTCGCCCGACGAGGTTCTCACCGTCAAGACCGCCGCTGGGTGCCCCGGCGCCGGTATCTGTGGCTTCGTTCCAGGCTCACGCGCGGCCATCGTCGACGTCAAGGAGCCGGCCAGCGGCTACGAGCTGTTCAGCGTCACCGATCTCGCGGGTGGCCTCGCACATGGCGCGCCGAACCCTCCGTTCACGCGACTCTACTCGTCAGAGTCGAGCGTCGTCGTGCCCGTCGTGCACCACGTCTACTATCACGACACGTCAACCAACCGGCTGATGCTCTACGACGGATATCAAAGTGATGTTCCGCTCGTCGATAACGTGGTGGCGCTGCAGTTCACCTACTATGCGGATCCGAACCCGGCGAGCGTGGCCGCTCCGATCGATGGAGCCGGAAACTGCGCGTATGCTGCAGGCTCTCCGCCGGTTCCGCTCCTGCAACCGTTGCCTGGCCTGACGCTCGTGCCGCTGACGACGCAGCAGATGATGGATGGGCCGTTTTGCGGAATCGGAAGCGGGTCGGTTCGATGCGGACCTGCTGAGGATCCGTCGAGTCCGAGTGACGGTCCGCGTCCAATCGGGCTCGGACCAGCTGCGCGCATCCGGCGGAGACTTCATGAACCGCGGATCGGCGTCCACCATCGAGAACGCGGTGAAGGACTTCGAGGTGACATTCGATGTGGCGCCGCGCAACCTGAGCACGGCGAGGTGATCCGTGGTCAAGTCGTCCGCACCGTCGAGCGAAAGGGGAGCGGCTTTGCTGATCGCGATTCTCACGACGCTGTTGCTGTCGGCGATCGCGGCTTCTCTCGTGTATGTCAGCACGACCGAGACGCTGATTAGTGCGGCATTCCGTCACGGGGAGGAGACGTCGAACGCCGCAGACGCCGCACTCGAACGTGCGCTGCTCGATCTCGACCTGCTTGCCCGACTGGAGCGTTGCGCTGCTGCCGCCACCCGCGACCGCCGGATCATTCTCGGACGGCCAGATGCAGTTCGTCGCGCCTGACGGCCGGCGTATCGATCTCGGTCAGCTCACCCTGCAGCGCCAGCGCGACAGCGACGCGACGTACGGGTCACATTCTTTCGGCGCTGACAGCCCGCAATGGCGGCTCTACGCCCACGCGAGTCTCGGTGACATCCTGCCAGCCGGCTCGATCGCGCAGCCAGCCTACCTCGTCGTCTGGATAGCGGACGATGGGTGGGATGGCGATGGGAACCCCTCGCGAGACACCAACGGGCGGGTGTTGCTCCACGCCGAGGCCTACGGCGGCGGTGGTGCCCGCCGCGCATTCGAGGCGTCCGTCGGCCGGGCCGCCGGCGGATGGCTGCAGGTCCTGACGCGGCGTGCAGTCCCGTGAACTCATGGGAAAGCGGAAATCGGATGGCGGGAATTGGAAAGCGGAATCGGGCAATTCTGCTCATTAATTCCTATTGGCTCAGCCGGCTGTATCCGATACAATTATAAAGGGTTGCGTCTCATGCTGATACCGAATCTCGTCGGCCGTCGTTCCCAGGTCAGGCTTGCCGGCGTCCTCCTGGTCTTCGTGGGAGCGCTCGGCTGGGTGAGTCCTGTCTACGCGCAGAATCCGACACTTGCGGAAATTGCCCGCAAGGAACAGGAGCGGCGAAAGACGACCACCGGCACACCGAAAGTTCTGACGAACAAGGATCTGCCGCCCTCTGCTCAGCAACCGGCGCCACCGCCGCCGGCGGCCGCGCCAGCTGGGGCGGCGACAGAGCAGAAACCAGCTGAGGGGCAGAAGCCCGCTGGCGAGCCGGAGAAGGACGAGACCTGGTGGAAGCAGCGAATCGTGCAGGCGCGCGAGGCGCTGCGACGGAACGAGGCGTTCCACGAGGCGCTTCAGAGTCGTATCAACGCGCTGTCTGCGGATTTCGTGAACCGCGACGATCCGTATCAGCGCGCCAAGATCGGCGAAGACCGTCAGAAGGCGCTGATGGAGATGGAGCGCGTCACGGCTGAGATCGCCCAGAAC
The DNA here is from genome assembly GCA_963710415.1 of uncultured Acidobacteriota bacterium. Taxonomy (GTDB): domain Bacteria; phylum Acidobacteriota; class Vicinamibacteria; order Vicinamibacterales; family 2-12-FULL-66-21; genus CAVQAH01. Next base: position 175,058 of record CAVQAH010000024.1, on the reverse strand, counting down.
AAGAAGCAGATCGAAGACATCGAAGAAGAAGCCCGCAAGGCCGGCGTGCCGCCAGGCTGGCTCCGCTGACCCGCACTTCGAGTTTGGCTGCGCCCGCCCAAATCCTGATCGTCGAGGACAAGGACTCGCTGCGCGCGATGCTTCGGCACGCGCTGGAGCGCCAGGGTCATGGTGTCCTCGAGGCGCGCGATCAGGAAGAAGCCGTCCAACTTCTTCAGCACAACCAGCCAGCGCTCGTCCTTTCGGATCTGCGGCTCCCGGCAGGTGACGGCTTCGGCGTCCTCCGCGCGACCAAGGAACTCGATTCGGAGATCCCGGTGATCGTCATGACGGCGTACGGCAGCATCGAGGATGCGGTCGCCGCCATGAGGGAAGGCGCGCTCGACTTTCTGGCGAAGCCTGTCGATCCCGACCATCTGTTGCTGCTGGTCGCTCGCGCCCTGGAGCAGCGCCGCATACAGACGGAAAACCTCCTGCTGAAGGAAGAGCTCGCGGTGCGGCGCGGCGCGCCGTTGCTCGTCGGCGAAGATCCCTCGCTGCGCAAGGTGTTCGCTTCGCTGCAGCGCGCCGCGTCGACCGACACGACGGTGCTCCTCGAAGGGGAAAGCGGTACCGGTAAGGAGTTGTTCGCGCGCTCGCTGCACGCGCTGAGCCCGCGCGCAGACGAGCCGTTTGTCGCGATCAACTGCGCGGCCATCCCTGAAACCCTGCTCGAGACCGAGCTCTTCGGACATGAAAAGGGCGCGTTTACCGGCGCCGTGGCCAGGAAGCCTGGCAAGTTCGAGATGGCTCACCACGGCACGCTGTTCCTCGACGAGATCGGCGATCTGCCCCTCTCGCTGCAGGCGAAAATTCTCCGCGCCCTCGAAGAAAAACGCTTCGAGCGTGTCGGGGGCACCGCGCTCGTGACGGTCGACGTCCGGCTCGTCGCCGCAACCAATCGCGGTCTGCGCGCACAAGTGGCCGCGCGGCGCTTTCGCGAGGACCTGTTCTTCAGGCTATCGGTGTTCCCGATTACGGTGCCGCCGCTGCGCGAGCGGCCGGGCGACATCCCGCTCCTCGCTCGTTACTTCACGGACCGCTTCTGCCGCGACATGAAGAAGAAACCGATCGTGCTGTCGCCGGCCGCCGTGGAGCAGCTCGTGTCATACCGGTGGCCGGGGAACGTCCGCGAGCTGCAGAACAGCATCGAGCGCGCCGTCATCCTCGCCGAAGGCGACACGATTCTGCCGCGTCATCTCAACCTGACGTTCCACGCCGTTCATGCGCAGCCGGAGCCCGAAGCGGATCCGTGGGCGGAGTTCGAGATGTCGGGCAGTCTCACCGACGTCGGCAGGCGCGCGATGTCACTGGCCGAGCGTCTGAAGATCCAGCAGGTCCTGCGGGAAGCCGATAACAACAAGGGCCGCGCCGCCGAGCTGTTGCAGATCACCTACAAGATGCTGCTCTCCAAGGTCAAAGAGCACCGCCTCGAGTAGGTCATCTTCGCGTAGATCATCCTCGAGTAGATCATCCTTAACTGGTCTTCAATCCTGACAGGCGGACCGCGCCCAGCGCGCGTGACAGTTCCTCGATACTGACGTCGTTGGCGGTCGTGGTGGCACCGATCGCCGTCGGCAGGACGAAATGCAGCCGGCCTGCGACGACCTTCTTGTCCCTGGCGACCGCTTCGAGCACCTGCGATGGATCGAGATCCGAGACGGGCGGCAAGGGCCCCATCTGGGCGATGAGCGCGGCGAGGGCGCGGCGATCGTCGGCCGGCAGGACCCCCCGGGCGACAGCAACTTCTGCGGCGGCGAGCATCCCGTATGCGACCGCTTCGCCGTGCCTGAAGCGTCGATACCTGGTGGCCGCCTCGAGCGCGTGCGCGATCGTGTGACCGAAGTTCAGGGCCCGCCGCGGGCCCGACTCCCGTTCGTCGGCCTGGACGATGGACGCCTTGATCTGGCAGCACTCCGCGATGGTGGGCGTCAGCACGTCGTCATTCCGAGCGAACAGCAGCGCAAGCTGGTCCCGGATGCGGTCGAACAACGGCCGGCTGGCAATCATTCCGTACTTCACGACCTCGTACAAGCCGGCGCGAAATTCGCGGCGAGGCAGCGTGGCCAGGAAGGCCGGGTCGACGATCACGGCCGAGGGCTGGTGAAACGCGCCGATCAGGTTCTTGCCGAGCGGATGGTTGACACCGACTTTTCCGCCGATCGCGCTATCGACCTGGGCCAGGAGCGTCGTCGGCACGTGCACGACCGGCACGCCGCGCAGATAGGTCGCTGCTGCAAAGCCCGCGATATCGCCGACAACGCCACCCCCAACCGCGAGGATGGTGGTTGCCCGGTCGGCACCGGCCCTGATCAAGGCGTCATAGATGCGGCTGACAGTCGTCAGCTGCTTGTGGCGCTCGCCGTCGGGCAGAAGCACGGGCTCGTCGTCCGCCACGCTGGCGAAGCTCTCTCCATGCAGCCGCCAGACCGTCTGGCTGGATACGATGAACCGGCGCTGCGGAAGCCTGGCATCTCTCGAGTACGGCCGCGAGGCGTGACTGTGCGCCCGTGCCGATCTCAATGAGGTAGGTGGAGGTTCCGGCACGTGCTTCTATGCGTCGAAGCGCTGTCGGGTGTTGGTGATCGGCGGTCATCGTGGGTCGCGTTGGTGGTCAGCGGTGACGCGTAGGCAGCCGCCCGGCCTGCGCGAAATGGGCGCGAGGGCGAATGGTAGGATAGCAGGATCAGAAAAACGCCGTGCGTCGCGCAGACTTCCTCATCATCGGTAGCGGAATTGCGGGCCTGCGGGCCGCCGTGGAACTGGCTGACGCCGGGTCAGTACCTGGTGCTCACGAAATCCGACCCGCGCGAAGGCAACACCGGCTACGCGCAGGGCGGCATCGCCGCCGCGGTCGGTCCCGGCGATTCCCCGGCACTGCACGCAGCCGATACGATTGCCGCAGGGGACGGCCTCTGCGATCCACGGGCCGTGGAGTTGCTCGTCGAAGAGGGACCTCGATACGTCCGCGAATTGATGGACTGGGGCGTCGCGTTCGATCTCGATCGGGACGGGAAGCCGCAGCTGACGCTGGAGGGCGCGCACAGCGTTCGCCGCGTCCTGCACGCAGGAGATACGACGGGACGCGAGCTGTCGCGTGTGCTGTGGACGAAGGTCTCTCAACTGCCGACGGTCTCGACCGTCGATCACGCCCGCGTCGTCGGGCTCATCGTGAAGAACGGCCGTTGCGTGGGCGCCACGTACCTGACCGAAGACGGCGTGACACACGTCGCCAACGCCGAGGCAGTTCTCCTTGCGACTGGCGGCGCGGGGCAGGTCTTCAGCGATACGACGAACCCTCCTGTGGCGACGGGAGACGGGATCACGATGGCCTATCGCGCCGGCGCGCGCGTCATCGATCTCGAGTTCGTGCAGTTTCATCCGACGGCGTTGCGGATGTCAGGACAGCCGCGGTTCCTGCTGTCGGAGGCTCTTCGCGGTGAAGGAGCACGGCTGGTCAACGCCGCCAGCGACGCGTTCATGGACAAGTACGAAACAGCCGGCGAGCTCGCGTCGCGCGACCGCGTAGCCAGGGCGATTGAACGCGAAGCGCAGCGAACGGGCGAGCCGGTCTTCCTGTCGATGCGTCATCTTGACCCCAGCTACGTACATTCGCGGTTTCCGTTGTTGTCGGATGCCTGCAGGCGTGCGGGTCTCGATCTCGCGCTCGATCCGGTTCCAGTCGGACCCGCGGCGCATTACGTCATGGGCGGTGTCGAGACCGACCTGGATGCCCGAACGAGCCTGCCGGGGTTGTATGCCGCTGGAGAAGTGGCGTGTACCGGCGTGCACGGCGCCAACCGGCTGGCCAGCAACTCCCTGCTCGAAGGCCTGGTGTTCGGCGCAAGAGCCGGCAAGGCGATGAGGAAACGGGAGGCACGCGGCTTCAGCAGCGAACCCGGTTTTACCCACGATTCCGCCGCTTCCCGCGAGTCCGCCTCCGGCCCCACGCTGACCTCCAATGACGTCCAGGCGCTGATGTGGAAGCACGTCGGCCTCTTCCGGGACCGTGCGGGATTGCAGCAGGCCTTGACGGTTCTCGAACCTGCCTGGCAGTCGATCGACGCGATGCTCTGGGCGACCGAGTGCCAGGATCCGGAGGTCTGGCGCCTGGCCAGCCTGCTGACCGTGGGCATGCTCGTGACCCGCGCCGCCCTTCGCCGCGAGGAGAGCCGCGGGGCGCACTACCGGTCGGATTACCCTCAGCGTGACGATATAAACTGGAAGAAGCGCGTGTCGGAGGCCCTTGACGATGGCAGATAAGAAAGAGGCGCTGGTCACGGAGATCACGCCTCAGTCAGAGGATTTCTCGCGGTGGTACCTCGACGTCGTTCGGCGGGCGGAGCTCGCTGATTACACCGAGGTCAAGGGTTGCATGGCGATTCGCCCCTACGGCTACGCCATCTGGGAACTGATCCAGCAGGCCCTGGACCGACGCTTCAAGGCGACGGGCCACGTCAACGCGTACTTTCCGCTCTTCATTCCGGCAAGTCTCTTGATGAAGGAGAAAGAACATGTCGAGGGATTTGCGCCACAAGTCGCTTGGGTTACGCGCGGGGGTGACGAGGAGCTCGCCGAGCCGCTCGTGGTGCGTCCGACGTCCGAGGCGATCATCGGCACGCTCTACGCGAAATGGATTCAGTCGTGGCGTGATCTTCCCGTGCTCATCAACCAGTGGGCGAACGTGGTTCGCTGGGAAAAGGTGACTCGTCCGTTCCTGCGTACGACGGAGTTCCTGTGGCAGGAAGGTCATACGGCCCACGAGACTCAGGAGGAAGCGCAGGAAGAGACGCTCAAGATCCTCGGCATCTATAAGGAGTTTGCCGAGACCGAACTGGCGATGCCAGTCGTCGACGGACAAAAGAGCGAAAGCGAAAAGTTCGCCGGCGCGTCGACGGACCTACTCGATCGAAGCGCTGATGGGCGACGGTCGCGCGCTCCAGGCGGGAACCTCGCACAACCTGGGTCAGAATTTCGCAAAGGCCTTCGAGATTCAATTCCAGGGACGCGACAAAACCCTGCAGCACGTCTGGACGACGTCGTGGGGCGTGTCGACACGCCTGATTGGCGGCGTGATCATGACGCACGGAGACGATAGCGGGCTGATTCTGCCCCCTCGGGTCGCCCCCTACCAGGTGGTCATGATCCCGATTCCACGTGGCAACTGGCAGGAGACTGTCCTGCCACGCGCCAAGGAGATTCGAGACGATCTCGTGCGCCGCGGCGTTCGCGTGATGCTCGACGATCGCGAAGCCTACACGCCGGGGTGGAAGTTTGCAGAGTGGGAGCTTCGGGGTGTGCCGCTCCGACTCGAGATCGGTCCGAAGGACATCGAGAAGTCTCAGGTGGTCCTGGCCCGGCGCGATACGCGCGAGAAGGCCGCCACGTCGATGGAGGGGCTTGGCGAGCGGGTGGTTGCGCTCCTCGACGAGATCCAGCAGGCGCTCTACAAGCGCGCGCTCGAGTACCGCGAGTCGCACACGACGCGCGTGTCGAACTACGACGAGTTCAAGGCCGTCATGGATGGCCGTCCGGGGTTCGTGATCGCCGGCTGGTGCGGCAGTGTGGACTGCGAGGCGCAGATCAAGGCGGAGACGCAGGCGACGCTCCGCAATATTCCATTCGGGTCCGGGAAGGCCTCGACGGTATGCGTCAAATGCGGCCGTCCGGCATCGAGCGAACCCTGGTTTGCCAAAGCGTATTGAGTCGGCCGCCTCGACTTCCGGCGGCGTCGCCGTGCGTCCGCCAAAGAAAGACGCCGCGCGCCTCGGGCGTCGCCGGCGGCTGATTGGTGGCCTGCTGGCGCTCACCCTGTCCGGCATCGCCTACGTCAACGTCTTCAACAATCCGTTCGTCTACGACGACTACGACACAGTCATCGCCAACCCCTCGCTCGCCGATCTGTCGAACGTCATGTTCGTGCTGGTCCACAGCCCGTTCAGACCGGTCGTCAACATCTCGTATGCGCTCGACCGCGGCATCTGGGGGTTCTGGGCTCCCGGTTTCCACATGACCAACGTCCTGCTGCACGCGATGGTTGTGGGGTTGCTGTATGCCTTCATCCTGAGAGCGCTGTCGGATACCCGTGTTCGCGTGAGCGGCGGAAGCCTGGATTGGCGCGATCCGGGACGATTCGACGCCTGGGCGGCGTGCACGGCCGCGACGATGTTCGGCGTGCACCCGCTGATGACGGAGGCGGTTGCGTATGTGTCCGGCCGCTCGGAATTGCTGGTCGGCGTGTTCTTCCTGAGCGCGCTGTTGTGCGGGCGCGCCGCCCTCGTCGCCCCGCTGTCGGCGAACGTCGGGAGACGACGGGTGCGGCTGATTCGTTCGACCATCGCGACGATCGTGTTTGGCGTACTCGCGCTGTTTTCGAAGGAGATCGGCGCCGTACTGCCGTTTGTGCTGTTCCTCTACGACCAGCTGATCATTCCGGACTCGGCAGAACGCAGGCGCTGGCGAGCTGCTGCATGTCTTCGTTCCGGCCTTTGCGCTGATCGGCGCAGCGGCAATCGTCCGGTACGTGTTTTTTCCCTTGCCCGTCTCCGCGACCGGCGCCGCGCCTCTCTTGTCTCTCCTCACGCAGTCGATCGTGATCTGGCGATATCTGGGGCTGTTGTTCTGGCCCGACGGCCAGTCGATCATGCACGCGGTTCACTACGTGACGTCGTTGAGCGACTATCCGGGCGTGGTCGGCGCTGGGCGGCGATCGTCCTGCTCGTTACTGGCCTCGCTGAAGCTCCGCCGCGTCGCACCGCTCGTGCCCTTCGGCCTGCTCTGGTTCTTCGCAGTCATCGCGCCGTCGTCCAGCGTCGTCGCGCTTCGCGAAGGCATGGCTGAACATCGGGCCTATCTCGCGACCGCGGGTATCGCCATTGCGTTCGCACGGCCCGGGCATGCTCCTGTTTGGAGCGCTGTCGCGCGGCAAGGCCGGGCTGCCCGAGAGTTACGCATCGGCGCTGGTCCTGCTCGCGGCGTTGCTCACCACGTTGACCTTGACGAGGAATCGAGGTGTGGTCCAGTCCCGTCCAGCTGTGGGCCGAGGCAGTTGAACGGTCGCCCGGCATGTGGGAGCCGCGATATGCCCTCGGCGATGTTCTGCGCCAGCGGGGCCGCTGTCTCGAGGCCATTCCGCATTACCGTCTCGTCGTCCATCTCAGGCCGACGAATCGCGACGCCTTCACTAATCTCGGGATCTGTCTCGCGCAGACGGGGCACCTGCAGGAAGCGGAACTCGCGTTCAAGAGGACGGTCGACCTGGACCCGGGATACGCGCGCGCCTACACGAACCTGGGGGCCCTGTCCATCGTTGCCGGAAACATGGATGCGGCCCGCGACTACTATCTGCATGCCCTCACCGTGGAACCGCGCAATGTGCTCGCGCGGATGCAGCTGGCACGTCTTTACGAAACGACGTATCACGACTATCACGCGGCGGCACGAATGTGCGGTGAGGCGGGTGCGATCGCGCCGGCGACGCCGGGTGTAGTCGAGTGCGTTCAGCGCAATCAGAAGCTGGCGGGAACCAACGACGGGGCGCGATGAGTCGGCGGCTTCGCATCCTGCACGCGGTGCACGACTTCCTCCCGCGGCACCAGGCGGGATCGGAGCTGTATGCGGCCTCCCTGGCGCGCACGCAGGCTGCGGAGCACGACGTCTTTGTCCTTGCCGCCGAGTACGAACCGGCAACGCCGCATGGAACGCTCAGATGGCGTGAATTCGAGGGCTTGCCGGTCATCGAGCTGGTCAACAACTGGGAGTTCAGCGCGCTGGCCGAGTCGTACAGCTCGCGGCGGGTGAACGCGCAACTGACCCACGTGCTGGACGCCGTCAGGCCGGACATCCTGCACTGTCACAACCTCCTGAATCTGAGCTTTGACTTGCCGCGTCTTGCACGCGAGCGTGGGGCGCGTACGGTGGCCACGCTTGCACGACTACACACTGGTGTGTCCGTCAGGCGGCCAGCGCGTGCACACGGCGGAGGCGCACGTCTGCACGGTCATCGATCCAGATCGGTGCGCCCGCTGTTTCACGCAGTCGCCGTTCTATTCGCAGATGGGCGTGCGCCGGCTGACGCGCAGCGGGCTCGGCGGAATCGTGGCCACGGCGTCGCGCGTTGCCCGCCGGCGTGCGCCATGGTTGCTCGCTGCAGCCGACCAGATTCCCGGGCCGGCCATTACGCCTGGCGACATCCGCCAGCGCCTGACGTCTGCCCGCAACGTACTCGAGACGATCGACCTGTTTGCCGCCCCGTCGCGCTCGCTCGCCGACGAGTACATTCGGCTCGGGTTGCCACCCGAGCGACTCGTCGTATCGGATTACGGCTTTGAACCGGCAGCCGCACGCCCCAGGACCGCTGCCTCGACTCTTCGGATCGGATTTGTCGGAACGCTCGTCTGGCACAAGGGTCCGCACGTGCTCCTCGAAGCGCTGCAGCGTCTGACATTCACGCCAGGCGGCAGCCGGAATCCAGCGTTCACCGTTCAGTTGTTTGGCGATGTCGCGACATTCCCGTTGTACACGACTCGTCTCGAGCAGATGGCGGCTGGATTGCCGGTGACCTTCGAGGGTCGTTTCGATCGCAGCCGGGTTGCGGATATTTACGCGCACCTCGATGTGCTCGTCGTGCCGTCGTTGTGGCCCGAGAACTCACCGCTCGTCATTCACGAGGCCTTTCAGCACGGCGTTGCGGTGGTTGGATCGAGAATAGGGGGAATCCCGGATCTCGTCGAGGATGGCGTCAGCGGCCTCCTGTATGACCCGTTTTCGGCCGATGCGCTGGCCGCGGTCCTCGGAAGGCTGCTGAACGACCGCGAGTTGGTCGGCCGCCTCGTCTCCGCGGCGCCCCCCGTCAAGTCGATCGTCGACGATGCGAGTGAGTGGGCGTTGCGATACCACCAGGTTCTGCAGTGCTCGCCCGTGACACAGGTGACGTGTTCAATTGGCTCACCTTTTCTGAATGCCGGCGAGTGATGAAGCATGGGTGTCACGAATGAGGCTCTGACGCTAGAGATCGCAGTGAGTCAGGCTAGAGAGTCGCAGAGCGGTCGCCGGACAGGCCGAGGCTCGCGCGACGTGCTCGAGCCGACCGCAGGCCTGGCGACGCTGGTCGCGCGAAGCGTCTGCAGGCTGCCGGCGCTCCTCTGCGCTCTGCGGTCTCTGCGAGAGCCGTTTCGATCTCTGGCACAGCGGCTGCCATTGCGAATTCTCGTGACTGGGCTGTCCATTGAGGCCTGGCCATGACCGCGATCCGCCGCGTGACCATCGTCATTCCGACGTTGAATGGTGGCGCCATGCTCGAGCGTGTGCTCGACGCGGTGGAGGCGCAGGACGCACCATGCGAGCGGGAACTGATTGCGGTTGATTCCGGGTCGACAGACGGCACGGTCGAGCGGTTGCGGGCCCGCGGCGCGATCGTGCGGCAAACGTCAGCCGCTGAGTTCAATCACGGCGAAACGCGCAATGCTGCACTGGCTGCGGCGTCCGGAGATGCCGCAGTTCTTCTGGTCCAGGACGCTGTGCCCGCTTCGCGCGACTGGCTCCGCAACCTCATACAACCTTTCGCTGAGCCCGACATCGCCGGCAGCTTCGGCCGTCAGCGTGCCATGCCCGATGCGAGCCGCGTGACGACGCACTACCTGGCGTCATGGGTTGCCGCGCAGGAGACGCCCAGGGTCACCGGTCCGCTGACGACCGATGCGCTTGGCGCGCTCGATCCGTTGGCGCGGCATCATCTCTGTGCGTTCGACAACGTGTGCTCGTGCGTTCGTCTGGACGTGTGGCGAAAGCATCCGTTCAGGCGGACGCCCATCGCTGAGGACCTGCGCTGGGCGGTCGAGGTGATGCTCGGAGGTTATCGACTGGCGTACGCGCCGGGTGCAGTCGTGTGGCACTCACACGATCGATCCGTTCGCTACGAGCTCGATCGCACCTATCTCGTGCACCAGCAGCTGCAGCAACTGTTCGGGCTCTCCACAGTGCCGACGGCCGCCTCTCTCGTCCTGGCCGTGGCGCGAACGCTGCCATTGCACGTCCGCCTTGCCGCATCAGAGCCGCGTGGCCGGCGGGCGCGCGCGCTGATGCGCAATGCCGGGCTGGCCCTTGCGCTTCCTCTGGGTCAGTATCTCGGGGCCCGTTCGGCTCGTGAGGGGCGGGAACTGCTGTCGGTTGGACGAGTGTGATCGAAGCCCGTAGTTCGTGGCTCGGAGTTCGTGCTCGAAGATCGGTGAACTACACGGTTACAGGCCTTCCGAGCGACGAGCGACGACCACGGACGGGGGTTGAGTTCAGGTGCGCATTCTCTTAGTTGTTCACGGCTATCCGCCGCTCGCGTCGGCCGGCACCGAGGTCTACGTCCAGAGCCTCGCGCATGCGCTTGCCTCCGATGTGCGAGACGAGGTCGTGGTGCTGACCAGGGATGATGATTCCTGCAGGCCCGAGTACGACGTCAAGCACCAGACCACCGGTGCAGTTCGGGTCGTCCGCATCAACAACACGTTTCAGGCGTGTGACTCTTTCGCGAGCAGCTACCTCAACCCCGACTTCCTGCGCGTGGCCATGCAGGAAGTGGCTGCCGTCCGGCCGGACGTGGCGCACGTCCACCACCTGACCTGTCTGTCGACCGGCCTGCCGGAGGCGCTCGCCGCGCGCGGATGTCCGGTCGTCATGACGCTGAACGACTTCTGGATGATCTGCCATCGGGGTCAGTTGTTCGACCTGGACAGCACGCGTTGCGCCGGTCCGTTCGATGACGGCTGCGGCCGGTGTTTGCCACCTGGCGCGTTATCGGCCCCTGCGATCTATCGCGCCGGCCGGCTCGCCCGATCGCTGACGATTCCAGGCGCACGGACGCTCGCCAGTTTTGGCGCTTCAGCTCTCGATGCGGCCACGTCAGCCGAGCGCACGCGCGCGGCGACGACGACGAGGCTTGCGCACATGCGCGCGGCAGCCCGACACGTCCAGGTGTTCCTGGCCCCGTCAGCCACGATGGCGGAGATGTTCGCGCGATTCGGCATCGGGCCGGAGCGGTTGCGACGCTGCGACCAGGGGATCGATCTCGAGCCGTTCCGGGTGTTCCGGCGGCAACCGTCGACAATCCTTCGCCTCGGCTACGCTGGCGGCCTGATCCCGTCGAAGGCGCCTCATGTTCTGCTCGAGGCCGCGTCGAGAATGCCCGCCGGTTCGGTCAGCGTCGATGTGCTGGGCGGGGGCGGGGCGTTTCACGGCGACGATAGTTACGCCCGGCGGATTGCGCCGCTCCTTGCGCTTCCGTTCGTCCGCCGCACAGGGTTCGTTCCCCACGAACGCATGCCGGAGGCGCTTGCCGCCGTCGACGTGATGGTCGTGCCCTCCGTCTGGATCGAAAACGCGCCGTTCATCATCCGCGAAGCCTTCGCCAGTGGCGCGCCGGTCATTGCCTCGAATCTTGGCGGCATGCGCGAGATGGTCAGGGACGATTGCGATGGTCTGCTGGTCGAGCCAGGAAGCCCCGAATCCCTGACCGCGGCGATCCGTCGGATGGTCAGCGAGCCGGATCTTCTGCCGCGGCTCCGTGCGGGTGTGATGGCACCAATGACGATTCAGCGGGACGCCGAAGCGCTCAGGCAGCTGTATTCGGATCTCGCGTTGAAGTCGAAGGTGACGCAGGTCCGTGCGGCGCCGCGGAGAAGCGAGCCCAGCCCGCGGACGTGCGGAATCGTCCTGAACTACGAGACACCGGATCAGACGTGGCTGGCGGCGAGGTCGCTTCAGACGTCGGAGGCGGCGCTCGACGAGATCGTGATCGTCGACAACGGATCGCGTGACGCGTCTGCTGCGTTCGTTCGCGCGCGGCTGCCTGATGTCGGATTGATCGAAACTCCTGGCAATCTCGGGTTTTCAGGGGGCTGCAACGCCGGCATCCGGCACGCCCTCGAGCGCGGCGCGGACGCCGTGTTGCTCGTCAACAGCGACGTGGTCTTGAGACCGGACGCGCTGGGCGCGTTGTTCGCCGCGGCGCGGGAACATCCGGATGCCGGCATTCTCGGCGCGCTGCTGCTGTCGCGCGAGGAGCCCGATCATGTCGCCTCCGCAGGGCTCTCGTTTTCGGAACGGACGGCGAGACTCCGTCACCGGAATGCGGGCGGCCGTATCGCCCAGATCGCGCCAGGCCTCGCGCACGACGTGCCGGCCATCAGCGGATGCGTGATGTGGATCCGCACCTCGGTCTTCCGGCGCATCGGTCTACTGGACGAAGACTATTTCTACTCGTTCGAGGATCTCGACTTCTGCCTGCGCGCGCGCCGCGCGGGGTTTCGTGTCCTGCTCGTGCCTGGCGCGATTGCCTATCACGAAGGCGGCCGGTCGATCGGACGGCGGTCGCCGAACAGGGTGTACTTCGCCACCAGAAACCACCTGCGGCTGGCGCGCTCGACCCTCGCCGGAACGCCCATCGCGCATGCGGCACGGAGCGCGCTCATTGTCGGCATGAATGCGGCCTACGCGGTGCTATCGCCTGAGGTGCCGCTGGTCAGCGGCCTGGCGGCGGTCGTGCGCGGTACCTGCGATCACCTGCGCGGGCGGTACGGCGCCGGACCCATCGCGTAACTCCCGAACCTCCGCATCGAGCAGCGCGATCTCTTCCATCAGACGCTCGATCTGCTGCCGCTGACGCGATACGACGATCGAGAAATACAGCGACGCGACGAACACGAACAGGATAAGCACGAGGAGAAGCAGGGCAGGCGGGTAATACACCCCCAGCACGCGTGCGGCGAGGTGGAGGCTGTCGCGCCAGACCGAGAGGATGAGGAGTGCGAACGCGCACGTCAGCCAGATGAATGAATACTCTTCGGTGAGCTTTCGCCGGCGTACCAGCTCGAGCACCACTCCCAGGAGCAGGACGCTGGTGACGATCGGCGACGAGTTGAATGACGTTGGTCACCGTTCAGGTCCCGTTTCCACGTCGACGCTGCGGAGAGGGACCATCAGCACGGCCAGAAGCGTTCTGCCGAGCGCGACTGTCTTCCTCCGCCAGGTCAGTGTCGTCCGGCCAGTCGTTCGCGGGCGCATGCGGATGGCGACTTCCTCGAAACGGACGGCGTGGCGTCGCAACAGGAGCAGCAGTTCAGGCTCGGGGTAGCCAGTCGGGTGGTGACGGCTCAAGAGCCTGATCGCCCGTGGTCCGAACGCCCACAGGCCGGAAGTGGGATCCGTGATGCGGCGGCGCGTAAGCGCAGAGAGCAGGAGTCCCAACATGGCTTTGGTGGGGTGCCGCCCAGACCATCTGGGATGCCTTGCGTAACGCGAGCCGCACACCGCATCCGCCCGGCCGATGAGGATGGGTGCCATGAGGCGGCCGACGTCGCACGCCCGATGCTGCCCATCTCCATCGATCCGGATGACGTAGTTGTAGCCGCGGCTGCGCGCGTATCGCACGCCTGCGCGCATCGCGCTGCCGACGCCAAGCCGTTCGGGCATGGTCAGCCAGCGGACTCCGAGGTACGGTAGCAGCGCCCCCGTTTCGTCCGTGGACCCGTCGTTGACGACGAGGACGTCGACGCCGGGCGCCACGCGCCTGATGTCGCGTACGACCCGGCTCAGGCTCGCCCTTTCGTTGAATGCCGGAATCACGACGAGGGTCGACGTCGTCGCGAGCCAGCCGGAGTCGCTCGATCGCAAGCGCCTGCCCGGGTGGCGTCGAGGCATGCTGTGCCCAGGAGTGCGCCCGGTGCCGGCAATGCGCCGGGCCGTCCATCCGAGGACGGCGGCCGTCCACGCCAGGTCCCGCAGCAGATGCGCGATGGGAAAGGCGAAGCAGGCGGGGTCCCCGCATCGCCACCATGCCAACGTCCCGGCGATTGCGCGCTCGCCGGCGAGCATGATCATCATCGGCCACCGACGCCGCGATCAGTGGTTGCCACGGCAGTCCCGTCGCGAGAGCGATCGCCCCTGCCAGGAGCAGCCCCAGCGCCGCCGTCATGATGGCCGCGTGCAGAATCATCCCGACGCCAGACACATCGTCGCCGGTCACGCGGCGGGGATGTCGGGCCACCAGATCGAGCCGTCCGTAGCCGACGCCGAACTGTTGGCGTAGATATCCGGCGCCCGGAGTCGCGCCAGACGTGGACGCTGGTGGCGGAGGGCCGGAAGGCGAGCCTGTACCCGGCGCTGACCAGCCGGTAGCTGACGTCGTTATCCGCTCCGTAGCCGAAGCGTTCATCGAGTAACCCGACGGCGTGCAGCGCCGATGCGCGATACACCGTGTTGCCCGTACACACGTGATCGACGAAGCCGGGCTGAATGGCGGCATAGCGATCCTCGAGGTCGCGTCCCATCACTCGCGCCCACAACCCTGCATCGGGGGCAAGGACGTAGCGGCCCTGCGCCGCAGCGACGTCCGCGGAATCGAATGCGGCCAGTAGCGCATCGAGCCAGCCAGGCTGAACGATCACGTCCTGATCGATCTGACAAATGAACGAATAGGCTGCCTCACGTATGCCCGCGTTGACTGCCGCTGCCACGCCGCGGCCGGGCCCTTCGATCACGCGCAGCGCCCCAGCGTCCGACAGATGCCGCAGGTAGCGCCGCGATCCGTCCGCTGCTTCCGTCGTCGACCGCCAGAATCTCGTATGGATAGGCTTGACACTCGTCCCGAATTGCGGCGAGGACGGCCGGCAGCAGGCGCCGCCCGTTATGGATCGGAATGACTACGGAGACGCCTGGCGGTGTCATGCGACCGGTCTCCGCCGATCGACGTGCATGCGCGACGTCGGTGTACAGGCTCTCTAACTGCGCGCAGACGATCTCGGCGGCGAACAATTCCCGAGCCTTGCGTCCGGCGGAGACGGCGCGCGTCTTCCAGAGGGCCGGCGATCTCAAGAATCGAGTCGATGGCTCCCGCGAGCGTGCGCCGATCGCCAAAGGGGACGATGTGTCCGCCGCCGGTGCGGCCGATGACCTCGCCGCAGCCGCAGTCGTTCGAGACGATGACCGGCGTGCCACAAAGGAGCGCTTCGAGAGGTACGAGGCCGAACACCTCATCTCTCGACGGATACACGACGACGTCAGCGCTCGCCAGCGCCTCGAGGCGTTCGCGGCCTCGCAGCAACCCCACGCGCGTCACGCGGCTGGAAAGAACGAGGCCGGCTGACAGTCTCTCGAGCAGTCGCACCCATGCCCATGGCGTTTCCTGCGATCACCAGCCGCGCGCGCCGTGTCGGTGGCCAGGCCAAAGGCGTGCAGAAGGACATCGACACCTTTCCGTGGCGTCAGCTTTCCGAGAAACAGCACGATCGGACCGTCTCCGAGGCCATGCTTCCGGCGGAATATCTCGCGAGCGGGAACATCCGAGAATTCTCCGAGATCGAGTGGGTTCGGAACGACGGTCACGCGATGGCGTGGGATGCCGGTTTCCACGAGTTGACGAAATTCGGCTTCGCTCGTCGCAAGTACACGGTTTGCGCCCTCGATCACATGCCGGCCGCCGGCTGCATCGAACAGGCGTTTGAGCAGGATACGACGCTCGATCAGTGGAGCCGTACCGTTCGGCGACAACACGTACGGCACGCCGGCGCGCCGAAGCTCGCGAGCCGCGATCGAACCTGGAAGATTGCGGCACGCGTGCAGGTGTGCCACGTCGAACGACCCGGCGGTGTCACGCAGAAAACGGATCAGGCCCCTTGGCGCAAAGGCCTGACAGTGATAGGCCAGTCGATTCGAGACGTTACGAAAGACCCGGACATCCAGGTCGCCGGCGCGTGCGGCGACACCGGATGGATCCAGACGGGTCTCCGCATCGCATGCGTCCGTGGTGCAAACGGTGACGTGGTGTCCACGGCGTGCGAGGCCGCGCGTCATTGCAGCCGCGACCCTTGGGATGCCACCGTAAGCCCAGGCGTCTTCGAAATAGGGGACGACGTGCAGAATCCTGAGCAACGACATGAAGCGGCCGGTGCCGTATAGTATCAGGCCAAGCGATGATTTCAGCCGCCACCGCCGGTCTGCGCCCTGGTCGCGCACAGTACAGCGGCCTTGTCTGGACGCTGATCCGCACCGACTTCAAAACCCGCTACCACGGCACGCTGGGAGGGTTCGTCTGGGCCCTGCTCAAGCCGCTGGCGATGTTCGTGGTGCTGATGGCCGTGTTCTCGTACGTGTTCGCAGGGGAACGTCAGTACAAACTGGATCTGATCATCGGCCTGTTTCTCTACGAGTTCTTCCAGGAATCCACGAAGATGGGCCTCCTGTCGCTGCGGGCGAAGGGCTTCCTCCTCAACAAGGCGAGATTCCCTTCCTGGGTTGTTGTCGTCACGTCTGCGTCGAACGCGGTGATCACGCTCGTCCTGTTCTCCGTGGTGCTGATTACGTTTCTGACGCTGACCGGGCGCGCCCCAGTCGCCTGTCGCATGTCGGGCTCTACGCGGTGTACCTGATCCACTACGTGGCGATCGTGGCCGGATTCTCGCTCGCCGCCAGCGTTCTGTTCATGCAGTACCGGGATCTGAATCAGGTCTGGGAGGTGATCAGCCACGCGGGGTTCTTCGTCGCTCCGATCATCTATCCGCTGCAGATCCTTCCCGAGCGTGTGCACGCCTATCTGTATCTCTGGCCGCCGACGCCGATCATCCTGTTCTCGCGGAGCGTCCTGGTCGATGGGCAGATGCCGTCGCTGTTGGCGCACGCCCTGTTGACCGCCGAAACGCTCGTCATCCTGGCGGCTGGTGCGGCCATCTACCAGGCTGAAAGCACCAAGGGTCGCGGAGCACGCTCTGATGCCTCGGGTCATTGAAGCCAACGGGATTTCGAAGACCTTCACCATCCCGTCGGTCAGGCGAGACACCGTTCGCGAGCACGTGCTGGATCTGTTCCGGCCACGCCCGTCCGAGAGGCTGACGGTGCTCGATTCGGTATCTCTCGAGCTGCGTCGCGGCGAGAGTCTCGGCCTGATGGGGCGCAACGGCGGCGGCAAGAGCACGCTGCTGAAGATCATCTCGGGGATCTACCAGCCGGATCGCGGTTCGGTCACGCTCAACGGTGCCGTGACACCGATCCTCGAGCTCGGGGTCGGATGGAATCCCGAGCTCGATGCGATCGACAACATCGAGCTGCTCGGCACCGTCATGGGTCTCACGCTCCGCGAACTGCGAGCGGCGACTGCGGACATCCTGGCGTTCGCCGATCTCGAGCGCTTCGCCAAGCTCGAGCTGCGTCATTATTCGAGCGGGATGGCCGCGCGGCTCGCCTACGCGGTCGCCTTCCATGCCGTCCGCGAAGTGCTGATCCTCGACGAGATCTTCGCGGTGGGCGATGCCGGTTTCAAGGAACGGTGTCAGGCGCGGTATCGCGAACTGCACCGCGCTGGTCATTCGATGCTGCTCGTCAGCCACGAACCGCGAACGATTGCCACATTCTGCAGCAGGGCGCTCCTGCTCGAAGGTGGCCGCATCGTCAAAGCCGGTCCGGCTGCCGACGTGGCGGACGCCTACCTGGCGCTGCTGACGGATCTCCTCTGGCGAGGCACGGCCGCAGCGGGCCGCACGTCGATGACCACGCCTCGGATATCGGTGCTCCTGCCATGCTTCAACGATGGCCAGTGGATCGACGAGGCGCTCGAGAGCGTGTGGCAGCAGACCTTCCAGGACTTTGAAATCGTGATCGTTGATGACGGGTCGACCGATGCCGCGACCGTCCGGAAGCTCGATTTGATCGATGCGCCGGGCACGCAGGTCCTGAGGACGGAGAACCGCGGCCTTCCCGCTGCGCGCAACCATGCGGCCGCTCACGCGCGCGGCGAGCTGTTTTGCGCGCTCGACGCCGACGACCGGCTTGCCGCCACCTGGTTCGAGAAGGGAAATGCGCTGCTCGAGAGCAGGCCGGACGTCGCGTTCGTCTCTCACTGGCTCGAGACGTTCGGCGACGAGCACTGGACGTGGAAACCAGAGCAATGCGATCTGCCGGCGTTGCTCGCGCGGAACACGATCAACGGCGCCGCGCTCGTCACGCGTGCAGCCTTCGAGGCCGTCGGCGGATACGACGAATCCATGCGCCACGGATGCGAAGACTGGGATTTCTGGTTGCGCCTCGTCGAGGCAGGCTATCCGGGCGCGATCATTCCCGAGGTGCTCTTCTACTATCGCCGTCACGCCGCTTCCATGAGTCGCGGCATGACCACGGCGTCATCATACCGGAAGCCCCTGCAGACGCTCCTGGACAAGCACGCCCAACCCTACCGGGATCATCTCGCTGAGCGTGATGGTCAGTAAGGAAGCCGAGCGGCTCGGGCTCGCCGACGAAATCGCGGCTCTCGAACGCGAGCGTCTGAATGTGCTCGAGCCGGCACTCGAGCGCGCGGCAGAGGAGCTTCGTGCGTTGCGTGTTCGGGAGAGCCGCGTAAGGGCCGAACAGCTGGCGCGGGAGGAGCGCGACAGGCTCGTTCATCAAGTCGGTGAGCTCAATCGTGAGGTCGCGGCCCTGCGAACGTCCTGGAGTTGGAGAATCACGGGTCCCTTGCGCTGGCTGTATTCGCGACTCTCCGGCGGCGGCGCTTGATGCCGCCTAGAACTCACCATCGAACGGTGCGAGCCATCGTGGTGGCCGATGCGCGGGTCCGGGCGCTCGTCCGAACGGTCGACAGCCTGCTCCGGCAATCCTGGCCTGCCGAGGGCGTGGCGATAGCGGCGCTGGACGGCACTCCCCAGGCAATTCTGCAATCGCTGGAACGCCGGGCGCAGACGACGGTTGCGCGCGCGCCGGAAATGTCTCGAGCGGTCAATACAGCCGTTTCGTCCGGCGATCCGGACTGGGTTCTGCTCGTTCCGTCCGGCTACCGACTCGATGCCCGTGCGAGCGAACAATGCCTCTCACGCGTCGAAGACGAATCCCGGATCGTCGTCGTCGCGCCGGCCATCCGCGAGGAAACGCCGGATGGACAGCACAGCCGCGCTCGCGCTTGTTCTGACTATCAACCCGTCAGACTGCTCGAGGACCCCTCTGCGGTTCCGCCTGTCCTGTTCATTCGGCGCAGTGCGTGGGACAAAGTCGGTGGCCTGGTGTCCGGCTGCGGTGTCCTGACCGTCTGCGATCTGCTCATTCGGCTCCAGGAGGTCGGCCGGGCGGTCGGCATCGCTGACACTCTTGCCTCTTGCGACGTTTCCGATCCGCTCACCTGGACGCGGATCTGGCCGGCGCCAGAGAACTACCTGACCAGCTTCGCGCGCCTGATCGAAAAGCATCGTTCTGCGCTCGAGCCGGCGATGCGCGAGGTGCTCATCCGGCGTGAGATCGGATTCGGCACGCTGCGAGCCGATCATCGCGAGCTCGTTCGATGCCGGGACGTGGACCTCCAGCGGCTCGATGTACTACGCGGCGACGCCGCGCACGTGCGCGCGTATCTTCGCCATCATGGTCAGGATCACATCGACTGGGGCGATCTCCGCCGCACCCATCCGATCGGCCGCAACTGGGGCTACGAGCGAGGCGTTCCGATCGACCGGTATTACATCGAAGCGTTTCTCGGAGCACATTCCTCAGACATTCGCGGCGCCGTGCTCGAGGTCCAGGAGAACGACTTCACAACGAAGTTTGGGGGATCGCGTGTGCAGTCATCGTCTGTGGTCGACCTCAACGAGTCCAATCCGCGAGCCACCCACTTGGCGGACTTGCGGTGCGCGCCTCATATCCCGACCGGCTCCTTCGACTGCATCATCCTGACTCAGACGCTGCATTTCATCGATGACGTCGATGCTGTGCTGAGCGAGTGCAGGCGGCTGTTGAGGCCTGACGGCGTGCTGCTCGCCACGTTGCCATGCGCGAGCCGCGTGTGTCTCGAGTACGGAGTCGACGGCGATCTGTGGCGGATGACGCCGGCGGGTGGCCGCGCAGTGTTCGAGAAAGCCTTCGGACCGGCTGCCGTCGAATCCACGGCCTATGGCAACGTGTTGTCGAACGTAGCGTTCCTGGAAGGTCTCGCCTGTTCGGATTTGACGCAGGAAGAGTTCGACATCGTCGACCCGTATTTCCCGGCCCTGGTCGGCATTCGGGCGCGCAAGGGAAGCGAGTCGGGCGGCGCTCGCTCGCCGGGCAGGGCCGTCCTGCTTTACCACCGCGTTGCCGACGACGAGGATGTTCACGGTCTGGCGCTTTCGCGCGCAGCGCTTCGACGAACACGTGAAGATGCTCGCGCGCGACTACCGGGTGACTTCCGCTCGACGAGTTGTTGCGCACGCCAGATTGCGACCTGCCGCCGCGCGCCATCGCGCTGACGTTCGATGACGGCTATCTCGACAATCTGGAGCACGCGGCGCCGGCGCTCGAACGTGCGGGGCTGCCAGCGACCTTCTTTCTCACGTCGGGTTGGCTCCGTACTCCAGGCGAATACTGGTGGGACACGCTCGAGCGTGTGCTGCTGCTCAACGAGTCGGTTCCGCCTTCCATCAACCTGTCAGGGCCGGAGCCGCTTCGTCTGAGCACGGCAACTCCGGATCAACGGCGTGCATCTCACGACCACCTCCATGCGCTGCTGGTTCATGCGACGCTCGAGGTTCGCGAGCGGCTGATCGACGAGTTGCGCCGTCTGGGTGGGCCTCCGGTTCGCCGACGGCCGCTCGTGTCCGACGAAGTTGCGCAACTCGCCCGCATCCCGGGGATGTCGATCGGAGCGCACACGGTGAATCACCTCTCGCTTCCCGATCAGGCCCCTCGGGTTATCGAGAGTGAGTTGGAAGACTGCCGGGCGGCTCTCGCGAGCATCACCGGCAGGACCATCCAGGAGTTCGCCTATCCCTACGGTGCGGTTTCTCGACTCTGCACGGAGCCCGTCCGCACCAGATTTCGCTGGGGATTGAGTTGCGACGAGGTGGAGATCGGATCGTCGTTCGACACGGCACGGGCCGGTCGAATCGAGGTCAGGAACTGGACGGCCGAGCAGCTTTCGGAAAGACTCGATCGGGTGTTTGCGGCCAGCGCGCGCTGATACGACGCATCACGGCGTGCCGGCGGGTGACCTTCTCGCGTTTGGCGATCGCCCGGAACGCCGTCGTGATCTGATGCCGCCACCGTTCGTCGTTCTGCGTCGCTTGACTGCTCAGCGTCGCCGCGAGCGGTTCGAGACACGAACTGTCCCCGACAGCCTGCACTGCGGAGAGAAACGAGACAGGCAAACGCCTGTCAGGTTCCGCAAAGCTTTCGCGGAGGTCGTACATCGCCACGCGGCTGCCGCGCAGCGCGAGCGCCTGGTGGATCGCACCGCGTACGATCCGCCAATCTTCCTCGCGCGCCTTTCCGCGGACGTCGGACTCGACGCGGCGAATTTCGTCGATCAGCTTTTGCAGGGCACCGAGCGGCGCTTTGGCGGCACGCGCAGAAACGGCGTTCCGCAGCAGCTCCGGCTCGTCTGGCAAGCGGCCGTCGAGCGCGTCCTTCCACAACGCCTCGTCAGACAAGCTGCCGTGTTTAGTCGCGCGTGCCTGCTGGCGGACCGTATCGTCCGCGCCGGATCCGAGCGCGCCAGCGACCTTCTCGCGCACATCCGCGGGCATCTGGTCAAGCGCCTCGAGCGCGGCGACGCGGACGCGCCGCTCGACGCGTTCGTTCAGCGCGACGGCCACCAGCGAATCGAGCGCCGCGGACGCATCGCTGCCATGCTGTGAGTCGAGCAGGCTCCGCAGCACGCCGGTTGCCGCGATCGCCACATCGCCACCCGCGTCGAGGCCTTGCCGTGCGGCCGGTAAAGCGCGGTGATCAGCCGTGGACTCGAGCGCGCGAAGGATGGCGACGCGGGCCGTTCGATCGGGCGTGCCGGCAAACGTGCTGAGCAGACGATCGACGGCCCTCGGCCCGATTATCGCCAGCCTGGCGATGGCCGCCTCGCGCTTCACTTCATCCGACCCGCAGAGTGCCTCGACCAGCGCGCGAATTTCGGTGGATGCGGAGGCTTTGATAGGCATGCCGAGTGGTGGAAGTCAGTGTAATCGGAAATCGGAAATCGGAAATCGGAAATCGGAAAAGCGCCTGCGGCCTGAGCGAGGCGCCGGAGGGCAGCGCGGCGAAGCCGCGCCGCCGAGCGAGAAGCGAGCGGGGGTGGGGCCCCGCGAGCACGGAAATCGGAAAAGCGCCTGCAGCCCCCGCGAGCACGAAAACATGCTGACAGCGTCGGCCCGACAAACAGAAAAGGCCGGCCACCAGTGGCAGCCGGCCCCTAAGCGTGAACTCGACAGCGCTAGCGCTGCAGCCGGACGACGAGGGCGGCGCGACGGTTCAGCCGACGCGTTTCCTCTCGCGCGTTGTCGTGCTTCGGACGCTCCTCGCCGTAACTCGTGGTCTGCATCCGGTCCGCACTGATTCGACGGCTCGCCAGGTAGTCGCGGACGGCGGCGGCGCGCCGTTCGCCGAGCGCCAGGTTGTACTCCGCCGTGCCGATGTTGCAGGTGTGGCCTTCGATCTGAATCCGGACGTCCGGGTTTGCCTGCATGATCTCTGATCGCCTCATCCAGCGCGCGCGTCGCTTCCGGACGCAGCGAGTACCGATCGAAGTCGAAGTGCACGTCCTCGAACGTGAACGCCTTGACTTCGGGACGGATGACCTGAATTGTCACGTTCGCGCTGGCGGTTCCGCCCTTGCCGTCGTCAACTTGGACCGTGACGACTACGGGCCCCTCTTGCATCGGCGCCGTCCACGGCGTCTGACGATCCGTCGGGCGGGCGAACGTGCCCACCGGCGCGCTCCACTTGTAGGTCAGCCGGTCGCCGTCGGGATCCGATGCGTCGGCGGTGACCGTCGACGTCCTGCCCACTTCAACCGTGCAGGGCTCGCAGCGCGCGACTACTGTCGGTGGGCGATTCTGCGGTGCCGCCGGGGGTGGTGGCGGTGGCGGTGGTGGCGGTGGCGGCGGAACGTAGACGCGCACGCCGGGGTGATACCCAATCCTGAACTGGAAGCCCAGAGCGTCGCCACTTTCATTCTCGAAGTTACCGAAGTCCTCGCGGGCGCTCAGGTTCATGTTCCAGTTGAGACCGGCACCCAGGAACAGACCGTTTCCGCTGATCCACGTCAACCCGATCGACGCGTTCACGGGATTCTCCTGCACCGAGTCCAACGGGAGGATCGACGCGCCTTGCACTTCGACCGTGTCACCCGAGTACATCTCGCCGTGCAGTTCGGCGGTCAGACGAAGATTCTTGCGCGTCGGGAATCCGGCACCAAAACCCCACCGGAAACCGTCGAGCAAGTCGAACTCATCCGGGTCTCCTCGAAAGATGTAGCCACCGAACGCCGACAACTCGACGCGCTGATTGAGTTCCTTGCTGACAACCGCATCGAACGAGAAATCCGTTTTGCCAGTTCCCACGCCGTCGTCGGTGCTCGCGGTCGGCAGCTTCAGCATCCCGCGGACCGCGAAAGCCACCGGCTTCTGCGTGTGCTCAGAGGTGATGTTGACCTTGCCGCCGAGCCAGAGATCGCCGAGTTGGCTTCCCGTCCACCCGGTGTTGACGAACGGATACTGGTTGACGACGCCGCCGTTGGCGCTGTCGACTGTAGGGAAGAAGAGCGGACGCACGTCGCGATCGATTCGGCGCACGAGTGACCATGCCCCGAACACCTCGGCACGGTCTGCGAGACCAACTCCGAAGGTCACCGGAAAATCCGAGACGTCCGTAAAGCCCTGTGAGTAGTCGAAGTTCACGCGATACACGCTGAAGGACCACTTGCGCGCGGGCAGGATCTCGCCGGTTGGGACGAACCAGAGACCGGTATCTCCCATCGTCGTCGTAGTCGCCGGGCGCGTGTCGGTCGTGGCAGTTGAAGCGGGAGGCTGGGTCGCGCCCTGAGTCCCACCCGTCTGGGCAGACGCGGAGGGGCTCAGGCTCAAGGACGCGACTGTGAGGAGCGCCCCAACTACAGATTTGTTAGACATAACTCATCAATATAAGGGGTTGCTGTTTCGCAGTCAAACTGAGGAGCTTGGGGAGTAAATCCGCGCGGGAAAAACACTTACGCCGGAGTTTTGCGGCTGAAGATCCACGCGATGATGATGCTGAGCCCGTAGAGCACGAGCATGGGGCCGGCCATCATGGCCTGCGAGACCACATCGCCACCCGGGCTGAGCACCGCACCCAAAATGAAGATGATCAACACCGCGTACTTGAAATGGCGGATCAGGAACCCCGCGGTGACCATCCCCATTCGGGCGAGGAAGAACACCACCGTTGGCATCTGGAAGATGACGGCGAAGCCGAGCAGCATCTTTACGTAAAGCGAAAACGCCGGCCCCAGCTTGATCATCGACTGAACGTAGTCCGGCTTGAAGTCGATGAAGAACTTCCAGGTCCACGGGAAGGCGACGAAATGCGAGAACGCCGCGCCCGCGGCGAAGAAAAAGGTCGAGAGCGCGACGAAGGGAATGGCGAACTTCTTCTCGTGCGCGTACAGACCCGGTGCGATGAACAGCCAGAGTTGCCACATCACGAAGGGCGTCGCGATGAGCAGTCCGACCAGTGCGCCGACCTTCAGATAGAGCATGAAGAACTCGGACGGCTCGGTCTGAATGAGGCTTCCGCCAGGCGGCAACATCTGCCGCATCGGCAACGTGATGAACTCGAAAATGCGGTTCAGGAAAATGAACGAGATGACGCAGGCGACGCCGATAGCAATGACGGCGTGGATCAGTCGTGTCCGGAGCTCGTCGAGATGCTCCAGAAACGACATCTTCGCTTCGGCATCGAGCTCGCTCTCGCGGTTCGACTCCCCGTAAGGGTCGTCGTCGGGCCGGGGCGACGAAGGGAACGGGACGAGGGCCATTGCCCCTAAGCGTTGCCGGTTTCGCGCGGAATGCCCGCCTCGTCTGCCGGGCGGGATGGTTCAGACGATGGCGGCCTCTGCCGTTCAGCCGAGCGCTGCTCTTCGACCCTGATTTCCTCGTCGAGGGTGCTCCTGAGCTCGTTGGATGCCTTCTTGAACTCGTTCAGACTCCGGCCGATCGACCTGCCGAGTTCGGGCAGCTTCCTGGGCCCGAAGATGATCAGGGCGATGACCATGATGATGACCAGTTCGGGCATCCCGATGGGACCCAACATAGTGCAAATCCTTGGAAATCTGGCGGTTGTCCGTCTCCGAGCATTATAGGAACCCCATGGCCGGAGGGTCAACCGCTATTCCTGACGGGTGCCCGGAAGTCGTTGCGATCAGGACACTTGGTCTGCTACGATGCCTTATATGCGAAGTTCCCGTTTTCTCCCCGCCGCCATCTTTGCAGTGGTCCTGTCGGCGCTTGCAGGTGGCTTCTTCGGCAGCAGCCTGCTCGCCACGCAGGACGACGTCACGCAGCAGTTGCGGATTTTCTCCTCGGCGCTTTCGGCGATCGATCGGGAGTACGTCGATGCGGTTCCGTCGGAGCGGCTGGTCTACGGCGCGATCGACGGCATGTTGAAAACGCTCGATCCGCACTCGAGCTTCTTCGATCCGCGACAGTACGCGCAGTTGCGCGAGCGTCAGGAGGGGCGGTACTACGGGCTCGGCATTCAGATTCAGGTCATCGAGGGCGACATCACGGTCATGTCGATCTTCGAGGGATCCCCTGCATACAAGAAGGGATTGCGGCGCGGCGACATCATCGCGCGCATCGGCGAGGATGACGCGAAGGGCTGGACGAGCGAGCAAGCTGTCGCCAGGCTCAAAGGGCCGAAGGGCACGACGGTGAAGATCTCGCTTCGACGTCGCGGCTACGAGGGCCTGATCGACCTCGAAGTCGAGCGCGACGAGGTCAACATCACGACGGTCCGCGGCGCGTTCATGGTCGACAAGGAGACCGGCTACATCAAGCTCGCCGATTTCTCCGAGACCTCGAACGACGAAGTCGGGAAGGCGCTCGAGGATTTGAAGACGCGCGGAATGAAGCGGCTGATCTTCGACCTGCGCGACAATCCGGGAGGCCCGCTCGAGCAGGCCATTCGGATCTCGAATCGCTTCGTTCCTCGCGGCGAGTTGATTGTCTACACGCGCGGCCGCGCCCGGGATTCGGACGTCGACTATCGTGCCGAAGAGGTCAGCGAGTACACGGACATCCCGCTCGTCGTGCTGGTCAACCGGAACAGCGCGAGCGCGTCGGAGATCGTGTCGGGCGCGATTCAGGATCACGACCGCGGTCTGGTCGTCGGCGAGACCACGTTCGGTAAGGCGCTCGTCCAGTCGGTTTACAAGATCAGCGGATCCGCAGGTCTGGCGCTCACGACGGGCCGCTACTACACGCCGAGCGGCCGCATGATCCAGCGTCCATGGGACGGCAGCTTCGACGAGTACCTGACCTACACGCTGCGCGATCAGAGCGAGCCGCGTCAGCATCAGGCCGCCGACATGAAGAAGACGATGGGCGGGCGCGAGGTGTACAGCGGCGGCGGCATCGAGCCCGACAAGTTCATCGTCGGACCGGTCGAGGGGTTCAACCCGAGCCGCTTCGGGCGCACCCTGTATGCCCGTCAGGCGTTCGCGAACTTTGCGGACCAGTTCACGGCTGAAGGGGACACCCGGATGGACGTGGCGAACCGCAACAAGAAGAAGATCGCGAAGGGGTTCCAAGTGACCCCCACCATGGTTGACGATTTCAAGGCGTCGTTGAAGTCCCAGCGCATCGTTCTCGACGAGGCCGCGTTCCAGAAGGACGAGGCGTTCATCCGCGCGATGATTCACTACGACATCGATCTGGCACTCTTCGGCGTCGCGGAGGCGAGGCGCAACCTCGTCGCCGTGGATCCGCAGGCCCAGGCTGGCCTCGCGCAGTTTCCGGCCGCGGTCCGGATGACGGAGATGGCGCGCAATCGCACGGCGGGCGGAGTTCGATAGCGGTAGGGCATTTGGCCCCATATTTTGGGGCCATACTTTGAACTTGCCCCATGTATTGGGGCTTGTTAGACTGACGGCCGTTCGCCGGGACTCAGGGGCCATCCTGCTTTGGGCGGGATGCGGGTCTGGCCATCGGCCTTGTCACGTCACGGTTTCATTTCACAAACTCAGGGTCTTGAAGCGATCCCAGCCGCTTCCGTGTCGGAGTGTCGTCCGATGCGTCGAAGCGGCTTTTGCTTTTCACGGGTACCCAAAAGGATCTGACACGCATGCGCCTCAACCGTCTGGAAATTGCCGGATTCAAGAGCTTCCCTGATCGCTCCGAATTGACGTTCGACGACGGGGTCACGGCCATTGTCGGGCCCAACGGTTGCGGCAAGAGCAACGTCGTCGATGCGTTGACGTGGGTGCTCGGCGAGCAGAGTGCGAAGAGCCTTCGCGGCGATCGCATGGAAGACGTCATCTTCGGGGGGAGCGACGCGCGCAAACCCACCGGAGCGGCGGAGGTGCGGCTCAAGCTGTCCGGCGTGGCTGCCCGCGTTCCAGGCGACAGCCCGTTCAGTCGCGTGCGGAAGAGCGGAAACGGTCACGCACTGGGATCGGTCGCTGTCGAGCATGGCGATGCGGTCGCCGCAGTGGCCGAACTGCCAGGCGGGCTGATGATCGAGGAGTCGGCGGTTGCGGTCGCCGAGCCGGGGCCAGCTGGTTCGGTGGACTTCGAGGACGCGACACCCCTGATCGTTCGCGACGTCGAGTTGATGCGCCGGCTGTACAGGTCCGGCGAGTCCGAATACCTGATCGACGGTCACATGTGCCGCCTGCGCGACGTGCAGGATCTGCTGATGGACGCGGGCGTCGGCGTGAAGGCGTACGCCGTCATCGAGCAGGGGAAGATCGGGCAGATTCTGAGCGCCAGGCCGACGGACCGCCGTCAGCTGATCGAAGAAGCTGCCGGCGTCACGAAGTACAAGAGCCGGCGGCGTACCGCGGAGTTGAAGCTCGAGGCCGCGCAGCAGAACCTGACTCGCGTCGACGATATCGTTTTCGAGGTCGAGAAGCAGCGCGGCACGCTCAAGCGCCAGGCGGCCAAGGCGCGTCGCTACAAGCGCCTTCGCGAGGAGCTGCGCCGTTGGGAGAAAGTGCTCTTCGCGAGGAAATACCGGCTGCTGGGCCAGGCGATCGAGTCGGCGCGCACCAAACTTTCGGAAGCGCGGGAACGAGAGACGGCAGCCGCCGCCCGCGTGGCCGGCCTCGAGACCGATCTCGAGCGTTTGCGTCTCGAGCTGACAGAGGCGGACGGCAGGACCACCGCCGCGCGCGAGGCGGCGCACGCGTGCGAACTGGAAAACGGACGGCTCCAGCAACAGATCGCTTTTGATCGTCAGCAGGTCGCACAGCTGGCGGCCGCCGCCGCTGACATTCAGAACGAGGTGGTTACGCTCGAAGCCCGTCGCGAGCCCGCGCGTCTGGAGTTGGAGGCGCGGCGCGAAGCGGCGTCACGCGCCGAGGTGGATCGTGATGCGGCGGCCGCCACGCTGTCCGCCGAAGAGCAGGCGTACGCCGAGGCCCAGCGGCAGATTGAGGGTCTCGAAGCCGATGTCGAGGCGGCGCGGAGCGAGGTGTTCGCAGCGGTCAACGCGGCGACGGCCCTGCGCCACGCGATGGAGCATGCCGCGGCGGCGCGGACACGGCTCGCCGAGCAAATCGCGAAGCTTGAAGTCGAAGGGCAGGACCTTCGGATTGAAGCGGAGCGCGCAGAACGTGACCGGGCCGGTGCACAAGGCAGCCTCGAACGCACACGCACCTCGATGGAGGAGCTGCGGATTCGAGCGAGCCTCACGCGAATCGGAGCTGGCCGGCGCCAAGGCCGATCGCGATGGCCGTGCCCGTGAATTGAGGACACTCGAGCACGAGCTGGCATCGGTCGCGGCTCGATCTGGCATCTCTCGAAGAGCTCGACGCGGCGCGCGCAGACTACGGCGACGCGGCCCGGGCCATCCTGGCGGAGACGAGCGCCGACATCGCGCACCTGGGATCGGTCGCCGACTATCTGGAAGTGGACAAACGCTACGAGCGCGCCGTCGAAGCGGCGCTTGGCGATCGGTTGCAGTACGTGGTCGTTCCCAACACCCGAATCGGCTGCGGCGGCGCTTCGTCATGCCGCGCAGTTGAACGCCGGCCGTGTCGGCTTTGTGATCGCTCAGGGGACGGCATCTGAGCAACCGGCTGGTCCGTCGTCCACGGCTGCCGAGTCCGGCTTGACGGCACTGGTTGACGCGATTCGCATCAGTGGCTCTGCAGCGGACGCCATCCGCGGCCTCATCGCGGGGACGTTGATCGCCCAGGACTTCGACAGCGCCCGGACTGCGGCGGCACTCACCAGCGCACAAGTCGTCACGCTCGAAGGCGAGGTCTTTCACGGCCAGCACGTGATCGAGGGAGGGATTCGCGCCGAAGCCCGAGGCATCCTCGCGACCAAGCGCGAAATCAAGGAGCTTCGCGAGCGGGCTGACGAGCAACGGCTGGCGGTCGATCGGTTGCGCGACGACATCGCGTCGCTCGACGTCGCGATTGCGGCGGCGGAGTCGGCGATTCTCGCGGTGCAGGGCGAGCAGCATCGGCAGGAAAAAGCGATCGTCGGCTTCGACATGCAATTGACGGCTGCCGGGGATGCGGCCGAGCGCGTGGCCCGCAAGCAGGAGCAGATCGCCGTGGAGCGCAGCAGCGCGGAGGACGAGCGCCGTGCGCAGGAAGCCCGTCAGGAAGAAGCACGCGATTCGATCGTGCGCATCGAATCGGAACAGCGAGCCGCAGACGATCTGCTGACGCGGGCGCAGCGCCGTTTGTTCGACGCCCGCGAGTCGATGCAGGCACAGGCGCACCGGGCAGCAGAAGCCAAGGCCTCGCATGCCACGCTGGTCGAGCGCGCCGGTGCCCTCGTCGCCGACGTGCAGCGCCTTGAAGCGGCGTCCGCGGAGCTGGAAAGCCGGCTGACCGGCCGCCGCGACGATTTGCAGAGAAACGAGACTCGGCGCACCGAGCTCGGAGAGTCGATCGTCACCTCCGAAGCCACTCTCGATGAAGGTCTCCGAAACTTCGACAGCTTGCGTGACAGCGTCAGGCAAGCGGACGAGCGCTCGCAGGCATTGCGCACGGAATTCGAGGACCAGGACGGCCACATTCGCGAAGCACGCCGGGCGCTCGAGGGCGTGCGTGCCGAAGCCGCGCAGTTGGACGTGGCACGCGCAACGGCCGAGTCCGATCTGGCGCACCTTGCGTCCACGTGCGCGGACGCGGTCCAGGCGACGCTCGACGAGGTCGCGGCGGAAGTCGAGCAACTCGAGCGCGACGGCGCACTTGCCAACCCACGGGCGGTTGAGGAGGCGCCGGAGGCGACCGACGGTGATTACGATGCGCCTGAGGCGGCAGAGACCGAAGACGACGTTTCTCCCGACGCCGCTGCGGATGTCGCGCCCGCGCCGGCTGACGCGCCGCCGGCCGTCGCAAAGATGCTGACCCCCGACGAGATGGTGGCCGACCTGCGCGCCAAGGTCGAGCGCATGGGCGCCGTGAACATGATGGCGATCGACCAGTTCGACGACCTCGAGTCGCGCCATACCTTCCTGACCGCGCAGCGGAAGGATCTCGTGGACTCCATCGCCTCGACGAACGAAGCGATCCGTAAGATCGACAAAACGACGAAGGAGCGCTTCCGCGAAGCCTTCGAGGTGATCAATCAGAATTTCGAAGGCACGTTCGCGACGCTGTTCGGTGGCGGCCGGGCCGGTCTGACGCTCCTCGATGAGAACGATCAGCTGGAGAGCGGCATCGACATCATCGCGCAGCCGCCCGGCAAGCGGCTGCAGAGCGTGCAGCTGCTTTCGGGCGGCGAGAAAGCCCTGACGGCGATGGCCCTGATGTTCGCCATCTTCAAGTACCGGCCCAGCCCGTTCTGCCTGCTCGACGAGATCGATGCGCCGCTCGACGACGCGAACATCGGACGGTTCGTCGAGATGCTCCAGGGAATGCAGGAGCATACGCAGTTCATCCTCATCACCCACAACCGCAAGACCATGGAGATTGCCGACCGGCTCTACGGCGTCACGATGGAGGAGCCGGGTGTGTCGAAGCTGATATCCGTCCAGCTGAATTGACCCTCGCGTGAACGAAGACAAGGGGAGCCGCTACCATCGCTTCAAGCGACGCGCGACCGTCGCTCAGGCAGGCGTGACGGCGGTTGGTCTCGCCTGGCTGGTTGCCGGCGGTTCGTTGTGGTTGCGCAATCTGGCGGCGGCGGTGACCGCGTCCACAGCCTCGTCGTCCTCGACCGTCGCCGCGTACGTGCTGCTGCTCGCGGCTCGCATACCAGCTCTGGACGCTTCCCGTGACCTTCTTCGAGAGCTTCGTGCTCGAGCGCCGGTATGGGCTGTCGTCGGCGCCGCTGCGCGCGTGGTTCGTCGATCATCTGAAGGCAGCGATACTGCTGACCATTCTCGCGCTCGCAGGAGCGGAGATTCGTCTACCTCACGCTGAACCTGCTCCCGAAGTGGTGGTGGGCCGCATCGGCGTTCAGTTTCGTGACGGCCATGGTCCTGCTGGCGAGAATCGCGCCGACCGTCCTTCTGCCGCTGTTCTACAGGTTCAAGCCACTCGAGCGGGCGACGTTGCAGGAAAAGCTGGTGTTGCTGTCGACGCGCGCGCGCGTCCCGGTGCTGGGCGTCTACGAATGGGGACTCGGCGCAAAGACGCGGCGTGCCAACGCCGCGCTGGTCGGCACCGGATCGACGCGACGGATACTGCTCTCGGACACGCTGCTGGCTGATTACACGGACGAAGAGATCGAGGTCATCCTCGCACACGAGCTCGGGCACCACGTCAACCGCGACATCAGGAGCGCCCTGCTACTCGAGTCGGGTCTGCTCGCCGCATCGTTTGCGATCGCGGAAATGGTGCTGTCCCGCGTCTGGCTGCCGCTTGGTCTGATAGGTCCCGCCGATGTGGCTGGCCTGCCGGTGATCGTTGCGGTTGGATTCCTGATGTCGTTGGCCGTCAACCCCGTGCTCAACGCGATCTCACGCCGCAAGGAGCGTCGCGCGGACGAATTCGCACTCAGCCTCACAGCGCAGCCCGCCGCATTCATGACCGCAATGCGCCGGCTGGCTTCACAAAACCTCGCCGAAGAACGCCCATCGCGCGCCGCGCTCTGGCTCTTCTACACGCACCCGCCGCTCGATCAGCGCATCGAGCATGCGCGGCAATTCGATGTGCAGCGAACTGCGTAAGCGCCTGCACGCAGCGCGTGCACTATCGCGGCAACACCGCTGCCGGTGGCCCGAGCAGCCGTCGCCCCTCGCGGAGCCAGCCGAGCGCCATGACGGCACGGGTCAGGCGCGTCGATCGTCGCGGATCGATCAGCATTCGACCGTCGGCCGCGATACCCACGACGGAGGCGCCTGTATGGAGTGTCGAGCGGGATGATCTCGCCGACTTGAGGACCCTCGGACGTTTCCGACAGCGTCGCTCTTACGAGACCGCTCTCGGTCCGGTAGATCAGGTACGTTCCATCGGGCGACCAGACCGGATGATCGCCACCCGCTGTCGAAACGAGAGTCCGTCGTCCGTCACTGATGCGCTGGACATAGACTTGCCAGCGGCCCGTGTCCGCCGACTGATAGGCGATCATCGTCCCGCGCGGTGAGAACGCCGGGGCATCGTCATCGAACGGCGACTGCACCAGCGGGCGGGGATCGCCCCCGCCGAGCGGCAGGAGCAGGATGTCGGTGCCGCTGTCAGCCGTCGATGCGCTGACTGCGAGCAACGATCCGTCCGGCGCGATCGACCCTGGGAACATATGTGAATCTCGCGACATGACGCGGCTGGACGGCGTCGCTCCGTCCGCCTCCCTTCGCCAGATCTCGAACGGGCCCTCGCTCCGTGACGCGTAGTACACCGTGCGGCCGTCAGGCGACCAGATCGGTGACGCATTGATCCTGTCGTGCGTCAGGCGCGTGGCGGCGCCGCGCTCGAGATCCGTCACCCACACATCCGCGCGGCCTTCTCCGGAACCAACCGCGGCGATCCGCAGCCCGTCAGGGGAGAGGCTCGGGTTTCGAAGCCGTAGAGTGTCGGCGGAAATCTGAGCGCCCTGAGCTTGTCGAACGGGCCCGCCCTGAGCTTGCCGAATGGGCCACCACTGGAGGCCCCTTCGCCCAGCGGAGTCCTCCTGCGCGAAAACCAGATCGCCGGCTGACGAAAGAGCGAAATGCGCCAGTCCGTCGGCGCTGGCGACATTCGTCACAACCGTCCGTGGCTCGCCGGTGACGGATTGCCGAAGGGGGTCGAAGAGGACCGCCTGCAGATCGGTGCCGCGTGTAAACACGACCAGGTCGTCCGCGGCGCCCCGGGCAATGCCACCGCCCGCAATGATGGTTCGCCAGCTCGGGCGGCTGCTGTCGAGCCGCAGGGCGCCGACGTCGCCGGCCGCTACGCTATCGCGCGTGGTTTCGATCGTGAACAGGAGCGTCTGGCCGTCCGTCATGACGGCCGGCCATGTGTGACGCACTTCGCCGCGCGCTGGATCGGGAGTAGTGAGGACTCGTGGACTTCCGCCGCGGTCGTCGATCCGCATCAATCCTTGGGAGCTCGATGCAGCAAAGATGATCTCCCGTCCGCGCCACGCGCCACCGAGCGGTAGGGGCGCATCTGCGAGCACGACAGGAGCGCCGCCGTCGACCGCCACTTTCTTCAGACGGCCATCCGCGAAGAACCCGATCCACTCGCCATCGGGTGAGAAGAACGCCGCGTGCGCCCCATCGGTGCCCGGGATGGGGTGTGCGTCGAGCGCGTCGAGCGCGCGTGTGTACAAACGGCAGGCCGTAGCGTCGCACGCGGACCAGGCGACCCGCGCCGCCGTCGGCGACACCGCAAGCGCCGGAGCGCGATCGTCGAACGTTGTTCCCTCTTCCGCGACAATCGCAAATCGTGCCGCGGGCGTTTCCGCAGTGCGACTCGACGTCATCAGCTGCCACACTGCGGCAACCGCAATCGCCCCGCAGATGGCCGAGACGCTCCAGGGAATCAGCTGGCCCGCAATCGAAGGGGACACCCGATCTGGCGGCGCCTCCTGGGAGGGAAGAGGCTCAACGCGATCCCGCTCGCCGGGGACTGGCGTCACGGCAGCGACGAACCTGTAGCCGCGCCGGTGGACGGTCTGAACGTAGGCCGGATTCTGGGGGTCGTCTCCCAGCGTCTGACGGAGCACGCTGATGGCCTCGGCGAGCGAGGTGTCGGTGACGAACGCGTCCTTCCAGACGCGGTCGATCAGCTCCTGCCGAGGGACGACGTCACCAGCCCGTTCGAGGAGGACTTCGAGCACACCCAGCACGCGCGGCGGCAGCGGCAGCTCGATTGGACCGCGCCTGAGCAGGCCGCTCTGCACGTCGAAAGTGAACGCTTCGAACACCAGGTGGCGCGCCGCCATTGAACGTCCTGAGGACGCAGAGTCGGCCGCGGCGCCGGGACTGGCGTGGGGAATCATTGAAAAACCCAATGTTATCGCGTGTTTAGGAAGAACTTCCAATCTATATGATCGCCATTCTGGAATGCCGTCGTTGACCATCAGAGAGTACGAGGCAATCGTTCTCGGCGCGGGGCCCGCCGGTTCAGCTGTTGCGAAACTGCTTGCCGAATGGGGACACCGCGTTCTGCTGATCGACCGGCCACCGCCGCACCGCCTTGGCCTCGCGATCTCCATCCCGCCAAGCACGAGGCGAACATTCGCCGCTCTCGGGATGCAGGACGCCGTCGAGGCCGCGGGCTTCCACGAGTGGCGGGGCAACACCGTCTGGTGGTCGGAGCAGGAACCGCGCGTCGAGCGATTCCCGGACGACGCACGAGGCCACCACGTGCTGAGAGCAAGCCTCAGCGATGTGCTGCGCCCGCTCGCCGTGGACGCGGGCGCAGATCTGCGCGAGGGGCACGTCCGCGACGTCAATTTTGCGGAAGATTCGCGAGTGACCGTCACCATCGACAGCGGCGAGCACGAATGGCAGGCCCGTGCGCGGTTGGCACTCGACTGCACGGGACGATCCGGCCTCATCGCCCGGCACGGTTTGCGGCAGCTGGAGACGTCGCATCGGACCGTCGCTCTCGTAGGACAGTGGCGATCGGAAGGTGGCTGGAAAGGCGTCGACGACACGCACACGCTGGTTGCAGCCTACGAGGACGGGTGGGCCTGGTCGATCCCGACCGCCGCTGGGGTTCGCTACTTCACCGTCATGGTGGATCCGGAGCGCACCCAGCTGACGCGTGGCCACAGCGCAGAGGTCGTGTATCTGGCGGAGCTGGCAAAACTTGACGTCCTTCGATCCCTGCTCCAGCGCGGCAGGCTCGCCGAAGGACCATGGGGCCACGACGCCACGCTGTACTCGGCTCACCGCTATGCTGGACCAGCATTTTTGTTGGTCGGCGATGCCGCCTCCTTCATCGACCCGCTCTCGTCGTTTGGCGTCAAGAAAGCATTGGCATCCGCATGGGTTTCCGCGATCGTCACGCACACGGCGCTCGTCAGGCCCGGGATGCGCAACGAGGCGCTGGCGTTCCACGAGCGGCGCGAGCGAGCGGTCTACGTCAGCTATCGTGCCCAGTCGGCGAGTTTCGCCGCCACCGCCGGTCAATCCCATCACCCGTTCTGGGCTGCTCGCTCGTCGTCTTTCGAGGAGGTCGCGAGTGATGCCGATCTCGACGCTGCGGCCCTTGCGCACGATCCTGAGGTCGCACGAGCGTTCGACGAGCTTCGCCGCCGGCCTGAAATCAGGCTGCGCGAAGGTCTGTCGCTCAGGATCACGTCACGCGCCTTGATCCGGGGCCGGGAGATCGTGCTCGATGATCACCTGGCATTGCCTGAATGCCCGGACGGCGTCCGGTATCTTCGAGGTGTGGACCTCGTCGAACTCGTGCGTCTGGCTCCACATCACACGGACGTCGGCGACCTCTACGGAAGTGTCCTCCGGCAGCAGCCCGGCGTCGCACTTCCGGACTTTCTCGCTGCGCTGTCGTGGCTGATCGCCCGAAGTGTCCTGCGGCATCAATCATGAGAGTTCAGATCCGCGTCCCGTGAGATTTCGAAAGATCCGCCTGATCCGCGTCCCGTGCGATTTCGACCCACGTCCCGTGGGATTCGCGTCCCGTGAGCGATCCGCGGTTGCCGGTACCCAGGCCATATGGTACAAAGGCCCGCATCCATGACCTCCGGCTTCGCGCCTGGAGTCGCACTCCTGGCGCTGCTGCTCCCTTCGTGGTCGCTCGCGGCCTCGAGTCCCTCTCAAGGCGCAGCCTCCGGCGCCTGCGCCGGCGGCGCAGCAGGCAGCCGCCTCCGACGAGGGTGTCCCGATCAACAGCGATGTCGTGATTGGCGCATGCAGCCCGTGCCACAAGGCAGACGACAAGAAACGGCTCTCACGGATTTCGTACCGACGGACCACGCCCGAGGGGTGGCAGGAGACGGTACGACGGATGGCGGCGCTCAACAAGGCGCCACTCGAACCGGACGTCGCGCGTCAGGTCGTCAAATACCTCTCGGACAATCTCGGTCTCGCGCCGGAAGAGGCGAAGCCAGGCGCGTTCGAAGTCGAACGGCGGCTCATCGATTACAAGTACGAGGCGCACGCCGACACGGAACGAGTCTGCTCGCAGTTGCCACTCCATGGGACGCGTGATCCTGCAGCGCCGAACCAAGGAAGAGTGGGACCTGCTCGTGGCCATGCATCGGGGCTGGTACCCGCTCGTGGACGGCCAGGCGTTTCGCCGCGGCGGGCCCGCCGGAGCGCGAACCTGGCCCGGACGGTCGTCCTCCCGACAACCGGCACCCGATGGACAAGGCGCTCGACCACCTGAAGAGCGCATTCCCGCTCACGACCCCGGAATGGTCTGCCTGGTCGGCAACCAAACGCACGCCGCGGATCGAGGGCGTCTGGGCCATCAGCGGCCACGAACCGGGTATGGGCCCGTTTTTCGGTCAGCTCAGCATCACAGTCAACGCCTCGTCTGGCAGACGAATTCACGACCGAGAGCAGCTACACGTACGCGCGGACGGGCCGCAAGGTCGAGCGGAAAGGCCGCGCGCTGATCTACACCGGATTCCAGTGGCGTGGGCGTTCAACGATCGGTGGCGATGACGCCACCTCGCTCCGCGAAGTCATGAGCGTCGATCGCGACTGGCAGACGATTGCGGGCCGCTGGTTCACCGGGTCGTACGACGAAACGGGTGCTGACGTCCAGCTCACCCGGATCGGACGCAATCCGATCGTGCTCGGCGTCGAACCGCTCTCGGTTGGCCGGGCGTCAACGGCTCAGATTCGTATCTTCGGCGCCAACCTGCCCGCCTCTGCTGCGCCTCGCGACCTCGACTTCGGACAGGGCCTCACGGTCACGCGCATTGTGAGCGCGACGCCGGACATCATCACCGCGGAGATCGCCGTTCAGGCGGATGCCTCGATCGGCACCCGTGACGTGTTCGTGGCGGGGGCGAGCGAGCGCGCCGCCGTAGCGGTCTACGACAAGATCCACTACATCAAGGTCACGCCCGCGTGGAACATGGCGCGTGTGGGAGGAGTTGTCTTCCCAAAGATGCTGGCGCAGTTCGAAGCGGTTGCCTACCACAACGGACCCGATGGGAAGCCGGACACGAAGGATGACGTCAGGCTCGGCGTCGTGGATGCGACGTGGTCCATTGAAGAGTACACCGCGACCTTCGATGACGACGACCGGGCGTTCGTCGGAAAAATAGACACCGCGACCGGGCTCTTCACTCCAGCCGAGGACGGTCCCAACCCGAAGCGCTCCGGCAACAGGAACAACGTCGGCGACGTGTGGATCGTTGCGACGCGTCCGGGCATCGACGGCGGCGCGCCGCTCCGGGCGCGCGCGCACCTCGTCGTCACGGTGCCTCTCTACATGCGATGGGACTTCTTCACGGTGGGACAACGATGACGGTCGTGCAGCGCGGCAACTATCACGCCTTCGAGGCATCCGGTCAGCGATTCGTCTACCTGTCCACGAGCGCGGCCGTCGTCGCCATCGACAGCGTGTCTGCCGCAGTGCTTGACAGCGTCGCGGCTGGTCCCCAACCGATCGATCGCGTCGTCTCCGATCTCGCAGATCGATTCGACCGAACGTCGGTGGAGGAAACGGTTCTGGAGCTGGCGCGCGTGCGCGCGCTCGAGCCGGCGACGCTCCAGACACCGCGGCCTTCGAGAGTGCTTCCGCTCACGCCCGTGCCGCTCAGCACGATGGTGATGAACGTCACCAACCAGTGCAATCTGAACTGCACCTACTGTTACGAGTACGGCGAAGATCGCATCGTCAACACCGGGTACGGGCGCCAGCCGAAAATGATGTCGGAGGAGACGGCGCGCGAGAGCGTGGATTTCTTGCTGCGCGAATCGGGGCCCATCGCCCATGTGACGTTTTTCGGCGGCGAAACGCTCTTGAACTTCAAGACCGTGAAGACGACGGTGACTTATGCGAGGGAGCGGGCGGCGGCGTTGGGCAAGGATGTGGATTTCAGCATCACGACGAACGCCACGCTCCTCAAGCCCGAGGTGATCGACTTCCTTGCGGAGCACCGGTTCGGCGTCACGATCTCGATCGACGGCCCGCCAGACGTCCAGAACAAGTTCCGCGTCTTCCACAACGGCGAGGGCAGCTACGGACTCATCGCGCCGAAGATTCGTGAGCTGCTGGCGAAGCATCGCAGCAGACCTATCGGCGCACGCGTGACGCTCACGCGCGACACGCTCGATGTCCGGCGCATCTACGATCATCTGACGAACGATCTCGGGTTCTGGGAGGTCGGCTTCGCGCCAGCGACCTCGTCGCCCGAACGGGCTCATGCCCTGGGCACCGACGGGTTCGAGCGCGTCCTTGCGCAGTTTCGCGATCTCGCCAACGACTATCGGGACCGGGCGCTGGAAAACCGGCACCATGGCTTCAGCAACGTCCGCGAAACGCTCGAGGAGATCCATAAGGGCGCCAACAAGGCGTGGCCTTGCGGGGCGGGCATGGGGCTGCTCGGCGTCTCGACCGGGGGCGACGTCGCGCTCTGCCATCGCTTCGCGGGATCCGACGATCATCGGATCGGCGATGTGCGGTCGGGCGTCGATCGCTCGGCGCAGGCGGCATTTCTCACGTCACACCACGTCGCCGGCAAGGTCGACTGCATGGCGTGCTGGGCGCGCCCGCTCTGTGCCGGCGGGTGCTACCACGAAGCTCATACCCGCTACGGCACGACGCAGTCGGCGAACCTGCATTATTGCGACTGGATCCGCGGGTGGACCGACACCTGCCTGCAGATCTACGGCGAGATCGCGATGAGGAATCCTGAATTTCTGCACCAGTTCGAGGGACCAGATGAAGCACCTCAAGCCAGTTAACGAAAAGGCGCGGCGCCTGGCTCAGGCGGTCGACGTTCCGGATCAATCGGCGTCGGGCCCCGCCCCGGGCGAGGTCACAGACGTCGTCGCACTGCACCAGGCGGGCCCTCCGCAGCAACCGGCGGGACCTCACATTCCGCTGGGTTGCTCCACGATCTTCGCTCCCGGGTGGGAGGTCGATCGCACCGGTGGAACGGCGGGACTCTGCCAGCCGGTCGAGCGCGACCTGTTTGATTGTCATATCGGCTGTTTTTGGCCGGCACAGGTGCCGGACCAGTTGAATCGCGCGCCGGACTGGACGGCCAAGTGCGCGGCGGCCCAGAAGGACTGGCGCAAGATCGATCTGATATTCCCGTGACGCGTAACGCTGCCGCCCTCGCGCTCGGTCCTGCT
The DNA here is from genome assembly GCA_963710415.1 of uncultured Acidobacteriota bacterium. Taxonomy (GTDB): domain Bacteria; phylum Acidobacteriota; class Vicinamibacteria; order Vicinamibacterales; family 2-12-FULL-66-21; genus CAVQAH01. The sequence continues at coordinate 135,383 of CAVQAH010000024.1, read as the reverse complement.
CATCTCCGCGCCAATCGCGGCGCGCCAGAACGGATCCGGGCCGAACTCGATCTACGTCGGGACCTACAAAGGGTCGATCGCGGTGCTCGACGAAACTACCGAGAAGGTCATCGGCGAGATCCCGCTCAAGAACGGGATGGCCACCAGGCTCGTCGTGTCGCAGGATCGATCGCGCTTCTATACGCTCGACTACACATTCGAGCGTGTCGAAGTCGTCGACCGGATCGCACGCAAGACGCTCGACACCTTCACCCTCAGCGAGGGCAACAAGCGGACGCGCATCTCGAGCTTCCAGCCGGATCCGCGCGACAAATACTTGATCCTGGTCACCAAGACCGCCACGCTGCAGACCGATCGGTGGGAGATCGGCCCGCCGACGATGGTGCAGTACGACCTCGCGGCGAAGAAAGATCATCAGGACGATTCCCTGGCCCAAGGGTGAGGAGCGCGACTTCGCCGGCGTTCTCTTTTCTCCCGACGGCAAGCTGATGTACCTCATGGGTGAGGACATCCTCATCTACGAGACGGACAAGTTCACGGAGGTCGATCGGTGGGAGCTGTCACGGCCGCTCGAAGCCGGGAGCGGACGCATTCAGCTGGGCGGCATGGATCCGTTCAGCGACGAACCGGGGTTCTTCACCGGCCTGTTCAGCATGCAGGACCCCGTGCAGAACCGCCGGATCATGGGCATCGGCCGCATCGATCTCGTCAAGAAGCACATCGATTTCCACCCGATCGGTCCCGCCCGTCCCCTCTCCTTCACGGTGGCAGCCGACCGGAAGCGAGCGTACGGGTTGAGCCAGAACATCGGCGAATACGAGTTCTGGACGTTCGATCTCGAGAGCCGGCGCGTCGTGTCGCGAACGCCATTCCCCGGCCGGCCGCGCATGGCGATGCGCGTGAGCGGCAACGGGAGCATCCTTTACATCTTCCAGGCCGGAAACACGATCGATCTGTACGATGCCGCATCGCTCAAGCTGCTCAGGACCATCACCCTCGATGGCGACATGACCACGCAGATCTACATCTTGGGTTCGGCGGCCCCGGCGGCCGGCCGTTGACGGAGCCGCCGTGAACCGGCGCGCATTCCGCTACATCATCCCGTATTGGCGGCGGCTCACCATCGTGCTGATCATCAGCCTGGCGAGCACGGTGCTGTCGCTCTGGCTGCCATACCTCACGAAAGCGCTGGTAGACGACGCGTTGATTGCCGGTGACCTGGCCGCGCTGCGCCATGTCGTCCTGCTCTTCATCGTCGTCGGAGCGATCGGCTTCGTCTTGAACGCGGTGAGCGGCCTGCGCTACACGCGCGTGTCCGCCGAGATCCTCTTCGACATGCGGCGGGAACTGTACGAGCATCTGCAGCGCTTGTCGCCACGCTTCTACGCGTCCACGCGGCTCGGCGACATCGTGTCGCGGATCAACAACGACATCGGCGAGATCCAGCGGGTCGCGGCAGAAGCGGCGCTGGCCTGGGTCGGCAACGTTCTGTTCCTCGCCGGCAGCATCTCGATGCTCGTGTGGCTCGACTGGCGGCTGTTTCTCGCGGGCATGACGACCGCTGCCGCTCGCCATCTGGGCCCTCGCACGCTACAGACGTCGCCTGGACGTCCGCGTCGCCGAGATGCGCCAGCGCAGCGCTGACATCGGCAGTTTCCTTATCGAGACGTTGCAGGGAATGAGGGCGGTCGTGACGTCGAACGCACAGCGCCGCGAGGTCGACCGCTTCGCACGGCTGAACGATTCGTTCATCGGCGAGTTGATGCGCCTGCAATGGCTTCACTACTTCGCCGGCGGCCTGCCCGGACTCGTTCTCGCAGGGGGCACCGCTGTCGTATTCATGTACGGTGGCATCAGGGTCATCGACGGCGCAATGACGCTGGGAACGCTCGCGGCCTTCATGGCGTATCAGGCTCGCGTCGTCGCGCCGGTGCAGGCGCTGATGGGACTTTACGGCGCGCTCGCGACGGCCCGGGTGTCCTGGCATCGAGTGGCCGAAATCCTCGATGCGCCAGCGGAAGTCACCGAAGACCCGGAGGCGGCGCCGCTCGTCGAGGTCCGTGGGCAGATCGAATTCGACGACGTGTCGCTGACGCACGGGCGTGGTGGCGCCGTGCTCGATCGCGTCAGCTTTGACGTGGAGCCTGGCGACGTGCTCGCGGTCGTCGGGGCGAGCGGGAGCGGCAAGTCCACGATCGCCGACCTGATGGTGAGGCTGCTCGATCCCGACGCGGGAATCGTGCGCCTCGACGGGCTCGACCTTCGCCGGCTCCGGCTCGCTGACGTCCGGCGCCACGTGCAGATCGTCGATCAGGATCCGGTGCTGTTCAACGCGTCGATCGTCGAAAACGTCAGATACGTCCGTCCCGAAGCGACAGAGGCGGAGGTTCGCGCGGCGTTGGACGCTGCGGGCATCGCCCGCTTCGTCTCATCACTTCCGCAGGGGGATCGCACGATGGTAGGCGACCGCGGCCTCGCCCTCTCGGCTGGCGAACGGCAGCGTCTGGCGCTGGCGCGGGCGTTCCTCGCAAACCCCTCGGTTCTCGTGCTCGATGAGCCGACGGCGGCGCTCGACCCGGTATCCGAGCGGCATGTCATCGACGGATATCGAAGCGTCATGCGCGGCAGAACCACCGTGCTCATCTCGCACCGCCTGGACCTCGTGAGATCCGCGGATCGCGCGATCGTCCTCGAGGGCGCGCGCGTCATCGAATCCGGGCCGCCCGCACTGCTCGAAGCACGATCGGGCGCCTTCGCCGCGCTCTTCCGGACGACCGGCGCCGGCAGCGCCGTCCCGCAGTCCTGATGCACACGTTCGTCGTATCTCGTTCCTCGCTGGAGGGTCGAACCGGACGCGGAGTGCGAGTGGCAGTCGTGGACAGCGGCATTCACGACACGCACCCGCACGTGCAGGGGATCTCGGGCGGCGCGTCGTTTGGTCTTGCCGGCGAGGCTTCCGGTGATCTCGTCGATCGTCTGGGGCACGGGACCGCGGTCGCCGCGGCGATCCGCGATCACGCGCCGGACGCGGAGTTGCTGGCAGTCAAGGTTTTCGATCGCACGCTCGCGACGAGCGGCCAGGCTCTCGTCGCGGCCATCCTGTGGTCGGCCAGCGAACACGTTTCGCTAATCAACCTGAGCCTGGGCACCACGAACGCCGATCATGAGGCCGCGCTCGCGGCTGCCGTCCGCGACGCCTCCATCCACGGATCGATCGTCGTGGCGGCTGCACCTCAGGAGGGCCAACGATGGCTGCCCGGAGCGCTCGAAGGCGTCATCGGCGTGGAGCTGGACTGGGAGTGCGAGCGGGACAGGTGCGAGGTGTCGCTGCTGCCCGATGGGAACCTCCGATTCCGCGCGTCCGGCTACCCGCGACCAATCCCGGGCGTGCCGGCTTCCAGAAACCTCAGAGGTCCCAGCTTTGGCGTGGCGAATGCGAGCGGCTTGCTGGCGCTGATTCTCGAGGCCGCGGAGGCACCGCCTGGGCGCCGTAGCGCGCAGCGCGAAGGCGGCTCGATTGAAGCCGTCGCGTCATGGCTTCTGGCCCACAAGCAGTCGCGGTCGTGACGCCATGTCCGAGCGAGTTTAGGAAGGTTTTGCGGACGCGACGATCTCGCATTCGAGCGGCTTGATGCAACGAGCGGACGGCGGCCCAATGTCGGATTGGGTTACTGCACGCACGCTGAGGTCCCGCTGTCGTGAAACGGCTCACCGCCGCCGGTCACGAAATCCCACGTGTAATGCATGGCGCCCAACGTCAACTTCAGGACTCCGTAAGACCGACTGCTGCGCGCCTCGCTGTTCGGTCGAATCTGCCTGAACTGGTAGATGCCCGCTCCACCCGTGCCGACGACGAACTGCCTGACGCCCCGCTCTGGATCGGCTTTGCCTTTCGGATCCTGTGGCGCGAACCGTTCGTAATCGTGATCGTGCCCATTAATCACCACGTCGGCTCGAAACTCGTAGAGCACCCGCCAGGCCTCCAGCATATGCGACGATGTCCGCAGGTCGCTACCATGAGGGCCTGAGCTGAAAACCGGAATGTGCCAGTAGGCAAGCGTACACGTCGCGCGGTTGTCCTTCAGATCCTGACGCAGCCACTCGATCTGTGGTGAACGGCGATCGGCGGCAATGAAGCTGTTCAGCGAGACGACATGCCAGGCACCGAGGTTGTAGCTGTAATAGCCGCGGCGATCTGGGCCCGCGCTGTCGCCGAAATAATCGTAGTACCCCTTCGCGTTGGCGGTGAGATAATCATGGTTGCCTGGCGCGGGACGTGTCCGCGCCTTGTGACGACCCCAGCTCGTATCGTAGCAGTCCTGAAACTCCTTCGTCGTTCCTGACGGATACGCGTGATCACCGACCGTGAACACCGTCCCCGGAATTCTATCGAGCAGTGCTGCGGTCGCCACGGCGCCCGAGCCGCCGTTGATGTCACAGTTGGCGATATCCCCGGCGCCCACCAGAACGACCGGCTCCTGATCCTGTACGCCGGGCGGGGCTGCACCTATCACCGGTCGCCAAGTCACCACTGACGCTGCACCGCTGAGGAGGCAGATCGCCACGGCGGAGCCGAAGACGGTGTGGGCGAGACGCCGCGTCATGCTCTATAACTCCCTCGCATTGAGAACGGTGAGCGCAAGTTCAGGGCTGCTCCCGACACGCACGCACAGTACCAGTCCGTGGACCATTCGCCAGCTGAGAAAACGTGGAGCTAAGGTTTTGAGCGAGCGGCTTGTCGCGTATGCGGCGTATCAGGAGATCACGACATCGGCGATGAACACGCTTACTGCTTCTCGTAAAACGACACCGCGTCGGCCGGCTTCCCTGTCTTGTCGGGCCCCTTGGCAGTCGTCGTCCGCGTCTTGCCGTCCGCAGAAACGACGATCGTATGAGTCGTCGTCGGTTTCCCCTGGTACTTGTTCACGATCCTTATTGTGCGTGCGTCGACGCGCGTCAGCGCCACGGTGTCGCCGTACGGATTCTCCCCCTTCACGGGAGCGTCCTTGCCGTCGAAGTTGGCTGTGAATTCCCAGTGGTGCTTCGTGCCGTCTGCGCCCACGAGGTCCACCATGAACTTGATCCCCTCACCGACCGCCTCGATTGTGGTTGCTCCGCTCTTGAACGGCGCCTTGGATTTGTCGACGTTCAGTTTCCAGGTGCCGACCAGTGGATTGGTGGACTGAGCGAGAACGATCCCGGTGGACACCCCGATGAGGACGACCGCCGCAAGGAAGCGTTTCGTGGTCATGATCTGGACTCTCTCTGTTGACGGTTGGGGGCTGAGAAAAACGATGCAGTCTGGCTCAGCCGCCGCGCGAACGCAACTGCTTTCTGGATCTCCGGCTTCAAATGAGAGCCCGGCCTGCACCGCCGCGAAGGCGCAGAGGCAGCCGCTACCAGCCGATATCAGACCTTCCTAAGAAGAACTTAAACAATTCTTCCAGCTTATTTGACGTCGCCTTCAGGACTTCCCGTTGTCCCGTCGACTCAACTGGACCTAGTGCTGTCGGTTGCCCGGAGCCGGGTCCCGGAGGGTTCGATGTCCATTTTTGCCACGAAGCCGATCGATCAGATCCAGCGAGAGCAGTTAGGTTCCAGCGAGGCCACACTCAAGCGGGTGCTCGGGCCCTGGCAGTTGGTCATGTTGGGTGTCGGGGCCATCATTGGCACCGGCATTTTCGTCCTCACCGGGCAGGCGGCCGCCGCCAATGCTGGGCCGGCCATCGTCATCTCCATGGTCCTGGCCGGCCTGACGAGCGTGCTCGCGGCGCTCTGCTATTCCGAGTTCGCGTCGAGTGTTCCCGTCGCCGGATCTGCCTATACCTATGCCTATGCGACGCTCGGTGAGTTCGTCGCCTGGGTCATCGGCTGGGACCTCATCCTCGAGTACGCACTTGGAGCCGCGACGGTGGCGGTGGGGTGGTCCGGCACGCTGGTCACACTCCTCGGACAGTTGGGCCTCGGTTTTCCGCCCAGCCTTGAGCGCTGCCCCCGGCACCGTCGTGCAACTCGCCGGTGGCGGCTCGGTGACAGCCGTGTTCAATCTGCCGGCCGTCATCGTCACGGCATTGGTGACGGCCCTCCTCATCATCGGTGTCAAAGAGTCCGCGAGCGTGAACGCAGTGATCGTGGTCGTCAAGGTCGCGGTGGTGCTCATCGTGATCGGCGCCGGCGCGCTCTTCATCAATCAGGCGAACTGGCATCCATTCATCCCCGAGAACACCGGGCGTTTCGGCGAGTACGGCTGGAGCGGGATCCTGCGCGGGGCAGGCGTCATCTTCTTCGCGTACATCGGCTTCGACGCGGTTTCGACGTCGGCGCAGGAGGCGCGCAACCCGCAACGAGACATGCCTTTCGGGATCCTCGGATCGCTGGCTGTGTGCACGGTGCTGTACGTGCTCGTCTCTGGCGTGATGGTCGGTCTGGTGCCGTATCGCGAGATGCTGAATCAGCCAGCGCCGCTCGTGGTCGCCATCGATGCGGCGGCCGGGCGCGCGGCGGGAACGCCGTGGGAGGGAACCATGGCGGTCGTCAAGGTGCTCGTCACCGTGGGCGCGCTGGCCGGCCTGAGCTCGGTCATGGTCGTCATGATGCTCGCGCAGCCGCGCATCTTCCTCGCCATGTCACGCGACGGGCTGCTGCCTGAGTGGGCGGGGAGAGTGCACCCTCGTCTCCACACGCCGCACATCTCCACCATCGTCACTGGCGTCCTGGTCGCGCTCGCGGCGGGGCTGACGCCGATAGGCACGCTTGGGACCCTCGTCAGCATCGGGACACTGATGGCGTTCGTCATCGTCTCGCTCGGCATCATCGTGATGCGCCGCACGCAACCCGATCTGCCGCGCCCGTTCCGCATGCCGATGGTGCCCGCGCTTCCGATCCTCTCCGCCGTGGTCAGCCTGATCCTGATGGCCGGCCTCCCCTGGGAAACGTGGGAGCGCCTGATCATCTGGATGGTCCTGGGGATCGCGCTGTACTTCGGCTACGGCTACCGCCGCAGCCGGCTCAGGATCGGGAACGAGAAGGTGCTCGGAACGGCATAATCCGCGAATGGTCTGACCCCTTTGCCGGTCTTGCAGTCTGCCCGTTCCGGCTCGCCTCGTCTCCATCATCAAGCGTCGACGCGTCAGCCGTGTGATAATGCCGGCGCGGTGTTCTCGTTTCTTCGGCGCGACCTTCCGGCGTCCGGCCGTGTCCTCTACCCCGGGTCGATTCCGCCACCGCTCGAACAACTGTCCGGACTCCGCGAGCCGGTGACGTGCAAGCGGACCACGCCGTCGGGCGACCAGGTATGGGCGGTGGCCGTGACACACCCTGTTCGGGGAGAGGCCGAGATCGCATGCCTTCGGCAACTCATGCCGCTGCCACCCGAGCTCATCGCTCACACGCTCACCCTCTCGGACGATGAGAAGGCCCGCGCACGCATAGGCGAGGCTGTGGTGGCGGTCCGTATCCGCGCCCAGCATCAGAATGTCCTCAGGGATCGCAAACGTCTGTTGTTCTGGCTGCGCGCACTGATGCAGGCGGATGGCGCGGTTGCGATCGATGACGCCTCGATGCTCTACTGGTCGCAGGCGATGCTCGATGACGAGCTCGCGCACGACGCCGATCTGGACATCGAGTCGCTGTACACCATCCACGCGGTGCAGGACTCACAGGACGCGGCGCGTGTGGTTGGCTGCACACGCACGGTCTCGAGGAATTGCGGGCATTCGACATCGACGTGCTCCAGCCGTCACCTGTGTTCGTGGCCAACTGCAGCGATCCGATCCGCGCCCTGGCGTTTGGTGCTCTCGAGGGTGCAGTGGCTCATGACGTCGATCGCTTTCCGCTGGCGGTTCCGCATGGCGAGGTCAGGCTCGTGCCAGTAGACCGCTACCAGGCGGAAGCGGCCCCGGAACACGCCAGGCTTCGCGAACCAGACGCGGCACATTCGGGCCGGCGTGCGGTCATCTGCGAACCTGTGGGAGGCCTATTAGGCCGCTGGCGTACGCGTCCGATACCGTCGCGTTTTCTGTCGCGGCTAGGTTCCGATGGGTTCGTCATCCCGTTCTCGGTGGCCGCGACCGCATTGATGTCCGAACGCGCGCGACAGACGCTCGACGTCTTCCGCGACCTCAAGGAAGAGTTCGCCAGCCTCAATCTCCCGGCGGTGGTCAAGCTGGGATACGAGGTCGAAGGCGGGGCGCCAACGGATCGCGAACACCTCTGGTTCGAGGTTCATCAGGTGCTCGGGGACAAGGTCGATGCGACGCTCGCGAATGCGCCGCATCGGGTGCCGAGCCTGCGGCAAGGACAGCGCGGTGAGTTCGGTCTCGAGCGGCTGACCGACTGGACGATTCTGTCACCAGAAGGGCCGATGACGCCGAGGAACGTCAGCGCGAGCCGGCGCCTGCGCGCCAATCGCGACACATGGCAGGCTCGCCTGGACGCCGCGAAGCAGGGGAACCCGCGTTCGATGTTGATATGACCTTCATCGAATCCACGGCAACGCTGCGCGCGACCGGTGGGTTCCGCTACGTCAGTGCGGCATTTCTCACGGTTTGGCTCGTCGGCTGGGCGATTGGCGAGGCCGTGGCGCTCGGCGTCATCGCCGCGTTGATTGCGTCGACCATCCCCGCTCTGGCCGGCCTGCCGATTTCGACCGCGACGGCGAAATGGTTTTCGGCTGGCGCACACTCCTTCGTCCTTCTCTTCCTGCTGATCTGGCTCACTCTCTGGACTTTCGGGGGGATCGCCGCGATCACGCGACTGCTCAGGGATCTCGCTGGAGAGGATCGCCTACACCTGCTGCCTGCCGGCCTGGAACTGACGCGCCGCGCCGGGCCCTTCAGGCGCGTGAGGGTCATCGATCGCGCGGCCATTCGCCGGATTAGAGTTCGCCATCACGACAAGGCGCTGGTAGCGGATACTTCGTCCGGCTCCCGACTCCTCACGGATCTGGGGACACTTGACGGGCGCACCACGATTTGCCGCTGGCTCCGCGACGCTCTCCACCTGTCCGACGATGATGCCGCCATTGATATCGCAAGTCCGCCACCCGGCTGGGAAGTCCAGGTCGGCGAGGACGGCTGCATGCAACTGAGACGGCTGGAACAGCGGGCGCGACCGGCGCAGGCACTGATCCTCTGGTGCGTTACGGCGCTCGTGACGCTGGGTTGGATCGCCGGGATGCGCGTGGACGTGTCCAATCGGCCGGGTTTTGCCGCGTACGTGCTAACACTTGGACTCGTCGCAGGATCGGCGTGGCTGACCTGGGGGCGAAGCCTGTGGCTCGTGAGGCCTGGGCGGCTCACGTTTCGCCGTCAGTTCGGGCCCTGGATTTCCGAGCGCCCGTTCGAGCACGCCCAACTTGCCATCGAATGCAGCAACGATAGCGACGGCGACGATGCTTACTCGCCTCATTGTGCGCGCGGCGCGAGCGATCATCGCACCATTCACCGGGCGGTCGATGATCGATGGAGCCTGATAAGTTGTGCGACTGTCCGACGCTGGCTGGCGTGCGCACACCGCGATTTACCGCTAGATCGGCGGACGGTCAGATCGCCCCGCTGTGAAGCCATCTTTGCGGCATTGGTCGCGGCGGACTTGCCCGCACTTGCCCCGGCACGTCCGACGTCCGCTTAGCGGACGACCAGCTGGCCCTTCATGTTCCGGCAGCGCTCGTCCTGCATCATGTTGCAATAGAAGGTGACCGTGCCGGTGCGATCGGCGCGGAACTCGAGGACGACTGACTGGCCGGCCGCGGCGCGCTTCGAGATGCGGTATTCGTCGATGGTGATGCTGTGCGCCATGTCGCGCGCGGAGAACGTGATTTTGACCAGGTCGTCCTTCTGGACCTCGATCCGATCCGGCGAGAAGGCGTACTGGTTCCCTTCGACGGCGAACTCCTTGACGTTCTGACGAGCGGAAACACGGGTCCAGACAGCGGCAACGAGCACAACACCCGCGAGCGCCATGAATGTGTTCCGTCCCGGTCGATGCATGCGTCCCCCAAGGTTAGATTCGCTGCCAAAACACGACCAGCGGAGTAGCGAATCCGCTGCTTCGTGATCAGCAATTCCGAGGCCAACGGCTGAGGTCGGCCTGCGACGGAATCTTGACGCGCCGTCGCCAGAATTCGAACACGTACTTACGATTGTCGGTGCGAAGGTGGTGCAGCCTGTAGAGTCCGGCCGAAGCCGGACCTACTAGGTACAGACGCCGGGGGAGGGGGTTTGGTTGTCCCTCCCCGGATATAGGGTTTGACGTTACTCTTTCTTGGCGGGTTCGCGGCGGCCTTCTTCCCGGCGCGCCTGACCCTCTTCGGGCTGGAGCAGGGCCTTCCGGCTGAGCCGGATCTTGCCGGAGGGGTCGATATTGATGACTTTGACCATCACCTGTTCGCCCTCTTTCAGCTCGTCCCTGACATCCTTCACCCGGTAGTGCGCGATTTCCGAGATGTGCAGAAGGCCGTCGAGGCCGGGCATGATCTCGACGAACGCGCCGAAATCGGTGATCCGCTGAACCTTTCCCATGTAGGTCTTGTTCAGCTCCGGCGTCGCGGTCAGCTCCTGGATGATTCCGATCGCCTTCTGCGCCGAGGCCTGATCCGCCGAGGCGACGTTCACCCGCCCGTCGTCTTCCACGTCGATCTTCACGCCGGTGCGCTCGATGATGCTCCGGATCATCTTGCCGCCCGGTCCGATGACGTCACGGATCTTGTCGACCGGGATCCGGATAGTGACGATCCGCGGCGCGTAGTTCGAGACGCTGGTGCGCGGCGTGCTCAGCGTTTCCTGCATCTTGCCGAGGATGAACATGCGTCCCTGGCGCGCCTGTTCGAGCGCCTTGCGCATGATCTCCATGGTGATGCCGCCCACCTTGATGTCCATCTGCAGCGCGGTGATGCCTTCGGCGCTTCCGGCGACCTTGAAGTCCATGTCGCCGTAGTGATCCTCGGCGCCCGCGATGTCCGACAGGATGGCGTGACGGCCCGTCTTCTCGTCCATGAGCAGGCCCATCGCCACGCCGGCGACAGGCGCCTTCAACGGGACGCCCGCGTCCATCATCGCCAGTGAGCCACCGCACACCGAGGCCATCGACGACGAACCGTTCGATTCGAGGATGTCCGAGACGACTCTGATGGTGTAGGGGAACTTCTCTTCGGCGGGGATCATCGGGGCGAGTGCGCGCTCGGCGAGCGCGCCATGACCGACCTCTCGTCGACCGGGCCCTCGCAAGAAGGCCACTTCACCGACCGAGAACGGCGGGAAGTTGTAGTGGAGCATGAAGCGCTTCCACGACTCGCCATCCACCATCTCGATTTTCTGCTGATCCTCGGCCGTACCGAGGGTGGCGGTGACGAGCGCCTGCGTCTCGCCGCGCGTGAACACCGTCGAGCCGTGGGCGCGAGGCAGGACTCCCACTTCGACCGTGATCGCCCGGATCTCGTCGAAGGCGCGGCCGTCGAGACGCTTGCCGCGCTCGAGTGCCTCGTCGCGCATCACCTTTTCTTTCAGCTCTTTGAAGATGTGCTTCGCTTCCAGCCGGCGCTCGACCTCGCCTTCGGGAATGCTCGCAATCAGATCGTCCAGGACCTGATCGACGCGGTCGTAATTCTCGAGCTTTTCGCGGATCCGCATCGCCTCGCTGAGCGGCACATAGACCTTTTCTTCGACCTCGCGATAGAAGTCGTGGCCGATCTCCCGCGGGGCGACGACCGTCTTCTTCTGGCCGGCGTCCTTGGCCAGCGCATCGATGCCGACGACGATTTCCTTGATCGCGTCGTGCGCCCGCTCGAGGGCCTGAATCATCTCTTCTTCGGAGACCTCTTTCGAGCCGGCCTCGACCATGACGATGCCGTCACGCGTGCCGGCGACGATCAGGTCGAGACGGCTGCGCCGCCGCTGCTCGAACGTCGGGTTGATGATGTATTCGCCCTCGATCAGACCGACGCGCACGCCTGCTGTCGTCTTCGTGAAGGGAATGCTCGAGAGCGCCAGCGCCGCAGAGGCGCCGGTGATCGCCAGCACGTCGCTGTCGTTCTCGGCGTCGGCGGAGAGCACGAGCGCGATGATCTGCGTTTCGTGACGCCAGCCTGACGGGAAGAGCGGCCGGATCGGCCGATCGATCAGTCGGCTGGTGAGCACTTCCTTTTCGCTCGGCTTGCCCTCGCGTTTGAAGAAACCGCCGGGAATCCGCCCGGACGCGTACGTGTATTCCCGGTAGTCCACCGTGAGGGGCAGGAAATCGATGCCCTCGCGCGGGTTTGGCGCCGCGCAGGCGGTGACGAGCACCATGGTGTCGCCGGCCCGAACGATGACCGAACCGTCAGCCTGCTTGGCCAGGCGGCCGGTCTCGATCGACAGCGACTGTCGGCCGAAGGTGATGTTACGTGTGTGCATAGGTCTGTCTCTGATTCTTGCGATGCCTTTCCTTCGGCCTGTATTACTTCCTGATCCCCAGCCTGCGGATCAGCTCGGCATACCGATCGGTGTCCTTCCCCTTCAGATAGTCCAGCAGCCGGCGCCGCTGCCAAACCAGCTTGAGGAGGCCGCGTCGCGAATGATGATCCTTCGCGTGGGTCTTGAAGTGTTCCGTGAGGTAGTTGATGCGCTCGCTGAGCAGCGCAACCTGAACTTCGGGAGAGCCGGTGTCTGAGTCGTGAGTACGGTAGCTGCCGATGATGTTCGTCTTGCGGTCCTTTTGAAGAGCCACGTCAAACCTCCACGCACGGTCCAGACCGTCGACGCATGATGGCGCCGCACCAGACCGCCGTTGCCGAATTGTTACGGGAATTGCTGTTCCGGGGACGTTTGCGGATCAGGATGTATGGACCGGAAATTACAATTCCAAGCGACTCAACATTTTACATTAATACGATCGCCGGATGCAAAAGCCCGTTCTCCAGTCGCGTGGCGATCGCCAGGAGGTGTCCCTCTCCGTCGAGAACCCTCACCTTCGCCGCCGCGAAGTTCGTCGCGACCGGTGCGGAGCTCACACCCAGGCCAGACGTCGAAGCCAAGTCCCCGAGGCTCAGCGTATTACCGTGAGCCGTCCGCCGGATTCCCCGATCGTTGAGGACGATGGCCGGCATGTCTGGCAACAGACGGTGCAGAGGCACCATCCGATCGAGGGCTCGATCGGGCTCCTGCACGATGAGTTCGAGAGGGACGGCATCCTCGTGGCGAAAACCGGCTGCCGACGTCCGGCACAACGCTTCGAGGTAGGCGCCACACCCGAGCCGCTGGCCCAGGTCGTGCGCAAACGACCGAACATAGAACCCGGCCGACGCCCGAAGCCGCACTCGCGCCAGGCCCGACTCATACGCCTCCAGTGCGATCGCACGAGACGGTGACGCTCACCGGGGTCAGCGACTGTGCCTCGTTCTTGCGCGCTTTCGTGTACGCCCTGACGCCGCCTGATTTCTTCGCCGAGAACGCCGGCGGCGTCTGCAGGTATGTGCCGCCGAAGTCGGGGAGCACCTGCGAGATTGCATCTGCACTCAGCCCTGCGGGCACCGGTGGCGTCGCCACCTCGCCCACGGCCTTTCCGGTCTCGAGGTCTGGCCGGCACGTCCCTCCGCATCGAACGTTGCTGTCGCCGCGCCGAATCTGATGTCCGCGACGTAGTCCTTGTCGGACGCACTCAGCAGGGAAGCGAGACGCGTCGCCTGGCCGACCACGAGCGGAAGCACGCCTGTGGCCAGCGGGTCGAGCGTACCCGTGTGTCCGATGCGTTTTTCGCGGATGGCCCGCCGCACGACGGCGACGACGTCGTGAGACGTCGGGCCGGGCGGTTTGTCGACGACGAGCACGCCGTTCATGGCATCAAGAACAGGGTTCAACTTCCAACCTCCAACTCCCAAGGAGAAGCCGCTCGAGCGTGCTGGGGTGGAAGACGAACCACACAGCCGTGCCGCTGCGTCTTCACGCAACTCGCTCGATCGCCTCTGCTTGGGAGTTGGGAGTTGGACGTTGGCAGTTGATGCACGTTTCAGCTCTGCTAGGGCCGCGACTGGAGCCCTTCCGCAATGGCGCGCGTGATGCGGTCCAGGATGTCAGGCTGGACGTCGGCGAGGCGGCCGGTGACGCTGAAGCCCGACGCGTTCTTGTGGCCCCCGCCCCCGAACTGGTTAGCGACCCGCCGGACGTCGACGTCGTACTTCGATCGCATGCTCACACGGATCTCGCCGTCCGACAGGGCCTTGAAGAAGACGACTGCCTGGACTTCCCGTGCGGTGAGCGGCAGATTGATGACGCCCTCCGTATCGTTGTGCGTGCACCCGCACGCCGACAGCATCGCGTCGTCCATGTAGAGAACCGCCAGCCTGCCCTCGTCCACGAGCTTCATCGAGTCGAGGAGCGCGCCAATCAGCTTCAGCTTGCCGAGGCTGTTGCTGTCGAACACGCGCCGGGCCATCGCCGCCGGCTTGACGCCCGCTTCCACTGTCTGCCGGCAGATCTCGAACGTTCGCGGGGTGATGTTCGAATGATGAAAGGATCCGGTGTCGGTGAGGATCGCCAGGTAGATGTGCGTCGCGATCTCGAATGTCATGGGCACGCCGAGCGCGCGGATCACGTCGAACACCATTTCACCGCAGGCGGCAGCCGACTCGTCGAACCAGTTCAGTGCCCCGTACATCCGATTGCCGGCGTGGTGGTCGATGTTGATGATGTGGCGGCCGTCGAACCCGGCGACACCGGTGCGCGCGAGGTCGCTGCACTCCATGACGATCACCGTGTCGGCATCGGCGTCCGGCGGAACAGCGGGAGCGATCTCGATGCGATCGACGCCGGGGAACTCGAGATAGTGATCGGGGGCGGCGTCGGCGTTGACGATGCGGACCTGTTTGCCCAGCGCGTCGAGCGCGAAGGCCATCGCCAGCTGCGATCCGATGGAATCGCCGTCCGGCCGCGCGTGGGAGGTCAGCAGGAACTTCTGCCGCTTCCGCAGCTCGCCGACAATCTGCTGAAAGACGTCCGAACTGATCCGTTGCCGGTCGTCAGTTCCCCTTGCGCTCATCGTCTGCCGGGAGGTCATCGTGGGTACTACTGCTTTCCGCGCGCTCGGTCCGCTCAACATTGAGGTCCTGCAGGATCTGCTCGATCCTGTCCTGCCGCTCGATGCTGGCGTCGAAGAAGAACTGCAGGTCGGGCACGCGCCTCAGGCGCAGCCGCCGGCCGAGCTGGCGGCGAAGGAACGGTGCGGCACGATCCAGCGCGCGCTGACTCTCGCGACGGGCCTTCTCGTCGCCCATCGTCGTGTAGTACACGCGCGCCTGCTGCAGATCGGAGGTTACCTTGACGTAGGTGATGGTGAGGAACCCGATGCCCGGATCGTGCACCTCGCGGGCGAGGAGGTCCGCGATCTCGACGCGGATCTGATCACCGACACGGCTGGCACGTTCTGGGCCTGACATGTTATCGAAATGGGAAATCGGAAATCGGCAATGGGCGAACGGAAATCGGGCAAATGAAGCCAATGGACCGTGCCATTCCCATTGCCGTTTTCCGATCGCCCATCCGATTAAACAGGTGCGGCGATTCGCTCCACGACGAACGCTTCGATCATGTCGCCGACCTTGATGTCGTTGAACTTCTCGAAGCCGATGCCGCACTCGAACCCGGACTTGACCTCGGAGACGTCGTCCTTGAATCGGCGGAGCGAGCCGATCTTGCCTTCGTAAATCGACGACGTTGTCGCGGACGAGCCGCGCGGTCGTGTCGCCGGCGCGGGTGATGCGGCCTTCGACCACCATGCACCCCGCGATGGTCCCGAACTTCGGCACCTTGAAGGTGTCCCGGACCTCGGCGGTCCCGAGACGCACTTCCTTGAACGTCGGATCGAGGAGTCCGGCCATCGCCTTCTTCATCTCGTCCGTGACGTTGTAAATGATCGAGTGCTGGCGGATGTCCACCTTTTCGCGCTCGGCGACGTCCGAGGCGTTGCGATCCGGCCGCACGTTGAAGCCGATGATGATCGCGTTCGACGCGGACGCCAACAGGACGTCGGACTCGTTGATGGCGCCGACGCCGCTGTGGATGATCCGGATCTTGACCTTGTCGTCGCTCAGCTTCGTGAGCGTGTCGGCCAGCACCTCGGCCGAGCCCTGCACGTCGGCCTTGATGATGATCGGCAGCTCCTTCATGCCGCCTTCGGCAATCTGCTGCTGCAGCGACTCGAGCGTCAGACGCGCACCCTTGCCGCCAAGCGCCTTCTCCTTGGCCTGCGCCTGACGGAAGAGCGCGATCTGCCGCGCCTTGGCCGCATCCGCGAGCGCCTGGAACGCATCACCCGGTTGCGGCAGTCCGCCGAGACCGAGCACTTCGACCGGCGTCGCGGGGCCCGCAGATTTCTGCTGGCGTCCGCGATCGTCGATGAGCGCGCGAACCTTGCCCACGATCGTCCCGGCGATGAACGTGTCGCCCACACGCAGCGTGCCGTCCTGCACGAGGATCGTGGCGACCGGACCGCGGCCCTTGTCCAGCTTGGCTTCGAGCACGGTGCCCGACGCGCTGCGCTTCGGATTGGCCTTCAGCTCGCTCATCTCGGTGACGAGCAGGATCATTTCCAGCAGCAGCTCGAGGTTCTGCTTCTTCTTGGCCGAGACTTCGACCATGACGGTCGAGCCGCCCCACTGCTCGGGAACGAGGCCCAGATCGGCCAGTTCCTTCTTCACGCGGTCGGGATTCGCGTCCGGCTTGTCGATCTTGTTGATGGCGACGAGGATTGGAACCCCGGCAGCCTTCGCGTGATCGATCGCTTCCTTCGTCTGCGGCATCACGCCGTCGTCGGCCGCGACGACGAGGATGACGACGTCGGTGACGCGTGCGCCGCGCGCGCGCATCATCGTGAACGCCTCGTGACCCGGTGTATCCAGGAACACGACGTTGCGGTCGTTGACCTGCACCGCGTATGCACCAATGTGCTGCGTGATGCCGCCCGCCTCGCGCTCGGCGACCCGCGCCGAGCGAATCGCGTCGAGCAGCGTGGTCTTGCCGTGATCGACGTGGCCCATGACGGTCACGACCGGCGCGCGCGTGACGATGTCGGCGGGGCTGACGTCCTCGGCCTCGACCTGCAGCATCTCCTCTTCGAACGTTTGCATCTTCACGTCGGCGCCGAACTCGCGCGCGATCATCGATGCCGTATCGTCGTCGAGCGTGCTGTTGATGGTCATCATCACGCGGCGCTCGATCAGCTTGCGCAGAACGTCCTTGGCCTTGACGTCCAGCTTCGCGGCGAGATCGGCGACGGTCATGCCCTCCGCCAGCGTGATCGTCCGGGTGACGGGCGGCGGCGCCGCCGGTGACGGCGACGGCACCGAGACGCGCGGGTGATCGCGTGCGCTGCGTCCCGGTTCGCGGGGCGGATGGCCGGTATGTCGGCGGACGATAGCCTGGCGGTGGCGCGCCCGGGCCGCGCCGGCGTCGCCGGGCGTACAGGCTGCGACGGCAGCGGGCGAGGTCCACCCATCGGAGCCTGTCGCGGAGGCAGTGATCCGGGACGCTGGGGCGCACGAGCGGCCGCGCCGCCCGCGCCGGGTTGTCCTGGACGCGCTCCAGCCGGCCGGCTCAGGTTTCCAGTCGGCGCCTGCGGCGCCTGCGGCGGCGCAACCGGCGGACGGACCAGAACCGGCCGTCGCGGTGGCGCCGGTGGAGCCTGGCCAGTTCGCGGATCCTCGACGCGCAGTCTCAACGTCGGCGGCACGATGCGACCCGTGGGGGGCGGCATGACAGGCCGCGGCGCCGGTGACGGCGTCACCGGTTCGCGAGTGATGGGGGTAACCGGGGCCGGGGGTTTGGGCGCAACGCTCTCAGTCACACGTGCCGCAATCGCGGGCTCTTCCTGTTCTCGTTCGGGCTGAATCTGAACCGGCGCACTTTCCACGGGCGCAGGCGCAACGACTTCGACCTCCTCAACCGGTTCCGACCGTGTTTCAATCGGCAGGGGCGGCGCTTCCGGAATAGGCGGCGGTACGAGCACGGCTTCCGGCGCGGGCGGTGGCTCCACGACGGTGTCGGCGGTCGCGGCCGACATCGGTGGCGCGTCCGCGGGCGGCGCAGCCGGTTTCGCGCTCTTCACCAGGCGGGGCGGAGGCAGCGACGGTGCAGCGGGCCGGGCAGGCTCCGGCGCCTTCGTCGGCTTGCGCCCCTTCTGTGCGGCTGGCGCATCGGCAAACGAAGCGTTCGAAGGCACATTGATATTGCGCTGGCGCGCGAGGCGCTCGACGAACTGCCGCGCGACGACCTCTTCGATCGTGCTCGACGCGCTTTTCACCTCGATCCCATGGTCGCGCTTGAGCAGCGCGATCACTTCCTGGCTCGAGGTATTGAGCAGCTCCGCAACCCTATAAATCCGGACTGTTGCCATTCAGCTCACGTTCCTACTGATTGCCTTCCGTCTTTGACTCGTCTTCGCTCGCGCTGGCCGCCAGCGCCGCGGCTTCGGTGCCTTCCTCGATCTCGCTCGATGCCTCGGAGCCGCGATTTCCATCACGTCGTCGGTAAGGGCCTCGGCTTCATTCGAAGCCTCGTTTCACGACCGGCCTCTGGCTTCACTTGAAGCCTCGTTACGGCCTCGAGCGGCTCCTGGCTGCCTTCATCCTTCGGCTGTTCGCCGATTTCGAGCGCGCCCAGCTGCTCCTCGACCTCCCGGCGCTTTTCTTCCTCGCTCTTGATGTCGATCTTCCAGCCGGTCAGCTTCGCCGCAAGGCGCACGTTCTGGCCCTTCTTGCCGATCGCCAGCGACAGCTGCTTGTCCTCGACGATCACTTCCATCACCCGCTCGGCGTCGTCCACGATGGAGACGCGCTGGACCTTCGCCGGGCTGATCGCGTTGGTGACGAAGATGATCGGATCCTCCGACCACTCGACGATGTCGATCTTCTCGCCACGCAGCTCGCGGATGATGGACTGCACGCGCGTGCCCTTCATGCCGACGCAGGCGCCGACCGGATCGACGTCACGCTCGCGCGAGTACACGGCGACTTTCGCGCGATCGCCGGCCTCGCGCACGGCGCCGCGAATCATCACCGTGCCGTCGTAGATCTCCGGCACTTCCTGCTCGAAGAGCTTGATGAGCAAGCGCCGGGTCGGTCCGCGACAAGACGATCTGCGGTCCCTTGGCGCTGCGGTTCACGCCACGAATCACCGCGCGGACGCGGTCGCCGACGGTGTAGTTCTCGGCGCGCGACTGTTCCTTGCGCGGCAGTTGGGATTCGACGCGTCCGAGCTCGATGATGATGTCGCCGTTCTCGAATCGCTTCACCATGCCGTTGACGACCTCGCCGATCCGCTGGCTGTACTCGGCGTAGACGTTCTCGCGCTCTGCCTCGCGGACCTTCTGGAAGATCACCTGCTTGGCGGTCTGCGCAGCGATGCGCCCGAGATCTCCCTTGTCTCTGGGGAACTCGATTTCCATGTCGACTTCGGCTTCTTCGCCGTACATCTCGCGCGCCTCGGCGAGCGAGAACTGCGTCGCCGCGTCGGTGACCTCGGTCACGATCTTCTTCACCGTGAAGAGATCGAAATCTCCGGTATCGGGATTGAAGCGCGCCTTCAGCTCCTCGCCCTTGTATTTCTTGCGAGCGGCCGCTTCGAGCGCATCCTGCACGGCGTTGATGATGATTTCCGGCTCGACGCCTTTTTCCTTGGCGATCGCGTCGATCTGCTGAAGCAGAGGGTTCGTCGTGGCCATGTAAAGTCTCAGTTCCTAAAACTCGACCGACAGATTCCCGCGCTTGATACGAGCCAGCGGCACGCGATGTACCTTCCGGCCTTCGTTCAGCACCACCTGCTCCGTCCTCAACCCCGGCAATCCGCCCTGCGAACGCCGACTGGCCGGCAATCGGCTCGGTCGTTACGATCTTCGCCAGCCGGCCCTGCGAACCGGCGGTAATCCGCCTCGTGGCGCAGTGGCCGATCCAGTCCCGGCGACGACACTTCAAGGGTGTATTCGTGACCGAGCGAGGGCTCCCCGAACTCGCTCTTCTTCGACGTCCAGCAGCGCGCTCAGATCCTGGCTGACCCGCTGACAGTCCTGCGATCCCTACGGACTCGTCGACCGTTTCCGGCACGCCTCGGTCGGGCCGATCGATGATGACGCGCAACACCATCCCGATCGGCTCACGCCGAAGTTGCACGTCGAAGATCTCCAGGTCCGAACGTCCGCGCCACACGCTCGGCCGCGGCCCGAACCTTCGCCAACCGTTCCGTGCTCAATGCCTGTCTTGTGCCTAGGAGCGCGGCACTTGAGTGCCGCGTCACGAGCGCCGGCCGCCGACACCCCCCGTGCCGCCCCATGCCGGCGCGCCCCGCTCCCCACGTCGAGCGCAGCGGCCATCGGGATACCCCTGAAAAACAAAAAGTGGGCACAGGCCCACTCGGGTAACCTTACTCGAAGCTGCCACCCATAAATATAACACAGCAAAGGGGTGCCAAACGGCGGCCGGAACCCCTAAGGATCAGCTGGCTGGCGAGACGACGACGTCGTAGTCCCGCGACCTCGACGATACGGCCACGGACGAGCTGCCCCTGCCTGACCGACCTCCGGGTCGAAATCAGTCAAGTAGACGACCGCGTCGATGTCTGGCGCCTGCCCCTCGAGCCGTCCCTGCAGCACGAGATCGTGTTCCGGCGACGGTCCATCGACCATCACCTCCACCTCGCTTCCGATTCGGGCTTTCTGAGCCTGCGCGACGATCCGCTTCTGACGCGCCATCAGGGCGTTCCGCCGCCGCCGCTTCATCAGTGGCCGGCACGTCGTCTTCGAACTGATAGGCCCGTGTCCCTTCCTCGTGCGAATACGTGAAGACGCCGAGGTGGTCGAACCGCGTTCCGGCGACGAAGCTTTCGAGCTCCGCAAAGTCCGCGTCGGTCTCGCCGGGAAAGCCGACGATGACCGTCGTGCGGAGGGTGACGCCAGGAACGCGGTCCCGAATCCTGGCGAGCAATCGCTCGTAGGTCTGCCGGTTTCCTGGTCGTCGCATCCGCTTGAGTACGTCCGCAGACGGCATGTTGCAGAGGCAGATCGATGTAACGGCAGACCTTCTCGCATTCCGCCATCGCCGTCGAGCACGTCATCGGTGATCGTGGTGGGGTACAGGTAGAGCAGCCGGATCCACGTCAGCCCCTCGATGCGGTTCAACTCGCGCAGCAGGCGTCCGAGCGCACCACGCTCGCCGCGATCGATGCCGAAGAAAGTGGTGTCCTGCGAGATCAGGAGCAGCTCTCGAACGCCGCGTTCCGCCAGCGCCCGCGCCTCGCGCACGATGGAGTCGTGCGGTCCGGCTGCGATACGAGCCGCGCAGTGTGGGGATGATGCAAAACGCACACGTGTAGTCGCAGCCTTCGCCGACCTTCACGTATGCGAAGTGCGACGGGGTCGTCAGCAGACGCGGCGTGTCGGCGTCGTAGAGGTAGTCGGGGACGCCGGGGCTTCGGGGTCTCGGGGCTCGGGGCTCGGCTTTCTGAATTGGTGGTCTCTTGAAAAACGTGACCGGTGCGCCCCCGCCGAGTGACGACTCTCGAGTCCCGAGTCCCGAGTCCCGAGCACCGACAGCATCCAGTATCCTCGGCACCTCGCCTGTTCCAAGCACGGCGTCGATCTCCGGGAATCTCTTTCTTCAGCTCGTCCCGATAACGTTCGGCCAGACAGCCGGTGACGACGAGCCGCGAACAGCTGCCGTCACGTTTCTTTCCGGCCATCTCGAGGATGGCGTCAACCGATTCCTGCTTCGCGGAGTCGATGAAGGCACAGGTATTCACCACGATCACGTCCGCGTTCGACGCGTCGCTGGTGATTTCGTGCCCGGCGTCCCGGGCGATGCCCAGCATCACCTCGCCGTCGACGAGGTTCTTGGGACAGCCGAGACTGAGGAAACCTATTTTCATTGCTATGGATAGATCCGGTAAAGCATGCGCGGGTACGGAATGGCCTCGCGCAGGTGTTCAAGCCCGCAGATCCAGGCGACGACCCGCTCGATGCCCATGCCGAAGCCGCCGTGGGGAACCGATCCGAATCGGCGGAGGTCCAGATACCACTCGAACGCCTCCTGCGGGAGGTCGTGTTCCTTGATCCGCTGTACGAGCAGATCGTAGTCCTCCAGGCGCTGCCCGCCGCCGATGATCTCGCCGTAGCCCTCCGGGGCGAGCACGTCGACGCAGAGCGCCACTTCCGGCCGCGCCGGATCCGGCTTCATGTAGAACGCCTTCATGGCCGAGGGATAGCGGTGGACGCAGATCGGACGATCGTACTCCTCCGACAGCGCCGTTTCGTCAGGCGAACCAAAGTCGCCGCCCCACTCGAAAGGCAGCCCCTTCTTCTTGAGAATCTCGGCGGCTTCGTCGTACGAAATGCGCGGGAACGGTGGCTTCACCTTTTCGAGCTTGGTCGTGTCCCGTTCGAGCGTCTTCAACTCGTTCTGGCGCCGCTCGAGCACGCGGCCGACCACGTGCACGACGAGTCCCTCAGCGAGGTCCATGACGTCATTGAGATCCGCGTACGCCACCTCCGGCTCGACCATCCAGAACTCGGTGAGATGACGCCTGGTCTTCGACTTCTCGGCGCGGAACGTCGGGCCGAAGCAATAGACGCGGCCGAGCGCCATTGCGTTGGCTTCGTTGTAGAGCTGCCCGCTCTGTGTCAGATAGGCAGTCTCGTCCTCGAAGTACTGAACCGGAAACAGCGTGGTCGTCCCCTCGCACGCGGACGGGGTGAAGATCGGCGTATCCGCGAGCACGAAGCCACGGTCGTTGAAGTACTCGCGGACCGCGTTGATCACTTCGTGGCGCACGCGCAGAATGGCCTGCTGCTTTCCCGATCGAATCCACAGGTGCCGGCGGTCCATCAGGTAGTCGACGCCATGCTCCTTCGGCGTAATCGGATAGTTCTGCGCTTCGGAGATCACCTCGAGTCCGGTGACGTCGATCTCGAATCCGCCGGGCGCGCGTGAATCGGCGCGCACGGTTCCGTGGACGATCGAGCGACGTTTCCTGCGCCAGATGATCGGCCTGCTTGAAGGCATCCTCGCCGACCGCCTGCTTCGACATGACGCACTGAATGAAGCCGCTGCCGTCGCGAACGGTCAGGAAGTGGATCTTTCCGCTCGAACGGCGGTTGTGCAGCCAGCCTCGGATCGTGACTGCCTTGCCTTCCGAACGAGCGATATCTTCGATATACGCAATCATGCCTGTGTCAGCGTGCGCTCGAATCGCTGTCGTGCGCGTCGCGCTTCCTCCAGGACGGCCGCAGAGGAGCCGGTTCCGCCAACTCCATCATGTAGGTTCCGTCGTAACCAATCTTCTGCATCGTCACGAGCGCCAGATTCCAGTCGATCGTGCCCGAGGTAGGGCACAGATGCTCGTCGTCACGTCCGCGATTGTCGTGAACGTGCGTCGCAATCAGGTGCTCGGCGACCGTTTCGACGGCGTCAGCCACCTCGCCCATCAGGTGCGCGTGCCCGAAGTCGAGGCAGATGCCCACGTGACGGGCATCGATGTCGCTCTCGAGCAGCGTGGCGAGCGAGTCCGGCATCCGAGAGTCGATTGGGGATCACCTCGACCGCCACGCGAACGCCGAGCGGTTCGGCTGCACGGCTGATCTCCTCGAGGCTCCGAATGGCCGCCCCGCGGTTGTTATCGCCCGGATTGTTCTTCGACGCCAGGCGTTCCGAGGTGCAGCACTGCGACGTCGAACGGGATTCGCTTGGCGATCTGCATCGCGGCCTCCGTCTCCTGGACGGCGGCCTGACGCTTGAGCGTTGTCGTTCACCGCATTCGAATATGTGGCCGACCAACCCTGCGACCGAAGACGTCGGTAATCGGCGCGTGGATGCTGTGCAGCGCGAGCCCGGTCTCGCTCAGCCACTGCCCAGCCGTTCGATCGCTCCGATTCATCGCGGTAGTCGAAATGGCTGCGCGTCGCGAACAGCTCGATCGCTTCGAACCCGTAGGCCGCGACCTGAACCAGGTGGTCACGCTCGAGCCGGCGATCATGAAACAGGTGCGTGGAAATCCCGAAACGCATGGACGGAGTCGTCTGCCGTTACCGTAAACGACCAATGTTAGCACGGGCCGAGGATTTACAGGATGACGGCGATGGTCGTTGCAGATCGTTTCGGGATACTGCGTCAGCCTCCGCGAGAGCTCTTGATCGTTTGACAGGCGCTAGTGGATCCGCCTGCCCTACGAGAACTCCTCCACGTGCGCGGCAAGCAGGGCGCGCAGGCGGTCGAAGCGAGGGAGGTGTTCGAGGTTGCTGCGGACGTAGCGCAGCGTTCGCGGGATGTACTGGATGTAGACCGGATTGCGGCGCGCGGTTGTCTGATAGCCGAACGTGCCGAGCGCTTTCAGGTTGCGCTGCAGCGCCATCAGATCGAAGCGTCTCCTGAATTCGGCTTCCTTGCCGGTCTGACCCTTCAAGCGCGAGGAAGTACGCGATCAGCTCGTCCACGGTCTGATCCGGTAAGATCGACATACGAATCGCGAAGCAACGAGACGAGGTCGTAGGTGTCGGGGCCCATGCGCGCGTCCTGGAAGTCGATGATGTACAGCCGATCCAGGTGCAGCATGAGGTTACGGCTGTGATAGTCGCGATGACACAGCACGCGAGGTTCGGCGGCGAGCTCGGCGACGATGGCCGCGAACTCCTGACGCAGTTCGTCGCGCGCGGGACCGGCGATCACCACGCCGCGGTATGCCTCGACGAAGTGCTTGATGAAGAAGTCGAGCTCCCACGTCAGCTTCTCGACGTCGAAGGCGATGCCATACGGCAGGAAGGCCGGTGACGTCAGTTCGCACCGCGCCGCTGCAACGTCGCGATGAGCGCGACCGCCTGCCGGTACAGCGCTGCGTGCTCGGCTGACGTCGATGCGCCGAGGTGCGCCTGCAGCGTGACGTCCCCGAGATCTTCCAGCGCCAGCACGCCGATGTCTTCGGCGTGGCCGAGAACGGTCGGAATCGGCACCGGCATCTCCGCGAGCAGGCGCGCGACGTTGACGAACGACAGCTTCTCGAATTCGAACGCCTGCGCGTAGAGAGACAGGACGATCGAAGGCGCGTCGCGTGTCAGGACGCGATAGTAACGCCGATCGGACGCATCGCCGGTCAGCGGCACGATTCGCGGTGAGCGGGCGGCGAGCCCGCTGCGCTGAAGGTAGGTGTCGATGCGCTCTTTCTGCTCGGCCGCCTCGGCGGGTCGTCGGTCTGTTGTCGTCATCTCTATACCGGGGGACTTTCGTCCCCCGGACCCCCTTACGCCGTCGCTCGCGGGGGCCCCAATGCCCCGCTCCGCTCCGGCGGGTCGCGCCTGCGGCGCGACTGGCCTTAGAACCCGTACCAGAACTCTCGGTTCGTGCCGTCGCGAGATCCTGCTTAGAAGCGCCGGATTAGCAGTCCGTTCTCCAGCTCTTCATCGTGCTCCGGCGCGCGGCTCCCGGCCAGGACGATCGCACAACGCTCGTAGCGCGCACCCGACGGGATCGAGACGCCATCGGCGACGATGCAGTCGGTGAGGTGAGCGTTGGCGGCGACGGTCACATCATCCCATAGAGCGGTGCGAATCACATGCGCTGAAATCGTCGACCGACGCCGTCGAGCTTCGCATCCGATCACCTTCGACGGTCGCCAGTTCCAGCGACGTCTCCAGACAGTCGGCGGGCGTTCCGATGTCCTGGAAACTGGCGTCGCAGATGAACGCCTTGAGGCTGCGAGGGTTATCGCGCATCAGCGGGAATAGACCCCTCCGACCGAAAGGGCAGGAACGCCATCGTCGAGGCGCGGCGAACGCCTGCCCGATCGGCAGCCTGGACGCCGATGTAGTGGAACGACGTTCCCTTCGAACCGGCACGGGTGAACGCGGTGATCCATCCTTCGTCGTTCACGAGGACCCCGCTGTACTTGTCGGGTCTGGGGTTGGGGATCAGCGCCATCGTGACGATGGCTCCGGACGCGAAGTGTTCGTCGAGCAGCGCGTTCGGATTCGAGATCGGTGAGCGTGTCGCCGTTGACGAGCAAACACGTGTCGCGCATGTCGTCGACCAGCAACGACAACGCGTGCCGCGGGCCGCCTCCCGATCCGAGCACGACGGGTTGTTCCCAGGAATACCGCACGCGCACGCCGATGTCGGCGCCATCGCCCACCTGTGCGGCGATCGACGCCGGCTGGTGATGAAGGTTGAGCACGAGATCGCGAATGTCGTGTTGTGCCAGCCAGTCAATCACCCGGCGGGCGAGCGGCACGCCGTTGACCGGCACCGCGGCCTTGGCGCGCCGCTCGGTGAGCGGCCGAAGGCGCGTGCCGAGCCCCGCGGTCATGACCAGCGCGCGGGGAGCCGCGGTTCTAGGGCCGCGCATCGGGCTCGGCAAAGACCATGTCGGCACCGGTCAAGCCGTGCGCGTCGCGGAACTTCAGGTAGAGACCGCGGTACGAATCGAGGATGTAATCGTCAGGCGTGCGGCCGAGCGCTTCAGCCATGGCAGCGATGCCTTTTTCACCGCCTTCGATTTCCACGAAGACACCGACCGGCGTTTCGTCGATCGCGACGATGACATCTTCGTGGGCGAACTCCTCGCGATACTTTTCGTACCTGAACCAGACGTGCAGCCCCAACTCCTCGAGAACGCGAAGCAGGATGGTGCCGTCGCCCACGACGGTCTCGAGCTCCTCGCGAATCTTCATCGCCCCCGGCTGGACCGGACCCTTGAATGTCAGCCGGCTCTTGCCATTCTCGACGCGCACGCGCAGGACGCAACGCCGGCGGCGCAGCTGCTCGTCGTCGCTGTCGAGGAGCGAGTCCTCCTGCAGACGCCGGCCCAGCATGCGGCGTCGCGCCCGCGTCGAGGATCGCTTTCCGTGCCTCTTCGGCCGATTTGAACCGAAGCTTCACCTCGCGTTCGAGCGTCAAAGAAGACATGGCACTCCTGAACTAGTGTCCTGAAGGCTGTCAAACCGCGCATTATACCGATATCGAGCGTGCGGCTCCACGCCAGATCCACCGGCGGACGGCGACGTACATGGCGAAACACTCCAGGGCAAACGGCGGAAATCCGGCGAAACCCAGCACCGGCATCTCGAAAATCTTGACTTCGGGAAGAATGGGGACGTTGTAGATCCATTTGGCTCCAGACCAGTAGTTCCAGAATTCCCACATCCACGCCGCAGACCAGCCCTGCCAGCAGCAGGTTGACGAGGCGGTCCCGCCGCCCCTGACGAAGGTCGCCCAGCAACGATTCGTGTCCGGCGCGAGCGTTCAAGGGATCGAGCAGAAAGATGAACCCGAGAAACACGGGTGCGGCCAGGTACGTCGAGGGATGGATGATGGGGAGCAGAAGCATTGCCGCACCGAGCGTAACGCTCGACCCAGGCCAGGGCGCTCAGGTTCTGCGGCGTACATACCTGGATGGCTGAGCCTGTTTGCCTCCGGGGCGGAGGCTGCGATCAGCTCACCGGTCTCGAAGATCGCCGGCGAGATCGTCGCGAACGACCAGAGTAGCCGAAATAGCGGAGCGGCCGCCACTCGGGCAATCCGACGTAGTACCAGTTGTGGATGAAGTACTTGTTGTACATCTCGAAGATCACCCACAGCGGCACCGAGACGACGGCGAGGAAGAAAAACTCGGACGGCGAGTCGCGTAACCAGGACTCGACGCGGCGTTTCCAGACGAGGCCGTCGACGAGCAGGATGTAACCGGTCCAGGCGATTGGTGTGTGCCAGGAAAGGAACGGCTCGACGCGTGCCAACATCCCGGCCTGCGAGGTGAGTATGGCGGCTACGCCGAGCCAGGCATAGACGTGCGGACGCGCCACGTGCTGGTCACGTGCAGACGTGCTTTCATCGGGTCAGCCGGCCGCTCGAGAAACCGCGGAGCGTGCTCCGCTCGACACCCTTGGCGAACGCCATGACCTTCATCGGTACTGCCGAGACCACCGGGCATCATCAACGTCTGCGCAGCCAGTCTCTCCTTCAGGGCGGAGACGCTCGATCTGACGGCAGACGATCCGACACTCCGAGGTTCATCAGGAAATAGCTCTGGTCGATGAGTCCGACGCCAGCTCATTCCGGCAGCGCGTTCGCCGTGCGCTGAACGGCGGTGAGATTGACGTGACCTGTCAGATCGTTCCTGCCGGGCCGTCGAACCATCGCGCACCGTTCATGACGTGGCCGCGGTACGCAACCAGCGTTCCTTCGGGATGCATCGCCGAAATCAGATCGGCTTCGTCGCTGCCGTAGTCGATGAGGAGCAGGTAGCCCCGTTCGATCGCCGAAGCTGCGCGCTGGATCCAGTCGGTGGCGGCGAGGCTGACTTCGGCGCGCTCGCCGTTGGTCGGCTGTGATGCCAGACCGGCGAGCCATTCGGCGACGCGGGATCGGTCAGAGGCCCGGTTGTCTCCGCAAACGTGCCATCGATCTCGGTGATCGCAGATCTCCCGGATCTCGTGCTCGTCGAATTGGACGACGTGCAGCGGAAAGGCGTCGAGGAGCTCGTTGGCGAGGATCACCCCGGTGACGCGAGCCGGCAGATCGGCAACGCATCCGGCGAGGCGGGCCTGGTGGTGCGCGAGTGTCTTCGGCTGCGCCCGGCGTGCGGCTTCACTGCGCTCGACCAGCGTCACGCGAACTCGCGCGTAGCACGCAGGGAAGTCTCGGGCGAGCGCGTCGAGGAGATCCCGCATCAGGCGCCCATCGCCCGCTCCTGCCTCGACGAGATCGAAGCGGTCATTTTCCTGGCGCGGGACGCAGATCGCGGGACGCTCCAGCTTCGCAGCTATCTCGGCGATCTGGACGGCGAGCATTTCTCCGAACAGCGGTCCTACGTCGACGTTGGTGAAGAAGTCGCCCGTTCGGCCGGAGCGCCGTTCGGCCGTGGCGTAGTAGCCGTGCTCGGAATCGTAGAGCGCGACCTCCATGAACTCCGCGACGGTGATCGGGCCGCGCGATCGGATGCGCTCGAGCAGGATCTCTTTGGCTGAACTGGCCATCAAAATACAAAATCGCTGACGGGGCGAGCCCCGTCAGCGATTTCATTATGTCCCCGTCTGTCGCGGAAAGCGCCTGCCCTGAGCCTGTCGAAGGGTCTTACCGCTTCTTGAGAATCAGGAAATTCTCCTGTGCCGTTCCGCCAGACGAGGAGCGTCACCGTCCCGCCAGCCGGGACCTTCTGCAGCTCGCGTGTGACCTGGCTCACGGAGGTCACTGGCGTCCGGTTGACTTCGAGGATGATGTCGCTCTGCGCGACGCCACCCGCCGCGGCGGCGCTGTTCCGCTCGACGTGCGTGACGATCACCGATCCACGGTCGCGCGGAAGGTCCATTTCCCTGGCGATTTCGGGTGTGACCGTTTCGATGTCCATCCCCAGGCCGGTTGACGCCTGTTCCTCGTCGGGCTGATTGCGCCGCGTCGTCAACCGTCCCTGTTCGGCGTCGAGGTTCAGCTCGGCCACCGTGACGTTGACCGTCTTGCGCTGCTTGTCGCGGATGACGGTGACCGGCACGCTGCTGCCCGGCTTGGTGTTCACGACCATGCCGACGAGCACGTCGCTGTCCTTTACCGGCCGCCCGTTGTACTCGACGATCACGTCACCGGCCTTCAGCCCGCGCACGATCGGCTGGTTCGCCACGATTCACGCTGTTGAGCAGCGCGCCCTCTCCCTTCGGCACGCCCATCTCCTCGGCGACGGCCTTGTCGAGCGGGAAGCGGTTGACGCTGATGCCCATGACGCCCCGCGTGACCTTGCCGGTGCGCAGCTGCGGCAGTAGATCGCGAATCGTATTGATCGGTGTCGCGAAGCCGATGCCGATGTTGGCTGAGCGCTGATCGGTATAGATCGCCGTATTGATCCCGACGACCTCACCGCGAACGTTGAGCAGCGGACCGCCGGAGTTGCCGGGGTTGATTGCGGCGTCGGTCTGCAGCATGTTCTGCTCGCGGCCGGCGACCCCGCCGAACGGCCGTCCAAGCGCGGAGATCACGCCGACGGTGATCGTGTGCGTGAGGCCGAAGGGGTTGCCGATCGCCATGACCCAGTCGCCCGGCTGCATTTGATCGGAGTCGCCGAACCGTGCCTCGGGAAGAGCGGCCGCCGGCATCTCGCTGAGTTGAATGAGCGCGCTGTCGGTCAGCGTGTCGCGGCCGATGACCTTGGCCGCATACAACTTCTCGTTCGGGTTGTTCAGGTTCGCTCCGAACAGGCTGACCTTGATGTCGTCAGCGCCGTCGACCACGTGGTTGTTCGTCAGGATGAGCCCGGACTTGTCGATGATGAAGCCCGTTCCGGTCCCTTGCGTCAAACGCTCGTCGTCGTCGGGTGCGGCCGCGGCCGCCAGGCGGACGCGGCGTCTGGCCCGGTGTTCCGAAGAACCGCCGCAGGAACTCCTCGCCACCGCCCTCGGTCAACTCCCGCCGCGCATGCGCGCCGTCGTCTGGATGTAGACGACCATCGGCGTCTGCGCCTTCGCGATGTTGCGGAAGGTCGTGGCGTCGATCGGGCCCGACGGCGGCGCGCTGTTGACCGACGGAACGCTGACGGTCTGCGCCGACGATGCCTGCGGCAGGCCCCACTGGGACGCGATCACCATGCCGACGGCAGCGGATGCGATTGCAATGAGGACGGCGTAGAAGAGAGTGGTCTTACGCGTGGACATCATCGTTCTCCATGGTCTCCTGACGGGC
This sequence comes from uncultured Acidobacteriota bacterium, assembly GCA_963710415.1. GTDB lineage: Bacteria > Acidobacteriota > Vicinamibacteria > Vicinamibacterales > 2-12-FULL-66-21 > CAVQAH01. Next base: position 104,725 of record CAVQAH010000024.1, on the reverse strand, counting down.
CAGGGTCACTCTTTGAGCCCCGGTCCCCGGTCTCGGCTTTGTTACACGAGCGGCACAATCTCCTGTTGGCGTGGACCGGTGACAAGCGCCTCGCGTTCGCCAACGAACATGTTGATCTCCGTGCGCACGCCGAAGCGGTTCGTATAAATCCCTGGCTCGATGGTAAATCCCGTTCCCGGAATCAGGCGGCGATCGTCATGGGTTTCGTAGTCGTCCATGTGGACGCCGTTGCCGTGAACGTCCTCGCCGAGGCTGTGGCCCGTTCGATGGATGAACCGATCGCCGAGTCCGGCGCGCTCGATGACCGTGCGGCAGGCCCGGTCGACCTCGAACCCTCGCAGTTCACGTCCCGCGCGCACCGCTGACTCAACCAGCTCGATAGCCGCATCGCGCCCATCTCGCGCTGCGGCAAATGCCTTCGTGTACTCCTCGGGGACGCGGGAGCCGGTGAAACCAACCCAGGTAATGTCAGCAAAGACCGCGCCGGGTTTTCGCAGCTTACCCCAGAGGTCGATCAAGACAATCTCGTTGGGACGGATGGCCCGGTTGGCGTCTCGGGTAGCCATGTAGTGCGGATTCCCGGCGTTTTCCTGCGCCGACACGTTGGGTGGATCGTGCGCGAAGATCCCCTCCTGCTCGAACCATTTGAGCATCGCCGACTGCACATCGAGCTCGGTCAATGGCGTTCCGGCCGCGATTGTCCTGCGGATCAGGTCGAACGCCTTGTCCTTTACCCGATACAGCGCGTCGGACGCCGTGCGATGAGTCGAAAGGGCCGCGTCGTCCCATACTGCCTCGAAGCGCTGGACGAGATCGCCGGACGATACGACCTCGACGCCGAGCTGACGCACGGCCTCGACCGTTCCCGCGTCCACCCGAGACACGTAGGGAATGGCATTGTTGGGCGAATACTCCATCGCCACACGCTTCATGCCCGAGAGCAGGTTCCGCAAGCCGTTGCCGAGCTGCTCGCGGCCGGCGTAGGGCTGCTTATCTCCCGGCAGTTCGTCGAGGTTGTGACGCTCGATCGCGTGGACGAGCCCGCGCGGGTTGCCAATAGCGGGGATTAGGTAATACCACCGGCGGGTCGCCATCTTGGTCGACGCGGCAAGCCCGGTGACGCGGCCGGCAATGGGGTTGGATCCGTGGAAATCGTAGAGCAACCACCCGTCGAGTCCGTCGGCGTGAAGGGCACGCTGGACCGCTGCTACAGGGAGAGCCATCTACTGAGTATACCGTCGCGCCGCCACATCAGGTATGACGACGAAGATGTTCGTAAGGTTTGTCACATTCTGATAACTGCCGTCCTGACCGCCTGTTAAAGTTGTTAACGAACGGCCTGCCGGCTGAGAGCCCATGGCCGGCAACCACTATAATGTTGAGGCCTGCCTCTCGGGACGCCATGCGAACCACCGAATTGAGCCGGACCGTCCTTTCGCTCGTCGCCGCCCTCTCGCTCGCGACCCAGGGTCTGCCCGCGCAGCAGGCACCGCCTGCGAAGCCCGACGCTCAGCCGCCCATCACCTTTCGCGTCGAGATCAATTACGTGGAGATCGACGCTATCGTGACCGACGAGCAGGGCAACTTCGTCCGCAACCTGACCAAGGACGATTTTCAGGTCGTCGAGGAAGGCACGCGCCAGGATGTGTCCCTGTTCTCGCTGGTCGACATTCCGGTCGTCAAACCGGACGCTCCACTGTTTTCGCCGACGACCATCGAGCCGGATGTCAGAACCAATCAGCGTGAATTCGATGGACGCGTCTACGTCATCGTGCTCGACGATCTGAATACGAGCTTCGCGCGCTCTCCGCGGGTCAGGGCAGCAGCCAAGCAGTTCATCGAGCGCTATCTCGGCGAGAACGATCTGGCTGCCATCGTTCAGACTGGCGGCTCGACGAGGGGAGTCCAGGAATTCACCTCGAGCCGGCCGCGCCTGCTTCGGGCCGTCGACACTTTCATGGGACAGAAGTTGCGGTCCGCGACACTCGAACAGCTCGACGATCTGAGCTGGAGGTCCGGCCAGACCGACACCCCTCGCGATATGAGCGAACCGGAGCGCGCGCACAAGGCGCGCGTAACCATGGAGTCGCTGAAGAACGTCGCCGACTACCTCGCCGGCATCCGGGGCCGCCGCAAGGCCGTCATCTTGTTCAGCGAAGGCATCGACTACGACATCACGAATCCAATCCAGAACCGCTACGCGACCGATATCATCGAAGAGACACGCACGACGATCGCTGCCGCGACGCGCGGGGGCGTGAGTTTCTACGCCGTGGATCCGCGTGGCCTGGGTGGAAACTTTGACGACGTGATGGACTTGCAGTCCGTCCCCGCTGGCGAGACCAACCTCGGCGTGACGTCGCTCAATCGTGAGCTCCGCAACTCGCAGGACAGCCTGCGGACCATCTCGGAGGAAACGGGCGGGGTCGCCTTCGTCAACCGGAACGATTTTGCCAGCGGGTTCGCGCGCATCGTTCAGGAAAACAGCAGCTATTACGTGCTCGGCTATTACTCGAAGAACACCAAACGCGACGGACGATTCCGCCGCGTGGACGTGAAGGTCCTGCGTCCCGGCCTGCGTATCCGGTCCCGCAAAGGCTACACGGCGCCGAGCGGGAAACCGGAGAGCAGCAAGGCGGTCAACGCGGAGACATCCCCCGAGCTTAGCGAGGCCATCGACAGTCCGGTGCCGATCAGCGGCCTGGGCATCCGCGTGTTCGCAGCGCCGCTACGCGGCACCGACGCGAACGCGAGCGTCGCGCTGGCCCTGGAGATCCAGGGCGACAAGCTGCGCTTTGCCGACAAGCAGGGAACGTTCGAAGACGACGTCGAGGTTGCCGTCGTGGCGGTGGATCAGGGCGGCAAGGTCCGGGACGGCGGTCGCGATCTGATGAACCTCCGCCTGCGCCCGCAGACGCACGCGCTGGTCGCCCGAAATGGCGTCCGCTTCCTGCGCCGGCTCGAAGTTCCTCCGGGCAGGTACGTGCTCCGCATCGGCGCGCGCGACACCGGCAGTGGGGCAGTCGGTTCAGTGACCTACGATCTCGACGTCCCGGATTTCAGCCGGGGAGGTCTCGCGGTGAGCGGGTTGTTCCTGACGTCGGCGAGCGCGAGTCAAATCCCCACGGCGAATCCGGATCCGGAGTTCAAGGATGCGCTACGGGCGTCGCCGGCCGCGGTGCGCGACTTCCCGCGCGGCGATCAGGTGTCGTACTTTGCCGAGGTCTACGACAACCAGACGAAGATCCCGCACAAGGTCTCCATCAAGGCGACGATCATCGCTGACGACGGCAAAGTGGTCTATACCAACACGAACGAGAGGAGCAGCACGGAGTTGCAAGGTCAGCGTGGCGGTTACGGCTACTCGGGCGAGGTGTCCCTGAAGGAGTTCGCCCCCGGCCGCTACGTCTTCCGCGTCGAAGCCCGCGCGCTCGTCTCCGACGGGCGAAACCTTGTCGCGAGAGGTGGAGTTCAGAGTCCGGTGAGCGATCCCTCGAGCAATGAGACCACCCGCCTGTCACCGCTCGGCAGTCGTGACAGCGCAGCCCCTTCCTCCACCGGCCTGACGCCGCAGGTGGCGGGTGCGCTGGCCTATCTGGCCGGACCCTTCTCCGGCGCCGTGCTCCTCGCGACCGAGAATTCCAGCCGGTTCGTGAAGTTCCACGCGTGGCAGGCGCTCATCGGTCTCGGCGCGCTGCTGCTGCTCGCGTTGACGTTTCTCGTGCTGGCGTTCGCGTTCCTGGTCGTCTCGGCCACGGCATTCTGGACGATGCTGTGGGTCGCGGCGATCATGGCGGTGACGTGGCTGGTGGCCTGGGCGATATGCCTCTTCCAGGCTTACCACGGACGAGTGTGGCGGCTGCCCCTTCTGGGCCCGATCGCAGCACGGCGCGCGGGTCTTTAGCACGTGCGCAGCTTTAGCCGCACGTCAGCCGACGCTGGCACGCCGCTGAAGCGGCGCGCTGCAGGTATCATCCCCAACCCTCCCGCTCTCGTAGCGCTCTGATGTGTGCGACGTGATGGCGACCGTGCCATGAATACAGCTGCAGCATCATGTCGAGCGTCATCGGCCCGCGTTCGGGATGCTGGAGCGGTCTCGTAAAGTCCGGCTGATCCATCGATTCGAGCAGGATGACCCACCGCTCGTGCAGCGCGTCGATGAGGCGAAGGGACGCATCGATCGGCGTTCTCGCCGTATCTGCCACCTCCGCCCATGCGGTCTCGTTGTACGACTTGATAGTCGGGTTGTCCTCTGTCAGCGCCAGCTTGAACCTGATGTACGCGTTCATATGGCTCTCTGGCACGTGATGGACAACCTGACGTATCGTCCAGCCGCCAGGACGGTACGGTGTTTCGATCTGCGCGTCGTTCAGCCGGGCGACCGAGGCCCGCAACGCTGCCGGCGCCTCCGCGATCTGCTTGATGCAGGTCTGCCGGGAGGCCTGGCTGACCGCTGGATCGAAGGTGAATTTTCCGACGGGATAGCGGAGGTCGCTCATGCGCGCGATTCTATCGCGGGCGCATGAGCGAAGAGGGGCCGAACGTGAAATGGACCGCGGCTACAAACAAGGTCCGGCTAACTTGTCCGCCGTAGCTTCAGCGAAGGCGGTAAAGCCGGACTCTACTCTGTGAATTTTTTCACGGCCTTCGCGTCGACCTTGCCGTTCGCGTGCGAGAAGACGTACTGACTCACCGCCATCCCGGCCTTGTACGGCGACTTCATCGTCACCTCGACGACTTCACCCGGGTTGATCAACCGCTTCACTTTCTGTTGGTCGCCTGTCACGATCTTCCGCGGCGTGCTGTTGTCGTACCAGGTTTCTTCGACACCGAGCAGGGCGATTGCACCCTTCGACGTGTTCTTCACCTGAAGAACCGTCACCATGTCGTTGCCGATTTTGCGCGATGGGCCGCGAACGACTTCGGCGGTCGCGAGTCCCTTCACCGGCGGAACCCACTTGGCGGGCGCCGCGGCTGGGGCCGGTGCCTGAGATGCCGGCTGTGCCGGCGCCTGTGCGACAAGGGTGATCGTGCCAATGCTGAGGGCTACGGCAAGGCCGGCTGGCCAGAACGACACACTACGCCAGGTGAGATCGGAGGAACGGCGGGTCATGGGAACCTCCCGGCCACGAGGTGGCTCGGGAGGATTATAGGCCCTCTACATCTCGCCGTTCCAGTCCTCCGGCTCGGGGTTGCTCGCCCGGAAGACTTCGAGGTGCCACTTGCCGCCGCCCCAGGGCTCGATCACCTCGGCGGCCACGACGTCGACGAGGATCTCGGCGAACGTGCGTCCCTCGGGATCGCCCTCGAGGTGATACGCCGCCTCGTCCCACGCGAAGGTGGGGTAGAGCATCATCGTCAGGAACAAATCGTACCCGTCGTCGACGACGATGAGTTGACCGCAGGGGCGCTTCAGCGTGGAGTGGTAGATGAGGTACTTCTCGGCGCTATGAGCCCGGATGTATCGCTTCAGCGCAAACTCGCGCGCGACGATCTCTTCGACCGCGATCTTCTTGTCCCAGCAGTCCCGGCAGTAACGTTCCTCGCCCCGCGGCTCGGAAATCTCCTTGGCGCCGCAGAGCGCGCAGCGGGCCTGTGTCATCGTCTTTCGAGACATGGATCGATTCTAACACCTGGGCTCGGGCCCTTTACTGAGGCTTCGGCAGTTCGACTCGATCCAGGGCCCTCACGTAGACCTGTTCGGCATACTGCTTGACCATGCGGCGCGCGCTGAATCGCGGTGTCACCGTCACGATCGCTTCACGAACGGTCGAGAGCCAGCGTCGGGGGATATTGCCCGCGTCACGCTCGTAGAACGTCGGCACGACCTCGCGCTCGAGCAGCTGATAGAGCGCTTCGGCGTCGGCCGCATCCACCGCATCGGCATCGCTGCTGGACGGTTGTCCCTCGATGAGCCATCCGTTCTTGCCGGTGTAACCCTCCGCCCACCAGCCGTCGCCGATGCTGAGATGCGGAACGCCGTTGACCGAGGCCTTCATGCCGCTCGTGCCGGACGCCTCGAGCGGTTTCCGCGGATTGTTGAGCCACACGTCGCATCCCTGCACCAGGAAATGCGCGACGTGCAAGATCGTAGTCGTCCACGAATGCGATGCGGCCGCCGAACATCGGATCGATCGCCCGCCGATAAACCTGCTGCAGGTGGTGCTTCCCGGTTTCGTCGGCCGGATGCGCCTTGCCCGCGAAGACGATCTGCACAGGCCGGCGTGCCGCCGTGAGGATGCCGACCAGCCGCTCCGGGTTGTGGAAGATCAGCTCGGGCCGCTTGTACCCGGTAAACCGCCGCGCGAACCCGATGGTCAGGGCGTTCGGATCGAGCAAGGTGCCCGCCGCGACGACGCGTGCGGCGCTGACGTGTTCTTCCTTCCAGCGCTGGCGGGCCCGCTCCCGGATGAACGCGAACAGATAGTTCCGGAGCGCAAGCCGCGCCTCCCACAGCTCCGCGTCAGGAATGTCGAAGACCAGCTGCCACAGCGGAGGCTTCGTCGTGCCGATCGCGCCAATCCTGGGGAAGGTGGCGGTCGAACAGCGAGCTCATTTCCGCCGACATCCAGGTCGCGACGTGGATGCCGTTGGTGATGGCCCTCACCGGCCGCTGCTCTTCGGGAACACCCGGCCAGATTGGAGCCCCACATCTCCCGCGTGACGCGGCCGTGAACCTCGCTGACGCCGTTGACGTACCCGGCCGTCCGCAACGCGAGCGCGGTCATGTTGAACTGCTGGCCGCTGCCGTTGTCGTAGTGGCCGAGCGCCAGGAAGGCGTCGCGATATTCGCCGAGCGTGCCCCAGGCCCCGCCGAGATGCGTCTCGACGAGATTGAACGGAAACGCATCGTGCCCAGCAGGGACCGGCGTATGCGTCGTGAAGATCGTCGTGCGGCGAACGCTGTCGAGCGCCGACTCGAAGGTTTCGCCGGCTTCGAGAAGATCCCGGATCCGCTGAAGGACGACGAACGCGGCGTGGCCCTCGTTCAGGTGCCAGGCCGTCGGCGTCGATGCCAAGCGCTTTCAGCGCGCGCACGCCGCCAATCCCGAGAATGATCTCCTGCTGGACCCGCGTTTCGCGGTCGCCGCCGTAGAGCCGCGCCGAGAGCTCGCGATCCCACGGGCGCGTTTTCTTCGAGGTCGGTGTCGAGCAGGAACAGCTTGACCCGGCCCAGTCGAACCCGCCAGACGGAGACGAGAACGCTGCGATTACCGAGCGGCACCGCGATGATGCACGGCGCACCGTCCGGCGTCATCGCCCGCTCGATCGGCGCATCGGTCCAGTTCAAACGCTCGTAGACCTCCTGCTGCCATCCCTCGGGCGACACCGTCTGGTGAAAGTAGCCCTGCGGATACATGAAGCCGACGCCGACCAGAGGAACACCCAGGTCGCTGGCATCCTTGCAGTGATCGCCGGCGAGGACGCCGAGACCGCCCGCGTAGATGGGCAGCGATTGATGGAGCGCGAATTCGGCGGAGAAGTACGCGATCGGGCCGCCGGCCTGCGGGAACGTCGTCTGCCACCACGTATCCCGGGCGGAGCGAGCGCGATCGAGCGCCTGGATCGCGGCGTCGTAGCGCGCGAGGAAGGATGGATCGCCGGACGCGCGGGTAAGGATCTCCGGCGCGATCGAGGCTGAGCATCCGCACCGGGTTGTGCGCGGTCTGCCGCCAGAGCGGGTAGTCGAGCCGGCGAAAGACATCACGAGCCTGGTTGTTCCAGGTCCACCAGAGATCGGCCGCCAATTCGGGAAGTCGGCGCAAGCGTTCAGGCACGTTGGGAAACTGGGGCGTCGTCACGATAGGGTCAGAAATCCTTTCTGGTTACCAACCAAATCAACTACCTACGTCCAACTCCCAATTCCCAAATAAGAGTCGATCGAAAAGGGGGCGAAAGGCGAACAGGTCAGCCATTTCGGTACGCTTTCACCCGCTCTCGCGGTCGATCCTGATTGGGAGTTGGGAGTTGGAGGTTGGGAGTTGTCACAGGTTTTTTGCGGGGCATGCGCCGACGAGTTGGGCGAAACGGGACAGGTCGATGTTGCCGCCGGAGACGACCGCCACGACTTTCCGGTGCCCCTTTGCGGCCATCGCGGGCGACAGCGCCGCGGCGATCGCGCACGCGGCCGCGCCTTCGGCGATGACGTGAACGCGATCCGCCGTCAGCCGCATCGCTGCGGCCGCATCGTCGAGACTCGACCACCAATGATTCGTCGACCCAGTCCTTGAGCAGCGGCCACATCGTCGTCGAGCACCGAGCGGCCGCCGGCGCCGTCGACGAACGACGCGCGCCATCCGTCGAAGTAGCTCGCCCGCCCAGCCGCAAACGAGGCCGAGAGCGGGGCGGCGGTCTCCGGTTCCGCGGCGTAGACGTTCGTCTTCGGGCTGGCGGCCGCGAATGGCGCAGGCCATGCCGGCCAGCAGCCCGCCGCCGCCGATCGGGGCGACGACCGCGTCCACGTCCGGGAGATCCTCGAGAATCTCCAGACCGATTGTGCCGTTTCCGCTGATGAAGAAATCGTCGTCGAACGGATGCACGAAGAGCCCAGCCATGCGATCGGAGCCATGCTGTTCGACCGTGCGCCAGCACTCGTCGTACGACGCCTTGACGATCCGCGCGCCGAACCGCTGGATGGCCTGCAGTTTCGTTTCCGGCGCCGTATCCATCACCATGACGCTGCAGGGCGCCTTCCGCTTCAGCGCCGCGAGCGCGACACCCTGCGCGGCATTGCCGGCGCTGACGGTCCAGACCCCGCCCGCGAGCTGGTCCGCGAGAGCTGGCGCACGGCGTTGTACGCGCCGCGGATCTTGAAGGAGCCGATGGGCTGCAGCGTCTCGAGCTTGAGAAAGATCTCCGGTCGCGCCGGGCTGCGTGGGCAGCGGCACCAGCGGCGTCCGGACCGCCGCCTCGTAGACGTGCTCGGCCGCCGCGCGAATGGTATCCAGCGAAATCTGTCGAGTGATCACGGGGTTGCGGAGACTCCGGCGTCATGGCATGTCTCGATCTGGGTCTCTGTGTAATGCCGCACGATCGTAGCACCTCCGTCAGCCACCAAGCACCCCTGGCACCCAAGTGCACCCGCGGCACCCTGGCACTTTTGCACAGCACTTTTTCGCTACACTTACCGCGCCGGAGCCACGCCGATGAGCCAGACTTTTCGCGCCGCCGCCGTTTGGACGGTACCTTTTCTTGCTCTTCGCAACGCCGTCGCTCGCGCAGCAGCCCTCCACGAGAGAGCTCGAACGCATCAACTGGATGGAGTTCCGGGAGCTGGTGCCCGCGCGGGTGGACACCGGTGCTCGTGCCGCTCGGGACGCTCGAGCCGCATGGCGTCACCGCCAACGGCTCGGACATCATCGCTCCGCTGGCCATTGCGCGCGCGATCGCGCCGCGCACGAACGCGATGATTGCGCCGGTCGTTCCCTACGGCATCACCGGTTCCCTGGACGCCTACCCGGGGGCCTTCACCATCCCCGAGGAAGCGTATCGTCCGTACGTCAAGGCCATCCTGCTCGGCCTGGCGCGTAACAAGTTCCGCAACATCATCCTGATCAACGGCCACGGCGGTCCGCAGACCGCGGTGCTGAACTCGCTCGGCGTCGAAGTCGGCCGCGAGGCGGGCGTGCGCACCCTGGTCGTCAACTGGTGGACCTACTGTTCCGACATCACCCTGGCGGTCTTTGGGGAAGACGGGGGACACGCCGGCGAAAACGAGAATGCCTTCATGCTCGCCATCGACCCGGCGCTCGTTCACAAAGAGCGCTACACCGGCCCGGATATGACGACGGCCAATCCTGCGGCGGGTGCCTGGAGCGCCTATCCGAGCCCGTCGAGCATCGGGCTGTACAAGGAAGGGCAGGGGTTTCCGAAGTTCGACCCGGTGAAGGCCAAGCAGTATTTCGAGCGCGTGAACGACAAGGTCGGCAAGCTGGTCGAAGACACGATCCGCAAGTGGAACATGATTCTGAAGTGACTGTCGACGTTACTCGACTGTCGACTGACAAGCCGCTAGCTGCTAATATTTGCGCGGGCCGCGAGGCCGTCAGGTCAGGAGAATCAGGCATGAAGAAGCTCAATCGCCGTGAGTTCGTCCTCTCCGGAACGGCGGCGAGTGTCGTCGCGGTCGCCGGTACGCGGTCGTCAGCGCAGGCGCCAACCGTCATGACTCGCAGCACCGTCAAGCCCGTCATCGTGTCGTCGGCCAACGGTCACCACTTACAAGAACGGCGGGTCGAAGACCTGCGTCGAGACCGCGTTCTCGATGATGACGGAAGGCAAGGACGTGCTCGACGCGCTGATCGCCGGCGTCAACATCGTCGAGCTCGATCCGGAAGATACGAGCGTCGGCTACGGCGGTCTGCCGAACGCCGAGGGCGTCGTTCAACTCGACGCGTCGTGCATGCACGGCCCGCGGAAGCGCGCCGGCGCGGTGGCCTGCATCGAGGGCGTGCGGACGCCGTCACTCGTTGCGCAGAAGGTCATGGACATGACCGACCACCACCTGATAGTCGGCCATGACGCGCAGCGGTTCGCGAAGAGCCTCGGGATGAAGATCGAGGACGATCTGAACACCGAGCGGTCGCGCGCGGCGTGGCTGGAGTGGAAGCGACGGACGGATCCGCTGCACTACCTCGATCCGATCAAGCGCGAGGCGGCGATGCGCAAGATCGAGCAGGACATGATGGCCGAGGGATTTGTCGATCCGCATCATTTCTACGGCACGATCAACTGCAACGGCGTCAACGCCAAAGGGGAAGTCTGCGGCGTCACGACGACCAGCGGCCTCGCGTGGAAGATTCCGGGCCGGGTCGGCGACTCGCCGATCCTCGGCGCCGGTCTCTACGTCGATGGCGACGTCGGCGCGGCCGGGATCGACGGGGCGCGGCGAAGCCAATCTCTACGGCCTCTGCTCGTTCCTGATCGTCGAAGAGATGCGCCGCGGCAAGCATCCCAAGGATGCCGGAATGGAAGCGCTCAAACGGATCAAGGCAAACACCATCGAGAAGCGCCTTCTGAACGACCGCGGCGAGCCGAACTTCAACATCAATTTCTATGTGCTCAACGCCAAGGGTGACTACGCCGGCGTGTGCATGTACACCCCCGCGAACAATCCATCGCAATTCGCGGTGTGTGACGAGAAGGGCGGCAGGCTCGAGGCTTCGTCGCCGCTCCTCGACGGACGTCCGACGGATTAGCTTTGGATAAGACCATGAGCAACTTTTCCTTTCGCCGGCTCGTTGCGGGTGTGTCCGTTCTCGCTGCGCTGGTCGTCGCCTCCAGGTTCGAAGGCCGGCCGGCGGCGCAGGGCGTGCCGGGCACCGCGACGCTCTCCTTCAGGGCGCTCAATCCAGAAGGACAGTTGATCACGGACCTGAAGGCGGCCGATGTCTCTCTGAAAATCGACAACACGCCGCGCGAGATCAAGTCGCTCGATTTCGTTCCGCTCGGGAAGGTTGACGGATCGGTCGCCACCGTGGCAGCGGCGCGCGTGCCGCCGCCGTTCGCGTCCAACGTCGCGGACGCCAGCGGCCCGGCAGGACGCAGCCTGCTCGCGCTCATCGACGAGGAATCGATTGCGCCGGGCAAAGAGCAGACAATCCGCGAGGCTGTGAATCACATCCTGACCGGCCTCGGCCCCGGCGATCGCCTGTCGCTCATGAGCCTGCGCCAGGGCGGCCCGAAGACCGGGTTCACCGAGGATCGTGAGCAGATCAAGAAAGCGCTTGCTGCGCTGGGCGGCTATGCCTCCCCGCGGGAAACGCCGAACGACCTCCGGTGCCGCACGCTCAGGCTGGTGCAGAACGTTCAGGCGGTCTTCGAGGCACAAACGACCGGCGCCTCCGGCACGGTTGCGCTCTTCTCGACGTCCGTTGCGGCGTTCCAGCCCGGACAAACGGCGCGAATCGGCCAGGCCACTGGATCCGATTTGTGCGAGCTTCGTACCGAACACTTCACTCAGCTGGCCTCGGCCGTACACGCGTCGCGCTCCAACTTCTACGTCGTCGAGGTCATGGATGGATCCGGCGCACCGGTCATGCAGGAAGCGGCCGGGGGGCTGGAGAACCTGGCTGGTGTGACCTCGGGTGAGATCATTCGGCTGAGCACGAACATGGATGCGCAGATGGGCCGTCTGCTTCGGGAGACGTCGGGATACTACGTCATCTCGTTCGACGATCCCAATCGCGGGGCGCCAGAACCGCCGGGTGGACCTCTCGGTCACGCGTGGCAACGTTGTGGTGAAGGCGCCCAAGGAATTCGGAGGGGCGCGCGCGAGCAGCCGCCAAGAAGGCCGACGTCGGCGTCACGCCGAGGGACATGATCAGGAGCCCGAACGCCTTTGCCGATTTGCCGCTCCGCGCCGTGGCCTTCTCGTCACGGAACACCGGCGACAACAAGATCAAGATTCTCGCGATGTTCGAGCCGCTGGACGCCACCGCGAAGCTCAACGCCGCGATGATCGGGATGTTCGACAAGGCCGGAAAGCTCCAGGCGCAGTGGACCGCACAAGGCTCCGATCTGAACTCGACGATGGTCATCGCGGGACTGCTGGTTGAGCCGGGGACCTATCGTCATGCGGGTGGCGGCGACCGACGCCACCGGACGGGCAGGCGCGGTCGACACCGACGTGTCGGCAGCGATCGTCGCGGCTGGTCCAATCCATCTCGGTGACCTCGTCCTCGGCAAGATGGGAGCGCAGTCTCCAGTGCCGGCCATGCAGTTCAGCGGTGAGCCCGAGGCCGTTGGGATGATCGAGTTGTATGGCCGGCCGGCCGGTCCGCTGACCGCTTTCGTGGAGATCACCACGGGTGGGGAAGGAGAGCCCCTCGTCGCCGTCCCGCTTCAGCCATCCGCGACGAGCGATCCCGATCGGTTCATTCTGTCCGCCAAGTTGCCGATCGCGGCGCTGAAGCCTGGGGATTATCTTGTCCGCGCGGTGGTCGGCGTTCAGGGCCAGGAAGGGCGCGTCACGCGAACCCTCCGCAAGGTAGGGAGTTGATTCGGTTAGTCGGGAAGCTCGAGGCTTCCACCAGAAGGGCGCTGGCTTACAACCGCGCCTGTAAATACATCGCGTTTCGCGAGCGTATACACTCCACCCACGTTCCTGCGGATCTGTCGGCTCCGTTCGCTTTTTGGAGGCTCTGGATAATGAAGCATTACCGTTTCATCGGGCTGAGCCTTGTGCTCGGGCTCACCTTCGCTGGTCAGTCACTGGTCGGCCGGACCGAGCAGGCGCCCGCGCTCAACCGCCGCGCGGACCCTTCGATTCGCTGTACTTCCGGCCGATCGGGCCGGCGTCGATGTCCGGGCGGATTTCCGATCTCGCGGTCTATGAGGCCAATCCGGCGATCTTCTACGTCGGCACGGCGCATGGCGGCGTGTGGAAGACGGTCAACAACGGTACGACCTTCGAAGCCCAGCTGCAGGACCAGGGATTGATGTCGATCGGTGCCCTCGCCGTCTCCCAGTCGAACCCTGATCTCGTTTACGTCGGCACGGGCGAGTCGAACAATCGCCAGAGCACGTCGTGGGGTGATGGCGTCTACAAATCCACCGACGGTGGCAAGACCTATACGAACGTCGGGTTGCGCACCTCGCGGCACATCAACGTGGTGATCATCGATCCGCGCAACAACGACACCGTGTTTGTTGCGGCGACCGGCAGCCTGTGGGGGCCGGGTGGCGAGCGGGGCGTCTACAAGACGACCGATGGCGGCAAGACCTGGCGTCAGGTGCTGAAGGTCGACGATGACACCGGTGCGAACGATGTCGTGATGGATCCATCGAACAGCCAGGTGCTGTGGGCGACGACCTACCAGCGCCGCCGCACGGCCTGCTGCATGAACGGCGGTGGTCCGGGCAGCGGCATCTGGAAGTCGACGGATGGCGGAGAGACCTGGACGCGGATCAAGGGTGGACCTCTCGATCAGCCGCTGGGCCGGATTGCCATCGACGTCTACCGCAAGCGGCCCGAACATCCTGTACGCGTTGATCGAAGGTCCCGGCGGCGGCGGCGGTCGCGGCGGCGGAGACGAAGGACCTGGCGCGGCGGCGCAGGCCGCCGGCGGACAGGGTGGCGGACGTGGCGGCGCGCAGCCGGTCAACAACCAGCCCACCGGCTTCTATCGCTCCGACGATGGCGGCGCAACGTGGCGCAAGGTGAACAACGCGAATCCGCGCCCGATGTATTTCAGCAAAGTGCGCATCGATCCGAGCGATCCCGAGGTCATCTATTTTGGCGGCGTCGATCTCCATCAGACGCTCGACGGTGGCAAGACGGTGAACACCGCGGCCGCGTCCCGGATCCACTCCGACCATCACGCCATCTGGGTCAACCCGGCGAACTCGAATCACGTGCTGATCGGCAACGACGGTGGCCTGGCGATCTCGTACGACCAGGCGAAGTCGTGGCAGTTCCTGCCCAACCTGCCGGTCGGGCTCTTCTATCACGTGAGCGTCGACATGGCGACGCCGTACAACGTCTGCGGCGGCATGCAGGACAACTACAACTGGTGCGGCCCGAGTGCCGTGCGCGGCTCGGCCGGCATCGCCAACTATCACTGGACGACGCTCCAGGGTGGCGACGGGTTCGTCGTGCTGCAGGATCCGAAGGACTACCGCGTGGTCTTCAGCGAGTCGCAGGATGGCAATATGGTGCGCGTCGATCGCCGGACCGGCGAGACGATGTCGATCAGGCCGCATGCCGGCGCCGGGCGAGCCCGCCTACCGCTGGCACTGGGACACGCCGATGATCCAGTCGCCGCACGACCCGCGCACGATCTATGTCGCCGCCAATCGCGTGTTCCGCTCCCCCGACCACGGTCTGACCTGGACGCCGGTCAGCCCGGATCTGACCTCCAACCAGAATCGCGACGAGATCGTCACGATGGGAGTCAAGGGCAGTGAAATCGCCATGGCGCGCAATGACGGCATCCAGGCCTGGCCGGCGATCGTGTCGCTGGCCGAATCACCCAAGCGGCTCGGCCTGCTCTATGCCGGAACCGACGACGGGCAACTGGCGGTGTCTCGCGACGGCGGGAAGAACTGGACGCAGGTCATCGACAAGCTGTCAGGGTTGCCCAAGGGCATCTATGTGTCCGAAGTGGTGCCGTCGCGGTTCGATGAGGGTACCGTGTACGCGACCTTCGACGGTCATCGTCAGAACGACTTCGGCACTTACATCTACGCCAGCAACGACTTTGGCCAGACGTGGCGGCCGATGGCCAACAACCTGAAGGATGAGGTCGCGCGGACGTTGACCGAAGATCAGCGCAATCCCGACGTGCTCTACCTGGGAACCGAAACGGGGCTGTTCTTGACCATCGATCGCGGCAAGAGCTGGCAGCGTCTGAGAGCGAACCTGCCGACCGTGCGGATCGACGAGATCACGCTGCACCCGCGCGACAACGCCATGATCCTCGCGACGCACGGGCGGACGATCTGGATCCTGGACAATCTCGCGCCAATCCAGGAATACGCCGCGGTGCAATCGACCGACGCGAAAATGTTCACACCGCCGCCTGCCTCGATGTTCCGCCGACCCGCGCGCGATCGGAACTACGAGTTCTGGGGGGACCAGACATTCTTTGGCGAGAATCCGCCGCAGGCGGCGGTCATCTCCTGGATGTTGAAGAAGGACGCCGGTGCGGTCAGCCTGAAGATTGCCGACGCGTCGGGCCGTGAAGTGCGCGAGATCTCCGGTCCGGTCCTCGCGACCAGCAACAAGGCGGGCGTTCAGTCAGCGTGCTGGGATCTGCGCGTCCAGCCGGGGCCGGCGCCGGTAGGCACTGGCCGCGGCGGTGGCCGCGGCGGCGACCAGGGGGGTGGTGGAGGACGTCAAGGTGGTCCAGGCGGCGCCCAGCAACAGAGCCCGTTTGGGGCCGGGTGCGGCGCTGCCGGCGGCGGTGGCGGCGGTGGCGGAGGCGGCGGCGGTTTTGGCGGGGCCGGCGGCGCCAACGCCGGGCCGTATGTGCTTCCCGGTACCTACAACGTCTCGCTCCTCATCGATGGCAAGACGGTGGACACGAAACCGCTTCGCGTTGCTGCCGATCCGGAAGTCATTCTCACCGATGCGCAGCGCAAGCAACTGTTCGACATGGCGATGGAGATGCACGAGCTTCAGAAACGCGGCACCGAGATCGGCAATGCGCTCGGCCCCTTCAACACGCGGATGGGTGAGCTGTCGAAAGAGATCGCCAGCAAGAGCGACATGCCGGCTGACGTCAAGACGATGTTCGACGACGTGAACAAGGAGTTGGGCGTGCTGGCGCCGAAGTTCGCACCGCCACAGGGCGGACGCGGTGGCCGGGGTGGGGGCGGTGGTCCAGGCTCGGAGAACAATCCGTTGTTGCGGGCCGGTCTGGCGAAAAACGCGTTCATGGGCGGCATGTGGCCGCCACAGGCCATGATGCAGGCCTACACCGACGCGAAGATGCAGGCGCCGAAGTTGTTCGCCGACGCCAACGCGCTCCTGACGAAGGCCTCGGCGCTCAGTAGCGCCCTCGCCAAGCACAACCTGACGCTGACCGTACCTCCGCCAGTGCCGCTCAAGCTGACGCGAGCCAAGCTGATCGCAGATCGGCCAAATCGCCCAACTTCCAACATCCAAGGACATCGGCAGCTGGAGCACGGAAACATCGGAAATCGCTACTGTCGATGTCTGGTCCGATGCTCGAGTCTCCGAGTCTCCGATCTCCCATCTCCGAGTTCCGATTAACCACCAGGCGCCTTATAGACCTGCCGCGCGCGGATGCTGCCGTCTGCGCGTTTGACCCGGACTTCCAGCGCGTGGAAATCGCCGTCCAGAACGGGCGCATCGAAGGAGAGCGTGTACATGTGGCGCAGCAATTCCAGCGTCCCGGCGAAGAACTCGCGCAGGGTCGCGCTTTCCTTCATCTGGAATCCGCCCGTCAGGTCGGAGATCCACTGCATGCCGGCTCCGGCGCGCACGATCACAGCTTCGGTCTGGCTCTGCCTGATGTAGCGCTCGCTATCCTCGCCACCGACGTTGATCAGCACCCCGAACTGCGCGGCGTACTCGCCCACCTCCTCCACGCTGTGGCGATTGGCGGTGGCCCGGCCATCCGACAGCAGGAGAATCGCGCGGCGGCCATCCACGGTTGACAGCGCTTCGACAGCGGCGTGCACGGCGTCCCACACGGGCGACGGGCTCTGGAAGTTGCGGTAGCCGTCGAGCGCGCGATCTGCGGCGCGTTTCAACTCTTGCGCACTCGACGTGAACGCGGGGCTGAGGTAGTTCTGCGCGCCGATCGATCCGATCCGGACCCGATCGCTGGATTTGACCGCTGGAATGAAACCGTCCTTGACGTCATCTTTGACATCTTCCTCGCGCATCTGCCAGCGCATGCTGCCGCTGGCGTCGACGAGGAGCACGACGTTCAGCGGCGCGGGTCCCGGCGTGCAGGATGCGATCGGCACCGGTTTGCCGTTGCTGTAGATCTCGAAGTCGGCGCCGCTCAGGCCCTTGACAGGTTCGCCCAGTCGCCGAAAGCACCGCAACGTCGACCTGGATCCGCGCAGCCGCGCGCTCACCCGCGATCCTGGGCTCGCCGGCCACCGCAAGAACGGACGCCAGGGCGAGAACGGTCGTCTGGAGTGCCAGCCACCTCACTTCCGCGTCTCCGCCAGGTAGTTCTTGCGGGCGCGTACCGTCAACCCGGCCCGCTTCAGACCGACCTCGAGCTTGTGCATTCGGCCGTCGAGCTCCAGCGGTGCGAAGCCGAGCAAGTACTGCCGGCGCAATTCGTCCGCGATTTGAACGAACGTGGACGCAAGGTCGTCGTCCGCCTTGATTTCGTAATGACCGCCGCCGGTTTCCTCGGAGAGCTCGACGATCTCGGTTGCCAGGCCGGGCCGCTCCATGCCGATGGCGTAGATCATGAAGCCCTCACGGACGGCGCGCTTCTGCACGTCTTCGAACGACAGGCATCTGCGGAAGACGCAGGAATCGCCACCGTCGGTCAGCGTCAGAACCACGCGCCGCCCCGTCTCTCGCGCGAGGGCGGTCATGCCGGCGTCGAGCGCATTCCACAGCGGCGTCGCCCCACCGGGCCACAGTTCCTGGCGCAGCACGCGCGTCAGGACCGCCTTGTCGCTTGTGAGCATTGGGCTGACCGACACCTCGTCGCCGAACGTCCCTATCTGCGCCCGGTCCGCCGGCGACATCGCCTCGATGAACTCCACCGTCGAGCTGCGGACGCGCATGAAGCGGCTGACCATGCTTCCGCTCATGTCCAGCATGACGGCCACCGTGATCGGCTGTGGATCGTTCGAGAAGAGCGAGATCTCCACCGGCCGGCCGTTGTCGCGAATGGTGAAGTCGTCACGCGTCAAGTCGGTCACGAGCCGCCCGCTTCCGTCAGCGACCGTCGCATAGACCGCGACGCTGCTCACCGACGATCGAAACTGCGCGTCAGGCGCCCCACCGGCACGAATCCCCGCACGGCCCGACGGGGTCTCTATGACGATCACGACGATCGCGACGAACACGACGCACTTAAGGAACTGAAGTCGTGATCGTCGTGACCGTCGCGTTCGTTGTGCTGGCCGTCGGCGCGCTATTCGCAACTCCACTGAACCGAACTCTTCAGCGCCCATACTTCTTCAGTACCGGCTTTGAGTTCCTCGATCGGCAGCGCGCGAATCGTCCGTCCGTTGCCGGTGGTGTCGACAGCCCTGAGCATCGAGTTGTACAGGGCTTCCTCCGTCGCGTCGAGAACGCCCTCGAACAGGGCGGACACCGAGTCGGTTGGCAGCACCGTGCGTGGTTGCGGACCGCTCGCCCCGGTCACGCGCAGTGACGGATGGGTCGAAAACGCAATCGCGAAATCGCCGCTGCCGTTCGAGTACGTCGATCCGGTTCGGGCCATCGCGAAAATCGCGCGTGCGGCGAGGCGCTGCAGATCGCGCGCGTCCAGAGGCGCATCCGTGGCGACAACGATCATGCAGGAGCCGTCGGCGTCCTGATCGTTTCCGCGCGAACCCGCCGGCCGCGGCGACAGGTCCCGCCAGATCGGCGCGCCCGCCATCGTCAGGCGGCCGCCGAAGTTCGATTGCACCAGAACGCCCACCGTCCAGGTGTCGTTCTGCTGACGGATCACGCGTGACGATGTGCCGATCCCGCCTTTCCAGCCGAACGCGACCGTGCCCGTACCCGCGCCGACGGCCCCTTCGTCGACCGCGCCCGAACGCGCGCCGGTAATGGCTGACGTACGTGCTCCCGCGTGACGTGAAGACCGCGGATGTCGTTCAAGCCGCCATCATTCGTTTCCCCGACGAGCGCGTTGACAGACCGGACATCCTCGTTGCCGTTCTGCGCAATCGTCCAGCGGACCACCGCCTCGAGCGCCGTGCCCACCGACAGCGTGTTCGTCAGGACGATCGGCGATTCGATCGTGCCGAGCTCCTGCACCTGAGTGGATCCGGCCAGCTTGCCGAACGCGTTGCCGACGAAGACCGCGCCCGCTACCTTGTCGCGGAACACGTTGCCGCCGTGCGGGAGGATCGCTGTCACCCCTGTTCTGACGTTCTCACCGCTGGAGACCGTGGTGTGTCCGACGCGCACACCAGCGACGTCGGTGATCGCGTTCAGCGGCCCGGGTTGCCCGGCGCCCGGCTCGATCCCCAGATCCCTCGCGCGCGGCCTGTCTTGGGCGGCAGCCCCGGCCGTCAGCACCAGCGCCACCACACTCGCCAGCGTCGCTCTCGCATGCATGCAATCCCTCCGTCCAGCACGACCATACGGCTCGCGTGCGGGCCCAGATGACGATTTTCGATCCGACGCCCGGACCGCGTCCAAACTTCACAAATATAGGCGGAGAAAGCCATGATCGGCAGGTTGCTCGAAACGCTCACCCCGCCGGCGGCGTATTCAATCCCCAAAGCGATGGGCCATAATATGCCCGGTTTTCCGCTTCCTTCCGGCGGCTTCGATTGAAAGAGGTGGTGGCGATGCTCCATCGAGTTTGGCGGCACGCGGTTGTTCTGACGTGCGGTTCGTTTCTCGCTCTCTCGGCCCTTCCCGCACCAGTTTCCGTACGCGTCGAAGCCCAGTCGGCGGCGGCCGGCAAGCGGGCCCTGACCTACGACATGTTCGACGCCTGGTGGTCGATTCAGGGCACCACGCTGTCGCGCGACGGCGAATGGCTCGCATACGCGCTGACGTCGCAGGGGCTCGACGGCCAGCTGGTCGTGCGGAATCTCCGGACCGGCAACGAATTCAAACATCCGCGCGGAACGAACCCGACCTTTACTCCTGACGGCAAGTTCGTCCTCTTCACGATCGTGCCAACGAAGGCAGAGGACGAGAAAGAAGAGCAGGCGAACCGCAACCAGCCCGGCGAGGGCCAGGGGCGTGGCGAAGGTCAGGGGCAGAACAGAAACCAGCGCAATCAGCCACGGAACTCAGCGGGGATCATGGCGCTCCCGGCCGGAACCGTGACGACGGTGGAGCGTGTCGGCAACATCAGTCTTCCTGAAGAGTCGTCCACCTGGGTCGCGCTCTACAAAGGGAACCGTGCAGGCGCCGGCGGTGGCGGGCGCGGGGGACGTGGTGGGCGCGGCGGCGGCGCCCCGCAAGCGGCCGCTGGCCGTGGCGCAGGCACGGGGCGCGGCGAGACCGAGCGCGGAGCCAAGCGCAAGGACGCCGGGTCCGACCTGATCCTTCGCAACCTCACCACCGGTCAGGACACCACGATTCCTCTCGTCAGCGACTTCGCCTGGACGCGTGACGGTTCGTGGATCACCTATGGCGTCTCTTCGCAGAAGGCCGAAGAAGACGGCGCATTCGCCCGGCAGATGTCAGACGGCACCGTCGTCCAGCTTTTGAAGGGCAAGGGTAATTACAAGGGCTTCGCGTTCGACGAGGCGGGGAAGCAGGCGGCGTTTCTGAGCGATCAGGCGGAATACGACAAGCCGGTCTCGCCGTATCGCCTCTACTACTGGAAGCCCGGTGAAGCCGCCGCGAGCGAGCTCGTGTCTGCGTCGACGCGTGGAATGGCGCAGGGGATGGTCGTCAGCGATCAGGCTCCGCCGCGGTTCTCGCGTGACGGCCAGAGACTGTATCTGGGCACCGCGCCGCCGCCCCCCGCGCCGGCCGCCGAGGGCGCCCCTGAGCCGCGCGCCGTCGACATCTGGAACTGGCAGGACCCGTATCTTCAGCCGATGCAGCGCGTGCGCGCGCAGCAGGAGCGGAATCGCAACTATCGCGCGATCGTGTACACCGCGGACAAGCGGCTCGTGCAGCTGGCGACGGCCGATCTGCCCAACGTCAACGTGGACGATGATGCGACGATCGCTGTTGGCACCTCGGAGCTGCCGTATCGCCGCGAAGTCTCGTGGGATACCACGTACAACGACATCGCGCTCGTCGATCTGAAGAGCGGTGAGGCGAAGAAGATCATGGAGCATTGGCGCGGGACACCGACGCTCTCGCCCGGTGGAAAGTACCTGCTCTACTTCGATGAAAACGAGGCCGACTGGTTCACGTATCGCATCGCCGACGGTGTGAAGACGAACCTGACCGCCAAGTTGAACATCAACTTCTGGCGCGAGGATCACGACTCGCCGAGTCTCCCGGGTGCATACGGGAACGCCGGGTTCACCGCGAACGATGGCTCCGTGATTCTCTACGACAAGTACGACATCTGGGAGGTCAAGCCAGACGGCTCGGGCGCCCGGATGGTGACCAACGGCGTTGGGCGGAAGGAACAGATCGTGTTCCGCTACCGTTCGCTCGATCCCGAGCAGCGCGCAATCCCGGTGGACAAGCCGCTGCTGCTGACGGCGAACGACGACCGCACCGAGTCGAGCGGCTTCTATCAGGTTCCGCTCACGGGCACCGCTGCGCCAACGAAGATTGTCACGGTCGACAAGTCGTTCGGACAGATCGTCAAGGCCAAGAACGCCGAGCGCATCGTCTTCACCCTGTCGCGGTTCGAGGAGTTCCCCGATCTCTGGGTCAGCGACACGTCCTTCAAGGACATGAAGAAGATCAGCAACGCGAACCCGCAGCAGTCGCAGTTCGTGTGGGGCAAGTCCGAGCTGATGTCCTACATCAACGCCGACGGCAAGAAGCTGCGCGCGATTCTGACCAAGCCGGAGAACTTCGACCCGGCGAAGAAGTACCCGCTGATGGTCTACATCTACGAGGAGCTGTCGGAAGGCCTGCATACGTACCGCGCGCCCAACCCCGGCACGAGCATCAACATCACGCGGTATGTCAGCAACGGCTACGTCGTGCTGCAACCTGACATCGTCTACGACACGGGCTATCCCGGCGAGAGCGCCGAGAAGTGCGTGATCCCGGCGGTCAACACCGTGGTGGCGCAGGGCTACATCGATCCGAAGAGGATCGGGATCCAGGGTCACTCCTGGGGCGGCTACCAGATCACCCATCTGATCACGCGCACCGACATGTTCGCCGCCGTGCAGGCCGGCGCGTCCGTGTCGAACATGATCAGCGCCTACGGGGGGATCCGCTGGGGCACCGGCATGTCGCGCGCGTTCCAGGACGAGAAGACGCAGAGCCGCATCGGCCAGCCGCCGTGGGACGCTCCGCTCCAGTTCATCGAAAACTCACCGATATTCTGGGTGGAGAAGGTCCACACGCCGTACCTGACAATTCACAACGACGAAGACGACGCGGTGCCGTGGTATCAGGCGATCGAGTTCTTCTCGGCGCTGCGCCGGCTGGGGAAGGAAGCGTATTTCTTCAACTACAACGGCGAACCGCACGGCCTGCGCAATCGCGACAACATGAAGCACTGGACCGTGCACATGGATGAGTTCTTCGACCACTTCCTGCTCGGCAAACCCAAGCCGGAGTGGATGGAAAAGGGCGTGCCGTATCTCGAACGCGGCAAGCGCGACGTGTCTGGAATGTTCAAGCCGAAGCAGGCGACGACGCCCACGACGCAGGCAAGCCGCTAAGACACCTTGTCACGAGCGGGCGCGTGAACCGAGCGGAATGGCTTGGTGATCGCGCCCGCTTCGATTCGGCTCCCCGGCAACAGCAGCGAGTACCCTCCCACCAGCGCGTCGTCTCCAATCGTCACGTGTCCGATGTGTAACCCGACGCGCCCGTCGTCGAATGGCGCGATCACGTGCGGATTGATCCGCACGCCGATGCCGAAGATCACGCGGCTGCCGATGTGAACCAGCGGCCGGTCGAGAATCGCAACGCCAGGCGCCCAATAAACGAGCGATCCGATACGCGCGCCCCAGAGCCGAAGCCAGAAGGAGTACAGGCCCGGGACCAGACGGAGCAACTCCTCGAGGAACGGAAGCCTGACGAACAACACTTGCCATTGGGCCGTGAACCACCAGGCAAGAAATCCAGGATGATCCGTGGCCACTTGTCCGAGCGTGAGCGGGCGGACGGCCAAAAAGAGGCGAACGACGATCACTGGAAGCAAATAGAGGACGACCGGTGTCAGCCACACGACAGTCCAGCCAGTGGACGCCGTCCAGGACAGCGCGAGCGGCAGCACTGAGAGCCCGGCATGCAGCGTGGGAATCATGCCGAGTGCGACCATCATGGCGCGTCCGCGCGCGGCAATCTCGAATCGGGCCGGTTTCGGCTCGGTCACCTCGGCTGATAACCCCGCAGCGTCTTGCCAACGTCGCGAAATTCTTCGAAGCGATCGAGCAGGGCGAAGGTGATCGGCGTTGTCCGTCGGGAGTACATCATTTCGTGGTAACGGTCGTTGAGCTGGAGCGCACGCAGCTCACTCAGCATGCGGGGGACCAACGGCTGCAGCTCGGCGAATTCCACGGCAAGCGCCCTGATCACTCGCGTCGTCGAATAGATCGGCATCAGCAACACCGAGCCGACGAAGAACCTGAAGAGGCGCGCTGTCGTGACACGGATCGCCTTCGATCGACCATCGTAGAACCGTCCGATCAGATGCCAGTCGACCTGGACGTGCCGGACCTCGTCCTGCAGGTGAGCCTGATGGGCGGCCCGATACCGGGGTTCGAGCCGATCGGCCGGAAGTGCCAGCGAGCGTCGTGACATGTCGATCGAGCGTTCCTCTTGAGCCAGTTGGATCCACAGGACGACAGGGAACATGGCCGGACGGCGGGCAAGTGCGCGCGCGACGGCAATCGCGGGAGACGGGATTCGCGCCAGATGACGATCGCGGCCGGCGTACCAGCCCGGCTCGCTCAGCAGATTCAGGCGCCGCCACATCTCGGCGTGACGACGCTCATCGTCGCGAAACCGTCGAACCGCCGCGATCAGCTCGCCGTCTGGGCGGCGGAGCGACTCGATCGCACGCAAAGCGGCCGTGAGCAGCTCCGTCTCGAGGAGCGCAATCAGCTCGTTTGAAAGCATACCGGTCAGTTGGTTGTAGCGCCTGCGCTGGTCGGGGGTCAGCTCTTCGTACGCCCCCGTGTAGAAGAGGGGGGTCTGCGTCTCGCACACGAACCAGCGGGCACGATCGATTGGAGCGGTCCAGTCGATCGCGTCGTACGCGTTGCTGTCCTTCTGGGCCGCAAGACGATCGAGAGGTGTTGGCCTCCGGGGGGCATCCAACGCGTCAGCGCGATCCGAGGACGCCAATGTATGCATCCGACTCCAGTCCTAGCGTCCGCCGCCGACGCAAGCCAGCAGTTGCAGGTGATATTGACTCGAGCGCCAGCGACCAGTTCGATGACGAAATCACTGGCGCGGAAGACGGGGCGCTGGGGATCGGGTGGTTTCTGTTGCGGTGGCTGCGCGGCAAGAAGAACGAACGCTCCGGTTCCCGCAACAGTCGTGGCCGCGACGAGCACCCGGCTCACCAGTCGGTTCATCACGTCAGCTCCCGCGGCGTTGGCGGGTCCATGATAGCGGGTCGCAGCCGCCACCGACACTGAAATATAGTCAGGACGTGCCAACCATTCGCATCCATCGTCTTCATCCACACGTTGAGATCCCTGGGTATCAGACCGCCGGCGCCGCGGCGTTCGACCTCGCCGCTTCCGAGACGGTCGTCATCGCTCCCGGCGAGGTGACGTTGATACCAACCGGCCTGGTGGTCGAGGTGCCGGCTGAGATGTTCCTGGCCGTGTTCGCCCGCAGCAGCACACCGCTCAAGCGCGGCCTCATGGTCGCCAACGGCGTCGGCGTCGTCGACTCCGACTACTGCGGGCCGCGCGACGAGCTGAAGATCCCGGTCGTCAACATCACGACCGCGTCGGTCGAAGTCCGTCCCGGCGATCGGATCGCACAGGGGATCGTCCTACCCGCGCCGCGGGTCACGTGGGAAGAGGTCACGGAGCTCAAGGCGCAGTCGCGGGGTGGGTTTGGGGCCACGGGGTAACGCTCAGGACTCGGGACTCGTGTCTCGGGCCTCGGAAATTCCAGATTCGTGCAATGTCTGACCGTCGGACATCTCGAGTCCCAAGTCCCGAGCCCGTGAGTCGCGAGTCCCGAACCTCCGTTCTCGAGCCCGAGTCACCTCAGCCGATAGAGTGTCATCCCCTGCTGCCCGACGGACACTCGTTCCAGAGACGGATTCGTCGAGAGCTGGGCCATGAAGGCGTCCGCCATTTCACGATTCAGCCACAGTCGCTCTGGATGCACCATCACATGGGTGGCTCCGGCCTGCTTCATGGCAAGAATGGCGTCGCCGTTTGGGAATTGTCTGAAGACCTCAGCGCGCTCGCTATAGCGATTTGGAGTGTGGCCGCTATAGCCGTTCATGATCGGACGCCAATGCGCCGTCGAGTTCAGCACGTAAGGGGCATTCTCGAAAACAGCGCGAAGCGGGTAGAACGGGATTTCGACAAGGACGACGCGTCCGGGCTCTTTCGCCAGGTCGGCGTAGATGCTGGGTATTCCAGAGAAGCGCGTGTAGTGAAATGGCGCGCGAAACGACTCCGCGTTGACCGCAATCACGAGAGCCACACCTACAACGCTGGTTCGGAACATCGGGGCATGGCGTCTCAAGAGCGACAGGCCGAGACCGGCCAGGGCTGCTATACCGAGCAGAAAAAGGTTGCCGAACCTCGAGGCGGCCCGAAGGCCTTGCATGGGCGGGAATATGTTGAACAACCAACCATACACTGGCGTGTTCGTGCCGAGCGACAGGACGACGCCGGCGATCGCAATGGCTGAGAGCATCAGCACTCGACGTCGAGCGAGGACCAGATCGTCAGCGGGGCTGGTCCTTCGAGCCACCAGAGCGAGCGCAACAGCGGCGAGGATCAGCGCGATGAATCCGGGAAAAAAGTAGTCGATTGAAGTTCTGAAGAACTCGCCACTCCATGTGTAGAAATGAATTCGCCCGGCGGATGCGAGGTAGGCCTGCAGCCCTGCCGAGTAGACGGAGACATCATCGAGCGAGCGGACCATGCCTTCGTCGATCGCCGCGCGGCGGTAGTGTATGAAGAGCGGCAGCGTCGCCACCACTGTCAGGACAGCAGCGACGCCGAATCGCGCGCACACCCCGGCTGCGCGCGGCAGCCAGCTGGACGCGCGCGATATCAGCGACACGGCAACCATCACCGCACCGAAAACAACCAGGTACCCTGACGTGTAGGCCATGGCCGTCATCCACACTGCCAGCCACACAGCGTCACGCAGGTGTCCCTTCACGATCAGCCGATCCGTCGAAAGCAGCACCAGCGGGAGGCCCCACGCATGTATGCCCTGCACGTGCGTCAGCCGTGTCAGCGTATGGGTGTTGAACGCGAAGATCGAAGCAGCCAGAAGTGCCGCGCTACGGTCCCCGGTCCAGTCATAAACCAGCGCGAAGGTCGCGCACGCCGTCAGCGTGAACCCAAGGAGCAGGACGACGTTGTATGCGAGAACGGGAGATGCACCGAGCCAATGCAGCGGCGCGCCCATGATTGCAGGCACGATCAGCGGCTCTGAAAACGCCAGCGTGTTTCGGGTGGGGTAGAAGATGTTCGCGTCGAAAAGGTGCGCCGGCGCTCGCGGAAGCTGGTGCGCGATCCAAGCCAGGATCCACTCGTTCAGCTGGGCGTCACCATTGTCGTTCCGGCACCATGTCCCTGGTGCCAGTGCAAGCGGCCAGGTGTGGACGATGGCAAGAGCGGCACAAGCGGCCGCCGCGATCGAGCCACAGACGGCCCGGTCCGCGCATTCACCGTCCCGCCATGCTTCGAATCAGCGTCAACAGCATGTCGATGGCCACCGCGTTGTGGCCTCCCGTCGGGATGATGATGTCCGCGTAACGCTTGCTCGGCTCGACGAACTCGAGATGCATCGGTTTCACGGTAGACAGGTAGTGATCGATCACCGACTGCACCGACCGGCCGCGCTCCGCGATGTCGCGCTGCAGCCGCCGTATGAACCTGGTGTCATCGTCCGTATCGACGAAGACCTTGACGTCCATCAGACGGCGCAGCGTCGCATCGGTGAAGATAAGGATGCCTTCGACGATGATCGCCTTGCGCGGCTTGACGATCTGACTGACGTCGCGCCGCGCATACATCGCGAAATCGTAGACGGGAACCTGGACCTCGCGTCCCTCTCGCAAGGCGATCACGTGCTGGACGAGCAGATCGGTTTCGAGCGAGTCCGGGTGATCGTAGTTGAGGGCCGCCCGTTCCTCGAGCCGAAGATCCAGGCGGTCCCGATAGTAGCGATCGTGCTCGAGGACGCTGACCTGTTCGCCTCCGAGGCTCTCCAGGGTCGCTATGATGCGCTGCACCACCGTTGTCTTGCCTGAGCCCGAGCCGCCCGCGACCCCGATCACCAGGGGGCCGAAAGCGCCAGTATTTCCAGCAGTTACGGTATTGTCAGCGGCCATCGTTTCGGTCCAAACAGCCTTTTTCATCGAGCGTTCAGTCCACGGTCAGGACATCCCGCGGCGCCCGCGGCAGTATTGAGGATACCTGCGTCGTGCTAGATTGCGGGAATCCACGAGAACAACTTCTGTAATTGGAGGAACAGGTGGAATTCCTGGTGCTCCTCGGGATGGCACTCCTCGCCTTGCCGTTCGTGCTGCCGCTGATTGCCTGGTTCTCGGCACGCAACTCGAAACGCCGGATCGATGAACTCGAGCGAATTGTTGAACGGCAGTCGTTCGAGATGGCACAGCTGTCGGAAGCGGTGCGGAACTTGGCTCGTGGCGAAGGGCACGTCACCGGTCGCCCTGCGGTGGAGACGCCCCCGGTAGCCCCTCCGGTCCAGATCGTGCCCGAACCCGCTCCGGAAGTGCCGCGTCCGGGGCGTGTCGAGCCCGCTCCGGTGCCCCTCGAGGAAGAACGGGTTGTTCCGGTCGAGCGGCCCGAGATAGAGGCCGAACAGCCGGCAATTGAGATCGAGCAACCCCCGATCGAAATCGAGCAGCCCGCGATCGCGTCGGACGAAGAAGTTCCGCAAGTCGAAGCAGCAGCCCGGCAGGCCGAGGAACCGCAACAGATGCCGACTGACGCGGACGTTGCGCCGTTACGACCTGCGTTCGACTGGGAGAGCCTCGTTGGCGTCAAGCTCTTCTCGGCCGTTGCAGGCATCGCGCTCGTGCTCGCGGCAGTGTTCTTCCTGCGATATTCGATCGAGAGCGGGTGGCTCCAGCCCCCCGTGCGCGTGACGATTGGTGTGATTGTTGCCGTCGGCCTGCTGATCGTCTGTGAGCGGAAGGCAGCGCGCCGGTATCCCGTCACCGCCAACGCGCTCGATGCCGCCGCCGTCGCCATTCTTTTCTCGACGTTCTTTTCCGCGCATGCGCTCTGGAACCTGATTCCAGCGACCGTGACCTTTGCGCTGCTTGCATTGGTGACCGCGCTCGCCGTCCTGCTATCGATTCGACGTGAATCGCTGTTCATCGCCGTGCTTGGCCTGCTCGGCGGCTTTGCCACGCCGGCGCTGCTGTCGACAGGCGAGAACCGACCGATTCCGCTGTTTGCTTACCTTCTGCTGCTCAATATCGGGTTGGCATGGGTCGCGTACCGAAGAGGATGGTCGAGCCTGACGTGGCTGTCGCTGGCGCTCACGACGATCTATCAGTGGGGCTGGGTCTTTCGGTTTCTCGACGCTGGATCGGTTTCGCTGGCGATGGGCATATTCATCATCTTTCCGCTGGCGGGGCTGACAGCCTTGATTCTGGCCGGCCGACCTGGCGAGGGTGACGCTGGGGCTTCGGGCAGCAGCTTCGAGCGCAGCGCACTCGTGTCGGCGGCGGTGCCGATGCTGTTTGCCACATACCTGGCCGCGGTTCCCGAGTATGCAACACGGCCGGGCCTTCTCTTCGGGTTCGTCCTGCTCATCGACATGGGGCTGTTCGCCATCACGCTGGCGCGACGGGAGGAATTGCTGCACGCGGCCGGCGCTGCCGGAACGATGCTGACGATGGCGATCTGGATGGCGGTGTCGTACGACGGCGAGAGCGGCGTGCTCGTCACGCCTGCTTTTGCCGCGGTCTTCGCGCTGTTGTACGTGTTCGCGCCGGATGTGGCCCAACGCGTCGGTCGTCCACTGAGCGGCACCGCACGGTGGACGAGCTTCACCGCGCCGCTCATCCTGTTCGTGTTTCCTGTTCTCGCCGCCATCGAGCCAGCCTTCGAGAACCCGGTGTTGTTGTTCGCGATCCTGATCGCTCTGACGCTGCTCATCGCCTGGCGGGCCATTGGCGCGAACCGGGGAGGGCTCTATTACACGGCTGCGTTCTTTGCCGTCGCCGCTCAAGCCACGTGGTCAGCGACGCATCTCAGCCCGGAGAGGCTTGGTACTGCGGTCGCCATCTACACGATTTTCGGCCTGGTGTCCTTGGCCGTCCCGATGATCGCGCGGCGTGTGGGCAAGCCTCTTCAGCCCGCGTGGGGTAGTGGCGCGGTGCTCCTCGCCAGCCTCGCGCTGCTGCTCTTCGTGTCCGCGGGATCGCTCGCGCCACAGGCGCTGTGGGCACTGGCGTTGCTGCTGGCCATCCTCAATGCAGCGCTCTTCATTGAAAGCGCCGCCGGAACCCTTCCGCTCATCTCACAAACGGGCAGCCTGTTGTCATGGGTGGTTCTTGGGACGTGGTGGATTGGCGCAGCCGCCAGTGTCGGCGTCATTCCGTCGTTGGCCGTGCTCACAGGTCTGTCGCTGGTTACTTTGGCTGGACATGCCTGGTCCACTCGTCTTGCTGGCAACGCACAGCACGAACCGCGCGACTTGCGGTTCGAAAACGGTTTGTATCTCGGCCTGATTGGCCACCTCTTTCTGGTGTTCCTGTCGTTGAATCCCGGATGGGCCGTGCCACCCTGGCCGATCTTCGGCTCGTTGGTGGTCATCACGCTTGCGACGAGCGCCGCTTCGCTCTACGCCCGCGCGCCGTCGCTCCACGCCGGAGGCGTCATCATGGCCGCCTTCGTCGTGCTGGCGTGGTCATGGGCGGCGGGCGGTCCGCCAAATGGGACGATTGCGCTCGCTGCAGCGGCGGCAATCAGCGCGTACGCGGTCTCGTGGCTCCGAATCGGGGCAAAGAGCGGGTACGCGGTCGCCGCGAAGGCTGCTGCAGCCGTGCTCTTCATCGGTGAGGCCAGTGCCATTGCGACCGTGGGCGCTGGCGGCGAGCCCCCGTTTGTTGCGCTCGTCATTGCTCACGCGATCAACCTGTCGGCGATCCTGTGGCTCACGTCTGCTCGAAGGTGGAGGACCATTGCGCCGCTGGCAGTGGCACCGGCGTGGCTCGCCGTGTGGCAGTGGCACGAATACATCGACCTTCAGACCCACTGGCCGCAGCTGCTGGTCTTCGTCAGCGTGCTGTATGCCGTGTTCGTTGCATATCCGCTCGTTCTGGGCCGTCGAGTCGCTCGCGATCGCGACCCGCACCTGGCTGCTGTGGTGGCAAGCGCGATGTGTTTCTTCACGGCTCGCCAGGCGTTCCTGGCAGGAAACCTGGAGTGGATGATTGGAATCGTGCCGATCATTCAGGGCGGCGTACTTGCGCTCCTGCTCCGTTCCCTGATGACGATCGAGCCTGCCGGCGAGCGCGACACCGGACGTCTCGCGCTCGTGGCAGGGGCGGCGCTCGCATTTGTCACCGTGGCAATCCCGATGCAGCTGGACCACCAGTGGATCACCATCGGGTGGGCCCTCGAGGGGGCGGCGCTGGCGTGGCTGTACCTGCGCGTTCCACATCGAGGACTTCTGTACGCCTCCTGCGCTCTGCTGACCGCAGTCTTCGTGCGTCTGGCGCTGAATCCCGAGGTCCTTCTCTACGAGCCGCGAGGTTCTTTGCGGATCTTCAACTGGTACCTCTATACGTATGTGATCTGTGCCGGCGCGATGTTGCTGGCTGCGTGGTGGCTCTCGAAGACCGATGACCGGGTGCTGCCTGGCCTGCCCAGAGTCTCGCAGGTCCTGCCCGCCAGCGCCGTCGGTACTGCTGTTCATCCTTCTGAACATCGAGATCGCCGACTACTTCGCAACAGGACCGACGATCGCGTTCCGATTCGGCGTCACGGTCTCGCAGGACCTCACATACACGATCGGATGGCTGGTGTTCGGCATGGGGCTTCTCACCGCCGGCATCGCCCTGAAGAACCGGACCGCGCGCACCGCGGCTGTCGCGCTGATTGCCGTAACGACCTGCAAGTGCTTCCTGTACGATCTCGGCTCGCTCGGAGGGCTGTATCGAGTTGCATCGCTGGTCGGCCTGGCGATGTCACTGTCGCTCGTCGCGCTCGCGCTGCAGAAGTTTGTGCTGGCCAGGCCTCGGGGGACCGCATGACCCATGTAGTGTCCGGCTTCAGCCGGACTTCTTCGTAGCGTCCGGCTTCCGCCGGACTCTGATACTTGCCCTCGCTACGAGCCTGGTCGTTTCGGTTTCGGCGCAGGCGCCGCAGTTCTCTCACGAACGGCCGCTCACCTCGGTCTCGGGCCAGCAGCGGTTGACCGTAGATCTGCCACTGCTTCGCGATGCCGGTCGCTTTCGCGTCGTGCAGCGCGGTGACCGATGGATTGCAGACGGTGGGTTGGCGGATCTGCGGCTCTTCCGCGCAGACGGAGGAGCTGTTCCGTACCTGCTGGTGCACGTGCCAGCCACCGAGCCTGACTGGGTTGACGGCCAATTGCTGCCAATTGCCGCGACCAAGGAGTCGAGCGGCTTCGAGGCCGATCTGGGATCAATCCTGCGTGTGGATGCGTTCCGGCTTGATGGCATTCCCGCGCCGTTCCTCAAACGGCTGAGGCTGGAGGGCAGCGGCGATCGCGCTCGCTGGACGACGCTTGCGGCCGAAGGGACGCTGTTCGATCTGCCGGCCGAACGGATGCGCAAGGTCGATCTGGAGTTCGTCCCGGGCGAGTATCGGTACCTTCGAGTGACGTGGGACGACACGAACAGCGGACGCGTTCCAGATCCTCGGCGTGTCGCGGCTCGCCGCACGGCGCGCACCGAGGTGCCAGCCTCACCATCCTCCCAACCAAAAATCGACGTACCGTTCGAGCGGGGCGCCAGCGAGCCGGGCCGCAGCCGGTATCGCCTGCGACTTCCGGCCGATCGGTTGCCAATCGTGGCGATCGAGCTCGAGGTGGGAGGAGGGCACGTACTTCGTCAGGCAACCGTCACCGAATCCAGATTTCAGGGTTCCGAGGCCGAGCCGATGCAGCTGGGCACCGGCACGCTGAGCCGCGTGGTGCGGGACGGCGTCCACGCGTCGAACATGCGGATCTCCATCAGCCCCCCGACCGAATCCGAGATCCATCTGCTGATCGACGATGGCAGCAATCCGCCGCTCGAGATCATTCGCATCTCGGCACTGATGGCAGAACTGCCGGTCATTTTCTTCGAGAGTGAGGGCGGCGCGATGATCGCGCGGTACGGGAACCGCACGATGGAGGCGCCGACCTACGACCTCGAGGCGCTGCGCGCGTCCATAGACCCTTCGAAGCTGCCCGACGCGGCATGGGGCGAGCCTCGCGCGGTGATCGAGCGACCTGGGTCACCAGCTCCACCGCTCGGACTCGAACCCGGCAGCGTTCTCGATGCGACCGGGTTCCGATACGTTCGCCGGCTTCCGGGGGCCGCTGCGGGGCTGGTTGCTCTCCAGCTCGATGGTGGAGTGCTTGCGAACAGCGCGGGACCGCAGGCGCGATTTTCGGACGTGCGCGTGCTCGACGCTGGCAACCGGCAGATTCCGTATTTGGTTGAGCGGCGTGATGAGCCACTCGAAGTGGCGCTCACCCTCGCGCCCGCAGTCGATGCGAAAGCCGCCGAGCTGAAGACCGTTCCTGGTCAGCAGCGTTCGATCTACCGCGTCTCGCTGCCGCACCATCGGCTTCCGGCTTCCACGCTAGTGCTCGACACATCCGCGCGTGTGTTCCAGCGGAGCGTACAAGTCGGGTTCGAGCGTCCTCCGGACCGTCGGCATCGCGATGCGTGGTTCGACGTGCGTTCGACGAGCGTCTGGCAGCACGTGGATCAGCAGACCGCTGCGCCGGCGTTGAGCGTCCGGCTCGAAGGGGACGATCAGCGAGATCTGCTGGTGATCGTCGACGAGGGAGACAACGCGGCGCTGCCGATCACCGGCGCCCGCCTGCTGCTTCCATCCTATCGGCTGCGCTTCTATCAGCCACCCGACGCGTCACTCCGGCTGGTGTACGGCCGGGCAGATCTTCAGCCGCCCAGATACGATCTGGCGCTGTTGGCTCAGCAGGTGATGGGAGCCCCCGCGCGTGCGGCAGCCGCGGAACCCGAAAGCGCGGAGCCCGCAGCATCAGCCGCAGGCTCGCTCCTTTCGCCGTGGATGTTCTGGACCTTCCTGGGTGTCGCGGTTCTGGTCCTGATCGGGTTGATCAGCTGAAGCTAAAGTGCAAAGGACGTCAATGCGACGTGCGGACGTGCGCACGTTGCGACTGTGGGTAGGCACGTGGCACGTACACGTCGCACTCTCCGCCGACGCGCGTTTTCTGCCTGTTCCATGACTCCTGAGGAGGTTGCCGCTCCAGATCTTTCCGATCTGCTCTTCGGTGTAACCGCGCCGCACGAGCTCGAGCGTCACGTTGAAGGTCTCGCTGGCGTCGTTCCAGCCGTCGATGCCGCCGCCGCCATCGAAGTCGGACGAGATGCCGACGTGATCGATGCCGATCTTCTTGACGATGTAGTCGATGTGATCGACGAAGTCCTTGACGTTGGCGCGCGGAGGTGGTGGAAACTTCGAGTCGATCGCTTCGAGCTGCTTGTCCAGCTCGGCGCGGCGTTCCGGCGTCAGCGCCGCCAGCGCGCCGCCGCGTCCGCCGCCGCCACCGCGCAGCCACCACCGCCACCGCCGCGGGCGGCGTTCTGTGATGTGCAGCCTGGAGGATTCGACGGCCCGCCTGCGGCTCCGCGTCCGCCGCCACGGCCTCCGCGTCCGCCGACCGATCCCGCTGGCAGGGAGAACTCCTCTTCGAGCTTGGCAATCGCCGCCTGCCGTTCCGCCGACGGGACCGGGACCTTCACATAGCCCGCCAGTGCAACCGCCTGCGCGACGCCGCCATTCTTCTTCAGCGCCAGCAACTGCTCGTCGTCCAGATTGCGGCTGTGATTCGCGACTGCGCGCGAGCCCGAGTGCGAGGCGATCACCGGCGCCTTGGACAGCGCCATCGCCTGCAGATTCGACTGCTTCGAGGGATGCGAGATATCCACCATGATGCCCAGGCGATTGGCCTCTTCGATCACCTGCTTGCCGAGCGGCGAGAGCCCGTTGTGCAACCACTGATTGTTGGCCTCGCCGGTGTTGGAATCGGCGAGCTGGCTGTGGCCGTTGTGCGCCAGCGACAGGTATCGGCCGCCGCGGTCGTAGAACTCCTTGACGCGCTTGATGTCCTCGCCGATCGGGTAGCCGTTTTCGATCCCGATCACCGCAACTTTTCTCCCCGACGCCGCGATTTTCCGCACGTCAGCCGCCGTCAACGCCAGGCCGATCTTGTCCGGCGCGATGACTTCCGTGAGCCGATGAATCGCGTCGAACTTCTCGACTGCCTGCTTGTATGCGTTGTCGTAGCCTTCGGGGGTCAAGGCACCCTGCCCCACGTAAACGATGAAGAAGGACACGTCGAGACCGCCCGACAGCATCTTCGGCAGGTTCACCTGGTTGGTGAGCGGCATCGTGTAGTTGCACTCGGCCGTGAAGAAATTCGGATTGATGTCGTTGTGCGTGTCGAGCGTAATCACGCGCTCGTGAATCGCTTTGGCCTTCGCAATCAGCGCTTGATCCGGTTGCTGCTCGCGGAGCTCAGCCGCCGGCGTTGACCGTCCGTCTTCCGCTGCCTTGAGCGCCGCTACAGCCGCTAGGGGTTGAGGGGTTGAAAAACTGACAAGGACCAGGGCGGCCGCGCCGCACGCGGTCAAAAGACGTCTCATGCGCATCCTCCGTGGCCGCCAAACGCGGGCGGCCAACGCG
Organism: uncultured Acidobacteriota bacterium; assembly: GCA_963710415.1. Classification (GTDB taxonomy): domain Bacteria; phylum Acidobacteriota; class Vicinamibacteria; order Vicinamibacterales; family 2-12-FULL-66-21; genus CAVQAH01. The sequence continues at coordinate 69,385 of CAVQAH010000024.1, read as the reverse complement.
GAGGATGATACATGCATCCAGTTTCGAAGGGTTGACGGTGTCAACTCCGTAACTTCCACGACCGTACTCCCGAAGGGTTTCACGCCGGTCGGCTGTGACTGTTCTGCGGACTTCGGAGTCGCGGGCATTGGACCGTTATTCACTCCGCCCTCAGCGCCACCACCGGGTCGATCGCCGCAGCGCGGCGGGCCGGAATGTAGCCGGCTGCGAGCGCCGCGAGGATGAGCACGGCGGCGAGACCGGCGGTGAGTCTCGCATCGCTCGTCGCGGCGCCGAGCAGGCCGGCTTCGATCAGACGGCCCAGTGCGATCGAGAGCACGAGCCCAAGGCCGACGCCGATGGCGGTGAGGCGTCCGGCCTGGCCGACGGTCAGGCGAACGACGTCGCGGGCGGTGGCGCCGAGGGCCATGCGGACGCCGATCTCGTGGGTGCGCTGGGTGACGAAGTAGGCCATCACCCCGTAGACGCCGACGATGGCGAGCATGAGGGCGAGGGCGCCGAAGATCGACATGATTGCGGCGACGTAACGCAGGCCGAGCGTGCGCTCGTGCAGCAGCGAGCGCAGAGACATGACGTCGAAGACCGCCTGCGCCGGATCGACGGCACGTACCGCGCGACGCGCATCGGCGGTGATCGTGGCGGGATCGCCGGATGTTCTGGCCAGCGCAGCCATGTATCCGAGCGGCGCCTGTGCAAACGGGCGGTAGAGCGTCGGCGCGTTCCGGCGCGCGAACCAGTCGTGGATGATGTCGCCGCAGACGCCGACGACGGTAAGGAATGGCCCAGTGCCGACCTTGATGCGGCGGCCAATCGGATCCTCGTTGGGCCAGTAGCGTTTCGCGAGCGACTCCGAGACGACCGCGACCAGCTGGGTGCCTTCGCGATCCGCCTCCGTGAAGCTGCGGCCTGATCGCATCGGGATGCCCAGCGTCTCGAAGATCGCCGGCGTGGCGACACGGTAGTCGACGCTTGGCGGGTTCGCCGGATCGGGATTCGGCCGGCCCTCGATCTCGATCTGGCGGCCGCTGTTGCTGCCAACGGCCGGCGGAATGTTGACGGCGGCCGCCACCTGCTACGCCAGGGATCTCGCGCATCTTTGCAACGATGTCCTGCGCAAAGCGCCGCCTCGCGTCCTCATCCGGATAGGCGCCGTCTCCGAGCACGATCGACATCGACAGTACGCCATCGGGGTTGTAGCCCTGCGGGCCGTTGAGAAATCGGTGCACGCCAAGGGCGCTCAGACCTGACGCGACGAGCAGCGGGAGCGCGAGCGCCATTTCCGCGATGACCAGCGCCCGGCGCAGGCGGATCCGGTTGCCACCGCTCGTCGTGCTGCGGCCACCCTCCTTCAGCGATTCGGACAAGCGCGGTCGCGCTGACTGAATCGCAGGGACCAGCCCGAAGATCAGAGCCGTGACGAACGCCAGCGCGGCCGTGAATGCGAAGAGCCGCAGGTCGACATTCAACTCGTTCCATCCGGCGACGAACCGGACGATCTTCGCCGGCATCGAATTGCGCAGCGCCTCGAGGCTGACGGATGCGATCGCCAGTGCGACCGGCACCGAGGCCATCGACACGATCGTGCTCTCGATGAGCAGCTCGCGGACGATCCGCATCCGGCTGGCGCCGATCGCCAGGCGTACCGCCATTTCGCGATGCCGCTCCGCGCCGCGGGCCAGGAGCAGGTTGGCAACGTTGGCGCAGGCAATCAACAGCACGAAGGCTGCTGATGCCTGCCAGAGCGAAAGGATCGGCCCGAGGCCGATGTCCATCATGCCCTGCGCGAGCGTGTAGACGCGGGCGTTGAAGCCGCGATTGGTGTCCGGATGCTGCGCGATGAGCCGCTCATTGATGACGGCCATCTGCGCCTTCGCATCCTCGAGCGTGCGGCCCTGCGCCAGCCGGCCGATCACCGTCAGGTGGCGCATGCGGCGGTTTGCCGCGGTGTCCGCGTCGAAGGCCAGCGGCGCCCAGAGCTCCGCGCCGAGTGGAAAGTCGAAGCTCTTCGGAGCGACACCGACGACTTCGTACTGCGTCCCGTCGATCTGCACCGCGCGGCCCACCAGCGCCGGATCCCCGCCGAATCGGCGTTGCCACAGTCCGTGGCTGAGAATCACCCGGCGGTGAGCGCCGACGGTTTCTTCCTCCGCAGTGAAGTTCCGCCCGATGACCGGCTGAACCCCGATGGCCGGCAGGAAATCCGCGGACACAAAGAACCCCGCAACGCGCTCCGGCTCATCACGCCCCACCAGATTGGCGTCCCACCACTGATACGCCGCCAGCCGCTCGAACACATCGGCCTGCTTCTTCCAATCCAGAAAGTCGGCGGGGGCGACCGTCTCGCGCCGATCGATATCGTCGTCTCGCGTATGCGAGAGCAGCACGATGCGGTCGACGTCCGCGCATCGTGTACGGGCGAAGGACGAGCGCGTCGATGATCGAGAAGATCGCCGCGTTGGCGCCGAGGCCGAGGGCCAAAGTCAGGATCAAGACCGCCGAAAGCGCGGGCCGCTGAAGAATGGCGCGGCAGGCATGACGGATTTCGAGGCCGAGCGTGCGCATGAAAGAGTCTCCCTTGGGGGTAGGCAGGTGCGGCACACCGCGCCCGCGCCGGCGATGAACCGAGCCGGTCGCGAGCGCGCGACTGCCAAGTCGAAGGGCCTGCATCCAATACCAGAGGCCGGCGCGCGCCGGTGAGCGCTGCGCCAGGGCCGCGTGTTCTTCGAACAGGTCGCCGAGGATGCCTTCAGTTCGCGGCCCCGACCCCAGCGCCATGGCCAGCAGGCGCTCCGCGCGAACGGGCGGGCGTGGCGGATCGGCGGTCATCGCTTCGAGCGTCCCTTCGAGCCCCTGCCAGAGTTGCAGCAGCGAATGGCGCGCCGCCTTGATTGCTTCCAATCCCGTTGGCGTCACGGCGTAGTACCGCCGCGAGCGGCCACCGCGCTCCGGAAGTGGCGCACTCATGTGCGAGATGACGAATTGCTTCGCCTCGAGCCGTTCGAGCGCCGTGTACAACGCCCCACGCGCGATGCGCCGTCCGGTCCGCCGCTCGATCTCCTCACGTAGCGGGATGGCATACGCGTCCTCACCGAGCCGCAGAATTGCGAGGAGAACTATCTGTTCGAACATGAGTGTCGTCAGTCGGGAGTCGTCAGTGTCTTGCCTGCATTGTAGGCCATATACGAATTCGGCGCCAGTTTGGTCTCGTGACTTCCCGACGGTTGAGAAGCTGTATTGCCAAGCAGCCGCGGCTCTTGCTAGTAGCCGCGTCACCGGACTGTGGAACCAGCCGCGGCTGCGAGTCTTCGCGCGCTGCTGAGAGCGATTGGACCACGGACCACGGCTTTCGAGCCCCTGTAGTAAGATTCTTCAGTCTTTCCGGGCACTTTTCGAGCAATTCAAGGAGTCATCATCGTGACCGACTGCGCCGCGAAGGGTATCGTCCGCGCCACGCTGGGTTTGGTGCTGGTTGCCGGTCTGCTGCAGGTGCCAACCGGTGCTCAGGACCGGCTGAAGGGCATGCCCGGCTACCAGCAGTATCAAAAAATGGTCTCGAGTTCGGTGGGCGGCGTCTTCGAATCAGGCGCCCTCAATGCCGACTGGAGTGCTGATGGCGGGAGCTTCGAGTACACCGTCGCCGGCAAGCGGTACAAGTACGACCTCGCCGCGAAGAGCTCCACCGAGATCGGTCCGGCTCCTGACCCCGGCGCAGGCCGTGGCGGGCGAGGCGGGCGGGGCGGTGCGCCCGGCGTCGAGCGCGGCCGGCAGGCAGTGTCCGCTGATTCGCCGGATGGAAAGCTGAAAGCCGTATACAAGGATCGGAACCTCTGGCTGACCGACGCGGCTGGCGCCAACCCCGTGGCGATCACGACCGACGGCAGCGAGGTGGCACGAATCAAGTACGGCACCGCCAGCTGGGTCTACGGCGAGGAACTGGGGCAGCGCACGGCGATGTGGTGGTCGCCCGACAGCAGCAAGATTGCCTACTACCGGTTCGACGAGAAGCAGGTCCCCGACTACATCCTGCAGATGGATCAGACGCAGATCCAGAGCAAGGCCGACGTCGAGGCGTACCCGAAGGCGGGCGCGCCGAATCCGATCGTCGAGCTGTTCGTGTACGATGTCGCCACGAAGAAGACCACCAAGATCGATGTTCGCGACGGCAAGCCCTTCGACAACTCCGTCGTCGGCCACTACGTCTATCGCGTCGCGTGGTCCCCGGACGGAACCGAGCTGCTCTTCAACCGGACGAACCGCCGCCAGAACATCGCTCGAGTTCGCCGCCGCCAATCCGCAGACGGGCGCGACACGGGTCATCGTCCGCGAAGAATGGCCGACGGGCTGGGTCACGAACAGCCCGGCGATGCAGTTCCTGAAAGACAACAAGCGCTTCATCTGGGAGTCCGAGCGGAACGGCTGGGCGAACCTCTACCTCTACGATCTGAGCGGCAAGCTGATCGCGCCGCTGACGAACCACACGACGTTCGAAGTGGGCGCGATCGTGAAGGTCGACGAGGCGGCAGGCGTGGTTTTCTACACCGCGCGCAGCGGCGACAACCACATGAAGATGCAGCTGCACCGCGTCGGTCTCGACGGCAAGGGTGACGTTCGCCTCACCGATCCCGCGTTCAACCACACGATCGGTGCGTGCACGGGCGCGACGCCGTTCGGCGGCGGCGGCCGTGGCGGCCAGGGCGGCGGATCGTGCGGCATCTCGCCCGACAGCCGCTACTTCGTCGACGCCTATCAGACGCACGACATCGCCGCCTGCGACGCGGCTGATCGACGGCAGCGGCAAAGTCGTGGCGGAACTGGCCAAGAGCGACATGACGAAGTTCGAACAGCTCGGTCTGAAGAAGGCCGAGATGTTCACCTACAAGGCGGCGGACGGCAAGACCACGCTGCGTGGCCTGATCCAGTTTCCGTCGAACTTCGATCCTGCCAAGAAGTATCCGGTGCTGATGCCCGTTTATGGCGGGCCAGCTTCGGGCGGCAACACCGCGCGCGAAACGTTCGTCACGCCCACCGCCACTCACCGAGTACGGCTTCCTCGTCGTCAATCTCGACTCGCGTGCGGCGCCAGGCATGGGGAAGCGTCAGCTCGACAGCATCTACCTGAAGCTCGGACAGGTCGAGATGGACGACATGGCGGAGGGCATCAAGGCGCTGTGGACCCGGCCGTACGTCGACAAGGCGCGCGTCGGCGTCTACGGCACGTCGTATGGCGGCTATTCGTCGGCGATGCTCCTTCTGCGTCATCCGGACGTGTTCGCCGCCGCATCGGCCTCGTCGCCGGTGACCGCGTGGTACCACTACGACAGCATTTACACCGAGCGGTACATGTGGATCCCGCAGGAGAACAAGGAAGGGTACGAGGCCGGCAGCGCGATGAACCTCGCGAAGAACCTGAAGGGCCGGCTGATGCTCTATTACGGGACCGCCGACAACAACGTCCACCCGTCGAACTCGATGCAGCTCATCGCCGCGCTGCAGCAGGCGGGGAAGAGCTTCGAGCTGCAGGTCGGCCCGGATCGCGGCCACACGGGCATCAACAACGATCGGATGATGGAGTTCTTCATCGAGAACCTCGGATCGCCGCTAACGATCAACGCCCAACCTCCAACGCCCAACTCCCAAAGGAGAGTCGTTCGCGATAGAGGGTAAAGTCGAACCCACTAGCGGCTTGGTTTGTCTTTCACCCCACTCTCTCGATCGGCTCTGCTTGGGAGTTGGCGGTTGGGCGTTGTCACCTAGCCCGCTTGAGCGCGTTCCAGTCGAGACCAAAACGCGCCAGATATTTCCTCAGGCGGTCGGCGTCGTTGGCCGCGGCCTTGCGCGTGCGCGAGACCGCAAACAGACGCCGGCCAGCCTCCGACAGGCTGCGTGCCGCGCGGCACACCCTCACGACCTCGCGGAGTTGCCCGCGCTCGAACAGATCGATCTCCGCGAGCGCCTTCGCCGTAAGTAGCCGTTCCAGCCGGTCGTCGATCATCGAGATCGTCCGGCGGGCGGCACGCATCCCAACGAGATCTCAGTTGATCGGTCGGCAACCCCTTGGCAGTTGGGAATTGGGCGTTGGGAGTTGACGAAGGACACCGTTGGAAGGCCAGTCCCATGTCGAACACTGTCATCTTCGGCGATCACGAGCCGAACACGATCGCGCAATTGAAAGACGTGGCGAGCCGCGCCGAGCGCGCGGCGCTCATGGCCGACGGCCACCTCGGCTACGTGATGCCGATCGGTGGCGTGGCCGCGTATCGGGATCAGGTGTCCGTCGTCGGTGTCGGGTTCGACATCGCGTGCGGCAATGCCGCAATCCGCACCGACCTCACGTTCCAGGGCACGCACGGCCTGGCCGACGCGCTGCCGGAGATCGCCGACGAGATCCAGCGAAGCGTGTCGTTTGGTGTCGGACGGAAGAACCGCTCGGATGACGCGCCGGTCGATCACGCGTTGTTCGGCAGCGCTTCCTGGGACGCTCTGCCGCCGCAGATCAAGGGCAACCTTCGCGACAAGGCGCGAGCACAGCTGGGCACGGTCGGGAGCGGCAATCACTATGTCGATGTATTCGTGGACGAGGCCGATACCATCTGGGTCGGTGTCCATTTCGGCAGCCGCGGGTTCGGTCACGCGGTAGCGTCAGGCTTCATGGCGTTGTCACAGAACCAGAAATGGGGCACGCGCGTGCCCGAGCGCGAGACGCTGCTGTCGCTCCATCAGCCGATCGGTCAGGACTACTGGGCGCTGATGTCCCTCGCCGGCGAGTATGCCTATGCCGGCAGGGAGTGGGTGGCGCGCAAGGTCGTCTCGCTGCTCGGGGGCCACGAGCTCGAGCTCGTGCACAACCACCACAACTTCGCCTGGCGCGAGGAACACGACGGGCAGGAGGTCATCGTCGTGCGCAAAGGTGCCACGCCGGCGTTTCCGAATCAGAAAGGATTCATCGGCGGATCCATGGGCGACGATGCCGTCATCGTCGAGGGCGCGGCGAATCCCGGGCCGGGGAACGCGGCACTGCAGCGCGACGCGATGTTCTCCACCGTCCACGGCGCGGGCCGTGTCATGTCCCGGACGCAGGCGGCCGGAAAGCGCAAGTGGGGTTCGGGAAAAGTGCTGAAGGCGGGCGCGGTATCGCCCGAGATGATGCACGCGTGGATTCGCGAGAAGAATGTGATCCTCCGTGGCGGAGGTCTCGACGAGAGCCCGCACGTCTACCGGCGCCTGCCCGACGTTCTCGCTGCGCAGAAAGGCACGATCGACGTGCTGCACACGCTGCGCCCGCTCATCGTCGTGATGGCCGGGGCGAACGAGTTCGATCCGTACAGGGACTGAGGTCCACGAAGGGGGTTCACACGACGGTTCACACAGGGGTTCATACGAGGGTTCACACAGGGGTTCATACGATGGTTCACGACGAATGTTCAATACGGGTTCGTTGACATGCGTCGCGGGACGACATATGGTTCGACGTCATGCAGGAACGCCGCGTCACAGATTACTTGCCGATGTCAGAGGCGATGTTTCATGTGCTTGTCGCCCTGGCCGATGGGGACAAACACGGCTACAGCATCATGAAAGACGTCGCCGAGCGCACCAGTGGCGGCGTGCAACTCAGCACGGGGACGCTCTATGGCATTGTCAAACGCCTGCTTGCCGACGGATTGATCGTCGAGGTCCGCCGGCGTTCAACGCCTGATGAAAGCGCGCGCAAACGGCGGGCCTACACGCTCACAGCTTTCGGCCGCGAGGTCGCGAAAGCCGAGGCCGCGCGACTGAACAAACTGGTCACCGCCGCCCGAGCCGCCAGCCTGATCGCCCGAACCTCATAGACCTCGCTGAACCTTCGTCTGAACCCTCGTGGTGAACCCTCGTCGTGAACCCCCGTGTGAACCCCCGTCTGAACCCCCGCGCCTTGACATAAGTCGCGATACGACGTATCGTCACGCGTCATAATCAACGGCAGACCGGCTGAGTGATCATGGGCACGATGACGCGCGAGCGACTGCCTCTGGCCGATCGCCTTTACGGCTGGCTGTTGAAAGCCTTCCCGGTCGAATTCCGGGGAGATTTCGGAGAGGCCATGGCAGAGGATTTCAAGGACCAGCGGCAGGCGGCTTACGAGGACCGCGGGGTCAAAGGACTTACACGTCTCTGGGCCGGCACGATCATCGATTTCATCCGTCGCGCCCCGCGCGAACAGGCAGACGTGATGAGCGCCGACGTACGGTTTGCGCTGCGACTGATGCGGCGGTACGCCCTGAGCACGGTGGTCATCGTTCTCCTGCTCGCACTCGGCATCGGTGCGAACATCGCGGTCTTTCAGTTCGCAGATCCCATGCTTCGCCGGCCGCTCCCCGTTCCCGATGGTGAGCATGTCGTTCGTATCATCGATGCCGCCGATGGTCCTCAGGTCTCGCATCCGACATTCCTGGACCTTGCGAAACGAAGTCGTGCGTTCGCGGGGATTGCCGCTCATCAGTACACGTCGGTGAGTCTTGGTATCGGAGAAGAGGCCAGGGCAATCGGCGGGGAAGTCGTGAGCGGCAACTACTTCGAGGTTCTGCGCATACAGCCCGCTCTGGGGCGACTCCTCCAGCGGGCAGATGACGCCACCGTTGGTGCGCACCCGGTGGTCGTCATCTCCGACGGCTTCTGGCGCGAGCAGTTCGGCCGCGCGCCAGACGCGATTGGGAAGGTCATCTACCTGAATGGATACCCGCAGGAAGTGATCGGCGTCACGCCTCCAGGCTTTACCGGCAGTTACACGGCGTTTGCCACTCGCTTCTGGGCACCTATCGCGATGTATCGCCAGGTTCGTCCGCAGAACATCGAGCTGACCAAGCGTGGCTGGTCGTGGCTGACGCTGACGGCGAGGTTGGCGCCGGGTGTCGACATGACGCGCGCAGAGAGCGATGTAGTGCGCGTCGCGGCCGAACTCGACCGCGAGCTCCCAGAGCCTGGATCCCAACGACAATTCAGCGTGATTCGCGCGTCGGGTCTGCCGGAAGGGATGCGTCGCTCGGCGGCTTCGGTCGTGATGTTCGCGAGCGTCATTGCGGCGCTGGTCCTCCTGGTGACGTGCGCCAATGTCGCCGGCGTTCTGCAATCGCGTGCAGCCGCCAGGCTCCGGGAAACGACCATCCGATACGCGCTCGGCGCCAGCCGTCTGCGGGTCATCCGTCAGACGCTCACCGAGAGCGTGTGCCTCGCGCTGGTCGGCGGCCTGGCCGCGCTTGCGGTGTCGCGATGGATGCAGATCGGGCTGGGCAGCCTGGTGCGCGCGGCGGTTCCCCAGGACTTGACCGCCGCGCCAGCCCTCGACCTTCGCATTCTCACGTTTGCTGCGCTGATCGCTGTCACAGCCGGGCTGCTCTTCGGTTTGTTCCCGGCGTGGCGATCCGCCGCACGCGGCGAGGTGACGCTGCGTGAGACCTCGGCAACGATCGCCGGCAGCCGTGCCGGCGCACGAAGCATCCGGGTGCTGGTCGCCATTCAGGTAGCGGTGTCGGTCTGCCTTCTCATTACCGGCGGCCTCCTCGCGCGCAGCCTGCGCAACGCGCGCACGTTCGATCCCGGTTTCGAATCGTCGGGAATCGTGCTGACGCGACTGAACCTGCAGCGCCATGGCTACGAGGGTCCCCGAGGCCGCAGCTTCCTGGAAACCCTCATGCGATCGCTTCGTGCCAGGCCTGACGTTCGATCGGCGTCGTTTGCGACTGTGGTTCCGCTCGGCGGCGATCAGGAACGTCTGGGATTCACGATCCCTGGCCAAACGTCGCCAACAGGCAAGCGGATCATCCTCATCGACTTCAATGCGATTGGTCCCGACTACTTTTCAACGTTGGGGATTCCGGTCCTTCAGGGCCGCGGGATTCTGGAGACCGACGATGCACGTTCGCGCCCGGTGGCGGTGATCAACGAAACGATGGCCCGCCGCTACTGGCCTGCCGGCAACGCGGTCGGCCAATCGATCACGATGGCCGGCGGCGTGGGCATTCCGCTGGAGATCGTCGGCGTCGTGCGGGACATCAAGTATTACTCGCTGGACGAAACGGCACGTTCGTACGTTTATGCCTCCGCACTGCAGGGCCCGGCGGAGACGCCGATCGTCCACGTGCGTGTCGCGGGCGAGCCGGCGCAGTTCGTGGCGTCCCTGAAGCGGGAGATCGCCGGAATGGACCCGAAAGTCGGGGCCGAGCAGACGATCACCTTCGACGAGCTCCGACAGCAGCCGCTGGCGCTGCGCCGGGTCATGTCGATCGTGGCCAATGCCTTCAGTGCCCTCGTCACTGCTCCTTGCGCTGGTCGGCATCTACGGAACGATGGCCAACGCGGTGGGGCAGCGTACGAAAGAGATCGGTGTGCGGATGGCCTTCGGGGCAGGGGCGGCCGACGTGTATCGACTGATCCTGCGCGATGGCCTGACGCCGGTGGTCATCGGCGTGGGGATCGGGCTCGCCGCGACCGGGATTCGTGTCGAGCCTGATTGTGTCGGAGCTCTTCGGGGTTACCCAAGGCGATCCGCTGACGCACACCCTGGCGGCGATGAGTGTCGTGATCGCGTCGACGACGGCGCTGAGTCTGCCGGCGCTTCGGGCGACGCGCGTGGACCCAGTGGCGATTCTTCGCGAGGAGTGAATCCGCGCAGACGTTCAGCGCAGCGTGTGCCCGCGGCTTGACCGATCGACGCAGCGTTGGCCGGATTGATGCGCAGTGTTCGCACTTCTCCGGACTTTCCCATCGCCCCCGCCGCGCGTCCGTTGATCGTCAGCTCGACGCCGCCGGCGTTGCCGGTCAACACGCTGATCTCCCGAGTGGCCGTGAGGTTCTCGCGAGCACCTGGCTCCAGCACCCGGTAGATCGCGCGCTTGCCGTCAGCGCTGGCCGTCACCCACGCTGGGCGTTCTGCCGTGAGCACGACGTTCAGCGCACTCGGCGTCACGGGAGGCGTGGCGACCGGCGGAGCTGGAGTCGGTGCCGGTGCAGCCGCGGCAGCGCTGGCCTCTCGAGCGGCAGAGACGGCCGCGCTGCTGCCGGTCGTGCCGACGACGTCCGACTGCGGCGATCTCGCCGCCGCCGTCACCACCGCGCAGACCCCAGGCGATCAACATCACCAGCACGGCGATGCCTGTAACAGGCACGACCCATGACGATCCCTGCGGTGACTCGTAGTCTTTTTGCGCAGGCGCCGCCGGCTCAGGAGCGACCGCGGGAACTGACCGAAGTAGTCATGAACCGCCCGTTCGGGATCGAGTCCGACCTCGCGCGCGTAAGCGCGCACGAAGCCGCGTCCGAACGGTTTGGGCGGAATGGATCGAAGATCGTTCTCTTCGATCGCGGTGAGGAATCGTGGCTGCACGCGTGTACGGTGCGCCATCGTTTCGAGCGTCAAGCCTTGCGCCTCGCGGGTGGAGCGAAGCTGCGCGCCAATATCACTACTACCCATAATCAGCCCCCTGGGTCGCGCCGCTCTTCGAGCATAGCACCAGCGAGGGTCGCAAAACCGTGCGATGAAAGTGGCCCTCGCAGATGCCTTTTGTCGCCCGGAGTCAGATCGCGATGCTTTCGGGGCCCGCCCGGCAGCCCTTTCGATTCAAGGGCTTACCGAAACCCCATCAACAATCGCTGCTGACGCCTCGGCGCTAACGTGCGATCGGGGGCAAACCAGGCGCCACCTTGAACGCGTTCTCGTTGTACAGCTTCCGCAGGACCGCGTCAGGCAGGCTCATGCCGTACAGCTTCCAGAACGCGTGATAGTTCCGGTAGTAGTCGAAGTACTCGTCTCCTGTTTCGAAGACGCGGAAATAGTACGGATACTCGGATGGCTCGTACGCATCCTTGCCGAACAGGATGCGATCCTGGTACTTCGTGAAGAATTCGCGCGCAGCACGCGGCTGACGGCCGAACTCGTACAGGACGGCGCCGACCTCGAAGTAGACGTTCGGCATCGAGTCGAGCATCTTCGCGGCGCGTCCGAGGTCGTTGCCGTGCCACCCGAAGTGCGCGGCGATGAACCGCGTCTTCGGATGACGCGCGAAGAGACGATCGCGCTCGCCCGCGAGCGTCTCGAACGAGGGAAACTTGCTGCTCGGATACTGACGTCCCGGAAACAGTGCGAGCTCGAGCCACCGCTCGTTGCTGAAATCGATTTCCTCGAAGAACTGCGCCGGATCCGCCGTGTGAATCAGCACCGGCACGTTGAGCCGCGCGCACACCTCGAAGAGCGGATCGAGCTCGGGATCGTCGATCGCCAGCCGCGATCCATCGGCCTTCATGCTGCTCAGACCGAGGTTCTTGAAGATCTTGAACCCGATCGCGCCATCCTTGATCGCTGTTTCGAGCTCCGCCGCCGCCTTCTCCTTCCAGCCTGGCGAGCCCGCGCCATTGAAGTTCACGTTTGCGAAGACCCTGAAGCGATCCTTGTGCGGACTGCTCCGGATGAACGCGACGTTCTGCTTCAGCCGATCGCCGCTGCCGCCGCTCAGATTGACCATCACGCGCAGGTTCATCGCGTCCATCTCTTTGATCAGCTGCTCGATGTTGGCCGCCGTCACGCCCTGGTGATTGTGGATGTCGACGAGCGGAAACTTCGCTTTCGGCACGAGGTGGTCGACGGCGACGACGGTCGACTTTGGCCGGTAGTCGACGATCGACGGCGGCGGCATTTCCGGCGGCTGGCACGAGTCGCGACGGACTTCCGTCATGCCTTGCGGGCATGCCTGCCCGGGTTCGACGCGAACCCGCCTGTCGGGCTGCTGCCCACGCTGGGCCCGCGGGGCCACGACGGCGGCGCCAGCCATTGCGACGGCCACAAAAACCGCTGACACGAGCTTCGAACGACGCATGAGTCCTCCGGCTGCTGCTTCCGTGAGAATTGGAAATCGGAAGGATCGGAAATCGGAACGAAACGATTCTATGTGAGTTCGGCGTGGACGCGCGCCCGTTCGCGCTGAATCTGCTCGGGGGTAGCGCCGAGATTCTCGAGGATCGCTTCGGTGAACGCCAGTGCCACTTCGCCTTCGCCGGAGAACACGACGTCAGCGCCAGCCGACCGCAAGGCGCTCGCCTCCCGGAGATTCGTCGTGCGAACGAGGGTCTGAATATTCGGATTCAGCTCGCGCGCGAGGCGGATGGTCTCCTCGATGCCGGGCATCCCGGCGACGCTGACGATGATGCCGCGGGCGCGCGAGACGCCGGCGCTGGCCAGCGTGTTGGGCTGGCTGGCGTCGCCGTAGATCGCCTGCACACCCTCCTGACGCAGTTGTTGAACGGTGTCCATGTTGAGCTCGATGATCGTCGGCTCGATCTCGTTATCGCGCAGCAGGCGGCCGACGGTCCGCCCGATAGGCCCGTACCCCACCACGATCGCGCGGAACCGGCTCTCCGGTTGCTCGTCCTCGTGCATCTGGGCCGTCACAGGATCCTGTCTCGAGAATCTCCTGGCGATGCTGTCCACCGATCGATACAGGAGTGGGTTGATGGTGATCGAGACGATGGCGGCCGCAACGAGGATTTGTGTCGCAGCCGCAGGCAGCACGCCCAACGAGTTGCCGAGCGTCGCCACGATGAACGAGAACTCGCCGATCTGGGCGAGCGCGACGGCCACGGACAGACCGACCTTGAGTGAATGGCGGAAGAGCGCCGTGATGAGCAGGGCCGCTGCCGGCTTCCCGATGACGATCACCGCCAGCGTCAGCAGGACCAGCATCGGCTGCTCGAGCAGCTTCGCGGGATCGAGCAGCATCCCCACCGAGACGAAGAACAGGACGGCGAACGCGTCGCGCATCGGCATCGCTTCGGATGCGGCGCGGACGCTGAAATCTGAGCGGCCGACGACCATCCCCGCCAGAAACGCTCCCAGCGCCATCGAGACGCCAAACACCTTCGCAGACGCCACGGCGATGCCCAGGGCGACGACGAGCACGGTCAGCGTGAACAGCTCGCGGGATCGCGTGGACGCGACATGGGTCAGCAGCCACGGGATCGCCCGTCCGCCCGCGGCGATGGTGAAGACGACGAGCAGGCCGATCTTCCCCAGCGCCAGCGCCACGGCGAGCCAGATGGGATCGCCTGTTCCAGTGCTGCCATCGTTGGCGAAGATCGCGGGCATCAGCACGAGGATGAGCACGGTCAGGATGTCTTCGACGACCAGCCATCCGATTGCGATGTGGCCGGCCGGCGTGTGCAGATCGCGGTTGTCGCTCAAGACCCGCACCAGCACGACCGTGCTCGCCACCGACAGCGCGATCCCGAAGACGATCGATGCCTCCCAACCCCAGCCTGCCGATCGGCCGACCCATGCGCCCAGCACCGTCGCGACGCCGCTTTGGACGAGCGCGCCAGGAATCGCGATGGCGCGAACGGCGAGGAGCTCCTCGATGTGGAACTGAAGCCCTACGCCGAACATGAGCAGGATGACGCCGACCTCGGCGAGCTGTTCGGCAAGATGCTGATCCGCGACGAACCCGGGGGTGTACGGCCCGACCAGCAGTCCAGCGAAGAGGTAACCGACGATGGGTGACAGGCCGAGACGATGGGTCAGGTAGCCCGCCGCCAGCGCTGCCGCGAGACCGCCGGCAAGGGTCACGATCAGATCGAACGAGTGCACCGAGCGAGTATATGCGGACGAGATCGTGGTTCGTCGTCGTGGCTCGAGGCTCGCTCGGCCAGCACTACGAGCGACGAGCTACGAGCACGAACCACGGACTACTGACCACGACGAGCCCCGAGTCCCGAGCCCCGACGAGCGTGCAAGCTACGACCGACTGAAGAGCTTCCACCAGCCACGCCGATGTCTGGGTTCGGCTGGCGGGGGCTTGGCAGGTTCGGGATCGGGCAGGACGATGGGCTCGTCGAGCGCCACGGCAGCGACCTCGTCCAGTGCAATCACGGCGCGCGCGAGATCCTCCGTGTATTCAGCCGCGAGACCCTCCACCGCTTTGCCCATCGTGCCGAGCATCTCTTCGTACGGCTTGCGGCGGTCGGTGCTGTCGTAGAACACGGCCGCATCGAGCCAGGCCTTCAGCATGTCGGTGCCCTTGACTCGTCGCCCGCCGAGCACGGTCTCGCGCCCGAGCTGCGACATCACGCCTTCGTAGGTCTCGCTCGCCTCGCGCGCGCGCGACTGCAGGGCCGGATCCTCATGTCGCGTCAGTATTGTGGAAGACTGGCGGAAGCTCGCCTTGTCGTGATCGAGGAACGTGCGGCGAACGGGAATGCACAGCCGGCGATATCGCTCGAGCCATTTGTCGATCTCGATATAGCCGTCCACCATGCGAAGCCCAGGCGCGTCGCTGTGCTCTCCGAGGTTGAGCCCGACGAGGGCCTTGCGCACGAGCTGCGCCTGGCGCCGGAACGCGCGGACGATCTCCTGATCGCCGTCATTCATGATCGCTATCGCCCATCAGTGCCGCAGAAATCATTCCACATTCAGGCGCATGCGCGGTGCAAGGATGCGCGTAACCGATTCCTCAGACGGGATTCGCGCCAGGCCACCGTTCGCTAGATCATCTGTAGTGGCGACAGCCCTGTGAAAATCACGCAAGCCACGCTGGACAGCGCCTTCTCAGGTAGATTATCTTGTGGAGCGATGCCGAAGCGTGGACAGACCCCGATGCAGGGCGAAATGCTCCAGGGCACCCTCGATCTGCTGATCCTCCGGACGCTGGCGCTCGGTCCGTCTCACGGGCACACCATCGCTCATGCGATCGAGCACCGTTCCGAGGAGGTCCTGCAGGTCGAGCACGGCTCGCTCTATCCGGCGCTCCATCGTCTCGAGGATCGCGGATGGATCGCGTCCTTCTGGGGCACATCCGAGAACAACCGCCGCGCACGGTACTACCGGATTACGCCGCGCGGGCGCGCGCAGCTCGCGGAGCAGACGAACCGCTGGGACGAGATCGTCCGCGCCGTCAATCGCATCCTGCGGCCTGCTGATTAGAGAGGGAGAGACGGTCACGTGGGGTTGAGCCGTTTTTTCCGGCGGGGCCGCTGGGACTCGGAGCGGGCACGTGAGCTCGAGTCGTACCTCGCCCACGAGTACGACGACAACCGCGCCCGCGGAATGTCGCATGACGAGGCCCGCCGTGCCGCGCGACTGAAGCTCGGCAACGCCACGCTGGTGCGCGAGGAGATTTATCGGATGAATACGCTCGGCTTCCTCGAGTCGCTCTGGAAGGATCTGACCTACGGGGCGCGGGTGCTTCGCCGCAACCCGACCTTCGCCATCGTGGCGATCCTGACGCTGGCGCTTGGAACCGGCGCCAACACCGCCATCTTTCAAATCGTCGATGCCGTTCGCCTCAGACAGCTGCCGGTCAGGGACCCCCACGAGCTGGTCTCAATCGGGATCGATACGCACGACAAAGGGCGCACGGGACGCTTCATCAGCCGCCGCCCGTTCATGACCAACCCGCTGTGGGAACGCATTCAAGCCGAGCAGCAGGCCTTCTCGTCGATGCTCGCGTGGGGCAGCAATGCGTTCGACATGTCGACTGGTGGCGAATCGCGACCGGTCTACGGCATGTGGGTCAGCGGCCGCTTCTTCGAGACGCTCGGCGTGCCAGCGTTGATCGGCCGCGTCTTGACCGACGCCGACGATCGCCGCGGGTGCGGGGCTCCCGGCCTCGTCCTGAGCCATGGGTTCTGGCAGCGGCAGTTCGGGGGTGATCCGCAGGTGCTCGGACGCTCGCTGACGCTCGACGGGTATCCCTTCGAGGTCGTCGGCGTCACGCCAGCGACCTTCTTCGGTGTCGAGGTTGGACGGACCTTCGACGTGGCGGCGCCGCTCTGCGCCGAGCCGCTGATCGCCGGCTCGGAGTCCGCGCTCGACCGCCGCGATTACTGGATGCTCGACGTCATGGGCCGTCTGAAACCCGGCTGGACGCTCGATGGCGCCTCGGCCCATCTTGCCGCGATTTCACCAGGTCTGTTTGGCGCCACCGTGCCGCCGCGGTATCGGCCTGAGACCGCGAAGGACTACCAGGCCTTCACGATCGTCGCGAGCCAGGCCGGGACGGGCGTGTCGTCGCTCAGGCGCGCGTACGCGACGCCGCTCTACTTGTTGTTCGGGGTGACCGGGCTGGTGCTGCTGATCACCTGCGCCAACCTCGCGAATCTGATGCTGGCGCGGGCGAGTGCACGCGAGCGCGAGATCTCCATCAGGCTGGCCATCGGCGCCTCGCGCCCGCGCATCATCCGGCAAATGCTCGCAGAGAGTCTGTTGATTGCGTCGGCGGGCGCCGCGCTGGGGCTGCTGCTGGCCGGCTGGCTCAGTCAAACGCTCGTGTCGTTCCTGAGCACTGACGGACAAAGAGTGTTCGTCAGCCTGTCCAGCGACTGGCGCATCCTGGCGTTTGCCGCGATGCTCGCGGTATCGGCCTGCCTGCTCTTTGGCCTGGCGCCGGCATGGCAAGCCACCGGCGCCAACGCGCGCTCGACGATCCAGTCGTCGAGCCGGACCGCGACCGATTCGCGTGAACGCTTCGGGCTTCGCCGCGCGCTGGTGGTCGTGCAGGTGGCGCTTTCGCTGGTGCTCATCGCCGGCGCCCTGTTGTTCGGCCGGAGCCTTCGCAATCTCGTGACCCTCGACAGCGGCTTTCGCAGCGACGCCGTCCTCATCGCGAATCTCGATATGCGCCGCGCCAACCTGCCGCCGGAGGCACGACGCGCCATCTTCGATCAAATCATGGAACGCATCCGCGCGGTACCTGGCGTTCGCGCCGCCGCCGAGACCTTCATGGTCCCCGTCAGCGGAAACGGGTGGAACAACCAAATCCTGATCGGGGGCGTGGCGCAGCAGACCATGACCAATTTCAATGGTGTCGGCACCGATTACTTCCGCGCGCTGGGCACTCCGATCATCGACGGTCGTGATTTCAATCGGACGGACACTCCGGAGTCGACGCCGGTCGCCATCGTCAACGAATCGTTCGCGCGAACGTTCCTTCCCGGGAAGAACCCGATCGGCCAATCGTTCCAGATTCAGGCGCCCGTCGGCGAGCCGCAGCCGCTCTACCACATCGTTGGTCTGGTGAAAGACACCAAGTACACCGACCTGCGCGAGCCGTTCGTGCCGATCGCGTACCTGGCCAAGAGTCAGGAGCGCGAAAAAAGCGAGTTCCTGCAGGTCGTGATGAAAGCTGACGTCGCCCTGTCAGGGGTGTCTGCCGCCACGACGCGCGCGATCACCGGAGTGACACCGGCGGCCATCGTGCAGTACTCCACATTGCAGACGTTGATTCGCGATTCCCTGGTGAGCGAGCGGTTGATGGCGACCTTGTCGGGATTCTTCGGCGGGCTCGCGCTGTTGATCGCCACCGTCGGGCTGTACGGGGTGATGTCGTATTTGGTGACGCGGCGCCGCCGTGAGATTGGTATCAGAATCGCCCTCGGTGCGGATGCTCGGGCCGTGGTCCGCATGGTCGTGTTCGAGGCAGGGGCACTGCTCGCGGCCGGCCTTGTCGTCGGCACCGGGCTCGCGATCTTCAGCGCGCGATCGGCCAGCGCACTCCTGTTCGGCCTCGAGCCCTGGGATCCCGCCACGGTCGGGATGGGTGTTGGGACGCTTGCCGCCGTCAGCCTGGTCGCGAGCTGGCTGCCGGCACGGCGTGCGGCGCGTCTCGATCCCACCGTCGCGTTGCGTCAGGAGTAGTCCACCGCTTCACGCTTTTGGTTTCTGCCCTCGATCCGATTCAACAGATCGTAAGTGTGCAGGTTCGGCTCACTGGAACTCCGCTCCGCTCTTTACGTCCAGCGAAAACTTGCGCGCATCAGAGCGGACCTCGCGTTTCTGCCATTCATCACGACGTGAACGGCAATCCATTCGTGGCGAACCGCATGACTGCACGCTTCTGGGATTCGTTGAACACACCACTCGTAACACACGCCCGCTCAAGGCACGCGATCGCCACCGGCTCCTGCCGCAGTGGATTCAACGCATTGAAGTCGTCGTAAGCGGTCAGACCTGCATCTCTTAGAAATTTCAGCCGTTTGCGTCCATTTTGCGAATGGCATGCACGGTGCTCTCTCTGCGCCGCCGGCGCTGGCCTATCAGCGCGTTCCATTTCCATCTATTGAAGGAGCAGTGACCCATGAAAAGACTCTGTCTGCTGCTGCTTTGCATTGTCTCCATGGCCAGCGCGTTTGTGGCGCCGGCGATGGCTCAAGTGCACAGCGGCACGGTCAGCGGAGCCGTTCAGGATCAGCAGGGCGGCCTGTTGCCTGGCGCGACCATTACGTTGACCGGTTCGGATCGAACGCTCACCTTCGTGACCGGTGAGGACGGTCGCTACCGCTTTCTCAACCTTCCGCCTGGCACCTACAAGTTGACGGCGGAGCTGTCTGGCTTCACATCGCTCGTCCGCGACAACATCCTCGTGACGGTCGGCGCGAACGTCGACCTGCCGTTTGCGATGCGGGTCGCCACTGTTCAGGAGACGGTGACGGTCGAGGGCACCTCACCGATCGTCGACTCGCGGGCGACTGGTACCGCGACCAACTTCACGCAGGACGAGCTCAGCAAGGTGCCGACGTCTCGCGATCCTTGGGCGCTCCTGCGCACCGTGCCAGGCGTGCAGATGGATCGCGTCAACATCGCCGGAAACGAGACGGGTCAGCAGTCCAACTTTGCCTCCAAGGGCGCCAGCCGCTACGACACGGTGTGGACCATGGACGGCGTGGTGATCACGGACATGTCCGCCAACGGCGGCTCGCCAACCTACTTCGACTTCGACGCCTTCGACGAGATTCAGATCTCGACTTCCGGCCACGACATCCGTCAGGCGACCGGCGGCGCAGGATTGAACTTCGTCGTGAAGCGCGGGACGAATCAGTATCGGGGAACCGCCCGCGGCTATTTCACCAACGACGGCCTCGAGGCCTCGAACGTGCCTGACGAACTGACGGCGCTCGGCGTGACGCCAGAGACCGCCGATCACAACGATCAGATCTCCGACTACGGTTTCGATCTGGGCGGCCCGATCGTGCGCGACAAGGCGTGGGTGTGGGGCTCGTGGACCAAGCAGGATATCCGCTTGATTCGGTCCGCCGGCGCGCTCACGGACCGCACGATCCTGAAGACCTACAACCTCAAGGGGAACTGGCAGGCGACCTCCAAGGACATGATCAGCGTGCTGTGGTTCCTCGGAGACAAGGTGAAATACGGGCGCGCGACTGGTGATGCGCAGGTGCTCGCGGCGACAGCGACCTGGAATCAGGCGAATCGGTATCCCGAGAACCGGCCGCACGGTCTGCTCAAGTTCGAGAACAACCACGTGTTCTCGTCGAACCTGTTCCTGTCGAGCAAGTACGCCTACTACGGCACCGGGTTCAGCCTCGAACCGCAGGGTGGCCTCGACGGGCAGGCGTCGGTCAGCACACGGTTGGGGCAGGCGTTCGGAACGACCCGCGCGCAGCGCTTCATCCGCCCGCAGAACATCCTGAATTTCGACGCCAACTACTACCAATCGGGATGGGGCGGCAATCACGACGTCAAGTTCGGGGTGGGCTGGCGGCGTCATGATGCGACGAGCCAGCAGATCTGGCCGGGCAACATGATTCAGGCTCAGGACTTTTCCGATCGCCGGTTCGCGCGCATCTATCGCAACGGCAACGGGACCAACCGGACCGAGTACCTCAGCTTCTATGTCGGCGACACGTTCAGCCGCGGCCGGATGACGGTCGACGCGGGGTTACGGTTCGATCGGCAGACGGGGAAAGCGCTGGCCGAGTTCGACACTCGGAAACAGGGAGTTCCCGACCCTGGTTCCGGGCATCGAATTCGCGGGCTACGACGCGCCATTCGACTGGAACACGCTTCACCCCCGGCTGGGCATGACCTATGCGCTTGGACGACAGCCGCAAGACGCTGGTGCGCGCGAATTTCAGCCGCTACGCGGGACAGCTCGATGCCAACACGGTCGGCTTCGCCAATCTGAGTGGCAACGCCGGCTTCGTCGACTACCCGTGGGAGGACCTCAACGGGGATCTCTTCGTTCAAGGCAATGAAGTGCTGCTCAGCCAGGGCTTTATTGCACCCGGGCGGCGGCTTCAACCCGGCCGATCCGACGTCGGTCGTGTCCGCCGATACGATCGATCCGGATCTCGAGGCACCCGTGACCACCGGCTTCGGGTTTGGACTCGAACGTGAAGTGATGCCGAACCTGGCGGTCGCCGTCAACTACACGTTCAGCAAGTCGAGTGGCTATGTCGGCCTCACCGGTGCGGCCGATCCCCTCGGCCTCATGTTCATTCCGTGGCGTGGTCTGACCCGCGCCGACTACACGCAGACTGGCACCCTCACCGGAACACTGCCCGACGGATCGAATTACAACGTGCCGATCTACGCACCGAACTCCGCGCTCATCGCGGCAAACGGAAACGGGCGCGAGCTGACCAACTACGATGGGTACCACACGACGTACAACGGCATCGAACTCTCGATCGTCAAGCGGATGTCCAACCGCTGGATGATGCGCGGCGGGTTCGCGTGGAACAATCCGCGCGAGCACTACGATGCGGACGCACGTAACCTGCTCGGCAACCCGACACGCTACGAGAGCTCGTCGCTCGTCGACGGCGGCATCGTCGCGCAGCGCAGTGCCGGTAGCGGCGCCGGCGACGTGTTCGTGAACGGCAAGTGGCAGATCAACGTCAACGGCGCCTACGACTTCGGTCGCGGGTTCGAAGTGGCCGGGAACTTCTTCGGCCGCCAGGGCAATCCGTACCCGATCTTCCAGTCGGCGACGCTGGGCAACGACGGCAGCATGCGCGTGCTGGTCTCGCCGGAGCTCGACACGTTCCGCTTCGACGACATCTGGAACCTCGACCTCCGCGGCTCGAAGACGTTCACCTATCAGCGGCTGAACATGCAGCTGGTGGCGGACCTCTTCAACGTGTTCAACGCGAACACCGAGTTGAACCGTCAGCGGAACGTCACGTCGCCGGCCTTCAACAGGCTCACGCAGAACCTGAGCCCGCGCATCCTGCGGTTCGGCGTCCGGTTCGGATTCTGATAAGGAGAGAGTAAGAAGGAACGAAACCCGGGACAGGAAACGAGCCGGCTCCCTCCGCGTCAGGTGCGGCGGGGGGCCGGCTCGTTTGTGCTTGCGCCATTCTTTCGTCGCCGCCGAATCTGCCAGAACATCAACGCCGTGCTTCCCGCGGCTACCGCGGCCAGCCAGGGCCAGCGCCGCGGGGCCTCGTCCTTGAGCACCCGTTCGAGCTGACGGCGTGTGCTGTCTGTAGCGGGATCGCCCTCGAAATGCAGATCGTCCACCACATCCTCCACCTCGATGGTAGCGCATCCGCGGTTGATCGTCGTGATGAAGAACCGTGCAGCGAGATACGCTTTTTTCCGGCGGGATGGCAATTTTGTCGGCGGACTGTGCCCGCTTCTGAGCAGGGACCGCGGAATTCTCTATGCATGCGCCGGGCATGAACCTCGCAAAGCAGCGCGCAGCGTATGAGCTGGTACCGCATCGCGGATGGCCGCATTCAGTTCCGCGGCCGCATCACTCGTGAGCCATTCTCGGAATGGTTGTCCACTTCGGACGGCAGCGAAACCGTCGATGCGGCGGCCGGCATGCTGAAACTCCAGTTTCTGTCCAAGGCGAGGGCCACCCGGCGGCTGTGGCAGGACCTCAAGAGCCTCATCCGTTCGACGCCGGCGCGACAGGCGCTGCAGCAGGAGGGTGACCACTTCGCGAAGGCCGTGGCCAGCCTCTGCTACGCGCCAAGCCTGCCCCGCAATCACGTGGCGTTGCATCGCCTCGTCGTCGTGCCGCGAGCGATGATCGCCGGGCGGTCGCGCAACGGCGCCCGGCATCGGCTCTGGCATGCGGCGCTTCTCACCGCTGCCCGAACCGTTGCGGGCGTTCATGTGCGAGCAGATCCTCGTCGAGATGGATGGGGCCGTCCGCGCGGCGAAACCCTCACCCGCGGCGCCTGTCGAGATGCGTGACTCGTGGTCGTGCGTCGCGTCCGACTGTCAGTACGTCTGGGTGGACCCGCTGTGGTCGGGGCCGAACTGGACGGGCCACATGATTCTCTACGAGATGCCTCGCACGCCGTTGTCGCGCATGCAGCGCAAGGACCTTGAACGCGCCGTGGCCAGCCTCCAGCAAGGCCTCGCAACCCTCAGCAAAATCCAGCGTCAGTCGATCGTGCGCACGGCCGCCGACGGATTGTCCGCCTGATCTTCGTCCTTCTCACCGTCGCGCCATCGGCGTTTACTCTTAGTGAGCATGAAGGCGCTGGTCGACGACGCGCTGGACGACTTCACGCGTCTGGATGAGCTGTTCCCTGCGTCCGTGACGGTCACTCGGACGTCACAGGAAGATTTCGGATCGCGTCAGCTCGAGGTGTCGATCGACGGCGAGCATGCCGGCACGCTGCTCTGGGGCGATTCGCTGACCCGCGAGCTGGAGCCTGGCCCGCACCGCATCCGCGTCCACAATACGCTGGTGTGGAAGACCGTGCCGTTCACGCTGGCGCCCAGCGAGCAGTTGTTCTTCGAGGTGGTCAACCGCGTCGGGCGCGGCACGTACTTCTTCACACTCGTGTTCGGGGTCGGTCCTCTCTACGTAACAATCCGTCGCATGCGCTGAGACGACGTGCTAGGATTGCGGCGTTCCCTCAGAAATCCGTTGGGCGCTGTCGGTACTGCTGCAAGTGGGGTGCGTCTATGGGCAATGACAAGGCGGTCGACTACTACGAGGTGCTTCAGGTCAGCGTGAGCGCCGACCCGGAGACGATTCATCGTGTCTACCGCTATCTCGCGCAACGCTTCCATCCTGACAACCGGGAAACGGGCAACGACGCGCGTTTCCGCGAGGTCCATCAGGCATACACCGTCCTCAGCGATCCTGAGCAGCGGGCGCGATACGACATCATTCATCAGCAGGCGAGGCAGGATCGCCTCAAACTCGTCGCCACCGTTGGCGACGTCCGCGACGACTTCGAGATGGAACAGATGGTCCGTCTGACGCTGCTCGAGGCGCTTTACACGCGCCGCCGCATGGAACCGCAGTCGCCGGCGATCTGGATGGGCGACCTCGAGGCGCTGATCGGCCGACCCCGCGAGCACCTGGAGTTTACCGTCTGGTTTCTGTCACAGAAGAAGTTCCTGACAAAAGACGACAACGCCCGCCTGCAGATCACCGCCGATGGCGTCGAACACCTCGAGCAGAACTATCGCGCCCAGGTTCATCAGCGCCGGCTCCAGGCGCCCTCCGAGACACGCTGACGCGCCGCGCTGCCGGCGTGCCGCGCGCTGACGTCTGCCGCTACTTCAGCAGCTCATATCCAAGATCGTCAGCGCCGTGCGTGGAGTTGGTCAGCACGACCGCGGCGATCTTGCGGCTCTTGTCGAACCCCATCCACGTTCGGTAGCCACCGGTCCCGCCATTGTGCCAGACGATCGAATTGCCGCTGACGCTGCGGACGTGCCACCCGAGCGCGATGGACAGATCCGGGCGGCCTGTCGGTGCACGGACAGTTTGCGCGAGCGCCATGGCCCGTTGCAACGGATCCGCTCCCTGCTGCAGATTCGCCGCAGCAAAGATCAACATGTCGTCCATCGTCGAGCGAATGGCGCCCGCGCCCTCGATCGTTCGGACGTCCCAGTTGGCTGCCGGCTGTCCGGAGTTGTCGTGGCCGCGAGCGAGGTGTTTCTTCATCCACGCGTCGAGGGTGATGGACGTGTGACGCATGCCGAGCGGCTTGAGGACTCGCTCGGTCACCAGCGCCTCGTAGCTCTTTCCCGCGCGCAAGGCCAGCGCATGACCGAGCAGGCCCATCCCGAGGTTGGAATACTCGTATTGCGCGCCGATGTCTCGCGTCAGCTCGTAACCGTTCAGGAACGCGTAAAGCTGTTCGACGGTGTAATCGGCGTAGGGATTGCGCTGATCCGCAGGTGTGAGGTTGGTCATGAGGCGCGGCAGCCCCGACGTATGTGTCGCGAGGTCGACGACGGTGATGACGCGGCCGTTGCGCGAGGGGACACGTACGGTGGACGGGAGGAATTTCGCGACCGGGTCGCTCAGGCTGACCTCGCCGCGCTGCACCATGTCG
The DNA here is from genome assembly GCA_963710415.1 of uncultured Acidobacteriota bacterium. Classification (GTDB taxonomy): domain Bacteria; phylum Acidobacteriota; class Vicinamibacteria; order Vicinamibacterales; family 2-12-FULL-66-21; genus CAVQAH01. Next base: position 44,314 of record CAVQAH010000024.1, on the reverse strand, counting down.
GCGAGGACGGTCGTCGTGAAAACCTTGGTGATCGATCCGATCTCGAAAACGCTGTCGCGATCGAGCGCCATCGCGCCCGATCCGGGATCGCCATAAGACGCGATCACGCGGCGCCCGTCAGGTTCGATCACGCCAACGACCATACCGACGCTGCGCTTGGCGTCGACCCGCTCCTTGAGCAACGCAAGGATTCCGGCTTCGGTGTGCCGCGCCGCTTGCTGCGCAGCGACGGGCACCGTCACGAGCGCTGCGGCGAATGCGACGAGCACCCTCCGGCGCGGTCCCGGGATTCGTCCCACCACTCAGCACCTCCACGTTTGCGACATTACTCTCGCACACGTGAGACGGGATGGCGCCGGACCGGTTCCGCAATCACGACCAGACCGCCCGGCACCACACTCGGACACTCAGCCGATCTTGACTTTTGGGAGTTGAAGGGGAAGACGGCTCCTAGAGCTTTGAGACATCCGGCACGTCTTCACCCAGAGCCGTCGCCAGATCGATCTGATGTTCCTGTTCCTGTTTCAGGATCTCGCGAATTTCCTCGGCAATGGCAAACTCGCCGAGCGCTTCGCACTCCTTGACCCGCTGCCGGTAGTGTTTCACCGTCGCATTCTCGTTATCCAGATCGGCCCGCAGCATCACGATCGGATCGTCCGAAAGTTTCACGGGCAGCGCCGTCGCTGTTGGCATGGCGCCGAGATAGTCGATCTGTTTCGCGATCGTAATCGCGTGCTGCAGTTCTTCGGCGGCGTGCCTCTCGAGCTCCTCAGCGATGCTCATGAACTCGGCGCCCTTGATGGCTTGCGAGTAGACCACGTACGCGATGATCGCTTGATACTCACGAGACAAATCCTCGTTCAGTCGTTCGGCGAGCGCTTCGCGGGTCAGTGATTTCTGGGTCTTCTGCGTCTGCGTCTTCGACATCTTCATCCTCTTCACCTTCGCGCCGTGTGTTGGCATGCGCCATGTCCTCTCTGGAAGGGCGAATGCTCGAACTCACCGCTCCAGCGCGAAATCTGAACGCAACCGTCGTGCCACGCGTATTCGCGAGTGAAGCGTCGCAGGCTCATCAGTGGCGAAGGACCGTCGTTGCCACTCGTGATTCCCAGTGAAGCGATCGCTGAGGGATTCGACTGCAGTGAGCTGAAGTTGAGTTAACTCTTCCTCGCCGCTTGACTTTGGAGGTTGAGCGGAGTGTGCCCCCTCACCACCTGAACGCCGTGCGCGCGGCGTGAGCCGCGAGGGCTTGCGCCAGTCCCTCGGCTGTGTTCCGTTCCAAATAGGGGATGTGCACTGGATGAGATTCCGAATCGGCGCCGGCCGTGTCGACCAGAACGCGTGCCATCCGGTGACGGCGATCGAAGGGTGATTCGCGTAGGCTGACGACCTGAATCTTGGCGAGCGGGGCGACGGTCGTGGCCTTCCACAACCATCCCGAACGAAAAATGACGACCGACTCCGTCAACGCCCATCCCAGACTTCGCACGTAGCCTCGTGCGTGGAGCCATCCCCAGCCGAGCATCGCCGCCAGCACGGGAATTGCCCACCAGCGAAGCATTGCCGCCGTGGCGGCCGTGATGAGCAGGGCCATGATGGTCGAGCCGACGAACTCGCGGCGGACGCCTCGCGGGTGAACAGCATTCCATTGGGGATCGACATCCGCATCGGGGTTGATGGCGTGCACGAAGTCGCGAATCTCACCCTGACGAATGATCGGCGCGATGGTATGCCGCTGTGATTGCACGGATTCCTTGCCTTCGCCACCTGCGGTGTCCACTCGCACCGACGCGCGCTGCAGCATCCGATGCAGTGGTCCCTGCTGAACGGTTACCGCTTGAATGCGTCTGACGGGAACCGTGGCGGCGACCCGCGTCAAGAGACCGAACTCGATCTGAAGATCCTCGCCGACGCGCCTGACGCGGAAGCCGTACAGCGTAACGAGGGCCCAGGCGATGGAGAACAGGCGGACGACCGCGAGGAACAGACCGAACGCCGCAATCGTCACGAGCATCGTGCGCGCTGGTGGCAGGCCCTGACCGAAGAACGCCAGCACCAGTTGCGTGAGCACGCCCCGCCCGGTTGTCTTCTCGCCGAACAGCGGATCTGCCAGGCGGTCGATGATGCCCACTTCCCACAACAGCCCGAAGATGGTGCCGAGCACCACAAGGCCTCGCCCCTGAATCAACCCGCAGAGCGCGACGTCGCGCCAGCTCAGGTCCAGCAGGACCGTCTGCGGACGAGCATCGGCGATCGCCGGTGCCGCCACGCCGCGTTCCTCGAAAACACGCGAGCGGAGTTCCTCGAAAGCCTCCAGCGAGACGACGCTGAGCGTTGCCTCGCTTTCGCTGGCGCCCCCCGTTTCGATGGAGACGTTGGTCACGCCCATCAGCCGGTGCAGCACGTTCTGGACGGAATCGATGTTCTGGATGCGCGTGTATGGGATGTGCCGCTCGTTGCGGAAAATGAATCCCGTGCGGATCACCAGCTCCCCAGGATCGAACCGATAGCGGTAGGACAGCGTTCTGCCGATGGCGGCAAGTGCATACGGCACGATCAGGACCATCGCCCAGACTTCCCATCCATCGCCACCCGAGCGCGCCCCGAGCAGCACGATCAGTCCGGGCACGAGCAGCTGTTTCCCGTGTCCGAGAAGCGCGAACAGAAATGACGCCGGGTGCAGCCGCCGCTCAGACTGCATCGTCGGCTCGCTCTGGCAGAAGGTGGTCGCGGACGGCGAGCGCTGTCGAGTGCTCCAGCCCCTGGAGCGCGACCATCGAGTGTGCCGTTCCGGCCGTGTAGATCGCCAGCGTGCCCAGACCGAACCGGCGCTCGATGGGGCCCTGAGACACGTCAATGTGCTGGACACGCGATCGGGGAATGTTGACGACCGTTCGCCAGATGACCCCTCGGCGAATTTCGATGCCGAGCGTGTCGATCTTGTAGGACGTGTGCCGGAATGCGAGCTCAGGCCAGCGCAGCGTGTGCCAGATGAGTCCGAGGGTCAGGAGCAGCCAGAGGACGGATAGCAGGGGAGTGACCCAGACGGGCGCGTCCGAGGCGATCACGAATACCAGGATGGCGAACAGCGCTCCAGTTGAGACGCAGCCCGTCGCGATCCAGCCCTCGAGACGCTCCAGGCCGATTGCGCGCGGATCGAGCGTTCGGAACGTGCCGTCTGCGACCGTCGAGCGGGCCTCCTCGGGAACCCCGAAAATGTCCTGTTGATCCACCGCAGAACCTATGTTGTCACGGGTTTCCTCCCTTTTCAGAGTTCGCTCACGACTCCTCACGGTGCAGGACGCAGTACCCTGCGACGCTGAAGGCAAGCGAGCGCCGGAGGGCAGCCGCCGAAGGCGGCCGCGAGCGCGCAGCGAGGTGGGGAATCTAAAGGGGCCCCACCGAGCGGAGGGAGGTTGGATATGTCCAAAGAGACGATCGGATCGTGGCTCGTCCTCGTGACTGTGATGATCGGGCTCCCCACACGCGCGTCAGCACAAACGGTTCCCGCCTCGCCCATTCAGACGGCCAGCCAGATGGACGATACGCGGCTCTTCTTCATGCCGACGGCTCGTACGCTACCGGCAGGCAAGGGCTTCGTCGGCGTGAATCAGATCGTGATGCCGTTCTTCGAGGTTGGTGTCACCAATCGGCTGACCGTGGGTGCCGGCGCACCGGTCTTCGTGCTCGTCGGCGGCCCATTCTGGGCGACGGCGAGAGCGCAGCTGATCGATCGAGAGTCGTTCGGCGCCGCAGTCGGCATCCTGCATTTCGGAACACTCTCTGAACAGGTCGGCGGAGTCGCCTACGCGTCAGCAACCGTCGGCGGCGCCAAGGGCGCAGTGACGGTCACCGCCGGCCGCGTCTACTCGGGCGAGGGCGGAGGCCCGGCCTACGGCATGATTGGCGGCAACTGGCGCATCGGCCGGCGCACGCGGTTCGTCACCGAGAATCACATCTGGCGCGAAGGCGGTCTCGTGTCGGGCGGCATCCGCTATGGTGGAGAGCGCTTTCTTTGCGGACTTCGGTGTGACGAGCGCGTTGTTCACCAACTATCCGCCGTATCCGGTTGTGAACTTTGTCTGGCGCTTCTGACCCTGGCGGGGACGGGCTACCAGCGTGAATGAACGACGGGCCGGATGAGCTCATCGTAGATCGCTTCGACGGCGTCCATGCTCTCACGGTCAATCGCGTCGATGGCGCCGGCGGCGGCGTTTTCTTTCGCCTGCGCTGGAGTCTTCGCGCCGGGAATGGCAGTGGTGACCGCATCGAACATCAGGATCCAGCGAAGCGCCAGCTGCGTCAGCGTCACGCCGTTCGGCACGAGCGGTCGCAGCCGCTCCACCGCTTCAAGGCCAAGCGTGTAAGGCACACCGGACAGCGTTTCTCCCTGATCGAACGCTTCGCCGGCCCGGTTGTAGTTCCGATGATCGTCGCGCGCGAACACGGAATCTGCGCGCAGCTTGCCGGTCAGCAGCCCGCTTGCCAGCGGCACTCTCGCCAGGATGCCAACCTGCCGTCGCGCCGCCTCGGGGAAGACGCGCTCGAGCGGTTTCAACCGGAACATGTTGAAGATGATCTGGACGCTCTGCACGCGCGGGTAGCGCATGGCTGCCAGCGCTTCGTCAGCGGTCTCCACGCTGACGCCGTAGTAGCGAAGCTTGCCGGCCTTGACCAGATCGTCAAGGATGTCGAAGACGTCGACGCTCTCGTAGAGCGCCGCTGGTGGGCAATGCAGCTGCAACAGCTCGATGGAGTCCGTCTCGAGGTTGCGCAGGCTGCGATTCACCCACTCGGTCAGGTTCGCCCGCGAATACCCGTCAACCACCTGCTTCGGCAACCGCCGACCCGCCTTCGTCGCCACGTGGATCGTGTCGCCCGGGCGCTCCTTCCGGAGCCGCGCGACCAGGCGCTCGCTGCGGCCGTCTCCATACACATCCGCGGTGTCGATGAAGTTGACGCCCGCATCGATCGCCGCATGCATGGCGGCCATCGATTGCTCGTCGTCGACGGTTCCCCAATCGCCGCCTATCGCCCAGGCGCCGAAACCGATCCGTGAAACGGTCAGATCGGTTCTTCCAAGCTGTTGATACTGCATTTGTCTGTTGCCCGCGCCTTGCCCTGAGCCTGTCGAAGGTGCCAGCTGGCAGCGGGTTATGCGAAGGGCTTGTCGATGGCCGGGCTCTGTTGCGTGAAGAATTTGGCCCCGGACTCCGTGATGTACAAGCAGTCCTCCAGCCGGATTCCGAACTCGCCATAGATGGCGACCATCGGTTCGTCGCTGAAACACATGCCGGGCGCGAGCGGAGTCTTGTTTCCGCGGACGAAGTTGGTCCACTCGTGTCCGTCCATCCCGATGCCGTGACCGGTGCGGTGGGGAAGCCCCGGCACCTTGTAGTCGGGGCCGAAACCGGCATCGGTAATCACTTTTCGGGCCGCCGCGTCGACCGACTCGCACGTGGCGCCGACCTGCGCGGCCTTGAACGCGGCGGTCTGCGCGGTCTTCTCCAGGTTCCAGACGTCGATCTGCCGCTGCGACGCCTTGCCGAACACCGTCGTCCGGGTAATGTCCGACTGGTAGCCCTCGATGCTGCAGCCGCCGTCGACCATGACCACGTCGCCCTCTTTCAGCTGCTGCGGTGTGCTGCTGCCGTGTGGAAACGCGGTGTACTTGCCGAATTGCACGCCGGCCGAGCCGCCGGGCGCGCCGAGCGCATCGAATGCTGCTCGAATGTTGCGGCCGAACTCCGTCTGCGTGATGCCTTCGCGCAACGTCGCGAACGCCGCCTTGTACGCCTCGATCGTGATGTCGTTCGCACGCTGCATCAGCGCGATCTCGGTCGCTGACTTGATCATTCGGCATCCGGCCGTCACCGGCGTCGCCAGCGTGAACTGGACCTGCGGTGAAGCCTTGTGCATGCCCTCGGCGATGAAGAACCGCACGCGCTCCTCGATGCCGACCTTGCCCGTCGCCACGCCGCGGTCCTTGAGGATGCCGCCGACGATGGCGCCCCAGTCCTCGTCTTCCTGCCAGACGCGCACGTCGCTGGTGAACTTGGTGATTTCGCGTGCCCGCGCCTCTTCGAATCCGGGCGAAACGTACGCCAGGTCGCCTTTGGCGGGAATGACGAGCAGGAACGGCCTCTCGCTCAGGCCCCAGCGCACGTCGACGAAGTACAGACATGCTCGTGCCGGGCTCGAGGACGATCGCGCCCATTCCGTTCTCGACCATCAAGCGCCGGGCCTTTTCGATCCTCGCCTTGCGCTCGTCGACCGAGATCGGAACGGCCTTGCCGGGAAACGGCTTGAGGGCGGCGATGGACGGCGCGGCGGATGACGCTGCCCGCCGCGCTGGCCTGCTGATGCCGACGGCAGCCCGTAGGCTGCCGCGACCGTGGTGGATGTTTGAACGAACTGTCGACGTGAGTGCCGCATAGGCTTCGAAGAATATCAACTCCCAACTGAACGTCCAACTCCCAGACGATCGTCGGGTCCGGCTTTCGCCGGACCCTTTGGGAGTTGGGAATTGGAAGTTGGGAGTTGACAGCTCCCTACCAGTTGAGCCCCAATCGGAACTGAATCTGGCGCGAGTTGACGCGCGACGCCCGTCGACTGACCGAACGTCGTCGAGTCGATGCTGTGCGTGGCGCCGCCCGTGCCGCCAACCGTCGTGTTGCGATGGTTGAAGGCGTTGATGAACAGCGTCTCGAAGTTGAACGTGGTGCTCCCCCCGAGCCGGAACGTCTTGGCCAGCCCGATATCGGCGGCCACCAGTCCAGGACCGTAGAGGTAAACGTACTGACCCTGCTGTCCGGGTTCGGTCGGATACGTCAGGAACTCCGGGTTCGACGCGGCCGTCGGGTCCGATCAGCCGTTCGTCGAAGAAGTACACGTTGCCGTTCGGTCCCGGCCTGACGTTCACCATGTCCTGCAGTTCCTTCACGGTGATGCCGCGCAGGATGACGCCCGCATCTTCCTGGTTGAGCGTCTGCCGTCCGCTCTGCAGCAGGAACGGCCTGCCGCTCTGCATGCGGACGATCGCCGAGGCGGCCCAGCCTCCCAGAACTTGTTCCAGCGACCCCGTTCTGGATGTCGTAGCGGCGTCCGTCGCCGAAGGGCAGTTCGTACGTGCCGTACACCTGGAAGATGTGCCGCAGGTCGTAGCCGGTCGGCCCCCAGTCCAGCGACTTGTCGCGCAGCGTGCGGTAGTCCTGCTGTCAGTCCGCGCTGATCGAGATAGCGGTCCGTGCGCGCCTTGCCGAACGTGTAGTTCGCCGTCATCGACAGGCCGTTGTGGTAGCGCTGGCGGTACTGCAGCTGCAGCGCGTCGTACTCCGACGACGCCTCGTCGGTCAGCAGCCGCAGCGGTCTGGCCCGCCGCGAACGGATTCGCCTGGAAGAAGTTGATCGGGTAGGGGCCCGGCGCGTTGTATCCGCTCGACGCGCAGCCGGCCAGGTTGTTGCCGACCAGCCGGCACGTGTACTGGAACGTGTTGGCGCCGGAGCCGGCGAACGTGTTCGCCAGCCGGCCAGCCTCGCCCTGCTGCAGGTTGCGTGATGAACGTGGCGTTGTTGAAGCCGGCCGTGGCGGCGAGCGCCGGCTGCGATCCGCGCGGTCCGAACGCGGTTTCGAAGATCGGCAGCGCGACCTGGCCGGGCAGCCCGTTGTTGGCGAAGCCGGTTCGGCCGTTGGCCACGTTGATCGCCAGGTTTCGCTGCGCGTTGCGGAACTCCTGCAGGAAGTTGTTCTCGATGATGTTCGTCTCGTTGATGTTGTAGAACCGCCAGAGGTTGTTGCCGCGGTTGCCGACGTAGCGGATCTCGAGCGCCGCGTCGCGCCAGAGCTCGCGCTGGTAGCCGAGCGTCCAGTTGCACGATCATCGGGCTCTTCATGTCCTCCTGCGTCGTCGCGAAGCCGCGGTTGAACGTGAAGCCGGACATCGGGATCGGGAACGCGAACGTCGTCGGCGTGCGCCGTGTACGGCCGGCAGCGGTGCTCTGCAGGCTCAGCGAGCCCGGCGTGAACGTCGGCAGCGCGAGCGTCTGGCTGCAGGCCCGGACCGTTGCCGTTCGCGGTCTGGAAGGGGATGAGCCCCTCGTCGTAGTAGTTGATGCCGAAGTTCGCCGCGGTAGACGGCCTTGCCGAGCAGCGTGCCGAGGAAGCCGTCCGGCTTGTCGGGGTTCCACGCCATGCCGACGTTCGGCGCCGGGATTGACGAAGTCCCCCTTGTACGGCTTCGGCCGCAGCAAGATCTGCGGATTCAAATCGCCGTTGAGCACGCCGGGCTGGAACACTGCCGTCGACGGCCCGTACAGCCCCGCGACGGTCGGGCCGCTGTAGACCTCGTTGGCGTTCGCCATGGCGCCGCTGAACTCCCACCGCATGCCGTAGTTCACGGTCAGCTGCGGGTTGATGCGCCACTGGTCCTGCGCGAAGAGGCCGCCGACGTTCTGCTCCTCGCGGCGGAACGCCGGGCCGAGCCGGTACTCGCAGCGTGTCCTCGTCGAGGAAGTAGTTGCCGCCCGCGGTGCTGATGCGTCCCGCGAGGAACGCGTAGAGGATCTGCGCGGTGCGTGAGGTCCGCTGCGCGCAGGCCGGGGATGTTCGCGACGGAGATGACGTTCGCGGCCGGGTCGCCCGTGCCGATGCCCAGCGTGATCGCCGGCGGGTTGCCGCCGATCGACTCGTACATCGTCGTCCGGCGGAACATGCCGCCGAACGTCAACGTGTGCCGCCCCTTGAGCCAGGTCAGCGTGTTCGAGATGTTGTAGACCGGGTTGTTGCGGGGGATCGGCAGCACGTTGCCGGTGGGCGTCGCGGGCGACGAGGCTCAGCGGGAAATTGACGACGTTCCCGCCGACCCGGTTGTAGAGTTGTCCAGCGTGTTGCCCGGGTTGAACTCTTCGATAGTTGCTCTGCACGCCGAACGACGGTCTGGTTGAACAGGTTGCTGCGTGATCGTCCAGTCGGCGCCGGTCGAGATGATGTAGTAGTTCGACGTGAAGCCGCCGTTGACCCGCTCGAGTCCCGGAAACTGCGGGTTGGTCGGCAGGTCGCGGTAGTGGAGGTTCAGCACGCCGCGGATCGCCAGAGACGACGCCGCCTGGTAGTCGACGCGCGCGGTCGGATAGACGTTGATGTTGGGGATCTGCTCGTTGATGAACCTGAACGTGTTCTGGTAGAGCGTCGTCGACGCCGCGAGATCGCCCTGGTTCAGTGTCCCGTTGATGATCTGGAGCTGCGACGCGATGTACGGATCGATTGTGCCAGGCAGCCCGTTGGAGCGCGCCAGGTCGAGCAGGTTGATGGTGCGGACGCTGTTGTCGGTCGCGGTGTAGCGGAAGATGCCCTGCTGCGCCTCCGGCGTGAGCACGGTCGCGATCCTGCGTGTTCTCGCTCGGCGAGTACTGCTGCTCGTAGTTGGCGAAGAAGAACAGCTTGTTGTGGATGATCGGGCCGCCGACGTTGCCGCCGTACTCGTGCTGGCGCAGCTTGGTTTTCGGAATGCCGCGTGACTTGTTCACGGCGCCCTGCGCGTTCAGTTTCTCGCTCTGGTAGGTGTCGAAGAACTGGCCGCGGAATGTGTTGCTGCCGCGCTTGGTCGCGAACTGCACCTGCACGGCACCTTCGGCGCCGGCCTCTGACGTCAGGCCGGCGGTCGAGACCGTGACCTCCTCGATGGCGCCGAGGCGAATCGGCGCGAACACGAAGAAGCTCGTGCCGCCGCTGCGGAACCGCTGCGAGTTGTTGTTCACGCCGTCGAGCGTGATGTTGATGGCGCCGCCGGGCAGACCGTTGTATTCGCTGTCGCGCGAGCCGGCGCTCTGCGCCGCGCCCGGCACGAGCAGCGCGAAGCTCAGGATGTTGCGGCCGGCCATCGGCAGCTTGGCGATCTCCTCGTTGCTCACGGTGTTCGCGATGGTGGTCGACGTCGTTTCGACGACGGCCGACCGCCCCTCGACCTGAATCGCCTCGGTGACCCCCGCGACCTGGAACTGGACGGTGAGGTCGGTCGACCGCGAGGTGTGGACCGGAATGCCTCTGAACGGTCACCGGCTGGAAGCCCTGCGCGGTCGCCGTGATGCGTGTAGGTGCCGGGCTGGAGGTTCGGGAAGACGAATCCGCCTTCCGGTCCGCTCTTGCCCTCAACGCGAGTTGCCGGTGCCGGTGTCGATCAGGACGATTTCCGCGTTCGGAACCACCGCGCCGGTGGCGTCTTTGACCGTGCCAACGATCTGACCTGTCGTTCGTGTCTGGGCCATGCCTGGGGATGGCAGCAACGGGCACACCACCAGGAGCAAAAAGAGCAATGTACGAGAACTGGAGCGATACATGCTTCCTCCCTATTCGCAGTATCGAAGAAACGCAGCGCAGAGGACGAGGGCGAACTCCTCCCGGGGTGTCTGTTACGCCTAGGACGTGATGCTAGCGTTACGCGGCCAGCCGAGCCAATCGGAACGCATTATGGCGCCATAATCCCCGGTCTCTGCCGTGGGACGAACAGTTGGATAGCCGGTCCGGCGCGACCAATCAGGCCTAATGGCACGATAAGAAGAAACAGTTGGTCGCGCGCCGTGCCTTCCTCTAGATTGCCGGCATGCGTATAGCTGCTGCGTTCCTGCTGATGTTGCTCGTCGCCGCCCCCGCGCCCCTCGCAGGGCACGAATGGGTCGAATGGCCGAGCTGTGACCGGCCTCGAATGGCGCCTCGTCGGACCGGCCATGTTCGCCGGCCGCGTGGCCGACGTGGCTGGCGTCCCTGGCAACCCCGACATCCTATACGTTGGCGCCGCATCGTCCGGTCTCTACAAGTCGGTCAACGGGGGGGTCACCTTCGATCCGGTCTTCGAGACGGGCAACACCCTCTCGATTGGCGCCATTGCCGTCCAGCCCGACAACCCCGACGTGGTCTACGTCGGCACCGGCGAGGGCGCGGTGCGCAACAGCATCTCGTTCGGCGATGGCGTCTACAAGACGACCGACGGCGGGCGGAGCTGGAAACACCTGGGGCTCAAGGAGACGGAGCGATTCTCGCGCATTGTCATCCACCCGGCGAATCCGCAGGTGGTCATTGCCGCCGCCCTGGGCCGCGCCTTCGGTCCGAACAGCGAGCGCGGCATCTTCCGATCCTCCGACGGTGGCGCGACCTGGCAGCGGACCCTGTTCGTCAACGAGACGACCGGCGCCAGCGACGTCGCCTTCGATCCGAAGGACCCGCAGATCGTGTATGCCGGCATGTACGACTACCTGCGTCAGCCCTGGTTCTTCCGCAGCGGTGGTCCCGGCAGCGGGCTGTACCGGTCGACTGACGGCGGCAAGACGTGGCGCAAGCTGACGGATCCGGCGCTGAAGAACGGGCTGCCGGGCGCCAGGCTGCTCGGGCGCATCGGGGTGAGCGTCCATCAGCAGGATCCCCGGATCGTTTACGCGTTGATCGAGGCGCAGGAAGAGGGCGTGCTCTGGCGCTCCCAGGACCGGGGCGAGACGTGGACGGTCGTGAACAGCGAACGGCGGATCAACAACCGGCCCTTCTACTACACGCAGGTGCGCAGCGATCCGGTGGACGCCAATCGCGTCTACACGCTTGTCGGGCTCGTTCAACGTGTCGACCGACGGTGGCCGCACGTTCGGTCAAGCCGGAGGCCGCATGTTCGGCGACCACCACGCGCTCTGGATCGACCCGACCAATCCAAAGCGGTTGTTCTCGGGCACCGACGGCGGGTTCTTCATTTCGAACGACTACGGCCGGAACTGGGATTTCGTGAACAACATGCCGATGGCGCAGCCGTATCACGTCGGCATCGACATGGCCGAACCGTACAACGTGCTGGGCGGTTTCCAGGATCACGAGATCTGGCGCGGTCCGAACGAGAAGTGGAACCAGGTTGGCGTACGAGAAGGCGACTGGGTGCGGCTTCGCTATATGGCCGATGGAATGTACACGGTGACCGATCCCCGCGATCCCAACCTGATCTACTACAACGGACATTTCGGCGACATCACCCGCCTGGACATGCGCAATCAGGAGGAGCGCTACATCCAGCCGTACCCGCCGGGTCCCGCGGGCGGCGGTGCGAATCTGGAGAAATACCGCTTCAACTGGAACTCGCCGATTCACATGTCGCCGTCCAACCCCGACGTGCTCTATTACGGCGGCAATGTGTTGTTCAAGACGACCGATCGCGGCGAGACCTGGACCGCGATCAGTCCCGATCTCTCGACGAACGATCCCGACAAGCAGAAATCCAGCGGCGGTCCTATCAGCACCGACAACACCCGCGCAGAGTTCCATTGCACGATCATCTCGATCGCCGAGAGCCCGCGCGATCCGGCAGTGGTCTGGGCCGGCACAGACGACGGGAACGTGCAGGTGACGCGGGATGGGGGCAAGAGCTGGACCAATGTCGCGCCGAACATCACCGGCGCTCCGAAGTTCTCGTGGGTGTCCTCGATCAGCGCGTCGACTGTCGACGCGGGCACAGCTTACCTGACGATTGATCAGCATCGCCTGGACGACTTCAAGCCGTACGTCTTCGTGACCAACGACTACGGCCGCTCGTGGCGCGCCATCAGCCAGGGTCTGCGCGGCTACGCGCACGTGGTGCTCGAGGATGCGAAATCGCCGAACCTCCTCTACGTCGGCACCGAGCTCGGTATCTGGGCGTCGTTCGACAAGGGCGCATCGTGGACGGATCTGCGCCTTGGCCTTCCACCACTCGCAGTGGTCGACATGAAGCTGCATCCTCGCGACAACGATCTGGTGATCGCCACACACGCCCGCGGCTTCTACATCCTGGACGACGTGACGGCGCTGCAGGAGATGGCATCAGCAGCGCGGAGCTTCAGCTCCGCGTCACCCTCCGCGTCAGCCGCACCAATTCTCTTCAAACCCATGCCCGCCGTTCGCTATACGCCCGCCAGCGACACCAGCGTGCTCGGCAACCGCGTCTGGGTCGCGCGCAATCAGCCGTACGGGGGCATCATCACCTACTCGCTGTCCCAGGCGATTCAAGGAGGCGTCGAGATTGTCATCAGGGACGCCTCGGGACGCGACGTCCAGTCGTTTCGTGGTCCTGGCGCCGCCGGGTTGAACCGTGCTGTCTGGAACCTCTCTGAGTCGTCGTCGTGTCCACCCGTCTCCGATTCGGGAGATTCGGGTCGCGGACGCGGGCGCGGCCGGGGCGGGCGCGGCGGCGGCACCTGGGTGCGCGCCATCCCGGGGCAATACACCGTGCGCCTCACCGCAGCGGGACAGTCGCTCGAGCAACCACTGACCGTGCGGCAAGATCCGCGGATCAAGACGAGCGGCGACGACATGCAGGCGTGGCTGACCGCCGCGCGCACCATCGAGCGCACCGAATGTTCGCTCGATCGCGCCGCGGCCGAGCTCTCAGGTATCGAGCGGCGCCTGAGCGAGATGGAATCGCGAGGAGGTGCGACGGCGACGAAAGCCCAGATCGATGAGGTGCGTCGCGAGTTGCGCCCAATCGTACTGGCGTTGCGCGGCGACGCGCGCGATCCGGGTCACGTGAACCTGCCGGGCCGGATCAACTGGCTGACCATTCAGGTCGGCAACTACAGCGGCCGCCCGACCGCTGCGCAGATGGAATGGATCGCGACCTACGCCAAGCAGGCCGGAGTCGGTGATCGCGGCGCTCGACGCGGTCAAAGCGAAGATGAAGTGATGTAGCGCCGTGCCGTCGCCGTGGTCCGTGTCTCGACTCGACAGCAGGCGACCATCGGACTCGCGAGCCACGAACTACGGACTACGGACCACGCATGTAGACACACTACCTCCATGGGAGTAGACTATCTACTCCCATGCCACGCGCGAGCAAATACCACAACCGCATCGAGCTGCTGCAGGGCACGCTCGACCTTCTGATTCTGCGCACGCTCCAGTGGGGGCCGCAGCACGGCTACGGTATCGCCCAGGCGATCCGCCTCAACTCGAGCGACGTCCTCCAGGTGGACACCGGCTCGCTCTATCCGGCGCTCCATCGCCTCGAGCGGCAGAAACTCATCGCCGCGTCGTGGAAGCTCTCCGACAACAAGCAGCGAACGCGGGTGTACCGGCTGACGCGGCGAGGACGGGATCAGCTCACCTCGCAGCGGTCGCGGTGGGCGCAGTTCGTGGACGCCGTCGCGGGGATCCTGAACGCGCCGCAACCGGAATGAGGGCCGGGTCATGACAGCGAACAAGCCGACGCGTGACGATGAGCTGGACGAGGAGATTCGCAGCCATCTCGCGATGTCTGTCAGGGATCGGATGGAGCGCGGCGAGTCACGCCCCGAGGCGGAAGCCGCGGCGCGCCGCGAGCTCGGGAACGTGGCGCTCGTCAAGGAGGTCACTCGCGAGATGTGGGGCTGGCGGGGGCTCGAGCGGCTGATCCAGGATCTCGCCTATGCCGCGCGCCTGCTGCGGCGCAGCCCCGGCTTCACGCTTGTCGCGCTGCTCTCGCTGACGCTCGGCATCGGCGTGAACACCGCGATCTTTCAGGTCATCAACGCGGTGCGCTTGCGCACGCTGCCGGTCACCGATCCTGGATCGCTAGCCCTCCTCAGAATCGCAGACCTGACTGGCGTGCGCGGAAGCGTCGAAACGCGTTACCCGGCGTTCACCAATCCTCTCTGGGAGGAACTCCAACGCGGGCAGGAGGCGTTCTCGGCCCTGATGGCGTGGCAGAGCACCAGCTTCAACATCGCCCCTGGCGGCGTCGCGCGGCCCGTTCGCGGCCTCTGGGTCAGCGGGCGCTTTTTCGACGTCCTGGGCATTCGCCCGGCCGCGGGACGGCTGTTTTCTCCACTCGACGACCAGCGGGGCTGCGTCCCGCGCGCGGTCGTGAGTCACGGCTTCTGGATGCGTGAGCTCGGGGGCCGGCCGGCCATCGGCACGACGATGACGATCGATGGACACCAGGTCGAGATCATTGGTGTCAGCGCCGAGGGCTTCACGGGCGTTGAAGTCGGCCGGTCGTTCGACGTCGCCGCTGCCGGTGTGCGCCGTTCCTGTCGTATCTCGTTCAGCCGATCGGCTCGACGCCGGAACGATCTGGTGGCTCACCATCATGGGCCGCTTGAAACCGGGATGGTCCGTCGACCAGGCATCGTCCCACCTGGCGGCCATCTCGCCCACCGTGTTCCGGGCGACGCTACCTGCCGACTACCCAGGCGTCAGCAAGGATCAGTACCTGCAGTTCAAGCTCGAGGCGATCGCGGGCGGCGGCGGAGTGTCTGGCTTGCGCGAGGACTATTCCGGTCCCCTGTGGCTCCTGCTCGCGACTGCCGGGCTCGTGCTGGTGATTGCCTGCGTCAACCTCGCGAACCTCATGCTCGCCCGCGCCAGCGCTCGCGAGCGGGAGTTCGCCGTTCGATTGAGCCTGGGTGCTTCTCGTGGCCGCGTGATCCGCCAGCTGCTGGTCGAGAGCCTGCTCCTGGCGTGCCTCGGCGCCGTTTGCGGAACACTGATCGCGAGGTCTCTGAGCCGCACGCTGATCTCGTTCCTCGATCCGGAGGGCCGAACGATTTCGCTGGCGCTTGGACTCGACTGGCGAGTCATCACATTCACCGTATCAGCCGGTGTCTTCACTTGCGTGCTCTTCGGCCTGCTGCCCGCCATTCGCGCGACCCGCATGAACGTCACCAGCGTCGTCCGCAGCGCCGGCCGCGGGCTGACGGCGAGTCGCGAACGCTTTGCGCTCCGGCGCGCGCTCGTTGTCTTGCAGGTCGCCCTCTCTCTGATGCTTCTCGTCGGCGCACTCCTGTTTGCGCAGACCTTGCGCAACCTGCTGGCGGTCGACCCCGGTTTCACAACCGACGGTGTCGTTGTCACCGCGATCGATCTTCGGTCGCTGAACACCGAGCCAGACGCCCGCCGCGCCGTTCGCGCCGACGTCCTCGAACGCGTGCGCGCGATCCCGGGCGTCACGCGCCGCCGCCGAAGCCTCCATCGTTCCCGTCAGCGGCGACGCGTGGGGAAACGACCTCTGGATGGAAGGCAACGAGTCGGCAGTCACGGTCCAATGCGCTCTTTAACCGCGTCAGCGCTGGATATTTTGCGACCCTCGAGATTCCCATGGCCGCCGGCCGTGACTTCAGTGACGCCGACACGCCGTCCACGCCGCTCGTGGCGATCGTGAACAGCACGTTCGTCCGCGTCGTCACCAACGGCCAGAACCCCGTCGGACGCCGGTTCAAGGTCGAAGCGACGCCGTCACGGCCCGAAACCGCCTACCTCGTCGTCGGCGTCGTCGAGGACGCGACCTACCTGGAGTTGCGGGAGGACCCCTATCCCGTGGTGTTTCTCGCCCTCAACCAGGTCCCGCGACCGGGTGAGTACCAGCGCATCATCGTGCGCTCATCAATGCCTCAAGCCGCCGTGACGGCCGGAATCACGGAAACACTTCAACAGCTCAACCCGTCGGTCGTCGTGTCCTTCACCAGTCTGAAAACCCAGGTGCTCGATACGCTCGCGCGCGAGCGTCTGATGGCCACACTCTCGGGATTCTTCGGAGCTCTCGCGGGACTGCTCGCCGTCATCGGGCTCTACGGGGTCATCTCCTATACCGTCGCCAGGCGGACCAACGAGATCGGCGTCCGCATGGCGCTCGGCGCCAGCCGCGCCGCCGTGGTCCGCATGATCATGCGCGAAGCGTCCCTGCTCATCGTCATCGGGATCGTGTTGGGTACCGTCCTCGCATTGGCAACTGGTCGCACCGCCTCGGCGCTGCTCTTCGGCCTGGAATCCTACGACCCCGGAACCCTCGGCATCTCCGTTTTCGCCCTGGCGCTCGTCGCCCTCGCCGCCAGCTACCTCCCAGCCCGCGCCGCCGCCACGATCGAACCGGTCGTGGCGCTGAGGGTGGAGTGACGGGGGTTCACGACGGGGGTTCAGAACGAGGGTTCAAAACGGGGTTCAGGACGGGGTTCACGACGAGGGTTCACGACGGGGGTTCACGACGAGTTCAGGACACTGACTGCTGTAGTTCGTGGTCCGTGGTTCGTTACTCGTAAACCGTCCACACGCAAACCAACACGCACTGCTCTTCGAACCAAGAACGCTGACAAAAGTGATCCGCGTAGATCCGCGTCCCGTTGAAACCCAGAGATTCGCGCAGATCCGCGTCCCATCGAAACCCAGAGATCGCGCAGATCCGCGTCCCAACGAAACCACAGATCTGCGTAGATCCGCGTCCCGTCGAGAACCAAGAGATCCGCAAAGATCCGCGTCCCGTGACGTCAAAAGATCAGCGGTACGTGGCGCCCCCCCGCAGCGGACTTGAAGATCGCCTCGATGCACACCATGTTCGCCACGGCATCCTCGATCGGCGGATCGACGGGCCGTCCTTCCAGAATCGCGTGTGAGAACAGGTCTGCCTGAATCGTGTATTGGTCGCAGACTGGCAGCTCAATCGTCTCCGCACCGGTGCCGCGGAAATCGGTCGCCGTGTCCACGACGATCTGGCACGGGCGGTCGGGCGGCGCGTTGAACGGGATGATGATGTCGATGCGGCCTGTGGTCCCAAAGATGTGGATTCTCTGATACGGCGTCATCTGCGTGCTGCAGATGCCCACTGCATGTCCGTCGCCGTAATCGAGCATCATCGACGTCAAACGATCGATCTGCAGCGTCGGATCGTGTTCGATGAATCCTGAAACCTTTACCGGTTCGCGCTCGAACATGAATCGCGATGTGTTCACGACATAGCACCCGATGTCCATCAGCGCGCCGCCACCGATTTCCGGAATGTTGCGGATATTCGACGGATCGTCGTTGAAATAGCTGAAATGGCCGATGATGGCTCGCAGAGCACCGATCCGGCCATCGCGCACGAGCTGACGGGCCGCGACCCACTGCGGGTGCGAACGCACCATGAACGCTTCCTGGATTTGTTTTCCGGTGGCGTCTCGCACCGCGATCAGCCGCCGGGCTTCCTCGGCGGTCAGCGCGATGGGCTTCTCGCAGAGAACGTGTTTGCCGGACTCGGCCGCGCGGATCGTCCACGGCACGTGCAGGTGATTGGGGAGCGGGTTGTAGATCGCGTCGATGTCGGGGTCGGCGAGCAATTCCTCGTACGAGCCGTAGGCCTTGGGAATCTTCAGCGCCGTCGCCGCCGTGGTGGCTTTCGCAATGTCGCGGGAGGATATCGCCGCGACTTCGCATATCGCGCTACGTTGCATCGCCGGGATCACTTTTGCCGTCGCGATCCGGGCGACACCAATCACACCCCAGCGCACCTTCACGTGATCCGTGTCCCGTTAGAACTCATGCGATCCGCGAAGATCCGCGTCCCGTGAAAAGTTAGGGAGATCCCCGTCCCGTGAAAGTTAAAGAGATCCGCGAAGATCCGCGTCCCGTGAAAGTTAAAAAGATCCGCGAGAATCCGCGTCCCGTGAAACCCTCCGGCGATCTGCGGCCTCGCAAGAATCAGCGTTCAACCTCCCCAGAGTTGCCACTGCTCGTATTCGTGGTCTTCGCTGGCTCCTCTAGTACTTTCCAGTCAGGCGGCTTTACCCCCAGCAGGTGTCGCGTGAAGAAGTCGTACCGCTTGTGATCGCCATAAGCGCCGCCGGAGCCGTGACCCATGCCTGGCACGACGAGCAGATCGAAGTCCTTGTTGTGCTTGTAGAGCTGGTTGACCACCTGAAAGGTCGACGACGGATCGACATTCGTGTCCAGTTCGCCGACGACGAGCAGTACTTTGCCCTGGAGGCGGTACGCGTTGTCGACGTTCGACGATTCGGCGTATTCCGGTCCGATCGGCCACCCCATCCACTGTTCGTTCCACCAGATCTTGTCCATCCGGTTGTCGTGGCAGCCGGCCGCCGAGACGGCCGCCTTGTAGAACTCAGGGAAGAACAAGAGCCCGCCGAGAGAGTTCTGACCGCCAGCCGACGTTCCATAGAGGCCGACGCGTGTAATGTCGTAGTACGGATACTTCGCGGCGACCGCTTTGTGCCACAGGATCCGATCGGGGAAGCCCGCATCTTTCAGGTTCTTCCAGGCCACATCGTGGAAGGCCTTCGATCGGTTGTTCGTGCCCATGCCGTCAATCTGGACGACGATGAAGCCGATCTCGGCCTGCGCCTGCATGGCGTTGTAGGCATTGAAGGTCTTTGGCACGAAAGATCCCTGCGGGCCCGCATAGATGTTCTCAATGACCGGGTATTTCTTCGTCGAATCGAAGTTCGACGGCCGGAAGATGACGCCCCAGATGTCGGTCGTGCCGTCGCGCCCCTTGGCGACGAACACTTCCGGCGGTTTCCATCCAGCTTTCGTCAGGGCGGTGATGTCGGCGCGCTCGAGCTCCATGACCAGGCTGCCATCGGCCGTGCGGCGCAGCTCCGAGACGGGCGGCATGTCCACGCGCGAATACTGGTCGACGTAGTACTTGAAGTCCGTCGAGAACGACGCGTTGTGATTGGCGTCGACGCTGGTCAGCGGCGTCAGGCCCGTGCCGTCGAAGTTGATCCGGTAGTAGTGCACGAAGTACGGATCCTTCGAGATGCTGGTGCCGCTTGCGGAGAAGAGGATCTGCTTCGCGGCTTCATCCACGTTCTGCACGGCGCGCACGACCCAGTCGCCCTTCGTAATCTGGTGCTTCACTTTGCCGGTGGCGCCGTCGTACATGTAGAGGTGATTCCACCCATCGCGCTCCGACATCCAGATCACTTCTTTGCCATCGTCGACATCGTGCCGGAACTTCTTGCCGGAGTAGCAGAAGAACGTCTTGGGCTCTTCGGTGATCACCGCGCGCGTCTTGCCGCTCGCGGCGTCGATCTCCACGACTCGATACAGCTGATGGCCGCGCTGGTTGTACTCGAACGTTACGGCGCTGCTGTTCTTCCGCCACACCAGGCGGGTGACGTCGTAGGCGTTCGCGAAGAGGTCAGTGTCGATGGCGAGACGCGCCTTGGTCTCGACGTTGAAGAGCACAGGAGACTTGACGTCCAGAACATCGCCCGGCTTGGCGTACTGCATGGTCGAGTTCTTCGGCTGCAGCTGATCCTCTGGCGACGATTCGACGAACGTCACGTACCGGCGGAACCCCGGCTTGACCTTGTAGACGGCAATCTGCTTCGAGTCCGGCGACCACGCAATGGAGTCCGGGTCGTAGTACCCGCCGTCGGAGCCGTCGGTGCTCAGCAGCGTCCAGTTCCGGCTGTCGACCTCGCGGATCGCGAGGTTGAAATTCTGGACGACTGCTTCCAACTTGCCGTCGGGCGACTTGCGGGTGTCTGCGCCATTGATGTCGAACGGAGCGCGCACCGGTCCGCCGAGGCCGCCGCCTCGACCGCCGCCGCGGCCGCCGCGACCGGACGCCTCAGGGCGCCGGCACGTATACGTATCCAGCATGCACCGCCACGCCGGCGCATCGCCGATGCCGCCGCCGCGGCCGCCTCCACCGCCGCCCCCACCCGGTGCCCCCGGAGGGTTGACGATGAAACGGATCGCGCTATTGTCTTCGGTGAATTCGAACATCGAGAACGGGAGGTCCACGGGACTGATCGTTCGCCCGAGCATCGACGACAGCGTTGACGCAAGCTTCTGATGATCGAAGGCCGGCGACTTCGTCTTGGCGTCGGCATCGACGACCATGAACTCGTAGCCGCCCTGGACCGACCGTCGGTAGACGAAACGATTCGTCTTCTCTATCCATCGCGACTGGTCGGTGTTGTTGAGCACCAATCCCTGATACTTGTCTCGCAGGCCCATCGCCCGCTTGTAGTCGGCGACGGTGCCCTGGGCGGACGCGTACTGGGCCAGTGCGGCAAAGCTGGCGAACACAACGCTTGCGGCGATCGTTCTGGTGGCGTTCATAGAGTCTCGCTTCCTCATGTCTCCTCAGTCCGGCTCACTGTCTGCGCTGCGGCTTGATGTTCTTTCCGTGATAGATGTCGGCGGGGATGTGATGGCCCATGTACACGCGACCGAGCAATTCGAACAGCTTCGGATCGTACGCCTTCAAGTCATCGGGCGTCTGCAGTCGTGTAGTGCCGTCGAACCACTCGTAGTTCGACCAGAACCACCATTGCGTTCCTTCCGCCCAATACTCGTTGGCTGTGGTCTCCGCGTAATGCCCCTTGTACTGACCACGCGCCATCGCCTCCTTGTATGCGGCCTGGATATCTGCATATAGGCCTGCATCCGCGGTCCGGATCGCGCTCATGATCCCGTGCGACCACTCGTGGATGAGGATGTGCTCGCCGTAGTAGCGCGTCCCCGGATAGCCGAGCACGTTCTCCTCGGCGCCGGTCGTATACACGCCGCCGAGCCCGCGGGCCCGGCGATTCCAGTACTCTCGATCCGTCTGGCTTGCGATGCCGCCCGGCTTGTCATAGTTCTCCCGTTCCGTTCGCGTCAATCGTGGATCGTTCGGCCCCGGTTTCTTGCGATCGCGTTGCTCCGGAATGTCGGTCGTCATTTCGGTGATGGCCATGATGCCGACGCGATACTGCTTGGCCACCATCTCGCGCCGGATGTCCGGCCGGTTCGCCAGCATGTAGACGACGATGTCGCGGGCCATCAGCAGCGCCCGATCGGGAACCTTTTCTGAACTGATTACCGGGATGCCATGCGCGTCCACGTACTTCTTGTAGAAGGCCGGATCGTAGCCGAAGGAAGCCGGCACGGGTCCGACGCTAAAGCTCGCGTAATCTTCCACGATTGGCTTCGGAGGCGGTTCCTGTTGCGCCTGCCTCGGCAACACGCCCAAGCTCGCCAGCAGCAACGCCGCGCCAACCACCGTTCGCATCTCCTGCCCTCCGCCGTGCGCACATTGTAACGTCGGCACGCCGGCCGCACGACGTTATCGGGCCATAAATACTGCTGATGGTTGGAGACGCTGACGTCGTTCGCGTTGGCGCTATCATGCTGCTGCCATGGTCAGTACGGCCGCCGCTTCCTCGCTACCAGCCACCGTCGACCGATGACCACGGCTACCGCCGGAATGCGCGGGAACGTGCGTCCGCTCCGCTGGAATATCGCCGTCCTGTTGAGCGCCGCGATCGCGATCAGCTATCTCGATCGGCAGTCGTTGTCGGTCGCGGTCACCGCCATTCAGCAGGATATTCCGCTCACCAACGTTCAGTTCTCACGGCTGCAGGCCGCATTTCTCCTCGCCTATGCCGTGATGTACGCCGGCGGCGGGGCGCTGGTGGATCGGCTGGGCACGCGCGTGGGGTTTGTCGTCATCATGATCGCATGGTCGCTGGCGTCGGCGAGCCATGGGCTGGCCACTGGTTATCGCTCGTTGCTCCTGAGCCGCTTTCTGCTCGGCGTCGGCGAGGGTGGCGGCTTTCCAGCAGCGACGAAAGCCGTTGCCGAATGGTTTCCGGCGCGAGAGCGATCGCTCGCGATGGGCATCATCAACGCCGGTACCGCCGCGGGCGCTGTCGTCGCACCACCGGCCATTGCCGCGATCCTTGGTGTCGCCTCGTGGCGCTGGGTGTTCTTCGCGACCGGCATGCTCGGCCTGATTTGGACGGCATGGTGGGTCAGGGTCTACCTGCCGGCGGCGGAGCATCCCGGGCTTTCAGCCGCGGAGCGCGCGGACATTGCGGAAGTCCTCGCGCCGGCTCGAACGGCGGAGACGCCGGTGCGCGTGGGCGCGTCTGCTCGGCTACCCCCAGGTGTGGGGACTGGTCGTCGCGAAGTTCCTGAGCGATGCGGCGTGGTTCTTCTACCTGTTCTGGCTGCCGAAGTATCTCTACGACGTGCGCGGATTCGACGTCAAACAGGTGGGCGCATACGCCTGGATTCCGTACGCTGCGGCAGGCGTCGGTTGCCTCGCCGGCGGGTGGTTCTCGGGATGGCTGCTCGACAGGCAGGTGTCGCTCAATCTCGCGCGGAAGATCGCGCTCGGCGCCAGCGCTGCGGTCATGCCTCTGATCGTGTTCGTCACCCAGGCGCCCACCGATCTCGCCATCGTGCTGTTCAGCATCGCGTTCTTCGGTCAGCAGTCGTGGTCGACGCTGGTGATGATCGTGCCAACCGACCTGTTTCCGCGGCGGGTCGTCGCGTCGGTTGCCGGTCTCGTCGGTTTCGGCGGCGCGATGGGCGGCGTCGTGTTCAATCTGGTGGCCGGCCAGATCCTCGATGCCGGCCTTGGCTACGGGGTCGTTTTCAGTATCGTCGGCAGTTTTCACGTGATCGCATTCATCGTGATCCTGCTCACCATCCGCCGCATCGAGCCGCTGCCTGGGGTCAGGTCTTGAATCGCAGTGTTTTTCACGACCTGACTCCCGGCAGCGCACACGCGACGCCATACGCTGCCGCGTGGGGTCACGTCGTGAAAAACGTTGCGATTCAAGACCTGACCCCAACCCGGAGAACTGACCCGTGAGAATCACCGATGTTCGGACACGCGTGGTGGAGTGGCGCGGCGCGACGGTGCCGCCGCAGCCGCATTTCTGCACGAATCCCATGGACCTGCTCACGTTGCCGGCCGATTCGATGCAGCCGTTCCGATTCCACGGCTGGGCGATCGTCGAGATCGCCACCGACACCGGCCTGGTGGGCATCGGTAACGCCGCGCTGGCCCCGCGGGTGACGAAACAGACGATCGACGTGTACCTGAAGCCATTGCTGATCGGCGCGGATCCATGGGACATCGAGTTCCTGTGGCAGCACATGTACCGGCGAACCATGGCGTTTGGCCGGAAGGGGATTGGCATGGCGGCGATCAGC
Organism: uncultured Acidobacteriota bacterium; assembly: GCA_963710415.1. Taxonomy (GTDB): domain Bacteria; phylum Acidobacteriota; class Vicinamibacteria; order Vicinamibacterales; family 2-12-FULL-66-21; genus CAVQAH01. The sequence goes on along the minus strand of CAVQAH010000024.1, from coordinate 20,625 downwards.
GCCGTCGACATCGCGTTGTGGGACATTCTGGGCAAAGCGAGCGGACAACCGGTCTTTCGCCTGCTCGGTGGACGTACCAAGCCAAGGATTCCCGTCTATGCGAGCCGGTTGTACAGTCAGCCGCTGGACGAGCTCGCGGCCGAGACGAAGAAATACAAGGACGAAGGCTATCGCGCGATGAAACTGCGATTCGGGTGGGGGCCGACGGATGGTGCCGCCGGGATGCAGCACAACGTGAATCTCGTCCGCACGGTCCGCGACGTGGCCGGCGACGGCGTCGACATCATGGCCGATGCCTACATGGGATGGACGCTGGACTACGCGAAACGGATGATCCCTCTGCTCGAGCCGTTCAACCTGCGCTGGCTGGAAGAGCCAGTGATCCCGGACGACGCCGGCGGCTACGCCGAGTTGAAGGCGATGCGACGGATCCCTATTGCCGGCGGGGAGCACGCCTTCACGCTCTATGAGTTTCGCGATCTCATCGCGGCGCGCGCCGTCGACTACATTCAATTCGACACCAACCGGGTCGGCGGGATCACGCAGGCGCGCAAGATCGCCGCGCTGGCCGAAGCTCATTCGATTCCGGTCGTGCCACACGCCGGCCAGATGCACAACTACCACATTGTCATGGCGAGTCTGAATTCGCCGATGGCCGAGTACTTTCCACCGGTCGATGTCGAGGTGGGCAACGAGCTCTTCTACTACGTGTTCGACGGGGAGCCGAGGCCGGTCGACGGTCACGTCGATCTGCGCGACGATCTGCCGGGTCTCGGGCTGACGATCAAGGAAAGCGCGCTCGACCGGTTCGACGTCATCGAATGATGAGCAGGTGAACTCCAACTCCCAACCTCCAACTCCCAAGGAGCTCGGAGTCGATCGGCTGAGCGGTCCTTTAGGAGCTGGGAGTTGGGTGATCGCGCGCACGTTCTAGCCGAGTGAGGAATATCCGATGGGCACCGTTGCATTTCTTGGTCTCGGGACCATGGGTAGCGGCATGGCCGGACGCCTGCTGGACGCGGGGTTCTCCGTTAAGCGGATGGAATCGAAGCGCCGGCCGCGCCGACGCGCTGCGGCAGCGCAGCGCGACGATTGCGGCGTCGCCTCGTGAGGCGGCATCCAACGCGGACGTCGTGATCAGTATGGTCGCCGACGATGTGGCGTCTCGCCGCGTGTGGTCTGCGGGGGATGGTGCGCTATCCGCGCTGAAATCGGGGGCGGTGGCCATCGAGTGCAGCACCGTGTCGCCCGGCTGGATTGCGGAGCTCGCGCAACTGACGGCCACAAAGGGCGCATCGCTGCTGGATGCGCCGGTTACCGGCAGCAAGGGCCACGCGGCCGCGGGCGAGCTGCTGTTTCTCGTCGGTGGCGACGCCGCGGTTCTCGAACGCGTGCGGCCCGTTCTGGCGGCAATGAGTCGCGCCATCGTGTACCTGGGACCCTCGGGCAGCGGTGCGCGCATGAAGCTGGTGAACAACTTCGTGTGCGGCGTTCAGGCCGCAGCGTTGGCCGAAGGGTTGGCGTTCGCCGAAGCCTGCGGTCTGGATTCCGCTGCCACGGTGGACGTCTTGGCGAATGGTGCGCCGGGCAGTCCTCTGGTGAAGGCAGTCTCCGCCCGGATGGCCTCACGCAATTACGACGTGCAATTTCTTTTGCCATTGATGAAGAAGGATCTCTCGTACGCGTTGACGGAGGCTGAGCGTTGCGGCGTGCCGCTGCGCACGGCGGAGGTCGCGCGCGACCTGTTCGACGCTGCGATCCGCGCGGGATGGGGCGAGGCGGATTTTGCGGCCGTCGTGGAAGCCATCCCCGGCCGGCGGGTTATTCGTTCATAAACAGAATCAATCGCCGGTGCGACCGAATGGTCACCGCGCCTGGGATAGGATTGCGCCAAGCGCCTGCGGCTCGAGCGAGCGGGGGGCCCCGCGAGCATAAAAAAATGTCACAGCCGATCTCTCGACGTGAAGCGATCAAACAACTTGGCGGTGCGAGCGCCGGCGCGATGCTCGCCGGCGGGATCATTCGCGGCCAGACCTCCGACATCGTCGTCGGCGGCCGTCCCGTGGAGATCGTGGTCGCCTCACTCACTGGGATACACGGTTCGGTTGACCGTGCTCCCAATCGTAGAGAACAAGCCGGTCTCGGTGCCCTCGAACGGCGGCCTCGCGCAGCCCACAGAAGCGAAAACCGCCGGCCAGGCGCGGTCCGCTGCCGGGTTCAAACCGATTCGAGCGGGAGATCTCACCGTTCGCTTTACCGAGAGTCCGCCGACCCTTACCGTCGAGAACAAGAGCGGAGTCGTGCAGAAGCTCACGCTGAGTTCAGAGACCTCCGAGATGTCGTTCCTCCTGCCGAAGGGCCCGCTGCTCGGGCTCGGCGAAGGCGGGCCGCAGTTCGATCGCAAGGGCTCCGTCGATCAGATGCGCAACGGGCAGGGCGGCTACCAGCTGAGAACGCACGGCGGTCGTGCGCCGGTGCAGTGGCTGGTGGGAACCGATGGATGGGGCATGTTCATCCACCATCCACAGGGCACGTTCGACTTCACTGGAACGGAAGGGAAGTTCTCCCCGCGTGAGCCAGGCGAGCCGCTGGATCTTTTTGTGGTGTCCGCGCAATCGCCCGCGCATCTGATGAACGAGTACGCGCGGATAACCGGGCTTCCGGAGTTGCCCGCGCTGTGGACCTTCGGCTACATGCAGTCGCACCGGACGCTGGCCGGCCCCGACGAGATCATGTGGGTCGCGCGGACGTTCCGTGAGAAGAAGCTCCCGTGCGACGCGCTGATCTATCTGGGCACGGAATTCACTCCATCGGGGTGGAACACGCGCAACGGCGAGTTCGGCTGGCACACGGGAAACTTCCCCGATCCGAAGAAGGCCATCGATACGTTGCACGACATGCACTACAAGGTCGTCCTCCACATCGTGATCGAAGGGCGCCTGCTGACGGGCACAGTCAACGATCCGTGCACGCCCGACAAGGCCGTGCCGAGCGGACGCACCGAAGACAATCGCTGGCCGGACGATCGACCGGTCCCATGCTACTGGCCGTATCACAAGCCTCTCTTCGATCTCGGGATCGACGGCTGGTGGCCGGATCAAGGCGACGGGCTCGAGATCGCGTCACGCTTGAATCGTCACCGCATGTACTGGGAAGGGTCGCAGCAGTGGCGTCCCAATGAACGACCGTTTGCGCTGCACAGAAACGGCGCCGCCGGCATGCAGCGTTACGGCGCGTTTCTCTGGTCAGGTGACGTGTACTCCACGTGGGAGACGTTGAAGACGCACGTGCCCGTCGCCGTCAACACGGGACTTTCCGGCATTCCTTACTGGGGCACCGACATCGGTGGATTCGTGCCCACACCCGAATACACCGGTGAGCTGCACATCCGGTGGTTCCAGTTCGGAACGTTCTGTCCATCGTTCCGTTCGCACGGACGCACGTGGCATCTCCGGCTTCCTTGGGGCTGGAACACCGGCGAGCTGGGTCCGTCGGAGGTCACCGGCTATCGCGGTGGCGCGGCGAATCCCGATCTCTCTGAGCTGCGCAACCCGCACGTCGAGCCCATTCTGAAGAAGTATCTCGAGCTGCGCTATCGGCTGCTGCCGTACACATACGGGGTGGCGAGGCAGGCAACAACGAGTGGCCTGCCGATGATGCGCGCGCTGTGGCTTCATTACCCGGACGACCCGATTGCTACGTCGCGCGGCGACCAGTTCCTGTGGGGCCGCGACATGCTCGTCTCTCCGGTCGTCGAGAAGGGCGCGACCGTCCGGACACTCTATTTGCCGAAGGGCGTGTGGTTCGACTTCTGGACCGAGGAGCGCATCGAGGGCGGCAAAGAGATCGAGCGCAAGGTCGATCTCGAGACCATGCCCCTGCACGTGCGACAGGGATGCATCATCCCGATGGGGCCGGTCAAACAGTACGTGGATGAAAAGGTCGATGGGCCGATGACGGTGGTCATCTACCCAGGCAACGATTGCTCGTATGGGTACTACGAAGACGACGGCCGATCCTTCGATTACCGCAAGGGCGCGAGAATGGAAATCGACATGATCTGGGACGATGCCCCGCGCCGGCTGACGATGAGTCTGCGGCAGGGCTCGCGCATGCTCCCACCCGCGCGGAGAAATATCGATATTCGAATTGCGGGGCAGAAGACGGTTCGGTCGGTCGTGTTCGAAGGAAAGCCGCTCGATGTCAAACTCTAGTCGCGCCGCCCTGGTCTTGCTCGGCGTGCTGACGATGAGCGCCGCGCAGGGGCCGAACGGGTCCGTCCTGCTCGACCCGAAACATCCGGAGATGCAGCGGCCTGCGCCGGAGGCGTTCAAGGTCCAGATGGACACCAGCAAGGGGCCGATGACGATCGAGATCCGGCGAGAGTGGTCGCCGCTCGGCGTTGACCGCTTCTACAACCTTGTGCGTCACGGCTACTACGATGGCGCGAAGTTCTTCCGTATTCGCGCAGGATTCTGGGCGCAGTTCGGCATTGCTGCCGATCCACGCATCGCGACGACGTGGCGGACGCAGAACCTGCCGGATGAGCCGCGAAAACTATCGAACGTGCGCGGGACGATCGCCTACGCGTTCCGCGATCCAAACGGACGCACGACACAGGTCTTCATCAACCTGCGCGACAACTCTGCCACGCACGACGCGGAGCCCTTCGTGCCCTTCGGCCGTGTCGTTCAGGGCATGGAGGTCGCCGACGCGCTCTACGCGGAGTACGGCGAGAAGGCCGGCGGCGGGATCCGCGGCGGCCGTCAGGACAAGCTCTTCGAGGAGGGCAATGCCTACCTCGACCGTGAGTTTCCTCTACTCGACTCCATCAAACGCGCGACGATCGTCCGCTGACTGACTCCCCGACCCCACTCACGACAGGTGATTCCGGCTGTGACCCGGCAGATGTCCATGCCCCACTGCATCGCGAATCTCGCAATACGACTGTTCCCTACGGCGGCTTGAAAACGCCGTACAGCTGTCCCACAGGGGTACCGATTCCATAGAGGATCGGGGTCCGCGTTCTGTCCCCGCATCCCCGTCACACGGCGTGAGCGTCCAGCGCGCGCACTTTCCATCGGCGCAGAGGCAGCATTGCATACACGAACATTTTCGACATTTCCGTGCCGTCGTCCGGACACGTCGAGTGCCGCTGCGGCAGGCAGGGCTCGTTGGCCACGCCGTCGCCGTCATCGTCAAAGAGCGCGTTTCCTCTGAAATCGAGGGTGTATGCGGAGACCTGCCCGTCACCGGTATCGGGCAGGTTGAACTTCACGAGTGTACGCCGTGTCAGTAACACGTCTGAGTCCGCCGCTTCCCGCCGCTGGTCAGTGTCCGATCCCACCTGGCTGTCGTCGGCCCATTTGCAGGATCGTCGACCGGCGGGAACCTGCGCGTTGCCGAAGAGCGCGAGGTGGCCGAAGTGTGAACAACGGTGCGCTGCGAGCCGGTGTCGAACGAAAATTACCGTCGCGATCGAAGGTGCCACATAGGCGCCCTCTTCCGTCGCTGTCATCGTGTGCCCGGTCTGTACCGAACGCTGCGTCCCTGCGGCTCGTCGTCGGGGCTTGCGGCGACTGCATCGGGTCAGGATGAGGCCGGCGGATGTCGCGGCAACAAGAGCGATAACGACCATGTGGGGCGTTCGTGGCATGCTGGGAGCCTCCTTGTCTGGACAAGAACACCAAACTCCCGCAAATGGAACATCCGACGTTGCAGACTCGATTATCATGAGCCGTCATCGGGTGTTTCCCGGTCACCCCGAGGATGTGTAGACGATCGTGTCCCCCTCTAACGATTCCACTGGACTTCTGATTGAGAGGGCCCGTCAGGCGACACAGAAGCCCTGGACCACCTGCTGCGTCGGTACGCGCCGGCGCTGAAGCGCTGGGCGCATGGCCGTCTACCTCAATGGGTGCGTAAATTCATCGACACGGAAGATCTTGTTCAGGACACATTGATGCAGACGATTCGGCGGCTGGACGCCTTCGATCCGCAGGGCGAGGGCGCTTTCCAGGCCTACTTGCGGGCGGCCGTGATGAACCGTGTCAAGAACGAAGTTCGGAATGCCACGCGACGGCCGACGGTCGAGAACCTGGATAGTGGCGCCCCTTCCGAGGCTGCGTCACCATTGGAGGCCGTCATTACCCAGCAAGGCCTCGAGCGCTACGACCGCGCGTTGATGCGCCTCTCCAATCCGATCGGGACGCGGTTGTGTCGCGTGTCGAGTTCGGGATGAGCTACCAGGAGATCGCCACGGCGCAAGGTCGTCCTTCCGCGGTTGCGGCGCGGATGGCCGTGGACGGCGCTCGTCAGACTGGCCGAAGAGCTGCGCCGCGACGGGATATCATCCTGACCTGTTCCATCAGATTGTCTTTGGGTTTTCTTCAAGATGATGGCTGAGGACGACCCTCACCTTCTTGCCGCGCTAGCCATCGTTGACGGCACGCCTGTCGATTGGACCGGTGTGTCAGCGGCGAGCGGTGCGCTGTTCGCGGAGCTCCGATTCATCGAGGCCCTGGTCAGGGCCCACGACTCCCTGAACCTGCCCGCGCAGTCCAGGCGGACGAACATGATTCGCTGCTGCATCCTACAGGCACTGACGCTGCCAACACCCCCGACACGCTAGTCAGATGGGGACCGCTGACGGTCTTCGACAAAGTTGGCCGAGGTCGTTCGGCGATGTGTCATCGCGCGTGGGACCCACGACTCGACCGCGAGGTCGCGTTGAAGCTGCTGCGCCACCGCGCGGTCGGCGACGACCCGCTCTGGACACCGTCATCGAGGAGGGCGCCTGCTGCCGAGTAGGCGCCCGAACGGCTGACTGTCACGTACCAACGATCGACGACCGCGTCGGCATCTCGATGGAGTTCATCCGTGGCCACACGCTCGCCGACGAAATCGAGTCACGCGGACGCTCGAGCTGTGGAAGCCGCGAGGAGTTGGCCGACGTCTGCGGCGCGCTACAGGCTGTGCATGGGCGGCCTGCGTCCACCGCGACATCACGGCACGAACATCCTGCGTGATGAGAGCAGTATCATCGGCTCAGCGAGTCGGGCGGACTGAATCGGCGATAACAGCGACCCACAGGTTGCCGGCACTCCGCTCTACCTGCCCCGTCGTCTCGAGGCGCGAACACCCGACAGACCTCTACAGGTCGGCGTGCTCTGTATTATCTCGTGAGCGGTTCGTTCCCGTGACGGACGATCGTACGCGAGCTGCAGACGCCCACCACAACGGAGTCATACGCCGCTTCACAGCGGCAATCGATCTGCCATCGGACTCTTCGATCGTTGACGAGTTACTCGAAACGGCCCCGACGACGGCTCTGCGAACGGACGCGATCGCAGCGGAGTTAAAAGCCTTCGCCGCGCGACACGCGTGCAGCAGACAGAGGAGATCAGCTTCGGCGCGTCTTCACTGCTGTGCCGACAATGTGGCAGCGTCGCCTCGCCTCATGTCTCGAGGCACTGCGACGATGGCATCCAGCTCGCAGGGGCGGTCGACAACGTCAGCTGATCGCCAAGGATCCCGAATGTCTGGCACCCTATCACCCGATGGTCGTTCTTTGTCTGCATCGAGCGAACTTCCCGCAAGTCGCGTTGTACAAGATCAACACAGGTCAGACACGCAGCTGACCTCCAGCAAGATCGATCGAACGGAGAGAGAGCAATACGACCCGCTGTTCTCAGCCGACACCGAGCGCGTGGCATATCGTTGAGCGTCGCAGTGCCTACGACGAAATCCGAGTGGTCTCCTTCGCTAGCGATCGCGAGCAACTGCTGAACGTAGCGAACCCAGAAATCCCTGGTCGCTGCTTGGTAGCGACCCGGAGGCTGCTAGCGTCGCATCTACCAGCGCCGAGCGCGCTTCGTCTAGCTCGACGCTGAATCCGGCAGCACGCTCGCCCGACATCAATTCACCCTTCCGCGAGCAGCTTCGTCTGTTATTCGGTGCTCGATGGTGAAGGCATTGTCGGTTTGCGCAGTCAGGATAGACCGTCGTTCTCGCGGCCGTTGTCACCATGGCCCGATCTGCGGGAGATCGACCCTCCCAACGTACCGTCTACCAGTCTGCACCGGCGGCATGTGTCGCATTCGATGCCAGACAGCGCGCAGATGGACCCGAACGAGATATTCGGTCGTCACCTGAGAACCGGCCGAGATCAAACGGTAATCAGACCCAGCTACGACCTCTCGCCGATGTGGACACCGGATGGGCCCACTGCTCTTCAGTAGCGACCGCGCGGACCTATGGGATGTGGCAGTGCCGATGCAGGCAGCGACCGATCAGCGAGCCCGAACTAATCAGAATGGGCCGTCGTCATCTGTCGCCTATCAGCTTCTCCCCGGAGGCACGTTGCACTATTTGATCTCTACTAGCGATTCGATGTCTCGTCGCTGCCGTCGATGAGCATCAGGAATAGCTTCGATGCCGGTTCGGCACCGCTGCGAGTCATCGACATCAACACGTCGCCCGCATGGCCCCGACGGCCGGCGTCTCGCATTCATATCGAGCCGCGGCCATTCAGCGTGAACCGAGATCAAACCCGCGCATCATCTGCGGGATTTCGATCGAGAAAGCGTGACGGAATTCACGATTCCGACGCGACTCCCAAGCGCACAAATCGAGTAGTCACCGACGGGAGAGCTAGCGCTCAGAGGTTTCCTGCAGAACCAGTCGGCATACACACTTCCTCGATGGGCGACCGGCGCGTGGAAGAGAACGCTGCGGCCGCCCTCGAAGTCCCGCTTCATAGAAGACGAGCTCAGTCGCGCGATGTGGGCTGATGGTCGAATCGCTGATGCAGTCAAAGATCAGAGAATCGCCAGCATCGACATCGAAGGTGAGCGCGTGAAGGAACTAGTAAGTCCCGGGACAGCCCAGTCATGAGGCAGCACTGTCCACTGACCGACTACCGTGCGTATTCCGTGCAGCGGCTGACGGACAGTGGCGGTGAGATCCATCCTGCGGCGGGAGACCGCGCGCAGATCCTCACCGGTGACCCCAAGGAGGTTATCCTCGTCGAATCCTGGAGCCGGACAACCAGGAACTGCTCTTCACGCAGTTCCCCAGCAACTCCCGTGGAAGGACCGTCGGCAAGACTGTGCGGTATCAGCAAGTGCGGAACCCCCGTCCGGATGGTCTGCCCTGCGGTCTGCGCAAGTCAGATGCATCCCGACGGTCGTCCACTCGCATTCACCTCGGATATGCCGCGCGCGAGATTGTCCGTGCAGGCTGACGAGTGAATTGCCGCGCAGCTGAAGTATCTCGCGACGCGAAGCAGCCTCAGATCGGAAAAGCGCCAAGTGGCCGATGATCCTCCCGATCGCCCGAACGCGAATGCACAGGCCTTGATTGTGACGTTGAGCACTACGCGGATCGGAGCGTTCCTCTCGAGTGGGAGGGGAAAGTCCTTGAGACGCGGAGATCGATGTTCTTGACAGCTGGCAGCGATCGCTCGCCGCGGAGTTCGGCGCACAGTCACCTCTCCCAGCAACTCCAAAGTTTGGTAATCACAAACCGTTCCCACCGATACCCGCTGTAGCTCTGAACAGCCCGCTGACCATGAAGCCACCAAGCCAGAGCGCGGCCATGTTCCAAAGACTTTTGCCTCAGGAAAGTCAACGCTGCAGGCCCCTGCGTTGATCTGCGTTGTCGCACACCGGGCTGAACGGCCCTGAACGTTGCCGGTGTCATGAACCAGCGTTCGAGAAATCTCCGTTGCCGATCGTCCCATCAGTCGTGCCCACGTGAAGGAGCCCTGCAACTGCCAGCAGTTTCAGTAGCGCTTCGTGCGACGAACTGCAGGCGTCGTATCAGCGAAACGCTCCGTCCGGATTCGTATACAGATGGTTTCGGCCGAAGTTCAGGAGTCGATAGGTGCAGAGGCCACCGTCGTCGCAGACCGGAGGTCCGTCTAGTACGGATCGCTGCGCTCGACCTGTTCCCACTGGTGTCGTATCTACAAGAGCCATGAAGTTGTCGAAGTGACGACGCCAGTAGATCGCCTGTGCAGTCAAATCCCTAGTCACGACATGTTCGATTCCCGCCACGAGCTGGTCAGACGTACGAGGAAGTCATCGTTATCAAGCGATTCGACACCGTGGGGTCACACGCAGCGTTTCCACGAACCCGCCGTTGCCATCCGGAACCGAGAAAATCTGTGGATGCTGGCCGGCGGTGTCGAGGAATGCGATCCGATTGAGCAGCAAGGAGTCCGCGTAACGGCCGTAGTGAGCCTTGATTGCCGTCCGGTGTTTCGTTCCGACATCCCAGACGAGGCCAATCCGGTCACCGGCGACGTTTTGAACACGACTCCCCGGTCTGGCACCGAACCGCAGTTCACATCAGCGCGTACACCGGCGGTCAAGGTCAGACTGCTCAAGATCTCCAACATCTCGCGCCCAGAAGGCCGCTCTGTTTCCGTCGCTGTGTCGACTCGCCCGCCCAGCTGAACGTGTTGAGAGGCGCTCCGTTCTCGAAGCGGTACTCGATACCCGTCGGGATGCCCCTTCGTTCGGTCGAGTTCGACCACGTGTCCTCCGCCCCCGCCTTGAGCTCATGGTCCCGCCTGGCCCGGACATCTCGTGAAGACTGCCCGTAGCTGTTGCTGACAGGTTCCCGTCGGAGAAAGCGCGGCGTTCCCAGTCAGTCCGAGGCGAAATCCAGTGAGGTGCTGGCCATCCCGGTGTTCGGCGGTGAGGGATGTCGACCTGCTGGACACATAACCGCCATACGTCACTTCGAGCAAGCGCGTGCCGTTGACCGCCAGCAAGCGGGAGTTCCACAGGGTGTCTCCCTGCCGTACGTCCGATGCGACCTCCTGAGGAGTGATCTGGCCGACGTCAGCCAGATCCTGTCGAACCTCTCCGTACGACCAGAAACCCTCCAGCCGGTCAGTGGGCGAAGTGCCATGGTCATCCGCCCGATCAAACGCGGCGTGCTTTCGGAACGTGCGCCAGGTCCTTCGAACCCCGCCGGTCGATCCACGAGCCGATGGAAATCAAGTCCGGCAAATACCAGAGGCGATCGCGCTGCAGCGGCCCGCCAACCTGGGCGTTGAGTTGCCACCATGTGTCGAGGCGGCGCGGCGTCGCTGTCGAGACGTTGTTATCTAGCCAGGATGCCGGACGATCCACCAGTCGGTCATGCCGAAGACATGATTGGCCCCCAACCGCAGATCTGCGTTCGCCGTTACACCCGTGAACTCACCAGAATCGACATCCGATCCCGAGGCCGACACGCTCAAGCTCCTGGTCCACAGATAGGGAACTTCAACCCACGAGCCTGCGTTCGTGGCTCGGTGACATCGACGCCATCGACGAACAGCGCGTTGCTGTTGATCGTGCCACCAAACCCCGAACTGCGGTGATCCAGGCGCGAGATTGATGAGTCTGCAATCACCCGATGTCAGGAACGTTGAAGCGCATCCGTGTCGATCTGTGTCACAATGTGGGTTGGTCACATCGATTTGAAATGATGTCGACTCAACGGCGATGTCTCCTTGACCGAACCTGGTTGAAGCATCAAGTCACCGTGACCGTCGTTCCCGCTGCCAACTCCAGTCCTCAGTCGTCGCTCTCTAAATCCCCCAACCCGCGCGGCCACCGTGTAGGAGCCCGCAGGCAAGGTCCAGATGCGATACTTGCCAAGATCGTCGGTCATGATGACGAGGGGTCCCCCGATAGGTCCTCCGGCCACCTCCACTTCGGCGTTCGGGATGGGGGCGCCCGTAGATCGCTGACGATCCCGATGATGGTTCCATAGGTTGGCCCTTGGGGAGACGCGCCGGCGGCCAGCCGCTCGTGCTGACAAGACTCAACGCGATCGATGCGATAAGACCGACGGAGTACATGCGCATGGCCGAGGGATTCTACCTCAGCAGAAGTAGGAACTCCCGCCCCAACTCATCTCGCGAATCCTCCTTCTCGACTCCATCAAAGCGCGACGATTGTCCGCTGAGCTCGGGCACGGGCCCACCTCCGCACCTTACCTTAATCTGCCTATCAGATTTGTTGATTGGCGCCACGGTGCCCGTCGGGTGTATACGGCACTCGACAATCAATCCCGGCTTGAAACCAAGCGAGGCGCAGGAGGAGGCCCATGCTTAGTCACCTCAGGTCGCTACTCGTCGTGCTCACACTCGTGGTTTGCGTAGCAGTTCCCGCCAGTGCGCAGGTCGCGACCGGGTCCATCATCGGAGTCACGGAAGATACCGCAGGAAGCGTGATGCCTGGAGTCACGGTCGTGCTCTCGGGCGACAGGGTGATCGGTAGCACGCAGACCCAGGTCTCGGATAGCACGGGCAACTACCGGTTCGAGCGGTTGCTTCCAGGCACCTATCACCTGAAGTTCTCGATACAGGGGTTCAAGGCTGTCGAGCGACGCGACATCATCGTCAGCGCCAGCTTCACCGCAACCGTGAACGTGCAGCTCGACGTCGGCAATCTCGAGGAGACGGTCACCGTCACGGGTGCGTCGCCGACGGTTGACGTCAAGTCCAACCTGCAGCAGACGGTCATGAACCAGGAGATCCTCGAGGGCGTGCCGACCGGCCGCGACCCGTGGTCGCTCGCGAAGATCATCCCCGGCGTGCAGGTGGCCACCTACGACGTCGGCGGCAACCAGGCGATGCAGCAGAGCGCCCTGCGCGTCCACGGTGCCCGCGACGACGACAAGAACTTCGCCATCGACGGCACCACGGTCAACTGGCCGGGCGGCGGCGGTGGAGCGACGATGCTCTACTACGACCAGGGGATGTTCGATCAGATCACCTATCAGACGTCGGCGATCCCCGCGGAGGTCCTGACCGGCGGCATCTACCTGAACATGGTGACGAAGAGCGGCGGCAATCGCTGGCGCGGCGATATGAAGTATTTCTTCGCCGACAAGGACTGGCAGAGCGACAACGATCGATGACGCGATCGCGGCGGGATTGCCCGGCGGCATTCCGATGACCAAGCTCTACGACTTCAACCTTGCCGGCGGCGGGCCGTTGTTGCGCGACCGGCTGTGGGTCAACGGTTCGTACAGAAACTGGCGCACCGACAAGCTGACGCTGGCGCGCAATCCCGACGGCAGCCGCGCCATCGACGACAATCTGATCTGGAATATCTCCGGCAAGGCGATGTGGCAGATCAATCCCGACCACAAGGCTGAGCTACGCGTACAACTACAACTGGAAGGAACGCTTCCACCGGCGCGACACGCCGCCGAACTTCGCCGAGGATCGCGCGTCCCTGTGGCAGACCAACCCAGCGTTCTCGACCCAGGCCAAGTACACGCTCGTCCGCAACCGGGCCGTCTTCGAGTCGACGTTCGGGATCATGGACGGCGTGACCAACTACTACTACCAGCCGGACGTCGGCCCCAGACGACATCCGCCGCGTGGACAATTCGACGAGCACCGCGTCTGTCGCGGCGCAGCGACACGAAGAGTCGCCGAACTACCGCATGCAGATCGATAACGTGTTCTCGCTGGCCAGATACGGCAGGACTGGGCGACCACGTCCTGAAAGCCGGCGTGCAGTTCGCGCAGATGGGGATGGACCAGCACTATTGGGTCAACGGCGACATCTACTACGAGTTCGAGAACGACCGCGCGACCCAGGTCCGGCTGTTCAACACGCCGACCGCGCATGACAGCAAGATCCGTGCGATCGGCTTCTTCGCGCAGGACAACTGGAGCTACAAGCGGCTCACGCTGAACCTGGGGATTCGCGTCGATCGCTCGAACGGCTGGATGCCCGAGCAGGCGAAGGAGAACGGGTCAGTTCGCGCCGGCGCGGTCGATCGACCGAGACCGACGTGTTCGAACTCGTGGATCGGCGTGTGGCGTACCGGCCTGGTCTATGACGCGTTCGGCAACGGCCGCACCGCGTTCAAGGCCAGCGCAAGCCGCTACGCCGCACAAGTTGGCATGACCCTCGTGCAGCGCGTCCACCCGTTCCAGTTCACCAACGGCACGCGGAGTTGGAACGACTCAACGGCGACCGGATTCCGCAGGAGCAACGAGCTGGGCACGTTCTCGGGCTTCCCCGGCGTCACGAGCCGATATCCGGACGAGAATGGGCCGGACTGGCCATACTCCGACGAGTTTACGGCCGGCGTCGAGCATCAGCTCATGAACGATTTCCGCGTCGGCGCCATGTACTACCACCGCACGAACCGGAAGGTGGTCGGGCAACGCAACGTGACCGTTCCGCCGTCCGCCTACACGGAGGCCAGCGTCGCCGTTCCCGGTCCGCCGGCCGGACCCGGCGGCACGATTACGTTCTACAACCTCAACCCCGCATTCCAGGGTCAGGCGTTCCAGGACAATGTGTTCGACAACGACTCTCTCCTGGATACCGATTACGACGGCGTCGAATTCACGGCTGTGAAGCGAATGACGAATCGCTGGCAGATGGTGGCCGGCCTGACGTTCGGCAAGAACTACGGCGGCGTCGCACAGAACGACCTGAACGATCCGAACAACGGCCTCAACTTCCCGCGCGGGATCGAGGGCACCGATTCGGAATACGCCTTCAGGCTGGCCGGCTCGTACATCGCGTTCTACGACATCAACATCAGCGGCAGCTTCATCTGGAATGACGGTTACCCGTATCAGTCACAGTACGCCATCACGCGCCCGATCTTCCCGACCCTGACGCGTTCCAGTCAGACCATCCGTCTGACCGAACGGGGCGACGAGCGGCTGCCGGACGTGAAGATGTTCGATCTGCGGGTGTCGCGGTCCTTCAGATTCGGCGGACGGCAGATCACACCACTGTTCGAAATCTTCAACCTCGGGAATGCCGATACGATCACCGGCGTCAACAACAACGTCGGCAACACGTATCTGCGTCCGACCGAGATCCTGTCTCCACGGATTCTGCGGCTCGGTGTGTCGATCGACTTCTGAAAGGTGATTCAGGAGCCGTGGTTCGTGGCTCGTAGCTCGTGTCTCGTCGAACGACCTGAACGGTCGGCGAGACACGGACCACGGACCACGAACCACGGTTCGTCTACTGCGGGTTGGACGTGCGCCGCGATTGCCGCTGCTTGTCGGCCATCGCGGCGACGTCGGCCAGCAGCTTCTTCGCGTCGTACACGATCCCGTCCTTGATCGTGAACTTGATGCCACCGATCCATTCCGGTCGGCCCGTCTGATCGTTCAGGCGCAGCGCGCCCGTGCCGTACAGCACCTTCAGGTTCTTCAACGGGTTCTGATCGACGACGATCATGTCGGCGAGCAGTCCGGCGCGGACGACGCCGCGATCGATCGGTGTGCCGGCCGCTTCGGCGAGCGTCATCGCCGGGTTGTAGGTGGCCGTCTGGATGACTTCGAGCGGATGGAAGCCCGCTTCCTGCAGCAGTTCCATCTCGTGAATGTTGCCGAACCCGTAGGTGTTGTAGATGAACGCCGCGTCGGCGCTCGCCGTCACGCGGCCGCCCAGCTTCTTGTAGTCGTTGAGCAGCCGGAACCAGACCTGATAGAAGTTCCGCCAGGCGATCTCGTCGTCGAGCGTCCAGTAGTACCAATAGGAGCCGTGGTTCTTGCGGCTCGGCGTGTAGAAGTCCATCAGGCGTCGGCAGCGTGTAGCGCGCGTGCCAGTCGGCGTTGCGCATGCGCATCAAATCGCGGCCCGCGGCATACGCCGTCATCGTCGGATCGAACGTCGTGCCGAGCTTGCGGTGTTCCTGGAGGTACTCCTTCCACTGCGGGCTTCCAGGCTCGTAGATCTTGTCCCAGAGCCGCGCCACCTGGCCGAATCGCATCTGCTCGTCGTCGTTGATCTGATCGACCGGCCACGGCTGCACGACGTAATCCTTCAACAGCGCTTCGAAGTGACCGTAGAAGTGGGTCACGGTTTGAAGTCCCAGCCGGGCGGCGACGAGCGCGTTCATCTGCGCGACACCCGTCTGCTGCAGGTGCGCCGTCGATCCGAGTTTCAGTTTTTTCGCCTCGTCCAGCAGTGCCGCCATGATGTCCGGCCGCTGTGCCCCGAGCTTCACGCCCTCGAGCCCGTTCGCGGCGCCCCAGCGAACCCACTCGCGCGCTGCTTCAGGAGTCTCCGTCGGTCCCTTTCCCCAGCCCATACCTGGACGCTGATAGTTGACGATGCGCGGGGCGACGATCTCGTTGCGGTTGCTGCGCTCGCGCTCGCTGACCGTCAGCGCGTGATCCGTGAGCGGAACGCCGCGGACGGTCGTAACCCCATGAGCCAGCCAGAGCTTGTATGGATACTCGGCGTCAGGGTTTTTCGGAGCGCCGCCGGCGTGTTCGTGAAGGCTGACGAAGCCAGGCAGGACGTACATGCCCGTGGCGTCGATTTCGAAGTCCGGTTTTTCGGGCGGACGATTGGCCTGAACCGGGACCCCAGGGGTTCCAGCGCTCCGGACCGACTGGATGCGGTTGTTCTGGACGACGATGTCGACGGGCCCGACCGGCGGTGCGCCCGTGCCGTCGATCAGCGTGGCGTTCCGAATGACGAGCGTCTTGAAAGGCCCGCGGCCCTCATCGGCGCGTCGAGCCGGCGCCGCGTTCAACGGATCGCGGTCCGCAGTGGGTTGTGCCTGGGGCGGCTGGGCCGGCGTCTGCGCGCCGCCTGGCACGAATGTTCCGAGCACGATCCCGATGAGCGCCGCAGCGAAGAGTTGGGGTTTCATAGCGTCTCTCACCGCTCCAGTCCAGGGACCCCGCGCAGGTGCCGGCGGCTGGGAGCGGGGCGCCGGCGTCGGAGTGTTTCGCGGCGCGGGATGTTGACTCGCCATAGCTCGACGTCGGCTCCGCGACCGCATCGAAGTTGCGCCGGGTCGCTCGGCAACCGCATCGTAGGCCGAGGTTCGCTCCGCGACCTCGACGTCATTCGACAAGCCCAGGCGCACGCGGGCGGGACGTGGATCGGCGAGCTCCCAGTTGAACGCGCGAACGATCTTGATCAGTTCGCGGGCGGAGTCCGACACGTAGCCCTGCTCGCGATAAACCATCAGCGTTCGCCGTGGAATGGACAGCTCGCGAAGCGGGATGCGGACGAGCTTTCCGTCGCGCAACTCCTGCCGCACCGTCACGCCCGGCACGATGGCCATCCCGACCTCTTCCTGGACGAAGCTCTTGATGTTCTCGAAGCTCCACAGCTCGGCGACGATCCGGCAGCGCACGCCGTGCTGATCGAAGAGGCGGAAGATCATGTCCGACGTGGTGCCGCAGAGATGATGCAGCACGAACTGCTCGGAGCTGAGATCCCTGACGGCGACCGATTCTCGGGCGGCGAGCGGATGCCGCGGCGACGCGATGCAGATCATCTCGTCGGCGTGGACTTCCACCCACTGGAGCTCGTGGAAAGCCGGTTCGTCTTTCACGAAGCCGACATCCACCTCGCGGTCCATCACCTGACGCGGGAATCTCGTTCAGCCGGCTGCGGTAGATGCCGACCCTGATGTCCGGGAACTTGCGCAGGTACGTGCGCAGCGGAGCAGGCAACAGATAGACGGCGGCCGACTCGTGGGCCGCGATCCCCAGCGTCCCGGCCTTCAACGCCTTGAGCTGCGACACCTGGTGCATCGCCTCGTCCCGCATGTTCACCATGCGCCGCGCGTAATCGGCGAGCACTCGTCCGGCTTCCGTGAGCGAGACCTCGTGCACGTCGCGGGCGAAGAGCGGCGCGCCGACTTCGTCCTCGAGCTTCTTGATGCTCTGACTGACGGCCGGCTGTGTGCGGCAGACGCGCTCGGCGGCGCGCGTAAAGGTGCGTTCTTCGACGACGGCGAGGAAGTGTTCGAGCTGCAGCAGATCCATAGTGCACGCTCCAAGAGTTATCGCAAGTCGCGGTCCGAGCTTGCTCAGATGCCGCCGCGGACGATCCTACCGCTTCTTGATCGCCGACGCCGGAATCGGCGGCACCTTCTGCACGACGCCCTTTTCGAGCACCAGTCTTCTCCATGTCGTCGAGCTCCATCGGCATGAAATCCGTGAAGTTCTCGACGCCGGTTTCGGTGACGACGACCGTGTCCTCGAAGCGCAGGTAGAGGTTCTCCTCGCGGCACCCACAGCTGCGGATCGATCGAGAAGACCTGACCGGGCTTGAGCGGACCGTTGCGGTAGCCGCCGACGTCGTGCACCGCCATGCCGACGGTGTGTGAAAACACGCCGCCGCCGGTCTCGACGAGCGTGCGCGCCGCCTGTCTCGTACATCGGCTTGGAGAACTTCGTGCGCGCGAACACCGGCTCCATCGCCTTCTTCGCCTCGTCGTGGATCTGCGTCGCGGTCACGCCCGGCCGGATGCGCGACAGCACGGCCTTGTGGAACTCGAGCACGAACTGCAGCAGCTCGCGCTGCCGGGCGCTGTACTTGCCGTTGACCGGCCACACGCGGCCGATGTCGCTGACGTAGTAGCGATAGTCCGGGGCGTAGTCCATCAACACCAGGTCGCCGTCCTTCAGCGTCGACGTGTTGCGGAAGTAGTGCATGTTGTTGATGTTCTCGGTGCCGCTCGCGGTGATCGAGCGATAGCCTTCGAGCCGCGCGTCGTTGACGAGGAACACGTAGCGCGCCGCCGCATCGAGCTGGTACTCGGTGACGCCCGGCTCGGTGCTGCGCATCGCTTCCATCAGCCCGAGCCCGGCGATCTGCGAGGCGCGCCGGACCATCGCGATCTCGCGCGGGCTCTTGATGCTCCGCATCTCGTCGAGAATCGGATTGAGGTTCCGCAGCTCGGCGCGCGGATGACGCGCGCGCAGCAGCTCGACGAACCGGCGCTGACGCGAGCCGGTGCCGTCCCAGGAGTCGTTGACGCGCGACGGTTTCCGCCGACACGAGCTCGCCGCGGCTCTGCCCCTGATTCTCGGCCGGGCTGAACTCCGCGAAGATCGCCGCCGGCGGCCGTGCCGCGCGCGTCCGCCGCCGCCGGCGCTGCCGGCCGCCGTCGCGACGAGCGGCCAGTTCGTGCCGACCATCTGCTGCAGCGGCTTGACCTCGTCCGACGCCGGAGATGCGCTTGACGAGATCGACGTCTTCCGCCGACAGCACGCGGCCCTCGGCCGCTTCGAGCCGCGGGTTGCGGGCCGGGAGGTAGATCGTGACCTTCTTCGTGCGGCCGTCGAGCAGCAGGTACGCGCCGGGCGTTTCGATGCCCGACAGGTAGTAGAAGGTGTTGTGCTGACGAGGCAGCGTGAACCCCTCGGTCTGCGGCACGCCCTGGACGACCGCCACCGCGTTCGCCCCAATCTGTTCGAACACCTTCGCGTGCCGGCTCCGAATTCCTCGGCGGGAAAGTCGGTCTGGTAGTACTGCGCGGCCGCCAGCGGAGGGGCTCAGTGCCAGAAGGACGGCGGCGACAGCTGCTCTCATGGGCGCTCCTGTGCTGCCGATTCTATGTGCGCCGCACGACGGCGGCATATCAGAAAGATCCATCAGCGCATTACTTTTTTCGATTTCGCCGACAGCGGGCAGCACGGCCCCCCCGCCTTGCTGGGGTGGGCAGTTTCTTCATATAATATGGATATCTCGATGCATTTCATCGAGATAATCGACTCCCCAGCCGACCCGAAACGGAGCGCGACAACCTTCGTGCCAATCAGTGTCGCGCCCTCTCCCTGACGAACACCACGTCAAAGTGCACCGCACACTGTGCACGATTGCCACGGAGGCTGGTCCGGCGGATGAAGATCCTTATTACCGGTAATCTTGGTTATGTCGGCCCCTGGGTCACGCGGCAGCTGCGCTCGCGATACCCGGAGGCCCGACTCGTCGGCGCCGACATCGGCTACTTCGCCCACTGCCTGACCGATGCCTCGCACCTGCCGGAGACGCTGCTCGACGAACAGCACTTCGTCGACATCCGGAAGCCGCCACGGACCTGCTGTCCGGTGTGACCGCGATCGTGCATCTGCCGCGATCTCCAACGACCCGATGGGCAAGAAGTACGAGGCGGTCACCAACGACGTCAACTATCGGTTCAGCGTCGCCCTCGCGCACCAGGCGAAAGCGGCCGGCGTCCGCACGTTCGTCTTCGCCTCGAGCTGCAGCGTCTATGGCTTCGCCGAGGACGCGCCGCGCACGGAACACTCGGCCCTGATTCCGCTGACCGCCTACGCGAAATCGAAAGTCCTCATGGAGGAGGCGCTGGCCGGATTGGCGGACGACACGTTTCGCGTCTCCTGTCTGCGGTTCGCGACCGCGTGCGGCATGAGCGATCGGCTCCGGCTGGATCTCGTGCTGAACGATTTCGTCGCGTCAGCGGTGTTCAAACGTCGAATCACCGTCCTCAGCGACGGCTCTCCCTGGCGGCCGTTGATCAACGTCAAGGACATGGCCAGGGCCCTCGAATGGGCGCTCGAGCGCGACGCCCGCAGCGGGCGGAAACTTCCTTATCGTCAATGCGGGCAGCGACGAGTGGAATTACCAGGTGCGAGACCTGGCCGAGGCGGTGGCCCGCGCGCTGCCCGGAACTGAAGTGTCGATCAACCAGCAGGCGCAGCCCGACAAGCGGTCGTCGATTTCTCGCTGTTCAGAGGTTTGGCGCCGAATCACCAGCCGCAGTTGAACCTCAGTCAGACGGTCGACGAGCTGCGGCGCGGCCTGGAAATGGTCCGGGACAACTCGGCGGAATCTCCGGACTTCGTCATTCGTTCGTCTT
>CAVQAH010000023.1:0-138950 GCA_963710415.1 uncultured Acidobacteriota bacterium | reverse complement strand
TCGCTACAAAAAAGATAGAGAACTTGGTCCGCCAAAAGAAAAGCGCCCCGGTTATCAAACCGGGGGCGGAAGTCTCCAGACGAATCAGAAGTCGTACCGCAGAGATACCTGCATGCGCCGTGGCCCGCCCAGCATGGCGCTGTACGGTGCCAAACGTGGCGGGGTCCTCGAGGCTCATGTTCAACGAGCCGGTGTCGAAGTATGGCGTGTTGGTCAGATTGAAGATCTCCAAACGGACCGCCAATTTGTGAGCCTTGGAATACAGCATGTCGAAGGACTTGTTGAAGGCCATATCCACCGACGCATAACTATCACCACGCAGGACATTGCGCTGACCGCGCTCTCCCATCGCCGAAAAACGGAAGCTCTTAATCGCCTCGTCCGGATTCGGCAAAGATGTTTGGATTGGGTTCGCTCGCGCCTTCGTTGAGTGGCACCGTTTGTGGTGTGCGTCGCCGGGCACGGGCCGTTCTCCAGGCCGAAGTTGAGTCCCGCTCTGGGCGGAGCGCAGGTCGCATTGCCCTGCAGGTTCCAGTTGGTCGGCCAGGTCCGACCGTTGATCGCATTGGCCGGCAGCCCGGTGTTGAAGCGCATCACGCTGGAGACCTGCCAACCGCCAATGAGCGAGTTGACGAAACCGTGCGCCTCGGAACCCCAGCGCCGACCCCGTCCGAACGGAAGCTCCCAACGTGAGGTACCCGTTCAACTGGTGGCGCATGTCGAAATCAGAGTACCAGTACTCCAGGTCGGGCTCCCAGGCGTTTATGGCGGTCCCCGTATAGCCACCGGTAAAGAACCCTCCAGTCGGCTCCTGGCGCTCCGGTGTGGAGGAGTGGTCGAGCGACTTCGAGAGGGTGTAGTTGACGGTAAAGGCAAATCCTTTGCTCATGCGCTTGCGCGCGGTCAACTGCATCGCATGGTATTCGGAGCGGCCGATCGTGCTCCACGTGTTCAAGGCCACATACTGCGCCGGGAAGAACGTGTATTGGCCGATACTGTGCAAACCCTGGGAACTCGAAAGAAGTCCACGTCCTGCCAGACGGTGGAGGTGCCGAAGCCGGAACCCGTAGTCCGCCGTGCCGTGATAGCCGATCATGTAGTCGTAGGCGACCTGGGTGGCGGAGTAGCCACAGCCGCTGCCCAACTGCTCGAACCGCAGGCATCCGCCATTCGGTCCGTCCGGACCGAAATCAGGAAACATGTTTTCCCAGAACGGTATGGGAGCCAGCGTTTCCAGCGGCTGGCCCGCATCCGAGAGCCTGACGAGTTCGCGAGCCGCTTCGAATGCGCACACCCCCGATTGTGGGATCGCAGACGTCGGCGGCCGTGGCAAAGTCGCGGAGCAGCGGCAGATCTCGGCCGCGCCGGCCCACGTAAGCCGCCTCCACCGTGATTCCGCCCGGAAGCTCACGACTGATTGAGAAGTCGAACGTGTGAGCATGCGGGTTTCGGATGGTGTCGTCCAGGCCGTTCGAGACCGTGAGGAGGTCCGACGGCGGCACGGCGGGGAAACTTGGCGCCGGGCGAGGGCGCCAACTGCGGGTCCCCGTTGCTCAAGACGTTATTTGCCGCCGCAGTCGTATCGGAAGTGCCGCTCCACCGCACGCAGGGCTCGACACCGCCGGTTGCGCCGATGTTGCATCCGCCCAGTTGGTTGGTGATGCCCGTGGACAGGCCAAATGCTCCCACCTGGTCGAAGGTATTCACCAGCGCCATGCCCATCCGGTCGTACACCAGAGAATAGCCTCCGCGAATCGACATCTTGCCGTCGCCGAAGAGGCGTGCCCAGAATGCCGCCTTCGAAACGCGGCGCCCAGGCGGCAGCGATGCGCGGCGAGAAATTGTTGTTGTCGCGGTCGAAGTACGGCCGGCCGTCGTTGGCCGCTCCACCGAGCTGGGTTTCGATCAAGCCGCAGTCGGCCGTCGGCACGCCCCGCCAGCCTCATCTCATCCCGGCACTTGAACCAGGCCCCGAAGCTGCCGTTGAGACTGGGATTCACGGGAACAGGAATGACCTGATTGCCGTTTGTCTCCCACGGCGGAGTGGCATTCGTGTACCGCAGCCCGAGACTCAGGGTCAAGGACGGGTGAATGCGCCACTGATCCTGGAAGTAGACCTCGTATTCGTTGGCGGCAAAGCGTCGCGGCACGATCGCGCCCTCAGCCAGGGTCTCGCCTTGTGCGTTGAAGTTGTAAGCGGCATCCACCTGCGAAATGGGGCCGAACATCAGCGTGAGCCGGTCGCGGAAGTTGACGCCGGCACTCGCGGGGACGGCAAAGCAGCCGGGACGGTCGCAGTTCACTTGCCCCGGTTCGATGCTGCGGCCTCCATCCGGCAACCAGGAAGGATTGACCGTGAAGGTGTGAAACGAGAGCGCATTGCTCGACCGGTCGTTGCGAATAAAGCGAGCTTCGCCCCCCATCGAGAAGCGTGTGTGTGCCGAGCGTCCAGCTGACGTCGTCCCGGATATGGTGCGTTGGCGTGCTCCGGATCAGACTCGAGGCCGTGCCCGCCGGAAGACTGGGGTCGTCGAACCCATTGAGATCATCAATGAAGCGGACATTGGCGAATTCCGCATTCCTGACGCCCACGTTGTCCAACTTGATGCGCGTGTAGCCATAGCGAAGGTTGTTGACCACGCGCGGGTTCACGACCCACGTGTGCGCCAGCCGCCATTCCGCGGTTGCCGGTCTCTGTGGTCCGTATCGGATCGCCGCCAAGATACGCCGGTTCCTGGGCGACCGTGTCGTCCTGCAGCGTGCCGCGCACGAACAAGGCGTGATTGCTGCCCGCGTTGAAGTTGAGCTTGCTGATATAGGTATTGAACAGTGTTGTCGATGGGAGCGGCGAAGCGGTGGCCGACAACGTTCACGCCGTCGCCGACGCTGGAGTCGTTGATCTCCGTCGGATACTGCGCCCAGTATCGCAACATGGCCGCGTTTGGCCCGATTCCCAACGGATCAATCGCCGGCGATCTCTGCCGGGCTGAGACCATAGCTGCCCGCGGGAACAGTGTAGGTGGCTCCGCTGACCCCGGTCACGCTCGTCGGCGAGGTCGGACACGGCGCAAATCCGTCCCGATCCTCGCATTGGTAAATCATCACGCCATCGCGGAACGACAAACTGGGAACGTTGCGCACGGCCGATTTGAACAGGCTTTCCTCCATGCGCTCCACAGTTGCCGAACAAGAACAGACGGTTCTTCATGAGCGGCCCGCCCAGCGAGCCGCCATAAATATGCCGGCGGAACAGGGGCTCCTTGACGCCACTCTTGTTGAGGAAGAAATCGTTGGCGTTCAGCGCCTCGTTGCGGTGGGCATAATAGCCGCTGCCGTGGAGCGTGTTCTCGCCTGAAATGGTGATCAGCTGCACCTGCGCCGCCCCCGACCGCCCGCCCGCCTCAGCACCATAGTTAGAGGTCGTCGTGCGGAACTCGGCAAGTGAGCCCTGGGTCGCGCGGAGCACGCAGGTAAAGGCGTAACCGCTGATCGGGTCGTTGCAGTCCACGCCATCCAGGGTGATGTTGGTCTGATCGCTGCGCGCACCATTGACCGCGCCGCTGCGACCGTCAAAATCCGACACACCTCCGTAGCCGCCTGGCGTATCCGCCTGCGCTGGGGACGAACGCGACACCCGCCTGCAGGCTGAGCAGACCAGCGGGGTTGAGGTCGAGCGAAGGCAGGCTGCGGATCTCTGCGCCAGTGAGTGGCGAGCCCATGCTGGCGTCGGTCGTGTTCACGGCAGCGGTCACGGCCTGCACTTCGACCGATTCGGCGATGTCTCCCAGTTCGCAGCACAACATCCAAGGCGCTGGTGATACCGATGGGCAATTCGACCCGCGGCCGAACGGCGGTCTTGAAGCCGGTCGCCGTGACGTCCACGCGATAGTCACCTGGCGGCACTTGCGTCATCAGATACTTCCCGGCTGCATCGGTCTTGGCCGAACGTTTAGCACCGGTCGCCAGGTTGGTCGCGGTCACGTCAGCACCGACGACGATGGCACCCGAAGGATCGGTGACCGCACCGGTCAGGGCCGCTGTCCCGGCGACCTGGGCCATCACTACGGTTGACGTGAGAAAGAGGAAGAGAACAGCAAGAAGCTTGCTGCGAAGCACCTGAGTAAGGCATGTACGCCCCCAGTCTGAACGGGACGAGACGTCACTTTCCGGGCCAAGCGGCGGGTTTCTCGGGCACTCTGATACGGCGAACGAGGCGCAAAGTCAACGAGTTTGTGACAGCGGTTAGTCTTACTGTGTCGCGAGTGTCGAAACCGCTGACCAATGCTTCTAACCGATGGATGGATCCGTGGTCCCAATCTACGGTTTTTTGCCGTCAGTCACTCGTGGAAGGCTGCGTGTCGGGCGGCAGGCAGCCCGGGCCGCATTGCGCACGACCTCCGACGTACGGAATCTGGTTGGGCTGGCGTGTCGAAGGAAACCGGAGTTGGCGTAAGTGAACCCGCGACGAGCGCTCAAAGACCCACCGCGCTTCAGTGCGGAACCGAGAAAGAGCCGCCGTTGTCGCGAACGTCCCACGAAGGTATCGTGTCTGCGGTCGGGTGAGGGACCTCAAGGCCGGGAGAAAAGATGAGGCCCCGCCCGTTGCCAGGAGAGGCCTCCGAGCCACTTCAGAACCGGAAAACTCCTCCAATCTTCCGGAACCTCAGCGACGCGACTCGAACGAACAACGGTGTCGGAGAGCGAGGCCCTTCGCCGAGGAGAGGGCCTCGCCGTGCGCCTAGAAGCTGAAGACTCCTCCAATCCTCCACGTTCGCGGCGCGACCACCCTGTCGGCCGTTATAGTAGCTCCCGACCCGCGTGAAAGCGTCGTCCACGGCGCCGTTGTTGAACAGGTTGAAGCTCTCGAGCGGTGATCCCCAGCCGGCCGTCGGCGATCGGGAACTCGCTTCTCGAGCTTCACGTCGAACTTCGGCTGGCCGTCGAGGCGGTTGCTGCCGCGCGGCTCGGCGAACAGGTCGACGCTGCCCTGCGACAGGCGTTCGCGCACGAGGCGCGTATACGTGCCGCCGGTCGTGTAGAAGAACGCGCCCGACACCATCATGCCCCACGGCGCCCTGATACGCGCCGAGCACCTTCGCGATGTGCGTGTTGTCGCGTCCGAGCCGTCCTTCGCGGAACGGCTGCAGCCGCGGATCCTGGTTGGGATCGTCGTACTCGACGCTGTTGCCGATGGAGCTGGTGTTGTTGATGTTCCCGGTGATCTTCGAGATCACCCACGACGCCTGCAGCATCCAGCGATCCGTGAACCGCTTGTTGGCCGTCAGCTCCAGCCCTCGATACCGCCGGAACGCATCGTCCGGGTTGGTGACCAGGAACCGGTCGTCCGCCGGATCGCTGATCTGATCGTAGAACGTCAGCGTGCTGCCCGGATCGTCGGCCGTGCCCTCGACGCCGTCGGGACCGGGATCGGGGACGGTGATCGGCGCGAACTCGCCGTTGATCAGGATGTCCTCGATGAAGTCCTTGTTCTCGCGGTAGATTCCGTTGCGCGCCGACCGAGAAGTTCGGGAACAGCTCGTGCTCGAAGCCGACGATCACCTGATCGATGCCGCGGCTGCTTGAGGTCGTCGTCCACGGTCGCGATCGACGCTGCCCGGGTTGAGCAGGTAGGGCTCGTGCGAGCGGTTCCAGCGTGACCGGATCGATGTAGGCGCCGAACAGCGGATCCGACGCCGTTCGACCAGGTTGTAGTAGTTCGCCTTGGCGCCGTCGAAGTACCGGCCGTAATGGCCGCGAACGACCGTGCGGCCGTTGCCGAACATGTCGCACGCGAAGCCGAGGCGCGGGCCCCACGCCGTTCGTCTTGTAGCATCGTGCCGTCGAACGTTCTTCAGCGAGCCGCGGTAGTTGTCGAACCGCAGGCCGGGCTTGATCGTCAGCTTGCGGTTCGACCGCCCACGAGTCCTGCACGAACACCGACAACCGCTTGTTGGTGGCGTCCTGGAGATAGTTGCCGCCGAGATACGCGTAGTAGGGCACGCCCTGGTCGGCGAGGACGTAGCCGCCGCCGGGATATCCCACTTCGCGTCTTCGAGTAGCTGCGCTCGAACTCCGCGCCGAACTTCAGGTTGTGCTGGCCCGCGAACCCGGAGGCGAACTTCGTGACGCTCGCGTTCGCCTGGTGCCGGACGCGGTCGGCGCGCAGATAGTAGTAGCTGTTCACCGAGTAGAAGTCGGTGTCGAAGTCGTACCATCCCATCGTGTCGCGGCCGTTGTACGGCTCGCGCGCGTAGTAGCCGTCGAAGCCGGAGTACTCACGTCGAACACCGACGACGCGGAGAGGACCTTCGTGTAGTTGCGCGTTCCACGCGATCTCGGGTCCGGTCTGCTTGGTCGTCGCTTCCGGCGCCACGTTCGAGGCGGCGCCGCGCCTTCCACGGTGTAGCTGTCGTACTCGATGAAGCCGGTCAGCTGATCGGCCTGGCCGAGCCTGACGTGGGCTTGAAGATGAATCGCGGAGAGGTCTCTTGCGATCGGTCGGCCCGGTATTGCCCGGCGCCGCCAGGCGGCGGATAGCCGGAGGGCGTGGTCTTCGGCCGGTAGTACTGGAACGACGTGAAGAACCACATCTTGTCGCGCTTGAGCGGGCCGCCGACCTGGAACGTCGAGTCTGTCATGTAATCCATCTTGTCTGACGTGAGGTCCGGGTTCTGCGCCAAGCACTTCGTCGCTGATGTTGTCGCCGATCATGCCCTTGTTCTGGAAGAGCGTTTCGAACAGGCCGGAGAACCGGTTGCCGCCCGAGCGAATCAGGCTGTTCGAGGCGACGCCCGTGAACCCGCCGTACTCAGCCGGCGCGCCCAGACCGATGACCTGCACTTCCTGGAACCAGTTGTAGTTCGCGAACAGCCACTGCGTGCCGCCCTCGGGGTCGCTGGTGTCGACGCCGTCGATCATGTACGCGTTCGACGATTCGCCGCCGCTGCCGAAGGCAGTCAGGTTGTTCGGGTTGACGCCGGGGGCGAGCATGATGGCGTCCGGACCGAAGCGCGACGAATACGGAATGAATTCGAGGACTTCTTCGGTGAGGTTCTTCTGCGCGGCCGAGATCTTGACGTCGACCGTCGGCGCGGAGCGCCGATCACTTCGACCGTGTCCGTCAGCCGCCCGGATCGAGCTTGGCGTCCACGCGTGATCGTCTGACCGAGCTGCAAGCCGGGCTTCATGGGTGACCGTGCGGAACCCCGACAGTTCGACTTTGACGTGTAGGTCCCCGGCGGCAGCGCGGGAAAGCGGTACACGCCGTTCTCGTCCGTCACGGCGGTTCGAGACCCGCCGATCACCGCCTCGCTCGAGTGACGTTACCGTGACGCCCGGCAGGACGCGCGCCGCTCGAGTCGGTGACGGTGCCGGTCAGCGTCGCCGTCTGGCCGATCTGGGCGATCGCCGCGGCCGGACTGACAGACACCGCTGCGCGACGAGCAGCGCGAGCAACTTCATTTTCATCTGAGCAGCCACTCCTTCTGATTGGGAACGAAGGCAGGCATACACGTCTGCGTGCCGCGCGGCATGCAGCAAGTTTTCTGCCGGATTAGCCGTCACTGCGCCCGTCACTTGCGCGAATCGGCGGTGAAATTCCGCGCGATCTGGATGGGACGAGTGACTGCGACGATCCAACGAATCGGAGATGCTACCATCAGCCGTTGAACTTCGACCTGACGTGAGCTCGCCGTTTACGAAGTCCGCGTAGTACCATTCTCATCGGTGTTTCGCAGTTCGACATCCTGTTCGCGCTTGCCGTTCCTCGCGCTGCTGTTCTCGTCGCGTCGCCGGGCCAAACGCCGCTGCCGGCCCGCGCCCGAACATCCTGCTCGATCACCATCGACACGCTGCGCGCCGATCGCCTTGGCGCGTTACGGCTACAAGGCCGCGCAGACGCCGGCACTCGACCGTCTCGCCGCGGAGGGCGTCAGTTTCAGCCGATGCCACGGCGCACGCGGCGCTGACGTTCCCGTCACACTCGGCGATTCTCACCGGCCGCTATCCCGGCGGCGTTCGGCATCCGCCTGAACGGCATGGGCACGCTGCCGCCCGGCAACGACGCTCGCCGAGCGACTCAAGGACCGCGGGCTACCGCACCGGCGCGGTCGTCGCCAGCGCGGTGCTCGACGATGGCGTATGGCTTGAGTCAGGGCTTCGACGAGTACGACGACCGCATCGCGATCGGCGACGCCGACACGGTGGCGCCCTGACGGATCTCCAGCGGACCGCCGATCAGGTCACCGCGGCGGCGCGCAGCAGTGGCTCGCCGCGCAGCCAGCGGGCGCGCCCTGGTTTCTGTGGGTCCACTACTACGATCCGCATCTGCCGTACGCCGCGCCGGCGGCGTTCGCGACGCTTGCGCCGGGATCGGCCCGTACGATGCGGAAATCGCGTTCACCGACGCGCAGACTCGGCCTGCTGCTCGGACCGCTCGATCGGTCGCGCACGGCCGTCGTCGTGACCGGCGACCACGGCGAATCGCTCGGCGATCACGGCGAGGCGGATCACGGATTCTTCCTCTACGACTCGACGCTCGCCGTTCCGCTTATCGTCGCCGGCGCCTGGCATGCACGCCCCGCATCGTGACCGAGCAGGTGCGGCACATCGATATCGCCGCCGACGATCGCAGCGCTCGCGGGCACCTCGCTGCCCGCGAAGACGCGATCGATGCCGGCGAGAGCCTGGCGCCGCTCGCTCAAGGGCGGTTCGCGAACGGAGGTGCCGCGTATCAGATCGCCGAGAGCTGGTATCCGCGGCTGCATTTCGGCTGGAGCGAGCTGCGATCGGCCCGCGTCGGCGAGTGGAAGTTCATCGCCGCGCCAAAGCCGGAGCTCTACGACCTTCGCGTCGATCGCGCCGAAGCGAAGAACGTCGCCGCCGCGACCGTGCGGCAGGTCGCCGGGCGGCTTGCCGCCGATCTGTCGCGCGTCACCGACCGGTTCGGACAGACGCCGCCGACGTGCAAGGCGAGCAGCCGGACCCGGCAGCCGTTCGAACGGCTTCAGGCGCTCGGCTATCTCGGCTCCTTCGCGCCGGTCACGGGTGCCGGCACCGGCGACGATCCAAAGACCACATCGTCGAATATCGCCAGTACCGGGAGTCCTTCAATCGCGCGCTGCTGCTGCTGGGAAAGGGAAGCTTCGCCGAAGCAGCGGCCGCGCTGCAGCGAATCGTGAAGATGAACGTCCGCGCATTCGAAGCGCATCTCTATCTCGGCAACGCCTACGCGGCGCAGGGAAAGACCGACGCGGCGCTCGGAGAGTACGATGCAGCCTCTCAGCTGAATCCCGCGCTGGCCACGCCGCACATCGAGGCGGCAAAAGTCCTGTCGAACGGCAACGATCATGCCGCGGCGATCGTCCGCGCCCGCAAGGGGCTCGAGCTGTCGCCACACTCCGACTACGGACACTACACGCTCGGCGTCATGTACCGGCGCGCGGAGCAGTCGGCAGAAGCGCGCGGACGCCTTCACGCGCGCGGTCGAACTGAACCCGATCGAACGTGCGGCGCGCGCCGGGACTGGGGTCGGACCGCGATGCGACTCGGGCGAGTCGACGTGGCGCGAACCCAGTTCGAGCAGCTCGTGCGAGCTCGGGTATCAGGTCGCACCCTCGCAGTTCAACCTCGGCATCATCGCCGCCAGCCGCGGCGATCGCGCGGAAGCGGAGCGCCGCTACAGGCTGGCGCTGAAGGCCGACCCGGCGTTCAAGCCGGCCCTCGATGCGCTGGCGAAGCTAAAATAGCGTTACAGGAATGAACGCGCGGGCTCGGCTCGTCGGCATCGCGGCGGTGTGCGTCGCCATCGTTGCCGCCGGTTGCTGGGCGTATTCGACCTGTCACGTCGCGGCGCCGTGACGCCCGCAGCGGCAGCCGAGCTCGGGGCGATCGCGGCGCGCGCTCGGCCCGGACGCGTTCAACGTCATCGTCCTGACGCTCGATACCACTCGTTGGGATCGCATCGGCGCGTACGGCGACCACGACCGCGTCGACGCCGAATCTCGATCGTCTCGCGTCCGAAGGCGTGCTCTTCGAGCAGGCGATCGCGCCGGTGCCGCTGACGCTTCCGGCGCACTCGACGCTCTTCACCGGCCTGCTGCCGCCGACGCCACGGCGTCCGCGACAACGGCGGCTACGTCCTCGATCCGAAGCACCGCACGCTCGCCGACGCTGCTGAAGGGCGGCGGCTGGCAGACCGGCGCATTCGTCGGCGCGTTCGTGCTCGATTCGAAGTGGGGCCTCAACCAGGGGTTCGACACCTACTTCGACAAGTTCGACGTCTCGAAGTACCAGACGGTGTCGCTCGGCAGTGTCGCGCGGCGAGCCGACGAGGTCGTGCGACAACGCGATGCCGTGGCTCGAGCAGCACGCGAACCAGCGTTTCTTCGCCTGGCTGCATTTCTACGACGCGCACACGCCCTACGATCCGCCGGAGCCGTTCCGCTCGCGCTTTCGCGACCGTCCGTACGCCGGCGAGATCGCCTACGTCGATTTCCAGATCGGCCGCGTGCTCCAATGGCTCGACACCAATGGCTCGCCGATCGCACCGATCGTCGTCGCCATCGGCGATCACGGCGAGAGCCTGAACGAGCACGGCGAGGCGACGCACGGGCTGTTCATCTACGACGCGACCGACGCGCGTCCCGTTCATCATCCGCGCGCCGTACGACTCGATGCGCGGCCGGCGGGTCACGGCGACCGTGCGGACCGAAGACGTGATGCCGACGGTGCTCGATCTCGTCGCGCAAGCGCGTGCCCGACGGCGTGCGAGGGCCGCAGCCTGGTGCCGCTGATGACGGGGCGCCACGCGCGATCTGAACCTCGACGCGTACAGCGAATCGCTCTACGCGCGCAACCACTTCGGCTGGAGCGAGCTGAAGGCGCTGCGGTCGGGGCGGTTCAAGTACATCAGCGACCACGCGTCCCGAGCTCTACGACCTCGAGCGCGATCCGGGCGAGCAGCAGAATCTCTACGAGCGAGCGGCGGCAGCTCGCCGACCGCATGGCGGCGGAGCTCGACGCGCTCGGCGACCGAGGACGCGGACGCGTCGGCCGGACCGTCGGCCGTCGATCCGGAAACGCGCGAGCGGCTCGCCGCCCTCGGCTACATCGGATCGTTCAGCGACACCGCGCGCGCCGACGGGGACACGTGCTGCCGGATCCGAAGGACAAGATCGACATCTTCAACCTGATGACGGCCGCGCGCGAGGACGGCGGAGGGCGATACGACGCGACATTGAACCGGCTGCAGAAGGTCGTCGCGCAGGACCCGAACGTGCTCGACGCCTGGGTCATGCTCGGAAACGAGTACTTCCGCCGGCGCGACTTCCTCAAGGCGATGGATCACTACAAGCGCGCGCTGCAGATCAACCCCTCGTACAGACCTGGCGATCGTCAATCTCGCCGGCGCCTACCAGGCGATGCGGCAACTACGACGCGGCGATGCTCGGCTACGAGCGGTATCTCGAGAAGGATCCGAAGAACGCCTGGATCCGCTATCAGCTCGGCGAACTGTACGTCGATCTCAATCAGCTCGACAAAGCGGAATGCGCCTTTCGTACAGTCGCTCGCGGATGACACCCGCGTCGCGGCGGCGCGCAACGCGCTCGGCGTCGTCGCCATCAAGCGAGGCGATCTCGCCAAGGCGGAGGAACACATCCGCGCGGCGATCGCGCAGAAACCCGACGTGCGGCTTGCGCATTTCAACCTCGCGCTGATCGCCGAGCAGCGCGGACGATGTGCAGACGGCGATCCAGGAGTATCAGCAGGAGATCGACACGCAGGCGAATGCATTCAAGGCGGCGTTCAATCTCGGCCGGCTCTACGAACAGCTGGGCAACGCGGCCGCGCAGGAGGCAGCGTCAGGAAGTCCGATCGAGATCAATCCGCGTTTCGCCGAGGGGTACTTCTATCTGGCCAAGCTCTTCTCGATCAGGGACCGCCAGTTCGACGAGGCGATCGCGCTGGCGCGACGCGGACTGGAGGTCGGGCCGCAGTCCGAGTACGCGCCGCTCGGCCACTACGTGCTCGCGGATATTTACAGTCGGCAAGGACGGCACGCGGAATCGCAGCGTGAAGCGGCCCGGGGACGCGAATTGGAGACGTCCATGAAGTCTCGGCGGGCGGGTGGTTAGAAGTGCGACAGCGGCAGAGACGCAGATCGGATCACGGGACGCGGATCTTCGCGGATCAGATCGGGCGACGCTGAGCCAGTCATGCAGACGATCGGTTGGAATTCGGTTCGGCATTCACAGGCCAGGTCAAAAGCTCTTGCGGGGCCGCAGAGAGTAGAGATCGCCCACGGACATTCCGCGACCGGCCGCGCCACAGGCTTGCGGTGCAGTGCAGGCGCGCAGCCTAGGTCGGAACGCCAGCATCATACCCGGCAGGTGTTCTGAATCACGAATCCGAACGCCTGCCGGGTTTCATGCCTGGCGTCCTGCCAGGCTGCCGGTTCGCACTGCCAGCATCCGCGCTTTAGCGCGGCTCGTCGCGTTCCCCTGCGCTCTCTGCTCTCTGCGGCCCCTGCGAGAGCTCTTGATCTTCGGAAGCGAAGAGGCGGCGCGCCGTGGTAAACTAACGGTTTCTATGTCACGAGGTTTTCAAGTTCTAGATGCCTGAAGAGAAGAAGCCCGCAACCCGCAAGTCCACCGAACGGCCATCGACGAAGACCAGCAAGAGACGATCGACGAAGAAGGAGCTCCCGGCAACGGCGTCCGAGACACCGCACGTCGAAGCCACGCCCGCGGTCCCGGATATACCCGTGCCGGCAGCTGAACCAGTTGTCACCAAGCGCCCCGTGCGATCTCGCGTCGCCAAGCCCAAATCAGCGCCCGCGCCACCAAGAAAGCTGCGGAGAAGACGACCCGGCGGCGCAGGTCCCGGCGATCGACCGGCTCCGGACCGGTTGACAGGAGATAACGGCCGCTAATAGCCACCCGCGTGTCAGCAAGGGAGATGCCGCGCTGTCAGTGGGACTGATCACGCCCGAGGCACACCCGTTTGCCAAGACCGGCGGACTGGCCGAGGTCGCGGGCGCGCTGCCTGATGCGCTCGCCAAGGCTGGCCACTCGGTCACGATCGTGCTTCCCCGCTATCGCGGCATCGCGACCGCGGCGCAGGGCGTCACGCGCCACCAGATCGACGTGCGCTTCGGGGCGCATTCTCAGCCGGTCACGATCATCGAGCAGCCTGTGAAGGAACGCGTGACGGTCGCGCTCGTGGACGTGCCGGAGTTGTTCGATCGTGACGGGCTGTACGGCAACGCGGCGGGCGACTTTCCAGACAACGCCTGGCGCTTCGCTGTCTTCAGCCGGGCCGCTCTCGAGTACATCCGTCTGAAGGGCTCTCGTCCATCCGTCATTCACGCGCACGATTGGCAGACCGGCCTCGTTCCCGTCTATCAGAAGCTGCATCTCACCTCGGATCCGATCGTCGGCGGCGTGCCCTGTGTTTTCACCATCCACAACCTGGCGTTCCAGGGTGTGTTCCCGCCGTCGACACTCACCAGCATTGGGCTCGGGTGGGAAGTGCTCGACGTGCAGGCGATGGAGTACTGGGGACAGATCAGCTATCTGAAGGGCGGCATCAACTTCAGCGAGAAGATCACGACGGTGAGCCCTCGTTACTCGAAAGAGATTCTCCAGCCCGAGATCGGGTTCGGCTTCGACGGCATCCTGGCGCGGCGCGCGCAGGATCTCGTCGGCATCCTCAACGGCATCGACACGGATCGCTGGAATCCGGCGCATGACGAGTTCGTGCCGGCCTCCTTCACCTCCGAAACGCTTGACGGCAAGCGCAACGCCAAGCGCGCACTGCTCGAGGCCGCCGGACTGCAAGCGAACGATTCGGCCCTGGCGCGTCCGCTGATCGGCCTCGTGTCGCGCCTGACCGATCAGAAAGGCTTCGACCTGATCGCCGCGGCGATCGAGCCGTTGCTGCGGCTCGATGCGTCGTGGGTGATGCTCGGTAGCGGCGAACGCCGCTACGAAGACTTGTGGAGAGCGGCGGCCGCTACCCACCCGGGTCGTGTGTCGGCAACGATCGGGTTCGACGAGCGTCTCGCGCACCTGATTGAAGCGGGAGCGGACATGTTCCTGATGCCCTCGCGCTTCGAGCCGTGCGGCCTCAACCAGATGTACAGCCTGCGCTACGGAACGGTCCCCATCGTCCGGGCGACTGGCGGGCTCGACGACACGGTTCAGGATTACGATCCCTCGTCTGGGCAGGGAACGGGCTTCAAGTTCCGCGACTATACGCCGCCAGCCCTGCTGGGCGCAGTCGAGCGGGCCGTCGCCACGTTCAGGCACCCCGAGGCCTGGCGGCAGATTCAGCAGGCCGGAATGCGGCTGGACCATTCCTGGGACGCTTCAGCCCGGGAGTATGTCAAAGTGTATAGGGCCCTGCAGCCGGTGAAGCCCTGACTGGGAATAACTCAATACTTCTCAGCGGTTTAACATAGTGGCGCCCGTCGCGTGAATAAGTCGCGTGGAGAAGAGGACACCCGATGGCATCTGACAAGATCCAGACCCTGACCGACACCAATTTCGATGACTCCGTCATCAAGTCCAACCACCCGGTTCTCGTCGATTTCTGGGCGGAGTGGT
Organism: uncultured Acidobacteriota bacterium; assembly: GCA_963710415.1. Taxonomy (GTDB): domain Bacteria; phylum Acidobacteriota; class Vicinamibacteria; order Vicinamibacterales; family 2-12-FULL-66-21; genus CAVQAH01. The sequence goes on along the minus strand of CAVQAH010000023.1, from coordinate 124,344 downwards.
GTGGACCGTGCCGGCGCCTCGCCCCGACAGTGGATGAGCTCGCGACGGACTATGATGGCCGGGTCGTCATCGGCAAGTTGAATGTGGACGAGAATCCGAACGTGGCCTTCCGGTATAGCATCCGCGGCATCCCGACGCTTCTTCTGTTCAAGGGCGGTCAGATCGTCGAGCAGGTAGTCGGGCTTGCGGACAAAGACGCACTGAAGAAACTGATCGACAAACACGTGTAGGCTGATCGGCGGTCAACTGTGCGCAATGTCATCATCATCGGATCGGGCCCAGCTGGCCTGACCGCCGCTCTGTATGCCTCCCGCGCCAACCTGCAGCCGCTCATCATCGAAGGGCTCGAAGCGGGCGGACAGTTGATGCTGACGACGCTCGTCGAGAACTGGCCGGGTTTTCGGGACGGCATCATGGGTCCCGAGCTGATGGCCGAGATGCGGAGCCAGGCCGAACGCTTCGGTGCCGAGATCATTCGCGGCAACGTGTCGAAGGTCGATCTCTTCAACCACCCGTTCACGGTGACGACCTCGGACGCGACCTACCAGAGCCGGACGCTGATCATCGCCACCGGCGCGTCCGCACGACTCCTGGGCCTCCCCTCCGAACGGAAGCTGATGGGCCACGGCGTCTCGACATGCGCGACCTGTGACGGCTATTTCTTCAGGGGTAAACCGATCGCGGTCGTCGGCGGCGGCGACTCGGCGATGGAAGAAGCGATCTTCCTGACCAAGTTCGCGTCTAACGTCACGCTAGTCCACCGGCGCGGCACGCTGCGGGCGTCGAAGATCATGCAGGACAAGGCCTTCGCCAACCCGAAGATCGCCTGGGAGTGGAACAGCGAGGTCGAGGACATCAAGGACACCGCGCAAGGCGCCGTGTCGTCCATGTTGCTCCGGAACAACGTGACCGGCGATCGCAAGGAGATCGAGGTCGAAGGCGTGTTCGTCGCGATCGGCCATACGCCGAACACCACGCTCTTCAAGGGTCAGATCGAAATGGACGCCAACGGCTACATCTGCACGCACACCGGCACGCGGACGAGCGTGCCTGGTGTCTTCGCGGCCGGCGACGTTCAGGATCACATCTACCGCCAGGCGGTCACCGCAGCCGGCTCCGGCTGCATGGCGGCTATCGACGCAGAGAAATATCTGGAGGGACTTACCGCAGCATCTGGGCGAAGCGCAGATGAGTGCGTAAACGTGCGACGTGAGTTGTGCAGCACGTGCGGCACGTCCGCACGTGACAAGCAAGCACGTCGCACATCAGCACGTCCGCACGTCGCACGTTAGTCAATCCACCCGCCCCCGACAACCTCGTCACCGTCATAGAACACCACCGCCTGACCAGGCGCGACGGCCGTCTGCGGCTCATCGAAGGTCGCCTGCACGCGGTCGCCGTCGAACGGCTCGAGCGTCGCGGCAGCCTCGCGATGGCGGTAGCGGATTTGCGCGGTCACGCGCGTGCCCGTTGCGGGCGCGTCGCCGGCAATCCAGTTCACGCCTGACGCCGTGAGCGTGGTCCGCTCGAGTGCGCTTCGCGGACCGACGGTCACGGTTGCCGCCGACGCGTCGATGCCGACGACGTAGAGCGGGATGGGGGAGGAGAGACCGAGGCCCTTCCGCTGACCGACGGTGAATCGGTGGACGCCCGCGTGTCGCCCAACGACCCGTCCGTCCGCGTCACGAATCACCCCGCCCGCGGGCGCCGTGGCGTGCCGCTCGACAAACGCTGCCTGATCGCCGTCGGGCACGAAGCAGATCTCGTGGCTGTCGTGCTTGTCGGCAACCGGCAGCCCGAGGTCGCGGGCGCGATCGCGGACCTCGTGCTTCTGCAGCGCGCCAACCGGGAACATGGCATGCGCGAGCTGCGCCTGCGACAGCGTGAACAGAAAGTACGACTGATCCTTCGAAGCATCGACGCCGCGAAGGAGCCGATACCGCCCGGTGTCCTCATGACGATCGACGCGCGCGTAGTGTCCGGTCGCCACGTGCACGGCGCCGAGCGCTTCCGCACGCTCGGCCAGCGTCGCGAACTTGAGATCGCCGTTGCAGTGCACGCAGGGAATGGGCGTCCGCCCGCCGGCGTACTCGCGCACGAAGTTCGAGATCACCTGATCCTGAAACTGGCGCTCGAAATTCATGATGTAGTGCGGGATGCCGATGCGCGCCGCGACACGCCGGGCGTCGTGCAGGTCGTCGATCGTGCAGCACGTGCCGAACCGCACGTCGCCGCCGCGCTGATCGTACAGCTGCATAGAGAGACCGATCACGTCGTGCCCGTCCTGCGCCAGCAGCGCGGCGGCCACGGAGGAATCGACTCCACCCGACATGGCGACGACTATTCGCATGATCTATGCGGCTCGCGAGGAGATTCCGGGTAATTCGATGCACGCCCAACCTGACCGACTCCGCAAGGCTTCGGCGAGTCGATTCTGAGGCTTTTGGAAGTTGCAGGCGGAAGTCGGGCCTACGACAGCGCGACCTCACCGCACGCGTCAACTTCCGCAATTTCTCCACAATTCCCGGCAGCTTCTCGAGAAAGAAATCCACCTGGGCATCGTCGTTTCCCGCGCCCAGGCTGATTCGAATCGAGTTCTGCGTGCGATGGCTCGGAAGCCCCATCGCGCGCAGCACGTGTGACGGCTCGAGCGTGCCAGACGAGCAGGCCGACCCGGTCGACACCGCGATGCCTTCGAGGTCCAGCGCGATCAGCAGCGATTCGGCTTCGACCCCTTCGAAACTGATGTTGGTCGTGTTCGGCACGCGCGGCTCGCGGGCGCCGTTGACGGCGGTGCCCGGGATTCGGCTGACGACTGTCTGCTCGAGTCGATCGCGCAGCGCGGCGAGCCGTGGCGCTTCGTATTTCAACTTGCCGACGGCCAGTTGTGCGGCAACACCGAGCCCGACGAGAGCGGGCACGTTTTCCGTCCCGGCGCGGCGATTCCGTTCGTGCTTGCCGCCGGTGAGGATCGCGTTGACGCGGGTGCCGCGCTTGATCCACAGGGCGCCCGCCCCCTTGGGGCCGTTGAACTTGTGCGCGGAGAGCGACAGGAGATCCGCGCCCATCGTCCGCACGTCCACCGGAATCTTCGCGAGGGACTGCACGGCGTCCGTATGAAACAGCGCGCCACGCGCATGCGCGAGCGCCGCGAGCTCCGTGACCGGCTGCACGGTGCCGATTTCGTTGTTCGCGTGCATCACCGAGACGATGGCCGTGCCGTCGGTCAGCGCCGACGCCAGCGCATCGGGGCTGACAATCCCGGTCGTGTCGACCGGAAGCAGGGTAGTCGTCCAGCCTCGCCGGGCGAGGGCCTTGAGGGTATTGAGCACCGCCTCGTGCTCGATGGCGGAGGCGATGAGGTGCTTGCGGCCCGTTGGCTCCAGTGCCTCGGCCACCCCCCTCAGGGCGAAGTTATCCGCTTCCGTCCCGCCGCTCGTGAAGACAACCTCAGACGGATCGCCGCCAATCAGGGCTGCCACTGCGGTCCTGGCTTCGTCCAGCCGCGCTTTTGCCATTTGCCCGAAATGATGGACGCTGGAGGCATTTCCGAAGTCCTCCCGCAGGGCTGCGCCCATGATTTCGGCAACCGCAGGGTCGACCGGGGTCGTCGCGTTATGGTCAAAGTAAAGCCGCATGAGGGATCTACCGATATTACCATTTGCGCTAAGTCTCAGCAATAAAAGGACTAGACAAGCACGACAGCGCCCCTTTATACTGGCGCGACCTGCTGCCCCAGCCCCGAGACTGAAGTCACCCTGCGAACGGTCGAAAACTACTTCGGATACGTGGAGATTGCCCATGTGGAAACGGGATGAAGCGGTGAAGCCGACTGCGCCCGCCGGGTCCAGCCCGGCACCGACACCTGCGGTTGGCACGCCGCCGGCTGCTGATGCGGTGCGTACGACGACCCCCATCACACACAGCGAGCCCCAGCGCGGAATGGAGAAAACCACTGTGAACATTGGAAAATCTGTCGTAATCAAAGGGGAGCTCAGCGGCAGCGAGGACCTCACCATCGAGGGGCAGGTCGACGGGAAGATTGAATTGCGACAGAACGTGCTGACGATCGGGCCGAACGGCAAGATCAAGGCTCAGGTCTTTGCGAAGTCCGTCGTCATTCTCGGCGAGGTTACCGGCAACGTGACGGCAACCGAGAAGGTGGACATCCGCGACAACGGCTCGGTGGACGGCGATATCGCCGCCCCGCGCGTGGCGATCGCCGAAGGAGCGCACTTCCGCGGCAGCATCGACATGCAGCGCGCGGGCGCCAAGCCGAGCGAATCGAAGTCTGAATCCAAGCCGGCGGCGGCCTCGTCGGCCGCACAGACGTCCGGTGCCGCTGCGGGCGCTTCCCGCTAACCGCACTGACCACCCAAGGAGGATGATCGGATCCGACGCTCCTGCCGCCGGTCGATGGGCGGGGTGGCGGCGATCGTCCTCACTGGCACCCATGATTTCAGACATCCTCAAGTGGGGCACCAAGCGGCCTGACGCGTCCGACGCCGGGACGCAGGCCGTACGCGGCGACGCCCCGGTCGTTCCGTCCAAGGGTCTGCCCAAGTTCATCGCCGGCCTCTCTCAGCACGACGCGCCCGTGCTGCTCGACTTCGGTCCAGTCATCGGCTCCAACGTCGAGTTCTTCGGCGAGCGCCTCGGATGCAAGCTGTTCATCGAGGACCTGCTGGCCGATATCGATCGGCACACACGCGCCGGAACGCTCGACACGTTGCCCGACGTCATTGGCAAGCGCTTCCGCCATGCCGACGCGAGCGTCGACGGCATCCTGTGCTGGGACATCTTCGATTTCCTCGACAAGAAGGCCGCGCCAGCCCTGGCCACGCAGATCGTGCGCATGCTGAAGCCAGGGGGCCTGGTGATGGGCTTCTTCTGCTCGCTGCCGGTGGACCGGGCCGCGCTCACGAAGTACGAAATCGTGGACGACAAATCGCTCCGCCACCGCCCGCACGCCGGGGCGTCCTGGCCCAAACGCGTTCTCCAGAACCGCGACATCATCCGGATGTTCGAGGGCCTCGTCGTCTCCGACTCATTCCTGCTGAAGAGCAATACCCGGGAAATGCTGCTGCGACGGAAGTAAGTCGTCGAGTCCTGGCAGTCGACAGTCGTGAGTCGAGTCGACTGACGACTCGCGACTCCCGACTCACGACTGCAGTATCCTTTGTCCGTGGTGCGGCCCGTCATTGCGCTGTTGACGGATTTCGGGTCCCGCGATCACTACGCGGGGACGATGAAGGGCGTGATCATGGGGATCTGCCCGGACGTCATGCTCGTGGACATCACCCACGACATCACCGCCCACGACGTCCTCGAGGGCGCGCTGCAGCTCGCCGCGGCCTATCGCTACTTTCCTCACGGCACCATCTTCCTGGTCGTCGTCGATCCTGGCGTCGGCTCCGCAAGGCGGGGCATCGCCGCGGAAACCGCGGACTACAGGTTCGTGGCGCCCGACAATGGCGTCCTGACGGCCGTGCTGCGCGACGACGCGCCGCGGCGGGTCGTCGAGCTGACCGAGCGCCGCTACGCCCGGCCGACCGTCAGCCGGACGTTCGAGGGGCGCGACCGCTTCGCCCCTGCCGCGGCGTGGCTCGCCAAAGGCATTCAGCTGTCGGCGCTCGGCCGGCCGGCGAACGATTACCATCAGCTCGACATCCCGCGGCCCGCGGTCACCGACGACCTGCTGAGCGGCGTCGTGCTGCAGATCGATCGCTTCGGGAATCTCGTCACCAACATCGATCGCCGGACGTTCGAGGCATTCGCCCGTCATCAGCCGATTCAGATCGTCGCCGCCGGACAATCGGTCGGGACGCTCGTCTCGACCTACAGCGAGATCCCGCCGGAGGAAGTCTGCGCGCTGTTCGGCAGTTCCGATCATCTGGAGCTCGCCGCGCACGCCGGCAGCGCCGAGGCGCGGCTGGGGATTGGGAGGTTTGCGGCGGTGGAGATTCGGAGGGGGCGCTAAAGTGCGCACGTGCGCGCGTGCGCAAGTGCGCAGGTGCTGCAAGTGCGCGGGTGCTCACCCGCCGATGCGGCGTCGGCACCGACCTGCACCTGTGCACTTGCGCACTTGAGCACTTGCGCACGTGCGCACTTGCAGCACTTGCACTGGCACCGCGCACGTGCGCACTTGACACCTGTCGAGTACAATACCGTGTTCATTTTGTCGCGAAGGAACGCCATCATGATTGACTTCGATCTGACGGAAGAACAGCGGCTGCTGGAGCAGTCGGTGCGCGAATGGGGCGCACGTGAAGTCGCGCCGAAGATCCGGGAACTCGACCGGGCGCATCGCTTCGATCGGAACATCCTGCCGCAGATGGCGGAGCTCGGGCTGCTGGGGGCATCGGTGCCGCAGGAGTACGGCGGCGCCGGCATGGATTACGTCAGCCTCGGCATCATCAGCGAGGAACTCGAGTACGTCGACACGTCGCTGCGCGTCATCATCTCGGTGCACGCGGGGCTCAACTGTCTCTCGCTGCTGACGTGGGGCACAGAAGACCAGAAGCAGCGCTATCTCGTGCCGCAGGCGCAGGGGAAGAAGATTGCGACCTACGGGCTCACCGAGCCGGCGGCTGGCAGCGACGTCCGCGGCATCCAGACGACCGCGGTGAAGAAAGGCGATCGCTACGTCATCTCGGGCGAAAAGATGTGGATCTCGCTCGCCGATGTGGCCGACAACTTCCTCGTCTTCGCCTGGTCGGATCTCGAGAAGAAGAAGCAGCGCGATCCCTCCGGCATCAGCGCCTTCATCGTCGAGCGTGGCTTCAAAGGATTCTCGAGCGGCACGCTGAAAGAGAAGTGGGGCATCCTCGCGGGCAATACCGGCTACTTCAAGATGGAGGAGGTCGAGGTGCCGGAAGCGAACCTGGTGGGCCGCCCCGGCGAAGGGTTCAAGATCGCGATGTTCGCGCTCGACCAGGGACGTTTCACCGTCGCGGCAGGCGCCACCGGCCTGATCCGCGCGTGCCGCGATGCCAGCGCGAGCTACGCCAAGGAGCGCAAGACGTTCGGCGTCGCGATCGCCGAGCATCAGCTGGTCAAGGAAATGATCGCGCAGATGGAATCCGACTATCAGGCCGCGCGGCTGCTGTGGCTGCGGGCCGGCTTCCTCAAGAACAACGGCCGCCGCAACACGCGTGAAACCGGCCTCGCCAAATGGTTCGCGACGGTCGCGTCCGAGCGGGCCGCCGGCGACGCCGTGCAGGTCCACGGCGCCAACGGCTACTCGGACGAGTATCCCGTCGGCCGCTTCTACCGCAATTGCAAGGGCGCGGTCATCTACGAAGGCACGCGCGAGATCCACAAGATCATGCAGGCGGACTACGTGCTCGGTATGAGGCAGGATCGACCGACCCGGTGCGAATTGCCGCCGTTTGCGGAGAAGGTGTCTTCGTAACATGAATTCAGACCTTTCGCTTGAATTCCTCCGGGTCGTCGAACAGGCGGCGATTGCGTGCGCCCACACGATGGGCCAGGGCGATCGGCACAACTCCGACCAGGTGGCGGTCGAGACCATGCGCAAGTGCATGGACAGCGTCCCGATCGACGGCACGATCGTCATCGGCGAGGGCGAGCGCGACGAAGCGCCGATGCTGTTCATCGGCGAGAAGGTGGGTCTGGCGGCCAAAGATGGCCACAAGGGCCTCGCTCTTCCGAAGGTCGACATCGCGGTCGATCCGCTCGAGGGCACGAACCTCTGCGCCACCGGCGCGCCCAACGCGATCGCCGTGCTCGCGGCGTCTGACAGCGGCGGTCTGCTGCACGCGCCGGATCTGTACATGGAAAAGCTGGTCGTCGGGCCGAGCTCCAAGCACGCGGTCAGCCTGGATGCGCCGGTCGCCGAGAACCTGAAGGCGATCGCGCGCTGCCTCGAGCGCGACGTCGAGGACCTGGTGGTGACCGTGCTCGACCGTCCGCGCCACGAGGAGTTGATCGAGCAGATTCGCGCGACCGGCGCGCGCATCCGTCTGATCACCGACGGCGACCTCTCCGCGGGCATCGCCGCGGCGGTCGTCGGCAGCGGCGTGCACGCCGTCATGGGAATCGGCGGAGCGCCTGAAGGCGTGCTGACCGCGGCCGCGATGCGCTGCCTGAACGGCGAGATCTTCGCGCGCCTGGTGGTCAGCAAGCCGGAGCACGAGGAGCGATGCCGCGCGATGGGCATCTCCGACTTCAGAAAGATCTATACGTCCAAGGATCTCGCGTCCGGCTCGAACATCATCTTCGCGGCCACCGGCGTCACCGACGGCACGCTGATGCGCGGCGTCCGGTTCTTCGGCGACGGCACCCGCACCTTCTCGCTGGTCATGCAGAGCAATCCCCCGCGGATCCGCTTCATCGACACGATTCACGTCGAGCAGAGCAGGATGGTGAAGGTCAGATTCTGATCTGCGCTGGCTGAGATGGTCCCCCACTGGCGCAGGAATCTGTTCGCCGTCACCGCCGCCAGCTTCATCGGGTTCACCGGGTTCACGTTGGTGATGCCCTTTCTGCCGCTGTACTTTCAGCAGCTGGGCATCACCGACGTCGGCGAGATCGCGCTGTGGTCCGGCCTGAGCCTCGGCGTCACCCCGGCTGTCACCGCGCTGATGGCGCCGCTCTGGGGGCGACTGGCGGACCGCACGGGGCGGAAGATCATGGTCGAGCGTTCGCTCGCGAGCTTCGTCGTGGTCATGGCGGCCATGGCATTCGTCACACAGGCCTGGCACATCTTCGCGCTGCGGGCGATTCAGGGGTTGTTTGCCGGTTACGGCGCGATGACGCTGGCGATGGCCGCCGATTCCGCGCCGCGAGATCGCACGGCGCAGGCCATCGGCATCGTGCAGACTGCTCAACGCCTCGGGCCCGCACTCGGTCCGGTGATCGGCGGGACCGTCGCGCAGATCGTCGGGCTGCGCCACGCATTCTTCGTCACCTCCTCGTTCTATTTCGCCGCGCTCGTCCTCGTGTTCCTGACGTACCATGAGCCGCGGCGCGCAGCCCACGAGAATCACGGGAGGGATCAACGCGTCACGTTTCGCAACGTCCTCGCGTTCGAGAACTTCATCCTGCTCATGGCCGTCGTCTTCGGCTTGCAGTTCGTCGATCGCAGCTTCGGGCCGATCCTCCCGCTGTACGTGACCGCCCTGGGCACGCCAGTCGAGCGGGTCCCGATTGTTTCGGGGGCGTTGTTCTCGGTAGCGGCCGGCTGTGCGGCGGTGGGGAACAATCTCTGCGGCGGCTTGCTCAAGCGTGCGTCGCCTCGTGCCGTCATCGCCGGTTCCGCAACGGGCGCCGCACTGGGGACGCTCATCTACGCCCTCGCCGGCAGCACCGGGCTTCTGGTATTCGGCACCGTGATTTTTGGCCTGGCGATCGGCGTCGCGACGACGGCTGCGTACACCGCGGCGACCGGTGTCGTGCCGGCCAGTGCTCGCGGCGCCGGCTTCGGGCTCTTGACGACCGCTTCGCTGACCGGCCTGGCGATCAGCCCGATCGCCAGCGGGTTGCTCGGCGCCGTCAACATCCGCGCCGTGTTCCTGCTCGACACGATCGCGCTGGTCGTCCTCGCCGGCCTCGTCCGCCGCGCTGATGGTCGACGTCACCAGCCACGACGACGGCACCGCCGACGCCGGAGGAAGTGTGAACTCAACCTCCCGCTGTCGGATGACTCTGGACGACTGCGTATGGCGAGATGCTCCGGGAACGGTCGACGAACGTCGCGACGATGCTCGTTCGGTGCTCCCGTCGCAGTCGAAGGCTGCGTTGACAGCTCGCCGGCTGTCAGGACCATGCGTGCGTACCATTAACGTCGCGACATCCGGAAACGCCGCGGCAATCGCGGTCGCCGTCGACGTCCTGCGATCGCGGCGGAATCGTGGCGTTCCCGACCGACACGCTCTACGGCCTCGCCGTCGACCCACGACATGACGCGGCTGTCGGGCGGCTGTTCGAACTGAAAGGCAGGAGCGCGCGCGTCGGCGGTTCCGCTGATCGCCGCGGACGAGCAAGCAGGCGCGCGCCGCGGGACAGTTCGGCGAGATTGAAGAGCCGCCTCGCACGCGCGTTCTGGCCGGGACCGCTCACGATCGTCGTTCCCGCGCGCGCCGGGCTGTCGACGCAACTGCTCGCCGGCGGCACGACCGTCGCGATTCGCGTGCCTGCGCATGACCTTGCGCGAGCGATCGCCGACGGGCTGGGCTACTGCGTGACGTCAACGAGTGCCAACCTGTCGGGCTGTGCGCCAGTGGCCGATCCTGCCTCGCTCGATCCGGCTCTCGCGGCTGGTGTCGATCTGCTCCTCGACGATGGACCGTCGCCAGGCGGGCCGCCATCCACCATTGTCGAGGTCACGACAGACGGATTGCGGCTCGTCCGGGCGGGCGCTGTCGCGTTTGACCGCGTGATAAAATCAGCGGGGTGATGCGCTCTCCGGCTCCGCGTCAAAACACTCCCGACGTCCGGGAGCGCGCGGCGCTCGTCGGGTTGTTCAGCGGCCCTTCCAGACAATTCGATCCGGAACATTCGCTCGACGAGCTTGCCGGCCTTGCGGCTGCCGCGGGCGCCCAGGTCGTGCTGCGCGTGCTCCAGGATCGGCCGAAGCCGGACCCCGCGACGTTTCTCGGCAGCGGCAAAGTCGAGTCGCTCGCCGTGTCGTGCGACGAGGTCGGCGCGGACGTCGTGATCTTCGACAACGAGCTGTCGCCGGCGCAACTCCGAAACCTCGAGAAAGCGCTCGACGTGAAGGTCCTCGATCGCACCCAGCTGATCCTCGACATCTTCGCGCGCCGGGCGCGGACGCGCGAAGGCAAGCTGCAAGTCGAGCTGGCGCAGCTGAAATACCTGATGCCGCGACTGGTCGGCGCGAATGCCGCGCTCTCGCGTCTGGGCGGCGGCATCGGGACGCGAGGACCTGGCGAAACCAAGCTCGAAACGGACCGCCGCCGCATCCGTCACCGGATCAGCATTCTCTCCAAGGACATCGAAGGCGTGCGGCGTCGCCGCTCGCAGCTCCGCGAGCGCCGCCACAAGGCGGCGGTGCCGACGGTGGCACTGGTCGGCTACACGAACGCCGGCAAGACGACGCTCTTCAATGCGCTGACCGGCGACGAGGCCGTCGCGTCCAACGCCCTGTTCGTCACGCTCGATCCACTCGTCCGAAAGGTGCGATTGCCGGATCGCCGCGAGCTCCTCGTGTCCGACACCGTCGGCTTCATCGACAGGCTCCCGCACTCGCTGGTGGCCGCGTTTCGCGCGACGCTCGAAGAGGTTGCCGCGGCGGATCTCCTGCTGCACGTGATCGACGCGTCCAGCCCCGATCGCGAGCGGCACATGGCGGCCGTCAGGACGGTGCTCGCCGAGGTCGGCGCCGACGCGGTGCCGTCGATTGATGTGTTCAACAAGAGCGACCGGCTCGACGACGCGGAGCTGGCGAGGCTGAAGGCAGTCTATCCCGGCGCGCTCATCGTCTCGGCGCTGACCGGCGAAGGCCGGGAGGATTTGGTCGCGCAGATGGAGTCCCGGCTCGCCCTCGACACCGCGCGCGTCACATTCGATTTCGACGCCGCGTCGGCGACGGATCGCGACGAGATCTCCCATCTCTATCGTGTCGGCAAGATTCTCAGCCATGTCGCGACGAACGGTCACGTCTCGATCGAAGCCGAGCTTCCGAGGCGCGTTCTGGATCGTTTCCGGAATCGCGCCGCTCGAGCCTGACATGATCACGATGCGCGTTCGCTCGGCAGCAGGCCTCGTCGTCCTGTCGCTGCTCGCGAGCGCAACCGCCTGCGCCCCCAAAAAGGTCGACCTGCCCGATCCAACGGTAGCGGCGAAATTCCCCGATTTCGTGTTTCCCGTCGTTCCCGAGGGGCTTGGCACCCCGCCGGTTCTGGAGCGGCACAATGCCGGCTGGCTCTGGCTTCAAGCGGGAGACCTGCGAGCGGCTGAACGCAGTTTCGACGCGACCCTGCAGCTGATGCCGCAGTTCTACCCGGCGGAGGCCGGCCTCGGCTGGGTCGGTCTGGCGCGGAAGAACTCCGATGGCGCGGTGACGCATTTCGACCGTGCCGTGGTGGCGAATCCGCGCTACGTGCCGGCGCTCGTCGGCCGCGGGGAAGCGCTGCTGGCATTGGGCGACCGCAGCATGGCGCTCAAGAGCTTCGAAGCAGCGGTCGCCGCAGACGCCAACCTCACGCAGTTGAGGAGCCGTATCGAGCTGCTTCGTTTCCGCGGCCTGCAGGATGACGTCGCCGAGGCGAGGAAGGCGGCGGAGGTCGGACGCCTGCAGGAAGCGCAAACAGCCTATCAGCGGGCGATCGCGTCATCCCCCCAGAGCCCGTTCCTCTTCCGCGAGCTCGCCATCGTCGAACGTCGCGCCGGCAATCTCGCCGCGGTGCTCTCGGGCACGCGCAGAAAGCCGTCGATCTCGAGCCAACCGAGCCGCGCAATTTCCTGGCGCTCGGCGACATCTACGAAGCGCAGGGCGAGCTCGCGAAGGCCGTCGAAGCCTTCGATGCGGCGCACGCCCTGGAGCCGGACCCCGGAATCGAACGGCGGATCGATGACCTGCGCGAAAAACTACTCCTCGCGGCCATGCCGCCGGAGTTCTCGCAAATCGAAACCTCGCCCGCCGTGTCGCGCGCTGCAGCTCGCCGCGCTGCTCGGTGTCCGGCTCGACGATCTCCTCAAGCGCGCGCCACGACGGACGTCAGCCGTCATCACCGACACGCGGGGGAGCTGGGCGTCGCCGTGGATTCTGCTCGTCGCCCGTTCCGGGCGTGATGGAGATCTATCCAAACCACACGTTTCAGCCGGCCAACGCGGTCCGGCGCGCAGATCTCGCGCAGGCCATCAGCCGTGTCCTGTCGCTGATAGCGGCCGAGAGTCCGCGCCTCGCTGAAACCTGGCGCACCGCCCGGCGGAAGTTTCCAGACGTCTCGCCGGGACACCTCGCGTATCCCGCCGCGTCGCTCGCGGTCGAGGCCGGCGTCATGCTGCCCCTGGACGACGGAAGCTTTCAACTCGCCAGGCCGGTCTCAGGGGCGGAAGCGGCCGCGGCGGTGAAGAAGCTGGAAGAGCTCGCCGAGAGCGTCGCCCGATGAACATCACGGCCGCCAACCAGCTGACCATCCTCCGCATAGTCATGGTTCCGGCGTTCGTCATCCTCCTTTTGTACGGCCACCGAGGCTGGGCTCTGGTAACATTTTTCGCCGCCGGCATTACAGATTTGTTCGACGGGTTGATCGCGCGGCGGAGCGGTCAGAAGACCACGCTCGGGGCGTGGCTCGATCCGATGGCGGACAAGCTGCTGCTCGGGACGATGTTCATCATGCTGACGCTGCCGGACATCGGCTCGGCGAACAGGCTGCCGCTGTGGTTCACCGTGCTGGTGATCAGCCGCGATGTGGCGATTGTTCTGACCGTTGCCGTGGTGAACCTGGCGGTCGGTCGACGGACGTTCAGGCCGTCGGTGTTCGGCAAGATCGCGACGGCGACGTATGTGCTGACCGGCGTCGTCACGCTGTATTTCAACTACCTCGACCGCCCGTCAAACATCGTCACGATCTTTGTATATGCATCGCTCGCCATCACCCTCGTGTCTGCGTTCCACTACGTCGGTCAGGTTGTAAAACTGGGGCATTGACATTGTCGTGGTCCGTCGTTCGTGGTTCGTGTCTCGTCGGACAGCCGGCTGGCGAGACACGGCCACGGGTTACGAACCACGGCAGAGTGCAATTCCGTAAATTCCAGCATCATCAAGGTCGCCCAATGCTTGAAGCATTCAAAAAAGGTCAGTCGAAACCCGCGCAGCAGCAGGCGCTGGACCTCGAAAAAGTCATCGCGACGTCACGTGAGGAGCGCGCGGCGCTCAGCACGATGCTCACCCAGATTCAGCTGCAAAGCTCGAAACTCGCGGCCGCCGGCAAGGCGCTGCAAGACGTCGAGCAGCTGGTGACGAATGCCAACGAGCGGATCGATCAGGTTTCGGACCGTCTGAAGACCGCGGAGACGCGTTCGACCGAGCTGGAAGCGATCGAGGGCCGAATCCGCACACTCGTCGACATGGTGGCCAGAGCAGAGGAGGAGACCTCCTCCCTGATGGGGCCCGATGGCCGGCTGCAGCAGCACCGCGAGGCGATCGACGCGCTCGCCGCGGAGGCGACAACGGCCCGCGAGAGCCTCGAGGCGCTCAAGAGCGAGCACTCGGCGGTCAAGCAGATTCGCAGCGACGTGCAGAAGTCCTCGAAAGACGCGGCCGCGGCCGCAAAGAATGCCTCCGCCCTTCAGGAACAAATCGACAAGCTCGGGAGCTTGTCGTCGGAAGTCTCCTCCAGATTGCATCAGATGGAGGAGGGCGCGGTCGAGACGCACAAGCGGACGGCTGCGACAGCGGAAATCGTCCGCGACGTGGAGAAGCGCCTCAGCGTGCTGCCGCAGCTCCAGGAGATGAGCCGCGCGACCGAGGAACGCCTGACCGGCCTGAATGCGCTCGCCGAGCACGTGGCGCAGAAGGTCAAGGTGCTCGAGAACCAGAAACACATCGTCGAGCGCGCCGTTGTCGAATCGAACCGGCTGAACGAGATGATCTGGAACATGGAGGTCCAGATCAAGAAGCTGGATGACGCCGCCAGGCATGCCAACGACGTCGAGGAAACGGTCGACAGAGTCGAGAAAGTCGCCCGCGACGTCGCCTCCCAGTTCGATGCCGGCATGCGCGCGCGAGATGAGTTCGCCCGCGAGATCAAGCAGCTCGAGCAGGCGCGCGCCACGCTCTCCGACGTCGTTCGCACCCATATCGACAGGATCGAAGTCGAACGCGGTCAGCTCAGCGCGTTCGACGAGCGCGTCAAGGCCTTGAACGATCGGATTGGCGACGCTCGAGATGGGCGTCGAAACTCTGGCCGAGCGGGAAGGGCGCGTGACGTCCATCGCCGCACGAGTCGACCAGCTGTCACGCGAGATGTCGACGTTTGGCGATCGTGCCGAGACCGCGCTGGAGAAACAGGGGGCGCTCGACGCGCTCGAGAAGTCGCTGGCCCACGTGGACAACCTGGCGCGCAGCACCGCGGCGCGGTACGAGGCGGTTGCCGCCAATCGTCAGCACCTCGATCGCGTGCGCGAGGAGATGGACGCGTTCCGGACGACTCACGCCGAGGCCGTCCGCATGCGCGATGCACTCAACAGCGACCGCATGGCACTGGAGGCATTCATCCAGCGCATGAACGAGTTCAACGCCGAGGTTCCCGAGCTGCAGGCACGGATGGACGGTGTCGTGGGCCGCATGGGCGTCCTGGAAGAGGCCAACCGCAAAGCTGACGTCCTCGCGATCGACGGCTGACGCGCTCGAACAGCGCGCCACCAGGCTCGGCGCCCAGCGTCAGCTCGTCGAGCAGGTCGAACACCGCCTCGCGAAGCTCAACGATCTGGTCGCCGAGACCGATCGGAAACTCAAGGAACAGCACGCCCGCCGCGCGGAGATGGAAGCCCTCGAGACACGACATCGACCGCGTCTCGATTCGCGTGACAGAGACCCGTCAGAAGCTGGAGGACGTTGCGACCGCGGAGGAAATGCTGGCGCCGTTGCACGACAAGCTGGCCGCCTTCGAGCATCGCATCAGCCAGGCGTCAGGCCGTGTCGAGTCGCTGAGGGTGTCCGACGCCGAGCTCGTCGGCCAGGAGCGCCGGCTGGTGGAACTGCTGGCCGAGAGCCGCGCCGCGGCGGCCGCCGCGGCGGATCGGCTGTCGCAGGTCCAGTCTCTGACCGCACAATTGGAGAAGTCGGAGGACCTCAAGGACGATCTGTTCGCCGAGCTGGCGCGCGTCGAAGCCAAGCAGAAGGACGTCGCGGTCCACCTCGAAACCGCCGACGAGCAGGTGCAGCATGCTCCAGGCCGCAGCCACGAGCGCGGAGGCGCGCCGCAAGCAGCTGGCGATGGCCGACAAGCGCATGGGCGCCTTCCAGTCGCGGCTCGAAGAGCTTCAGGGTCTGACCGACGATGTCGATCGCCGCGTTCAGGAGCTCGGACAGCGCGAGGCCATCGTCGAAGCCGTTCGCAGGCAGGTCGAAGCGGTTCACGCCGTTGGCCTGAAGAGCCGCGCCGATCTCGAGTATGTGGAGGCCCACCGCAACGAGTTGGCTGCGCTTGCGGGAGCGAGTGGACGAGCTGCTCGGGTGCATCGGCGACACCGAGTCCCGCCTCTCCTCAATTCAGGGGCGGCGGCAGCTGGTGGACGAGGTCCAGGTCAAGACCAGCGTCATCCTGAACATGCTCGAGGACGTCCGGCTCAACGTCGAAACGCTCGGCGAGCAGCGCGCGGTGATGGATCACGCGATCGAGAGCTGCAACCGCCTGGGCGAGATGGTCAGGGAGGCGCAGTCCACGATCAAGGGCCTGCAGACCGAGCGCGAGCTCGCGGAACGCATCCAGACCGGGATCCGGCAGCTCCGTGCCAAGACCCCGTCCGGAGAGAAGAAAAAGCTGGCGTGATCAACGCGCGCCGGGCTCAGCTCTGGCTGACCTTTTCCTTGAAGTAGGCGAGCGTCTTTCGCAGGCCGTCCTCGAGATTCACCTTCGGTTCCCAGCCGAGGAGCGTCCGCGCTTTCGTGATGTCGGGTTGACGCACCTTGGGATCGTCCTCGGGCAACGGGCGGTAGACGATCTTGCTCGAGGAACCCGTCAGCCGCAGGATCTCCCGCGCGATCTCCTCGATGGTCATCTCGTGGGGGTTGCCGATGTTCACCGGCTCGTTGACGTTCGACTCCATCAGCCGGATGATCCCTTCCACCAGATCCGTGACGTAACAGAAGCTGCGGGTCTGCTTTCCCGATCCGAAGATCGTGATGTCCTCGCCCCGCAACGCCTGGCTCATGAAGGCCGGGACCGCACGGCCATCATGCAAACGCATGCGCGGCCCGTAGGTGTTGAAGATGCGGACGATCTTCGCGTCCACCCCGTGATACCTGTGATACGCCGTCGTCATCGCCTCGGCGAAACGCTTCGCTTCGTCGTACACGCCACGCGGACCGATCGGGTTGACGTTCCCCCAGTAGGTCTCCTTCTGCGGGTGCTCGAGCGGATCGCCGTAGACCTCTGACGTCGACGCCAGCACGAAACGCGCCTTCTTGGCCTTCGCCAGCCCCAGCGCCTTGTGGGTGCCGAGCGCGCCGACCTTGAGCGTCGGGATCGGCAGCTCGAGATAATCGATCGGGCTCGCCGGGCTGGCCCAGTGCAGCACCGCATCGACGGGCCCTTCGACATACACGTAGTTGGTGACGTCGTGCTTGATGAACAGGAAGTCCCGATTCGCCAGGTGCGCGATATTGGCGGTACTGCCGGTCGAGAGGTTGTCGATGCCGACGACCGAGTGACCGCGGTCGAGCAGCGTTTCGGCGAGATGAGAACCGATGAAGCCGGCCGCACCCGTGATGACGATTCTAGGCATGAGAATGTTTCTGAATTCCTTTGAGGACGGTCAGCCACATGATCTTGATGTCCAGGCCCACCGACCAGTTTTCGATGTAGTAGAGGTCGTACTCGATGCGCTTTTCGAGCGAGGTGTTGCCGCGCCAGCCGTTGACCTGCGCCCAGCCAGTGATCCCAGCCTTCACCTTGTGGCGCAGCATGTATTGCGGGATCCGATGTTTGAACTGCTCGACGAAATACGGACGCTCGGGCCGCGGCCCGACGATGGACATGTCGCCGCGGAAGACGTTCCAGAATTGCGGCATCTCGTCCAGGTCGAAGCGGCGAAGCCAGCGGCCGACCGGTGTGCAGCGCGGATCGTTTTCACGCGCCCAGATCGGCCCGGTCTCGTCTTCGGCGCCCTCGTACATCGAGCGGAACTTGTAAACCTGGAACGCCTTGCCGTCCAGCCCCATCCGCTCCTGCGTGTAGAACACGTCGCCCGGCGACGTCCGGCGGATGAGCGCCGCGATGATCATGAACGGCACCGACAGCATCACCAGCGCGACGCCCGAAATGACGACGTCGATCGAACGCTTCAGGACGCTGTTGAACCCCCGCAACGGCACGTCGTTGAGGCTGATGATCGGCACGCCGTCGAGGTTCTCGAGGCGGGCGCGCAGCGCGATGAACTGCAGCAGGTCGGGGACGACGTGCACGTCGACGCCCTCGCGGTTGGTCGCCTCGACGAGGCCGAGCATCTTGACGTGCTCTTCGAGCGGCAAGGTGACGTAGAGGTGATCGATTTTCTCCTGTCGAACGACCTCGTCGGCCTCGCCGAGCGTGCCCAGCAGCGGAAGGCCGCGATAGCCGATGTGGTCTCCGGTGCGATCGTCGAGGAAGCCCACGACCTTGAACCCGAGCTCCCGATGCTCGAGCAGCTTGTCGGCCACCATGCGCCCG
Source organism: uncultured Acidobacteriota bacterium (assembly GCA_963710415.1). Classification (GTDB taxonomy): domain Bacteria; phylum Acidobacteriota; class Vicinamibacteria; order Vicinamibacterales; family 2-12-FULL-66-21; genus CAVQAH01. Next base: position 105,982 of record CAVQAH010000023.1, on the reverse strand, counting down.
AGATCGCCCGCGCCGGCAATCAGCACACGCTTGAGTCCGATACCCGCCCGCCAGCGCCGCTCCAGCGCCTCACGGATGATCTCGCGGGATGCATACGTCAGCATGACGTTGATCACCAGGAAGATCAGCCAGACGCCCTGTGAAACCTCGTAGACACCCGCGGCCTTCAGCGCGTCCGACAGGTAGTAGGTGCGGTAATAGAGAGTCCCGATGATCCCGAGCACGACGGCAAGCGTGCTGCCGACGAACACCGCAAAGAAATCGTCGACGCGGGAACGGCCCCGGCGCAGGCGATAGATGCCCTGGATGTGGAAAGCCACCGGCACGAGGATCCCGACCCACGGCAGCAGCCGCGCGTACCAGTCGAACGGCGGGCACGCCCTGCCAGACGGGGAAGCCGCCGAAAAACCGGACGAGGTACGCGAGCGCAAAGGCGGCCATTGCGATGACCGCATCGGTGACGATGTAGAAGAGGACGAGCAGGCGGTTATACCGCCGCATCATTGTTCGTCCTCACTGGCCTCGCGGGGCAGCAAGTTGCCACTTTGGGGAAACCTTGCGGCGGCAGCCACACCCTCGCGCGTGGCGAACTCGTTCGAGGCCCGAGCCCCGAGCACCGAGCCCCGGCTCGTCGACACGGTCTCATCCACCACCCGCTTGAAATCGCTCATGAATCGTTCGCGTGAAAACCGCAGCGCGTGCTCCCTGATGAATCGCTCGTCGAATGAGATCGTCCGCGCTCGTGTCAACGCTGCTGCGAACGCGTCGGGTGTCGCCTCGGCTGCCAGAACGCCGGTCTGCCCGTCGATCACGGTTTCATTCGCGCCACCGGCCCCCAGCGCGACGACCGGGGTCCCGCACGCCTGGGCTTCCACCGGCACCATTCCAAAGTCCTCGACCCCGGGCAGCAGAACCGCGGCGGCGCGCTGATAGAAACCGCGCACCTCTTCGTCCGATCGCCAGCCCAGGAACTCGGTCGCCGGCCCCGCCAGGCGCTGCAGGCGTGCCATCTCAGGTCCGCGCCCGACCACCTTGAGAGGCACCCCGGCACGTCGGCAGGCCTCGATGGCCAGTTCGACCTTCTTGTACGGGACGAGGGCAGACACGACGAGAAAACTGGGGTCTGGCTCGCGGCGGTCGGCGGGACGATAAAACGCCGTATCTACAGGCGGATACACAACGTCCGACCCGCGATTATAGTATCGGCGGATCCGCCCCGCAACATAGCGCGAGTTCGCGACATAGCGGTCCACCCGGCCGGCGGTGGCCCGGTCCCACCGGGCCAGCCCGGCGAGCACCGGTTTCAGGATCCGGTGGCGCAGACGGCCCACCTGCTCCGGCCCGAAATACGCCTCGAACTGGTCCCAGGCGTAACGCATGGGGGAATGGCAGTAGCAGACGTGAACCGCCCGCCCCGCGCGGATCACGGACTTGGCCGCGCAGTGGCTGCTGCTGATCACCAGGTCGAACCCATCCAGATCGAAGCACTCGACGATCGCAGGGAAGAACGGCAAATACTGGCGGTACGCACGGCCGGCCGACGGGAACCGCTGCAGCATCGACGTCCGAATCCGCCGGGACTCGAGCTGCGTCGACACGCTGCCGGGAACGCGCACCAGGGTGAACACGGGCGCGTCCGGATAGAGCTCGCAGATCGCCTCCAGCACCTTCTCGCCGCCGCGCATGCCGGTCAGCCAGTCGTGCACGATCGCAACCCGCGGTGCGCGCTGGAGACTCTCGTTGCGACGTCGGCGAACGCTCGGCGACGTCGCGATTCATCAGCCGGCCAGCACCTCGTCGTAGATCGCGCGCACGCGCCGGGCCGTGTGATCCCAGGAGAACTCGCGGGCGCGGCGAAGACCCTCGCGCGCGAAGATCCTCCCTGAGACCGTCATCGCTCAGCACGCGCTCCATGGCTGAGGCGATAGCGTCGGATTGATACGGATCGATGAGGATCGCGGCGTCGCCGACGACCTCCGGCAGCGACGAGACGTTCGAGGTGATCACCGGGCGTGCCGCTGGCCATCGCCTCGAGCGGCGGCAGGCCGAAGCCTTCGTAGAGCGACGGAAAGACGAACACCGCGGCGAGCCGGTAGAGCACGGCAAGCGTCTGATCCGGGACGAAACCGAAGAACCGGACGTGCTTGTGCAGCTTGTGCTTGTGCACCGCGCGCCGCAGCGTCGCGTACTTCGAGATCTCGTCGCCAATAATCAGCAGTTTCACGTCCTCGAAGCCACTGGCTGTCGCAGAGCGTGTGGAATGCGTCGATCAGCCGCTCGAGGTTCTTGTGCGGCTTGATGTTGCCGGCATAGAGCACGAAACGGCCATCCAATTGATAGCGCTCGCGGATTCGATCGATGTCGTCCGCGTCAGGTGGTGACCAGAACCGCTCGTCGATCCCGTTGTAGATCACGTCGATTTTCGACTCGGGGATATGGAAATACTCGAGGATGTCGCGCTTCGAGGCCTCCGAAACGGTCAGGACACGGTTCGCGCGATGCGTCGCGATCCACATCGAGGTCCGCGCATACGCGTAGCCGAGACGGTTCGGCAGATACTGCGGAAACCGGAGGTGGATGCAGTCGTGGATCGTGACGACCGATCGGCACGGCGTCAGAGGGGGCAACACGTAGTGCGGCTCGTGGAACAGATCGATGCGCTCGCGCCGGAGATCGAGCGGGATCGTCAGCTGCTCCCGGATCGAATACCCGGGAGATGCGTCGGTGACCGCCTCGAAATTGGCGCCCAGCTCGTCCGCGACGGAGCGGTCCCGTTGGTGGCAGAGGACAACGTAGTCGGTCGCCTGATCGAGACGCGCCAGGTGCCGGAGCAGGTTTCGAACGTAGGTGCCGATTCCGTAGTCACGCCACTTGCGGGCATCGATGGCTATCCGCACGTCAGCTGAATGTTACCAAACGAATCAATTCCCAACTCCCAACTGCGCGAAAACGATATCTTTCGTTGTTCGCCTCGACACGAGACGCCTGACGAGTTCCGGAACGATCGCGACGGCCACGACGAACACGACGCCGGAAAGTATTGACTTCGCGAACGTCGCGGCCGTCGTGATCGTTGCCAGCTGCAGTCAGCATCGTTGGGAGTTGGAAGTTGGCAGTTGACACCGTCAGCGCTCTCCGCCCGGCAGCGCGCCTTTGAGCCTGAGGTAGCGCGCGCAGGATCGGCGCCCACCCCGGATAGTGTTTCTCGTAGAACGCCAGATGGCTGCGACGGTACGCGACGTTCATCTGGGCCGGTGCGGTGGCCCGTGAACGGCCGCGCAAATGGGTGACGGTGGCGGACGGGGCAAACAGGACGCGCCGGCCGCGCGCGCGGATCGCGGCGCAGAAGTCCGCATCCTCCGTGTAGAGAAAGTACCCGCTCATCCAGGAGCCCGACGGCTTCCGCGTCGCGGCGATGGACGAGCAGGCAGGCGCCGCTCACCCAATCGACGTATCGCTCGATCCCGGCCTTGCGGTCGATCCAACGCTCCACAGGCCCGAAGCGTCGATCGTAGAGCCGCCCGATCGGTCTTCTGCCTGAGCTCACCGAACGGCGAGATCATGGGTCCCCATGAAATCTCCGTTCGCCCGTGCCCATCCAGCAGCCGCGGTCCGGCGACAGCCGCCGCAGGATGCGACTGCAGGCGCCGAACGAGACTGTCGATGGCGCCGGCGGCAACCAGCGTATCGCTGTTCAACAGCAGCACCAGATCCCCGGTGGTCGCCTTGATCCCTACGTTGTTGCCGGCGGCGAATCCGACGTTCTTGTCGAGTGCGATCACTCTGACGGCGGGGAAGCGGGCCCTGACGGCGTCAGCGCTTCTGTCGGGCGACGCGTTGTCCACGACGATCACATCGTGCGCGATCGCCGGCGGAGCAGCCTGCAGCGACGCCAGACAGTTCTCGAGGTCGGCGCGGGCGTTGTAGCTGACGATGACGATCGACAGGGTCATCGGCGCGCGATCTCCTCGATTTCGGTCAGCGTCAGATCGGCAGCGTGTTGCCAGCTGTAACGGGCCAGCACGTCCGGTGCGCGGTCGAGCAGCGGCTGCGCCGCCGCGGGCTCGGTCAGGAAGCGCCGAATCGCCGCCGCCGCGGCGGAGGAGTCGTCGCGGCGCACGAACACCGCAGCGTCACCATAGACCTCACGGGCGACCGGCGTGTCGAGAACGATGACGGGTACGCCAGCGGCGAGGGCTTCGAGCGGCGTGAGCCCGAATCCTTCATATTCGGACAGGAACACGAACGCGCTGGCGCGCCGGTACAAATCAGCCAGCACGTCGTCCCGCACGTAGCGCAAGAAGTCGGTCCGTGCGGCCACGCCGTGCTGGTGGGCGAGGGCAGGAAGATCCTGCTTCGGCCAGGTCCGGTCGTCGCCGACGATCGCAAGCCGCGCGTGAGGCAGGTCGTGCGTCGCCTGAGCGAAGGCGGCAATCAGATCGGGTATACGGCGTCGGTTGAAGATCGACCCCACGAAGAGCACGAGCGGATCGCGCGGGGTTGCCGCCGAGGATGACGCTCGAGGCGTCACGCCCGGAGGGATGACGCGGATGCGCGAGGGTTCGACGCGCAAGTACGACTCGAGCTCGCGGCGCGAGAAATCGGAATCCGTGAAGATGACAGACGCCTTGTGCGCGGCGCGCCGCGTCAGCCATCGACGTCGCGCACCCTCGCCGGCCCGGAACCACTCCGGGTGGGCCACGAACGAGATGTCGTGAATGGTGACCGCGAGCGGCACGTCCGTGCCAAGCGGTGCCGTGTAGGCGGGCGCAAAGAACACGTCGGGCCGATCGCCGTGAATCGCGGAGCGCAGGTACGTTTGCTCCCACCACGTGCCGCGGCCCGCGTCCGATGGTTCGCAGCTCGGTCGTCCCCGGTGGCAATGCGAGTGGGAGCGGCTCCGGCGCATACAGCAGAAAGCGCCGCGCGCTCGCGTCGGGCCGGGCGGCCCAGCGCCTGAGCAGCTCGCCGAGGTACCGCCCAACGCCCGTCGCATCACCCAGCAGCTCGCGAGCATCCACGCCGATGCGCAGCGGTGTCATCGTTTGCGCGCGGCCCGGTGTTCGATGGCCGCCGAGTAGACGTCCATGACGCGCTTGGCGGTGGCGGTCCAGGTGTATTCGCGGGCACGCAGCAATCCGCGGTCTGCTGACGCCTGAGCGCGACCAGGATCGCTCAGGAGGTCGCGAAGGGTCCGCGCCAGAGCATCTGCATCGTCGGGCTCGATCAGGGTGCCCACGCCATCGAGCAACTCGGGCAGCGCGCCGCGGTTTGCAGCGACAACCGGCACCCCTACGGTCATCGCCTCGAGGGCAGGAAGCCCGAATCCCTCATTGAGCGAGGGCAGCACGAGGACCGACGCCGATCGATAAAGCTCCTGACGCTCGGAATCGGTCACATACCCAAGATGCCGGGCCCGGTCGGCCATCGGCGGCTCGTCCAGCTCGGCCAGCAACGATGCGGACTCAGCCGACACGCCCCCCGCCATGACGAGCGGCGGCGCATCCGGGGTCCATGACGAGGAGCTTCCGATAGGCGGCAAGAAGAACCCCCACGTTCTTGCGGGGTTCGATCGTGCCGATGAACAGGATCGGGCCCGGCTGCGAACGGCCTACCAGAGACAGATCCCGTGGGTGCCACGCGGGGCCCCAGGCGGACACACGCTGACTCGATCCGCCGGAATATTCAGTCGTGCCCGAACCTCCTGCGCGGTGTAGTTCGAGACAGCGATGACGGCGTCAGCGCGGCGCGCATGAGAGGGGGTCAACGATGGGTAATCTCGCCTGATTTCTGCGGCAGCGCTCTCGGGCCGGTCCAGGAAGTAAAGATCGTGGATGGTGACCACCTGCGCGGCGCCCCGGGCCGGGACGAGGAGGGGGTGCATGGAATGCGCAACATCGACCCGGCCGGCAAACGCCTCTATCGGAGGCCACTCCCACTGATGCCAGGCGCGATTCAGGAGCCGGACCGGAACACGAACGTCCACCTGGCGAGCCCCCGGCACGACCCCCGGCGCGAGCCTGTCTTTCCAGGAGCTGGAAAAGAGGCTGAGCGAGCCCCCTTTCGCCGTCAGAAGGGGCGTGATGGCGGTCGCGAGCTGGTGCGCATATTCACCCACGCCTGTTCGATGACGAAGCGCAGGTCGATAGTCGATCAGGGCGCGCACGCGCGCTCATGCTAGCACAGCCCCGATGCCGCCACCCGGTCGCCAGATTGGCCGGCAAACCCTTTCGGGTCAATAGATTGACAGCTTTTTGCTGCTGTGTTAGTTTTAGGGGTTTGTTTCCGCCGAGGGAGCCTCGTACATGAAGATTGCCGTGGTGGGTAGTGGGTATGTCGGGTTGGTTGCCGGGGCGTGTCTTGCCGAGAATGGGAACGACGTTGTCTGCGTCGACCGGGATGCCGCGAAGATTCGGCTCCTCCAGCGGGGAAAGATACCCATCTACGAACCGGGGCTCGAGGAGATGGTCCGCCGCAATCGCGCTGAGAAGCGGCTGACGTTTACCACGGCGCTCGCCCAGGGCGTCCGCAACTCGGAAATCATCTTCGTCGCCGTCGGCACGCCGACCGGGGAGGACGGTTCGGCCGACCTCCAGCACGTGCTCGGCGTCGCACGCGACGTGGCGAAGGCCATGAACGGCTACAAGGTGATCGTCAACAAGAGCACCGTGCCGGTCGGCACCGCGCAACGTGTCCGCGAAATTGTCCGGCGAGAAACGACGCATCCGTTCAGCGTGGTGAGCAATCCGGAATTCCTGAAGCAGGGCGCCGCGATCGACGACTTCATGAAACCCGATCGCGTCGTGATCGGCGCAGAGGACCCGCGAGCCGCCGACATGATGCGCGAGCTGTATGCGCCGTTCACGCGCACCGGCGCCCCGATCATGATGATGGATTGCGCGAGCGCCGAGCTGTGCAAGTATGCGGCGAATGCCATGCTTGCCACGCGCATCTCCTTCATGAACGAGGTCGCCAACGTCTGCGAGGCGGTCGGCGCCAACGTCGATCTCGTGCGGCTGGCCGTCGCATCCGATCGGCGCATCGGCAGCTCGTTTCTGTTCCCCGGAGTCGGGTACGGCGGCAGCTGCTTTCCCAAGGACGTGAAGGCGATGCTCCACTTCGCCGCCAACCACAAGTACGACTTCCAGATCCTGCACGCCGTGGAGAACGTCAACCAGCAGCAGAAGCTCCGGCTGATTGCGAAGATGCAGTCGCATTTCGGATCGCTGAAGGGCAAGCGCATCGCCGTCTGGGGGCTGGCGTTCAAGCCGAAGACCGACGACATGCGCGAAGCGCCCGCCGTTCCGCTGATCAAAGGACTGATCGCGGAAGGCGTCTCGGTCAGTGTCTACGATCCCGAAGCGATGAAAGTCGCGCGGGGTATCTTCGGCTCGAAGGTCACCTACGCCGACAACAGCTACGCGGCCCTGACTGGCGTCGATGCGCTGGCGATCGTGACCGAGTGGAACGAGTTCCGCGAGCCAGACTTCGCACGCATGAAGAAAGTCATGCGCAAGCCGGTCATTTTCGACGGCCGCAACATCTACAAACCCGAGACAATCCGCGCGCAGGGCTTCACCTATCTGTCGATGGGCCGCCCATGAGCGGCGTACTGGTCACAGGGGGAGCCGGCTACATCGGAAGTCACGCCGTCAAGGCGCTGCTCGCACGCGGCGAGCGGGTCGTGGTGTTCGACAATTTCGTGGCCGGGCATCGTGAGGCGGTGACCCGGGCGACGGCGATCGTGGACGGCAACATCCAGGATACGCAGGCGGTCAAGGACGCCCTCGTGACCCACAAGCTCGACGCCGTGATGCACTTCGCGGCCTCGCTGTCGGTGAACGAGTCGGTCGGCAACCCAGCCGGCTACTACCACAATAACGTCGTCGGCGCGCTGTCGGTCCTTCAGGGGATGGTCGACGCGGGAGTGCATCACTTCGTGTTCTCGTCCACGGCCGCGGTGTTCGGCAACCCCGAGCAGACGCCGATCACGGAACTGCACCCCACGCGCCCGATCAACGTGTACGGCGAAACGAAGCTGGCGATCGAACGAGCGCTTCCGCATTACGATCACGCGTACTGTCTGCGCTCGGTGGCGCTTCGCTACTTCAACGCGGCCGGCGCCGATCCGGAAGGCGAGCTCGGCGAGGATCACGCCCCAGAGATCCATGTGATCCCGCGCGCCATCGATGCCGCGCTCGGCCGCGGCCGGTTTCAGATCTTCGGCGACGATTACCCGACGAGCGACGGCACCTGCTTGCGCGACTACGTTCACGTCACCGATCTCGCGTCCGCGCACGTGCTCGCGCTCGACGCGTTGCGATCCGGCGCTCGTTCGACGGTGTACAACCTCGGCAACGGGCGGCCGACGTCCGTCCGTGACGTGGTCGATGCGGTCGCACAGGTCACCGGACGGCAGGTGCAGTGGGAGGCGGCGCCGCGGCGCGAAGGCGATCCCGCGATCCTGTTTGCGTCGAGCGACCGGATCAGGCGCGACCTCGGCTGGCAGCCGCAGTACGAAGACCTTCACGTCATCGTCGATACCGCCTACCGGTGGCGCACGTCGCACCCCAACGGCTACGCGCGAGGAGCGGGCGCCTAATGTCGCGACTCAAGGGGCAGCTCACCGATCCGTTGCTATCCGTCGTCATGCCCGTCTACAACGAACGGGAGACGATCGAGGAAATCATCAACCGCGTCCACGCGGTCCAGATTCGCACTGAGCTGATCGTCGTCGACGACGGGTCGAAGGATGGGACGCGGGAGATTCTGGCGCGGCTGGCCGCGGAGCGCCCGTTCAAGCTGATTCTGCAGCCCAGGAACGCCGGCAAGGGCGCCGCGCTCCGCCGGGGGTTCGAGGAAGTGACGGGCGACCTGGTCATCATTCAGGACGCCGACCTCGAATACTCGCCAGAGGAGTTTCCCGAACTGATCCAGCTCATCTGCGAAGGCCGGGCGGACGTCGTTTACGGCTCGCGCTTCCTGGGCCGCCATCGCGTGTTCCTGTTCACGCACTACGCCGGCAACCGGCTCCTGACCCTGATCACCAACGTGCTCTACAACACGATGCTGACGGACATGGAGACTTGCTATAAGGTCATGCGAGCGGAGGTCCTGCGCTCGATGACCCTCGAGTCCAACGGTTTTGGCATCGAACCAGAGCTGACCGCGAAGATTTTCAAACGGCACTACCGCGTCTACGAGGTCCCCATCACGTACGACGGGCGTGGCTACGAAGAAGGGAAGAAGATCACGTGGCGCGACGGCATCGTCGCGCTCTGGGTGCTGCTGAAGTACCGATTCACAGAGTGACCGCATTCCATCGCCTGCTCCGGTATGCGCGCCCCTATCGCGGGCGCTTCGTGGCCGCACTCCTGGCCATGCTGGTGTACGCGGTTGCCTCGGCCACGCTGGCGCTCCTCATCAAGCCGCTCACCGACAAGGTTCTCCCTCAACGCGTCGATGCCTACTTCTGGGGAATCCCGATCGATCTCAAGGCGTGGGGCATCGCCGTCCTCGTCGTCTATCTGTGCAAGGGGCTCGGCGCGTATTTCTCGGCGTATCTGATGACCGACATCGGTCAGCGGGTCGTGCGCGATCTCCGGAACGAGCTGTTCGGCCACATCCTCAAACAGTCGGCGGGGTTCTTTGGACGGCGGACGAGCGGCCAGTTGATGTCGCACCTGACCAACGACGTCAACCAGGTCCAGAACGCGGTGTCCGAGACCGTCGGTGACCTCATTCGCGAAGGTCTTGCGCTCCTCGGCTATACCGTCGCGCTCTTCTATCTCGACTACCGGCTCGCACTCGTCGTCGTCACCGGCACGCCTGTCGTCGTCTACCCGCTCGTGCGACTGGGTCAGCGGATTCGCCGGACGTCGCGCCGCAGCCAGGAACAGCAGGAGCACCTGTCGCACGTGACCGCCGAAGCGTTCACCGGCCACCGCATCGTGAAAGCATTTGGCGCGGAAGGGCACGAGGCAGGCCGGTTCCGGCGTGCTGCCGAGCGCTTGTATCGGACCAATCTGAAGGTGACGAGCACGGTCGCGGTACTTCCGCCGTTGATGGAGTTTCTCGGCGGCGTGGCGGTCGTCGGATTGATCTGGTACGGCAGTCACAACATCGCCGCCGGCCGCATCACGCAGGGCGACTTCATGGCGTTCGTCGTCGTCGCGTTCCTGATCTACGCACCGATCAAGCGTCTGAGCCGCGTGAACACGAATCTGCAGCAGGCAATCGCGGCGTCAGAGAGGATCTTCGAGGTGCTCGACACCCATTCCGAGGTCACCGAAAAACCGGGTGCGGCCGCGCTGGGGCCGCTCCGCCAGTCGATCGAATACCGAAATGTCAGCTTTGCCTACGAGGATAGTTCCAGAAACGGGGGAGCGGGCAAGTTCGTGCTGAGCGATGTGTCCTTCCAGGTCGCGGCCGGTCAGATGATTGCGATCGTGGGGCTCAGCGGCGCCGGCAAGACAACCCTGGTGAACCTGCTGCCGCGATTCTTTGACGTGACGTCGGGGGCAGTCCTGATCGACGGCGTGGACATCCGTGAGGTGACGCTTCGATCGCTCCGGGCAAATATCGGCATCGTGACGCAGGAAACCGTGCTCTTCGACGACACGATCGGCGCCAACATCGCCTACGGCTCCCCCAGCGCGTCGCAGGCGGACATCGAAGCGGCGGCTCGCGCCGCCCACGCGCACGAGTTCATCGCCGAGTTGCCCGAAGCGTACGAGACGCGAATCGGCGAGCGCGGCCAGCTCTTGTCTGGCGGGCAGCGTCAGCGGCTCGCGATCGCGCGCGCGCTTCTGAAGAACTCACCGATCCTCATCCTGGACGAAGCCACCTCGTCGCTCGACGCCGAATCGGAGCGCCTCGTGCAGGAGGCGCTCGCCAACCTGATGCGAAACCGGACGTCGTTCGTCATCGCGCACAGGCTGTCGACGGTCAGGCGTGCCGACAAGATCATCGCGTTCGAGGGGGGCCGCGTGGCCGAAAGCGGGCGGCACGACGAGCTGCTCGCGCGATCGGACGGCGTATACGCGAAGCTGTATGCGCTTCAGCTGTTCGAGAAGGGCGAGCAGCAGGAAGTGGCGCGATGATCAAGAGCATGACGGGCTTCTCGGCGCTCACGCGCGACGACGAGCTGGCGACCATCGGGGTGACGATCAAATCGGTGAATCATCGCTTCCTCGATCTCCAGCTCCGCGTGCCATCGTCGCTCGCGCCGTTGGAGAACAAGATTCGAAGCCTGGTACAGTCGCGCGTGGCGCGGGGACGGGTCGAGGTCGGCATCACGCTGCAGCAGCGGCGCGCCGCGTCGTACGAGGTCGAGCTGAACGAGCCGTTCCTCGAATCGCTGAAGGGCGCCGTCAACGAGGCGCGCACGCGCGGATTCATCGATGGCGCGCTGACCGCCGGAGAGCTGCTCCGATTCCCACAGGCGCTGACGATTCGCGAAAAAGCCGACGAGACGCCGATTGAAGACTCGCCGCTCGCGGGCCGGATCGAAGAGGCGCTGACGGCGGCACTCGACGAGCTGGACACCATGCGCGTGCGCGAAGGTGGTTACCTGCGCGTCGATCTGGACGCGCGGAAGGGACGGCTCGGCCAGCTGTTCGAGCAAGTCGCGGCGGCGGCGGAAGAAGGCCTGTCAGGCCTCCAGACACGCCTGGCCGAGCGCGTGCGCGAGCTGCGTGCCGAAAGCCTGGCAGACGAGACGCTCGTCGCCCAGGAGATTGCCCGCTTCGTCGGCCGGTCGGACATCACCGAGGAGGTCGTCAGGTTCCGCGGCCACCTCGAGCATTGGCAATCGCTCAGCGATTCGCCCGAACCGTGCGGACGGAAGCTCGATTTCCTGCTCCAGGAGATGAATCGGGAAGTGAACACCGCCGGGTCCAAGGCCGAAGGTCCGGTCGTGTCGGAGCTCATCGTCACGTTGAAGGCGGATCTCGAGAAGATGCGGGAGCAGGCGCAGAATGTCGAGTGACGCGGGCAACCAGGCAACGCGTCGCGGCCATCTGTTCGTCGTGTCCGCACCGTCCGGAACGGGAAAGACGACCGTCGTCGAACGCCTCGTCCAGAAAGTGCCCGATCTGGCGCTCTCGAGGTCGTACACCTCGCGGCCGGCCCGTGCAGGCGAAACCGACGGCGTGGACTATAATTTCATTACCCGCGCACGCTTCGAGCAGATGATTGCCGACGACGCCTTTCTCGAGTGGGCGGATGTCTTTGGCAACCTGTACGGCACTGGCGCCCAGGAGTCGGAGCAATCACCTGGCTGCGGGGCGCGACCTCGTCCTCGTGATCGACGTCCAGGGCGCCCGCCAGGTGCGGACCCGCTGCAAAGACACGGTCGGCATCTTTGTGTTGCCGCCTTCGTTCGCCATCCTCGAGCAACGCCTGCGCGGACGCAGCAAGGACTCTGAAGAGGCGATGCAGCGACGCCTCCAGACCGCTCGTGACGAGGTGGCCGCCTTCGTCGAGTACCGACTACGTGGTCGTCAACGACGAGCTGGAGGGGTGCGTCGGACGGCTTCAGGCAATCGTGACAGCCGAACGCGCCAGGCTGCGCTCGGTAAGACCTCTCGCGGAACACATCGTCGAGACTTTCGAAAGGACTGACAGGTAATGGATCGATCCAAGGGAACCAACGCATTCGAGTTCGTGGTGATCGCCGGCGCGCGTGCGAAGCAGTTGCTTCGCGGCTGCACGCCGCGGACGACCGGCAACGAGAAGCTCGTCAAGCTCGCTCAGAAAGAAGTGAGAGAGGGCAAGGTGGAGCGCATGCCGGTGCCGACTGCCGACTAGGTCAGGGCAGATCTGTTCTGCACGGTTGTCGTCTTCTGGACATGCCCACATTAAGCGATCGATCCATTAAGGAGGCGAAAGAGTGGCACTGATCGCGCTCGGCGTCAGCGGCGGCATCGGGGCGTATAAAGCCGTCGAGCTCGCGCGGGAGCTGCAGAAACGCGGGCATGATGTCGCTGCGATCATGACGCGGTCGGCGCGCCGCTTCGTCGGCGAGGTCACGTTCGAAGCCATCACCCGCCGACGTGTCATCACCGATCAGTATGCCCGCGGCGCGAACTCCGACATCGAGCACATCTCGCTCGCCTCAGACATCTCGCTGCTGCTCGTGGCGCCGGCGACGGCGAACATCATCGGCAAGTTCGCGAACGGTATCGCCGACGATTTCCTGACCTCGCTCTATCTCGCCACGAGAGCGCCCGTGCTGATGGCTCCAGCCATGAACACGAACATGCTGGAACACGAGGCGGTGCGTCGCAATCTGCAGACCCTGGGCGCTCGCGGCGTGCGCTTCGTCGAGCCCGGCGCCGGGTATCTGGCGTGCGGCTGGATCGGAAAGGGCCGGCTGGCCGAGCCCGACGCGATCGCCGAGGCTGCCGACCGCGTGCTCGCCCCCGCCGGCTCGCTGCTCGGGCGTCTTGTGGTGGTGACCGCTGGGCCCACCTACGAAGACATCGATCCTGTTCGCTACATTGGAAACCGTTCGAGCGGCCGCATGGGCTACGCCCTCGCCACAGAGGCTGTTCGTCGCGGCGCCCGCGTCGTGCTGGTGTCCGGCCCGACCCCGTTGACGCCGCCGGAGGGGGTGGAGATCGTCCGCGTCCGCAGCGCCGCTCAGATGAGAGACGCCGTCCACGACGCCGCCGGCGCGGCCGACATCATCGTGATGGCCGCTGCGGTGGCCGACTACACCCCTGCCGATGGACAGGTCGACCAGAAGATCGAGAAGAAGGATGGCTCGCTGGAACTCCGCCTGACCCGAACGACCGACATCCTCGCTGACCTCGGCCGCGCACGCCGTGGCGCATCACGGCCGCTGCTCATCGGTTTTGCGGCCGAGACGAGTGATCCGGTGGCCCGCGGCCGCGCCAAGCTCGCCCGCAAGGGCGTGGACATGATCGTCGCCAACGACGTCACCCGTACCGACAGCGGTTTCGATTCCGATCTGAACGAAGCCACGTTGATCACCGCGGATCGGGAAGAACATTTTCCACTCGGCCCCAAGACGGACCTGGCTTCACGCATCCTCGACAGAGCCGAGCAGCTCCTGCACGCGGAAGCCGGAAGCTGACCGCTGTCTGCCGCTGGCTGAACCCATGAATCAGAAACTGGCCGATCACCTTCGCTTCTATGAAGAGCTCGGCGTCACCGGCATCAACCGCGATGTCCGGTGGCGTACGCGCGCTGGATCGGTGAGCGAGCGGCCCGTGGACGAGCCGAGAACAGCCAGCCAGCAAATCATCCCGGTCACGCTCGCGCGCTCCCCGCAGGAAGCGCTGGACATGGTTCGCAGCGACCTCGGCGATTGCACTCGCTGCAAGCTGCACACCCTCGGCCGGCGGCAAATCGTGTTCGGCGTGGGGAACCCTGCGGCCGATTTGATGTTCGTCGGCGAGGCGCCAGGTGCCGACGAGGACATTCAGGGGATTCCGTTCGTCGGCCGGGCAGGCCAGTTGCTGACCAAGATCATTGAAGCGATCGATCTGCGTCGCGAGGACGTCTACATCGCCAATGTGATCAAGTGCCGCCCCCCGGAGAATCGCAACCCCGATCCGGACGAAGTCGAGACCTGCGAGCCGTTTCTGTTTCAGCAGATCGATGCCATCAAACCCAAGGTCATCGTCGCGCTCGGAACATTTGCCGCGAAGGCCCTGCTCAAGACGCAAGACTCGATCTCCCGGCTGCGCGGGCGCGTCTACGACTATCGCGGCGCGAAACTGATTCCCACATTCCACCCGGCGTTCCTCCTGCGCAGTCCCGACCGCAAACGGGATGTCTGGGAAGACATGAAGAAAGCTCGCGCGATCCTGCAGGCGCCAGCCGACGACGCAGACGCGTAGAAGTGTGCCGATGCGCCTCGTTCGCGTCGCGGTGCCGGTTCCCGCGCTCGAAAGCCTGACCTACAGCGTCCCCGACGAGTTTCCCCTGCCGCCCATCGGCGCCCGGGTCCTGGTGCCGCTTGGCAGCAGGGTGATGACGGGTTGTGTGGTTGATCACGCGCCGTGGTCCGTGGTTCGTGGTTCGTGGTCTCGCTCAAGCGATCGAGTGGTCGACCGAACCGGCTGTCAGGCGAGCCCATCCCAGTCGATCGGCGAGACACGGACGCACGAACCACGAGCCACGGCAGATATCAAACAAATACTCGACATCCTCGACTCCGATCCCTTCCTGCCAGAAGACATCGTGAAGCTGACTACGTGGGTGTCGGAGTATTACGCGGCCGGCGTGGGTGAGGCGATGGCTGCGGCGATGCCGCCGCGGGCGTGGATCGAGTCGGAGCGGTATGCGCAGATCACGGACGCAGGGCATGCGCGCATGCTCACCGAGCGGGGGAGCCGACGGGACATTCTCGAGTCGCTTGCGGGCGACAAGCCGGTTCGGGTGGAGAGCCTGGGAGGCACGCGCAAGGGCAGCCACGCGGCGCTCGTTGGCCTCGAGCGCGACGGATTGATCGCGCTGACGAAGCCGCTCAAGGGCGCGGCGGCCGCCTTTCGAACGGTCAGGGTCGCGGCGCTGACCGTGCAAGGTCTCGAGATCGCCGGTCGCGGCGCCGCCGACGAGACGACGCCCAGGCTCGGCACGAAGCAGCGGGAAGCGCTGGCGTTGTTAGAGGGCTGCGCCGGAAGGGCTGGACACGTCGGAACTCTTCGAGCGGGGCATCGGCCGTCCCACACTGTCCAGGCTGGCAGCCCTGGGTCTGCTGTCGATATCGCGCCGTCGCGTCGAGCGCGACCCGTTCGAGCAGGCCGCTCGACCGGTGCCGCCACGAGCCGCCGTCGAATTGACGAGCGAGCAGGCAGCGGCGTTCGAGACCCTGCGAGGCCTGGCGGCGTCGCAGCGGTTCCACGCAGCGTTACTGCACGGCGTGACCGGCAGCGGCAAGACGGAAATCTATCTCCGTCTCGCAGACGAGGTGCGCCGGCAGGGGAGGAGCGTGCTGCTTCTGGTGCCGGAGATCGCGCTGACGCCATCTGCCGCCGGCATCTTCCGCGCCGCGTTCGGCGAGCGGGTTGCCATTCAGCACAGCGGGCTCTCCGACGGGGAGCGCCACGATCAGTGGCACCGGATCCGTCGCGGCGACGTCGACGTCGTCGTGGGAACGCGCTCGGCGGTGTTCGCACCGTTGCGATCGCTCGGCCTGATCGTCGTGGACGAGGAACACGACGGTTCCTACAAGCAAGAGGAGACCCCGCGATACAACGGCCGTGACGTGGCGGTCATGCGCGCGCGTCAGGCAGGCGCGCTGGCCGTTCTCGGCTCGGCCACACCGTCCATGGAGAGCTACCAGAACGCGCTGAACGGTCGCTATACGCTGGTCACGCTCGAGAGGCGCGTGCTCGATCGCCCGCTTGCCGACGTCCGCATCGTGGACATGCGCGAGGAGTACGCAGCGTCCGGCCCCGACGTGATCCTGAGCGGCGCGCTCTGCGAGGCCCTCGCCGAACGGCTCCAGCGCCGCGAGCAGGCGATCGTCCTCCTGAACCGGCGCGGATACGCGAGCACGGTCTTCTGCCGGCAGTGCGCGGCCACGCTCGAATGCCCGAACTGCAGCGTCTCGCTGACCGTGCACCGCGCCGCCCGGCGCGCACGGTGCCATTACTGCAACTACTCGATGGCGCTCCCCAAGGCCTGCCTGAATTGCGCGGGCCCATTCCTGGAACAACTGGGCTTCGGCACGGAGCGCGTGGAAGCAGAAATCGCCGCACGGTTTCCCGACGCGCGCATCGCGCGGGTCGATCGCGACACGATCAGGAAGCGCGGTGCGATCACCGGTCTGCTGTCACGATTTGCGGCCGGCGATCTCGACATCCTCGTCGGAACGCAGATGATTGCGAAAGGACACGACTTTCCACGCGTGTCGCTGGTCGGCGTCATCTCGGCGGATGTCGGGCTCGGCCTCGCCGATTTCCGCGCGGCCGAACGGACGTTTCAGCTTCTGACCCAGGTCGCCGGCCGCGCCGGCCGCGGTGAAATCCGCGGTCAGGCGATCGTCCAGACCCTGTATCCCGACCACTACAGCATCAGGCACGCGTGCCGGCAGGACTACGTGGCGTTTTTCAGCGATGAAGCACATTTCCGCCGCTCGATGCACTACCCGCCGGCCGTCGCGCTCGTCAACGTGGTCGTCAAGGACCGCTCGCTGGCGACGGCCATGCAGGACGCCGGTGCCATCGTTCAGGCGCTGAGATCCCGGAAGGATCCCTACCGCGTGCTCGGTCCGGCCACGGCCCCGCTCAGCCGGATCAAGGGAGAGCACCGTGCGCAGTTGTTCCTCAAGGGCACGCACCGGGCGGCGATGCGCGAAGCGCTGCGTGACGTACTCGATCAGCGGCCGGAATTGCGGCGGCGGACAATCGTGGACATCGATCCCATCAACGTCCTGTGACGTTCCCGAAATTGTATTCCTCGGCAAGAATCGGGGTGAAACACAGGATCAGCATGAGGAGGGCGAAGAGGGCGATCGCGCGCCGCCCGTTGCCGAGCGGCTCGTCCTCGTGAAGCACGCTCGGATGCCGCGGCCCGAGTACCGCCAGCATCAGCATCATCAAAACGGTCAACACGATCCAGTTGATCGAGAAGAAAGACAGGACGACGGCCACAGCGAACGTGACAATCGAGATCGGGGTCGACCATCGCCCCAGTGTGGCGTAGGTGATATGGCCGCCGTCGAGTTGCCCGAACGGGAGCAGATTGAGCGCCGTGGCGAACATCCCGAACCACGCCGCGAACACCAGCGGATGACAGTTCAAGCTCTGGTGCTCTCCGACCGGTCCCACAATCAGGTACGTTGCCCACTGAAACAGCAGCGGTTCGCCGAAAGTGAAGCCGGCACCCTGAGTCGGCGCCGGCACGATCTCCGACATCGAGAGTCCCAAGCCGAGAAGCGGCACCAGCACGACGAATCCAGCGATCGGCCCGGCGACCCCGACGTCGAACAAGGCTGTGCGCGTTGGAAACGCCTCGCGAATCTTGATGACGGCGCCGAACGTGCCGGTCAGGAACGGCGCCGGGATGAAGTACGGGAGCGTGGCGTCGATGTTGTAACGCCGGCAGTACATGTAGTGCCCCATCTCGTGAGCCAGCAGGATGCCGAGCACGCCGCCGCTGTACCACAAAGCGCCTGGGAGTAACGATAGGATCGAGATAGGCTCGGGCAGTGGGCGCTGACCCAGTTGGGTCACGAACGACGACTCGAAGAGCACGCCGGCAAAGGTCGTCGTCACCACCGTGAGCAGAAACCACAGCGCGTGCTTCCAGTAGACGTGCTGAAATCGCGGCCGGGGCGGAGGCAGCGAATACGCCGGGATGTACGGCGTGGGCGCGAATCCACCGGGTTGGAACGCCGGATCCTCTCCTGAAAACGGGGTGGGAGTATCGTCAGACAACTTCGGAGTGTTGCCCAGATCTCTGGGCGGGGGTCAGGATTAGCCTCCGATGTTCTGGAGATCTTTGCCCGGCTTGAAGCGAATCGTTCGGCCGGGCGGAATCCGCACTTCCTTGCCGGTGCGGGGGTTACGCCCAATTCCTCGCTTCCGGGGCTTCACCTGAAAAACACCGAAGCCGCGCAGTTCGATGCGTTCGCCGCGCTGCATCGACAGGCGCATCGCATCGAACACGGCATCTACCGCCACCTCGGCCTTGACCTTGGTGATGTCGGCGACCTTCGACACCTCGTTCACGATGTCGACTTTGATCATGCTTAGGCGCTCCTCAGTGTTGATAACTACTATAATTAGTTACACTTACGCTGTCAAGCTCGGTGCTAAATAGACATTCGGGATGACTGGAAAACGCCTTTCAACCGTTGTGCTGGTCGGCCGACCCAACGTCGGCAAGTCCACGCTCTTCAATCGCGTCGTCGGCTCGCGACGGTCCATCGTGACGCCCATCGCCGGCACGACACGGGACGTGATCGCCCAGCCCGCGGAGTGGCAAGGCGCCGCATTCACGCTCGTCGATACGGGCGGCATGTTCGGCGCGAGCGAGGATCCGCTGCATGAGCTGGTCGTGCAGCAGGGCAAGCCGGCCATCGAGTCCGCGGACGTGATCGTGTTCGTGGTGGATGGCCGGGAAGGTCTGGTTTCGGGAGACGAGGCGATCGCTGCGGCTTTACGAACCGCGAAAGCGCCTGTGATCGTGGCAGTTAACAAGACCGACGACAAGCGCGCACGCGGCCGGTCGGTCGAATTCTATCGGCTCGGCTTCGAGCCCGTCGTGGAGATCGCCGCCGAGCACGGCGAGGGCACAGGCGATCTCCTCGACGAGGTCATCAGCCGATTGCCAACGCGCCGTGGCGTCGTGGTGACGCCGGCGGAAGCCGAGCCCATCGCGGTCGCCATCGTCGGACGGCCAAATGTCGGCAAGTCGTCCTTGCTGAACCGGATACTGCGCGAGGAGCGATCAATCGTCAGCGACATGCCGGGGACCACGCGGGACACGGTCGACGCGATGCTCACGTGGCATCGGCGGAACTTCAGGATCGTCGACACCGCCGGGATCCGGCGGCCGGGCCGGGTCGCCCGCTCGGGACAGGTGGAAGCCGTCAGCGTCATCGTCGCCAAGCGAGCGATCGAACAGGCGGACGTCGCCGTGCTGATGATCGACTCGACCGAAGGCGCGACCGATCAGGACGGCGCCATTGCCGGTGAAGCGGAGAAGGCCGGGTGCGGGATCATCATCGTCGCCAACAAGTGGGATCTGATGAAGGGCCGCGGCGCGGACTTTTCGAAGACGTTCGACGAGGAGCTGCGCCGGCACCTGAAGTTTCTCGAGTACGCACCGATTCTCCACATCTCGGCGTCAACGGGGGAGCGCGCGGGGAAAGTCCTCGAGACCATCGACAAGATCGCGGATGCGCGACAACGCAAGATACCGACGGCCGAGTTGAACCGTTTCGTCCAGGCCGTCACGGCTGTTCATCCGCCCGCGAGCCCGGGACGACGGCACGTCCGGATTCTCTACGCGGCGCAGACCGGCGTCGAACCGCCGACGTTCGTGTTCTTCACGAACGTCGCGACGGAGTTTCACTTCTCCTACGAGCGGTTTCTGGTGAACCGCTTGCGCGAGTCGTTCGGGTTGATGGGAACGCCGATCAGGATTCACGTCAGAAAGAGCTAGAACGTCGACTACCAGCGCCTCATCGGCCTGGCCCCGACACATCCGGCCAACGGCCCGGCCTGGTCGGGCCGCTTCAACCGTTGCGGGATAACGATCGAATCCGTAGCGTTAGGCTGCAGATCGATCACGACGGCGCGGCTGGGCTCGCTGAACTCGCTGTACACCACGACGGCTCCGAGATCGTCGAGCGTACCAGAGCAGCAGATCATCGAAGCCCTGTCCACAGTCAGTCGCGACTGACTGGACGACTGTCGACTGATGACTGATGACTGAACGTACGTCATTCCCAGAAACATGGCGGAGCGTTACCTAATCGTGAAGAGCATGGAGACGCAGCTAGGGCCCGACCGGCGCGCTCGAGCCTGTTGCTGATCGCGAAGCGTGCGAACTGCGATTTGCCACCGGTCCGCGCGATGTATGCGGCGCCGAACCCGAGCACTGCGATCGTGCCCAGGTACCACAGGCCGAGCGGTCCGCGCCAGGTGTCGAACTCTGTTGTGAGCGGCGCCCTGAGCAGGATGAAGTGCGTCGTCAGCGCTGCCACCGTCGCGAGCAGGCCGAACCGGATGATCATCAGGATGAACATGCCGGTGATCGCGGCGCCGATTGCGAGATCGAGGCGGGGCGTTCCCTGCGGAAACATCCCCTGGACGACAACCGGCTCGTAGATGATCAAGCCGGCGAGCGCCGCCAGCCACCAGTTGCGAAGCAGCATTCTCAGCGCGACGAGACCCACCATGCCGAGCATGGCTGAGGAAATGGCGTCCACCACATGCGCCAACATGCCGCTGAACACGAAGCGCATGCCCATCAGCACGCGATCGTTCGGGCTGATCGGCACGGGCTCGGGAAAACCGAAGAGCGGGGGAAGCCAGTTGTGCGCGGCGTAAAGGACGGTCATCAAGAGACCGGCACAGACGCCGATCAGGACGTCCAGGGCTACGCGCGAATCGCGGAAACGCCCGCTCAACAGACGTGTCCATCCGATCAGGCTGTCAGGTGAGGACCGCCGCACGTACGGCTCGAGGCCGAGGTACGTCAGCCAGAGCAGGCCGGCATTGAACAGCGCGCCGCCGACGGCATTGAAGAATCGGGACACGTCCTGTCGCGAACACCCCGATGTGCGACGCGCCGAGCAGCCAGCTGGCGAGCGTCGCCAGGAACAGAAACGACGCCGCGCGGAACGCGCCGTGACGGTCTCCGCGTCCCGAGCTTCACGTTGCGGCGTGCGAGCACGACGCCCGCCAACATCAGCGCGGGCATGACGATCGTGGCGATGTTGGAGATGATCAGGTTGAATAGCGGCGTGGCGGACTGCGGTGTACGCGCCGATCGCGACCAGGGACCCGAGACGACGAAGTACACGGGCCGCCCTTCGAAGGCAGCCGCCTCGACCCTGATCACGTGGTCGGGCTGTTCCGGCACGCGGCCTTCCCATGCCTTGCGCTCGTCAGCGAAGACAACCGGCACGATCGCAGGCTTCACGGGCGTGAACGTCTCCATCGGCAGCTGGGCTGCCGAGAAGAGCGTCGCCCAGTCCGGCTCGTTCTTCGCCTTGCCTTCCTCGAGCGGCTGCGGAACGGCGTGAAACTCGCCGAGCCGTCCCGACGCGTCGACAGCGACGACCGTCATGCCCGCCACCGTTCGCGGCGGATTGGTAACCGTTACGTTGTTCTCCAAGCCAAGTGGAATGAGGTCCCGTGGACTCGTGCGATACCACAAGAAAAAAGATTCCGGCCGGCCCGCGCGCAGCGCCTTCCAGCGGTCCGGCGCGGCCGATCCATTGCGGATGAAGTTCACGTAGTCGAGCGACATCCCAACGCCCCAGGCATCGTCGTAGCCGCGATCGTAGCCGAGCCGCGACAGCGCTTCCTGCGCGCGATCGAGGAGCGCCTCCGGCGGCTTCGGCATCGGCACGCGGTTGATCAGCATCACGCGCTGATAGAGCACGAGGAGCGCGACCAGCGAGAGCGCAATCCACAGCGACGCCAGCGCCGTCATGCCGAACGAGAGCGCATCGCTCGTGCCGGCTGCTGCCACCATCTCCGGTGAAGGCGTCTGACCCGCGGCAAGCGCTGCTGCCAGCGGATCGCCACCAGGGAGCGCGGCCGCGACCGACAAGCGCCGATGACGGCCGGACGGCCGGATCGGGCTGGAGGCAGCGCATGATCGCGCGCTCGATCTCAGGATCGAGATCCCGGACAATCGCCGATGGCTGCGGGAAATCGAGCTGCTCGCGCTTGTGAATCAGTTCCGCGAGGTTCTTGCCTTCGAGCGCGCGCTGGCCCGTGAAGACCTCGTAGAGAACCAGTCCGAGCGCGTAGATGTCGCTGCGTGCCGTAACCTCCGCGCCTGAGATCTGCTCGGGTGCCATGTAGGCCGGAGTGCCCGCGCGCAGGACTTCGCCGGACGTACCGGCGAGGCCGAAATCGGTGATGCGCACCTTGCCGGCGCTGTCGAGCATCACGTTGGCCGGCTTGAAATCACGATGGATGACACCACGCTCGTGAGCGGCCGCAAGGCCGGAGCAGATCTGCCGCGCCACTTCGATCGCGCGATCCTGCGGGAAGCGTCCGATCCGCTTCAGCAGCGACCCGAGATCCTCGCCGTCGACGTACTCCATCGAGAGAAACGTGTGACCGTCCGTTTCATCGATGTCGTAGACGCGGCACACGTTCGGATGCGCGACCTGCCGGGCCATGCGCACCTCGGTGTGAAGTTGTGTCAGCCGCGCAGGATCGCGATCGACATCGGCAGGAAGAAACTTGAGCGCGACCGGCTGTCCGAGCTTCAGATCGTCGGCACGATACACTTCGCCCATCCCGCCCTTGCCGAGCCGGCCAATCACGCGATAGCGCCCGCCGAGAATGGAGCCCGGCTGAAAACGTCCGTGATCGATCCCGCCGGAGCTCCCCAGCCAGCCTGCCGACGACGAGACTGGGGGAGGAGCCAGACGAGGTGATCGGCCGCGACGGGGGCGTGGGCTCGACTGCCTCGGGAACGCCCGGCAGCGGCGCCAGACGCGTCTCGTCGATGCCGCGCTGGGGCTGAGGTGGAAGCGGGGCGCCATCGGCCCCGACGATCCGAATCCGGCACTGCGGACAGATGCCACCCGATTCTTCCGGGAGCACGACCGCGCCGCACTGCGGACAGGTCAGGATCTTGGACACGGGCAGGGGGATTATAGACGGGACGGTCACGTGCGGACGTGCGGACGTGCTCACGTGCGCACGTGCTGCTTGTCACGTGCGGACGTGCTGGTGTGCGGGCACGTGCTGGTGTGCCACGTGCTGTTCTGTCGCGTGCGGACGTGCCCACGTGTCGAACTGGCCGGCGGCCGAGCAACCCAGCCCGGCCCGTCCAGGCCGCCGTTAGTGCGCCACTCCCGGTAGCTAGCCAGGCACCTGAGCACGTATGCACGTGTCGCACGTGAGCACCGTGCGCACGTCCGCACGTGAAGCAGCACGTGAGCACGTCCGCACGTCCGCACGTAGCACGTGACACTAGCCTCTGATATACTGGGCACCCGAAGCCCGGCGGCTGAATGACTGACATCACCTCGAGTCGATGGCCCAAACGGACAGGGTAGAGATCCCCAACCAATCGCTGTTCCGCCAGGCGGAGGTTTGCGAAATCGCGAGCGTCCAGCCGTACGTCCTGCGATCGTGGGAAGCGGAGTTTCCTGACCTTGGCGTGTCGAAATCGCAGGGGGCGCCGCGCGTGTACCGACGCCAGGATGTCGAGCGGGTCCTGCGGATCAAGCACTTGCTGTTCGCCGAGGGTCTGACCCTCGCCGGCGCGCGACGCAAGCTGCAGGAAGAACGCCCGGCCAGTGCCGACGAGCCGGCGATGACGTCGCTGGCCGAGCTGCTCGGCAAGGACGCGCGCGAGCGGATCGTGCAGGTCAAGCAAGGGTCTCCGCTCGCTGGCCGCGATGCTGTCACGCCGCCCTGGCGGCAACGGGCCGGACTCCGGGTTCGAGCTCAAGCCGGCACCGCGCCCCGAGCCATCGCCTGCCGCGCTTCGGTCGAAGACCGCCGCCAAGAAGATGGCGAAGGGGCGCAAGAAAAAATAGAACGGGATGTAGCGCAGCCTGGTAGCGCACCTGACTGGGGGTCAGGGGGTCCCGGGTTCGAATCCCGGCATCCCGACCAAAATCCCCTAGCGAATTAGTAGAAATGGCCCGGCGATGCGCCGGGCCATTTTCCGTGTTAGGCAATCCTGAGGCTCCATCCCATCGGATGAGCGCTCTCTCGTCGACATTTGTGACGACGAGCGGCTTGCAGTCGGCCTTCCGAACCACCTTCATCTCTGACATCTGGTCTCCATTCGTTGGGACTGCCGCAAGTGGGCCTCGCGCTGCCAAAATTGCCGCCAAGCGGTTCAAGTCGGTCGGGCCTGAATAATCCGCGCCCATGTCCACTAGTTAGGGTTGAGGGATGGACGACTCCACGACCGTCCAGCGGTGCCTGGAAGGCGAACCAGACGCGTTCCGGACGCTCGTGGAACGCTACCAGGGCCGCGCGCTGGGGCATGCCATTGCGATCATCAGGAACCGGGAGGACGCCCAAGATGCTGTGCAGGACGCGTTCCTCAACGCCCATCGGGCGCTCCACACGTTCGATCGAGGACGAGTCTTCTATGCGTGGTTCTACGCGATCCTCCGGAACTGCTGTTTCAAGCACGTCACGCGTCGCCGCATGGACGCCGTCGATCACGCTATGCAGCCGGACCTGCTCGCATCGCCAGGCCTGCCGGTTGAAGAACGCCTGGAAATCGAGCGGGCACTGGCCGCGCTGTCGCCGATCGACCGCGAGGTTGTCATGCTGCGGCATTTCGACGGTCTGTCGTACGCCGAACTGGCCGCGTGGCTCGAGATACCTGTCGGCACGGTGATGAGCCGGCTGTTCAACGCACGTAAGCGGTTGCGCGACTCTCTGTCACGTGGGCTGCCACCAGCACAGAGTGGGGAGCGATGAGCAACATGAACACGCCACAATGCGACGCGATCGTCCTTTCGGCCATGGCCTGGATGGATGGCGAGACGGCGCCTATCGATCGAGACGAGATTGACGCCCACATTCTCACGTGCCGCCAGTGTGCGTCGGAGATTGAAGCGCTTCGTTCGCTGGCGGAGAGACTCACGGCGGTCAACCGTGCAGCGGTTACCGCTGATGTGTGGCCGGCGATCGAAGCGCAACTCGACCGACCGGATGCCATCCCGGCCGGTCTGGTGCTGACAGCTGGGTCCGTGTGTCTGCTTGCCTGGCGCGCGCTGGAGGCGGCGACGATGGATCCGCTGACGTGGTGGACGCGACCGGTGGCCGTCGGGGTCGCCGCGCTGTTGTTTCTGTGCCTCCGGGCCAACCCATTCCGGATCGAACCGCGACTCGTATGAGGACATCGTATGAAGAATGATGACCGTCCCGCTCGAGAAGCCGCCGTTCTGGGTCAGAAGTACGCGTATGCCACCGCATCGCTGATCCTGGGGCTCTTGTGCTTCGTCAATCTCGCGGGGATGGAGAAGGCCGTGATGGCGATCGTGTTCGGCGTGATGGCGCTCGGGAGCCAGCCGCCCGCTCTCGTGCAGCGTCGCGTCTGGGCCAAGGCCGGTATCGTGCTGGGTGCAGGGATAATCGTCCTGGTGCCGGCGTTGATTTACTTCGTCGTCGGTGTCGACGGCCTGCGGCAGGTGGTCGAAGCACTCGCGCGACTCGGAGCGGCCAAGTGAGGCCCCTGCTGACGGGGCTCAATTGGAAGGCCTTCGCCGTGTTGTTGGTGGCAGGACTGCTTGGCGTTGTCGCCGTCCTTCCCTACATGATGGAGCTCGTTGGAAGCAGCATCTTCGGTCAAGGGGCTGCGCCTGACGTCCCGATGCCGCTGGTCCTCACGCTGGCGCTCCTCCAGAACGGCATCCTGCTTGCCGTCACCATCCTCATCGGCCTGGTCCTGTCGGAACGCATAGGATTGCGCATGCCGCTGATCCAGGCTTGGACTACGGGAAAGCGGGCGCCGGCTGCGCGGGCCGTCGTGCTTCCCGCGCTCCTGGCTGGCGCAGCGGTCGGCACCACCCTCGTCGCAATCGAGGCGCTTGTTTTTCTACGGCACCTGCCACCTGCGATGCTTCCGCTTTTTGCGATTCCGCTTTGGAAGCGGCTGCTCGGCGGTGTCCTGTACGGCGGCATCACCGAGGAACTGATCATGCGCCTGTTCCTCATGTCGCTGGTGGCATGGATTTGTGGCCGATGGTGGAAGACTCCGGCCGGGCTCCCCACGTCGGGTGCGTTTTGGATCGCCATCGTTCTCGTCGCCATGCTTTTCGGTTTAGGACACCTGCCGGCTACCTCGGCCATGACGCCGCTGACGACGACGCTCGTCTTCCGCGCGCTGGTCTTGAATGGGATAGCCGGCACCGTGTTCGGGTACTTATACTGGAGGCATGGTCTCGAAGCCGCGATGATCGGGCACATGAGTGCCCACATGGTGATGCAGGTTCCCGGCGTCTTCATGCTGACAAGGATGCTGTGATCAATCGCAATGCGGGTCACCATCGCACGGTCGTAAGGAGATAACCTTGACGTGCAGAATCCCTTCAAGCGAGACAGTCAATGGACACAGCGCTTCGGTTCAAGGACAAGGTCGGCATTAATCGTCGGTGGCGCGTCGGGCATGGGGAATGCCGTGGTACGACTCCTGGTTCAGCAGGGGTGCAAGACGCATGTGCTCGATCTCAAAGAGACGGCGGACGGTGTGTTCCAGTCGTGTGATGTCCGGGACTATCGCCAGGTTCGCCGCTCGGTCCAGAACGTCGTGGACCAGGATGGCAGGATCGACCTGTTGTTTGTCGCCGCCGGCGTGCATTTGTTCGCGAACATCGAGGATACGAGCATCGAGGAGTTCGAACGCGTCCTGTCCATCAACACGAAGGGCCCCTTCTACGTTCTGAAGGAAGTTCTGCCAATCATGAGGAAACAGCGATACGGCAACGTGGTCCTCATGGGATCGGACCAGGTTTTCATCGGTAAAGGGAGCAGCGCCGCGTACGGCATGAGCAAGGCGGCGGTCGGTCAGCTCACCAAGAGCACCGCGATCGACTACGCGCCATACAACGTGAGGGTCAACTGCATCTGCCCGGGCACCGTCGACACACCGATGCTTGGGCCGTCTGTCGAGCGATTCCATCAAGCAAGCGGTCTGTCACACGAGGCCATTCACGAAATGTTGCGGACCGCTCAGCCGGTCCAGCGGCTGGGAACGCCCGAAGAGATCGGTCGAGCCGTGTTGTTCCTGTTGTCCGACGATTGTCCGTTCATGACGGGGGCGCTGGTCGCCGCCGACGGCGGCTACACCTGTCAATAGTCTCTGCCTTCATCGGATCAAACGAACCACTTTGATGCCAACGCTCCTTCCTTGCCTTGTTCCCACCCGAGGTGTCGAATGGCCCAAGGCTTGGGCTACCCACCCAGTCTCAAAGCAAGCCGCCAAAATACTACAGCCGGTTGCGGGGCCGGACGGAATTCGTCCGCGCCTCCTCGCAGTTCATGCCACCACGCTGGATCAACAACGCTGTAGAAACAGCACTACATCGTCATGTCCGTACTAGAAATCGCCCGAATCGCGCTGGCGCAGTTCGTGCTCGTCCGCGAGCCATGAGTTCATGCGTCGACAACATCGATTCCTTGTCGGAGCGGGTCATTGGTTGCGCGATCACCGTTCATCGCGCCCTCGGCCCTGGGCTACTCGAGTCCATCTATCGCGAATGCCTGTTGATCGAGTTGAAGGTCGAGGGGATCCGGGCTGAGCCCGAACGGCGTGTGAGCCTCATGTATCGGGGCCAGCCAGTTAGCGGCCAGCTCAGGCTTGACCTGCTTGTCGAGGGCTCTCTAGTCGTTGAGGTGAAGGCCATCGAACGGTTGCTGCCGGTCCACCAGGCTCAAGTCATCACATACCTGAAGCTATCCGGGTATCAGGTCGGGCTCCTCATGAATTTCAACGCCACGACACTGAGAGCCGGTTTGAAGCGTCTCGAACACCCGGATCGGTACGGAAAATCGGTCGGGCAATCCGCTAGTTAACAGAAGCAGAGGGTTTCCTGACGCTGAGTTACCTGTTGCTTGGTTACAGGAGAACAGAAATAAAGGAGGTCATGAAAGTGGAGGAGCGCAGCACCATCATGATCCACTGACCTCCTGATCTCCTGGCCCTCCTGTGAGGCTATGTGGACCGCCGCAACGCTGGTGGCGGTTGGCACAGGAGGGCAGGAGAGCAGGAGTCACGAAAGCAGGGCGCAGCCCATGATGATCCGCTGCCCTCCTGATCTCCTGGCCCTCCTGTGAGGCTATGTGGACCGCCGCAACGCTGGTGGCGGTTGGCACAGGAGGGCAGGAGAGCAGGAGTCACGAAAGCAGGGCGCAGCCCATCATGATCCGCTGACCTCCTGATCTTCTGGCCCTCCTGTGAGGCTATGTGGACCGCGGCAACGCTGGTGGGGTTGGCACAGGAGGGCAGGAGAGCAGGAGTCATGAAAGCAGGGCGCAGCCCATCATGATCCGCTGACCTCCTGATCTCCTGGCCCTCCTGTGAGGCTATGTGGACCGCGGCAACGCTGGTGGGGTTGGCACAGGAGGGCAGGAGAGCAGGAGTCATGAAAGCAGGGACGCAGCCCATCATGATCCACTGACCTCCTGATCTCCTGGCCCTGCCTGGGAGCTGTCGTACACACGCATCACCAACACGGCAATAGATGGCACTAGCCGCCGGAGATCCACAGAACGGCAAAAGCGGGATCGTCGCGCGCGAAGTCGAGGATCGCGCCGGAGTCGCAGCCCGCGCAACGTGCCCCATCGCTGGGCTCTTGGAGTGAAAAGCGCAGCCGTGACACGATAGGCCGACGCGATCACTCGATCAGCAGGAATGCCAAAGACCGCAAGGCGAACGACGGAGCGCTCAGGCCGTCAGGCGACCGGCCGCGCGATTCATTCCACGCGAGGGGGGCCTCCGACCGCCGGCCACCTCCGACTCCCATGGAGGTTGGCCGCGTTGGGCCCTCGGTCTCGGCCTCGTCGTGGCAGTCCTCATCGTCTATGCGCCGGCGCTGAATCTCGGCTTCACCAACTTCGACGACCCGAACTACGTCCTCGACAATCCGCTACGTCCGCGCAGGCCTGACGTGGAGCGGAACCGTCTGGGCTCTGACAGCGACCCACGCCGGGAACTGGCACCCGGTGACGTGGCTGTCCCACATGACCGATGTGGAGCTCTATGGTCTGAATCCGCGAGGACATCACGCCACGAGCGTGCTGATTCATCTAGCTCAATACGCTCCTGCTGTTCTGCGCTCCTCAGTCGAATGACCGGGGAGACGCTGAAGAGCGCCTGCGTCGCTGGACTCTTCGGGGTGCATCCTCTGCACGTGGAGTCCGTCGCGTGGATCGCCGAGCGCAAGGACGTGCTCAGCACGCTGTTCGCGTGGCTCACGCTCTGGGCGTACGTGCGATATGTCGAAACCAAATCGTGGGGCCGGTATGGCCTCGTGCTCCTGTTCTTCGCGGTGGGACTTGCAACGAAGCCGATGCTCGTGACCTTGCCTTTCCTTCTGCTGCTACTCGACCTCTGGCCGCTTGGGCGGGTCAACGTTGGCGCATGAGACAGATAGGAACGGAATCTGGCATCTGACGAAGACGCACGAATTCCGCGGACTGGTGCGCGAGAAAGCTCCGCTGTTCCTTTGCGCGCTGGCGTCGTCCATTGTGACCTACCTCGTGCAGCAGAGTGCCGGGGCAGTCCGTGCGTTCGACACGCTTCCGGTGGGACGGCGGATCGCCAATGCGGTCGTCACCTACGTGGCGTACATCGGGCAGATGATCTGGCCGGTGGACCTGGCTCCCCTCTACCCATACGCCGCGAGCGAATCCCCATCACGTGTCGTCTTCTCGGCTCTGATGCTGATCGGACTGACTGTGCTGGCCGTTCGCGCAGGAACCCGTTACGCGTACGCGCCGGTCGGATGGTTCTGGTACGTCGGTACGCTCGTGCCGGTCATCGGGTTGATCCAGGTGGGTAGTCAGCCGATGGCCGACAGGTACACCTACCTCCCCCTGATCGGGCTGTTCATCGTCGTCGTGTGGGGACTGCCGGATGTGATGCGAGGTTTCGCAGTCAGGCTGTCAGGTCCGGCTGCCGCCTTCGCGCTACGCGCGCAAGAAGCCGGACGCTACGACAAGTCAGGTCCGGCTCCAGCCGGACGCTACGTCGGGTACGTCATCGCCGCGGCCGCGGCCATGATCGCTTGTATCATCGTGGCGCGTCAGCAGGTCGCGGTCTGGGGAAACAGCATCGATCTATGGCAGCATACGCTGCGCGTCACCAGCGACAACTATCGCGCACACAACAACCTCGCTGACGCGCTCGTCGCGGCCGGCAGGAACGAGGAGGCGCGCGTGCAGTTCGAGGCGGCGCTCCGCATCAATCCGGACTCGGTGGAAGCACACACAGGCTTGGGTTCGGTCCTGGTGCCTGCGGGCAGGCTGGATGACGCGATGGATCATTATCGACACGCGCTCAGAGTCAACCCCAACGACGCGATAGCACGCGCCAATCTCGGTGCGGCGCTCGGCGAAAGGGGGAAATTCGCTGAGGCTGAAGAACAGCTTCGCGCGGCGGTCGCCCTCGCTCCGGATCTGGCACAGGCGCACAGCTATCTGGGCGTCGCGCTGGCCCAACAAGGCCGGACGTCCGAAGCGATCGCGCACTTCGCCAGGGCCGTCGAACTGCAGCCGGACAATGCCGTGTCGCGCCGCCATCTTGGATCCGCCCTCGCGATTCAAGGACGTCATGACGAAGCACTCGCACAGTTCGAGGCAGCCGTTCGTCTCGATCCTGCCGACGTGCAGGTGAGGATCGGTTTCGGTGAGGCCCTTGAAGCCGCGGGAAAGCTGGACGCTGCCGTGCTCGAGTACGAAAAAGCTGTCCGGATGAACCCGTCGCTTGCTGAAGCGAGAGCTGACCTGGGAAACTCGCTCGCGCGTCTCGGGCGCGCGGACGAGGCCCTGGTCCATCTTCGGGAAGCGGTCCGCATCCGTCCGCAGGATTCAGCATCACGATACGATCTGGCCGTCGTGCTGTGGCGCAAAGGCCAGGTGGCGGAGGCGCGGCAACAACTCGAGATAGTCGTCCGCCAGGATCCCGCTTACGAGCCCGCGCTCAGGATGCTGATGGATCTGAGAAAGCTTCCGGCCACTTACCAGTCCCCGGGTACCGAGCGATGATCGCCGGCAAGAAGGTGATCGTCGTCATGCCGGCGTACAACGCCGAGCGCACGCTCGAGCGGACGTGGCGCGAAGTGGTGGCATTCGATTTCGTCGATCTGGTGATCGTCGTGGACGACGCCAGTCAGGATCGGACGCTGTCGCTGGCCCGGCGGCTGCCAAAAGTCGTGGCGCACGCTCACCCCAGCAATCGCGGTTACGGAGCCAATCAGAAGACCTGTTATCGCCTGGCGCTCGATCACGGCGCCGACATCGTCGTGATGATCCATCCGGACTACCAGTACACGCCGAAGCTGCTTCCTGCGATGGTGGATCTCGTGGCGAGCGGGCTCTATGCGTGCGTGCTCGGCTCGCGCATTCTCGGCGGGCAGGCGCTCGAAGGCGGCATGCCGGTCTGGCGCTATGTGGCGAACCGCGGCGCTGACGCTGGTGGGAAACTGCCTGCTGGGAACCAAGGTGTCGGAGTTCCACACGGGATACCGGGCGTACTCGCGCGAACTCCTCGAGCAGCTGCCGCTCGATCTGAACTCGGATGATTTCGTGTTCGACAACGAGGTGCTCGCGGAGACCGCCTGGCTCGGCTATCGGATCGGGGAAGTGTCGTGTCCTACGCGATATGCGCGCCGACGCGTCGTCGATCGATTTCCTCCGTTGTGTCATGTACGGGATCGGCTGCCTCACGACGGCGTGTGCGTTTCGCCTGAGCCGGTGGGGCATCATTCGCTCGCGCGCTTTTCCGCGGGAGCGCTGGAGACAGGGGATTATTGACGATTGCAGACTGCAGATTGACGATTGAGAATCTGCAAATCAACCAATCGTCGATCTGCAATCGACGGAAAGGAAGCCGCCGGTCCCGCCGGCAGCAGGTGGGAGGAGCACCTGCGACCGGCAAGAACCGGCCATCGAGAGACCGGCCAGGACAGCCAGCCCGGCCGGTCCATCGTAGTGCCCTACCAGTTGAACCGCGTCACGAGCTGAATGACCCGCGAGAGGTTGTTACCGGTCAGATTGGTCACCTCGTAGTTGTTGAGGACCGACCCGATGCCGCCCACGGGAACGAAGTTCGCGTTGTTGAACGCGTTCAGCATCTCGAAGCGGAACTCGATGTTCGTCCGGCCAACCACCGGGACTCGCTTCGCAAGGCTGATGTCGTAGTTCTGGAACATCGGGCCGGTGACCACGAGCGAGCGCGTGCCGCAGTTACCGTAATCGCCGCTCGTTGCCGGCCTGAGGCGCGTCGATCTCGATGCAATCCGGACCGTTGGCCGGCGCGAAGTAGCGGCCGGTCGGCAGGTTACCGCCGGCGTAGCCGCTGGGTGCGTCGCGCTGACGTTGAACGCCCGGATCGTGTTGTCGATGACGTCCTGCGGCATCATCCAGATCTTCTTCGCGTCGTCGTCGAACCGCATCTTGAAGAAGCCCTGGACGTCGTCTTCGGTCATGCCCACGAGTCGGACGTTGCCCAGATCGATCAGACGGCCGCTCTGAATACGCCCAACCATGCTGACCGACCAGTCGCCGATGATGCGATTCCAGAAGCCGTTGACGTTGCCGCCAAACCGCCGCCCCTGACCGAAGGGAGATCGTACAGCGCGCTCAGCTTGAAGACGTGCGTGATGTCTCCCGGATCGTTCAGGCCGTTGGAGTTGTCACGAACCATGAAGATCGGCTGCCGGAACGTCTGCCACGAACTGACCATCTGGTTGCCGAACGCGTAGTTGGCGTTGAACTGGAGACCCTGCGCCAGGCGGCGGCGCAGCTCGATCTGCAGCGCGTGGTAATCCGACCGGCCGATGTTCGTGGTCAGGTCCCCGCCGGCTATCAGATCGGGGTTGCTGATGAAGAAGTTGACCGGGATTCGGCCCGACGCCGCCGCGTTGGTCCGCTGCGTGGCGTTGCTGAACAAATTGTTCGCGAAGGTGAACGGGTTGGGATTGAACGTTGCCAGATTCGTCAGGTAATCGTTGTTGGTCTTGAAGTTGGTCGACGTGTAAGCTGCCGCGTCATTCGGGTCTCCGGCACCCTGGAAATACGCGAACATGATCGGCAACGGCACGGTTCCCGTGCCTGGCCCGCGGTAAGCGAACCCCTGATTTGCCAGGCCTGCCGCGACGTTGGCGCGCAGGTTGTCCTGCGCCGCACGGAACTCCTGGATGAACCCGTTGTCGAAGATGTTGATCTCGTTGTAGTTCAACGTGTCCCACAGGTCGCGCGCCCTGGTGCCGACGTAGCGGACCTCGACCGCCATGTTGCGGCCGATGCTGCGCTGGAGGCCGACGGTCCAGGAGTCGGCGTACGGGACCTGAAGGTTCGGATCCATCAGGTTGACGTCCTCGGTGATGACGTCGGTCAATGGATACTGCGGCGTCAGAGGAATAGGCGGAGCCGACAGGCTCCCGTTGCGGAACAGCAACGGCACCGTTCCGAGGTTGCCAAGTGATTGGCTTCGGCTGCATCGATAGTTACCCCGGGATTGTCCCCGAAGCGGTCGGAGAATTTGCCATGCCTTCACGGCTGAAGGCCCTCGTGAAGCCGCCGCGAAGCACCGAGTCGCCTTCGTTCCGGCCGAAGAGGGTGCCGATGAGTCCCGACGACCCTTGAGCGTCCAGGCCACGCCGACGCTGGGCGCCCAGTTGTTGTAATCGGTGTCGTACGCCGGCGTGCCCGCGCCGAAATTGATGAACGTCGTGCGGCGCACCAGGCAGGTTGCCCGCCTGGAACAGGTTGCAGAACGTATCGGGGTTTGTTCCCGACCGACCGCAGAAGCTCGTCGACGGTCGCGGTCGAATAGCTGTTGTTCCGAGGAGTGAACGGAAACTGCAGCTCGTAGCGCAGGCCAGCATTGATCGTCAGGTCTGGCCTGACACGCCAGGAGTCCTGGACGAAGAACCCCGCCTCCCGCATGCGAGCGCGCTGCGTAGCCAGACCGAGATATTGGTACTCGTTGGTATCCTCGTTCAATCTACCGTTGGCCTGTATCTGAGTTATGCGGCCGGTGAGGATCGCGTAAAGCGCCTGCGCCTGGTTCAACTGCGCGGCCGATGCGCCGGGAAAATTCGCGGCGCCGAACATTCCCTGAGCAGGATCTCCTGTTTGCAAGTTGGGAAGACCACCGCCAGTTGCCCCAAGGGATATGTTCGGCACAAGCTGCTGGTTCTTACTCCAAAGGTCGTATTGGGTCCACGATCCACCCATGCTCAAGCTGTGCTTGCCGCGCAGCCACGTGAACGTGTCCTCGATCAGCGTCGTCGATGCATTTCGCGATGCCGGCGTCGAGTTGGACGACACGTTGGCCGGGTTCATCCCAGCCGTTGTCGGGAAGAGGAGACGGTACCCGCCCTGATCCGCCACATGACGTTCCGCCGTACATGTCGGCGGTGAGTTCCTTCGAAGAACTGCACCGGCGCTCCGCTCCAGGCCACCAGCACTTCGTTCACGATATTGGAGCTTAAAGTCGAGCGTAGCGAGTTGCTCAGACTGTAGCGCTTCGAGGTCTGGCTACCCTGCACCGGGAAACCTGGGAAACTGGATCACGGTCGTTCAGCGTGTCGGGGTTGGTATCGAACTGCTGGTAGTTGAACGCGTTGCTAAAACGGTGCTTCTCGGTGATGTTGTAGTCGATTCGAGTCGTTGGGTAGAAGTTGAACGAATCGAAAGGCACGTTGAACCTGAAGCGCTCGAGATTGTCGTCTATTGGTTGAACCGAGCCACCGGCAATGGCGGTCCGGATGTCTCGCAGCAGGCCGGCAACCGTCGGATCTGGCGTCGAAGTCTGACCGTTGGCGGCCGCGAGCGCCAGCAGGTTGACCTGCTGCGGCGATCCACCGGTCGGGACATACGTGAAGATCCCCTGCTGCGCGAGCGTGTTCAATATGTTTCGGTCGCGCGAGACGGCGCCCGGCTGGCGGAATTCTTCGTAGTTGAAGAAGAAGAACGCCTTGTTTCGGCCGTCGAACAAGCCCGGAATGACGATCGGACCACCTGCGCGCCCGCCGTATTGATTTTGCTTGAGCGGAGTGTTGGCCACGCCGCTACGGTTATTGAACCAGGTGTTGGCGTTGAGCTTGTCACTGCGATAGTAGTGATAGCCGCTACCGCGTGAAGTCGTTGCTCCCCGACCGCGTCACGAACTTGATCTGCACGGCGCCCTGACCGGCGCTGGCGTCCTGCGTCGCCGTCGTCACCGTGACTTCCTCGACCGCGTCGAGGCGCGGGTTGACGATCGCGAAAAAGCCGTCAGTGCTCCGCAGCGTGTTGTCCTGGATGTTCACGCCGTCGAGCGTGATGTTGATCGACGCCGCGCGGCAGGCCGTTGATCTGCGACTGCCGGTTGCCACCCGCCGTCGTCACGCCCGGCAGACATCGTCGACGAAGTCGAGCGCGCTGCGGCTGCGTGATCGGGAGTTTCATGATCTGGTTGGCGTTGATCGTCGACGAGATGACGGTCGACTGCGTCTGGACGATCTCAGACCGCGACGACACGAGGACCTGCTCTTCGACGCCGCCGACCTCGAGCACGGCGCGAACGCTGGCTGGCGAACCGGCCGTGAGCACGACGTCGTTGACGACGAAGGTCTTGAACCCCTGAAGGGTGACTGTCACCGTGTAGGTGCCGATAGGCAGGCTGGGGAACAGAATACGCGCCTTCCGCGTTGCTGATCGCGGATTGCGTGACGCCCGGTTGCATTGTGTTTGATGGTGACTTCCGCGCCGGGGACAACACCGCCCGGCGGAATCAACGACGACCGCCGGAATAGTCGATGTGGTGGCGGCGCCCTGGCGCGATAGGCCGAACTGGCCAACGCCAGGCCGAAGCACACGACCGAGTGTGACAAGCCTGCATCTCATTGCGCATCCTCCTCCTGATACCGCAAGCACCTAACAAACATCCGGAGATCCCCCGAGGCACCTGAGGTTCGAAGACAGCGATGGGCTGGGCAGCAACGCTACGCCACGGCTGCCGTGGGAGTGTCAAGCAAGAGCGTGATGCACTGACGGCACATTTCCCAGTGTGCGAATTGCCTTTAACGGTGTTTATCCCAGACCGCTTCAAGAACAGCGTATTGGCCGTTAACCCGAGGCCGGGACTCGGATGCGAGGAGGGAGGGGAGGAAGTCGCCAGCCCTCGCCGCCGGCAGGTTGGGATGGAGATGCACCTGCGGTGCCGGCGAGAACCGGCATCGAGAAGCCGGCCGGGCTCGTGCGACCCGGCCGGTTTTGACGTCGTGCCGCTTACCAGTTGAACCGCGTGACGAGCTGGATGACGCGGCTGTGTTCGTGCCCGTCAGGCCAGTCACCTCGTAGTTGTTGAGGGTAGCGTCGACGTTGGTCGACGCGCGCCCACCGGAACGAAGTTCACGTGTTGAACGCGTTCAGCATCTCGAAGCGGAACTCGAAGTTTGTCCGGCCGACGACCGTGACCCGCTTCGCCACGCTGAAGTCGTAGCGCTGGAACATCGGACCGGTGACGACCAGCGAGCGCGTGCCGCAGTCGCCGTAGTCGGCGCCGTTGTCGATCTCGATGCAATCCGGACCGTTGGCCGGCGCGAAGTAGCGGCCGGTCGGCGGGCCGCCGGCGCCGTAGCCGGTCGCCGAGGTCGCGCTGACGCTGAACGCGCGGATCGTGTTGTCGATGACGTCCTGCGGCAGCATCCAGATCTTCTTGCCGGCGTCGTCGAACCGCAGCTTGAACATGCCCTGCACATCGTCGGCGGTCATGCCCGACGAGCCGGACGTTGCCCGAGGTCGATCAGACGGCCGCTCTGGATGCGCGACACCATGCTCACCGACCAATCGCCGATGATGCGATCCACGAAGCCGTTGACGTTGCCGCCGAACCGCCGGCCCTGGCCGAACGGCAGATCGTAGAGCCCGGTCATCTTGAAGACGTGGGTGATATCTCCCGGGTCGCCGGCGTCGCGAATAATGAAGATGTCACGGCGGAAGGTCTGCCACGAGTGAGATCTGCTGGTTGCCGAACGCGTAGCTCGCGTTGAACTGGAGGCCCTGCGCCAGCCGGCGGCGCAGCTCGAGTTGCAGCGCGTGGTAGTCGGACGTGCCGATGTTGGTGGTCAGGTCCGACGCCGCCGATCAGGTCGGGGTTCGCGAGGAAGAAGTTCGCCGGGAGGCCGGCATTCGCCGCGTTGGTGCGCTGTGTGGCATTGTTGTAGAGGTTTTGCGCGAACGTCGAACGGGTTCGGGTTGAACGTCGCGAGCGGCGTCAGGAACTTGTTGTTGGTCCTGAAGTTCGCCGACGTATACGCCGCGGCGTTGTTCGGATCGCCCGCGCCCTGGAAATACGCGAACATGATCGGCAGCGGAACCGTTCCGGTGTCGGGCCCGCGGTAGGCGAACCCCTGAGTCGCCAGGCCTTGCCGCGACGTTTGCCCGCAGGTTGGCCTGCGCCGCGCGGAACTCCTTGAATGAACCCGTTGTCGAAGATGTTGATCTCGTTGTAGTTCAGCGTGTGCCCACAGTCGCGCGACCGCGTTCCGACGTAGCGGACTTCAAACGCCATGTTGCGGCCGACCGTGCGCTGCAGACCGACGGTCCAGGAGTCCGCGTACGGAACCTGAAGGTTCGGATCCATGAGGTTGACGTCCCGGTGACAAGCTCGGTCAGCGGATACCGGGCGCCGGCGGGAAGGCCGCAGGCCCCAGGTTCCCGTCACGGAACAGCAACGGGAGCGCCACCGAGATTCCCGAGGGCCTGGCTCCGCGTCGGTCGTCGATGGTCACGCCGGGGTTTGCCGCCGTACCGGTCGGAGAAGTTGGCCATGCCTTCGCGGCTGAACGCGCGCGTGAAGCCGCCGCGGAGGACCGAGTCGCCCTCGTTCCGGCCGAACATGCGTGCCCGATGAGTCCGGTCACTGCCCTTGAGCGTCCACGCCACGCCGACGCTCGGCGCGCAGTTGTTGTAGTCGGTGTTGTAGGCCGGCGTGCCCGGCCGAAGTTGATGAACGTCGGGCGGGCACCCGGCTGATTGCCCGGCTGGAACAGGTTGCAGAACGTATCCGGGTTCGTCCCCGACCGGCCGCAGAAGCTCTCGAGCGGTAGCCGTCGAATAGCTGTCGTTGCGCGGCGTGAACGGGAACTGCAGCTCGTAGCGGAGGCCGGCATTGATCGTCAGGTCCGGCCGGACGCGCCACGAGTCCTGGAAGAAGAACCCGGCCTCGCGCATGCGCGCGCGCTGGGTCCGCAGTTGCCAAGGATACTGCATATTCCCGCGTATCCTCGTCCAATCGCCGCGTTGCCGGCGAGCTGCGTCACGCGCCCGGTGATAATCGCGTAGAGGCTCTGCGCCTGGCGAGTGATCGGCCGAAGCGCCCGGAAAGTTCGCCGCGTTGAACAGGGCCAATGCCGGATCTCCGGTAACCAGGTTGGGCAGGCCGCCGCCGTCGATCCCAGCGACAGGTTCTGGCACCAGCTGCTGATTCTTCAGCCACAAATCGTACTGCGTCCACGATCCGCCCATGGTCAAGCTGTGCTTACCGCGGAGCCACGTAAGGTGTTCTCGATCAGCATGGTTGACGCGTTTCGCGACTGACGGGTTGGCCGCCGGCCGGATCGCGCTGGCCGGATTCATGCCCGCCGTGGTGGGGAAGAGGATCCGATAGCCGCCTGATCGGCGACGGACGTCCCGCCCCACATGTCGGCGGTAAACTCTCTGAAGAAGGTGACCGGCGCTCCGCTCCACGCGACCAACACTTCGTTGACGATGTTCGCGCCGAGCGTCGAGCGAAGCGAATTGCTGACGCATAGCGCTCCGAGACCTGGCTCGCCGCGGCTGGAAATCCTGGAAACTGTGCATCGCGGTTGTTCAGCGTGTCGGGGTTGGTATTGAAGCGCTGGTAGTTGAACGCGTTGCTGAAGCGGTGCTTGTCGGTGATGTTGTAGTCGATGCGTGTCGTTGGGTAGCGTACAACGAATCGAAATTGCTACGTTGTACCGGAAGCGCTCGAGGTTGGCATCAATTGCTGGACCGAGCCACTCGACGCGGAGCTTCGAATGTCCCGCAGGAGGTTGGCAACGAGTGGATCTGCCGTCGACGTCTGGCCGTTGGCGGCGGCGAGCGCCAGCAGGTTGACCTGCTGCGCCGCCCCCCGGTCGGGATATAGGTGAAGATGCCCTGCTGCGCGAGCGGGTTGAGAATGTTACGGTCGCGCGTACACGCCGCCCGGGCTGGCGGACTTCTTCGTAGTTGACAAAGAAGAACGCCTTGTTCCGCCCGTCGAACAGCCCTGGAATCAGGATGGGGCCGCCGGCGCGGACGCCCATCTGCTTCTGCCTGAGTCTGGTCTTGGCGATCTCGGCACGGTTGTTGAACCAGGTGTTCGCGTTGAGCTTGTCGCTCCGGTAGTAGTAGTAGCCGCTGCCGGTGAACTGTTGCCGCCCGACCGCGTCACGAACTTGATCTGCACGGCGCCCTGACCGGCGCTGGCTTCCTGCGTCGCTGTCGTCACCGTGATTTCTTCGACCGCGTCGAGCCGCGGGTTCACGATGGCGAAGAAGCCGTCTGTGCTCCTGCAGCGTATTGTCCTGGATGTTCACGCCGTCCAGCGTGATGTTGATGACGCCATGCGGCAACCCGTTGATCTGCGACTGCCGGTTTCCGCCGGGCGAGGTCACGCCCGGCAGACTCGTCACGAAGTCGAGCGCCGCGCGACTGGTGTTCGGCAGCTTCACGATCTGGTTCGCGTTGATCGTCGAGGAGATGACGGTGGACTGGGTCTGGACGATTTCGGACTTGGACGAGACCAGAACCTGCTCTTCGAGGCCGCCGACTTCGAGCACCGCCCGGACTGCTGGCCGGCGAACCAGCCGTGATCACGACATCGTTGGCGACGAATGTCTTGAAACCCTGAAGGGTGACGGTCACCGTGTAGGTGCCGATGGGCAGGCCGGGAACGAATACGCGCCTTCCGCGTTGCTGACCGCGGATTGCGTGACGCCCGTTGCATTGTGCTTGATCTGTGACTTCCGCGCCGGGGACGACGCCGCCGGCGGAGTCAACGACGACGCCCGAGATCGTCGATGTGGTGGCGGCGCCCTGGCCGAAGGCCGAACCGGCCAACGCCAGGGCTGAAGCACACTACGAGTGTGACAAGCCTGCATCTCATTGCGCATCCTCCTCCTGATACCGCAAAGACGTACAAGACATCCGGAGGCCCCCCGAATACCTGAGGTTCGAAAATGACTGATAGGCTGTGGCAGACCCTACGCCTGGCCTAGGGAGAGTCAAGCAGAAGGTGATGGCTGATGGCTGTTTTTTGGTGATAAATAGCCTGAAAAAGGTGTTCGTCCCAGAACGGGTTCGTCACGGCCAATTCGGCCCTCTGAGACCCTAAGTGCGGGACTCTCAATACGAGGAAGGGGGGGAAGGGGAGGCCAGGAAGTTGCCAGCCCTCGCCGCCTGCAGGTGGGAGGAATCACCTGCGGTGCCGGCGAGAACCGGCGTCGAGAAGACCGGCCGGGCTGTGCGACCCGGCCGGCCCGACGTAGTGCCCTACCAGTTGATGCGCGTGACGAGCTGGATGACGCGGGCGGTGTTCGTGCCGGTCAGGCCCGTGACCTCGTAGTTGTTGAGGGTCGCGCCAACGTTGTTGCCGATGCCGCCGACCGGAACGAAGTTCGCGTTGTTGAACGCGTTCAGCATCTCGAGGCGGAACTCGACGTTCGTCGCGTCCGACGATCGTGATGCGCTTCGACGACGCTGAAGTCGTGCTGCTGGAACATCGGACCGGTGACGACCAGCGAGCGCATGCCGCAGTCGCCGTAGTCGGCGCCGTTGTCGATCTCGATGCAGTCCGGCCCGTTGGCGGGCGCGAAGTAGCGGCCGGTCGGCGGTCGCCGGCGCCGTAGCCGGTG
Organism: uncultured Acidobacteriota bacterium; assembly: GCA_963710415.1. Classification (GTDB taxonomy): domain Bacteria; phylum Acidobacteriota; class Vicinamibacteria; order Vicinamibacterales; family 2-12-FULL-66-21; genus CAVQAH01. The sequence goes on along the minus strand of CAVQAH010000023.1, from coordinate 64,701 downwards.
GCGACGTCGCGCTGACGCTGAACGCCTTGATCGTGTTGTCGATGACGTCCTGCGGCAGCATCCATACCTTCTTGCCGGCATCGTCGAACCGCAGCTTGAACATGTCCTGCACGTCGTCCTCGTCATGCCGACCAGGCGCACGTTGCCGAGATCGACCAGCCGGCCGCTCTGGATGCGCGCGACGCCGCTCGAGCTGCCAGCCGCCGATGATGCGATCGACGAACGCCGTTGGCGTTGCCGCCGAAGCGCCGGCCCTGGCCGAACGGCAGCTCGTAGACGACGTTCGCCTTGAACGCGTGCGTGATGTCGCCCGGTCGCCGGCGTCGCGAATCCATGAAGACGTCGCGGCGGAAGCGTCTGCCGAAGTCGACTGCTCGCGTTGCCGAACACGTAGCTCGCGCTGAACTGCAGGCCCTGCGACAGCCGCCGGCGCAACTCGAGCTGCAGCGAGTTGTAGTCGGTCTTGCCGCCGTTGGTCGTGAGGTTCGCGCCGCCGAGCAGGTCGGGGTTGGCGAGGAAGAAGTTCGCCGGCAGGCCGGCGTCGGCGCGCGTTGGTGCGCTGCGCCGGCGTCGTGCGTACGAGGTTGTTCGGCGAACGTCGAACGGGTTCGGGTTGTACGTCGCGAGCGGGTTCAGGAACGTGTTGTTGGTCCGAAGTTCGCCGACGTGTACGCCGCGGCGTTGCCGGCGATCGCCGGCGCCCGTGGAAGTACGCCAGGACATGATCGGCAGCGGCGACCGTGCCGGTGCCGGCGCCGCGGTAGCGCGAACGTGCTGCCGCGGCCGGCGGCGACGTTCGCCTGCAGGTTCGCCTGCGCGAGCCTGAACTCGTTCGAGGAACCCGTTCTCGAGGATGTTGAGCTCGTTGTAGTTCAGCGTCGGCCCAGCTGGTCGCGCGACCGCGTGCCGACGTAGCGGACCTCGATCGCCATGTTGCGGCCGAGCGCGCGCTGCAGACCGACCGTCCAGGAGTCGGCGTACGGCACCTGGAGGTCCGGATCGAATCAGGTTGACGTCCTCGGTGACCACGTCGGTGAGCGGGTACTGGCGGCGTCAGCGGGAAGGGCGGCGGCGCCGAGCGTTCGCCGTCGCGGAACAGTACCGGTAACGCGCCGATGTTGCCGGGCTCGGCTTCGCGGTTAGCGCTGATCGTCACGCCGGGGTTGGCGCCGAACCGATGCCGGTGAAGTCGGCCATGCCCTCACGGCTGAACGCCGCGTGAAGCCGCCGCGGAGGACCGTGTCGCCCTCGTTGCGGCCGAAAATGTGGCCCGATGCAGCCCGCGACGCCTTCGAGCGTCCAGGCCACGCCGGCGCTCGGCGCCCAGTTGTTGTAGTCGGTGTTGTAGGCCGTGCGTGCCCTCGCCGAAGTTGATGAACGTCGGGGCGCGCCCGGCTGGTGCCAGGCTGGAACAGGTTGCAGAGGTATCGGGATTCGTCCCCGACACGCCGCAGAAGCTCGTCGAGGGTGGCCGTCGAATAGCTGTTGTTCAGCGGCGTGAACGGGAACTGCAGCTCGTAGCGCAGGCCGGCGTTGACCGTCAGGTCCGGCCGGACGCGCCACGAGTCCTGGACGAAGAACCCTGCCTCCCGCATGCGCGAGCGCTGTGACCGATTGCCGAGGTATTCGTACTCGCCACTGTCTTCGCTCGAGGCCGCGTTGGCGGCGATGCTGCGTCACGCGGCCGGTCAGGATCGCGTAGAGGCTCTGGCAGCGGTCAGCTGGTCTGCCGACGCGCCGGGGAAGTTCGCCGGCCGTGAACATCGCCTGCGCCGGATCGCCGTTGCCGATGCCGAAGCGTCAGCGTTCGGCACCATCTGCTGATTCTTGAGCCACAGGTCGTATTGCGTCAACGACCCGCCCATGCTGATGCTGTGTTTGCCCCTGAGCCATGTTGCCGTGTCCTCGATCAGCATCGTTGAAGCATTCCGCGACTGAGGATTGAAGTTGCCGCGTCGGATTGGCACTGGCGGGGTTCATGCCGGCCGTGTTCGGGAATGGAATCCGGAACCCGCGCTGATCGGCAACCGACGTCCCGGTCCAATTGCCGGGGCTCAGCTCTCCGAAGAACGTGACCGGCGCGCCGCTCCAGGCGACGAGCACTTCGTTGACGAGATTGGTGTTGAGGGTCGAGCGCAGCGAGTTGCTGATGCTGTAACGCTCCGATTTCTGCCCGGCCTCGACGGGGAAGCCCGGGAACGATCGCGTCCATGTTGTTCAGCGTGTCGGGGAAGTCGGTGAAGTACTGGTAGTTGAACGCATTGCTGTATCGGTGCTTGTCGGTGATGTTGTAGTCGATGCGCGTCGTCGGATAGCGCCTGACTGACTCCGTCGCCACGTTGAACGAGAAGCGCTCGAGGTTATCGTCGAGAGGTTGAATCGAGCCTCCCGTCGACGGCGGTCCTGATGTCTCGAAGGATGGCCGAAATCGTCGGATCGGTCGTCGATGTCTGACCGTTCGCCGCGGCAAGCGCCAGGAGGTTGACTTGCTGCGGCGATCCCCCTGTCGGTATATACGTGAAGAGGCCCTGCTGGGCGGTGGTCCTGAGAATGTTCCGGTCGCGGGTGGTTGCGCCCGGCTGCCGGAATTCCTCGTAGTTGAAGAAGAAGAACGCCTTGTTGCGGCCGTCGAACAGCCCCGGGATCACGATCGGGCCGCCCGCGCGCACGCCGGCCTGGTTTTGCTTGAGCGGAACCTTGGCGACGTTGTTGCGATTGTTGAACCAGGTATTCGCGTTGAGCTTGTCGCTCCGATAGTAGTGATAGCCGCTGCCGGTGAAGTCGTTGCCGCCTGACCGCGTCACGAACTTGATCTGCACGGCGCCCTGACCGGCGCCAGCTTCCTGCGTCGCCGTCGTCACGGTGATTTCTTCAACCGCATCGAGACGAGGGTTGACGATGGCGAAGAAGCCGTCCGTGCTTCGCAGCGTGTTGTCCTGCACGTTCACGCCGTCCAGCGTGATGTTGATCACGCCACGCGGCAGCCCGTTGATCTGCGACTGCCGGTTTCCACCAGCCGTCGTCACGCCAGGCAGCATCGTCACGAAGTCGAGCGCGGCGCGGCTCGTGTTCGGCAGCTTCATGATCTGGTTGGCGTTGATGGTCGAGGAAATGACCGTGGACTGCGTCTGGACGATCTCAGACCTCGACGAGACGAGGACCTGCTCTTCCAGGCCGCCCACTTCGAGCACCGCACGAACGCTCGCGCCCGAACCGGAGGTGAGCACGACGTCGTTGGCGACGAACGTCTTGAACCCTTGCAGGGTGACGGTGAGGGTGTAGGTGCCGATGGGAAGGCTGGGGAACAGGTACCCGCCTTCTGCGTTGCTCGTCGCCGACTGCGTAACGCCCGTTGCGTTGTGCTTGATTGTGACTTCTGCGCCCGGCACGACGCCGCCGGCAGAGTCAACGACGACGCCCGTGATGGTCGAGGTCGTGGCGGCACCCTGGGCATAGGCCGAACCGGCCAACGCCAGGCTAAAGCACACCACTAGTGTGACAAGCCTGCATCTCATTGCGAATCCTCCTCCTGATCCCGCAAGACGTACAAACATCCGCCGGCAACCCCGAACCTCGGTTCACCCGGTCGGATGGGCTGGCCCAAACTACGCCGTGCCAGTTATAGGTGTCAAGCGGAACTTGATGATGAATCGCATGTTTTTCGTGATGAATGGTCGATTTTTGGTGTTTGTCCCTGGGACGACAGACTAAATGTCAAAGCCTTGACGACTCTTTACGGAAATCGGAAATCGGAACGGCGTGGGAATGGCAAACGGGCCAGAGCAAATGCCAAGATTAGCCGTACCCACTGATGTCATCGCCCAGCCGCATCGCCCATTGCCCATTGCCCATCGCCCATTGCCCATTCTCTTGGCATCTGGCTTCTCACGATGGCGGTCGGCCTTGGCAATACCGCGCTCTGGGAGCCCGACGAGCCGCGCTTCGCGGAAGCCACACGTCAAATGTTCGAGCGGGGAGATTTCCTCACGCCGTGGTTCAACGGCAGTCCGCGTTTCGAAAAGCCTGTCCTCCTGTACTGGCTGCAGGCGCCCGCGGTCGCGATCCTTGGTCCCACTGAAACCGCATTCAGGCTGCCGTCCGCACTTGCTGGTCTGCTCACGTTAATCCTCGTTTACCGAATCGGCGCGCGCCTCGTCAGCACCACCGCGGGCGTGATCGCGGGGATCGCGTTGGCGACGACGTTTCGATTCGTCTTGTACGCGAGACAGGGATTGACTGACGTCCCGGTGACGGCGTTCGTGACGCTCGCGATCTGGTGCTTCCTGGATGGGCGCAGAAGCGTCACGCTGGCAGGATGGGCTGCAACCGGATGCGCGGCGTTGATGAAGGGGCCCGTCGCCGTCATCGGTCCGCTGGTGTGGATCGTCTATGCGTTCTGGACGGACGGGTGGACTGGCGTGAAGCGCATGCGGATCGTGGAGGGTGCGATCATCGCGTCCGCCGTTGCGCTCCCGTGGTTCGCCGTGATGATCGCGATACACGGACGGGCGTTCGTGGACGTCGCGCTGGGATATGAGGTCGTCGCGCGGTACGTCTCGCCCGACTTCCCGGGCCAGTCTCGCGGTTTCTCGTATTTCTGGGAAGTCTGGCTCGGCGACGCAACGCCCTGGTCGCTGTTCTTCCTGACCGCTCTGGTGTGGGCGTATTCCCGGTGGTCCTCGCTGGATGAAGGAACGCGGCGGGCCACGCAGCTGGCGATCGTCTGGTTTCTGACCGTCCTTCTCCTGTTCTCCGCGTCGTCCTACAAGCTGCCGCACTACATCATGCCGGCCTACCCGGCGACGGCCCTGCTCGTTGGTGTGTTCGCCGATGCGGTCATGCGTGGCGCGGTGAGCTCGACGTGGCTGTGGCGCGTGCCGGCCGCGCTCGCTGCGGCGCTGTTGATCGTTGGCGGAGCGTTGCTCGGTCTGTTGCTGCGCCGTGCGTTCGATCTGCCGATCTCGGATCCGTCGTTCGTTCTCGTCGGCATTCTTGCGCTGGGCGCGGTCGCGATTGTCGTCAGCCTCGCGCGCCGGCATGATCGGTAAGTCCTCACGGCTTTGATCGTGACGCTGGTGGCTGGCTACGCGTGGACGGTGATCGTCATTTCACCTCGCGAGCTGCGCAGGTTTCAGCCAATTCCAGGCCTCGCGCGCAGCGTGCAGCAGATCGCGGCGGTGGGGGAGCCGCTGGCGGTTGCGGGGAACTACGGCGCGCCCGGACTCGTCTTCTACGCCCGTCAAAAAGTCGAGCAATTGGCAGACCGCGAAGAGTTGATTCGCTTCCTCTCCGAGCCGGGCCCGCGGCACTGCGTGTTGCCGCTGACCGACTTCGAGGCCGTGCGCGACGAGGTGCCACGGTCGTGGCGCATTGTCGATCGAGGCGAGGTGTTCAGCGTGCGGATGCGCCGCCTGCTGGAACGGACCCCCGAGAGGGCCGGACGGACGCTCGTGCTCATCTCCCAGGAGCGCGAACCTTCAGGCTCCGACCTTTACGTCGGGCGTGCTCGAGCCAGCAAGGAGCTGATGCGCGAACGCCCGACCTGAAGGTCGGCGCCTACTGCTGAGCTTGAGCCCACGGATGGGCTCCGCTAAAATCCCACCCACTCCCTACACACTCTCGGTAAAGGCGCGGGGAAGGGTGCGCCGACTCGTGGGTTCATTTACCGTCCAGCCGGGCGAGCGGGTGCTGTGGTGTCTCCGCCGCAGGAAAACTGACGTACGGTGCGTGCTGCAGGCCCTCAGCAAACCACTCGAGGTCCGCGTGGTGCAGGACCGCGATTTGGTCCTGACCGAGCGTTTTCAGGATGAATGGCTCGCTATGAACTGGGCCCGCGTCTACGCGGAGCGGCTCAAGCAACAGGGATGGTTTGACAGCCCCGGCGACTGATTCAGCCGAATAGCACCACGGCCGATCCCCAGAGCAGGACCGCGGCAATCGAAGCAACCGTCAGGTCCTTCCAGAGCGGGGGCGTCTGTTCGGCGATCGGTGGCTCGTCAACGTCTTCGAGGACGCGCCAGCGGGGTTCAATCCGCCAATGCTTGACTGTCCACTCGTCGGCCTTGCGAGCGTTCACTGAGTCCTCCGGGGCTGATCGGGTGCGCTCGAACGCAAGGCGGCTGCCACCGTCGAGATAGTCGCACCGCACGGAATTCCGCGGGTTTCTGAATAGGTTGTCGGCGCGGTCGCACGCCCCCCGTAGCGATCCGGACGGCCGCCGTCGTCAAATCATGCAGACGGGTGCAACCTTTCAACTCCGAACCTCCAACTCCCAATTCCCAAGGAGAGCCGTTCGAGAGGGGGGTAAGAGACGAACCGAAAGCTGATTGGTACGACTTTCACCCATCGCTCGAGCGGCTGCTCCTCGGGAGTTGGGCTTGCCCGCCGTAGCCTTGGCGAAGGCGGGAGTGGGGGATTTGGGAGTTGACATCTGGCGTAGACTGTGGAGGCCAGCCGGGTTCCTGCCGACGGGGTCCCACGCGTGACAAAGCCTCCAATCCGCTCTGCCGGAACGATCCTGGCGCTGGTCGCGTTCACCGCCACGCTGTGGGCCGCACAATCTGGCGGAAGCGCTCAGCAGCCACCACCGCCGCAGCAGACACCGCCGTCGCAGCAACAGCCGCAGCCACAGCCGCCACAGCCACAGCCGCCGGTGTTCCGCACCGAGGCGAACTTCGTGCGGGTGGACGTCTATCCGCTGAAGGATGGCAAGCCGGTGCAGGGGCTGAAGCTCGAAGATTTCGAGGTCCTCGAGGACGGCGTCGCGCAGAAGATCGAATCGTTCGAGCACGTCGTGATTCGCTCGGCGGGGCCGCAGGAGACTCGGCGCGAGCCCAGCTCCCAGCGCGAGTCACTGCAGGAAGCCGCGAATCCGCGCAACCGCGTGTTCGTGATCTTTCTCGATACCACGCACGTGTCCGTTGACGGCTCGCACACGATCAAGGAACCGCTGATTCAGTTGATCGACCGGATCCTCGGGCCCGACGACCTCGTCGGCGTCATGACGCCAGACATGGCCGCCTCGCAGGTCGTGCTCGCGCGCAAGACGCAGGTCATCGAAGATTCACTGCGCACGAACTGGCCATGGGGACGCCGGTTCAGCCTGATCAACGATGCCCGCGAAAACGCCTACGAGGACTGTTATCCGCCGACCGCGGAGGAGGTGAAAGAGGGTCGCAGACGCTCTGTGCTTGCCGATCAGATGATTCGCCGCAAGCGTGAGCGCGCGACGCTCGAGGCGCTCGAGGACCTCGTTCGTTACCTGCAGGCCATTCGCGAAGAGCGCAAGGCGATCCTCGCCGTGAGCGAGGGCTGGCTGCTCTATCGCGAAGACCGGGACATGATGACGCTGCGCAAGAGCGGTAAGTGGCAGGAACCGATTCCCTCAACCGATCCGATCGTCGTGGGCCCGAGGGGACAGCCAGTCACGAAAGACCCTCGCAACATCTCGGAACGGAGCCTCTCGAAGAACGAGTGCGACACCGATCGTCTGCGGCTCGCGTCGATGGACAACGATCAGTTCTTCCGCGACATCGCCAACGATGCGAATCGCGCCAACACCACCTTCTATCCCATCGACCCGCGCGGACTCGTCGTCTTCGACACGCCGATCGGACCGAAAGAGGAGTCGCTTGCCCCCATCGCCGATGCCGCCAGTCTCCGCACGCGGCAGGAAGCGCTGCGCACCCTGGCCTCCGCGACAGATGGCATCGCGGTGATGAACAGCAACGACTTGAACTCGGGTCTGCAACGCATCTCCGACGATCTGAACTCCTACTACCTCCTCGGCTACTACTCGACGAACGCGAAGCTCGACGGCAAGTTTCGAAGTCTGCGTGTGAAGGTGAAGCAGCCGGGGGTGCAGGTTCGATCGCGGAACGGTTATCGCGCGGCCAAGCTCGAAGAGGTCACTGCCGCGAGAAAGGCCGCCGAGCCTCCGGCGTCATCCACACCCGCGTCCGCCGTCGCCGCCGCGCTCGGATCGCTGGGCCGCATCAGGCCCGACGCGCGCTTCCGCATCAACGCCGTGGGATTGCGCTCGGGCAGCGGCGGCACGATCTGGATTGCCGGGGAAACGTACCCGCAACCGGGCGAAGGCACAGACATGACGGCGGGCTCCACCGCTGACATCGAAGTCCGCGCCGGAACCGTCACGCAAACGGCCACGGTGACGCTCAAGCCAGGCGAGAAGACCTTCGTGACGTCGGTGACCCTGCCGTCGGTCTCGGAGAAGACGGTCGACGTTCGCGCGCGTCTGAGGACCGACGGCGCAATTACGCCCGCGACCGATACGGTCCAGACGGAGATCGGACCGGCGGCCGTGCAGCCGCTGGCGTTCAGGCGCGGGTCCTCAACCGGAAACCGGCTGCTGCCGGCGGCGGATTTCCGCTTCAGCCGGACCGAACGAGTCAGACTCGAGATTCCTGTCGGCGCGGACGCCAAGCCGGGCGCCGGACGCATGCTCGGTCGCGACGGCCAGCCGCTGCAGCTACCGGTCACGATCGGCGAACGCACCGACGCGGCATCCGGACAAAGGTGGGTCACCGCCGACGTCGTGCTGGCCCCACTCGCGGCCGGCGACTACGCGATCGAAGTCACGACGTCGCAGGGCGGCACCGATTCGAAGCTGCTGACCGGGATTCGAGTGGGACGGTAGAGAGCGATTGAAATCGCCACGAAGCTAGTCGGCCGTGGCAATCCAGTAGCGACGCTTGGGTTTGCCACCATCCGGGCCGCTGACGATGCTCTCGAGGACGCCGCCGTTCTTCTCGATGGTCTTGATCGACCCAACGTTGTCATCGTCACACCTCACGAGGACGCGCTTCAGGCCAAGCTTCTGGCGGGCAATCAGGAGCGCTTGCCGGAGGATCGCGGTGGCATAGCCTTGCCGCCGGTACTCCGGGACCACGACGTAGCCAATGTGCCCACCAAAACGCTCGAGATATGGATTGAGCGCGTGACGGATCGAGACGCGACCGACGATGCTGGTTCCGGCGAAGGCAAACAGGAATGTGGACGGCACGTGGTTCGCCGGGAGATTCTCGCCTCGCTCCTGTTCCGCCAGCACCTCGAGATACCGCCGGAAAGACATCCCCTCTTCGTAGTAGTGCAGAAAGTGCTGGACGCTCGGCGACGTGGCTCGGTGGGCGCGAAGAAACTCTGCTTCCTCAGATCGCCTGGGAACCCGCAAGACAAGATCCATCGATGGTCCGCGCTCGCCAGCGACGGTGCAGAACTATGCGGCGTCGGGCGGCTGCAGCCGCGAAAGGTCCGGCAGAGTCTGGCTCAGCAAGATGAGCTCATCGCCTTCGCGCAACGGTCCCGCTTCCCCGCCAACCGGGTTGAGCATCATTGTTTCACCGCGATAGAGCCCGATGAGCAGGCACGCCTTCATATTCGTGCGATCGGGCAGGAACACGTTTGCCGCTGCGACGAAATCCATACCGACAAGTTGGGCAGGCGCCGGCACCAGGTACATCTCGTTGGCATCGCGCTTGACCGATAGCAGCTCTTGATACACGCGCGTCATGCCATGAAAGAGCGCGGCACGTGCCATCAGCCGCAATCCGAAGTCGGCGGCCGAGATGACTTCATCGGCACCCGCCTTGCGCATGTGCGACCGGTATTTCGGATCCTGGCACTCGGCCACGATGTTTGGCTGGTGCTCTTGCACGCACACGTTCTTGACGGCAATGCAGCACACGATGGATTTTCCGTCAGCGTGCTGGCCTTGGCGGTCGTCCGACAAGATGACGACGGAATGCGCTTGCGCAACCTTGGCGCGGCGCAGGATTACTTCGTTGGCTGGGTCACCTTTGACGATGTAGACGTCGCTGAAGGCGGCTTCATCCTGCTTGTCAGGCAGCACGACTTCGTCGGGCGTGTCGTGAACGATCACGACTGACCGCTGGTCGGTGACGATCCCGCTGTGTACTTCGCGTATCCAGTCTAGTGCTCGCGGCGACCAGTTGCACAGCACCAGATGGCCAGACATTTCAAGATTAGGCACCTCGCGACTCCTTAGTGAGCGTTCGATCAGGATTGAGGCCACGCTGGCCGTGAACAAACCGGCCAAGGCCACGCCAACGACAAGCACGCCGGAAACCACGAGCCGCCCAAGAGGAGTGTTGGGCGCGTTGTTGAGTCCGCTGAAGAGGGTGACCCAGACGTTCCAGAGGGACTCGCGCCACGTCGCGAACGCTGGATTCGAGTCACGCTCCACGAAGTGGAGCGCTGTGCCGCTGACGATCCAGATCACCACGATAGCGGTCAGGATTTTCCAGACCTGGTTGCGGTTCCACGCCTTTACCACCCTCAGCAAGGTGGCGCGCCACGACGCCTTGTCCCGATCTCGGCCGAGCTCGCTCAAAGCCGACCCTCTGCGCCGGAGCCATAACTCATGTCATTTTCCGTGTGCGAGGCTGAAGCCCCACAGCCGTTCGCCCGTCTTGGCATCGAACGCCGAGAGGTCACCTTTGCCTTCGCCCGTAAACACCAGCCCGCCCGCGGTCGCCAAGACGCCGCCGATCAGCGGATCTTCCGTAGCGCGGATAAAGCCCTGTCTGCGGCCGATTATCGCCAAATAGGCGGGAATGCCAAAGGGAAATGACACCCCTCCTCGCGGGACGCGATTCGGTATGACGAAGTCGCCAATGCATACCGCCCACGCACAACAACCAACAAGAAGCGAACGAGCGCAGTCAAAACAGCGAGTACTGGAACCCACTGCTCAGTTGGTTGCGTGACGTCGAGTCGCTAGTGCGCTCGGAAGGATTCGTGGCGTGACGTCCCCATCGTCGTCGCGACTTGGTAAAATCCCACCAGTTCGCAATCGCGCTCATTTCCATATTTGATCTCAATCCCGCCGTGAGAACCGATGATCCGCGTGCTGATCGAGAGTTTTGTCACCGCGTTGCGGCGATAGCAACTTTGGCAGGCAGCTAAACAAGACATCAACTAAATCGAGACGCGCGCCGCCGATTCGAATCAGAAAAGGAGGCGAAAATGTCCCGCACGCATTCCATCGATCACCGACAGGTCGCGACTGGTGCCGCGGCAGCGATTGCCCTTGTTCTCGTTGGATGTGGCGGACCGGCACGTGAGGTCCCGCCAGCCGCGACACCCGCTGCCGCCCCGGCGTCGAGCACCCGGCCCGCAGTACTCGCCGCGGAGGCGCCCGAGTGGCATTACGAAGGAGCCGAAGGTCCAGCGGACTGGGGCACACTCAGTCCGAAGTTCGCGGCCTGCGGCGAAGGGCGACACCAGTCGCCAATTGACATAACTGATGCGACACCCGGAGCAACGGGAGAACTGCGGACCACCTTTCCGCCCGCCGAACTCCGCATCGCACACCACGAGCACATCGCGGACGGAATCAACAACGGTCACACCATCCAGATCAATTACCCCAGCGCCGAGACACTCACCTTGGGCGTGGTGGTCTACCAGCTCACCCAGTATCACTTCCACAGCCCGAGCGAACATACCGTTGACGGCAAGCACTTCCCGATGGAAATGCACCTGGTCCACAAGGCTGCCGACGAGAGGCTCGCGGTCGTGGGTGTGTTCATCGCGGAGGGCGCTCACAACAGAGCCTTCGATCCCGTGTGGGCGAATCTGCCGGCCCAGAAGGGTATCGAGACGCACTACCCCGCGGTCAAGGTGGACGTCGACGCTCTCTTGCCAACCGCCCGCACCTCGTATCGCTACGACAGCTCTCTCACCACGCCTCCCTGTTCTGAAGGTGTGAGCTATATCGTCATGAAACGCCTATCGAGAATCTCGAGCGAGCAGGTCGCGGCATTCACGCGTCTCATCAAAGACAACAACCTGCCTCTGCAGATGCTGAACGGACTCACGATTCTACTGATGCCGTCTCGATCGCGGCGGCGAACTGGTGAAGGGGTCTGCGGAGCGAGTAACCACGAGAAGCGGAGCGAGGCATGCGACGTGAGCCACGCGAACGGAGCGGGCAGAAGGGGCCCCGCGAGAGAGCGTGTAAGGGGGTTCGGGGGACGAAGTCCCCCGATTGAAAATGATAAGCGGGCTACGGGGATCGAACCCGTCTAACTGGCTTGGGAAGCCAGGACATTACCACTATGCTAAGCCCGCGCCGGCCTCGATCTTAACATCATCACCCGCGGATAAACGAGAGGACCTCGTCGCGCTTCCGCTCCATCAGCTCGGGCGTAACAGCCTCGAGGTTGAGCCGCAGCAGCGGCTCGGTGTTCGACGGCCGCACGTTGAAGTGCCAGTCGGGGAACTCCGCGGAAACCCCGTCCATCGTGTACACCCGCCCGTCCGTGTAGCGCGCGGACAGCCCGTCGATCTTTTCCTGGACGACGCGCATGTCGCTCACCTTGGTGTTGATCTCACCGGAGATGAAGTACTTCTCGCGGAGCGGCGCCAGCAGTTCCGCGAGCGTCATGTTCTTGCGCGACATCAGCTCGAGGATCAGGAGCGCCGGGATGAAGCCGTTGTCGGCGTAGAAGTTGTCCCGGAAATAGTAGTGGCCGGTGACTTCGCCGCCGAAGATCGCGCCTTCTTCGCGCATGCGCCGCTTGAAGAAGGCGTGACCGACGCGATTCATCAACGCGGTGCCGCCGTACTTGGCCACGATGTCCTTGACGGCGTAACTCGCGCGAACGTCGTAGACGACCTTGGCCGCCGGATGCTTCAGCAGGAACGCTTCGGCGAGCAGGGCGGTGACGAAGTCTCCCGCCACGAACTCACCCGTGCCGTCGATGAAGAAACAGCGGTCGGCGTCGCCGTCCCACGCGATGCCGATGTCAGCCTTCTCCTGCAGCACGCGCTCCACGATGTGGGCGCGGTTCTCTTCGATCAACGGGTTCGCTTCGTGGTTCGGGAAGGTGCCGTCGACCTCGAGGCACAACGGGATGACGCGGCAGGGAAGCCGCGCGAAAAGCTTCGGCGCCACCATGCCGGCGATCCCGTTGCCGCCGTCTGCGACGACCTTGAACGGCTTGACGACCGAGGCGTCGATGAACGACATCACGTGCTCCACGTAGTCGTCGAGCATCTCGCTCTCGGCCAGCGTTCCGCGCGTGGAGGCGGGCGCGGGAAGCCGGCCCTCGTTCACCATGTCCCGGATGTCGCCGATCCCGGCGTCGCCGCTGAGCGGGAACGCCTCGCGGCGCACGAGTTTGATGCCGTTGTATTCCTTCGGGTTGTGCGACGCCGTGATCTGCGCGCCGCCATCGTGACCGTCGCGGGCGACGGCGAAGTACATCATGTCCGTGCCGGCCATCCCGTAGTCCACCACATCGGCGCCCTGCAGACGCGCGCCTCGATGAACGCCGCCGCAACCGACGGAGACGACAACCGCATGTCGCGCGTCACGGCGATGCGCTTGGCTTGGAGATACGCCACGAACCCGCGGCCGATCAGGTGCGCCGCCTCTTCGTTGATCTCGGACGGATACAGGCCGCGGACGTCGTAGGCCTTGAAAATTGACGGGTTGATGGTCATAGCCTGCTGTAGTCGGTGATGACGGTCTTGTCGCCGAGCACGACCGGCGTCTCGAGCATCGCGTTCCGGCCGATGTGACAGTTGCGGCCGAGGATCGAGCCCTTGACCACCGCCTCGCGGCCGATCCAGCCGTTCGCCCAGACAATTGCGCCGTCGAGCACCGCCGCTTCGTCCACGTGCGTCTGACGGCCGACGACGGAGTACGGGAGGAGCTTGGCGCCAGCCTTGATCACCGCGCCTTCATCGACGAAGCAGGGACCGTGGAGCTCGACGCCTTCCTCGACACGGGCGCCAGGCGCGATGAACTGCTGGTTCGGCTGACCCGAGAAGGGCGGGGCCTTGTAGAGACCGTCCATGATGTCGCGGTGGACCTGCAGGTATTTCGCCGGTGTGCCGATGTCGATCCAGTAGCCATCGTACACGTAGGCGACGAAGGTCTCGCCCCGCTCGATGAGCGACGGAAAGAAGCTCCGTTCGATGGACCACGCCGTGTCCTTGGGAATGCGATCGAAGGTATCGGGTTCGAGCACGTAGATGCCGGCGTTGATCGTGTTGCAGGTGATCTCGTCTTCGCCCGGCTTCTCGAGAAACCGCTGGATGTTCCCGGCGCGATCGGTCTCGACCAGCCCGTACGCGCGCGGATTCTCGACCGGGGTCAGCACGATCGTCGCCTTCGCCTTGCGCGACCGGTGCAGCTCGAGAACCGCGGCGAGATCGACCTGGGTCAGCACATCGCCGTTGAAGACGACGACCGACTCGGTCAGGTTGTCGCCGGCGTAACGGACCGCGCCGGCGGTGCCCAGCGGCATCGGCTCGACGACATAGCGCAGCTTGACCCCGAGGCCGTCGCCCTCGCCGAAGATCTCTTCGATGCGCCGGGGCTGGTAGTTGAGGCTGAGGATCACCTCGTCGATTTCCGGCACCTGCTTCAGCAGGTCGATCTGGTAGTAGAGGAACGGCCGGTTGAAGATCGGCACGATCGGTTTCGGCGTGTGAACGGTCAGCGGACGCAGGCGCGTGCCCTTGCCGCCGGCAAGCAGAATGGCCTTCATGTCAGCCCTTGATCATATCTCAGCTATCAGCGGAAAGCTGGGAGCCATGCCGCTGAAAGCTGTTAAAATCTGACCATTCATGAATCTGCCGAATGCGCTGACCCTCGGCCGTATCTTCCTCGTGCCGTTGCTGGTCGTCGTGTTGCTGACGAAATTCGAAGGCCGGATGATTCTGGGGATGCCGAAGGAGCTCGTCGGCGCGGCGATTTTCGGGCTGGCGTCGCTGACCGACTGGCTCGACGGCTACCTGGCGCGGCGGCGGCAGCAGGTCACGACGCTCGGTCAGCTCATGGATCCGCTGGCCGACAAGCTGCTCATCACGGCAGCGCTCGTCTCGCTGGTGCAGATGGACCTCGCGCCTGCCTGGATGGTGGCCGTGATTCTCGGGCGCGAGTTCGCGATCACCGTGCTTCGCAGCATCGCCCACGCCCGCGGCGTCATCATCTCCGCGTCGCCGCTGGGCAAGTTCAAGATGGTGTCGCAGGTGACCGCCATCCTCGCGCTGATTCTCGGCCGGGAGCTGCTGCAGCAGTTCTTCATCATCGGCACGATCGCGCTGTGGGTCTCGGTCGTGACGGCGGTCGCCTCCGGGATGGACTACTACCGCCGCTTCAACCACGTGTTGACCACCCAGAACGAACAGCGCGCGGCGGCGGTGGCGCCGGAGAAGCCGGCCACGGACGGAGCACGGCGATTCAAGCAGGTCCGGCTATGACCCCTTCTTGACCTCGGCCGACATCAGCGCCTTGATTTCGTCGATGCGCTTCTGAGCGTCGGCGAGGTATTCGCTCTTCTCGAATTCCTTCACCAGCTGCTCGAACAGCGGAAGCGCTTCCGGCGGACGCCCCACGCGCATGAACGACTCGCGCGAGGTAGAAATAGACCGCGTCGCGGCTGGTGAACTCCGGATCGTTCTTGAGCACCGCCGCGGAAGCGTTCGACCGCGCCCGGATACCACTTCGTGCGGAAGTAGTGGAGACCGACGCGGTACTCGGACTCGCTGAGCCGATCGCGCGCCTCGCGCAGCTTGGCGCGACCTCGCTGGTCAGTTCGTCGTCGGGGTAGCGCTCGAGGAAGGCGGTCAGCTCCTTGATCGCCTCGCGCGTCTCCGTCTGATCGCGAAGCGGCGCGCGCATCTGGTAGAAGTGCGTCATGCCGAGCTTGTACTGCGCGTAGCCGGCGCGCCGGTGCGTCGGGTAGAACGCCAGGAACTCGCGGAACTCGTTCTGCGCGAGCACGTACCCTTCGGCGGTGCCTTCACCGATATACGTGTCGCCGATGCCGAGCTTGGCGTCGGCGCGAAACGGGCTCTGCGGGTAGGCATCGACGAGCTGACGAAAGAACTCGCGGGCGCGTAAACCACTTTCGCTCGTTGAGCGACGCGCTTGCCGCGGTCCCACAGGAACTTGTCCGGCTCCGGCGTGCCGGTCGGAACGCGCGTGGATTTGCCAGCGCAGGCAGTGATCACAGACGAGCAGCGCCAGCGGCGCCGCGGAACACACTCTTCGAACAACGCCGCTTCGTCA
The DNA here is from genome assembly GCA_963710415.1 of uncultured Acidobacteriota bacterium. Lineage (GTDB taxonomy): Bacteria > Acidobacteriota > Vicinamibacteria > Vicinamibacterales > 2-12-FULL-66-21 > CAVQAH01. Next base: position 48,635 of record CAVQAH010000023.1, on the reverse strand, counting down.
AACGACCAGCGGTGTGCTTGCAAGCCATCGATACTCCGCTTCCAGTCCCTCTTCCAGCGTACACAGCCGGGGCGAACCCGAGATCGGCGCGCGCCAGCGTCGTGTCCGCAAACGTGTCGCGCATGTCCCCTTTGGCTGACGGCTTCGCGGCGGATCGTCGAGCGGCTTGCCCGCAAGCCGGCCGATGATGTCCAGCACGTGATTGATCGTCACCCGCGACCCGCCGCCGACGTTGTAGGCGCGGGCCGGCACGCCGCGCGTGCCGGCGGCGATGGTGGCCGCCACGGCGTCGGTCACGTACGTGAAGTCACGCGTCTGTTCACCGTCGCCATACAACGTGATCGGCTGGCCGGTCAGCGCGGCGCGGATGAAAATGTTGAACGCCATGTCCGGACGCTGCCGCGGGCCATACACCGTGAAGTAGCGCACCGACGTCGCCGGCACGCCGTGATTCACGACGTACAGGTGGCACAACTGCTCGGCAGCCAGCTTCGTCACGCCGTACGGTGAGACGGGCTGAGGCAGCGCGTCTTCGCGCATCGGGATGCTGACGTTGTCGCCGTAGACCGACGAGCTCGACGCGTAGACGAAGCGCTCGAGCGGACGTCCGACGCAGGCCTCGAGCAGCCGCTGCGACGCGTCGACATTGTTGTCGGTGTAGATCCTGAAGTCGCGGCCCCAGCTCTTTCGCACGCCTGCCTGCGCCGCGAGGTGAAAGACGTGCGTCTTGCCCTCGAGCAGAGCGGACAGGTCCGTGTGCTGAATGCTGCCCTCGATGAACCGGAAGCCCTGCCGGCCGCCATTGATCGCGAGATTGCTCATCCTTGATCTCGCGCGGGTAGTAGTCGGTGAAGCAGTCGAGCCCGGTCACCTCGCTGCCCGCATCGAGCAGCGCCGACGTCAGGTGCGATCCGATGAAGCCGGCGGCGCCGGTCACCAGCGCCCTCACGCGAACACCTCGCGAACGCGCGCCGGCAGCCGGCACGGCCGGCCGCTCGGGTCGAGCGCCGCGTGCCTCGTCCAACCTGATGCCGAGGTCACGCCGTCGGCGACTCGCTTCACTTCGTAAAGGAATTCCATGCGAACTGGGGATAACAATCGTCCGTGCGTCGTGACTTCCAACTCGTCGTCGTAGCGCGCCGGACGCAGATACTCACAGTGCGCCTCGATCACCGGCAACGAGACGCCCGCGCTCTCCATCTCGCGATAGCTCCAGCCGAGGTTGCGAAGCAGGTCGGCGCGCGCCACCTCGAACCATACGAAGTAGTTCGCATAGTAGACGACGCCCATCTTGTCCGTTTCGGCGTAGCGGACGCGTACGACGGAACGGGATTCGGGCATGGTTCCCGGCTGAGGCATTCAGGTACCTCAGCCCTCTGCATGGCCGATTCCCGGAGCTGCCGGGTCGCGCGCTCGGCATCGCCGGAGCCGAAAATGGCGCTGCCGGCCACGAGGATGCTCGCGCCAGCCGCCACAATCCGTCCGGCATTGGACGAGTCGATGCCCCCGTCCACCTCGATTGGCGCCTTGTTTCCGGCCCTGTCGAGCAGCTGACGGACGGCACGAACTTTAGACTCGCTTCTGGGAATGAAAGTCTGACCTCCGAACCCGGGATTGACCGTCATCACCAGCACGTGATCGACGTCGCCGGCGACCTCCTCGAGCACGACAACCGGGGTCGCCGGATTGATCGCCACGCCTGCCTTGACACCCAGGCTCTTCACGAAGTGCAGCGTGCGGTGCATGTGATACAGCACCTCGGCGTGGACCGAGATCATCGACGCGCCCGCCTCGACGAACGCTTCGACGTACCGATCCGGATCCTCGATCATCAGGTGCACGTCGAGCGGCACGCGCGCAACGCGCTTGATGGACTTGACGACGGGCGGGCCCATGGTGAGGTTCGGAACGAAGTGTCCGTCCATCACGTCGACGTGCAGCAGGTCGGCGCCGCCGCGCTCCACCGCGGCGATCTCCGTGGCCAGCGATGCGAAGTCGGACGCCAGCAGCGATGGCGCGATCAGCACGCTCACCGGCTGACCTCGATCGAGATCGCTTCCCCTGGCGCAATTTGGAACCCGGCTTGCGGGGCCTGGCGCAGGACGACGCCGGCAGGCACGCCTGGATACGGATGATCGCCGACGACCGCGACACGGAAACCGCGCGCGCGCAACACGTCGGCCGCTCGATCGCCATTGACGCCGATCAGATCCGGCATCACGTAGGTCGCGCCTCGCTCGCCCCTGTTGACGAGCAGCGCCACGCGTTCAGACTGGCTCTTGGCCGGCGGCGTCTGCGCGACGACGGTGCCCGCGGGATATTCCGCCGACCGGATCTCGGAGAGGCTGCTCACGATGAAACCGTCCTGTTGCACTCGCATCTGTGCTGTTCGATCCGATTCTCCAACGAGTGCCGGCACGATGCTCGACCGCGGTCCCGCGCTGACCCAGACCTTCACGCTCCGCTCCCCGCGCGTGCGGATGCCCGGCCGCAGGATCCTGCGCGAGGATCTCGGCCCGCCGGCACTTTCGGATCGACCCGGCGGCCCTCTTCGACCTTCAGATGAAGACCCGCGTCAATCAGCAGCACCGACGCCTCGTTCACGCTCTTGCCGTTGAGCTGAGGCACCTCCACCTCGCGCGTTTTGATCGCCACCCGCATCGCCGCCGCGGCGAACAACACGTAGGTGACAACCAAGGCGCCGCCGAGCAGAAGCAGCTTGCCCGCGCTCCACACGCGGGTTCTAAGAGCCATGAACTCTTGAGTTTAACACGTTCACGGTTCACGTGCGGGGTTCGTGGTTCGTGGTTCGTGGCTCGAAGAACTGACGATAGACGACAGTTCACACGTAGGTTCAGGACGAGGGTTCACACGTAGGTTCAGGACGAGGGTTCACACGTAGGTTCACGACGAGGGTTCACGACGAGGTTCACGACGAGGGTTCAGACGGGACACGGTCCGTAGCCGAGCGAGCCGGTTGGCTCGGGGCGACCTCTGAGCTGCGCGACAGCGATAGTCTAAAAACGCGCACTACCGTGGTTCGTGGCTCGTGGCTCGTGGCTCGTGGCTCGAAGAACGGACCAATGACGTCTACCAGCGACGAGACTGCGGAGACGGTTCGAGGATAGGTCTGACGGCGACATGCTCCGATGCGAGCGAGCCGGTTGGCTCGGGGCGACCTCTGAGCTGCGCGACGGCGATAGTCTAAAAACGACCTCGGAGCGGTTCAGATCGTCGCCGGCCAGGTTTCGTCTCCGGCGTACGGCACACCTCGTTGCCCAACCGATTGGGCGCGGACGTTCGGATCAGCCATGCCGGCGACGTCATCGTCAGCACACGCCGCGGAGAGGTCGTTTTTCCGCGCAGCGAAGCGGGAGCCCCGAGACGACCGGCTCGATTCGGCACGGACGACACGGACGACGAGACGGGAGTTCACGACGGCGGTTGCAGCACGGCGGCGAAAAAAGCCTCGAGATTGTCGCGAAAGGGGTAGGTGCGCAATCGGCCGCGGGAATCGAGGAGGGGCATGACTGGGGGTGGAAGGTGGCTCGGCTGGATGAGCCTGAAGCGGCTCTCGGCGATGAAGGCGTCGACGACCGCTTCATTCTCTTCTTCTTCGCTCGAACACGTCGCGTACACGAGCCGGCCGCCTGGTTTCACCGCGCTCGCTGCGACGCGCAGCATCTGCAGCTGACCGGCGGCCATGGCGGCGAGGTCCTCTTCGTGGCGCCGCCACTTCAAGTCGGGGTCGCGCCGGACCGTGCCGAGCCCGGAGCAGGGGACGTCGAGCAGGACGGTGTCGAACTGTTCTCGAAACGGCAGTGCCGCAGATGCATCTGCGCGGACGACCCGCACGTTCGTGGCGCCGGAAGCGCGCACGGTCGTCGCGAGGAGTTCGACGCGCTTGCCGCGGAGATCGGTGGCGACGACCAGCCCCGATCCTTCCATCGATGCAGCCATGGCTGTCGTCTTCCCGCCCGGTGAGGCGCACGCGTCGAGGATGTGCTGCCCAGGTCGCGCGTCTGCCATCAGCGCCACGAGTTGCGACGCTTCGTCCTGCACGACGAACAGTCCCTCATGAGCCAGCGGGGTCAGGAGCGGGTTGCCCTGCGTGACGACCAGCGCATCGGGTGCGTACTGCCCGGCACGCACCTCGACGCCTGCGCGGGCGAGCGCTGTCACCAGGGAGTCGGGAGATGTTTTCAACCGGTTCGCGCGCAGCGTCAGCGGAGCGGGAGAGTTATTGAAGAGTGCCCACGCCTTCGCCGCATCGAACCCGAATCGAGCGGCCCATCGCGCCATCAGCCATTCGCGGATGCGACAGGGTCGCCGAGAGGTAGTCGAGCCCGGCATCCTCCTTGGGCAGCGGCAATCTGTTGCGTTCGCGGCTGACGCGCCGCAGCACCGCGTTCACGAGCGGCGCCGCGCTTTTCTTTCCTGCCTTGCGCGTCAGGCTGACCGCATCGTTGACGGCGGCCGATGCCGGCACTCGATCGAGGTGGAGGAGTTGAAAGATCGTCAGACGGAGAATGATGACCACTTCGCGATCGAGGCGGTCGAGCGGACGGCCGGAGAATTCCTGAATGATCGGGTCGAACGCTCCTTGCCAGCGCAGCGTGCCGGTCGCGATCTCGCCGGCCAGCGCACGATCGCGTTCGTCCTTCAGGCCCCCGCGCGCGCGTGCAAGGGCGTGCGGCAGGTCAGCGCGGCCGCTCTCGACCGCGTGCAATGTCTCGTAGGCGGCGAGGCGGGCGGGCGCAATCATCCCCGCTCGAGCCGGGTGCCAGTCGCGATGGCATGGCCGGCAAGAAACTCGCGCGCCGTCATCACTCGCCGCCCTTCCGGCTGGAGCATCAGGATTCGCAGGATTTGGCCATCGCCAGCCGCAAGCTCGAGATCGTCTCGTTCTGCGCGAACGATCGTGCCTGCGAACTGCCGAGGTCGGTTGATTCGTCAGCGCGGTGCGGTGCAGCAGCACTCGTGCGCCAGCGAGACGCCCGGACACGAGAGGCCAGGGCTGGAGCCCGCGGACCAGGTTGTGTAGCTGTTGCGCCGGAAGGTGCCAGTCGATCGTGCCTTCCGTCTTCACGATCTTGGGTGCATAGGTCACGAGCGAGTCATCCTGCGACGTCTCGACCGCCTCGCCGGCCGCCATGCGATCGACGACGTCGAGCAGCAGAGACGCACCTGATTCAGCGAGGTCGCGCTCGACTTCCGGGCTCGTCTCGTCAGGCCCAATTCGCTCTGGAGACCGTGGCGAACATCGGTCCCGCATCGAGCTCTTTCACGACGCGCATGATCGTCACGCCCGTCTCGCGATCGCCGGCAATCACCGCACGATGAACGGGCGCCGCGCCACGCCATCGCGGCAGGAGTGACGCATGCACGTTCACCATGCCGAGCCGCGGAATCTGCAGCAGAGCGTCCGGCAGAAGTCTCCCGTACGCCGCAACGACGCCGAGGTCCGGCCGCCAGCGACGCGATCGTGCCGAGGAACCCTTCGTCCTTGATCCGCTCCGGCTGCAGACACCGGAACGCCCTTGCTTTCGGCGAGCACCTTGGTCGCCGTCGGCGCCAGGTGATGCCCGCGGCCGCGCGGCCGGTCAGGCTGGGAAACGAGTGCGACCACGTCGTGCGAGGAATCGATGAGCGTGCGCAGCGTCGGAACGGCGAATTCAGGCGTGCCGAAATAGACGATTCTCACGATCGGCCTGCCCGCCGTAGCCGCTTACCATTTTCCCGCGCGCTTCAGCTTTTGTATCCGCCGCACGATCAGATCGCGCTTGATCCCGCGAAGACGATCGATGAAGACCTTGCCGTCGAGATGATCCATCTCGTGCTGGAAGGCCCGCGCCAGCAGATCCGTGGCCTCGACGGTTTGCGCCTCGCCGTGCGGGTCGAAACCCTTGAGCACCGCCCTCGCCGGCCGGACGACGGTGGCATTGAAGCCGGGAACGCTGAGGCAGCCCTCTTCTTCGAGCTGCATGCCTTCACGTTCGACCCAGGTCGGGTTGACCATCACGATAAGGCCCTTCGGATCGCGTCCGACCGACACATCGCACACGAACAAGCGCAGCGGCACGCCGACCTGCGGCGCGGCGAGGCCGACGCCGGGCGCAGCGTACATCGTTTCCGTCATGTCGTTCACGAGACGCTGGAGCTCGTCGTCGAAACTGGCGACGTCTCGCGCCGGCTCGTGCAGCGGCGCTTCCCCGTATCGGAGAATCGGGCGAATCATCGGGGCTGGAAGCGCGCTCGCAGGCTTGCGGACGCCGCGTCGACGGAACGATGGAGATCGGTCATGTTGTCGCCGCCGTAGCGTTCGACAACCGCGTCGGCGAGCACGAGCGCGACCATGGCTTCCGCAACGACGGCTGCCGCGGGTACGGCACACACGTCGCTGCGTTCGATCGCGGCGGACGCCTCCTGCATGGTTTCGATGTCCACGGATCGAAGCGGCTTCATGAGCGTCGAGATCGGCTTCATCCAGCCAGACACGCGAACGTCCTCGCCGTTGGTCACACCGCCTTCGAGCCCGCCAGCGCGGTTCGTGGGCCTGGCCATCCCGGTGGCTCGTGCACCGCCAGGCGCCGGCACGATCTCGTCGTGCACGCGCGATCCCGGCCGCCGTGCCGCTTCCGGACCGATGCCGATTCCTACCGCCTTGATCGCCGGAATCGACATGATCGCCTGGGCGAGACGGCCGTCGAGCTTGCGATCCCACTGCGTGTAGCTGCCCAGACCGACCGGCACGCCGGTGACGATTACTTCGAACGCGCCGCCGCGGGTATCGCCCGCTTCGCGCGCCTCGTCGATTGATGCCGTCATCCGCCTCTCGATCTCCGGATCGACACATCGAACAGCCGCATCGTCCGGCAGTGCGTCCGCGCGCTCGAAGCTGACGACCTCCGCTGCGGGTAACTCCACGTCGCCAATCGCGAACACATGGCTCGTCAGGCGCATGCCAATCGCTCCGAGCAATTGTTTCGCGACCGCTCCGGCCGCGACGCGCGCGGCGGTTTCGCGGGCACTGGCGCGCTCGAGCACGTCGCGCACATCCTGGCGCCCGTACTTCGCGATGCCTGCCAGATCCGCGTGACCGGGCCGCGGGCGAGTGACGGGTGGACGCTTCGCTCCCGTTGCATCTGCCGGCGCCTCGGCGTCGACGTGCATCGTCTGCTGCCAGTTGGGCCAGTCGCGGTTTTCGATCATCATCGCGATCGGACCGCCGATCGTTTCGCCGGCACGCACGCCCGACAGAACTTCCGCACGATCGGATTCGATCGCCATGCGGCGGCCACGGCCGTATCCGCCCTGACGGCGGCGCAGATCCCGGGTCACCGCATCGAGGTTGAGTGGGAGGCCAGCGGGAATGCCTTCGAGGATGACAACGAGCGCCCGACCGTGCGACTCGCCGGCGGTGAGAAATCGCACCATCAGCGGCTCATTGTATACGAAGTTTCTGCATCGTTCCGCCGGTCGATCGGCGGATCTGGCCGTGAAAGCGCGTCTGCGGTCCAGGCGATTGTCTTGCACAGACGACGCGCAAGCGATGGCGGAGATCCTCGCGGACAGATTCGTCCCTGGCGGTGCTGGCTGGATCGATCTCGCGACCGGTTCGCCGGTACGGTTGCACGCACGCCCGACGTACCGAGGGGTCAGATTCGCTGGTGTGGCACGACCGCTGCGCGACGCTCTCGATGCTCCGACATCCCGTGCTCAACGATCTGATCGACTACGGCAACATCGATGGCCATCGTCTGTTCGAGGCCTACGACGTCCGCGCGCCGCTCCCTGATGGCGATTCCGCGCCGATGCTGCTGAGCCACGCTGCCAGATTCCTTGAAGCCCATGGAATATCCATGACGCGAACGCTTGCCGATCTCGCACTTCGCCCGATCACTCGCGGCAGCCCGTCGAAAGGGAAACCGATTGGCATCACACTGCAGCGGCGCCCCGTCACCGAGGCGTGTGCTGAGGTTCTGGTCGAGGCTGTTCCTGGCGGCGTCAGCAGCATCGACGTCGTCGGTGAGCCAGGCTCAGGCCTCAGGACGCTGCGGCGGTGTGTGGCCCGCGCAGCCAGGCTCGACGGCTACCTGCCGATTTGCCCTCGCGCTCTCGCGATCGCTCCGTGGATCGCGCACGCACTTCGCGATCGGCACGTGTGCCTTCTGGTGGACGACGAGGACAGGACGACGGACCGGCGACAGGCGTGTGGGTTGCTGGCGGAACTCGGCCTGGCGACGCCGCGGCGGCACGTCGTGTTCAGGTTCTGCCGCGCGAACCGGTCCTGGCCAGGCTCACTGCACGTGGAACCGATGGGAGTGTCGGCAATGATCTCGATGGTATTCATCGATACCGAGTGTGGGCCCAGCGAGCAACGACTGGCCGACGCGGCGCATCGTTCGCAGGGCAACCCTGCACGGTATCTGCGAGCGTTGAAGGCGTATCGCCCCGAGCCCATCACGGAGAACGCGTTCGTCGTTCACGAATCATCACCGCCCTACGTCGTCGACTCGACGCCCGCAGCCGGATTGCCCGCGAGTTCAATCGTCCGGCGATCGCCATCCGTTCGGTCGGCGGCGGAACGAGCCATGTGTCTGGCTGCACGCGGCCGGCATGCCGTAGCGATCCGGCTGTTGACCAGAGCCAGCCGTGTTCTCGAGGCGAGACACGACGCGCCCCTTGCAGCGGAGTCTGCGGTTGCGCTCGGCTGGATTCTTCGCGATCGCGGCCGCAGCGAGGAGGCAGTGGAGCAGTTCAACCGCGCCCGCCGGTTGGCGCCGGCGACGCGTGCAGGGCTTCAGGCGGCTATTGCCATCGCCATCATCTGGACGGACGAATGCCGCTTCGCCGAGTCCGAAGCTGCGCTCCGGGGAGTCCTCGGCGCCGCAGATCTCGTGAAGGACACGGCCGCGACCTCGTCGGCCCGCGTCGCTCTCGCGCGGTGTCTCATCTGGCAGAAACGTCTGGAAGAGGCCGAGCTCGCACTTTCACCACTAGGCGGCGACTCAGTCCCAAGCGACCTGCGGGTCCGCGTGTTGGCACTGCTGACACGAGTTCGTACCGACAACAAGGACTATCGCCGGGCACTCGATGCGAGCGCAGAAGCACTCAGGCTCGCGGAGCGTGGCGGTGCGCGATCGATCGCCATCGCAGAACGCGCGTGCGCGCTCGTTCATTGTGCGCTTGGCGACCTCCCGTCGACCCGCGCGCACGTCTGTCGCGGTCTGCGCGCTGCGGCTGAGGCACATCTGCCGCTCGATGCCCTCAAACTGCGCGGCATTCTGCTCGCGGCGTCGGTCGGCCGAGCGGAGGCGGCGGCGACACGTCTCGCAGGGCAGGTTCGGTGGGCGCTGAGACACAGGCCGCTACCAACGCTACTTCGAAACTGGCTTGAGGCGTCGATCCCGTCGGGGGCTTCGAATTCGCCATCGATCAGGCCCTCAGTCCCCCCAGCTCTTGACGAGCTGCGGAGTTTCATCGAGCAGGCGCACAACGCGCCGGATGACGCCGCAGCAATGGACGTCGTGATCCGCACCGTGTGCGAAGCGCTGCGAGCGGCAACCGTGCAAATTGTCGGCGCTGGTGCTGAGCGACGGCTCATCGCGCGCGCGGGCCGACCCTGGTCGGGCGACATCACGTTCATCGAACGGGTCATCGCAGGAGGACTGATTGTTCCCGAAACCTGCGGCAGCCCTCTGCGCCTTGCAGAAGCCATTCGTTATGGCAGCGACACCGTCGCTGTGTTGGCGTGCCGTTGGTCTGCGGGTACCGCGGTGAACGAGGGCCACTCTACGGCCGTGCTGCGAGCGGCCGCCCTGGCGCTCGCGACGAGCGTCCGCGGCGTGCTCGACCAGGCGCGCCCGGTCGAAACGAATATCGTCTGGCGTGACCTGATCGGGTCGAGCGCGGCAGCCGAGGCGCTGCGGACCGCGATCGCTCGTGCGGCACGAGCGCCATTCCCGGTCCTGATCGAAGGGGAGAGCGGCAGCGGGAAGGAACTCGTCGCGCGTGCGATTCACCGGCTCAGCGCACGACGCGATCGCCGGCTCTGCACCGTGAACTGTGCCGCACTCTCCGAAGAACTGCTCGAGGCCGAGCTCTTCGGCCACGCGCGCGGTGCGTTCACCGGCGCCGTCAGCGAACGCGCCGGATTGTTCGAGGAGGCAGACGGCGGCACGCTGTTCCTCGACGAAGTGGGCGAACTCTCGCCACGCGCGCAAGCGAAGCTCCTGCGCGTGCTGCAGGACGGCGAGGTCCGTCGCGTGGGCGAAAACCTTCCACGCAGGGTGGACCCCCGCGTCATTGCCGCCACCAATCGTCAGCTCGATCAGGAGACGGACGCCGGCCGCTTCCGTGCCGACCTCAAGTTCCGGCTCGACGTCGTGCGCATTTCGGTCCCGCCCCTTCGCGATCGGCCCACCGACATTCCGCAGCTCGTGCGTCCACTTCTGGGACGACGCCGCACAGCGGGTAGGGTCACGAGCATCGCTGGCGCCCGAGACCGTGACGGCGCTCACCCGCTTCGACTGGCCTGGAAACGTTCGGCAGCTGCAGAACGTCATCGCCTCGCTGGCGGTCCACGCGCCTCGTCGTGGCCGCGTCCCGCCATCACTGCTGCCCGCGCAGGTCGCCCGATGCGCAGCGGCGAGCGAAACGACCTTCGATGCCGCCAGGCAGGAGTTCGAGCGGCGCTTCGTCACTGCCGCGCTCGCCCGCGCCGGCGGCCAACGCGCCCGAGCCGCAAGAGCCATCGGCGTCACACGTCAGGGGTTTGCGAAGATGTTGAAGAGGTTGGGGATGGAATAGAGACGACGGGGGTTCACGACGAGGGTTCACAGGGGGTTCACGACGGAGGTTCACGCTCAGAGGTTCACGATCAAGGGTGTCACCACGAAGGTTCACGATCGAGCGCGTTCGACTACCGGGGTTCACGACGTGGCAATCCGGCCTCATCCGCCGACGCGAACCTCGTCATGAACCCTTGTCGTGAACCGCCGCATGAACCTTCGTGTGAACCCCCGTGTGAATCGGGCTCTCGTGTGAACCCTCGTGTGAGACCCTCGTGTGAACCCCGTGTGAACCCCCGTGTGAACCCCCGTGTAACCCTCGTGTGAACCCCCGTTATGAACCACCGTCCTGAACGGTTATCCTTTAGCAACGTCGTAATGCCTCGTTACCTGGTCCGGCGTCTCCTTCTGACCATCCCCGTCCTGCTTGGCGTGGCCACGCTCGTGTTTGCGCTGATTCATCTCGTGCCAGGTGATCCGGCGCAGTCGATGCTCGGCGATGGCGCCTCACCGGAGGAAGTGCAGAAGCTCAGACACGCGCTCGGGCTCGACAAGCCGCTGGTCGAACAGTACGTGACGTTCATGACCGGCCTGGCGCGCGGCGATCTCGGGTCGTCGTTCCGGTACGGCACGCCGGTCGCGCGCGAGATTCGCGATCGGTTGTTCCGGACGTTCCAGCTGGCGATTGCGGCGATGCTGGTGGCCGTCGCGATTGCGATTCCGCTCGGGATTCTCGCGGCGGTGTTCCGCGGCACCGCGATCGATCATGCGGCGATGACGCTGGCGTTGATTGGGATCTCGATGCCCAATTTCTGGCTGGGCCCGCTGCTCGCCATCCTGTTCGCGGTTTACCTGGGATGGCTGCCTGTTTCAGGCACAGGTGGCCTGACGCACCTGGTGCTGCCGGCGGTCACGCTGGGCGCCGCGCTGGCGGCGATCCTGGCGCGGATGACTCGGGCCAGCGTGCTCGAGGAGCTTCGCGAGCTGTATGTGCTGGCCGCTCGCGCGCGAGGGGCCTCGCGAACCCGCGCGGTGGTTCGCCACGCCTTCCGCAACAGCCTGATCCCGATCGTGACGATCATCGGCCTGCAGTTCGGCGCGGTACTGACCGGCACGATCATCACCGAGACGATCTTTGCCTGGCCTGGCGTCGGGCGTCTCCTGATCCAGGCCATCAACTTCCGCGATTACCCGCTCGTCCAGGGTGCATTCTGTTCATCTCGTTCACCTACGTCATGATGAATCTGCTGACCGACATCACTTACGGTCTGCTCGATCCTCGAATCCGCTACGACTGATGATTCGCGTTGGCTTCGTCATCGTCTCGATTGCCGTTCTCGCGGCGCTGCTCGGCCCGGTGCTGACGCCGTACGACCCGGCCGCGCAGGATCTCGCCAGACGCCTCGAAGCGCCGAGCCTGGCCCACCCGTTCGGCCTCGACGAACTGGGCCGGGACATCCTGGCGCGCATCCTGTCGGGGGCGCAGATTTCATTGCTCGTGGGGCTCGCCGTGGTTTCGGTGTCCTCGATCGTCGGCATGCTCGTCGGCTCGGTCGCGGGCTACTTTGGCGGTCGTGTGGACGACGTGATCAGCCGGATCATCGACGTGCTCATGGCATTCCCCGGCATCCTGCTCGCGATTGCCCTCGTCGCGGTGCTCGGCCCGAGCCTCACGAACGTCGTCATCGCGTTGTCGGTCATCGGCTGGGTTGGTTACGCACGACTGGTGCGGGGTCAGGCTTTGCGTGCGCGCGAGTTCGACTTCGTTCAGGCCGCACGAGCGCTCGGTGCTGGATCGAGGAGGATCGTGGTCCGGCACATTCTCCCGACCGCGCTTCCGGCGGTCGTCGTGCAGGCAACGCTGGGCATGGCCGGCGCCATCATCGCCGAAGCCGTCGCTGAGTTTTCTCGGCCTCGGCGTGCAGCCTCCCACACCGAGCTGGGGCACGATGCTCGACGCCGGCCGGTCGCACCTCTTCGACGCGCCTCACCTGACGATCTTTCCAGGCCTGGCGATCGCCGTGCTGGTGCTCGGCTTCAACTTCCTTGGCGACGGTCTGCGCGATCGAGTCGATCCGAAGTTGGTGAGGTAGGCCGACCGTTCAGGTCGGGCGTGCGAGTAAGGGCTTCGGTTGCTGATTCGATCACGCCCGACCTAAAGGTCGGGCCTACGAGGGGCCGTCATTTACCGCTTCAACTGCAACGCGGCAGGTGATGTCGGGTCGGCAGCCAGCGCCTTGTTCAACGTCGCGCGGGCGTCGTCCAGCCGGCCAACCCGGAATTGCGCGTCCGCAAGGCCGGTGAGCGAGGCGGCATCGAGCGGGCCGGCGAGTGCGGCACGCTGATACCACGTCAGGGCTCCGACTGCGTCGTTCAGCCGGAGTGAGAGATACGCAATCCGCGTAGCCAGGCGCCCATGCCGGCGTGAATCGCCGCCCTGTGTTGCGAGCGCGTGAAAGTCGAGCAAGGCCTTCAGCGCCAGGTCGTCATGCCCCCGACGTTCGGCAACCTCCGCGAGGTAAGCGAACGACATCGGATCGACCGGAAGGGTTTCCGACGCACGCTGCAGCGTTGATTCCGCCAGCTCATCCTGTGATGACATGAGCAGCGCGCGTCCGAGCTGGGTCAACGCCTCGCTGCTGTCGATCACGCCGGCGATGCTCTGAAGCGCTTCGAGCGCCTTGCCGAGCGCGACATCGTCCGAGCGTGCCTGCGCGATATCCAGCCACACTTGACCGAGCGCAACGTAGGTGTAGCGATACGAAGGATGTCGTCTCGCGGTTCGCCCGAGTGACTCCACGGCGCTGGCAGTGTCGCCCTGAGCCGCATACGAGAGGCCGAGCGCGATCTCGCGGGCAGGCCCTGGATCGAACGCGAGCAGCGCGCCGAGTTGTGACGTGCGATCGTCGAAGCGTCCGGCGCGTCCGTAGATGTCGGCGAGCTCCTCGCGCGCCTTGATCATCGCGGGCGCCAGTTCGACGGCGCGTTCGAGTGCGGCAATGGCTTCCTTGCGCTGACCTCTCTCACTGAAACACAGGCCGATCAGGTAGTGCGCCTCCGCAAACTGCGGCTCCAGCTTGAGAGCGTTGCGGAGCGCATCGATAGCCCCACCGGCATCGCCGGCCCGGTACTCCGCCAGGCCAAGCTTGTAGAGCAGCCTGGGCGACTGTTCGTCGAGCGCGAGGTACGCCTGGTACTGTTCGGCCGCTCGCGTGTAGCGACCCATCGCGTAGTTGACATCACCGAGCAGCTCGCGCGGCCGCGTCGCGGTTGGGTCGAGCTCCGACGCGCGGCGCAGATCCTTGAGGGCAGGCTCCAGTTCGTCGCGACGGCGCTTCGCCTCGCCGCGCTTGAGATACGCGACCATCGACTCGTCGTTGTGCGCGATCGCGCCGCTGAAGGCTTCGATGGCCGCGGACGTGTCTCCAGCCGCCAGGGCCGCATCGCCCTGGTCGATGTACGCGCGGTAGTCCGTTTCCCGCCGCGTCACGCCGTACCCATAGGCCGCGGCCAGACTGATGACCAGTATGGTTGCGAGCGCCGCTACCCGTTTCACGCCGGCGATCGTATAACGGAATCGTTATTTGAACCGTGGTCCGTGGTCCGTGGTTCGTGGTCCGTCGTTCGTCGCTCGAAAAGCCCGTATTCCGTCGCTCCGGCGAGACACGAACCACGGATCACGAATCACGGCAGAGGAACTTCAGCAGCCATTCCGGGGTCAAACGGAGTAGGGCAGCAAGCGGCTCTGGGGTGCTAAGATGGCAGAGGGACTCTCCGTGAAGCCGGTTCGAGCCATCACCTGGACGGAAGTTGGCGGTCGCGAAGCCGCGCTCATCCAGCGTTGCGCCGCGAGGGATGAGGAGGCGTGTGCCGAGCTGGTGTCGGAACACCAGCGGATGGTCTACCAGTTGTCGCTGAACCTCCTGGGTGACCACAACGAGGCACTCGACCTGTCGCAGGAAGTCTTTCTGCGGGTCTTCCGGACGATTCATACCTTCCGCGGGCACTCGGCGCTTCGCACCTGGATTTATCGCATCGTGGTCAACCAGGCGCGGAACCGGCAGCGCTGGTGGCGGCGACGCCGCAAGGCCCAGCAGGTATCCCTGGACGATCACATTAGAGACCACGGCGATCTCCCGGAGAAAAACGACGGCGGTTCGCCCGACCGGATGCTCGGGCGCAAGGAGCTGGCAGAACAGATTCGGACGGCGCTCGAGGATCTGCCATTTGATCAGCGGACGGCGCTGGTTCTGCGGGAAATCGACGGACTGAGCTACGAAGAAATCGGTTATTCGCTCGGCATCGCGGTGGGCACCGTGAAATCACGGTTGGCCCGGGCCCGCGAATCGCTCCGAGCGCGATTGAGGACCGTATGACGTTGTTCACCTGCGCGGCAGTGCGGCGGCGTCTCGCGGCTTTCCATGATCGCGAGTTGCCGGTTGGCGAGTTGATCTCGGTCGAAACGCACCTGAAGGAATGCCCGCCGTGTGCGCGCGAGCATCGCCAGATCGAGTCAGTCGGCGAAGCCCTCCGCCTGGCGGCGGCTCCTGGCCCGGCGGACGACTGGACGGGGCTGGCACCCGGCGTCATCGGCCGCATGCGCGCCGAAGCGAACCAGTCCTGGTCCGCTCGCGCGTCGCGGATGTTCGAAGACCTGCACCTCGTCTGGATTGGCCTCGCCTCGACCGCAGCGACGTTCATCTGCGGGGCGGCAGTCCTCGGCATGCTCCACTTCGCCTCCGAGGAACGCGCTGACTCGCTGGCGGCGGTGATTGCCGTCGTGGGCGCGCCTTCTGGTTCCGATCTCAACCCGGCGCAGCTCAACAGTTTTATCCAGGTCCCCAGCGTCCCGAAGGAAGGCATCGTCAGCGCCGCGCTCGAGAAGGGTGTCTCCGAGACGGATCTGGTGCTGGCCCTGTCGGCCGTCGTGTCGCGCGAGGGCCGCGTGTCGGATCTCTCCGTCCTCACCAACGACCACGACCGTCAGCAGCTCATGGATCTGCTCGACGCGCTCTCGCGCGAGCGTCTCGCCCCCGCGCAGTTCGGCGGCGCGCCCGTGGCAGTGAATCTGGTCTGGTTGGTCGCGCAAACCACCGTCCGCGCGAAGATTACGTCGTAACCGCGACCGTCACGGTCGTTTCACTTCAGCAACCGCAGTCGCAATGTTGCTCATCGCGTCGGTCGCGCGAATGATCACGTTGCGCGCCTGTTCGTGCTCGTCGAGCGTGACCTCGAATTCTTCGCGACGGGAATCGGGGATTCCATCCTTCGGGTAGACCACACGCCAGCGGCTGGCATCGAGCGAATACTCCACACGCTGAACGGCAGACTGCTCGTCACGAACCGTGAAGCTGATTACTGTGCGCGCTCCGGAGCGTGTGGCTGGCTGCGTCTCGATCCGTGGCGGCGTGTTGTCGATATCGAACGTCGTGCTCTCTTTCTCGCCGAGAAGCGCGGTCCCTGGCGAGTTCGATGGCGCGTCGGTGGCCGAGACCTTGACGACGTAGGTGCCGTCGGGCACGGAGGTCGTGTCCCAGACGAAGATGGGATCCCAGAGGCCGCGTTTGAGAGGCTTCCACGCGGTCTCGCCCTCCCGCCGGTACAGGACGTCGGTACTGCAACCGATCGCTGTTTCCGTCATCAGCCTTCCAGACGAGCGTTTGAAGGCCCTTCTGATACGTTCGCCGGCCCAGTTGCGGGGACGGCGTCAACAGCGAGCTCGAGCTGCCGCCCGAGCTGCCGCTCGAGCTCTGCTGCGTCTGCGGACGGCCGTCAGATGTGTTGTCTTCGAAGCCGGCGATCTCCATTTCGCCGGTGGAGAACGGACGCTGAAACACCGTCCCGGGAGAGTGAACGGTGATGCTCGAGACCTCCGGCCGAAGGTTGCGGGGCAGGTAAGCCGCAGTCACGGACGTGAGGACCGGCACGGTGGACGTGTCGGAACTGAGAGCTGCCCGCCACTGGAGATACCGCGCGTTCGGGCTGCCGATCTGTTCGCCATCGGCGTTCGTGTAGGCCTTCGACCAGCCACTCCATGTCTCGTCCGGCGTCGCCGTATTGCCGCTGCGCGTGAAAATCTCGACCTGCCCCGGCGACGATGACGCCCGCCAGCGGATCACGCCCCAGCTGGCCACCGTGCCAGCGTCACGTACGTCGGACTCGTAGGTTCCGCGTTTCGCCGGCGACATGGACAGCGCAAACAGTTTCCCCGGATTGCTGGTCGCGCCGATGGTCCGTCCAGACGACTCCCGAATGAGCGCGGTCACCTGACGCGCGCTCGCTCTGGCGAGGAGCGTTGCCCGCGCGGGATCGCCACCCACGCGGAAGATCTTGCCTTCCGTTCCTGTGCCGACCAGCAGGTTGCCGTCCGGCTCGATCAGAAGGTCGTAGGGCACGTCTTCGCCGGTGTCCCAGAGCGTGTCCCATAGACCGTCGGGACGGATTCTATAGATGGCGCCGCGACCCTGCCGACGGGGTGTGGTGGCGGACGAGGTTGAGGATCCGGCTGCGACCGTGGGGTCCATCACCGAGATCGTCGTGATCTCAGTGGACACGGTCGGAACAGGGGGCCGCGCCGACTCCGTGGGCGGGGTTCGTTCGGCCGGGCGATCCTCTCCGCCCCCGGTCGCGCTGAGTGCCGCAGCGTAGATCGTCCCATCGCCGGCGATGCGCAGGCGATGGACCTCGCGGAACGGCGAATCGAGCAGGACGAACGCCTTGCCGGAAGCATCGATGCGAAACACGCGTCCGGGCGCCTCCGTCCCGGCGATCAGATCGCCGTTTGGCGCGAATGCCAGCGACACGACGTTCGTGGCGTTCGCTTTGTAGAAACGCGTGCCCTGGCCGTCTGGCGTGATCTTGTAGATGACGCCCTTGTCGCCGGTGGCGGCGAAGAGGTTTCCAGCCTTGTCGGCCGCGAGCGCCCAGATGTACTTGTCTTCGGGATCGTAGAACGTCTTCGCCGTGCCGTCCGCAGCGACGAGATAGATCTTTCCTTCGGGTGAGGTGGCCACGTAGAGCCCGTTGTTCGGCGCGGCGGCGATCGCATGCACCTCGAGCTCCGCAGCATCGAAAAACGTCGTGACCTTGCCGTCTTTGCCGACGCGCAGCACCTTGCCTTCATTGCCCGAACCCGCCCAGAGCGTGCCATCGGCGCCGGCCAGCACGGTCCAGAGGAACGGCGCGGCGGTCTCGGCGAGAACGGCAGCCGTCGGTCCTGGAAACACGCGGCCGTCGCTGTCGATGGACAGGCCCTCGACGTCGCCTTTGAGAAACTCGGCCTGCGAGGCGACGGTCCAGAATGTTGGCGTGGCGGCTGAGAGGCCGACCCAGGCGGCGGCCGCGAGCAGAGCGCCCGCGCACACGCGCACCGCCTTCCCGTCAATGATATGCATGTTGAAGGTTAGCATGACGACAACGCCCAACGCCCGACTCCCAACGCCCAAAAGGAGAGTCGTTCGAGAGAGAGAAGTCAAAGTCGTACCGACTAGCGATTTGGCACGTCTTTCACCCCGCTCTCTCGATCGACTCTCCTTTGGGAGTTGGGAGTTGGAGGTTGGGAGTTGATGTTCACCTGTCGCGACCGCCCTCGATGTCCACCGTCAGCAACCGTGATCCAGTCACCGCGGCATCCATCGGCAGTTCCCACTGGCCGACCGTCGCACTTCTGATCGGCGTGAAGCTGCCGCCATTGCGGTCGCTCTCGAGGATCCCCAGCACCGACGGTGGCAGCGCGGTCATCGCCTCGCCGTTGACGATCGCGCCCGGCGTGCCGCTCACCAGCCGGATGTAGATCCGATTGTTGCGCCGCGTGTCGTTGAGCAGCTTGACCATCTGCGCCACGGTCTGCGGCTCGAGCGACCGGCGCAGCTCGCGCTGCTCGATCGCATTCAGCTGCTTGCCATCGGTCACGAGGATCGAGAGCGATCCGGTCGCGTTCGCCGGGATCTCGATGGGCACCGTCGAGATCGTTTCCTCCCCGCGGTAACTGCGCGTCAGAACCTTGAGCGGCAGCGTGCGCCCGGCACGGGGACGAATGTCGTCCAGCCAGACACGTTCGATGCTGACGCTGCGCGGCGTCTCGGACGAGACGATCTGCACGTCCAGCCCTTCGAGCTTGATCGGCTCGATGTCGTTCGTCAGCAGCACGCTCAGCGGGCCGGCGACGGCCGTCGATGCGCCGAGCAGAGGCGTATCGCCAGTGAAGACATCCTCAACGGCGAGGTCCGAGTGGCCGGTGATCTTTGCGCGGCTCTTCACGGCAAACGTCGTCGCGCCGAACTGCCGCTCGTCCGAGCCGAGCGTGTTGAACATCGCGACGTAGGCCAGAAGCGGCGTGAACAGTTGATCGTCCACCAGCTGGTAGGTGAAGCTGCGGCGGGCGGCGCCGCCGGCATCACCCGAACGTTCCAGCGTCACCCGCATCGGAATCAGGCGAGGCCCCTTGCCGAGCGTGCCGGCGATGGCCGTCGCGCGATCCTGCTGCATCGTACCGATCGTGTCGCCCATCGACGAGATCTTGAACGACGTCATCAGGCTGGGCATGACGGTATAGACGTAGGCACGCGTCAGCGGGAACTCCGCCGGTCCGAGGTTGTACATCGGATGCCCGAACGCGTAGACCTTGTCGCCGTCGATGTGTGTCACGGTTCCCGTCGCGCCCATCTCGAGATCGCCGCTGATGAGCGACACGCCGATGGCGTCACCTTCGCGCAGCGGCTCGGTGATCTTTGCCGGCGGCGACTGCCCGGCAAGCGCGCCGGACACGACCGGCGTGAACCCGGCCTCGCTGAACGCCCCTGAGAGCAGTGCGACCGTTTCAGGCTCGAACCCGCTCATCACCAGCGGCGTCGAGATCGGCCGCAGCATCATGCCGAGCTGCGCGCCGGTGGATTGCGAAAGGCCGATCGCCTGAACGTCGCCGGCGTGGCCCGCAAATGGCGCGAGACGCATCTGCGCCGAGCGGAGCGCGGCCGTCAGGCCCTCGCGCGTGATCGGCAGTTCGAGGCGCGCCTGTTGCGTTGCAGGACGCCGCGACAGGGCAGTGGCGTCCTTCATCTCGGCAATCGGGGTAATCCCCGCGATGGGCTCTTTCGGAAACGCGCCAATCGAATACGACACGGCGCCGATCAGCCGCCCGTCGATGTAGACCGGGCTGCCGCTCATCCCTTGAGCGACCCCAGACTCGGCCAGCCCGGCGCCTTCGAGCCGCGCCAGGATCAGGTCGCGGCGAGGGCCCTGGACGTTGCGGAGCACGCCGAGGATGTGCGCCTTGAACTCCTTGAGCTCCGTCACCCTGGATGACGGTCCTGCCGACACCGACCATGCCTGGCCGGATTTCGTCGACGGGCATCTGCGGGGCTCTCGCTGGCAGCGAGACCCCGAGCAAGAGGGCGGCAGCGGCGGCCGCGACGGCGGTTCGTAATTTCATGAGTGTGTGGGAGTAACCGGGGCGCCTGCTTCAGTTATACGGACCTAGTGCTTGCCTGGTCAAGGAGAAAGGTGCTATCGTTCGCTCCAGTTCGATGACCCTGCTCAGCCGACCGAACCACAGCTTCTCCGGGACCTTTGCGTCCTATTGGTGGTGGTATGCGGGCTGAGGGGGCCATCCATTGACCTGCCATCGGCAGGGCCCGGATCCAAAAGCCTCCTTAGCCTAGACGCTGAGGAGGCTTTTTTAGTTTTAAGGATGATTCCACGAGAGTTTGATGATTCCAAGTTCGGATGATTCCAGTTGGACGAGTTCAGTTTCGAGGCTGAGTGCCGGGAATGGAACGACCGCGACTCTGCGTAACGGTGACCGGACGCACGCTCGACGAGCTGCGACGCGCCCGTCAGACGGCTGAGGCTTGCGCCGACCTGGTGGAGCTGCGGCTCGATTCGATGGCGCACCCGGATCCGGCCGGCGCCCTCGAAGGCCGTCTCCGGCCGGCCATCGTGACCTGCCGGCCCAGTTGGGAGGGGGCTGGTTCTCCGGCTCGGAAGACGAACGGCGGGCCGTGCTTGAAATGGCCGGGGTGTGCGGGGCGGAGTTCATCGATGTCGAGGCGGCCGCGCCCTTCGCCAGCGACCTGATTCGTGCGCGGTCCGGCCGCGGGGTGGTGGTGTCGCGCCATGTGTTTGGCGGACCGCCGTCGGACGTGCACGCGGCGTACAACGCGCTTCGAGCCACCGGCGCGGAAGTGGTCAAGTTCGTCTACGAGGTGACGTCGCTCTCCGACGTGCTGCCGCTGTTCGATGTGGCTGACAAACGAACCGACGATTCGCTCAGTCATGTCCTGATGGCCATGGGCCCCGCCGGCATGTCCTCTCGAGTGCTCGCGGCGCGCCTGGGGAACCGCTGGACGTATGCGGGCGACGCGGTCGCGCCCGGGCCAGGTGGCCGCCGATCGACTCCTCCGCGACTTCACCTTCCGCCGCATTCGATCCGATGCCGCCTTGTTTGGCGTGGTCGGCAAGCCTGTCGCGCACTCACTGTCGCCGGTCATGCACAACGCGGGCTTCGAAGCGATCGGCCTGAACGCCGTGTACTTCGCGCTCGAGGCACGGGACGTCGAAGACTTCGTCATGTTCGCCCGGTCGACCGGTTTGCGCGGCGCGAGCATCACCGCGCCGTTCAAGGTCGCGCTCATGAACCACGTCGACGAGATGGACCCGCTGGCGCATCGGGTCGGTGCGATCAACACCCTGGTCGTGCACGACGGCCGGTGGATCGGCGCCAATACGGACGTGGACGGATTCCTCACGCCGCTCGTGAACCGCATCCATCTGAAACGGGTTCGCG
Organism: uncultured Acidobacteriota bacterium; assembly: GCA_963710415.1. Classification (GTDB taxonomy): domain Bacteria; phylum Acidobacteriota; class Vicinamibacteria; order Vicinamibacterales; family 2-12-FULL-66-21; genus CAVQAH01. The sequence continues at coordinate 27,059 of CAVQAH010000023.1, read as the reverse complement.
CGGCGGTGCTGGGCGCAGGCGGGGCCGCACGCGCGGTCGCCGTGGCGCTCGCCGATCAGGGCGCAGAAGTGACGATCTGCGCGCGCCGCCCCGAAGCGGCCGCCGCCATCGCCGATCTCGTGATGGGCAGTGTCGGCAGCTTTCCGCCTCCCGCCGGGACGTGGGACGTGCTGGTCAACACGACAACCGCCGGCTCGGAGAACGATCCGGAGAATCCCATTGCGGGCGCCCGCCTCGATGGCGAGATCGTGTTCGACCTCGTCTACCGGCCGGCCGAAACGCGTCTCCTCGCTGCCGCGCGCGAGGCAGGGTGCCTGACCATCGGCGGCCTCGAGATGCTCGTCGCGCAGGCCGAGCGTCAGTTCGAGCTGTGGACCGGACAACGGCCGCCCGCCGGCCTGTTCCAGGCGCGCGCCGCGAACGCCCTCGGCGCAGAGCAACCCTCCATCCCACAGCCCAGGAACGTATGAAGCAAACGACCTTCGAAGAGTTCGTCGAACTCGCCCGCCGGGGCACCTTCGTCCCGGTGGTCAAGGAGATCATCGCCGACCTGCTGACGCCGGTGTCGGCGTTCCTCAAGATCGCGGAACACTCTGATTACGCATTCCTGTTCGAGAGCGTCGAGGGTGGGGAGCGGGTGGCGCGCTACTCGTTCCTGGGCAAGGATCCGTTCCTCGTGCTCCGCGCGCGACAGGGCAAGACGACCATCGAACGGGCGGGCGCCACGACCGAGAGCGACGAAGCGTTCGTACCCGTGCTGCGCCGCCTGATCGCCGAGTTCCAATCGCCCTTCGTGCCGGGTCTACCGCGCTTCACCGGTGGCGCGGTCGGGTTCATCGGGTATGACGCGTCACCGGTGTTCGAACCTGCGCTCGGTGACGCATGGGCGAGCGCGGGATGGGGATCTCCCGGCCGACGCGAACGACGATGCCGGGTTCATGCTCTTCGACACGGTGCTCGCGTTCGATCACGTCAAGCACCGGATCCTGATCATCGCCAACGCGCGCATCTCGCCCGACGAAGATCTCCGGGCGCTCTATCAATTCGCCTGCGCGAAGATCCAGTTCCTCGAACGCGAGCTGGAACGCGGGCTGTCGCAGCCCGACAAACTGGAGAGCGCCACTCAGAGCGTGCGGTCCAACCTGACGCAGAGCGGTTTCGAGGCGGGTGTCCGCTCGATCAAGGAGCGTATTGCGGCCGGCGACATCTATCAGGCCGTCCTCTCGCAGCGATTCGAGACCGACGTCACCGCCGATCCCTTCACGGTCTATCGTGCGCTGCGCCACGTCAACCCGTCGCCGTACATGTATTTCATGCGCATGGGCGGCCTGTCGATCGTCGGCTCCTCGCCGGAGATGCTCGTCCGCGTCGAGGGCCGGCGCGTGGAGACGCATCCGATCGCCGGCACGAGGCCGCGGGGCAGCAATGAGGAAGAAGATCTGCGGCTGGCTGAGGAGTTGAAACGCAACGAGAAAGAACGGGCCGAGCACGTGATGCTCGTCGATCTCGGACGGAACGACCTTGGGCGCGTCTGCGAATACGGATCGGTCCGCGTGCCGCAGTACATGGCACTCGAACGCTATTCACACGTGATGCACCTGGTGTCGTCGGTGGACGGCAAGCTGGCAGACGATCGCGATCGGCTGGACGCCCTGGTCGCCTGTTTTCCTGCCGGAACCGTTTCCGGCGCACCGAAGATTCGCGCGATGCAGATCCTCGCCGATCTGGAACCCACGAAGCGCGATATCTATGCCGGGGCCATCGGCTACATCGACTTCGCCGGAAATCTCGATTTCTGCATCGCCATCCGGACGATCACGATACGCCGCGGCGTCGCGAGCGTGCAGGCGGGCGCCGGTATCGTGGCCGACTCCAATCCAGCGGCGGAGTACGAAGAAACCCGGGACAAGGCGGGTGCGTTGCTGCAGGCGCTGGCGATGGCCGAAGCTGGACTGTGATCCTGCTCATCGACAACTACGACTCGTTTACCTGGAATCTGGCCCAGTACCTTGGCGAACTGGGCGCGCCGCCGACCGTGCGCCGCAACGACGAGCTGACCGTGGAGGACGTGGAACGCATGAAACCCGCGCAGATCGTCATCTCTCCCGGGCCGGGGCGTCCGGAGGCCGCCGGAATTTCGGTCGCGACGATCCGCCGTCTCGGCGCGACCACGCCGCTGCTCGGCGTGTGCCTGGGGCATCAGGGCATCGGCGTGGCCTTCGGTGGCACGGTCGTCCGTGCGGACGAACTGATGCACGGCAAGGTCTCCGCCGTTCACCACGACGGGCGCGGCGTGTTCACAGGTCTGGCGCAGCCGTTTCAGGCCGGCAGGTATCACTCGCTGGTCATCGCCGATCCGGTGCCCGACGAGCTCGAAGTGGCGGCGCGAACCGAGGCCGGAACGATCATGGGCGTACGGCACCGCGCGTTCCCAATCCACGGGGTGCAGTTCCACCCGGAATCGGTGCTCACGAGCGCAGGCCGTCAGCTGCTGCGCAATTTTCTGGAGCTGTGATGTTTACTCCGCTCATCGAAAAACTGCAGCGCCGGCAGGATCTCACCGTCGACGAAGCGGCGGCGGCGATGGACGAGATCATGGAGGGACGGGCGCAGCCGGCGCAGATCGCCGGTCTGCTGATTGCGCTCGCCATGAAAGGCGAACGGCCGAGCGAGGTGGTTGGCCTCGCGCGCACGATGCGCGCGCGCGCGACACCGCTGTCGCGGAAGTACGACGACGTCTTCGACACGTGCGGCACGGGCGGAGACCGGGCCCACACCTTCAATGTCTCCACTGTTGCGGCGCTCGTCGTATCGGCCTGTGGCGTCCCCGTGGCGAAGCACGGCAACCGGTCCGTATCCAGCCGCTGCGGCAGCGCCGATCTCTTCGAGGCGCTGGGCGTCAACATCACCGCGTCGCCAGCCACCGTGGAACAGTGCATGACGCAGGCAAACATCGCGTTCTTCTTCGCGCCGACGTTTCATCCCTCGATGCGCCACGCCGCGCCGACGCGGAAGGAACTGGGCGTACGCACGGCGTTCAACCTGCTCGGGCCGCTGACCAACCCCGCCGGTGCCTCGCGTCAGCTCGTAGGCGTGCCGCGACCTGAGCTGACCGAACTGGTCGCGCGGTCCCTTGGACAGCTCGGCTCGCGACGCGCGTGGGTCGTGCATGGCGCCGACGGCCTGGACGAGATCTCGACGACCGGCTACACGAAGGTGTCGGAGTGCCGCGACGGCGCGGTGAACACGTTCTACTTGCACCCCGCCGACGCCGGGCTGGCGAAGGCGCAACCCGAGGCGCTTCGCGGGGCTGATGCCGCAGAAAATGCCCGCATCGCTCGTGAGGTCCTCGACGGCCGCCCGGGCGCCCCCCGTGACATCGTCCTGTTGAACGCCGGTGCTTCGCTGCTGATCGCCGGCGCCGCCTCCGATCTGAAGGACGGGATCCGCCAGGCCCAGGCGGCGATAGACGACGGCCGCGCAACGGCCGTGCTCGCACGTCTCGTCAGTGCCTCCAACCAGGCAGCGGGGGCGCCAGCATGATCGCCAACGCTGACCTGCTGTCGGCCATCGTCGCCGCAACGCGGCGGATCGTGCAGATCCGTCAGGACGCCGTGTCCGTTGACGATCTTGAACGGCGAAGCCACGAGAATGCCCCTCGGAGGCGCGTTTGCCGCCGCTCTTCGGCATTCGACGCCGCCTCGCGTGATTGCAGAGTGCAAACGACGGTCGCCGTCGAAGGGCGTGCTGCGAGCTGACTACGACCCGGCATCCCACGCCGCCGCGTACGCAGGCGCTGGAGCCGCGGCGATTTCGGGTACTGACCGAACCAACATTCTTCGACGGCAGCCTCGACCATCTGGCACAGGTCCGCGCGTCGGTCGACGTACCGATCCTGCGAAAAGACTTCGTCGTGACGGAGTACCAGCTCTTCGAGGCGGCCGCGTTCGGAGCGGACGCCGTGCTGCTGATCGCAGGGGCACTGAGCGACGACGAGCTTCGACTGCTCCGCGCGCGGGCCACGGCCCTCGGCCTCGCGACGCTCGTCGAGGTACACGATCCCACCGAGCTCGCGCGGGCGGTGGACGCCGGGGCGGAGGTGATCGGTGTCAACAGCCGCAATCTGCGCACGCTGGCGGTCGACCTCGACGTCCTCGACGACCTGATCGGACGGATGCCGCCGGAGGTGACCGCCGTCGCAGAGAGCGGAATCCGATCCGCGGATGACATCAACCGGCTGAGCGCGTCCGGTTATCACGCATTTCTCGTTGGCGAGCGTCTGATCGCACAGCCGGATCCCGGTGAAGCGCTCCGAGAGCTCCGGGGATTGCTGCGGGTGTCGCGCCAATGACTCGCGTCAAGATTTGCGGCATCGGCCGTCTCGACGATGCGCGGCTCGCGGCGCAGCTCGGCGCCGACGCGCTCGGGTTCGTGTTCTGGCCCGAGAGCCCGCGCTTCATCGATCCGTACCGGGCTCTGGAGATTACGTCCGTGCTTCCGCCGTTCGTGGCCACTGTCGGCGTGTTCGTCGATCAGCCGGTCGACTATGTGAAAGGCGTTGCCCAGCTGCTCAACCTGTCGGCCATCCAGCTGCACGGTCACGAGTCGCCCGACACCTACCCACGTCACCGGCGCGTCATCAAGGCGGTGGCGGTGACAGACGCTTTCGATCCAAGGGTGGCGTTCACGTCGCTGCCTTCACACGTGACCGTTCTACTCGACGCGCACGATCCGATTCGACGGGGCGGAACCGGCCAGATCATCGATTGGTCGCGTGCCGCGGCAGCCGCGCGCGTCAGGCCCGTCATTCTCTCTGGCGGGTTGACCCCGGCTAACGTTGCCAACGCCGTCGGAACAGTCGGCCCATACGCTGTCGACGTATCGTCCGGCGTCGAGGCCGCGCCAGGGATCAAAGATGCCGCGAAGCTGCGCGCATTCTTCGCTGCTCTCGAGAACGTACGCGCACAACAACAGGACCAGGTGACCGAGCCAGCGCATGGAATCTTCAACCGTCAACTCTGACCACGGAACCATGGACCTTCAACCTTCATTCGGGAAGCGAGACCCCGATCGGCGCGGCTACTACGGCGCGTACGGCGGGCGCTTCGTGCCCGAGACGCTCGTCGCGCCTGTGGCTGACCTCGAGGCAGCCTACCTCGCGGCGCGAGACGACGAGGCCTTCCGAGGTCAGCTGGCGGCGTTGCTGCGCGACTATGTCGGACGTCCGACGCCGTTGTACGAGGCAAAGCGTCTCAGCGAGTCGCTCGGCGGCGCGCGCATTCTGCTGAAGCGTGAGGATCTCGCGCACACCGGAGCGCACAAGATCAACAACGCGCTCGGGCAGGCCCTGCTCGCGAAGCGGATGGGGAAGCGGCGAGTGATCGCGGAGACGGGCGCCGGACAGCATGGCGTGGCGACGGCGACCGCCTGTGCATTGCTGGGCCTCTCGTGCGACGTCTACATGGGCGCCGAAGACATGGAGCGGCAGTCGCTGAATGTGTTCCGGATGCAGCTGCTCGGCGCCAGCGTCCGCCGCGTGGATGCCGGCAGCCGGACGCTCAAGGACGCCATCAACGAGGCGATGCGCGACTGGGTGGCGCGCGTCTCTGACAGTTACTACCTGTTGGGATCGGTGCTGGGTCCGCATCCGTACCCGCTCATGGTGCGCGAGTTCCAGTCCGTGATCGGCCAGGAAGCGAGGGCTCAGTGTCTGAGCGCGATCGGGCGGCTTCCGGACCAGATCGTCGCGTGTGTCGGAGGTGGCAGCAACGCCATGGGCATCTTCGACGCGTTCGTCGGAGACCCATCGGTGCGTCTGACTGGTGTCGAAGCCGGGGGCCGCGAGATCAGCGCAGGTCAGCACGCGGCGAGATTTGCCGGCGGCAGCTCGGGCGTCCTGCAAGGCACGCACACCTACGTATTGCAGGACGACAACGGAAACATCCAGTTGACCCACTCGATATCCGCCGGGCTCGACTACGCGGCCGTCGGACCTGAGCACGCGTGGCTGCACGACCAGCAGCGCGCCGAGTACGCATGGGTCAATGACGATGACGCGCTGGAGGCCTTCCAGCGGCTCGCCAGAACTGAAGGAATCCTGCCCGCGCTGGAATCGGCACACGCGGTCGCTTATGCCTGTCGCGTCGCGCCGTCGATGCCACGCGATCGGATTCTGCTCGTCAACCTGTCCGGCCGCGGGGACAAGGACGTGCTCAGCGTGCAGAAGGCGATGGGGCAGTCATGACGCCTTCACGCATCGACGACGCCTTCGCGCGGATCCGGAAGAACGGGCGAGGCGGCCTGATTACCTACCTGACTGCCGGCGACCCAACGCCAGCGCGCTCGGCGGATCTTCTCCGCGCCGTCGCCGATGCCGGCGCCGATGTCCTCGAGGTGGGCGTGCCGTTCTCGGATCCGCTTGCCGACGGCCCGGCGATTCAGCGGGCCACCGAACGGGCTCTGGCTCAGGGCATGACGCTTCGCGGCACGCTCGACATCGTCCGGCGCACCCGGGCGTCCATCGAGGCGCCGATTGTGCTCTTCACCTACGCGAACCCGATTCTGCGCATGGGTGCGCAGCCGTTCGCGCGGGAAGCGGCCGGCGCCGGCGTGGATGGTGTGCTCGTGCTCGACTATCCACTCGAGGAGTCGGAACCGCTGCGGCAGCCGATCGTGGATGCCGGTCTCGATCCGATCTTCCTCGTCAGCCCGACAACGACGGACGAGCGCATTCGCCGCTCCGCGGAGCTCGGCCGCGGTTTTCTCTATCTGATTTCACGGCTCGGCGTCACTGGCGTCCGCGACACGTTCGACGACGGCGTCGAGGGTGTGGCCACGCGCGTGAAGAAGAGCTCGAGGCTGCCGGTTGCGGTGGGATTCGGCATCTCCACGCCCGAGCACGTCAAACATGCCTGCGCGCTTGCCGACGCTGCCGTCGTGGGCAGCGCGCTGGTGCAGGTCGTGGCTGAGCACGGCCAGAACCCCGATGTCGCGCAACGTGCCGGTGACTACGTCCGATGGCTGAAGAGCGCCCTGTAGATCGCCTCGACGACCTTCGCAAGCGGATCGACCGTCTGGACGAGATGCTCGTCCGCCTGCTCAACGCGCGGGCGGCATGTGCGCTGGAGATTGGGCGGGTCAAGCGGACGGTCGGGATGGCCGTCTATCAGCCGTCCCGGGAAGCGGACGTGCTGGCGCACGTCAAGGAGATCAATACGGGACCGCTGGACGATGGAGCGATCCGCCGGCTGTTCGAGCGCGTGATCGACGAGGCGAGACGATTGGAGCGGATGGCAGAACGGCGAGATCGACGATGCATGAGACTCCCAGTACCGCAATTCCTAGCTCGCCAAGCATTCTCAGCCGATCGACTTTGATCGCCTTGGGAGTCGGGTGTTGGACGTTGGGAGCTGACGGCTATTCCCTGCCTCTGGGGCGAAGCGTGAGCATCAGGCTAGAATGGAGCACATAGGGCCATGGTTGTCGTAATGAAAGAGCTCGCGAACGACGAGCAGATCCAGCGGGTCATCGCGCAGCTCGTGGAAATGGGTTTCGACGTCCACCGCTCGACGGGCGCGCTGCGCACCGTCATCGGCGCGGTCGGCGGCAACCGCCAATTCGATCCGCGACTGCTCGAGGTCCTGGACGGCGTGCAGGAGGTGCTCCGCATCACCGAGCCGTACAAGCTGGCGAGCCGCACGTTCAGGCCGGAAAACACCGTCATCAGCATCGGCGACCTTCGCATCGGTGGCGACGAAGTCATCGTGATGGCTGGACCGTGCTCCGCGGAGACCGAGGCACAGGTCGAGGCGACGGCGGCGGCCGTGAAGAACGCCGGCGCGAAGGTGTTGCGCGGGGGAGCCTTCAAGCCGCGCAGCTCGCCATACAGCTTTCAGGGTCTCGGTGAGGACGGCCTGCAGCTCCTCCGGGCAGCGGCCGATCGTCACAGCCTCAAGCTGGTGTCCGAGGTCATGGACGCCAGCCAGATCGAGCTCGTCGGGCGATACGCGCACATCCTGCAGGTCGGCGCGCGGAACATGCAGAACTTCACGCTGCTCCGCGAGCTGGGCCATGTGCGCACGCCGGTCATGCTGAAACGCGGCATTTCCGCGACGATCGAAGAGTGGCTTCTGTCGGCCGAGTACATCCTGTCGGGCGGTAACACCGACGTGATGCTCTGCGAGCGCGGCATCCGCACGTTCGAGAGCTACACGCGGAATACGCTGGACATCTCCGCCATCCCCGTCGTGCAGCAGCTCAGCCACCTGCCAGTGATCGTCGATCCGAGTCACGGGACCGGCCGGCGCGACAAGGTCACGCCGATGGCGCGCGCGGCAGTCGCAGCCGGGGCCGACGGGCTGATCATCGAGGTGCATTCCGATCCGGATCACGCCCGCAGCGACGGCGCGCAGTCGCTCTTCCCGGCCCAGTTCGACCGGCTGATGGCGGAACTGCGGATCATCGCGCCGGCGATCGGCCGCAGCATCTGCCTCGAGCCTGTCGCGCGGCGTGGGTGGGGCGTATAGAGTGCGAGGAAGATGCGCGCGGCTCAGGACGGCAACTCCGAGGCTCGGAGCTCGGGGCTCGGAAACATCTGAACGCATTGGAGCTGGAATTCGAGGATTTCGACGAGCCTTTGCCTCGCGAGCTCACCGTCATCCAACCGCTCGCGTCCACAGATCCACCACTCTTCCAGCGCGTCGGCATTGTCGGGTTCGGGCTGATCGGGGGATCGATTGCTCTGGCGGTCAAGGAGCGCTGGCCTGGCACGCTGATCATTGCCGTCGATCGTAAGCCTGTGCTCGAGACCGCGATGCGGATGCATGCCGCCGACGTCTCGGCAGATGACCTCGGCATGGTGTCCGAAGCCAACCTCATCGTCCTCGCCGCGCCTGTTCGCGAGAACATCGCGATTCTGGAGACGCTGTCCGACTACGTCCCGCAATCAGCCCTCGTAACCGATGTCAGCAGCACCAAGTCGGAAATCCTCGAGGCAGCGAGACGATTGCCGGCGCGTTTGCGGTTCATCGGCGGCCACCCGCTCGCAGGTGCAGCGATAGGCGGTATCGACGCAGCGCGCCCGGACCTCTTTCACGATCGACCGTGGCTCCTGACTTCTGACGTGGAAGACGATGAGTTCGATCGGCTGAAGCAGTTCATCACTGGGATCGGCGGACGGCCCGTCCGGATGGGGGGAGCCGAGCACGATGCACTGCTCGCGTACCTCAGTCATCTTCCCCAACTCACCGTCAGCGCCCTCATGCACGTCGTCGGCGAACATGCCGGCGCGGAGGGTCTGGCGCTTGCCGGCCGCGGCCTGCGAGAGACGACACGGCTCGCCAGCAGTCCTCCGGACATCTGGCGCGACATCGCGTCGACCAACGCCGCGAGCGTCGCCGAAGCACTCGATCGACTCATCATCGTCCTGGAGCGGCTGCGTGGTGATCTCGCCGATGGGCGGGTGTTGACCGACGTGTTCGAGTCCGCCGCAGACTGGAAGCGCACGCTCGAAACCTCGCGTCGCGAGGGTCCATCCTCCTGAGGCTGGTATGGCTCTGACGGCGACGCGGACCTATCTGGAACTGAAGGATCCAACCCAGCTCAAAGCTGGAACAACCGGCGACTCCGACGTCCGAATCGAGCGCGTGACGAATTGTCCGCCCTCATTCTGGCGGTATCTCTACACCGAGGTGGGCCGCCGGCATTACTGGATTGACCGACTTCCGTGGACGGACGAGGACATTCGCCGCTACCTTGCGGACGAGGCAATCCAGCTCTGGCTGATGACGGTGTCCGGAGCGCCCGCCGGTTACTACGAGTTGCGACGGGACGATGACGGCGCCGTGGAGATCGCGTACTTCGGGCTCCTCGAGGACTTCATCGGCCGTGGTCTGGGCGGCCACATGCTCAGCGCGGCAGCACGCTGCGCGTGGGCTTTCGGCGCGACGCGCGTGTGGCTCCACACCTCGACACTCGACCACCCAGCCGCGCTGCAGAACTACCTGAAGCGAGGATTCGTCATCGTACGCCGGGAGCAGTACGAGGTGACAACGTCATAGAATGAACCGGGACGCCGTGCCGGACACCCCTCTCTGGAGCCCATCGACCGAACGCCGGGCGCGCACGAAGATGACCGCGTTCATGCGGCTCGCCGCCGAACGCTGGAATGTTCCAATCCCTGACTACGAATCGCTCCACAGGCTGTCGATCCACAGATCGGACGACTTCTGGCGTCTCATGTGGGAATTCTGCGGGATCGTCGGGGCGATGGGGGAGCGCACGATCGAGAACCGGGATCAGATGCCCGGAGCGAGATACTTTCCAGACGCTCGCCTCAACTTCGCGGAAAACCTGCTTCGCCGTCGTGACGAGCGGATTGCGATTGTGTTCAACGGCGAAGGACGTTCGCGGAGGACGGTTACGTACTGCGGAGCTCTTTCGTCAGGTCACGACGTTTGCGGCCGCGCTTCGGGAGGCGGGAATCCGCCCTGGCGATCGCGTTGGAGGCTACGTTCCGAACCTTCCCGAGGCGATCATCGCCGCGCTGGGTGCGGCATCGGTTGGCGCCGTGTGGTCCTCCTGCTCGCCGGACTTCGGCGTGCAAGGTGTGCTGGACAGGTTCGGTCAGATCGCGCCGCGGATCCTCGTCTCCGCAGACGGCTACTTCTACGCCGGCCGGACACACGACTGCCTTGCCAAGCTCACCGAGGTCAGACGCGAGCTACCGTCAGTCGAGCGGACGGTCATCATTCCCTATGCGTCGGACGCCCCGTCGCTCGACCGTGTTCCGAATGCCGTGCTGTGGAACGAGTTCATCGCAGACGCACACCCGGATACGAGCTTCGAGCGTTTTGACTTCAACCACCCGTTGTACGTCCTCTATTCCTCCGGCACGACCGGTGCGCCAAAGTGCATCGTGCATGGCGCCGGCGGCACGCTGATCCAGCACCTCAAGGAGCATCAGCTTCACTGCGACATTCAGCCTGGCGATCGCGTGTTCTACTTCACGACGTGCGGGTGGATGATGTGGAACTGGCTGGTGACCGCGCTCGCGTCCGAGGCGACCCTGCTTCTGTACGACGGCTCGCCGTTCCACCCGGACGGCAACGTGCTGTTCGACTTCGCTGACGACACCTCCATGACGTTATTCGGAACGTCAGCGAAGTTCATCGATGCGGTGGTCAAGGCTGATTTGACACCCAAACGGACGCATCGGCTGGACAGCCTGAAGACGATGACGTCGACAGGATCTCCGCTCGCCCCCGAGAATTTCGACTTCGTCTACGACCGCGTGAAGCAGGACATCCACCTTGCATCGATTTCGGGCGGAACGGACATCATCAGCTGCTTCGTCGGCGGAAATCCGAACGGACCGGTCTGGCGGGGGGAGATTCAGGCGAGGGGACTCGGCATGGCTGTCGACGTGTTCGACGACCAGGGACACCCGGTGCGCGGCGAAAAGGGAGAGCTCGTCTGCACGATGCCGTTTCCGTCGATGCCGGTCGGCTTCTGGAACGACCCGGACGGCCGCAAGTACCGGGCCGCGTACTTCGAAACCTACCCCGGCGTGTGGCGGCATGGCGACTACGTCGAGATGACCGAGCACAATGGGTTCATCATCTACGGACGGTCGGATGCTGTCCTGAATCCCGGAGGCGTCCGCATCGGGACCGCCGAAATCTACCGCCAGGTCGAGCAGCTGGACGAGATTCTCGAGAGCCTCGTGATCGGTCAGCGCTGGGACGGCGACGAACGCATCGTGTTGTTCGTCAAACTGCGTGAAGGCCAGACGCTCACCGACGAAATCAAGGATCGAATCCGGCGTCGAATTCGCGAGAACACATCGCCGCGGCACGTGCCGTCGAAGATCGTGCAAGTGACGGAGATCCCCAGGACGAAGAGCGGCAAAATCGTCGAGCTCGCCGTTCGGGACGTCGTGCACGGACGGGACGTCAAAAACCGAGAAGCGCTCGCGAATCCGGAAGCCCTTGAACAGTTCAGAGATCGGGTCGAGTTGCAGACGTAAGAGACCACATGATGCAAAACGCAGTGATCCTAAGTGCATGCCGAACGCCAATCGGATCGTTCGGCGGAACGTTGAAAGACCTGTCGGCAAGCGATCTGGGCGCGATCGTCATCCGCGAGGCCATCGCCAGAGCCGGCATCCAGGCGAAAGATCTCGGCGACGTCATCATGGGATGTGTCCTCCAGGCCGGGGCGGGGATGAACGTCGCTCGTCAGGCAGCGATCAAGGCTGGCGTCCCCGTCGAGGTACCGGCGGAAACGATCAACCGCGTCTGCGGATCCGGTCTTCAGGCTGTGGTGCATGCTGTCGAAGCCGTGAAAACCGGGTACATCGACCTGATCGTCGCCGGCGGAACCGAGTCCATGAGCAACGCGCCCTACCTGATGAAAGGCGCCCGCTGGGGCTATCGCATGGGCGACGCCGAGCTCGTTGACTCCATGCTGCAGGAGGGTCTGACCTGCGCGATCAAGGGCTGCCACATGGGGAACACGGCGGAGGAGATCGTCAAACGTTACGGCGTATCGCGGGCCGATCAGGACGCGTTCGCAGCCGAGAGTCAGCGGCGGGCCGAGCAGGCGCTCGCCTCGGGAGTGTTCGACCGCGAGATCGTTCCCGTGGAGATTGCACAGAAGAAGGGCGACCCGATCAGGATGACGCGCGATGAGTATCCGCGGGCTGGAACGACGGCGGAAAAACTCGCGGCGCTGAAGCCGGCCTTCGTCAGGGACGGGTCCGTCACCGCCGGGAACTCGTCAGGCATCAACGATGGCGCCGCAGCGCTGGTCGTGGCCACCGAATCGCGAGCCAAATCGCTGGGCCGGACACCCATGGCGCGCATCCTGTCGTACGCGACGACCGGGATCGATCCGATGATCATGGGCATGGGACCGGTCGAGGCGATGCGCAAGGCGACCGACCGTGCCGGAATCTCGCTGGCCGACCTCGACGCCATCGAGTTGAACGAAGCCTTTGCGTCCCAGTCGCTCGCCGTCGTCCGCGAGCTGGGGCTGGACCCGCTGAAGATCAACATCCACGGCGGTGCCGTCGCGCTCGGTCATCCGATCGGCGCGAGCGGCGCGCGCATTCTCACGACGCTGATTCACGTCCTGCAGGCCAAGGGCGGCGGGCGCGGCGCGGCGTCGTTGTGCGTCGGAGGCGGGATGGGCACAGCCATGGTCGTCCAGGTCTGAGCCGAGGGCGGGGTGCGGATCCGCGACGCCGTCTGGGAATCACTCGTGGCCCACGCACGCGAAGAGGCGCCGAACGAGTGCTGTGGCCTCCTCGTCGGCTCGGGCGCCTTGGAGATAATCGAGGACAGCGTCAGGACGCGAAATCTCGAATCAAGCCCGACGCGGTTCCGCGTCGATCCGCAAGAACACATCGCCCTGAACCGGCGTCTGCGACCCACCAGCCAGCGCGTCATCGGTGCCTATCATTCGCATCCCCTGTCGCCAGCGAGACCGTCACCGAGTGACAATGCCGAGGCGTTCTACTCCGAGTTCATCTACCTGATCGTGTCGCTGGCCGGGCCCAACGCGCCGGAGATCAACGCATATCGACTGGTTGAACGGAACCTGGAACCGGTTCAACTCGTCCGAGTGCCTTGAGTACGTCTGAGGTCAGATCTCGTTTGCCGGAAAACCAGCCAAAACGTACTCTCATCCCTCTGAAAATGCCTGACTTACAGTCGCATTTTTCCGGCTCGACCGAGAAGCGAGATCTGACGCCGGGAGTGGCCGCCCTCCTCCTGCTCGTGATCTGCCTGGCCCTGACGCCCGCGCAATCCGAGGCGCAGGCCAGACACGAAACCCAGCCAGGCCCCGTATTCAACGAGCTGGTCCTCGAGAACGCGACGGTGTTCTCGAAGGACGACGTGATCTGGCTGCTTAGATTGAAGCCGGGGGAGAGGCTGCCAGGACCCCCGGAGCGCGTGGCGGAGCTCCTTCAGCAGCGGTACGCACATGACGGCTATACGGCGGCCACGGTGACTGCGGCCTTCGACGAGGCAACTCAGAGGCTGACATTGCGTGTGGACGAGGGCCGCGTCGACGACGTGCAGTTCGAGGGCTTGCCCTCCCGGCTCATCGATCGCTTCCGGGACGACCTGGGCGTTACGCCGGGCGACATCTACAACGAGACCACGGTGCGCGAGCGGCTCGACCACCTGCTGTCGGAATCAGGCGGCGCGCTGAGGACCTCCGAACGCGGGCCCGAACTGCTGCAACGCGACACGCGCCGCGTGCTGGTGATCCCCATCGAACAACGCAAGGGCTCGGTCAATTTCGGCTTGGGCTCCTGGGATCGAGAGGACTTCTTCAGTCCGGTCGACGGCTTCGCGCCGGCCATCTCTCTCGCGATCACACGGTTCGACCCGTCCGCCTTCAACCACACGTTCATCGGCGGTCACCTGTCTTACAAGTTTGCGAGCGAGGAGGTCGGATACTCGTTCGGCATCGAACAGCCGATTTTCGCGTCGCCGAAGGTGTTCATCGGCGGCGAGATGCACGACCTCACCACCTCGGATGACCTCTGGCGGCTCAGCAGTGGCGAGCAGAGTCTGGTTGCGCTGTCATTTCGCAACACGTTTCGAGACTACTACCGACGAAAGGGCGGGGAGATCGCCGGGGGCGCCAGGTTCGGCCGCTACAACGAGCTCGTGGCCTCCGTGCGGTGGGATCGGCATGAGTCGCTGGCCAACGAGACCGACTTCTCGTTCTTCCGCGACGATCACGAGTTCAGGCCCAACCCGCCGATCGACGGGGGAGACGTGCACGCACTGGTGCTGTCGTACACGTTCGATTCACGCGGCGTAGGCAATGGTTCTGCGGGCGTGGCCTTCAGACGTCACAGGCTCGACGATCTCTACGGAAGCAACCGGCGCGACGCGCCAGGGGTCCGCGTCGACTTCACGAATGAGATCGCAGGAGAGGGACTGGGCGGGGATTACGAGTTCAATCGTCACATCGTCAACACCGGGGCCTATCTGGCGCTGGGTAACCGGCAGTTCCTGGCCGCGCGCGCGCTTCTCGGCTTCTCTGGAGGCACGTTGCCGATCGAACGCCGATTCGCGCTGGGCGGCATCGGCAGCGTGCACGGCTACGCGTTCAAGGAGTCGGTCGGCGAGCAGATGGCCCTGTTCAACGTCGAGTACCGGCTCGAGATCACGCGCGGATGGCGAGGGGAGTCGAAGCACGGCATCCTGGCGCTGATCGCGTTTTACGACGCCGGGCGCATCCGCGATCCCATCGGCGGATCGCGCTCAGACTGGCTGCGGGGCACGGGAGTGGGCGTGCAGAGCGGCCCGGTCCGCGTCGAGTTCGGTTTCCGCGCGGACGACATTCCTGACTCCCGGCAAATCCTCGTCCGGTTCAGCCCGACTTTCTGAACATGCGCCGGATCATCGCCCTCACGTGTCTGGTGATTGCCATCCTGCTGGGCGCACCGGAACCGGGCTTCGCGCTCGAGACGCGCATCCTCGAGATCCGCATCGCCGGCAAGACTCTACTCGCTTCGATCGACCTCGGTGACGCGCTGCCCGAGAAGCTCCGACGCGTCCTCGAACAGGGCGGTGCGCTGCACGTGCGAATCCAGACAGAGCTGTGGGAGGATCGTCCCGTCTGGGACAAACTCGTCAGGCCGGCCCTCGTCACGGTGTTCAGGATCGTCCGCGATCCGACCACGACGCATATCGCGATTTCCGACGCAGTGGGGCCGGTGCTCTCGGCGGCGCAGTTGCCGAACCCGCTGTCGTTACGAGTGAATGTCGCACCCGCGGACGCCCTGAGCGACGACGGGCGTTATTACATCCGGTTGACCGCGACCGTCGGGACGCTCGGTGAGCGTGAAGCGGAGGACACGGGCGCCGCGGTGTTCGGTCAGGGAGAGGGAACGGTGAGCCTGGGCAAGGTCGGAAAACTCATCTTCAACACCGTTCTGCAGGCGAACGACTACCTGCAAAGCGTGTCGGATGACGCGCGCAGCAACCCGTTCAGGAAGCGGGACGTGACTCCGTCCCCGTAGGCCCGCCCTGCCGCCTTCGCATAAGACCGCGGCGGACTCGCCGAAGCCCTGGCGGAAAGACCTCAGAAGCCGCCCGGGTCGCCAAGGCCTTCGCGGACGCGAATGGTCGTTCCGGCGCCACCGACGACCTTGTTCTTCTGTTTCAGGTTGAACTTCACGCGATACTCGCCGGACGTCTTGAAGATCTGCTCACGCACGAACCGGCGCTTGATCTCGCTCTTGCCAGCTTCGTACGGATCGCACTCGAGCTTCTGTTCGGATTTATTGCCGTCGCCGAGGCCGTTCACCGACGTGATATCCCACTCGACGGTCGCGCAGTAGAACTCCTCGTAGTCGTTCTGACCGCCCTTGAGTTCGGCGGTGAGAACGACCCGCATTGGAGCGAAGCCGACGGCTGGCATGGCCTTGATTGACACGCTGGGCTTGGCGTCGGGCACCGGCTCGTTCGAGCCGACCGGCGTCACCCCCATCGCGAGAATTCCCGCGCCAAGAACGGCTGGCAGCGACCGGCGCAGCAGGCTTGATGGAACTGTCATGGCACGCTCCCGGATCTCAGCAGGCAGGGGTATTCTAGCAGGTCTGGTGCCAACGCCCGTATGGAAGTGACCTGCAACGAATCCAATTTATGATCGCGTTTATAATCGCGCCGATGGCTTCACCTCCGACGGGACCTTCTGTGAATTTCTCGGCCGCTCAGCCTGCCGACATCGACACCGATTTTCTTTTTATGCCGGTTTTCGACCAGGAACGTATCTCGGAGCTCATCCCGGGGCTGGATGCCGCGACGGGCGGAACGGTCGGACGTGCGCTGAGCTCAGGGGAAATGCAGGGGCGGCCGTTCGAGCTCCTCCTTACACCTTTGTCATCGCCATGGCGATCGTCGCGCCTCGCGCTGATCGGCGCCGGCAAGCCTGCTGACTTCACGACCGATCGACTTCGGCGGCTGGCCACGGCGGCAGGCCTGACCGCGAGGCAACGTCGCGTGGCCCGCGTGGCGTTCCTCCATCGCGGCCAGACAGACGTCGTCGAGTCCGCACAGGCGATCGCCGAGGGGATGCTCCTTGCGGCCTTCAGCAGCGATCGCTACAAGACATCGGATCGCAACGGTGAAGGTCCCGATCACATCATCGTAGTAGTCACCGGCGCCGCCGGCGAACGCGAGCTCACCGCAGCCGTCGAACGCGGCCGCATCCTCGGCGAGTCGTGCAACATCGCGCGCGATCTCTGCAACGAGCCGTCGAACGTTCTGACTCCCAGGGTGCTCGCCGAGCGTGCGACACAGATCGGACGGGATGCCGGGCTCAGCGTGGACGTTCTCGACGAGAAGGAGATCGAGCGGCTGCGCATGGGATTGCTGCTCGGCGTCGCGAAGGGCAGCCACGAGCCACCGCGACTGATCGTCATGCGACACGCGCCGGCGGGCGCGCCGAAGGCACCGACGTTGGGCCTGGTGGGCAAAGGCATCACCTTCGACACTGGTGGGATCTCGATCAAGCCGGCCGAAGGTATGGAACGGATGAAGGACGACATGTCCGGCGGCGCGGCGGTGATCTGCGCGATGCGTGCGATCGCCCTTCTGAAAGCGCCAATCAACGTCGTTGGGATCGTGCCAACGACCGAGAACATGCCGGGCGGCCAGGCCATCAAGCCCGGCGACATTCTGACCGGCGCAAGTGGCAAGACGGTGGAGGTCATCAACACCGACGCCGAGGGCCGCCTGATCCTCGGCGATGGCCTCTGGTACGCGCAGCAACTCGGTGCGACGCATCTCGTCGACGTGGCCACGCTGACCGGCGCCTGCATGGTGGCGCTCGGCCGCGCCGCGTCTGGACTGTTCGGGCAACCCGACGCCTGGGTCGACCTGCTGCAGCGGACCGGTACTCGAACCGGCGACCGCGCGTGGCCGATGCCGCTCTACGAGGATTACTCTGAGCAACTCCGCAGTGAAATTGCTGACCTGCTCAACACCGGCGGCCGTCCGGCTGGCGCCTGCACGGCAGCCATGTTCCTCAAGGAATTCGCTGGGGGGCTCCCGTGGGCGCACCTCGACATCGCGGGCACTGCGTGGGCGGAAGAGGCCAAACCCTGGCAGCCCAAGGGAGCCACGGGCGTCGCGGTCCGGCTGCTGGCTGAGTTGGCTTTTACGAGCCAGGAGTGGAAACAGGCCTGAAGCCGGCGTGATGGCCGGGAACTTTTAGGCCGCAAGAGAGTCGAAAGAGTAGAGGACCTGCGTGCAGCAAGCCAGCCCAATCATCGTGCGTGTGTTAGAGCAGCCCGCCGAGAGCACGACGGTCGCTGACGTCCTCATTGGAGCGCTCGGTCTTACCGGTGCGTTGATAGTGGCGGCCGCCGTCCTTGGCCTGGCGCTTGGCGGGATCCTGATCGGTATCAAGCTGCTGCGGGCCCGCTACAACCTCGAGCCGATTCCTGATGCCGAGGCACTCCGGGTCACGCCGACGAACACGCCGCACGGTTCGCCTTCCTCCTAAGAGCCTGTAACAAACCCCAATTGGCACCCCTCGGGGGCGTCGTTCGGGCCGAAGCTAAACACCGGGCGACTGCACGGGTGACCCGAGGCGGTACCGATTCGGCGGGAGGCCGAGGAGCGTGTGGTCCTGCAGGAACTGGGCGGAAACCGCTGATCAGAATCGGCAGAAGCCACGAACCTTGTCGTCAATTCATCCCAGTAGGCCGCGAGGCGATTCGCGACAGTGTCCGGCTTCGCCATATCGAAACGACCGATCAGGCGAAGCAACGCCGGGCGATATCCCGCAGGAACATCGACGAGCGACTTGTCGAGAACGACTTCCGAGAACTCGATCACTATTACTCTGGTTGTAATCGGCGGCTCGTGTTCGCCGCGCCGGCGCGTCGTCTCCTAGTACGAAGCACTGCAGGTCGCCTGAACCCCGCAGGGAAGGCCGCCCCCCTCATCGCCCTCGCCGATTCCCCTTGCCAGCGGCCGGCCATCTCCCAGACCATTCTGGGGCCACCCACCACGTCGGATCGCACGCGAGGACGCAACTGACCGAAGACCGCCCGGAACGACAGCAACCGCCCGACCCTTACCCGAGACGCTGGCGTCGGCGGGCGGCGACAGCCCGCGGCGTGTCGGTCCCTACCGCATCCTGCGGAAAGTCGGCGAAGGGGGCATGGGCGTCGTCTACGATGGCCGAGCAGGACGGAGCCCGTCCGCCGGCGGTCGCGCTCAAGATCATCAAGCTCGGGCATGGACACCAAGGCAAGTCCTCGCCCGCTTCGAAGCCGAGCGGCAAGCCCTGGCGATGATGGATCATCCGAACATCGCCAGCGTGCTCGATGCCGGCGCCACGGCGGACGGGCCGCCCTTACTTCGTCGATGGAACTGTCAGGGGCTCCCGATCACGGAATACTGCGACAAGCATCGGCTCGCGCCGCGACCGGCTGGATCTGTTCGTCGAGGTCTGCCAGGCCAGTGCAGCATGCGCATCAGAAAGGCATCATCCATCGCGACATCAAGCCGTCCAACGTCCTGGTCACGATGCACGACGATGAGCCGGTGCCCGAAGGTCATCGACTTCGGCATCGCCAAGGCGATCGGGCAGCAGCTCACCGAAAAGACGCTGTTCACCGGTTCGGCGCAGCTCGTCGGCACGCCGCAGTACATGAGCCCCGAACAGGCCGAGATGACCAGTCTCGACATCGACACCCGCAGTGACATCTATTCGCTCGGCGTCCCGCTCTACGAACTGCTCTCGGGCCATCAACCGTTCGATGCCAAGGAACTGCGGCGGGCGGTCTCGTGCCGCAGCTTTCGCTGTATCTCCTCGGCTCATCCCCGCCCGCCGCAGTTCCTTGGCATCGAACGGTTGATGGCCCGAGAGCAGTTCGTAGAGCAGCACGCCGAGCGAATAGACGTCGGTGCGGGTGTCGATGTCGAGATTGCTCATCTCGGCCTGTTCGGGGCTCATGTACTCCGGCGTCCCGATCAGCTGTCCGAGCTCGGTGTCGGCCGTGTGCTCGGTGAGCCGCTGCGAGATCGCCTTGGCGACGCCGAAGTCGATGATCTTCGGCATCCGCTCATCGTCTTGCGTCGAGACCAGGATGTTGGACGGCTTGATGTCCCGATGGATGATGCCCTTCTGGTGCGCGTGCTGCACACCCTCGCAAACGTCGACGAACAGCGTCAACCGGTCGCGGATCGCGAGCCGATGCTTGTCGCAGTACTCCGTGATGGGAATCCCCTGCACGTACTCCATCGCGAAGTAAGGGCGGCCCTCCGCCGTCGCCCCCGCGTCGTAGACGCGCGCGATGTTCGGATGATTCATCAGGGCCAGGGCCTGTCGCTCGGAATCGAAACGGGCCAGGACTTCCTTGGTGTCCATGCCCCACTTGATCAACTTGAGCGCGACCGTCCGGCGAACGGGCACCTCCTGCTCCGCCTCGTAGACGACGCCCATGCCCCCTTCGCCGACTTTCCGCAGGATGCGGTAGGGACCGACGCGCCGCGGGCTGTCGCCGCCCGCCGACGCCGGCGTCTGGGTAAGGGTCGGGCGGTTGCTATCGTCCGGGCGGTCTTCGGCCATGCGTCCTCGCGTGCGATCCGACGTGGTGGGTGGCCCCAGAATGGTCTGGGAGATGGCCGGCCGCTGGCAAGGGGAATCGGCGAGGGCGATGAGGGGGGCGGCCTTCCCTGCGGGGTTCAGGCGACCTGCAGTGCTTCGTATCTAGGAGACGACGCGCCGGCGCGGCGAACACGAGCCGCTGATTACAACCAGAGTAATGGTGATCGAGTTCTCGGAAGTCGTTCTCGACAAGTCGCTCGTCGATGTTCCTGCGGGATATCGCCCGGCGTTGCTTCGCCTGATCGGCCGTTTCGATATGGCGAAGCCGGACACTGTCGCGAATCGCCTCGCGGCCTACTGGGATGAATTGACGACAAGGTTCGTGGCTTCTGCCGATTCTGATCAGCGGTTTCCGCCCAGTTCCTGCAGGACCACACGCTCCTCGGCCTCCCGCCGAATCGGTACCGCCTCGGGTCACCCGTGCAGTCGCCCAGTGTTTAGCTTCGGCCCGAACGATGCCCCCGAGGGGTGCCGATTGGGGTTTGTTACAGGCTCTTAGGAGGAAGGCGAACCGTGCGGCGTGTTCGTCGGCGTGACCCGGAGTGCCTCGGCATCAGGAATCGGCTCGAGGTTGTAGCGGGCCCGCAGCAGCTTGATGCCGATCAGGATCCCGCCAAGCGCCAGGCCAAGGACGGCGGCCGCCACTATCAACGCACCGGTAAGACCGAGCGCTCCGATGAGGACGTCAGCGACCGTCGTGCTCTCGGCGGGCTGCTCTAACACACGAACGATGATTGGGCTGGCTTGCTGCACGCAGGTCCTCTACTCTTTCGACTCTCTTGCGGCCTAAAAGTTCCCGGCCATCACGCCGGCCTTCAGGCCTGTTTCCACTCCTGGCTCGTAAAAGCCAACTCAGCCAGCAGCCGGACCGCGACGCCCGTGGCCCCCTTGGGCTGCCAGGGTTTGGCCTCTTCCGCCCACGCAGTGCCCGCGATGTCGAGGTGCGCCCACGGGAGCCCGCCGGCGAATTCCTTGAGGAACATGGCTGCCGTGCAGGCGCCAGCAGGACGGCCGCCGGTGTTGAGCAGGTCAGCAATTTCACTGCGGAGTTGCTCAGAGTAATCCTCGTAGAGCGGCATCGGCCACGCGCGGTCGCCGGTTCGAGTACCGGTCCGCTGCAGCACGTCGACCCAGGCGTCGGGTTGCCCGAACAGTCCAGACGCGGCGCGGCCGAGCGCCACCATGCAGGCGCCGGTCAGCGTGGCCACGTCGACGAGATGCGTCGCACCGAGTTGCTGCGCGTACCAGAGGCCATCGCCGAGGATCAGGCGGCCCTCGGCGTCGGTGTTGATGACCTCCACCGTCTTGCCACTCGCGCCGGTCAGAATGTCGCCGGGCTTGATGGCGCTCGCCGCCCGGCATGTTCTCGGTCGTTGGCACGATCCCAACGACGTTGATTGGCGCTTTCAGAAGGGCGATCGCACGCATCGCGCAGATCACCGCCGCGCCGCCGGACATGTCGTCCTTCATCCGTTCCATACCTTCTGCCGGCTTGATTGAGATCCCGCCAGTGTCGAAGGTGATGCCTTTCCCCACCAGGCCCAACGTCGGTGCTTTCGGCGCGCCCGCCGGCGCGTGTCGCATGACGATCAGTCGCGGTGGCTCGTGGCTGCCCTTCGCGACGCCGAGCAGCAATCCCATGCGCAGCCGCTCGATCTCCTTCTCGTCGAGAACGTCCACGCTGAGCCCGGCATCCCGTCCGATCTGTGTCGCACGCTCGGCGAGCACCCTGGGAGTCAGAACGTTCGACGGCTCGTTGCAGAGATCGCGCGCGATGTTGCACGACTCGCCGAGGATGCGGCCGCGTTCGACGGCGGCGGTGAGCTCGCGTTCGCCGGCGGCGCCGGTGACTACTACGATGATGTGATCGGGACCTTGACCGTTGCGGTCCGATGTCTTATAGCGGTCGTTGCTGAACACCGCGAGGAGCATCCCCTCGGCGATCGCCTGTGCGGACTCGACGACGTCTGTCTGGCCGCGATGGAGAAACGCCACGCGGGCCACGCGACGCTGCCTCGCCGTCAGGCCGGCAGCCGTGGCAAGCCGCCGAAGTCGATCGGTCGTGAAGTCAGCTGGCTTGCCGGCGCCGATCAGCGCGAGGCGCGACGATCGCCATGGCGATGACAAAGGTGTAAGGAGGAGCTCGAACGGCCGCCCCTGCATTTCCCCTGAGCTCAGCGCACGTCCGACCGTTCCGCCCGTCGCGGCATCCAGCCCCGGGATGACGTCCGAGATACGTTCCTCGTCGAAAACCGGAATAAAAAGAAAATCGGTGTCGATGTCGGCAGGCTGAGCGGCCGAGAAATTCACGACAGGTCCCGTCGGGCGTGAAGCCATCGGCGCGATTATAAACGCGATCATAAATTGGATTCGTTGCCGGTCACTTCCCTACGGGCGTTGGCACCAGACCTGCTAGAATACCCCTGCCTGCTGAGATCCGGGGAGCGTGCCATGACAGTTCCATCCAGCCTGCTGCGCCGGTCGCTGCCAGCCGTTCTTGGCGCGGGAATCCTGGCGATGGGGGTGACGCCGGTCGGTTCGAACGAGCCGGTGCCCGACGCCAAGCCCAGCGTGTCAATCAAGGCCTCGCCAGCCGTCGGCTTCGCTCCGATGCGGGTCGTTCTCACCGCCGAACTCAAGGGCGGTCAGAACGACTACGAGGAGTTCTACTGCGCGACCGTCGAGTGGGATATCACGTCGGTGAACGGCCTCGGCGACGGCAATAAATCCGAACAGAAGCTCGAGTGCGATCCGTACGAAGCTGGCAAGAGCGAGATCAAGCGCCGGTTCGTGCGTGAGCAGATCTTCAAGACGTCCGGCGAGTATCGCGTGAAGTTCAACCTGAAGCAGAAGAACAAGGTCGTCGGTGGCGCCGGAACGACCATTCGCGTCCGCGAAGGCCTTGGCGACCCGGGCGGCTTCTGAGGTCTTTCCGCCAGGCCTTCGGCGAGTCCGCCGTAGTCAGATGCGAAGGCGGCGGGGCGGGCCTACGGTGACGGAGTGACGTCCCGCTTCCTGAACGGGTTGCTGCGCGCGTCATCCGACACGCTTTGCAGGTAGTCGTTCGCCTGCAGAACCGTGTTGAAGATCAGTTTTCCGACCTTGCCCAGGCTCACCGTTCCCTCTCCCTGACCGAACACCGCGGCGCCCGTGTCCTCCGCTTCACGCTCACCGAGCGTCCCGACGGTCGCGGTCAACCGGATGTAATAACGCCCGTCGTCACTCAGGGCGTCCGCGGGCGCGACATTCACCCGTAACGACAGCGGGTTCGGCAACTGCGCTGCAGAGAGCACCGGCCCCACTGCGTCGGAAATCGCGATATGCGTCGTGGTCGGATCGCGGACGATCCTGAACACTGTGACAAGGGCCGGCCTGACGAGTTTGTCCCAGACGGGACGATCCTCCCACAGCTCTGTCTGGATTCGCACGTGCAGCGCACCGCCCTGTTCGAGGACGCGACGGAGCTTCTCGGGCAGCGCGTCACCGAGGTCGATCGAAGCGAGTAGAGTCTTGCCGGCGATGCGGATCTCGAGGATGCGCGCCTCGAGCGCGAAGCCCGGTGTCGGTGCGCCCAGCAGGATGGCAATCACCAGACACGTGAGGGCGATGGTCCGGCTCATGTTCAGAAGGTCGGGCTGAACCGGACGAGGATTTGCCGGGAGTCAGGAATGTCGTCCGCGCGGAAACCGAACTCGACACGAATCGGGCCGCTCTGTACTCCCACTCCTGTGCCCCGCAGCCAGTCTGAGCGCGATCCGCCGATGGGATCGCGGATGCGCCCGGCATCGTAAAACGCGATCAGCGCCAGGAGGCCGTGCTTCGACTCCCCTCGCCATCCGCGCGTGATCTCGAGCCGGTACTCGACGTTGAACAGGGCCATCTGCTCGCCGACCGACTCCTTGAACGCGTAGCCGTGCACGCTGCCGATGCCGCCCAACGCGAATCGTCGTTCGATCGGCAACGTGCCTCCCGAGAAGCCGAGAAGCGCGCGCGCGGCCAGGAACTGCCGGTTACCCAGCGCCAGATAGGCCCCGGTGTTGACGATGTGACGATTGAACTCGTAATCCCCGCCGAGTCCCTCTCCTGCGATCTCATTCGTGAAGTCGACGCGGACCCCTGGCGCGTCGCTCCGGTTGCTGCCATAGAGATCGTCGAGCCGGTGACGTCTGAAGGCCACGCCCGCAGAACCATCGCCTACCCCGCGTGAATCGAACGTGTACGACAGCACAAGTGCGTGCACATCTCCCCCGTCGATCGGCGGGTTGGGCCTGAACTCGTGATCGTCGCGGAAGAACGAGAAGTCGGTCTCGTTGGCCAGCGACTCATGCCGATCCCAACGCACGGAGGCCACGAGCTCGTTGTAGCGGCCGAACCTGGCGCCACCGGCGATCTCCCCGCCCTTTCGCCG
The DNA here is from genome assembly GCA_963710415.1 of uncultured Acidobacteriota bacterium. GTDB lineage: Bacteria > Acidobacteriota > Vicinamibacteria > Vicinamibacterales > 2-12-FULL-66-21 > CAVQAH01. The sequence continues at coordinate 2,002 of CAVQAH010000023.1, read as the reverse complement.
GTAGTAGTCTCGGAACGTGTTGCGAAATGCCAGCGCAACCAGACTCTGCTCGGCACTGCTGAGCCGCCAGAGGTCATCCGAGGTGGTGAGGTCGTGCATCTCGCCGCCGATGAACACCTTCGGCGACGCGAAAATCGGCTGTTCGATGCCGAACGAGTATCCGACCTCCTCTCGCGCGACCTTGTACGTCAGGTGGCCGCCGATGAACGTGTGGTTGAACGCCGACGGGTCGAACCGCGTGATCCCGAGAGAGATGGCCGGCGCGAAGCCGTCGACCGGACTGAAGAAGTCCTCCCGATCCCAGGAGCCGAAGCTGAAATTGACCGAGCCCTTGCGTTGTTCGATGGGGATCACCAGCACGCGGCGCGTGTCGCGTTGCAGCAGTTCGGGCCCGCGCTCGGAGGTCCGCAGCGCGCCGCCTGATTCCGACAGCAGGTGGTCGAGCCGCTGGCGCACCGTGGTCTCGTTGTAGATGTCGCCCGGCGTGACGCCCAGGCCGTCGCGGAAGCGCTCGATGAGGCGGGAGGGCAAGCCCTCGAACTCCACGTCGTCCACGCGGCCCTCGTCCACACGCAATGTCAGCCTCTGAGTGGCCTCGTCGAAGGCCGCGGTCACCGTGGCCGCCGTATAGCCGTCATGCGCGTACCGCTGCTGAAGGAGCTCCGCCACGCGCTCCGGGGGTCCTGGCAGCCTCTCCCCCGGTTTCAATCTAAGGAGCCAGATCACGTCGTCCTTCGAGAACACCGTCGCGTTCTCGAGGACTAGCTCGTTGAATACGGGGCCTGGCTGGGTTTCCTGTGTCTGCGCCTGCGCCTCGGATCGCACGGGCGTCAGGCCCAGGCAGATGACGAGCAGGAGGAGGCGGCCACTCCCGGCGTCAGATCTCGCTTCTCGGTCGAGCCGGAAAAATGCGACTGTAAGTCAGGCATTTTCAGAGGGATGGAGGACGTTTTGGCTGGTTTTCCGGCAAACGAGATCTGCACCTCAGACGTTACTCAAGGCACTCGGACGAGTTGAACCGGTTCCAGGTTCCGTTCAACCAGTCGATATGCGTTGATCTCCGGCGCGTTGGGCGCGGCCAGCGACACGATCAGGTAGATGAAATCGGGGTAGAACGCCTCGGCATTGTCACTCGGTGACGGTTTGGCTGGCGACAGGGGATGCGAATGATAGGCACCGATGACGCACTGGCTGGTGGGTCGCAGACGCCGGTTCAGGGCGATATGTTCTTGCGGATCGACGCGGAACCGCGTCGGGCTTGATTCGAGATTTCGCGTCCTGACGCTGTCCTCGATTATCTTCAAAGCGCCCGAGCCGACGAGGAGGCCACAGCACTCGTTCGGCGCTTCGTCGCGTGCGTGGGCCACGAGTGATTCCCAACGGCGTCGCGGATCCGCACCCCGCCCTCGGCTCAGACCTGGACGACCATAGCTGTCCCCATCCCGCCTCCAACGCACAACGACGCCGCGCCGCGCCCGCCGCCCTTGGCTTGCAGGACGTGAATCAGCGTCGTGAGAATGCGCGCGCCGCTCGCGCCGATCGGATGCCCGAGCGCGATGGCACCGCCGTGGATGTTGATCTTCAGCGGGTCCAGCCCCAGCTCGCGGATGACGGCCAGCGACGGGACGCAAAGGCTTCGTTCAACTCGATGGCGTCGAGGTCGGCCAGCGAGATTCCGGCACGGTCGGTCGCCTTGCGCATCGCCTCGACCGGTCCCATGCCCATGATCATCGGATCGATCCCGGTCGTCGTGTACGACAGGATGCGCGCCATGGGTGTCCGGCCCAGAGATTTGGCTCGCGTCTCGGTGGCCACGACCAGCGCTGCAGCGCCATCGTTGATGCCTGACGAGTTCCCGGCGGTGACGGACCCGTCCCTGACAAAGGCCGGCTTCAGCGCCGCGAGTTTTTCTGCCGTCGTTCCAGCCCGCGGATACTCATCGCGCGTCATCCTGATCGGGTCGCCCTTCTTCTGTGCAATCTCCACGGGAACGATTTCGCGG
>CAVQAH010000022.1:0-144037 GCA_963710415.1 uncultured Acidobacteriota bacterium | reverse complement strand
ACCTCCGGCGTCATCCGCATCCGCGGCGCGCGACAGCACAACCTCAAGAACCTCGACCTCGACATCCGCACCGGCGAGATGACGGTGGTCACCGGGCCGAGCGGCTCGGGCAAGTCGAGCCTGGTGTTCGACACGCTGTACGCCGAAGGCCAGCGCCGCTACGTCGAGACCTTCAGCGCCTACGCGCGCCAGTTCCTCGACCGCATGGACCGGCCGGCGGTCGACCGGGTCGAGGGCGTGCCGCCGGCGATCGCCATCGACCAGACCAACCCGGTGCGCAGCTCGCGCTCGACGGTCGGCACGATGACCGAGCTGAACGACCACCTGAAGCTGCTGTTCGCGCGCGCCGCCGAGCTGTTCGACAAGCAGACGGCGCAGCGCGTGCGCCACGACACGCCGGAGACGATCTACGCCGAGCTGCTCGAGCGCGCGCCGCCGAGCGCGACCCGCGCCTCGTCGTCACCTTCCCGGTCGAGCTGCCGGCCGGCACCAGCGCCGAGGAGATCGAGCAGTGGCTCGCCGGCGAGCGGCTTCACGCGCGTGCAGGCCGAGCGCGAGGTCGCGTCGCCGACCGGGCCGCGCAAGCTGCTCGACGTCGTCGCCGACCGCTTCCGCGTCCAGGGCGTCGAGAAGGTGCGCGCGATCGAGGCGATCGAGACGGCGCTCAAGCGCGGCAGCGGCCGCGTCAACGTCTACGCGCTGCCGGCCGAGGCCGACGGCGAGCCCGAGCCCGCGCTGTGGCGCTTCTCGACCGGCCTGCACTGCCCCGACAGCGACTGCCGCTACGCCGATCCGCAGCCGGCGCTGTTCTCGTTCAACTCGGCCTACGGCGCCTGCGACACCTGCCGCGGCTTCGGCCGCGTCATCGGCGTCGACTGCGGCCTCGTCATCCCCGACCACGCGCAAGACGCTGCGCGACGGCGCGATCAAGACGCTGCAGACGCCGGCCTGGAAGGAGAGCCAGGACGACCTGCTGAAGTACGCCGGCGAGGCCGGCATCCCGCGCGACACGCCGTGGTCGCCAGCTCACCGAGGCGCAGCGCGACTGGGTGATCGACGGCTCGCCGAACTGGAAGCGGCAAGTGGAACAAGCAGTGGTACGGCGTCAAGCGCTTCTTCGACTACCTCGAGATCGAAGGCCTACAAGATGCACATCCGCGTGCTCTTGTCGAAGTACCGCAGCTACACGCCGTGCCCGGCCTGCGGCGGCGCGCGGCTGAAGCTCGAAGCGCTGCTCTGGCGCCTCGGCACGAAGGACGACGCCGACGCGGTGCTGCCGCCCGGCGAAGCGCTTCCTGCCGCGTCGGCGCCGAGCTGGTCGCGCGACGCAGCTCGAGGCGCTTGCCCGGCCTGACCGTGCACGACCTGATGCTGCTGCCGATCGACCGCATCCGGCGCTTCTTCGACCGCGCTGTCGCTGCCGAGCACGCTGCTCGACGAGGCGCTGAAGCTGCTGCTCGACGAGGTCCGCACGCGGCTGAAGTACCTGTGCGACGTCGGCATCGGCTACCTGACGCTCGACCGCCAGAGCCGCACGCTCTCGGGCGGCGAGGTGCAGCGCATCAACCTGACGACCGCGCTCGGCACCTCGCTCGTCAACACGCTGTTCGTGCTCGACGAGCCGTCGATCGGCCTGCACCCGCGCGACATGAACCGCATCATCGAGGCGATGCACCGGCTGCGCGACGCCGGCAACACGCTGGTCGTCGTCGAGCACGACCCGGCGGTGATGCTCGCCGCCGACCGCCTGATCGACATGGGCCCGGGCCCCGGCGAGCGCGGCGGGCAGATCGTCTTCGACGGCACGCCCGAGGCGATCCGCAGCGCCGACACGCTGACCGGCGCCTACCTCGGCGCGCGCAAGCAGGTCGGCATGGGCATCAAGCGCGCTGGTCGGCGACGTCGACGCCGCAGCTGATCCTCGAGGGCGCGCGCGACCACAACCTGAAGAACATCACGGTCGAGTTCCCGCTGCAGCCACCTGGTGCTGCGTGACCGGCGTCTCGGGCTCGGGCAAGAGCACGCTGATGCAGGACGTGCTGTTCCCGGCGCTGCAGCGCCACTTCGGCAAGGCGACCGAGACGCCGGGCGCGCACGACCGCCTGCTCGGCGCCGAGCTGGCTCGCCGAGGCGGTGTTCGTCGACCAGACGCCCGATCGGCAAGACCGCGCGCTCGAACCCGGCCAGCTACGTCGGCGCGTTCGACGAGATCCGCAAGCTCTTCGCCGACGAGCCGCTCGCGCGTGCAGCGCGGCTACGGCGCCGGCATGTTCAGCTTCAACGCCGGCAACGGCCGCTGCCCGACCTGCGGCGGCTCGGGCTTCGAGCACGTCGAGATGCAGTTCCTGTCCGACGTCTACCTGCGCTGCCCCGACTGCGACGGCCGCCGCTTCCGCGCCGAGATCCTCGACGTCAAGATCGACCGCCGCCTGCCGGCGACGCGTGCGCGACTCTCGCGTCGCCGACGTGCTCGAGCTCACCGTCGCCGAGGCGGTGCAGCTGTTCCGCGACGACCGCGAGGTGCGTGCGCGCTGCTGCAGCCGATCGTCGACGTCGGCCTCGAGTACGTGAAGCTCGGCCAGCCGGTGCCGACGCTCTCGGGCGGCGAGGCGCAGCGCCTCAAGCTCGCCGGCTTCCTCGCCGAGGCGGCGCAGGGCGCGCCGGCGCGGCGCGCCAGCCGGTGGCGCAGGAAGCGGCACGCTGTTCATGTTCGACGAGCCGACCACCGGCCTGCACTTCGACGACATCGCCAAGCTGATGCGCGCGTTCCGCAAGCTGCTCGAGGCCGGGCCACTCGCTGATCGTGATCGAGCACAACCTCGACGTGATCCGCGCCGCCGACTGGCTGATCGACCTCGGCCCCGAAGGCGGCGAGGCCGGCGGCGAGCTCGTCGCGACCGGCACGCCGGAGGACGTGAAGCGCACGCGACGCTCGCACACCGGCGAGGCGCTGCGCGACTACGACCTCGCGCTCGGCTTCGACGGCCACGCGGTCGAGGAGGGCGCTGCCGCTGCAGTACGCTGCTGCAAGCCGCGTGCGCGCGCCGCGTCGCGACGCCGACGAGTCGATCCGCATCGTCAACGCGCGCGAGCACAACCTGAAGTCGCTCGACGTCGACGATCCCGCGCGGCAAGTTCAGCGTCGTCACCGGCGTGTCGGGCTCGGGCAAGTGCACGCTGGCCTTCGACATCCTGTTCAACGAAGGGCAGCGGCGCTACCTCGAATCGCTCAACGCCTACGCGCGCAGCATCGTGCAGCCGGCGGGCCGGCCCGAGGTCGACGCGGTCTACGGCATCCCGCCGACGGTGGCGATCGAGCAGCGCCTGTCGCGCGGCGGCCGCAAGAGCACGGTCGCGACGACCGACCGAGGTCTGGCACTTCCTGCGCCTGCTCTACGTCAAGCTCGGCCTGCAGCACTGCGTCGACGACGGCGCCGCCGGTGCGGCCGCAGAGCGCCGAGAGCATCGCCGCGCAGCTGCTGCGCGACCACACGCGGCGAGCACGTCGGCCTGCTCGCGCCGCTGGTGGTCGCGCGCAAGGGCGTCTACACCGACCTCGCCAAGTGGGCCAAGGCGCGCGGCCACACGCACCTGCGCGTCGACGGCGAGTTCGTGCAAGGTCGACCCGTGGCCGCGCCTCGACCGCTTCAAGGAGCACACGCTCGAGCTGCCGGTCGGCGACCTCGTCGTCAGCGCCGCGAACGAAGGCGAGCTGCGCGACGCTGCTCGCGCAAGGCGCTCGACCTCGGCAAGGGCGTGATGCACCTGCTGCGCGCCGCTCGACGGCCTGCGCGGCGCGATGCTCGCCGGCACGCCGACGCGCAGGTCGGCGCGGTCAAGGTGTTCTCGACCAAGCGCGCCTGCCCGACCTGCGGCACCAGCTACCCCGAGCTCGACCCGCGCATGTTCAGCTACAACAGCAAGCACGGCTGGTGCACGAGCTGCGTCGGCACCGGCCTGCAGCTGACGCGCGAGCAGCGCAAGGCCTACGACGACTCGGTGCGCGACGACGACGACCGCGGCCGCGAGCAGAGCTTCCCGGCCGAGGAGGCCGAGGTCGAAGGCGTCGTCGACGAGCCCTGCCCCGACTGCGGCGGCACGCGCCTGAACCCGGCGTCGCGCGAGGTGCACGTTCGAGGGCGCAGTCGATCGCCTGGATCGCGCAGTGGTCGGTCGACCGACGCGCGCAAGTGGGTCGAGGCGCTGCGCGCTCACCGGCCGCGACGCCGACATCGCGCGCGACGTCGTCACCGAGATCCGCAGCCGCCTCGAGTTCCTCGAGGAGGTCGGCCTCGGCTACCTGACGCTCGACCGCGCCGCGCCGACGCTCTCGGGCGGCGAGGCGCAGCGCATCCGCCTCGCGGCGCAGCTCGGCAGCAACCTGCAGGGCGTGTGCTACGTGCTCGACGAGCCGACCATCGGCCTGCACCCGCGCGACAACCGCATCCTGCTCGACGCGCTGGAGCAAGCTCGGCGACAAGGGCAACACGCTGGTCGTCGTCGAGCACGACGAGGACACGATCCGCCGCGCCGACCACATCATCGACATCGGCCCGGGCGCCGGCAAGCGCGGCGGCCGGCTGGTCGCGCAGGGCAGCGTCGACCGAGCTCGCGTCGCACGCCCGATTCGGTGACCGGCCGCTTCCTGGCGCAGCCGCTGCGTCCACCCGCTGCAGCCGCGCCGCGCGGTGCTGTCGCCGACGGCCGAGCGCAGGAGAGCGCGCCGACGCGCTGCTCACGATGCACGGCGCGTCGCTGCACAACCTGCAGGACATCGACGTCGACCTGCCGCTGCAGCGCCTGGTCGCGGTCACCGGCGTCAGCGGCTCGGGCAAGTCCACGCTGGCGCGCGACGTGCTGCTGGCCAACCTGCAGTTCATCAACACGCGCGGCGCGCGGCCGAACTGGCAGGGCTGCGAGAAGATCGACGGCTGGGGCTAGATCGACCGCGTGCTCGAGGTCGACCAGACGCCGATCGGCAAGACGCCGCGCTCGTGCCCGGCCACCTACATCGGCTTCTGGGACACGATCCGCAAGCTCTTCGCCGAGACGCTGGAAGCCAAGGCGCGCGGCTACGCGCCGGCGCGCTTCTGCTTCAACACCGGCGAGGGCCGCTGCCCGGGCTGCGAAGGCCAGGGCGTGCGCACCATCGAGATGAGCTTCCTGCCCGACGTGAAGGTGCCGTGCGACGTGTGCCACGGCGAGCGCTTCAACGCCGAGACGCTGGCGGTCAGCTGGCGCGGCAAGAGCATCGGCGACGTGCTGAAGATGGAGGTCGACGAGGCGGTCGACTTCTTCGCGTCGATGCCGAACATCGCGCACCCGCTGCAGCTGCTGAAGGACGTCGGCCTCGGCTACCTCACGCTCGGCCAGCCGTCGCCGACGCTGTCGGGCGGCGAGGCGCAGCGCATCAAGCTCGTCACCGAGCTGAGCAAGGTGCGCGACGACGTCACGCGGCGCGGCAACAAGGCGCCGCACACGCTGTACGTGCTCGACGAGCCGACGGTCGGCCTGCACATGACCTGCGGACGACGCTGCGCTCGCACTACGAACGGAAGCGCCGGCACTACGGCGTCGAGCATCCGCATTTCTACGATCGGGATCTGCGGAAGCTGTTCTCCGATCGACCTGAGTACGTAGGAAACATGAAGGCGGCACGCTTCATCGCGCGGGTACGTCCCGAGGTGCGCCGGATGATTGCGGAAAGAACCGGCGAGTATCAATACACGATCGATCAGGTGATCGAGAACATGATCCGGCGCGCCAACGAGCTCAACCTGCGGCTGGTGGGACCTGAGGACCGCGCAAAGCTGGACTTCACGATCATGCTCACGGTGCAGACGATGAACTATCTGCACAGCGGCCGGCATCGCGTCGCCTTGTGAGCGTCGCCTTACGGCAACGAGCGAACGCTCATTCCATCACTTCGACTCTGGGGATGGCTGTGAAGAACCTGCCTCCCCACTCGCTGATATAGGAATGGTTGTTGACGATTTCCTGTTTGATGTTCCAGGGCAGGATGAAGACGTAGTCCGGCCGGGTCTCGCGGATCCTGCTGGGGTTGTAAATCGGGATGCGCGATCCGGGCAGCAGAAAGTTCTGTTTGCTCGGCGCCAGATCGACGGTGTAGTCGATGATCCTTGTACTGATGCCGCAGTAATTGAGGAGCGTGTTCCCCTTGGCGGGGGCGCCGTAACCCACGATCGTTTTGCCCTTGTGCTTGAGGCTGTGGAGGAAGGCCAGAAGTTCTTTCCGGGTTTCCTCCACCTGAGTTCCGAATTCCCGGTAGGTCGCCAGATCGGTCAGACCGGCGGCGATCTCTTTGTCCACCAGCCTGCCGACGTTGCCGGTCTCTGCGAATGCCGGCGTTGTCCCGGTGTTTCGCGAAGATCCGCAGCGAGCCCCCATGCGTCGGGATCTCGCTCACGTCGAAGACAGTCAGACCGTGATGCGCGAAGAGGTTCCGCACGGTGAGTATCGAGTAGTACGAATAATGCTCGTGATAAATCGTGTCGAATTGCCGTTGCTGCATCAACTGCATCAGGTGGGGAAACTCCATCGTCACCAGCCCCGACGGCTCGAGGAGGATCCTGATGCCGCTGACGAAGTCGTTCAGATCGGGCACGTGCGCCAGGACGTTGTTGCCGATCAGCAGGTGCGCACCGCGTCCCTCGGCCTTGAGCTCTTCCGCGACGTCGGCGCCGAAGAACTTGCAGATCGTCGGAATGCCCTTGGCAACGGCCGCGGCCGCGGTATTCGCCGTCGGCTCGATGCCGAGCACCGGAAACTGCTTCTCCCGGAAGTACTGCAACAGGTAGCCGTCGTTGGACGCGAGCTCGACGACGCGGGTGTCCGGCTTCAGCCTGAACCGATCGATCATCATCTCGACGTAGGTCCTGGCGTGGGCCAGCCAGGACGACGAGGTGGATGAGAAATAGGGATAGTGGTCCGTGAAGATATCGTGTTCCCGGTGGACGCTCTGACACTGAACCAGCCAGCAGCCCTCGCACACGAAGGTATGCAGGGGGTAGAACGGCTCCTTGAGATGCGCGTCACCCGGGGCAATCAGGTCGTTGGCAATGGGTTGAGATCCGAGATCGGCGAAGGTGTGCTGCAGGGTCTTGCCGCAAAAGCGACACGGACTGTTCATGATTGGGCCTGACGGCAATTATAGCAACGGTCGAGGCTGACGGCCGCTAAGGCCATGCAGGACAGTGCATTAACGTCAAGGCCTGGGCGCCGGCATCGCTCGGGCATTGCCCCAAAGACGACGGTTAGCGGAAACTGCAGCGAGCCCCGATACGTTTCTACTGTCAGGACACACACAGGCTAAAATTGAGGACACCTATGTCAGCTCTTCGATGCGTTTCGGCGGCGGCGGCCGTCCTGTGGATTGGCGTGATTGCGTCGGCGGTTCCGGGCGCGCGTGAACAGGACCCCCAGAAGAACACCGAGGCGGTCCCGACGTTCTCGAAGGACGTCGCGCCGATCCTTTACAAGAACTGCACTTCGTGCCACAGGCCGGGCGAGATCGCGCCGATGTCGCTGCTCACATACGACAAGGCCCGCCCATACGCGAAGGCCATCCGCGACGAGGTGCAGGAGGGCTTGATGCCGCCCTGGCACGCAGAAGCCGCACACGGGACGTTCCTCAACGAGCGCCGCCTCAGCGACGCTGACAAAGACACCTTGATCAGATGGGCGTCGAACGGCGCGCCCGAGGGGGATCCGAAGGATCTGCCGCCCCTTCCCAACTACGAGGAGGGCTGGACGATCGGGAAGCCCGACGTGGTGCTCGAAATGCCCGAAGCGTACAAGGTGCCGGCGGAAGGCGTCATCGCGTACCGAGTATTTCTACATTCCGACGAACTTCACGGAGCCGAAGTGGATTCAGGCCGTCGAGATTCGCCCCGGCGATCGGAAGGTCGTTCATCACGCGCTGGTGTTCCACAAGGCGGCGCCGGATGGCCCTCGAGGCGCACCGGTTCTGCAACTCAATCGGGCTCAAATGCAGCTTCCGCCGTCGACGCACGGCGTCAATCCGCCGCGACGCGATCAGATACCCGGACGGTTGCTCGCGACTTACGCGCCAGGCACCAACCCGCAGGTGTTCCCAGCGGGCACCGCCGTCCGTCTCGAGCCCGGTGGCGTTCTCGAACTCCAGATGCACTACACGGCCAACGGCGAAGCGGCATCGGATCGCACCAAGGTCGGCCTCGTCTTCGCGAAGGAGGCATCGCCCCAGGAAATCCGGGTCTCGCAGTTCTACAACACGAAGTTCTCACTTCCGGCCGGATCGGCGGAGACGCGCGTCGATGCCGACGTCAGCTTCGTCAGCGACGCGATCGTGTGGGGTATCTTCCCGCACACACACGTCCGCGGGAAGAAGTGGGAGTATGTGCTGGAGCTGCCCGACGGTACGAAGCAGACCGTCCTTTCCGTGCCGCGCTACGACTTCAACTGGCAGACCTACTACATGTTCAAGGAGCCGCTGAAGGTACCGAAGGGCGCGCGGCTCGTGTCCAGTGCGTGGTACGACAACTCGGCTGGCAACCGCTCCAATCCCGACCCGAAGGTCGACGTCACGTGGGGCGATCAGACGTGGGAGGAGATGCAGTACACCGGTCTGCTGTTTACACCTGTGGTAGCGCCGGCCACGGCCGTTCCGGGCGGAGGCTTCTAGTTAGGTCATGGGCCAGGGGCCATGGGCGATGAGCACGGCGCACAAGGCGAAACGACAAGGATAACCAGATGACAAAGCGGGTCACCGTGATCGTCGGCATCGTAGCGCTTTGGGGTTCCATGCTGGTCGCACGAGCGGAGCGCGTGCCAAGCGAACAGTACGCTCAGAAAGCGGAAACGGACGTTCCGACGTTCGCAAAGGACGTTGCTCCCATCCTCTACAAGAACTGCACGTCGTGCCATAGACCAGGCGAGATCGGCCCGATGCCGCTCATCAGCTACGAGGATGCGCGGCCGTGGGCCAAGGCGATCCGCGACGAGGTGAGCGAAGGCCACATGCCGCCGTGGCACGCGGATCCGACGCACGGCAAGTTCCTCAACGAACGCAGCCTCTCTTCGGGCGATCGCGAGACGCTCGTAAAGTGGGCGAATGGCGGCGCACCGAAGGGCGACGTGAAAGACATGCCGGCGCTGCCGCAGTTCACCGATGGTTGGAGCATCGGCACGCCGGACCTCGTCGTCTCGATGCCACAGGCTTACAAGGTGCCTGCCGATGGGTTCGTCGAGTACCAGGTACATCGAGATCCCGATCGACCTGAAGGAGGACAGGTGGATTCAGGCGATGGAGGTGCGGCCGGGCAACCGCGCCGTCGTCCATCACGTGATCGTCTACGCGCGACCGCCACAGCCAGAACGCCGGCCCACCGGGTTTCGCATGGGGCCGGGAATGGAAATACCCCGCGGCGCGACCGGCGGGTCCGAGGCAGCTGAGGAGCCGCGAGCGAAGGGTGTCAGCCGGTTCCCGCGCCCGCAGCGGCTCGGCGTCACGATCGGTGGGTTCGCCCCCGGCAACGGCGTGATGGCCTTCGCGCCGGGCTCTGCGATGCTGCTGCGCGCCGGCACGACGATCGTGCTGCAGATGCACTACACCCCGAACGGCGAAGAGGCCAGCGATCAGTCGAAGATCGGCCTGTTCTTCGCCAAAGAGCCGCCGAAGACTGAAATGCGCTTCGCCGCGCTGATGAACGGCAACTTCGTGATTCCGGCAGGATCGACGGGGCAGGAAGTCAAAGCCGAGATGACGACGACGCAGGACGTCACCCTCCGAAGCCTGCTCCCCCATACGCATCTGCGCGGCAAGAGCTGGGAGTACATGGCGGTCTACCCCGACGGGCGGTCGGAGACGATCCTCTCGGTGCCGAAGTACGATTTCAACTGGCAGACCGATTACGTGTTCGCGGAACCGCTGAAGTTGCCGAAGGGCACGACCATTCGCGCGAGCGCGAAGTACGACAACTCGACGGCCAACAAGTCGAATCCCGATCCGAAGGTCGACGTCAAGTGGGGCGACCAGACGTGGGAAGAGATGATGTTCACCGCGTTCGTGTATTCGATTGACGGCGCGGCGCCGGGGGCCGTCATCACCGCTCCATCGAACGGCGGCGGCAACCGTTAGGCGGCATCTGGACCGCACACTCGTGCAGGGCCAGCGACTTCTCGCGATCCTTCTTGGAGGCATCGCCGCATCAGTCCTGGCCCTCCCTACCCTGCTCGCGCACGACCCGATCACGACCCGAGTTACCTGGAACCGCGAGATCGCGCGCATCGTTCAAGCCAGGTGTGTCTCGTGCCATTCGCCGGGGGGGCGGGGGCCAATGTCCCTTGCCGCTTACGAGGACGCCCGGCCGTGGGCCAAGGCCATCAAGGAAGAAGTTCTCACCCGTCGCATGCCGAAGTGGCACGCCGCCCGCGGCTACGGCGACTTCAGCAACGACCCGTCGCTCTCACCCTTCGAGATTGCCTTGATTGCCGCATGGGCCGACGGTGGCGCACCGAAGGGTACTGACGCCGAGGCAAGGGAAGGAACCGCCGACGTCGTGGACAGCAGGCGTGCCGCTCAGAATCCCGATGCGCCCACGGTCAGCGTCCCGTGCGGAGACCAACCTCTGCCCGCTGGTGTATTGCTGGCGATCCGCCCTCAAATCGAGGCGCGCGCCTCGATCGGCATGTCTGTGAGCCTGCCCGATGGGCGTCGCGAGATCCTGGGATACATCCGCGGCTTCGAACCGGACTTCGCAACGACCTACTGGCTGCGAGCACCGCTCGATCTTCCGCCCGGCTCCCGCGTGGTGACCGAGTTGACGTCAGCGCAGCAAGGCAGCAACCTCGCGTGCTCGCTCGCCATTACGATTCAGGAACGTCGATGACGAAAGGAACGGTCACGACGCGTCCCTTCCGCTGGAACTGCACCCACAGCTTGTAGCGGCCTGCCGTCGGAAGAACAGGATCGAAGGCGACCTCCGGTCCAGACGATTGCCCTTCGGGGTGACCGTGGATCGCCGAGCGCAGATCCGCGTCGACGATGAGCAGGTGTCCTGGCGCGCCGAGATACGGTTCGAGATCGACGATCGGCGCGCCTGTCGATGCATCGGTGACGACGAAGCGCAACGCAGAGGCGCGCAGCGGTCGCAGCGAGTCGGCCTGTAATCGCACGCGAAGGCCGTCGACAGTCTGGTCACGCGCGGTCACCTCAGGTGATGCTGCGGCCAAACAATCGTCCCGCGTAGTGCGGCGTTACCAGGGCGCGCTGCACCATTTGTGGCGTTCCGCCCTCGGGCAGAAAATCACCAATCAGCATGTACTCGCCTTCCGGCAGATCCTGATCGATTGAAAAGCTGCCGTCGCCGTGCTGCTCCGGATGCACGTGGGCGAAGTAGTCAAGATTCCGGCTGACGATGAACAGATGCAGGCGCCTCTCATGCACGTCGAAGAAGCGGGTGACCGCCCCATTCGTTGCAGGATCGATCACTCGTATCCGAAGGCTGGCGATCCCGCGGCCGCCCACCCCAGGCGTCGCGACCACATCGAGACGGTATTCGCCGATTCTTGGTGGCGGGATCGGCACGAGGTCCATCCCGCAGACGCTGCATTTCGCCGCCGCCGGCGCCCGGATATCCGGATGCATCGGACACCAGTAGGTGTCAGGCCTGTCGGTCTCGCCCATGATCTCGAGCATGAGATCCCTCGACAATCTGAATCTCGCGAGATCGTCCCGCTGCTCGATTGGTCTGACCCCCTGCCTGGCGAGCAGATCGATGGCTGACTTGGGATCCGTCGACGAAAACGCGATCGCGTCGATGCGGCCGGCCGGAATCGCATCGCGGATATTCACGCCCCGGAAGTCGGACGGTTCGACCGTCAGTCCCCGCTCGTTCGTCCATTTCACCGCCTGCTGAAACACGTCACCGGGAGAAGACGATCGAATCGGCCGCGAATCGCCGGAGGGCGCCGCCTCGTCGTCGCGTTCGAACACGACATATTCACGTCCCGCGCGAACTGATAGGCCGTGGCCCTGCAGGATCGTTCTCGTTCCATTCAAGCGGACGGAGGCGTCGCGGGAAGAGGATGCCGGGTCACCAACCCGAACATGCACGTGATGGAAGCGGAGGGGTGGCGGCGCCTGACGGGGCGCCGGCGTTTGCAGCAAGAGGGCGAGCATGCAGGCGGCAAGCGCCACGGGCATGGCTATAGAATAACCTTCTGATGTCCTTCAACACTCTTGCTCATACCGCACTCGCTTCCGCTCTCGTCATCATCGTCGGCAGCTACGACGGCGCGCGCGCGCAGAACCACTGGCTCGATTCGTATCGCGAGCCAGCCTCGCGCCTCGTCGGTGAAGCGCTTTCATCCGATTTCGCCTGGCAACGGCTGGCGCTCCTTGGCGACACGTTCGGCCACCGGCTGAGTGGCTCGGACAACCTCGCCGACGCCATCCGCTGGGCCGCAGAGGAAATGAAAAAGGACGGGCTGGAAAACGTTCGCACCGAACCCGTCAAAGTGCCGCACTGGGTGCGCGGTCAGGAGAGCGCGGAGATCGTGGCGCCTCGCCGGTACGCGATGGTCATGCTCGGCCTCGGCAACAGCATCGGGACTCCAGCCGAGGGCATCGAAGCGGACATCCTCGTCGTTCGCAACTTCCAGGAACTGGAAGCCGCGGGCCCGAAGGTTCGCGGCAAGATCGTCGTCTACAACGCGCCGTTCACGACTTACGGTGAAACCGTCCAATACCGATCTGCCGGACCGTCACGCGCGGCAACCCTGGGCGCTGTCGCAGTTCTGGTGCGTTCAGTCGGGCCGAAGGGACTTCGCACGCCCCACACCGGCGCGCTCCGCTACGCCGACGGCCAGCCGCAGATTCCTGCGGCGGCGATCACGGTCGAGGATGCCGAGCGTCTCCAGCGGATGCAGGATCGCGGCACGCAGGTTCGCGTCCGGCTCAAGATGGAAGCGAAGTTCCTTCCCGATGCGGACTCCGCAAATGTCGTCGGCGAGATCCGCGGCCGCGAAAGGCCAGACGAGGTCGTCGTCATCGGCGGACACTTCGACTCGTGGGATGTCGGCACGGGTTCCACAGACGATGGTGGTGGCTGCATCGCGACGTGGGAAGCGCTGCGGCTGATGAAGAAACTGAACTTGCGGCCACGCCGCACCGTCCGCGTCGTCCTGTGGACCAACGAAGAGAACGGGCTGCGGGGAGGGCAGGCGTACCTCGATCGCTATCGCGAGCATCTGGGAAACCACGTGTTGATGCTGGAGTCGGACGGGGGTGTGTTCCGGCCGACAGGATTCGGCTTCAGCGGGTCGGAAGCGGCGCGGTCGACAGTGAAGGAGATCGCCACCCTGCTGCGCGGGATTCAGGCCGATAGAATCGGCGCGAGTGGCGGCGGTGCGGACATCGGTCCGAGCGTCGAAGCCGGCCGGCTGCCGGCGATGGCCCTCGAAGTCGCCGGGGACTACTTCCTGATCCATCACACGCCGGCAGACACCGTCGACAAGATCGATCCGATGGACGTGGCGCGCGCGTCCGCGGCCATTGCCGTCATGACCTACGTCGTCGCGGATATGCCGGAACGACTGCGTTAGGTCAGGATTGGGGTAATCCCACCGCGCCCGACGTAAAGGTCGGGCCTACAGGTACTCTCAGCGAACCGTATAAACGAGGTAATCCGCTCGCGTGACGTCTTCCGGCGTCGGCGCGATCGTATCGATGTCCTGGACCGGCAGGACGCTGACGATCACCACGCGCTTGCCCGGCAGACGCCGACGAACGCGCTCGCCCACGCCGGCGCCGAAGTCGCTGTGAAAGGCCCCGTTGTAATGGACGATGGGGCCGCGCCCTCCCTGGACCGCTGCTGCGATGGCCTCGGCCATCGTCTCGTCCTTCAGGCACTGCGCGAAGTAATAGCGTTCCGTGGTCGCCGCGCGCTCCTGGGCCGAGTGCTCCTCGCTGCCCGGCACAGGGTGGCTGTTCATCGTCTCGGAGAAGCGCTTGAAGTAGCCGTCGAGTGGACACTGCAGTTCCCGGGCGACCTGCAGCCGCTCCTCTGCCGACAACGATTCGATCGCGGCGAGCCCCGACTTCGCCACCGCCGACGCATGCCGCCGCGGGACGTTCGCGGCGATCACGCCCCACCCGTGCGCCTTCGCAAATTCGACCAGAGGTTTGTAGTCCGTTGTGTAACGCGGCCACGGGCGTGACTCCGCGAGGAAGGCCTCTTCGCCGAGTTTTCCGCTCAGGTAACCATCCAGCTGTTCCTGAACGTCGCGCTCGAACATTTCGAGTGACACCGTCGCAGAGACACCACGGCGCTGCAACCCGTCGAGAATCGCCGTTTCCAGCCGGTGCGTGTTGGGATCGTCGTGCTGCTCGCCGACGAGCACGACGTCGGCACGCGCCAGGTCGGCGAGCATGGCCTCGAAGTCGGTGAGGCTCTTGTGCCGGCTGTCGTAAACGCGCTCCGGGACGTACGACCGCGACCTGAGCGGCCAGGACGATGAACAGGAGCAGCATAGGGAGCGCGGGACTTTAGTCCCGCGTCAGTGACGCGGAGCTGAAGCTCCGCGCTCCTGCGCGCGCGCGGTTCCGGGAGGCGTCGGCCGGTTCACTTCGAGATCGATCGTGATGGTGACCTCGTCACCGACGACCGGACCAGCCTCGATCATGCTGTTGTATTTCAGCCCGTACTCGAGACGCTTGATCTTCGTCGTCGCCGACGCGCCGGTGGCAATTCCGCCACGCTGGGTCTTGACGACAGGCGAGGGACCGTCGACGTCGAGCACCACTTCTTTCGTGTTCCCGCGGATGGTCAGGTCTCCGACCATCTTGAACTTGCCGTCCGCTCCCGGTTCGATGCGCGTGGACTTGAACGTGATGGTCGGGTGATTGGCAACGTCGAAGAAGTTGTCGCTCCGCAGGTCTTTGTCGCGGTTCTCGTTCTGCGTGTTGATACCGTTGACGTCGATCGATATGTCAGCCTTGATCGAGCGCACGTCTTTCCCGTCGTACTCGATCGTTCCGGTGATTCGCCCAAGCTGACCGCGGACGGTCGACACCATCATGTGCTTGACGCTGAAGTTCGCCGCCGAATGGTTCCCGTCAATCCGCCACTGATTCGGTCCCAGCGGAGGCTGCGGCGGCCGCTGCTGTTGCTGCTGCTGCTGGGGTGGCTGGGCGGGGGGTTGCGTCTGGCCGGCCGGCGGGCTCTGGGCAAACAGGGCGGCCGACGTGGCAATCGTGGCGACGGACAAGAACACAGAAAAACGCTTCATTTCGAGAATCCTCCGGGTCGAAATACCTTGGCTTAAGACGCGCGGAACGGCGACAGCGGTTCAGGATATACCCGAAGACCCCTCCTCCGTATACCGCTCCTTCAAGTGCACTGGTTCGGTTTTTCTTCGCAGGCGTATGTTGATCATTTCCACGAACACCGAGAAACCCATCGCAAAGTAGATGTACCCCTTCGGAATGTGCTGGTCGAATCCCTCGGCAAGCAGCGACAGACCGATCAACAGCAGGAAGCTGAGGGCCAGCATCTTGACCGTTGGATGGCGATGGACGAAGTCGCTGATCGGCTCGGCCGAAACCATCATGATGCCCACGGCGATGATGACGGCGGCCACCATGACCCACAGCTCGTTGACCATCCCGACGGCGGTAATGACGGAGTCGAGCGAGAAGACGATGTCCAGGAGCATGATCTGGATAATCACGCTGGCGAACGAGGCGTGGACCCTCCGCGAGGCATGCCCTTCGTCGCCTTCCAGTTTGTCGTGGATTTCGTAGGTCGCTTTGGCCAGCAGGAAGAGGCCGCCGAGAATCAGGATCAGATCGCGGCCCGAGATCTCCTGACCGACGATCGTGAACCATGGCTCGGTAAGCCTGATGATCCAGGCCAGGCAGAACAGCAGCAGGATTCGGCTCGCGAGGGCGCCGAGCAGTCCGACGCGCCTGGCTCGTCGGCTGCTGATTGGCTGGCAGCTTCCCCGACAGAATGGAAATGAAAATGACGTTGTCGACGCCCAGCACGATCTCGAGGAACGTGAGCGTGCCGAGGGCGATCCAGATCTGCGGGTCAGTCAGCCAGTCCATTGCTCATCGCCTCTGAATCTCGAATCGAAGCTCGGCGAAGCCGCCGGCCTCGTAGTATTCAACCTTGAACCGCCGTTGGCCGCCGGTGATCGGCGTCCGGTCCACTCTCGACTCGTGGGGCTCCCACGAGTCGATCATCAGTGCGCCATCCACCCAGACCCGCACGCCGTCATCAGAAATGACCTGGAGAGTGTAGTCGCCCGGTGGCAGCATCGCAGAACCCTCGGCGACCAACGCGAACCGGTCGCGCGGCACGCCATCCTCGAGGGATCCGCCGGACAGGTAGTCCAGACGGGATGTTGCCGACGACTTGATCGGATCCCCAGAAGTCAGCTTCGCAAAGGCCTCGGGCTGTTTCACCGGATGGGTGGCGTCCGCATACTCGAAGAACCGGACTTGCCAGTCGAGGGGGACAAAGAACCGCGAGTACGAGAATCGAGACGGTGCGCCGGCTGCGGTCCGCACACCGCGAGGCGTCGTCACAGCGCCGCCGCGATACTCGAGCGTCAGGTCGAAGTCCACGGGCTCAGTCGCCGTCGGGGTGACGACGATTTCTCCGGGCACGTGTCCGGATTTCGCTGACACCTGAGCGCCGCGAACCGAGGCGAGCGTCCAGTCCCCTTCAGGTCCGAGGACGCGCAACTTCAGCGGTACCTCGTCTGATCGTCCTGCCGGCCAGAGCTTCGGCGACTTCCAGTCGTAGGGTCCCCACTCGTCGACGATGATGAACTGACGGCCCCGGCGGTCGCCGTCCTTGATCATCGGATCGATGCGGTCGGAAAATGGCGAAGGTGGCGGTGGCGCCGGTTCGTCAGGCGTCACTTTGGTGATCTGCCTGCCAAGCTCCAGAGCGTGCACCCTCGCGTCGGGTGGCTGAAACAAGAGGTCACCGGCTGAACCGGACAGCGTCATGGTCGTCGCGACCATGTCAAAACTGTTTGAACGGAGCACGATGCCATCCGTGCTGCGAATGTCCAGAGCCACCTTGTTGCCCTTGAAGGCGTTCTCGCTGATGACGTAGGCGCGACTGCGTGTGTCGCGGCTCTTCGGGTAGCCCCAGTTCGGATCCTGAGCGGCGTTCTGCCATAACCGGATCGCGGTGGTGTCGCCGTCGAAACTGTTCCCGGTTATTTCGTTGTTCTGACCGTGTTCGATGGCAATGCCTTCGGTGTTGTTCGCGAAGCGGTTGCCAATCCACTTCGATTCCCAGCTGTACCCGGCCCAGACGCCGTGCCAGCATTCGTCGACGCGGTTGCGGAGGAATGTGTTGCGACTGAACGTGGCTTCGATCCCGTTCGTCGGAGCATGGCTGAAATCGTTCTCGTAAAAAAGATTGTCGTTCGAGCCGCCCTGTCCGGTGTCCATCGTGGACTGCCCCGCCCACAGGAACAGACCGTCGCCACTGTGCGTAATCGAGTTGTACGCGACTCGATTGTGGCTGCTCTGCTCGTACATGAGCAGCCCCGCGGAATCTTGACCGCGGTTGTAGAAGCCATGGCTGTAGCCCCGCACGCACCAGTCGACGCGGTTGTGCATGATCACGCTGCCGGTGACGCGATACAGGCCGATGCCGATGCTCGAGAGGAACTGAAAGGTATTGTTCCAGATGGACAGGCCGGTTGAGTTCCGAACCATGAGACCGTTCTGCCCCTGCAGCACGGTGTTGCGATCGATCTGCGCGCGGTCGCACTCGGAAAGGTAGATACCCGCCCCGTAGCGAAGCCATTCATCCTGCTCGTTCTGGTGATAGGACATCCAGTCGACGAGGCTTTCCTTCTCGACGCCGCTGTACAGGCGCTGTTTCCAGTTGTAGGAGAGGTCGTTGTGAGTCAGGCGCAGATCGGCTGACTTGCGCGCCAGGATGCCAACCTTGAATCCGCGGATGACCGCGTTCTTGACCGTCACCTTTTGCGCACCGTCGATCAGCACGCCAATTCCGGTGTAGCCGTCGGGCGCGCGATCGCCGGCGGCGCCCGCGAGCTCGGCGCCATTGAAATCAATCGTCAGGTTCTCGCCGCGGATGGTGATGGCCGGCGTGTTGAGGTCGGGCGACGGAAGGGTGTAGCGCCCGGGGCGGATCGTGATCGAGCGGTCGACGATCATCCCGGCGGTCAGCGGCACAGTCTGACGCGCGGCGGCGCCCTGCACCAGGCTGAGGAGGATGACGCAACATATCAGGCAGGGGTCAGACGCCATACACCTCGGCATCCCAGGTCAGGCCCAGTTCGCTCGGCGGCGCCATGTATCCGGCCAATGCGGATGCGGCGACGACGGCCGGGCTGGCCAGGTATCCCTCGCCACCGAGGCCCATGCGGTTCTGCCAGTTGCGATTGAACGAGGTGATTGCCCGCTGCCCGGCCGTCAGCGCATCGGGGCCCTGACCGAAGCAGGGGCCGCACCATGATTCGCGGATCTGCCCGCCCACCGAGCGAAAGACCTCGGCGATCGATTCGCCGCCGAGCCGACGGTCCGGTTGTTCGATCTGACGCTTCACGCCGCCCGATCCCGGAAAGATCGCGAACTCGCGTTCGACTTTCTTCAACCCCTTCGATCGCGCGCCAACCAGCACGAGCGCGGCCTGAAGCAGGTCGTCGTAACTGCCGTTCGTGCACGAGCCGATCATCGCTTTGTCGAACGTGACGCGCTCGCGCGCGACCTCCTCTGCGGGGAACGCGTTCCCAGGACTGAACGGCTTGGCGATCATCGGCCTGACGCCGGAGAGATCGATGGCTCTCGTCAATCTCGTACACAGCCTGTGCGCCGGGGCTGATGGGCGGATACGGCAGGTCAGTGATGCCTTTGCCGCGGTACCAGTCGTAGGTGATCTCGTCCGGCGCAAAGATGCCGTTGAGCGCTTCCGCTTCCGCCATCATGTTCGCGATGGTATTGCGATAAGCGATGGGCAGCTGCTTTTCGGCGTCCACCAGCTCGACGGACATACCCTGCGATTGCTTCGGACCCCATTGCCGCAACAGCTCGAGGACGATGTCCTTGCCGCTGACCCACGCCTGCAACCGGCCCGTGAACCTGACGCGTCGCGCCTTCGCCAGCGTGAAGTAGATGTATCCGGTCGACCATCCGAACCCGAGGGTCGTAGAGCCGACGCCGATGCCTACCGCACCGTACGCGCCGTACGCCCGGCTGTGGGAGTCCGCGCCCGGAATGAACTGCCCGGGCATCACCAACCCCTGCTCCGGGAAGTAGAAGTGAAAGATGCCGTCGCCGGGGGTGGCGTAGTAAGGCTTGCGAATATCGTGGACCCGCGCGAACTCGCGCCCGATGCTCGTCTGCTTGTCGTCAGCCTCGACGCCGGTGAACACGAAGTGGTCGTTGGCAATCGCCGCCTGGCGCGGATCGATGACGTTCCCGCCGGTAATCTGGTTGAAGGTGTGGATCGAGAACGGCGCTGTCCCGTCGGATGCGGGCAGCAGATCCGCGTAGACCCGCAGCGTCAATCCCGGCTTCAGATCGCGGGCCTCGAGATCCTTGTCGACGCGATGGGCCCACACGATCTGCTCGGTCGTGGTCATGCCTTCCGCTGCGGCGCGATTCGGCCAGTCGATCGCGGGCCTTGTCAACACCGACTTTCTGAACTCGCGGCGCCCGACCTCGAATATCCCGCCGCTACGGCGGATCTCTTCTTCCTTCGCGGACAGCGGGACCGGCTCGTAGCTCTTGCCCTGAGTCTCGTTTTTCAGGCGGCGGCTGACCGGGTCGAAGCTGAGCTCGTCGCCGTCCCGAGCGTCAGCCACAGCTTCGGGGCTCTGCACGACGTGGAGTCCGAGGTTGAAGCTATTCCGGCGGAAGATGTCGCCCATGTTGTGGCCGCACACGACCACCATCTGCAGCCCGGCCTCCTCGGCGACACCCTTGAGCCCGGCGGGACTCATCTCTCTCGACGACCCGATCGCGAAGCGATCGCCGGCGATGACGAAATTCTGCCCGCTGTGCACGCGGGCCCTGAAATCCGGCATGAGGTACCGGAACGATCCCGCCTTCCAGCGTTCGTCGAGCGTGTCGAGACTCTCCGACACGCAGTCGGCGGCAGGCGTAATCTGGTCGGTGTCGATCGCGTCTCGCTTCTTGGCGAACTTCGTCCCCGGAAGGCTCATGGGATCCCAGAAGATGAGCGCCTTGCCCCGAATCAACGTCTCGTCTTCGTGCGGTGCGCTCGCATCTTCGCGTTCCCCCGGCAGCGACTGCGGCGTGACGCCGGGCTTGAGACGGGCCGGTTCAATCCTGTGCATACAATCCTTTATCGTAACCTACCTCTCCGGCTCTTCTCCGGCCGCATCCTGGAGATCGCCGGCCGGACTGAAAACCCTCGCATTGGAGAACCGGAAGCCGCGGATAGCGTGGAAACCTGGGGTCCACTGCCGCCAGCCGACAGAGATAGAAGCGTCGATCCACGACTGCTCGTGATGATCTGAACGTGAGCGCATCCGGCACAGAGGCCGGCCTCGGCTTGCCGGGAACCGCGACGATCGTTCATCATGCTGACATGTTCACGTCGGAAGCCGTGACGCGCGGGGTGCGCGTCAAAGTGGAGTCTCAGTACTCGCCTGAGCGGTCACAACCCACGAGCAGTCAATGGTTCTTTCTCTATTCGGTCACGATCACCAACGAGAGTTCCGATACCGTTCAGCTGCTGACGCGCCACTGGACCATCACCGACGGAACCGGCCAGGTCCAGGAAGTACGCGGCCCGGGCGTCGTCGGCAAACAACCTGTCCTCAAGCCGGGAGAAGCGTTCGACTACACATCCGGTTGCCACTTGCCCACCGCGTTTGGCGTGATGGAAGGCACGTACCAGATGGTGACGTCGAATGGCGAAGAGTTCGACGTCACGATCGCACCGTTCACGTTGAGCGAACCGTACACGGTTCACTGAGAGTCGACGCCGCCAACGAACCGCAGCAGAGAGCTCGTTACGGTTCGTTCGAGTTCGTAGTTCGTGGATCGGAAGTCGTGGCTCGAACTGCCCATTCGTCGCCTCGGGCTCTAGGAGCGACGAGCTACGAACTACGAATCAACGAACTGGGTTGGCGTTAGTCGAACACACAATCCGCGGTGAGCGCTCCTTCCAACGCTCTCAGATAGTCGCGTCGAGGGATCTCGATCGCGCCGAACTGTCTCAGGTGTTCGGTGGCCCACTGCGTATCCAGCAGGCGAAAGCCACGCGTTCGCAGGCGATCGACGAGCGCGACCAGCGCGATCTTCGAGGCGTCGGTCTCGCGGTGGAACATGGACTCGCCGAAGAACGCGCCGCGGAGCGCGACGCCGTACAGGCCTCCTACCTGCCGGCTGTTACGCCAGGCCTCGACCGAATGCGCGTATCCGAGGCTGTGCAACTCCAGGTAGCTGTCGATGATCTCCTCGCTGATCCAGGTGCCGGGATCGGTCGGGTCCCGTTCGGCCTCGGCGCAGGCGCGGATGACCCCCTCGAAGTCCCGGTTGATCTCGATCGCAAATGTCCCGTGTTTCCAGACGCGGGCCAGGCGCCTCGACAGATGAAACGTGTCCAGCGGGATGATGCCGCGCGGGTCAGGAGAGAACCAGCGGATGTCGCCACCGTCGACGGCCATCGGGAACCAGCCGTTGGCATACGCGGACACGAGCAGATCGCTCGAGATGGCCACGGTTCGTCAGCGCAGCACCAGAAGAGCACACCGGCCGCGTTCGAGAAGTGCCTGCGCCAGCTGTGTGGCTGCCTCGTCTCCGGCCGCCGCCTGCACGATCGCCAGATCGATATTGTGCGACTCGGTGTAGCGCACGATCTCGTCCTCGGCTGGCCCCGTGCGAATTGCGATCTGGACATCGAGCCGATCCTGATCCTCCGCAGACATGAAGGGCGTGAGCCGCTCGCGCGCTTCGATCTCCATCGCCTGATGCACTTCGGGCATCCGCTCGGGGCTCACCTCGGACGTCCATCCCGCAGACAGCGGATCCTCGATCGTGTACAGGACGTGCAAGCGCGCCCCGAACGACTCGCCCAACCGTCGGGCGAACGCCACGGAACGATCGAACGCCTCATCCGCCCCGCCATGTAACAGCACCTCACGCATCAGGTCGCCTCCTCAACGCTCTCATCTTCTCGCTACATCAATATTACCAACGCCCGTCCTGAACCTTAACGTTCGGTGAACCCCCGTGTCGTGACATCATTGGGCCGCAGGAGAGAGTCGCAGATGCCAAAACTGACCGTTGAAGGGTTTCCCACCGTGGATGTGGAAGCGAACAAACGCCTGGTCCTGGCGATCGAGCAGGATGCGAAAGTGGACGTGCTGCACGCGTGCGGAGGAAACGCGCGGTGCACCACCTGTCGCGTCGAATTCATCCATGGCGAACCCGAGCGCATGACGGCCGCCGAACAGCAGGTGCTGCAGGCGAAGGGTGTGACCGGCGTGCGGCTTTCGTGTCAGATGACCTGCGACCACGACATGACGGTCCGCGCCATCTCGCGTCTGACGGGCAGCGGGCGTCCGGACCCGGGTCCCCCGCCGGAACCGACCATTACGCCAACACCGGAGTGGATTGCGAGATAGCTAGCCGACGACGTAGCGTTCCCGGATGCTTGGGATGAGATACTCGCTGAACGCGCGGTCGAAGTCGTAGCGGGGCGCGAATCCCCAATCGGTCCGGGCCGCCGTGTCGTCGACATCGGCGGGCCATGAATCCACGATCCCCTGGCGTTTCTTGTCAGTGTCCCAGCTGATCTGGGCCGACGGAAACGCCTTCATCACCACCTGACGGATCTCTTCCGCGGACGGATTGAAGGCGGCCACGTTGTAGGCCGTTCGGGTGAGGCGTTCTTTGGGCGCGTGCGCGAGTTGCATCAGCGCCTCCACGCCATCCGGCATGGCCATGAACGGAATGCGCGTGTCCGGCCGGACGAAGCATGCGTAGGGCTCGCCCTTCGCGGCGGCATGAATCATCTCCGGCGCATAGTCGGAGGTTCCGCCCGACGGCACGGTCTCCGCTGAAATCAGCCCCGGGAATCGCACGCACCGGAAGTCCACCTTCCCGCTCGACCGCTCGGCTGCCAGCTGTTTGTAGTGACGCGCGTAGTAGTTCCCGAGCTGCTCGCAGTACAGCTTGTTGCACCCGTACATCGTCGTCGGGTGTGTCCATTCGTCTTCCTTCACCTTGCCTGCGCGCGCCTTCGTCGCGAGATCGGGCAATCCGTACGCGGCAATCGAGGAGGGGTAGAGAAAGAGGACCGGACGCCCGTGCGACTCGGCCTCCCGCTGCGCGAACTCGAGCAGGTTGAGTGTGCCTTCGACGTTCACCTGGTGAGCCGCCACCGGGGTGAATTCCGATCGCGTCGACAGGAGCGCGGCGAGATGGAAGATCAGCTCGACCTGGAACTCGGCGAGGACGCGGTCGAGCAGACTGCGATCGAGGATCGAACCGGTGATCTCGCGGTCCACTCGCGCAGCGACGGATGGATCGAGACGCGCAAGATCGAGCGTCACGATAGCGCGGTTCGGATTGACCAGACGCTCGATGAGACCATGCCCGATCTCGCCGCCAGCGCCGGTAATGAGCACGACAGGTTTACGCACGGCGACGAATTATACTTGACGCCATGATCCTCTGGTTGATGACGCTGCTCATCACTGCTCTCGTCGCCCAGCCATCACCGTTTGATTTCGCGCGGACGATGCGCGTGGACTACCACCACACGGGCGGTCCGAAGTCAGGCGAGATCGTCGCGCTCGATCGCGTCGTCAACGACGGCGCCTGGCCTGGCAGCCGGACGCAGTTCGTCGATGCCACAAATCTCGGCAAGTATCAGTTCGAGGTCCGCGATGCGCGCGCCGAGACCGTGCTCTATTCGCGCGGGTTTGCCTCGGTGTTCGGCGAATGGGAGACGACGGCGGAAGCGAAGACGGCGCACCGGACCTTTCACGAGTCGCTGCGCTTTCCCTGGCCGTCGCAGCCGGTCAAGGTCGTGTTGAAGAAACGGCAGACGGACAACAGCTTCACCGAGATCTGGAACACGACCATCGATCCTGCGTCGCGGTTCGTCAATGCGGCGCGCACGCCGCGGACCGACGCCAGCGTGTGGACCGTCTTCGAGAACGGTGCGCCGGCGACCAAGGTCGATCTCGTGGTCATTGGCGAGGGATACACGCGGGAGCAGCGATCGAAGTTCCATGCCGACGTGAAGCGCTTGATCGCTGCGCTCTTTGCGGAAGAGCCATTCAAGAGCCGCCAGCAAGACTTCAACGTGAGGGCCATCGATATCCCCGCGCCCGAGAGCGGCGTGAACCGGCCGAACGCCGGCGTGTTCCGCCGCACACCCGTCTCTGCCGAATACAACATCTTCGATTCGGAGCGCTACGTGCTGACACTCGACAATCGCGCGTTGCGTGACGTCGCGGCGCTGGCGCCCTACGAGTTCATCGAGATTCTGGTCAACGAAGAGACCTACGGTGGCGGGGGAATCTTCAACGATCACGCGACGTCTTCGGTCGACAGTGAGTTCTCGGATTACGTGTTCGTCCACGAGTTCGGACATCACTTCGCTGCGCTGGCCGATGAGTACTACACGTCGGACGTCGCCTACGAGACGGGTGCGGCGCCGAAAATCGAGCCATGGGAGCCGAACGTGACCGCGCTCCTCGATCCGGCAACCCTGAAATGGCGCGACCTGGTACCGCCAGGGACGCCTCTGCCGACACCGTGGGAGAAGGAGGCGTTCGAGCGTCACAGCCGATCGATTCAGGAGCGCCGCCGCGAGATCCGGAAGCGCAACGCGCCGGAAGCGGAGATGAACGCGCTCTTTCGCGAGCAGCAAGCCTTCGAGACGAAGTTGCTGGGCGGGATGAAATTCTCGCGGCGTCGTCGGGGCGTTCGAGGGGGCCAACTACGAGGCGCGCGGGCTCTACCGTCCGGCGGCGGACTGCATCATGTTCACGCGCAACCGTGTGGGCTTCTGCCGTGTCTGCCAGCGCGGGATCACCCGGATTATCGACCTCTACGCGCGGTGAACCATTTGGACCGGCTCGAGCCGGATCACGAGGCGGATCGCGCCGCCTGAATCAGGTCTGGAAGGATCGTGATCAACGACGCCACGACTGCAAGCGCCGTGGCCACAAGGCAGGCGATCGCATAGAGGAAATGGTCCATCCGCTCCCGCTTCAGCGGATCGAGCCACACGCTCGCGAGATAGCCGCCGACGAAGCCGCCTGCGTGGGCGTAGTTGTCGACGCCTGGCATGATCAGCCCGAAATATGAAGAGGACGACGGCGTATTGCCAGGCCTGCTCCGCCGACCATGCTGCTGCCGCCTCGGCGGCCGTAGTACACCAGTGAGCCGAGCAGCCCGAAGATCGGCGCCGACGCGCCAAGCGTGAGCGTGCCCCCCTGAAGGAACCAGATCGGCACCCACCACAAGTAAAAGCCGGCCAAGGCTGCTCAAGAGAAAGCCGACGACGCTGGCAGTGGTGTAGATGATGACCATGCGGCCTGCGCCATAAATGTCCGCGGTCGCAGGACCGAGCTGGCGAACCCACATCATGTTGAAGAAGATGTGGAGCGCACCGCCGTGCAGCCATCCGGCACTGAGAACCGTCCACCACATGCCTTCCGTGAACAGCGGATATGCGCCGCTGGCCCCGAAGGCCAGCGCAACCCGCGGATCCGGCGCCAGAATCCCGCCCAGGCTCGCGCTCGGCATGATGTTCCCTCCGAGCACGACGGTCGTCGCCAGCGTGGCGAAGTACAGCGCGATCGACCCGTAGACAACCAGCGTGACGAAACCAAGGTCGTTGCCGAAGCGGCGCAGCATCGGACCGTAGCCCCAGAGCCCGGGGTTGCGCCGGCCGCACGAATAGCAGGTCTCGTCGTTGACCCCGACGAGCGACCCGCACGAGGCGCAGACCACGGAGCCGGTCTTCTGGCGCTGGAACATCGATCGAAGCATATAACATCGATCCGCACGCATGCGTGTCTTGGTGACTGGCGGCACGGGGTATCTCGGTCGGGCGATCGTGCTCGCGCTCGCGCGCCACGGTCACGACCCGATCGTCTTTTCGCGTCGCGCGCGATCGAGCGGCCTTCCCGGCACGCTTGTCGACGGCGACGTGCGCGACAGGCGCGCGGTCGCTGACGCCGCCACGGCGGCCGACGCCATCTGTCACACGGCGGCCCTCGTCAGCGTGTGGAGACCGCGCCGCAGCGAATTCGACGAGGTCAACGTCGGCGGGCTCCACACTGTGCTCGAAGTCTGTGCCGAACGCAGCATTCCGCGGCTGGTCTACACGTCATCATTCCTCGCACTTCCCCCAGCGGACGCATCGGCGCCTCTGGCGGCGAACGACTATCAACGCACCAAGGCTGCGGCGCGTGAAGTTGCCGCGGCCGCGGCGAGGCGTGGCCTTCCGATCGTCACGTTATTCCCGGGTGTGATCTACGGCCCCGGCCTCGCGAGCGAAGGCAATCTGGTAGGTCGGCTCATCAGCGATCATCGCGCACGACGTCTACCTGGACTCATCGGCGCGGACAGGCCGTGGTCGTACGCCTACGTCGAAGATGTCGCAGACGCGCACGTCGCGGCACTGGAACGTGGCAGGCTCGGCGCAGAGTACAGGCTTGGAGGTGTCAACGCTGCGCAAATGCGCGTGTTCGAGATTCTGCGCGAGCTGATCGGTACGCCGCTGCCGCGGCGCATTCCCTTTGGCGTCGCGCACTTCATCGCCGTCGCCGAGGAATTGCGCTCCGCGATCTTCAAACGCCCACCGCTACTCACGCGTGGCGTCGTCGAGATCTTCCGCCACGACTGGTCGATGGACAGTGCTGAAAGCGCCCGCGAGCTTGGCTACCGCGTGACGCCCCTCGAAGAAGGCGTGAAGCGAATACTGTCGACCTGACGAGCTGGCGTGGTGACGATTTTGCAGCCCGTGGACCGCAACTCCCTTTTGCGCGACCCACGGTGACCCATGACTGCCAGCCATCCGGCCAGAGTCTGTCCATTTTGCGGCGTGGCCTCAGAGGCCCCCCACAAGACCCAGGAAGGCTGCATCGAGGCGCTACAGGCCGAGATCGCCCACATGCGCGACATCCTTCAGCACGTCAAAGGCCCGGGACTCGCGGCCCAAGCCGACGAGGACCGCGAACTGGCCTGAATCTTCCCTCCGACCCCGAACTGTAATAGAACAGTACGCACGGGGCCGATAATACCTAACCGGCCCGCCCAAACCTCGTCTAACCAATCGGATGCCGCAAACGGACGCCGCCGCCGTCGCGCTGGCCCGCGACGGAGATAGCGAGGCCTTTCGGGCGCTCGTGGAGCGCCACAGCCGGGCTGTCTATCGGGTGGCGCACCGGATGACCGGCAATGCCCACGACGCCGAGGATGTCGTCCAGGAGACCTTCCTGCGCGCGTACAAGCAACTGCAGCGATTCGAGTCCCGGGCGAACTTCGGAACGTGGCTGCATCGGATTGCGGTCAACTGCTCTATCGACCTCATTCGCGCGCGGCCGCATCGGGAATCAGGACACGACTCGGCAGACCTCGAGCAGATGGGCGTGGGATCGGTGATGCAGGAATCAGGACAACAGACGCCGGAACGACTGATGTTGAGCACCGAGGTGTACGAACGCGTGACGTCGGCGATGGGAGGCCTGAGCCGGATGGAACGCGCCGCTTTCGTGCTGCGGCACTTCGAAGGGCAGTCCATCGACGACATCAGCCGCACGCTCGGGCTGAAGACGAATGCGACGAAGCACAGCATCTTCCGCGCGGTGCGAAAGATGCGCAGCCGCGCTCGAACCGTTCATCGCCGCGGGCGATCGCGGAACGGCCGACGAAGAAGCCGCGGCAGCACGCGGATCACTCTGATCGCGAAGTACAAGACGACCATGCAGACTCATCTCACGGAAGACGATCTCGTTCTTCACTACTACGGCGAGATGTCCGGCGCGGACGAAGCGCGGACGGCGACGCACCTGAGCGAGTGCGCGGGGTGCCACGAAAGCTACAGACGGTTGCAGCGCGTGCTGGCCGCCGTCGACGAGACGGCGTTTGCGGTCCCTGAGCTGCCGGCGAGCTTCGAACGGACGGTCTGGGCGCGGCTGGAGCCCAACCTGCGCAAGGAACGCAGCTGGTTCAGCTGGTTCGTCTTTTCGCCCGCGCGTCTGGCCTGGGTCGCTGCGCTGGTCGTTCTGGTGTCCGGTGCGTTCTTCGCCGGCCGGCTCTTCCCGCAACGCACGGCCGAGGCGCCGGCGCAGATATTGGCAGCAGCGTCGTCGGCGCAAATCCGCGATCGCATCCTGTTGATCGACCTGAGCGATCACCTCGATCGTTCGCAGATGGTCCTGCTGGAACTGGTGAATGGTGAAACCGACAGCGTGAGTTTCACGGGCGAGCGCGATCGCGCCGAGCAGTTGCTCGCCGCCAATCGTCTCTACCGGCAGACAGCTTCATCGTCCGGCGACGCAAACATCGCGCAAGTACTCGACGATTTGGAGCTCCTGCTTGTCGATTTGGCCGCGTCACCGGAGAAGGTGTCCGCGGTCGATCTGAGTGAGATTCGCAAGCGCATCGAGTCAGAGGGATTGCTGTTCAAGGTTCGCGTCCTGTCGTCCGAGGTTCGCGAGCGCCAGAAAACCACGTATGAAGCACGGTCGGGACAACGCTCGTCGCTGTAGCCACCTGGCGCAGACCGCGGTCCGCGGCCATGGGAATCGACTTTACGAGGACATATCTATGTTCATGAAACCTGCTGTCACATTCGCCCTGGCGTTCGCCGTTGCGGCGCCGACGCTGGCGCAGCCCCTGCCCCCGCCAGCCCCAAGCACGCCGCCGACGCCAATAGCCGCGCAGCCTCCAGTACCGCCGCCGCCGCCAATGCTGCCACCTCCTGGCGCCTGCAGCACCGCCGGTGCACATGACACCCATGGTCCCAATGCCACCGATGGCACCCCACGCACTCCTGCCAACGCTGCCACCCGACGGACTCATGGCACCCATGGCACCCATGGCACCTATGGCACCCATGGCACCTTGGCACCTTGGCACCCATGGCACCCTTCCCCGACTTCCACATGGCGCCAATGGCGTTCTCGCCAATGTCGTTCGCCTGGGACGATCAGGATCGTGAAGCCGAACGCCAGGATCGCGAAGCGGAGCGCAAGGAGCGTGAGCGCGAACGCGAGGCCAATCTGTACGAGCAGGCCACGGATCAGATCTATGAGGGGCGCTACGACAAGGCCCTTCCGACGCTGGTCCGGCTGATCGAGATGAAGGGACCTCGTGTGGATGCGGCGCTGTATTGGAAGGCCTATGCCCAGAATCGGATCGGGCAGCGCGCCGAGGCCCTTGCGACGATTGCCGAACTCACCAAGGCGTATCCGAACAGCCGTTATGTCAGGTCGGCCAAAGCGCTCGAGGTCGAAGTGCGAGGCGCGGCCGGCCAGACGGTCACCCCGGATTCGCAGGCGATGAGGACATCAAGATCATGGCGATTCAGTCGCTGCAGCACCGTGAGCCGGAACAGGCAGTTCCGTTGCTCGAGAAAGTGCTCGAGGGGAACTCGACGCCGCGGGTGAAGGCCAACGCCCTTTACGTGCTCGCGCTGAGCAACTCGCCACGCGCGCGGGAAATCCTGAAGAACATTGCGCGTGGCACCTCCAACCCGGATCTGCAGATGCGGGCGATTCAGTACCTCGGCGTTCACGGTGGTCAGGAAAGCCGTGCGGCGCTAGCCGAGGTTTATGCGGCCACGACGGACGTGGACATCAAGAAGCGCATCCTCCGTTCGTTCCTGACGTCCGGCGACAAGGCCCGCCTGCTCACCGCGGCGCAGACCGAGCAGAATCCTGAGCTTCGCAGCGAAGCCGTGCGCCAGCTCGGCGCGATGGGCGCGCAGGACGAAGTCTGGCAGCTCTATCAGAAGGAAACGTCACCAGACGTGAAGAAGCGAATCATCGAGGCGATGTTCGTCAGCGGCAACGCGACACGGCTGATCGAGCTGGCCAAGTCCGAGCGCGATCCGCAACTTCGCCGCACGGCGATTCGCAATCTTGGCGTCATGGGCAGCAAGCGCACCGGCGACGCGCTGCGTCGAGCTCTACGCAACGGAGAAGGAGCCGGAGATCCGCCGGCTGGTCATCGAGGGGCTCTTCGTCCAGGGCAACGCGGCATCGCTCGTGGCGATCGCCCGGAAGGAGCAGGACATTGCGATGAAGAAGGCGATCGTCGAACGCCTCTCGCACATGCAGGACAAGGTTGCGGTCGACTACATGGCCGAAATCCTGAACATCAAGTAGGGAGTCGAACATGCCGAGGACATTCGCGGTCAGCATCATCTCGCTCGGCGCTGTCGTCCTGCTCGCGCACCCCGCGTCGGCGCAACCGAGGATCTCGAACGGCCAGGTCGCCTCGCGACCGGCTGGCGCGTCGTTTCGGTGACACGTTCCGAGTCGGCGGTTGCGGCACAGGCCGACGCCGGATGGATAGGCTATGCGGTGCCCGTCGTCGCCGGTGAGCGCAACATGTGCTGCTCGAACTCGGGCAGCGTGTGGATGAGCGGCAGCGTCATCGTCTCCGACGGTGCCTGCTGCACGGCCTGCCGGCTCGAGAATTCGAGTCAGCGAACTGGCGCGACGCCGACCCAGACGACGACGCCGGGAGGTCCGGTTCGGCTCGAGGCGTCCACGCGCATCGCCGTCATGTTCCGGGTCGTCAATCGCACGGTCGAACGGATCCGCGTGTTCTCCGAAGATTGTGAGCTCGATGCGGGTGGCCGCCAGGTGAGCTGGCTCGAAAACGTCCGCCCAACCGACAGCATCGCCCTCCTCGAATCGTTCGCGATCCCCGGCACCGATCGCCGGGACAACGTCAGCGACGGCGCCATTTCAGCGATCGCGCTGCACGGCGATCCCGCCGCCGACGCGGCGCTCGATCGCCTCGTGGCGGTCAATCAGCCGGAAAGCGTGAGGCGCAAGGTTCCGTTCTGGCTGGGGAACGCGCGCGGGGCACATGGGCTGGACGTACTCCGCCGCCTGTTGCGCGACGATCCCAGCCCAGAGGTCCGCAAGCGCGCCGTGTTCGGCGTCTCCCAAAGCCGCGAGCCTGGAGCGTTCGACACGCTGGCTTCACTCGTCAGGACCGGGCGCCACGCCTGCCCTGCGATCGGAAGCGGTGTTCTGGATCGCGCAGACGAAGAACGACAAGGCGCCGGCGATTATTCAGGAAGCGTTGGAGAAGGATGCCGCTCCAGAGGTCCGTAAGAAGGCGGTGTTTGCGCTGAGTCAGCTCGATCAGAACGCAGGGGTCGACGCGCTGATTCGTGTGGCGCGGAACAACAGCGAACCGTCCATTCGGGGCGAGGCGATTTTCTGGCTCGGTCAGAAGGCAGGCAGCAAGGCGGCGTCGGAGATCACCGACCGTATCGATCAGGATCCCGACACCGAGGTGAAGAAGAAAGCGGTATTCGCCTTGAGCCAGCTGCCGAAAGACGAGGGCGTGCCGCGGTTGATTCAGGTGGCGCGCACGAATCCCAACCCGGCGGTACAGAAGCAGGCGATGTTCTGGCTGGGTCAGTCGAAAGACCCGAGGGCGATTGATTTTTTCGCTGAGATTCTGCAAGTAGCCGTAGAGTCGTCCGGCTTTAGCCGGACCCTGTCAGTGAACGCCGCGACTCGTTTGCAGCGCGGACGGATCGGCGCCCAGCCGCCGAATCGCGGTTTCCCACATGACGGCAGGGTCGACGTCGAACACGAGATCCAGGTCGACGTCGGCCATCAACCACGCCGATTGCGCGAGCTCCTCGTCGAGCTGACCCGGGCCCCAGCCTGCATATCCGGCAAGGACGCGCGCCCGCGGTATGGGCGTGGCCGTGAGGATCCGGCGCAGCAGAAATGGTGACGTGGAGAGATAGACCCCCTCGAGGATCATCCGATGCTCGCTGTCGTCCGGCCTTTCGGCGAGCAGAATCCAGCCGCGTTCGGGTTCGACCGGGCCGCCGATACAGAGCGGCAATGTGTTACCGCCCGTGAGCGGCGGCTCGAGCCTGACCATGTCGCTCGCCGGCATGTCCGTCGGCCGGTTCAAAACCAGGCCGAACGCACCGTCGGGAACGAAATCGCAGAGGAGCACGACCGTTCGAGCGAAGTTCGGATCCTGAAGCTGCGGCATCGACAGCAGCAACGTGGGACGAAATTCCTCGGTCATGTCGAACTCCTTCGGCGGCGGGGCACGGATTCCAGCTCTCCAGCGACCTTCTCAGATCATCCACGAATTTCGACATCTCGAGCCGCCGTTGATCGGCGATCGTTTACCCGGCATGATCGCGTTTCCCTGCAGCCTGGCCATCGCCCACTCCACGTGGTGCTGCACGAGCGGGTCTTGCGCCGTAGGCTGGTCGCAGCCGCGAAGGGACGCGACAGCCTCGCCTTCGCCGCTGTTGCCGATGGCGACGGCCAGATTCCGCCGCAAGCGCTTGACGCCTGCCCGCTTCATCGCGCTGCCCTTCAGCAGCGAGCGCAACTCCGTGTCCGACTTGCGCCAGAGGTCGAGCAACGGTGCACCGTCCAGCCCGGAACGCGGCAGCCACGCAGGGTCCGCGGAGGTCGCGGTGCCAGGCGTGAGGTTCCAGGGACACACCTCCTGGCAGATGTCACAGCCGTATGCGTGCTCGCCGATGTCTCCACGCAACTCTTCGGGAATCGGTCCCTTGAGCTCGATGGTGAGATACGAGAGACAACGATTGGAGTCGAGGACGTAGGGTTCCACGAGAGCCCCTGTAGGGCATGCGTCGAGGCACAACGTGCACGTTCCGCACTGATCCAGGGCCGGTGCGTCCGGCGTGAAGCGGCACGTTGCAGATGATCTCGGAAAGGAAGAGCCAGGATCCGAGGTCCGGATTGATCACGCAGGTGTTCTTCGCGATCCATCCCAGGCCTGCGTGTCGCGCATACACCCGCTCCTGCACCGGTCCCGGTGTCGATGTACGCACGACCCTCGAAGCCGGGTCCAACTTCGACCGCGAGCCACTGCATCAGCCTCGCCATGCGCTCGCTGATGACGTCGTGATAGTCATCACCCCATGCGTAGCGCGCGATGCCGGCCTGGCGGGGATCGGCGTTCTCGGTCGAGTACGGACGCGAGACGTTGTAGACCGTCCCGAGCACGATCACCGATTGCGCTGACGGCAATACGTGGCGAACGTCTGTGCGCCGTTCAGCTGACCGGTGCATGTAGTGCATCTCACCGGCATATCCCTTCTTCAGCCAGGTCGACAGATACTCGAGCTCGGGCAACTCGGAGGCGGGCGCGATGCCGCACACGTCGAACCCCTCGGCCATGGCTCGTGCCTTGACCGCCTCGACCGTCACCACGCGCAGCTCGTGTGTCGTTTTCATCCCGTCTCGATCAATTATAGGCACCGCCAGATCCGCCTGCGCTTGACGGCACGCGCGATGTTTCTTGCCGCACTATTTTCGAGTCTGCTCTGGGCCTTCCAGGATTCGCCGCCGGCCGGCGGTCGAACTCTCAGCAGATAGCACGTCATCTCGGCCGGCGGGCAGTTCTGGCGACGCTCGGACGGTCCTCACCGCGACAGCGGGCTGCACGGTCGGGGATGTCGAAACGCGCATTTCTGGCTTCGTTGTTCACATGGCGGATTTCATCAGCAGCGGAGACGGCCGGGCGAGGCACACGATCGATGTCAGGCTGAAGAACCGGCGCGGCGACGTCCGCGCGCGTCCCGGCTATCTTCGCGGTGAGGATCCCAGGTGACGTCTAGGATTTCTCTTTCGCCAGCTGACGAAGCACATACGGAAGAATGCCGCCGTGGCGGAACGCCACGATCTCTTCCGGCGTGTCGATGCGCGCGACTGCACAGAACTCTTTCACCGTCCCGTCCTCCCGCGTCGCACGCACGATCACGTCGCAGCCCGGCGCCAGCGTCTGCATTCCCGTGATCTCGAACGTCTCCCGGCCGGTCAGCGCATGGGTGGCGGCGGTTTCGCCGTCCTTGAAGCTGAGCGGCAGCACGCCCATGTTGACCAGGTTGCTCCGGTGAATTCGCTCGAAGCTCTCGGCGATGACCGCCCTGACACCAAGCAGCAACGTCCCTTTGGCCGCCCAGTCCCGCGACGATCCCGAGCCATATTCCTTGCCGGCAATGATGAGCAGCGGAACGCCGGCGTCGCGGTAACGCATCGCCGCGTCGTAGATGGTCATCGTGTCGTTCTGCGGCAGCAGCACGGTCCAGCCGCCCTCGGTACCGGGCACGAGCTGATTGCGAAGCCGGATGTTCGCGAACGTCCCGCGCATCATGACTTCGTGATTCCCGCGGCGCGCGCCGTAGGAGTTGAAGTCCTTCGGCGACACGCCGTGGGCGATCAGATACTTGCCGGCCGGGCTGTCGGCAGGAATCGACCCTGCCGGTGAGATGTGATCCGTCGTGACGCTGTCGCCGAGCACGGCCAGCACTCGGGCGCGCTCGATTGCCCTCAACGGCGGCGGCTCGGCGGTCAGGTTCTCGAAGAACGGTGGGTTCCGGATGTACGTCGAGGTATCGTCCCACTCGAAGCGCTCGCCGAGCGGCACCGGCAAGTTCCTCCACCGGTCGTCTCCGTCGAACACCTGTGAATACTTCTCGACGAACATCTCCGACTTGACAGAGCTGAGCATCGTTGCCTGAATCTCGCGCTCGGATGGCCAGATCTCCTTCAGGAATACCGGCTGACCCTTTGCGTCATGCCCCAGCGGCTCGGTCGTCAGATCGATCTGCATCTTTCCGGCGAGCGCGTAGGCGACGACCAGTGGCGGCGACGCCAGGTAGTTCGCGCGAACCTGCGACTGAATGCGTCCCTCGAAGTTCCGATTGCCGCTCAGCACGGAGGCCACGACGAGATTGCGATCCTTGACAATGGCCGAGACCGGT
This sequence comes from uncultured Acidobacteriota bacterium, assembly GCA_963710415.1. Classification (GTDB taxonomy): domain Bacteria; phylum Acidobacteriota; class Vicinamibacteria; order Vicinamibacterales; family 2-12-FULL-66-21; genus CAVQAH01. The sequence continues at coordinate 109,025 of CAVQAH010000022.1, read as the reverse complement.
TCCGGCAGCGGTCCGCTGTTGCCGATGCACGTCGTGCAGCCGTATCCAACCAGGTTGAAACCGAGTTCGGCGAGGTATTCGAGAAGGCCCGACGCCTTGTAGTACTCCGTCACGATCAAAGAGCCTGGAGCCAGGCTCGTCTTGACCCATGGCTTGACCTTCAGGCCACGCTTCACGGCGTTGCGCGCGAGCAGCCCCGCGCCGATCATCACGCTGGGATTCGAGGTGTTCGTGCAGCTGGTGATCGCGGCCACGACGACCGAGCCGTGGTCGAGACCTTCCATGCCAGGGATAGTCTCAATGAGGGTCGCCGCGCCCGCGGTAGCCGGCGCCGTTTCTCCCGGCTTGGTTGCCGCGACCGGTTTCGACTTCCGCTCTGCGAGCATCCCTTCCAGTGCCTGCTCGAACTTCTGTCTGGCCTGCCGCAGCGACACGCGGTCCTGAGGACGCTTGGGGCCGGCAAGGCTCGGCTCAACGGTCGAAAGATCCAGCTCGATGGTTGCGGTGTAAACCGGCTCCGGCGATGCCGCGGTCCGGAAGAGACCCTGCTCCTTCGCGTACGCCTCGACCAGTTTCACGTTGGCGGGGTCCCGCCCCGTCAGGCGCAGATAGTCGAGCGTCATGTCGTCGATCGGGCAAATGGCAATCGTCGCCCCGTATTCGGGCGACATGTTGCCGAGCGTTGCGCGGTCGGCAATCGTCAGGAACTCGAGGCCGGGACCAAAGAACTCGACGAATTTCCCGACGACCCCCAGCTTTCGCAGACGCTCGGTGATCGTCAGCACCAGGTCTGTCGCCGTCGCGCCCTCGGGCAGGCGATCGACCAGCCTGAACCCAATCACCTCCGGAATAAGCATGGAGATCGGTTGTCCGAGCATGGCGGCTTCCGCTTCGATGCCGCCCACACCCCACCCGACTACACCCAACCCGTTGACCATCGTCGTGTGCGAGTCGGTGCCGACCAGGGTATCGGGGTACGCCATCGTGAGGCCGTCCACCTGCTCCTTGAACACCACGCGCGCGAGATACTCGAGGTTGACCTGGTGCACGATTCCGGTGTCCGGCGGCACCACGCGGAAGTTCTGGAATGCCTCCTGCCCCCAGCGAAGGAACATGTAGCGTTCGCGGTTGCGCGCAAACTCGAGCGCGGCGTTCAGGTCCGCGGCGTTGCGTTCGACGTAATGATCGACCTGCACCGAATGGTCGATGACCAGTTCCACCGGCTGCAGCGGATTTACCTTGCGTGGATCGCCACCGAGCTTGACGATGCCCTCGCGCATCGCCGCAAGGTCGACGACGGCGGGCACGCCGGTGAAATCCTGAAGCAGGACCCGCGCCGGGGTGAACGCGATCTCTTTCTGCGCCTTCGATCGAACGTCCCATGACGCCAGCGTTTGAATATCGTCGGAATCGACGAACCGATGGTCCTCGCGTCGAAGCAGGTTCTCGAGCAGGATCTTCAGGGAATATGGCAGGCGGTCGATGGCCGCGTAGCGTTTCTGCAGTGCTGGCAGGCTGAAGACGTGAACGGTGTCGCCCCCCACCTTGAGCGGGGTGCGTGTGTCGAACGTGTTATACGTGGCCATCCCTAGATCATCCTTCACACGGGCGTAGGGGTTCAAGGTCACTCAGTCATTGAGTCGGGACTCGGGCCGACTGCCTGCGTAGCCTGGGCGAAAGCGGGGGCGCTCAACGCAGATCCAGCTTTGCGAGAAACCCAGCGGCAACGGCGGCCGGATCCTGGCGGCCGACATCCACAGCGTGGTTCATCCGCCGCATGTCGGACGCCGAGATGCGGCCGCTCAGCAGCTGAAGCACTCCTCGAAGCTCAGGGTGCGCCAGGAGCGTGGCGCTCCGCGCCACGACCGCGGCGTCGTAGGGTGGAAAGTAGCGCCGGTTGTCTTCCAGCATGAAGAGGTCGTATCCCTCGATCAGTCCGCTGGTTGCATCCCCGGCGATGAGGTCGACCTGTTTTTGCGCAAGCGCACGGTAAATGAGCGAAAGATCCATGGCCCGTGGGGGGCCGGCAAACGTCAGGCCGTAGGCCTTTGCAAGCCCTGGGTAGCCGTCGGCTCGCTGCAGGAATTCATATCCAAACCCCGCCTGCCACGTGGCCGCGTGCGGCACGGCGTCGGCAATCGTGCGAAGGTTGAGCCGCCGGGCATCTTCGCCTCGGATGAGAATCGCAAACGTGTTCTCGAAGCCGAGCGGCTCGAACAGGGTCACACCGGCTCCGGCGTAACGGTGGCGGACCGCCTCGAACACCTGACGCGGATCGGTGTTCGGTGCCTCGTGGAAGATGGCGCTATGGGCGGTGCCCGAGTACTCGACATACAGGTCGATGTCGCCCGACCGCAGGGCCCGGTCGCAGATGAAGGTTCCGCCAAGGTTCAAACGGCGGGCGACCGGGAGCGTGGTCTTCGTCTCGATCAGCCGGGCCACAAGCTCGCCAAGAATGATTTGCTCCGTGAAGTTCTTGGACCCGATCCGGATGACGGCGGGATCCGGCCGGCTGACAGCAAAGCTCACCGCAATGGCTGCAGCGGCGACGACGCCGGCCGCGGCGACGTAGCGAAGGACGGTGGCAATCCTCCCTTTGGCGAGCGCCGTTCTCAGCAGGCGCTCGAGCACCGTGAGCCCACCGTCGAAAGTCAAGTGCGAGGAGCGCGGCGGGAATGGCGCCAGCAAGGACGACGGTCGGTTCCAGCATCGAAAGCCCGCGAAAGATGTACTCGCCGAGTCCTCCGGCACCGACTGCCGCGGCAATCGTCGCGGTGCCGACGCCGATGACCGACGCGACACGGATGCCTGCGACGATCGAAGGGAGGGCCAGCGGCAGCTCGACGCGGGCGAGCCGCTGACGCGGCGTCATCCCGAGCGACGTCGCGGCCTCGATCAGCGCCGGATCGATCGACCGCATCCCGGCAAGCGTCGTTCGGATGATGGGCAGCAGCGCGTACAGCGTCAGGACCAGTGATCGCGACGCGGCCGCCAAGTCCGCCGATGAATGGCAGCGGCAGCAGGAAGCCGAACATGGCGAGGCTGGGAATCGTCTGCGCGACGTTGACCAGCCACACAATCGGCGCGCCGGCTCGGGGATGTCTGGCGGCCAGCACGCCAATTGGTATTCCCGCAGCAATAGCGGCGCCGGTTGAAATCGCGACGAGGACGAGGTGCTGCCACAGCAACCCCGCCAGCTCGGAGCTGTGCGCCCGCCAGAACTCCAGTACGCTCATTCGGCGCCTCTCACCGCGGCACCGGCCTCGAGCAGCGGCGCCAGCAGCGGTCTGACGCGCTCGTCGCGCGAGCGGGCGATCGCCGCAGGCACGTCGAGCGCCACGAGACGGCCATCGGCCACGACGCCGATTCGTGACGCGAGGGCAAACGCCTCCGCCATGTCGTGCGTGACGATCACGATCGTCTTGCGTACCTGATCCTGAATTCGCCGGAACTCGTGGTGCAGCTCGCTGCGCGTCACCGGATCGAGCGCGCCGAACGGCTCATCCATGAGCAACACCGGCGGGTCGGCTGCCAAGGCGCGCGCGACACCGACGCGCTGGCGCTGGCCGCCTGACAGCTGCTGAGGGCTTCGCGTTCCGAACTCTGTGGCCGGCAATCCAACGAGCTCCAGGAGCTCGCGCGTTCGTTTCTCCGTATCCGCGTCTGACCAGGCGAGAAGCCGCGGCACGACGGCGACATTCTGGGCAACGGACATGTGCGGAAACAGGCCGACTTCCTGGAGCACGTACCCGAGCCGGCGTCGTAACTGGAAGGGATCCCACTCGGTTGTCGCCTTCCCGGCGACGATCACTTGCCCTTCGTCGGGAACGAGCAACCGGTTGATCAGCTTGAGGACGGTACTCTTCCCTGCCCCGCTGCGCCCGACGAGCGCCACGGTTTCGCCGCGGACCACAGAAAGATCGAATCCGCGCAGAACCGCCGTCTCGCCGCGCTGCAGCGACACGCCACGAAACTCGATTTCGGCCGGGGCGTCACGCGAGACCGAGCGATCGACCTGTCGATTTTCGGATGACACGGAGCGTCGAGTGGCCGGCCAGCGGCCCTCTTAGAAGAGATAGATAATCGAACCAGCGGCCACAGGGACATAGCGGGTCTTGTCTTCGAAGTCGAAGCCGCCGTCCCTGACCGAGATGCCTCCCTCGGCGCGGATGCCAAGCCGATGGGCGCCACCACCGAACCAGATCTTGACCCCGGCACCGGCGTGATACTCGACGCCCGTCTCGACCAGCTCCTGCCCATCGTGGAGCTCGCGGATGTAGCCCGCGCCGCCCATGATGAACGGGACCACGCCGCCCCTTGTCGCTGGTGGCCTAGTGAAATGCCACAGGATCGAGCCATCGAAGAGGTACTGGCTCAGCGTCTCTTCGGCGGTCTCGTTGGGCGCGTTCTCGAAGTCGCCGGTGATCCGGATGCTCAGCTTCGGTTTCGCGTACCGGACGCCGCCCTCGACCGACAATTGAGGCGAAAAGTAGTAACCGAACCGGCCCTGGAAGCCAATAACCGACTTCAGCTCCGAGCTCGTCGTGAACAGCTCGAGCGGGTCGTTGCCAGCGCGTGTCAGATCGGCGCTCCGATCGCCCAGGTCGAATCCCTGGATGTAGACGACGCCCCCTCCGATCTCCCAACTGCCGCCTCTCGGCGTCGGACCCGACGCACGTGGCACGGGCCGGGGCTGCGCAGGCGGGGGCGTTTGCGCAAACGACGATGTGGCCGCGACGAGGACGAATGATGCTGACAGGGCCGTGAGGCGCGAGTCGCGAAGAACGTGCGGTCGAAGCGATCACTTGGGTGTCACCCTGATTTCCACGTTCCGGGTTCCGCCACCGCGCGGAACGACAACGGCCCGTTCGTAGAACTTCACGTTGAAATCGATATCGACGTCGAGTGAATCGTCGAAGAAACTGTCGATGTCGGCGTCGTCGAGCGGCTCCGCCCGGAGCACGTGCGGGCCAGGCTCGAGTCCGGCAATCACGAAGCTGCCGTCGGCACTCAGCGAGAAGCCGCCGACCATCTTGCCCGTCGCCGGGTTGAACGCGACGATGTGCGCGCCGACCACGCCCTGACCGTTCTTCGTCACGCGGCCGCTGATGCTCCCGAATCCCCGCGTGAAGGCCGGAGTGCTGTAGATGTCCGAGATGCCGGCGATGTCGTCCGCCTTCAGGGACCGATCGTCGATGTTGCCGGCGGCAAACGCGATCGGGAACATCACCGACTCGGCAGCCAGCACACGACGGCCTCCCGAGATCAGCTCGGTCTCGCCGAGTGCCGAGTGGGACAGGCCAAGAAGATGCCCGAGCTCGTGCACGGCGATCGACTCGACGTCGAAACGCCCGGTGGTTCCGCTCTCCGACGTGGACCACGGAAACACGGTATTGAAGAAGATGTCGGACTCCAGGATGCGGCCGTCAGTCGTATCGATGAAGAAGCTCGTCGCGGCCAGGGTCCGGTTCTGCGACTGGCTGGCTCTGATAGCCAATGACGGTCATGTCATCGTCGCCGCCAGGCTGCGCCTGCGTGAACCCCACGAACTGCGACGACGTCGTCGCCGTGTCGACGGCGTGCCACGTGCCGAAGGCTCGCGTCACTGCCGTCTGAAACTGCTGTGCGGTGACGCCGTCGACGCCACGGTCGGTGACGAAGTAGCGGACCGGGAAATTGCGCCAGCGGAGGGTCACCGTCTGACTGCCCAGACGGCTGCCAAGCTTGAGATATCCGATTACCGGCGCCGCAGCAAGAATGACGAGTGCGCAGGCAGCCAGGAGTCTGGCCCGCGGCCTCATCGAACGCCCCGCTGCTGCGCGATCACCGACCGCACCTGCGCTCCAAACGCTTCGAGCTCGAGTGGGCGGCGCGTCGGAGATCCGCGCATGACCAGCTTCACGGGATTCGCTCGAGGCCATGATCGCGGGCGGCACAACGACGCGGCGGCCGGACACTCGATCCTGGCGAATGCGAAACACCCCCTGGTTCAAGCCGAAGACCAGCGGCGCATCGCTCTATCCTGCCCGCTGAGGAAGAGAAAGGCTTCTTCGCCAAGACTGAACGTACGGCGCCCCCACCATCATCGAGCGATACCGTCCGACTTGTCCGCCAGGAACCTTGAACTCGAGGGATGCGCCGTTCGCCCCCCTTGAACGGCGTCAGGACCTCGACGGTCACGACGCTCTCGATTCGCCGCCGGCCATCGACCCACTGAGACCGCATGTCAACGACGCGCGCATGGACGATGATCTCGGACCCGGCGACGATCTCGCGGAACTCCGCAGGAATCAGCACCGTGGCGCTGACCGCGGCGCCGAGAGGAATGAGCACGAACGTCAGACAGAGAAGCAATCGACGCATATAGATCAGCAGTCTAACCCAAAGAACTGCCACGGCCCGTGGCCACTTCGACGACGGCGCGGGCAGCGCGGGCACTCGCGCCCGGCTCGCCCAGCTTTGACGCGCACCGCCTGCAGCTCGCGTTCGCATGCGCGCAGCTGCATCACGATCGCGGAGGAGCGGGAGCGCTTCACCGGCAACGCGTTCGGGGGTGAAATCGTCCTGCATGAGCTCGGGCACGATTTTCCGACCGGCGACCAGGTTCACCATCGCAAAGGTGTCGACCTGGACAAATGGCCGGCCCAACCGGTAGGTCAGCGGCGAAAGGCGATACACGACGACCATCGGGCATCCATGCAGCGCGGCCTGGACCGTGACCGTTCCCGACGCCACCAGGGCGACGTCGGCAGCCGCCAGCACGTGGTCCGCCTCGCCGTCGACATCGCGACTCGCAGGTCGGACATCCCGGTGATCGCGGAAAGGAGCTCATCCGGCAGGTGCGGGGCCCTCGCCAGCATGAACTGTGTTCCGGGCAACTTCGCGGCGATGATTCGTGCCGCGCTCGCCAGCCCTGGAAGGATGGCGCGCAATTCGTTGCCGCCGGCTTCCTGGCAGCAGGGCGACGACGGGACGCGACGCGGTCGAGGCCGTGCCGCTGCAGGAATCTCTCACGAGGCTCCGGCGAATCCGCAACGTCCAGCAAAGGATGGCCGACCCACTGCACGGGCACCCCCGCATCACGGTAAATCTCTCCTCGAACGGAAAAATCACCAGCACGCGATCGGCAATCCGGCGCATCGTCTTCATGCGGCCGGGACGCCAGGCCCACAGTTGAGGGCTGATGTAGTAGACGACCGGAATGCGCAGCGCCCGAGCCGCGTGAGCGAGTCTGAAGTTGAAGTCCGGAAAATCGACGGCCACCAGCACGTCAGGCCGCCTCGACGTGGAGGTCGGCGACGAGGCGCTTGTAGATGGCGTAGGTTCGTGGCAGAACGCGGGCGACTTCGAGAAGTCCGGTGACCGACAGTCCGCTGAAGTCGCCGGTCAGAGACGCGCCGGCCGCGCGAAGATGCTCGCCGCCGAAGCCGGTGAGCTCGATGAGCGGATCGATCGCGCCGCAACTCGCGCGCGAGCGCGCCCGCGTACAGGTCACCGGACGGCTCCCCGCACGAAATCATCACCCGCAAGCCGCGTGCTCCCTCTTAGCTGGGCTTGGTGAAGAGCGCGGGATCGAGATCGACGTTGTATTCGAAGGTCTTGACCGTGCGAACAACGGGGGAAAGGCCGGCGCGGCGGACCTCGGCGCTGAACGCCACGAGCAGGCCGTTGATGCTGCGGTAATCGGCGAACGCCTCCTCGGCGCTGGTCTTGTCCGGAAGCGCATAGCGCATGTACGAAATCAGCGATGTCTTCGGGTCCAGCGCGACGGTGACCGGTCCCAAGGCCGGGCATTGTAATCTCGAGGGCCGGCAGCTCCTTGCCATCCGCCGTCGCGGTGGTCGCTCGCGCCTTGAGCTTGCCATCAGCGAGTGCGAGCAACATCGGAATGGAGTCGCGCTGGACGTTCGCCCTGATGTCGGCGGCTGCCGCCGCAGGCGCCTCCTCCCATCCCTTGGGTGACTTGATCCAGAACTGGCCGGCGACGAACAGCTGCGTCACCGTTCCGGCTGGCATGGTCGCTTCGACGCGGTAGGCGTCAGGGTAACGGATCCACGTGGTCGTGGGAATGTCCACGCGGCCGGCCTCGGTCGTCAACGACGTCGACGACGACGCGCGTACCGTCCGCACACCACGAAGCCGGGTGAGCCCACCTTTTGCGAGGACGGCACGATCGATCATCTCGCGCACCGACGGCCCTGCGGGCGCCTGAGCCTGTCGGCGTCTGATACGAGATCGGCTGCAGCCGCCCAGCGGGCGTCGCTGTCCTCCTCAATTGCGGGTATCCCAGATCGAGCTCGGAGAGCGGGATGCGCTCGAACTCCTCGAACCCGACGCCTGCCAGTTGCTTCGCGAAGACCGACGCGTCCCCAACGAGGACGATCGACAGCCGATCCGGACGGAGGTATTCGCGCGCCACCCGCTGAATATCGTCAGGCGTCACCGCGTTGACGCGCTCCCTGATAGGTCTGTAGTTCGTTGAGATCGAGCCCGTAGAACACGGCGTTCAGCACCTGGAGCGCGATCGCGCTCGGCGTCTCGATTGTCAGTGGGAAACTGCCGGTGAGATACGCCTGAGCATCGGCGAGCTCACGGTCGCTGACGCGCTGTCTTTGGAGACGCCACATCTCGTCGACGATCAGCCTGAGCACTTCTCCGGTCGATTCGGATCTCGTGTCCGTATCGGCAACGATGTCGCCGGCATCCTTCAACGCGTTGACATCAGCCGAGGCGCCGTATGTGAGGCCGCGCTCGGAGCGCAGCACGCGGTGAAGGCGATTGCCACCCTCTCCACCCAGAATCTTGATCGCCAGGTCCAGCGCGAGAAAGTCCGGATGCTTCCGTGGCAATCCGATATTGCCCACGCGGACCTCGGTCTGCACTGCGCCCGGCCGGTCAATCACGACCACGCCGTCTCGTCGGCGCCGGCGGATCGACACGCTTCTGGACGATGTTGTCGGACTTGGCCCACATCCCGAACGCCCGTTCCGCCCCAGCGAAGGCCTCTTCGGGCGTCACGTCACCGACGATCGCGAGGATCGCGTTGTTCGCGCTGAAAAAACCCTTGTGGAACGCGACTACGTCGTCGCGTGTGATGCTGTAGATGCTCTTCGGCGTTCCCGAGTCCGGCCGGCCGTACGGATGGAACCCGTAAACGAGCCGATCGAAGACGACCGCTGCAATGTAGTCGGGATCCTCGTAGCTGACTTTCAGGCCGGACAGGATCTGCTGTTTCTGGCGATCGATCTCTTCCGGCGCGAACCGCGGATTGCGCGCCACGTCGGACACGAGGTCGAGCGCAAACGCCAAGCTGTCTTTCATCACGACGGCGTTGATGAAGGTCAGGTCGCTGCCGGCGCCGGTGCCAATCGCGCCACCGATCGAGTCGATCGAGCTGGCGATCTGTTCGGCGTCACGCGTCGTCGTCCCCTGGTCGAGCAACGCCGCCGCAAGTGCGGCAACACCCGGCTTGTCTTCGGGATCCTGCGTGCCCCCGGCGCGCACGATCAGCCGAAGGCTCACCGCCGGTTGCTCGTGATGTGAAACCGCAATCACCTGCAATCCGTTCGCGAGCGTCCGGAACTGGTAAGGCGGAAACTTGACGTCGCGCGCCGGCAACGGGCGCGGCGGACGTTCGGACGGCCAATCCTTGACCTGCGCGGAGACCTGGCCCGCGGCGGCCAGTCCAACGAACGCGGCCACCGCGGCAATTCGACGGGCGCGCATCATCGTGAGGACTCCTGGCCGCCGCCAGCGGACCTCGGCATGATGGTCAGCACCAGCCGGTTTTCCGGGGTGAAGTACTTCTGCGCCACGCGCTGAACGTCCGCGGCTGTCATGTTCATGAAGATGTCGAACTCCCCGTCAGCGGTCTTGATGTCGTCATGAATGACGACCGCGTGGCCGAGCGTCTGCGCCTTGTCCTTGTTCGATTCGCGACCCAGGATGTAGTCGCGAGCGAACTGGTTCTTCGCCTGCTGGAGCTCGGCGGCCGAGATCGGCTCGGCCTTGAGACGATCCAGTTCGGCGATCAGCGCCGCTGTGGCCTGCTCGGGCGTCTTTCCCGGCTGAACGATCGCGACGGCGAAGAAGAGATTCGGATCCTCGATGATGTTGCCTCCGCCGAAAGCCGCAAGCGCGATCTGTTTCTCGTACACGAGCTTGCGGTAGATGCGTGAGCTCTGACCGTCGGAGAGCACCTTCGAAGCGATGTGCAGCGGATACGAGTCCGGGTCACCGTCGAAGGTGATGTGATGCACGACGACGACCGCCGGAAGCGGCCAGCTCTCCTCGAGCTTCACCCGCCGCTCTTGGGTCATTGGCGGTTCGACTGGAATATCACGTGGGACCGGTTTTTCGGACTTCGGCACCCGTCCGAGGTACTGGTTCACGAGCGCAAGCGCTTCCTTCGTGTCGAAGTCGCCGACGATCACGAGCGTCGCGTTGTTGGGCACATAGAACGTCCGGAAAAAATCTCGGACGTCCTCGATCGACGCGGCCTCGAGGTCGGCCATGCTGCCGATGGTCGGGTGCTTGTAGGGATGAACCGTGAAGGCCTGGTCGTAGACGATTTCGTTCAGCCGGCCGAAAGGCTGATTCTCGAAGCGCATCCGCCGCTCTTCCTTCACCACCTCGCGCTCGGTCTGGAAGACCTTGTCGTCGATGCGCAGCGACGCCATGCGGTCGGCTTCGAGCCAGAGCACCAAAGGCAGGTATTGCGCCGGAAACGTCTGCCAGAAGACCGTCGCATCCTCGTTGGTGTAGGCATTGCTCTGCCCACCCACGCTGGAAATCCACGAGGGGTGTCCTTCGGGCTCAACATTCTTCGAGCCTTTGAACATCATGTGCTCGAAGAGGTGCGCGAAGCCGGTCCGGCCCTTCTTCTCGTTCTTCGATCCGACGTGATACCAGATTTCCGCATGGACGATCGGCGTCGAATGATCTTCCAGGGTGACGACCTGCAGCCCGTTGGGCAGCGTCGTCATCGTGTAATCGAGTTTGGGCGGCTTGGACGCCGCGCGCGGAGCGGGGTTGAGCACGAGAAGGCCGGTCAGGGCCAGCACGCTGCCTAACACCCGCCGCAGGAGCCGGTTGGAGCGAAGCTTCGTGAAATTCATTGGAGAATTGATTATGGCACAGCGACCGGATCCGGGCGCGAACCGAGGGAGGGGATTCGCCCGTTGAGGGACGGACTGACCTGGTCAGGGCTCGAGTCGAGCCTCTAATTCCGCAATCCTCCGCTCCAGCTCGGCGAGGAGCTTGCGATACTCCGGCAGCTTGCGGAAGACGGCCGAGGACTTCAGCCAGTCACGGTTGGGGATGGCCGGATAGCCGGAAATGAACGCGCCAGCCTCGACAGAGTTCGGGATGCCGGTCTGCGCCGTCGCGACCACGCCCTTCCCTATCGTCAGGTGACCCGCGACGCCGACCTGTCCTGCGAGCGTCACCGAGTCGTCGATCGTGGTGCTCCCCGCGATCCCGACCTGGGCCGCGAGCAACACGTTCCGGCCGATCGTGACGCCGTGTGCAACCTGCACGAGGTTGTCGATCTTGGTGCCGGCACCAATCCTGGTTTCCCCGACGGCTGGTCGATCGATCGTGCTGTTCGCTCCGACCTCGACGTCATCCTCTATGACCACGCCGCCAATCTGGGGAATCTTGTGATGGCTGCCGTCCGGCCGGCGGGCAAATCCGAAGCCGTCGCTGCCGATGACCGCGCCGTCCTGGATGATCACGCGGTTGCCGACGCGGACGCGTTCGCGAATCGACACGCGCGGCGTGAATGAAGCAGTCATCACCGACCTCCGCGTGACGCCCGATCACGACGTGCGGGTGAACAACCGTCCGCGCGCCGATTTTCACTCCGGCGGCAATAACCGCGAATGGTCCGATCGATGCGCCTTCACCAACTGTGACGCCCTCCTCGACGTGGGCGAGGCGATGCACACCCGCGGCCGGCCGCCAGGGATCAGCAAAGAGCTCGACCGCGCGCGCAAACGCCAGGTATGGGTGATCGGCGCGCAACATCGCGCAGGGCGCCGATTCGGCCTTGTGGCCCATGATCACTGCGGAGGCGCGCGTCGAACGAAGTTCCGCGATATAGCGTGGGTTGCTGAAGAACGTCAGGTCGCCAGCGTCCGCGTCCTCGATGCCGGAGACCCCGCGGATGTCGATCTGACCGTCGCCTTCGAGCCGGCAGCCAAGGCGTTCAGCGATGTCTTTGAGGAGCAACGGCCGAAGTATACGGCATCAGCCGAGTCGGCTGACCTACGACGTTGGGATCGCCGTGCGCTCGAAGAAGGTCGCCAGGTTCTCGAGACGAAGCTGCACGGCGATGTTGCTGACGCTGCGAACTCGCAGCTCCGGTTCGAGCGTAATGGCGCGCCGCAGCTCGGTCAGCGGTTCGCAGGGTTGTGTGTGCCAGGTGATGAATCGCAGTCCCTGACGTGCTCCTCTCAGCGAAAAGTAATGACCCACCATTCGAAACGCGAAGTAATACGCGAGCAGGTTCGGGCCAGGTACGAGCGCCAGCAGGCCGGATCCGATAAAGCCGAGTGTATCGACGATCATCCAGAACCGATGCTTGTCGAAATCGCGGCCGAGTTGCGATCTGACGATCCCCATCGCCGCAGTGTCGTCGAGATCGTCCGGATAGTAGAGCCGCGCTTCCGTTTCTTTTCGCAGCAACCAGAGCAGCCGCTGCTCGGCGATGGTCTCGGCCACCAACCGAAGCGTCCGCCGCTTCAAGCGTCCTGCCCAGCCGGTCTCGGGTTTGACCGCGTGCGGCTGGTGGCGCTCGCGCTCGGCCTCTGCCAGCATTTCGGCAAACCGCCCGCGCAGTCGTGCGAAGCGAAAGCGCTTCCGAAGCCGCCCGAAGAACCCGGGTGATTCGTCCTCCGGCTCCTGCTCCTGCCGCACGTCGTCCGGGGAGTCCGGTACCTCGCAGTACAGCTCATGGCGGTCACGACCGACAGGCACGAGATACACGTCCATCACAGAGTCCTACGATAGCACCGAGCGTGCCGTTCCCCGGCCGCACCCCCGGTAGGATCTCGGTTTTCTGAAATGTGTCCACACACGCCGCCTATCTCCGTCCAGCTGAAGGGATTCCGGTCAGGTTCTTGACCTGCTTCCGAAGATCGAGATCTGACCCCGGATCACAGTAAGATGCGCGCATGATTCGGGGGCCGGTTGCAGTATTGGCGAGCGTGATTGCAGGAACCGTGCTGCTCGTGGCGCAGACGACGCTCACGCTGGAACTGCGGGTCTTCGACGGGGCAGACGAGGTGACGTCGCAGACGCGTCTGAAGCTGCATCGCGCAGGCGAGCGCGCCGACGTGGTCGCTCAGACCAACCCAGGCCAGCGAGTCGAGCTGACGATCGGCGAGGGGATCTACGACGCGCAAGCGATTCGGGAGCAGGGCGACCAGGTGGTGAGCATTCGCTGGGCTAACAGGCTGGTGGTGATGCCCTACCCAGATGAGGGCGGACATCACCTCGAGGTGGTGAACTTCAAGAGCGGCTTCGGCGCTTTGCAGATTCGGTCACGGGACGGCTCGCGATCCGACGTCGCGCTCTACGCCGCGGGCAGCCGCTCGAAGGAAGTGGCGTCGCCAATTGCCGGACGGACCTATACGCTGTTTGTCGTTCCAGCCGGCAAGTACGACGTGTTCGTCAAAGGCACTCGTTCCGTGTGGCATGCGGGTATCGATGTTCCACTCGATCGCACGCGACTTTGGCTGGTGCCCGACGGCCAGTGACGTCAGACCCTGCGGCCGGTCAGCAGACGCATCAGGATGACGACCAGGGCAATCACCAGCAGTACGTGAATCAGGCTGCCCACAACATTCAGCGAAAAGCCCAGCAGCCAGAGCACCAACAACACCGCGACGATGGTCCAAAGCATGCACTCCCTCCCTGCCGCAGACGCGGTCGTGCTGCAGAGGTGCAAGCGATATACCAATGACGGCTCCACTTTCTGACGTCGAACTCGTGCAGCGGCTGCTCCTGGCGGCAGTGCTTGGCGGCATTCTCGGCTTCGAGCGGGAGATGCGGCACAAGAGCGCCGGTCTACGCACCAACATGCTGATCGCCACAGGTTCGGCCGTGTTCACGCTGATGTCGTACGAGCTGGCGGCGGACGGCTCCGGCGATCCCGGACGCATTGCCGCGCAGATCGTCACCGGCATCGGGTTTCTGGGCGCCGGCGCCATCATGCGGACCGACGCCGGCATTCACGGGATGACGACCGCGGCCACGATCTGGGTAAATGCGGCGGTCGGTGTGGCAGTGGGGGGTGGAGAGTACCACCTGGCCTTCATCGCCACGGGAGTGACCCTGGGAGTCCTGCTCGTGCTCCATCCGCTCGAACTCTTCATCGACAGGCGGTTCGGCACCGGCTTGAAAGCGGAAAAGGGGCCGGACGCGAACCCGCGCAACTCGAGCTGATTAGGCAGTCAAGGAGTGACCGCGTCAGTCTGACTAGTACCACCACCGATCGAGGAGCCTGTGCGCCCTGCGGCCCCCACCGTTTGGCTGGCTCAGAGTCTCGACCGCTGCACCTCGTAATGCAACTGAACGACGCCATCCGGAAACTGTTGTACACCGAGCAAGCGGAGCGCCACCTCGCGATGCCTCGGTGCAAGGAGGGGAATGCCTTCCCCGATGAAGGTTGGCACGATGGTGATGATGAACTCGTCAATCGCGTCCTCGTCCAGGAAGGACCCGATGATCTCGCCTCCGCCCATCATCCAGATGTTCTTGCCAGCTTGCGTGCGGAGGCGTTCGGCAAAGGCACCGATCGACGTAGGTCACGAACTGGACGCCGGCGGGCACGGAAGCAGGCGGCGGCCGCCGGGAGAACACATAGTGCACAGCACTTGCACCGAAGCGCGCGCCCAGCTGCAGACTCCGGTCGAAGGTCTTGCGGCCGAGGATCTTGGCATCGGTGGAGCGCTCGAATTCGGGGAGACCGTAGAAGCCCTTTGGAGCCCGCCGCTCCGTCAGCCAATCGAGATTGCCATCCGGTCGGGCCACGTAGCCGTCCGCGCTCGTCGCAATGTTCACGATGATTTTTCGCTGTGGCACGACCCGCTCCATTCCCCCAATCTCCACTGAGCTAGCTGCGCCGGACCTTCCGGGGAGTTCGCGGCACCTCGAGGGGGAGCGCCGGGCGGCCCGCCCGGTCCCAGGCCGCGACGATCATCGACGCCACATGCGTGACCGCGTCCGACAGTCGCCGTTCCACGATCGGCTTCACCTTTCCAAAGAACAGCGTGAAGTACTGGTCGTCGTACTCGTCTCGCCCGGCGACGGCGGCCTTGTCAGCATCGAGAATCGGCTGGACGAACGGAAAACTGACGACCAGCGTGTCGAAGAGGAACTCGCGCGTGTTGGGGATCGGTACGAGCGGCCCGGGCATCACGTTCAGCGACGCCTGATAGCGGTCGAACAGCTCGGTTTCGAAACGCGAGTGAATGCCCCACTGGCCGGTGAGCTGACCGTCGTAGTTCAGAGCCGCGTGAAACGGCACGTGAGCGTCCGCCACATAGTGCGAAATCACCGATGAAAAGAACTTGATGTTCTCGCGCGCGTATGGCGCCTTCTGCGTGAAGGCCTCGGCCAGCTTGTCCTGAATCTCTTGTGCCCGCCACGGCAAGGTGCCGTTGGTCATGACGAAATCTCGTCCGTATCGAATGACCGCTTCGTCGAACTCGCGAGGCATCGCCTTGAACGGGTATGGCCCGTAGGCGTCCATGTCGACGAAATGCCGCGGCGGTTCTTCTTCGAATCCGGCCGTCCTCCAGAGATCGGCATCGATCGAATGCTCGACGATCTCGGCGCGGAACTTCTCGAAGAAGGGACGAATCTCCGGTGGTAGCAGCGCGATCGCCCGCGAGGTAATGAAACGATGCACGTCGAAGCCCCACGCGCTCGCCGTCGAGGGCATGGCCAGCATCGATACCATCATTGCAACGATCACCCGACCAGCGCCGCGCACCTCTCGCATCGTCATCATTGTCACCCAAGCAGGCTTCTGAGTGTCTTCAGATTGCGCCGGTCCCACGGATCGACATCGCTGCGGCGGCGGCTGGCCGGCGTATCGAGCTTTGGCGTTTCGAGAAGCATTGGCAGGGTCGCGAAACGTTGATCGTTGAGCAGCCGGCGGAAGGGCGCGAGGCCGATACAGCCCTTGCCGATGTGCTCGTGCCGGTCCACGCGACTCCCACATGGCTTCCGCGAATCGTTCACATGAAAGGCTTTCAGCCGGTCGAGCCCGATGATCCGATCGAAATCACGAAACGTCTGCTCGTATCCCTCCTCGGAACAGATGTCATACCCCGCTGCCAGGAGATGGCATGTGTCGAGGCAGACGCCCAATCGGGGAGATCCTTTCAGATGCTGGATGATCGTCGCGATCTGTTCGAAGCGATGGCCGAGGTTCGTGCCCTGCCCGGCCGTGTGTTCCAGCAGGATCATCGTGCGGCCGCGTCGACGGGTACGCAGAAGGGCTGACAGGCCGTCGGCGATCAAACGCAGGCCCCCGTCTTCCGTTCCGGTCGTGTACGAACCGGGATGCATCACGAGACCATCCAGGCCGAGGATCTCGGCGCGGTCGATCTCTTCGCCGAGCGCGGCGACGGATTGGGCGCGTAACGCCGGATTGGCAGCGGCCAGATTGATCAAGTAGCTGTTGTGAGCGACGACCGGACGGATCCCCGTCTCTCGTAGCCGCTCGCGAAACCGAACGACCTCCTCGGATGGCAGCGGCCGCGCGCGCCACTGCCCTACCGACTTGGTGAAGATCTGCAGCGCGTCGCAACGGGAGGCCTGCGCACGGTCCACGGCCCGAGGCAATCCGCCCGCGATCGACATGTGCGCGCCAAGCCTCGGCACGTCAGTCGCTGAAGACGTCCGCTGTGAAGCGGTATACGGCGACATCCGATCGCCATGCATGAGGCGACAGGCCAGCCTTGATACAGGTCTGTTGCAGGAACTTCTCCGGCGTCCACGACCACTCGACGGCGACCTGTGGGAGGAGGAGGCCGCGCGATCGGCCCTTCTCCACCACGAGACCGTGCTCGCCAATGACGAACGCGCCGGTTTGGTGGGGATCGATGCGCTCGAGTGGTCCAAGCACTGACACCTCGATCGACAGTGCGTCCAGCTCCTCCGGTGTAACCGCCGGAAACCGCGGGTCGACGCTGGCCGCCTCCGCCGCGCATCGCACGACCTCTTCGTCGAGCTTGCAGTCGTCGTCCAGCGTCCCGAGACACCCACGCAGCTGCCCGCTGATTCTCACGGTCACGAATACCCCCGACGACGTTGGAAGCGCGTCGAGTTTCATTCGCGCACCGACGTGCCCGGCCACCTTCGCGACGATTGCGGCGCGAGCGGTTTCAACCAGGCTTCGACGCTGGGTGTCTGTAAGGGTCATGGATTGCAGGGTCCGATTCGTTACGCGAACAGCGCCGCCGCCATGTATCCGACCACGCCACCGTAGTCGCCGGAGATCTCACCGGAGTGCCCATATTTCAGCACGCGACCGGTGTGCGCTCCCAGCGCGTGGGCGGCGCGCATGACGGCGATTGCCGGTCCACCGCCGCACGCCACGTATCGTCCGCGTTCGTGCTCCGGGTACCCTTCGAACAGATCGAGGAACCCGTCGACGTCGAAGGCCTCGATCGCTGCCTGCACCTTGCCATCCAACTCGGCGGCGGTCCGCGCATCGAAGTAGTGCGAGAGGTCCGAACTCGCCACGAGGAGACACTGTCGATCGCGGCAGATCCCGGTGAGCGCGGCCGCCAGCTCTTCGATCGTGTCACGCGTTTGATAGCCCATCAGCATCGGCAGGATCGTGGCGTCCGGCATCAGCCGGCGGACAAACGGCAGCTGCATCTCGAGGGAATGCTCGCGCCGGTGAGGCGCCGGGGACGCACGAACGATTGGAAACGTCAGAGCAACCCGGGCCGCCTCGCCGTCGATTTGCGCAAGGCCGAGAGGACAATCGAATGCGCCGTCGGGATAGAGCGCGATTCCATCGAAGCCTGAGAAGTGTGATGGCCCTACGAGGACCACCAGATCGTAGCGCTGACGAGAAGCGGCCTTGTAGGCATGCGCCGCAACCGGCCCGGAAAACATGATGCCGGCATGAGGCGAGATGATGGCGCGGATGTCACCAGGCGGGCCGGAGCCTGCCGAGTCGAGGTACAGGTCGACCTCTCGCTTCAACGCTCCTGACGTTCCTGGATACCATGTCCCCGCAACGGCGGCCGGACGCACATTCATCGCAGCCTCTCGATAGCGGCGTGTTGAAAACGTGACCTCGCTAACTCCCAACTCCCAACCTCCAACTCCCAAACGGCCTTAGAGTCGAACGTCTGATGGCCCTTGGGAGTCGGGCATTGGGAGTTTGACACGTTGTCCAGCGCGCGATCTCAGTCTGCTAGGATCGGCCCGTGCCCACCGATTTCACGACGGACGATCTCTTGCGCCTCGCCCGACTCGCGCGCCTCGAGCTGACCGAGGACGAGCGGTGCTCTTCGGGCCGCAGCTTGCCAGAATTCTCGATACGCGCGAACGGTCCAGCAGATCGATACGACTGACATTCCGCCGACGTCCCATCCGCTGGGAACGGCGGCGCCCATGCGGCCGGACGATCGCCTTCCGTGCCTCACGCGTGACGAGGTCCTCGCCCAGGCGCCCGAGGCGGACGATCGCGTCGGTCTGTTCAAAGTACCGCGAGTGCTGGGTTGACGATGCCGCTGGACACTGCCGCTGACATCGTGCGAGCCATTCGCAACGGACGGACGTCGGCTGTTGAAGTCTGTCACGACGCCATCGCGCGAATCCGGCGCGACGACGGAGCGCTCCACGCGTTTCTCGAGGTGACCGCGGACTCCGCGCTTGAGCGCGCTGCCGCCCTCGATGCTGCGCGCGATGAGTGGGATCGCTTGCCGCTGCTCGGCGTCCCCATCGCGCTCAAGGACAACATCTGCACGCGAGGGATCGCGACGACGGCTGGATCGAAAATCCTCGAGGGCTACCGGCCTCCCTACAATGCCACCGCCGTCGACCGGCTGATTGCCGCCGGTGCGGTGATCGTCGGCAAGACCAACTGCGACGAGTTCGCGATGGGGTCTTCCACCGAGAACTCGGCGTTCGGGATCACGCGCAATCCGTGGGCGCACGACCGCACACCAGGTGGATCGAGCGGCGGCTCGGCGGCGGCGGTCGCCGCGCGGATGATCCCGCTCGCGCTCGGGTCTGAAACTGGCGGCTCGGTCCGGCAGCCGGCGGCGCTCTGCGGTGTCGTCGGCGTGAAGCCGACTTACGGTCGCGTCTCTCGCTACGGCCTGCTGGCGTTCGCGTCGTCGCTCGATCAGATCGGTCCGATCGCCACGACGGTTGCGGATGCGGCGGCGCTTCTCGAGACGATCGCGGGACCCGACTCGCGTGATTCGACCGCAGCGGCTCTGCCCGTGCCTCGCTACGCCGAGGCGTTGACCGGCGACGTTCGCGGCCTGCGCATCGGCGTACCGCGGCGGATCATCACGACTGGGACCGACGCGGAGGTTCTGACCGCCTTCGATCGAGCGCTCGACGTGTTGAAGCAGCAGGGCGCATCGATTCTGGACGTCGAGCTGCCGCACAGCGAGCACGCCATTCCCGTCTACTATCTGCTCGCGACGGCCGAGGCGAGCTCGAACCTCGCGCGCTACGATGGCGTCCGCTATGGCTACCGGGCGCACGACGCGGCGACGCTCGGCGAGATGTACGATCGCACGCGAGACGAAGGGTTCGGTCCGGAGGTCAAGCGCCGGATCATGCTCGGCACCTACGTCCTGAGCTCGGGCTACTACGACGCGTACTACCTGAAAGCGCAGCAGGTCCGGACACTGATTCGCCGCGACTACGAGACGGCCTTCGAAGCGGTCGACCTGATCGCGATGCCGACGAGCCCGACGCCGGCCTTCAAGCTGGGCGAGCGCACGGCCGATCCCATCAAGATGTATCTGGCGGACGTGTTCACCGTCGGCGCGAACCTCGCGGGCCTCCCGGCCATCACGGTTCCCTGCGGGATGACACGCGATCGGCTGCCGATTGGCCTGCAGTTGACCGGCCGCCTCATGGACGAGGCGATCGATCTTCCGGGCAGCCGATGCCTTCGAGCGCGCGACGCCTTACACACGCTCGAGGCCGCCGGCATGATCCTCAGCCTCGCTCGAACGGGCGCTCGCGCGCGTGCCCGACGTGCCGCGGCCGCGTCGACGTGCGCGGCATGTTGCTCTCGGGCAAGGCGGAGGTCAGGATCGCGGCGGGTGCCGATCCGGCGCACGACGGCTTCATCGTGCTGCTCCCGGCTCGATCGCTCGCGTCGGTCGTCGGACGCCCTCCGTGTACACGCGATCGCGGCCGCGATCGGCGAGCTCTCGGGTGACGTCAACGTGCTGTGCGAGATGGAGGACGCGGGCGCCGTGGAGCGCCTGCCTGCGCGGCTGGACGACGGCAGACCGCGCTCATCCACACCTGCCTGGCGCGATTGACTGGGATCGCGAGCGCCGAAGCAGGCACGACGATCTTCAGCGAAGCCGACGCGCCGGATCTCGCTCACGTTCCCGATCATCTCCGCCGCGAATTGACCGAGGCGCTCTCGGGCCGGCCGCGGGTTCGTTTCGTCGCCGGCGAACTGCCGCCACGCGGAAATCGGTCGCTGGTGACCGGTCTGGAGATGTGTGCGGCGTGGCAAGACGGCCTGCCGGTCGCCTTCTGCTACCCCGTCGTGCAGACCGAAACGTTATGGGATGTCTCGATCGACACGCTGGAGGCTATCGCCATCGCGGCTTGGGCACACGCGCCGCGCGCCGCATGATCACGCGGCTCCTCGAATTCGGCAAGCGGCCGGTGTGGGGCGCGCTCGAATCGAACCAGGCATCGCGCACGCTGGCGGCGCGGCTCGGCTTCATCGAGACCGATCGGCTGACGGTGTTCAGCCTGCCGGGGTCAGGTCTTGAATCCGCACATTTTTCACGCACGGGGGGTCAGGTCAGAGATCAGGGGTCACGTCGTGACTCTTGCTGGGATTCAAGACCTGACCCCGATCTAGCGCGTCAGCGCGTAGGTCGGGCGGCTGCTGCGGATCAGCAGATAGATCAGGCCGATCACCAGGAGGAACGGCAGCAGCGGAATCGCGACCGCGATCGTGCCGACGACCAGGCCCAGGACGAGCAGGATCAGCAAGACCGGCCCGAGGATCACGGCAAGTACCGCGCCGAGCACAACCTTCACCAGGAGAAGAGGCAGGAACAGGAGCCAGAAGACCAGCCGCAGCGGCAGCAGCGCCACCCAGAGAATCGCCTTGAGAACGGCGACGAGCGCAAAGACGATGGCGACGACCGTGGCGACCGCGATGCCGAGTGTGACGAGGGCGGCCAGTTCGATCATGGCATCCTCCCGCACGCACTTCTGGTACGCGTGCTCAAGCTGACTTACGCGCTTGAGCCTCCAGAAGTTCCGGGGTCTTCAGTTGGTCCGTGCGGCCCGCGGGGCGCGTCGGGAGGCAGGTATGTCTGGGTGCGGCCAACAGCCTCATCCAGGCTGCGCACGACGCGTGAATGCCGTCCGCTCGGCCTGAGCTTCGGCAGGTTCAGGATGACGCAGAAGCCAATGAACAGCGCGAGCAGGACACCGGTGCTGACCACGAGGCCCTGAAGCGTGCCCAGAGCCGCCGGCAGGATGTCGCGAAGCCCTTCCATCGAGGATCCAGGTTAGCGGTGTTCGCCGTGCGCCGCACCATCGAACCCCGCCGGCAGGACGTAGTCGATCAGACCCGTGCGCACTTCCTCCATCGCCACGCGCTCGAGTTTGTGCGGAGCGGCAGCGGTCTGGACGGCGCGCTCCAGACGCGGCAGGGCACCGCGACGTAGCTGTTTGGCGCGCTGCGCCGCAACGTCCACGAACAGGAACCGGCTCGTCAAGAGCGGAGCGACGTCTATTTCGCCGGACGATTCGCCCGGTTGATCGTGCGAGTCCAAGGTTCTGAGCCATCGACACAGACTATCACGTGCGACGGGCCACGTGCGCACTGCACGGCAGTGCCACGTGACTCACGTGAGACGCCAACGACGAAAATGAAACAGAGTCCGGCCGCCCGTCATCCGCGGGTCGGCCGGACCTGACGGACCGATGCCGCTGCGAGGTTACTCGACGGCGATCTGCTTCGGCTTCGCCTCTTCCCGCTGCGGAATGCCGCACGGTGAGGACGCCGTCCTTGTACGACGCGGTGATACCGGTCGCATCTGCGGTGTTCGGCAGCGTGAACGAGCGGCTGAACGTGCCCGATCGACGCTCCACGCGCCGGAACCGATCCTGGCTGACCTCCGACTCGGCGCGCTCACCCTTCAGCGTGAGCACGTTGTTCTCGAACGTCACGTGATCTGCTCGCGCTTCATGTCCGGAAGTTCCGCCTTGATGACCACTTCGCGGTTCTCGGTCTCGTAGATATCCACCGGCGGAACCCAGGCCCGCGAAACGCTCTCGTTGTAGAGGTCCGAAAACATGCGGTTGAGCCTGTCGATCTCGATGACCGGCGAGCTCGCTAATCGGATCCCATCGAACCAATGCCATTGTCTGTACCTCCTCTATCTTGCCTGCTCACCCTGCCAGAAGCTGCGTTGCGACTTGCTCCGGGGTGACTGAAATATAAGATACGCATATATTAGTTCATGTCAAGCATAAAATCTTAGTGTTATATAACTCATATTTTGACAGTCGCTGCAAGTTACTCGTTTTCTTGGCCTTTCGGACGAGAGAGCCGCGAACGAATCGAACGGTCGCTAACGCAGGAGGGCTTGCTAGAATACGCGGTGAGACATGTCTCGAATCTTTCTCGAACAGCGTGAGCTGGGGAAGACCTCCGACGGCTCTTCCAATGGCTCGACGAGAGCCAGGGCGGTCCGCCTGCGGAATGCGTCCCCGCGCTCGACGTCTTCGAAACGTCAGAGACGGTCGAGATCCTCGTCGATCTGCCCGGTGTCCCCGCCGACGCGATCCGCGTCGCGTGGTCGCGCGGCGTGGTGGTGATCGCCGGACAAAAAGCGCCGGCGGGGTGTCAGGCGCACACCGGCGCGGCGTTTCATCTCGCGGAACGTGGGTTCGGCCGCTTCACCCGGGTCATCAGGCTCGCCGGCGCGCTCGATGCGGGGCGCGCCCATGCGACCTTGAGCGGCGGTGAGCTCCACATCGTCTTCCCGCGCATCGACGACCGGCGCGGCGGAGAAATCACCGTGCCGGTGCGCGCCGAATGACGCGAGGCCGGCGACCCGGCGCGTCAGACGCAGATCGCCGCCATCGCCCTTCATGAAGATTCTGTTCATCGGTGACATCTTCGGAAAACCCGGACGCGAGATCGCGCGCCGGGCGATCCCTGCGCTCGTCGAGCGGCACGGCATCGACCTCGTGATCGCCAACGTCGAGAACTCCGCGGCAGGCTTCGGCGTCACCGGCGACATCGCCGATACCATCCTCGAGTACGGCGTCGACGTGATGACGTCGGGGAATCACGTCTGGGACAAGAAAGAAGTGCTCGACTACATCGCGACGGCAGCCGAAACTGCTTCGTCCGGCGAACTTCCCCGCCGGCGTGCCAGGGCGCGGCAGTTACCTCGGCCGCACGCGCACGGGCGAACCGGTCGGCGTGCTCAACCTGATGGGCCGCGTGTTCATGACGCCGCTCGACGATCCGTTCGCTCGTGGCGCTGCACGAAATCGACGCGCTGAAGAGCGAAGACGCGCGTCGTCTTCGTCGACTTCCATGCCGAAGCGACATCCGAGAAAGTCGCCATGGGCTGGCATCTGGACGGCCGCGTCACCGCCGTTGTCGGCACGCACACGCATGTCCAGACCGCCGACGAGCGCGATCCTGCCCAAGGGCACGGCGTACGTCACCGACGTCGGCATGACCGGCCCGCACGACTCGGTCATCGGCGTGGCGATCGACGCCGCGCTCGGCCGGTTCCTCAACGCGCATGCCGACCAAGTTCGAGTCGGCCGCCGGCCCCGCGCCGTCTCAATGCCGTGATCGTGACCGCGGACCCGGCGACCGGGCGCGCGACCGCGATCGAGCGGCTGAACATGTCGGCAGCAGGAAGTCGACGCGCTCGGCCGCCTGCCGCCGAGCCAGCACGCCGGTGACGCGCGATGTCAGACCTGTTCTCGCAGCCATTCGAGGAAGATCCAAGATCGAGATCGGATCGAGATCCGCGATCGACGATCCGAGCCGGATCCCTGACCAGAGCTCCGGCACCGGCCGCGTCCCGAGCGCCACGTCTTCACGGTCTCGGAGCTGACCGCGGCGATCCGCGGCACGCTCGAGTCCGGGTTCGGCGACGTCTGGGTCGAGGGCGAGATCTCGAACTGCCGCTTGTGGAACACCGGACATCTCTACTTCACGCTGAAAGACGGCGAGGCGCAGATCAAGATCGTGATGTTCCGCTCGGCCGTCAGGTATCTCAAGTTCAAGCCGGAGGACGGCCTGCACGTCGTCGCGCGCGGACGCCTCGGCGATCTACGAACCCAAGGGCGAGTACCAGCTCGTCTGCGAGCACCTCCAGCCGCGTGGGCTTGGCGCGCTGCAACTGGCGTTCGAGCAGCTGAAGAAGAAGCTGCAGGCGGAGGGGCTCTTCGACGCAGTCGCGCAAGCGCCCGCTGCCGGCGCTGCCGCGCAAGATCGGCATCGTCACGTCGCTCGACGGCGCGGCGCTGCGCGACATCATCAAGGTGCTGCAGCCGGCGTCATCCCACCGCGCATCTCGTGATCCGTCCGGCGCGCGTGCAGGGCGACGGCGCCGCCGCGGAGGTCGGCCGATGCGCATTCGCGCGATCGCGCGCGTCTCCGGCGTGGACGTCGTGATCGTCGCGCGCGGCGGCGGTTCGGTCGAGGACCTGTGGGCGTTCAACGAAGAGCCGGTCGCGCGCGCGATTGTCCACTGCCCGGTGCCGGTGATCTCGGCGGTCGGACACGAAGTGGACTTCACGATCGCCGACTTCGTCGCCGATGTCCGCGCGCCGACTCCGTCGGCCGCTGCCGAGATGGTCGTGGCGGCGCACGCAGATTCTCGCAGCAGAATCGATCGCCTGTCGCAACGGCTCCGCAACGGCATCAACGCTCACCTGCAGCGGCGTCACGTACGGCTGCATGCGCTCGAACGCCGCCGCGGGCTGGCCGGCATGGCCGGCACGCCTCGCGATGCGCGGACGGCATGTCGCGGAGTTGGGGCATGGCCTGCGGCTGGCGATCGGCGCGGCACTCGGCAGGCGCCAGCGCCAGTACCACGGTATTCGCGCGCGGCTCGAGGCGCAGGACGTGCCGCCGCCGCCTCACGGCCGTGCGCGGCCGGCTGGAAGCGCTGGACGCGCAGCTCTACAATCGTGGCGCGGCGACGTCAGGATCGAGCCCGTGCGAAGGTGGAATCGCTCGCGGCCCGGCTCGAGTCGTTGAGCCCGCTCGCCGTCCTCGGTCGCGGCTACGCGGTCTGCTGGGACGCCGAGCGCACGCATGTCATTCGCCGTGGCGCCGAGGCGCCGGCCGGCTCGCGGGTGCGCGTCACGCTCCATGAAGGCGAGCTGGTCTGCGAAGTGACGCAAGTGAAGGACGACGAATAGATGGACACCACAATCAAGGATTTCGAATCGGCGATTGCCGAAGCCGACACCATCGCGCGCGCGCTCGAGGAAGGCGACCTGCCGCTCGAGAAGTCGCTCGAGCTATACGAGCGCGGCGTGCATCTGCTCCGCTTCTGTCAGGCGAGGCTCGAAGCCGCGGAGCGACGCATCGAGATCCTGAACGAGCGCGGCGAGCTCCGCTCGGCGCCGGCATCGTTCGGAAGGCGAGAGCGGCGGCAAGTGAAAACCGCCGCGACTGACCTGCGCGAGTGGCTCGTCAGGCGACGCGACGAGGTCGAGGCAGCGCTGGAACGCTACCTTCCGGCGACGGGCGACACGCCTGCGGTGCTCACGCGAGGCCATGCGCTATAGCCTGCTCGCCGGCGGCAAGCGCCTGCGGCCGATGCTCGTCCTGGCCGCGGCGGAGGCCATTGCCGAGGCCGAACACTCGCCCGCAGACGACGCCCTCTCGCTGGCGATGCCGGCTGCCTGCGCCGTCGAATTGATTCACACCTACTCGCTCGTCCACGACGATCTTCCGGCGATGGACGACGACACGCTGCGGCGAGGACGGCCGACGGCGCACGTCGTGTTCGGCGAGGGGATGGCGATCCTCGCCGGCGACGGGCTGCTCACCGAAGCCTTTGCGCTGCTGGCCCGCGAACCGCTCTCGTCGCCGGTGCTGTCTGATGCGCAACTCGCATCACGAAAGCTGCAGGCGCTGGCGGCGATTGCGGAGGCCGCCGGAGCGTCTGGCATGGTCGGGGGCCAGGCGATCGATCTCGAGGCGGCGCGCCCGGGCACCGCGCCACTCGACGCGGCAGGCCTGCGCGGCATGCACGCCAGGAAGACCGGTGCGCTGATCGTCGGCTCGACGATGGCCGGCGCGATCATGGCCGGCGCCTCACCGGCGCAACTGCGCGGCGGCGCGCGCGTATGCGCGAAGCCTCGGCCTGGCGTTTCAGATCGTGGACGACATCCTCGACGTCGAGGGCGCGTCCGTCGACCTGGGCAAGACCGCGGGCAAGGATGCGGCCGCCGGCAAGCCGACCTATCCCGCTCTGTACGGTCTCGAGGAGTCCCGCAAGCTGGCCGCCGACTGTGTCGAGCGAAGCGCTCGCCGCAGTCTGGAGTCGCGCGCATCTCGGAGGACAGCTGCCGGCCATCGCTCGCTGGGTCATCGCGCGAACGACATTGAAGCAAGTCAGTCCGGCTCGACACGCTGCTCGTCGAACGCGGGCTCGCCGCTTCGCGCGAGCGGGCGCGAGCGCTGATCCTCGCCGGGCAGGTCCGCGTCGACGGTCAGCCGGCCACCAAGGCGGGCGCATCGATCGCCGCCGACGCGACCGTCACGTTGATCGCGCCGGATCATCCCTACGTCGGCCGCGGCGGCCTCAAGCTCGCGCACGCGCTCGACGCGTTCGGCATCGACGTGCGAGGACGCGCTCGCGCTCGACATCGGCGCCTCGACGGGCGGTTTCACCGACGTCCTGCTCCAGCGCGGCGCGTCGCGCGTCGTCGCGCTCGACGTCGGCCACGGCCAGCTCGATTGGAGTCTCCGCAACGACCCTCGGGTGACGGTCATCGAGCGCGTGAACGCGCGGACACTCGATGCCGTCGATGCTCGCCGGCCGACGCGCGGACGTTCGACATCGTCACCATCGACGTGTCGTTCATCTCGCTGCGCCACATCCTTCCGGTCGTGCCCCCGCTGCTGGCGCCGGATGGGGACGTCGTCGCGCTCGTCAAGCCGCAGTTCGAGGCCGGCCGCCGGGAGGTGGGCAGGGGAGGCATCGTGCGCGACGCCGCGATTCACGCGCGAGTCGTCGAGGAAATCGCCGCCGCGGCAGATGCGCTAGGATTGAGGCGCGCAGGCCTCACGGATTCTCCCATCTCAGGCATGGAAGGCAACAAGGAGTTCCTGCTGCACGTTCGACCGTCCGGGTCCGATTGACGCCTCAGCAGCCGACAGACGACCCCGTCGACGGCAGCCGCACCGATATGGTCAAAGTCACGCGTGTCGGTCTCGTCGCCAAACACAATCTCGACGCCGCCGGCGGCGTGCTCGCGGAGCTTGCCGGCTGGCTCGACGCGCGGAACGTCCACACGGTCTTCGAAACCGAGACCGCGGCGCTGGTCGGGCTGCCCGCCGGACGTCCGACCAGCTCGCGCGACGAGTTGCCGCGCGAGTGCGATCTGATCGTCGTGCTCGGCGGCGACGGCACGCTGATCGGCATGGCCAACCGGATCGCGCAGGCCGGCGTCGACGTGCCCATCCTCGGCGTCAACTTCGGCAGCCTCGGATTCCTGACCGAGATCACCCTGGGCGAGTTGTACGAATCGCTCGAATCGGTGCTGGACGGGCACGGCGATCATCGACGAGCGCATGATGCTGCGCGCGCGCACGATCCGCCGGAATGCCGTCTATGAGGAACGCATCGTGCTCAACGACGTCGTGCTCACGAAGGCCGCGCTGTCGCGCATCATCGAGCTGGCCGTGACCGTCG
This sequence comes from uncultured Acidobacteriota bacterium, assembly GCA_963710415.1. Taxonomy (GTDB): domain Bacteria; phylum Acidobacteriota; class Vicinamibacteria; order Vicinamibacterales; family 2-12-FULL-66-21; genus CAVQAH01. The sequence continues at coordinate 80,856 of CAVQAH010000022.1, read as the reverse complement.
GGAAGCAGCCGGTCATGCGCGTGCGCGCCGATGGCCTGATCATCGCCACGCCAACCGGATCGACCGCATACAATCTCGCCGCGGGCGGCCCGATCGTCCAGCCGGCCGTAGACGCGATGCTGCTGACGCCAATCGCGCCGCACATGCTCACGAACCGGCCACTGGTGCTGCCCGGTGCGTCGGAGCTTCGCGTCGAACCGATCATGGACGGGTCGCACGACGAAGTGTTCGTGACGTTCGACGGGCAGTCCGGTCACGCGTTGCAGGCTGAGGATGTCGTGGAGATTCGGAAAGCGGATCGCCCCATGCAACTCGTGAGAGCGCCGAAGCGTACGTACTTCGAGATGCTGCGCCAGAAACTGAAGTGGGGCGAGAGGTGAGCTACCGGCCTTCTCGCAGACGTTTCTCGCGGAAGTAGAGCACCTGCCACTGATGAACGTTGCGGTTGTGCTCGTCCAGCGTGCTCGCGAACGCATGCGACCCGTCGTTCTTGCTGACGAAATAGATATAGGGCACGTCGGCCGGACTCGCGGCCGCTTCGAGCGATGCTTTGCCCGGTGCGGCAATCGGCCCGGGCGGGAGTCCGGCGTACCGATAGGTGTTGTAGGGTGAGTCGAACTGCAGATCCGCCCGCGTCAGGTTGCCGTCGTATCGTCCGGCCCGCTCGAGCGCAAAAATCACCGTCGGATCGCACTGCAGACCCATACCGATCTTCAGACGATTCGCATAGACCGCTGCGACGAGCGGGCGTTCTTCACCCTTGCCCGTTTCCTTCTCCACCAGCGACGCAAGCGTCACCAGCTGCCGGACGCTGAGGCCGCGCGCTGCCGCCCGTTCGCGAATCTCCGGCGTCAGGCTCTGTTCGAATCGGCCGACCATGCGGCCAACGAGCTGCTCGGCGGTCGTCTTTCGCGGCAGCGCATACGTGTCGGGGAACAAGTAGCCCTCGAGATCCGTCGCCTGCGGATCGAGCTCGCGGATCGCGGAGGCGTCCTTTGCGGCGGCAATGAATTCCTTGCTCGTGCCGAAGCCCTTCTCCTCGAAGAGCTGCGCCATCTGACGAATGGTCAGCCCTTCGCGAAACGTCAGGGGCTGGAGGTAGACGTCCCCGCGAGCGATCTTGTCGACGACCTCGGCCGGCGTCATTGCCGTGTCGAAACGGTACTCGCCGGCCTGCAGCCGTCGCCCGGCGCCGCGCAGCCACACCGCCGCGCGGAACGCGGTCGTGTTCCTGACGACGCCGGCATCGGCGAGCTGCTGCGCCATTCGACCCGGGCTGCTTCCGGGCGTGATTTCCACAAAGGTCTCAGGCTCGCTGTACCCCTTGTAGGATTGTTGCACCGAGGTGTACAGCCATGTGCCCCCAGCGGCGAGCGCCACGACCAATACCAGCGTGATGAACAGAAATGCGCGTCGCACCTCTATTGATCCTCCTCGAGTGGTCCGTGGGTAGAAATGCCCCGGCTCAATCCGTCGAGGTAGTCCTGCAGGATCACTGCCGCTGAGGCGGCATCCAGAAGGGGCTTCCTCTTTCGCCAGTCCCGGATTCGCTGAGCCAACGCGCTTTCAGCCTCGTAACTGCTGAGCCGCTCGTCCTGCAATACCACCGGAATCGTCACCTCGTTTGCCAGAATCGTATGGAGCTTCCGTACCTCCTCGGTGAGCGCATTCGGCGCACCGTCCAGGCGACGCGGCAGGCCCAGCACAATCGTACCGAGCCCGCCATCCTCGCGTTGAAGCATCGAGATCTCCGCCTGAAGGGACTGCACGACTTGCCGCAACGTGCCACCGTGTGCAATTGCCTTCCACGGACGCGCCAACAGTCCGGTGGCGTCGGACACCGCCAACCCGATCCGCCGCTTCCCATAGTCGATCCCGAGCGCACGCATGGAATCAGCGTAAAACAGTCGGTATGCATTAGTCATTAATCGTCAGCAACGACTGACGACCGACGACTAACGACTGACGACTGCTTTATACTTTCATTCTCATGCTCAAGCTCGTCGCGCGAGCCCTGGCGCTGGTCGTTGTCTCAGTGGGGGCGCCGGCGCTGCTGTTCGCGATCGCGTGCGACAGCCGCCCGGCGGCGGTGAACCGGCCGAAGCTCGTGGTGCTCGGATTCGACGGCATGGACCCGGATCTCGTGCAGCAGTGGATCGCCGCCGGCCACCTGCCGACGATCGCCAAGCTCGCGCAACAGGGTGGCGTGCGGCCGCTCGACACCACGCACTCACCGGAATCGCCCACCGCATGGGCCTCGTTCGCGACCGGCGTGAACCCCGGCAAACACAACATCTACGACTTCCTCGTTCGCGATACGAACACGTATCTTCCCGATCTCGGCATGGTGCACCGGCAGCCGGCGCGTTTCCTGTTCAACTACGTGCCGATCGCCAAGCCAAAACTGTCGTCGTTGCGCGGCGGGACGTCGTTCTGGGTGACCGCCGGCCAGGCGGGCGTGCGATCGAGCGTGCTGACGGTTCCGGTCACGTTCCCGCCGGAAGACGTGCCGAACGGCCACCTGCTGTCAGGCCTGCCGCTGCCGGACATCCGCGGAACGATGGGCACGTTCTCCTACTTCGCGACCGACCTCAGTCGCTACGAGGAAGGGAACACGGAGATGGGCGGCATCCTGCGCCGCCTCGTGTTCGAAGGAGACGTCGCACGCACCGAGCTCGTCGGTCCGCCCAACCCGATCGTCACGCAGCAGATTCAGGCCATCCGCTCGAAAGGACCATCGCTCGGCGAAAGCGATCGCGTCGCGCTCGCGGAGCTGCAGGCGAAGGCGGACGTGCGGGTGCCGCTGACGATCAAGTGGAACCGGGCCGCCAAGACCGCCACCGTCGACATCCAAGGTCAGACGCTCGCGCTCGAGCCGGGCAAGATGAGCCGCTGGTTCGACGTCGAGTTCCGCGTGAATTTCCTGATTCGCGTGTACGGTATGGCGCAGATGCTGCTGATGAACGCCGACAACGAGCTGCAGCTCTACATCTCGCCGGTGAACTGGAAACCGGACAACCCACCGGTCCCGATGTCTGCGCCCGCATCATTCTCTGAAGAACTGTTCGAGCGGATCGGCCATTACCGCACGCTTGGGTGGGCGGAAGCCACATGGCCGTTGAACGAAGGCCGCATGGACGAGCAGACGTTCATGGACGACCTCTACAAAGCGTTCGATGACCGCGCCCAGGTCATCCTGAATCGCATCGATGCCCGCGACTGGGACGTCCTCGTCGGCGTGATTGAATCGACCGATCGTGTGCAGCACATGATGTGGCGGCTGATCGATCCGAAGCATCCGATGTACGACCCCGCCCTGGCCGAGAAGTTCGGTGATTCCATCCTGCGTGTTTACCGGCGCGCCGATACATTCGTGGCGGAAGTCCTCGAACACCTCGAGCCAAACACGACGGTCCTGATCGTCTCCGACCACGGGTTCCATTCATGGCGCAAGGCCGTCAACCTCAACACCTGGCTGGTGCAGCAGGGCTACATGACGCTGCAGGGACAGGCGCCCGGCGAGAAGAAGCTCGCCGATCTGTTTGGCGGCGGCACCTTCTGGGAGAACGTCGACTGGTCGCAGACCCGTGCCTACGCGATGGGGCTCGGACAGATCTACTTCAACATGCGTGGCCGTGAGTCGCGGGGAATCGTCAGCCCGGGTGCCGAAGCCAAACAGCTATCCGACGAGTTGAGCGCCAAATTGCTCACCATGGCCGACCCCGATGACGGCTCCCGCATCGTCCGCGCCGTCTATAAACGTGATGACGTTTACGCCGGCCCTTACCTCAACAATGCCTCCGAGTTGCAGGTGGGCATGGAGGATGGTTACCGCGTATCCTGGCAGACCACGCTTGGCGGGTCGCCGCAGGGCATCGTCTATCCCAACATGAAGAAGTGGAGCGGTGACCACGGCGGCTACGATTTCGCGACCACCGCGGGCGTGCTCATCTCGAATCGTCCGCTCACAGGCGCGTCCGCGTCGATCGTGGACCTGGCGCCGACGATCTTGAAGTTCTTTGGCGTCCCGATACCTGCGGAGATCGATGGCAAGCCTCTCTTCTGACATGCGAACGCTTGGTGTAGGCATTTGCCTCGTGGCGTCGATCGGCCTTGGCGCCCGGGCCGTCGCCCGCCAGGACCCGGCGCGGACGTCCGAGCGTGCCGGCGAGCGCATTCGCGCGTTGCTGCGCGAGGCGGACGCGCTGGCCACGCAGCAGAGCAAGCTGCTGGGTGAGCTGAAGAAGCTCGAGGTCGATCGTCAGGCCAAGGCGGCTGAAGTGACGCGCGTCGAGCGCGATCTGCAGGAGACTCAACGGCGGCTGAGCGAATCGCGGGTCAAGGCAGACGCGCTGCGACAGACGGCCGATGCCGAACGGCCCGAAGTGGTCTCCAGGATGGTTCACCTCTACAAGCTCGGTCGCGCCGGCTACTGGCGCATGCTGTTCGACGTGGACGACCTTCGATCGATGGGGCGCGCCTACCGGACGGCCGCCGCGATGACCCGGCTCGATCGCGAGCGCGTGCAGGCGCATCAGCGCACGCTCAACGCGTTGGCCAAGGAGCGGAAGGATCTCGAGGGCCGCGCGGTGCAACTGGCCAAACTCCAGGAAGAGTCGAAGCGCGCACGGGCAGCGCTCGACCGATCCGTCGCCGCGCACAATTCGTTGATCGATTCGATCGACGCACGGCGCGATCTGAACGCACAGATGACGACCGAACTGCAGGCCGCCCAGCAGCGGCTGCAGGCCTCGCTGAACCAGGTGGGCACGAACGGCACGGCGCCGATCTCGCTGCCGGTCGGCGCATTTCAGGGCGCCCTCCCCTGGCCGGCCCGCGGCTCGCTGATCAGCCGATTCGGGCGTCAGACCAACAGCAAGTTCGGCACGGCCATCGTCAAGAACGGCGTCGAGATTGCGGTGCCCGAAGGCGCGCGCGTGGCCGCGGTGCACGAGGGCACCGTCGCGTACGCCGACCAGTTCACCGGCTATGGCAACCTGGTGATTGTCGAGCACGGTGAGGGAGCGTTCTCGCTGTACGGCCACCTCGCGTCGGTGCGCGTTTCCCGCGGCGAACGGGTGGAGGCGGGGACGACCGTTGGGACGACCGGGCGCAACCCCGGCGGCAACCCCGCGCTGTACTTCGAGTTACGGATCGACGGCCGCCCCGTGGATCCCTTACAATGGCTTCAGAAGGGGTCTCAATGAGTCTGAAGACGCGCTTGTTCGTGTTGCTGCTGTCGACGCCGGTTCTGGCTTTCGTGCTGGTCGGGGGCCTGATGGGCCAGTCCACGATCGCGAGCGGCGAAGACAGGTTCGCGCACATCGCCGTGTTTCAGGACGTGTTGGACCTGGTCCTCCGCAGCTACGTGACCGAGGTGAAGCCCGATCGCGTCATGGAAGGCGCGCTGCGCGGCCTTGCCGACGGCCTCGACCCCGACAATGCCTATCTGAGCCCAGCCATGGTTCGCCAGGTCGAGTCCGGCGAGGTGCAGCCCGACGGCGACATCGGTGTGAGCATGACGCGGCAGTACTACCTGCGGGTCGTCGCGACGCGCGACGGCTCTCCGGGTGCCAAGGCCGGATTGCAGACCGGTGACTACATTCGCGCGATCGACGGCAAGCCGACGCGTGACATGTCGGTGTTCGAGGGCAACCGCCTGCTGCGCGGCAAGGCAGGTTCGAAGATTACGCTGACGGTCATCCGTGGCAACGCGGCGGACCCGCATGAGATTCCGCTCGTTCGCGAGAAGTTCGCCGGACCGCTCGTCGTCAGCCGCTCGCTCGGCAACGGCGTGGGCTATCTGCGGATCGTCGCATTCAATAACGGCATCGGCGACGAGCTTCGCCGTCATGCCGCCGAGCTCGCCTCGGGCGGCGCCAAGTCCATCATCATCGATGTCCGCAGGACCGCCGAAGGCTCGTACGACAATGGCATCGCCGCCGCTCGGCTCTTCGTGAAATCAGGAACGCTGGCGATCAAGGCCGGCCGCGAGAACGGCCCGCGCGAACAGATCCAGACTGGCTCAGGCGACGGCGCCATTACGACGCCGGTGACCCTGCTGACGACGACGGGTACAGCGGGCGCAGCAGAGCTGTTCGTGTCTGCGCTCGATAGCGCGAATCGCGCGGACGTGATCGGCGAGCGCACACTCGGCCGCGCAGGCATTCAGAAACTCGTGAAGCTGCCGGAAGGGCGCGGGTTGTGGCTCACCTACGCGCGCTATCTCCGTGCTGATGGCAGCGCAATCCAGGGCAAGGGCATCGAGCCCGACGTCGCTGTCGACGAACCCTCGCCAGAGTTCGGATCGCCTGCTCCGGAGAAAGATGTGATCCTCGACGCCGCACTCGAGCGTGTGCGGGCGAAAGCCGCTGCATAACGCGTCGAGCTCGCTCGGATCTCGTCCGCGCGTCGAAGTTCCCATTGACACTCCGGCATCACAAGCGTATAACCGCATCACACCAAAATTCGCCGGAAGCCTTACTGGATAAGGCTTCCGCCCTCTATCCTCACCGGAGGCGTCAATGAACAAACAGGATCTCATCACGAAGATCGCGCAGGACACGGGCATAACCAAGGCGAGCGCGACGGCTGCCGTCGATTCGTTCATCGAAGGCATCACCAAGTCGCTGAAGAAAGGCCAGCCGATCACCTTCGTCGGCTTCGGCACGTTCAAGACCGCGCAGCGCAAGGCTCGCACCGCGCGTAATCCGCAGACAGGCGCCGCGATCAAGGTTCCGAAGCGCCGGGTCGTCCGCTTCAGCGCCGGCAAGGCGTTGAAGACCGCGCTGAACTAGACGAGATCCTTGCACGCCCGGCCAACGAACGAAGGCGGTCGGGCGTGCGACGTCCCCTCCAAGGCGCACCGCGTTTCGTTGACTCATCTTCTCGCCCTCTGGTAGACTGAATCCTTTCGGTAAGGCCAGTATTTTCAAGACATAGGCGCGTAGCTCAGTTGGTTAGAGCGCCTGCTTGACACGCAGGAGGTCGGCAGTTCGAGTCTGCCCGTGCCTACCATTCGACTCGGCCGCTTCGCGGCCTCGCTCATGGCAGGCCGGCCCTGAGCGAGCCGTACGCTTTACGCGAGTCGAAGGGCTCGAATGGCAGGCCATGGCGCGCACTTCGCGAGTCTCACGCACGAAAGACTTCCCTTACCATTGACAACCGCCGCAATGAGTGACATCTCCGTCACGCTGCCTGACGGCTCGAGCCGTCGCGTGCCCTCTGGCGCCACCCCTGGTGACGTTGCGGCACAGATCTCTCCGCGACTGGCCAAAGCCGCGCTTGCGGCGGTCGTGGACGACCGTCTGGTGGACCTCACGACCCCGTTGACCCGCGACGCACGGGTCCGCATCGTGACCCAGGACAGCCCGGAGGCGCTGCCGCTCTACCGGCACAGCACCGCGCACCTCATGGCCGCAGCAGTCACGGCCCTCTTCCCCGGCGCCCAGTGCGGCATCGGTCCGGCCACCGACGAGGGCTTCTTCTACGACTTCGTCGTCGATCGTCCGTTCGTGCCGGAGGATCTCGCAGCGATCGAGAAGAAGATGAAGGAACTGGCGGCGCAGGATCTCGTCTACGAGCGGCAGATGTGGCCGCGCGACGAAGCGCGCCGGTTCTTCGCCGCCCGCGGCGAGCCGCTGAAGGTCCAGCTGATCGACGAAAAGACGGCCGGGCAATCCGAAGTGTCCTGCTACACGATCAAGGACAAGGACACGTTCGTCGACTTCTGCGTCGGGCCGCACGTCCCCTCCTCAGGGCGTCTCAAGGCATTCAAGCTGCTGAGCACGTCCAACGCGTACTGGAAGGGTGACGCGAAGAATCAGCCGATGCAGCGCATTTATGGGACGGCCTTCTTCAGCGAGTCCGATCTGAAGGCCTACACCGAGCGCATCGAAGAGGCAAAGAAGCGCGACCACCGGAAGCTCGGGAAGGACCTCGGGCTGTTCATGTTCCATCCGTGGGCGCCCGGCGCGACATTCTGGCTCGCCAAGGGCACCGTGCTCTGGAACACGCTCGCCGACTACATGCGCGGCGTCCTGATCCCGGCCGGTTACGTGGAAGTGAAGGCGCCGATCATCTTCAACAAGGCGCTGTGGGAGACGTCCGGACACTGGTTCCATTACCGGCAGAACATGTTCCTCGTCGAGTCGGAAGAGGAGCAGATGGGTCTCAAGGCGATGAACTGCCCGGGGCATTTCCTCGTGTACGCCAGCGAGACCCGCAGCTACAAGGACCTGCCGATCCGCTATCACGAGCAGACGCCGCTGCATCGCAACGAAGCGTCGGGCGTGCTCTCGGGCCTCACGCGTGTGCGCCAGTTCAGTCAGGACGACGGGCACTGCTTCGTGATGGAGTCGCAGATCGGCGAAGAAGTGGAACGGGTGCTGCGACTCGTGCAGCGGGTCTACGGCGACTTCGGCTTGAAGCCGGACATGAAGCTGGCCACACGGCCCGCGGAGTTTCTAGGCGAGATCGAAGCGTGGGATCACGCCGAGCGTGAGTTGAAGAAGCGCCCTCGACGCGGTCGGCGAGCCGTACACGCTCAACGAGGGCGATGGCGCCTTCTACGGCCCGAAGATCGATTTCGACGTCACCGACGCCATCGGCCGGAAGTGGCAGTGCGCCACCATCCAGCTCGACTACCAGATGCCCGAGCGCTTCGACCTGAAATACGTCGGCGCCGACAACGCCGACCATCGGCCGGTGGTGATTCACCGGGCCATCTTCGGGAGCTTCGAACGGTTCATCGCCCTCCTGATCGAGCACTACGCCGGGGCATTTCCGCTCTGGCTTGCGCCCGTCCAGGCCATCGTGCTGCCGATTGCAGACCGGCATGCCGGACTACTCCCGGTCGGTAACCGAGCGGCTGGCTGCCGCGGGGCTCCGCGTGGAGCTGGACGAACGCCAGGAGAAGATTGGATATAAGATCCGCTCGGCCCAGCTGCAGAAGGTTCCCTATATGCTGGTTGTCGGCGATCGGGAGGCGGCCGAATCGAGCGTGTCGGTGCGCCACCGGACAGAGGGCGATCTCGGCTCCCGAAATATCGAAGATTTCATCGACGCCGCGATGCGGGAGATTCGTGAGAAAAGATCAGCTGTAGGCCCGACCTTAAGGTCGGGCGTGGTGGAAGAAGCAACCAGACTAGGAGGTAGTTATCGCATTCGACCGAGGCCCGCGTCGGGATGACCGCACCCGGGTAAACGAACGGATTAGAGTCCGCGAAGTCCGCGTCATCGACGACACCGGCGCGCAACTTGGGATCATGGCGCCGCAGCAGGCACTCGCGATCGCGCGACAGAAGGGGCTCGACCTCGTGGAAATCGCGGCAACCGCCACCCCGCCGGTTTGCCGCATCATGGACTTCGGGCGCTATCAGTACCAGGAACAGAAGCGCGCCCGTCAGGCCAAGAAGCACCAGAAGATCATCGAGGTCAAAGAGATCAAGTTCCGCCCGAAGGTCGACGAGCACGACTACCAGTTCAAGAAGAAGCACATCGAGCGCTTCCTGGCCGAAGGTGACAAGGTCAAGGCGACGATCTTCTTCCGCGGCCGCGAGATGGCGCACCCCGAGATCGGGCGGCGTATCCTCGAGCGGCTGATCGAAGACCTCGCCGAGGTGGCCATCGCCGAGTCGGCCCCGCGGCAGGAAGGGAACCAGATGCACACGATCCTCGGGCAGCGCGCGGGCGCCAAGCCCCCGCGTCCGAAGCGTGAGCCCGAACGGTCGACGGCGCCTACCGAGTAGCAAAGATGCCGGGACTCGGGTCTCGGCCGGCGACAGGACGCGGGTACGGCCAAGTAGACGTAAGGGCCGGCTCCGAAGGAGCCGGCAAGGCCAAAGGCCGTCGCGCGACCTTCGACAAGCTCAGGTCGTCCCGAGCAACGTCGAGGGACGAAGCGCGTAAGCGAGCGGAGGTGGGGCCCCGCGAGCATTAAGAGATGAAGACACAGACACCATGCCGAAACTGAAAACACACCGAGGCGCCGCGAAGCGCTTCAAGAAGACCGCCACCGGGAAGTTCGTCCGGGGCAAGGCGTTCAAGCAGCACATCCTCACCAGCAAGACCCGGAGCCGCAAGCGCGCGCTCCGTGGCACCACGGTGGTGTCGCCGGCCGATGCGGGCAAGTTGAAGAGGATGTTGCCGAACTAGGGCTGCAGGAGCGCGCGGCTTTAGCCGCGCGTCAGCGACCGTGACGCGGCTCCGCAGGAGCCGGCAAGGCCAAAGGCCGTCGCGCGAAGCGCGTGGATGCGAGCGAGCGCCTGGGGCCCCGACGAGCACTAAGTAAAGAGACACAGAGACATGCCGAGAGTAAAACGTGGCAACGTCCGGCGCGCGAAGCGAAAGAAACTTCTCGCACGCGCAAAGGGCTTCTATGCAAACAAGAGCAAGCTGTATCGCGCCGCAAAAGAGTCGGTGGATACGGCGCTCAAGTACGCGTTCGTCGGACGCCGCCGTAAGAAGCGGGACTTCCGTCGCCTGTGGGTGGTGCGGATCAACGCCGCCGCGCGCGAGAACGGCCTGACCTATGGCCAGCTGATCGCCGGCCTCAAGGCGGCGGGTAATCCGATCGATCGCAAGAGCCTCGCGGACCTGGCGACTTCGAGCCCGGCAGCTTTTGCGCGCCTCGCCAAAATGGCAGCCGAAGCCAAGCCAGCACCGGCCACTCGCGCGCGGGCCTAAGTTCCGGTGCTCGGGGCTCGGGACTCGATTCCGACGTGATCGAAGAACCACCCGAACCTGAGCGTCGCGGTCGAGGCCCGAGCCCCGAGGTCCGAGCCCCGGCAGCGAAGAACTGATGACGGATCCTGCCAATCACATCGAAGACCTGCGCACGCAGTTCGATCGCGACCTGACGCAGGCCACTTCCGAGTCCGATCTTCGCGCGGTACGCGACCGGTATCTGGCGCGCAAGGGCGGGCTCGTCTCGAACCTGCTCAAGGCGCTGGGCAGTGCACCGCCGCAAGAACGGCCGCGGCTCGGCCAGCTCGCCAATCGCTTGAAACAGGACATCGAAGAGCGGTTGACGACCCGGTTGTCCGAGACGGAGCGAACGCGGCCGCCGAAAGAGGCGGTTGACGTCACGCTGCCCGGCCGGGCTCCGGCGCTCGGCCATCGCCACCCGCTTGACGATTCTCCGCGAGCGCATCGAGGACATCTTCATGCGCATGGGATTCCTCGTGCTCGAGGGTCCTGAGCTCGAAGACGACTACCACAACTTCGAAGCGCTCAACATGCCACCGGAACATCCCGCCCGCGACATGCAGGACACGCTGTATCTCGCATCGCCGGTGCGTTCGGCGGTCGGGTCGCCGGCGACATTGCTGCGGACGCACACGTCCGGCATGCAGGTCCGCTACATGAAGCAGTTCCCGCCGCCGGTCCGCCTGATTGCGCCGGGCCGCGTCTACCGGCGTGACAACTTCGACCTCACGCACACACCGATGTTCACGCAGGTCGAGGGGCTGGTCGTCGGCGAAGGCGTGGCCCTCTCGGATTTCAAGGGCACGCTCATGGTGTTCCTGCGCGAGCTCTTCGGCCACGACCGTCAGGTCAGGTTCCGCCCGAGCTTCTTCCCGTACACCGAGCCGAGCGCGGAGGTCGACATCAGCTGCGGCAAGTGTGGCGGCACGGGCGTAGACCCTGTCTCGCCGAAGCCCGCGACTGATTCCAGGGCGGGCGAAGGCGGATGCGCAATGTGCAAACGCTCCGGCTGGGTCGAGATCCTCGGGAGCGGCATGGTGCATCCCGCCGTGTTCGAAGCGGCCGGCTACGATGCCGAGCGCTACACGGGCTGGGCCTTCGGCATGGGCATCGAGCGGGTCGCCCTGCTGAAGTGGGGCGTTGAAGACATCCGTCTCTTCTACGAAAACGACCTGCGATTCCTGGAGCAGTTTCCGCTGTGAGGATCGTCCACGCCTGGCTGGCCGAGCTGGTGCAGGTGCCTGCTGACGTCGAGACCACCGCGCGCGAGATCGCGCTCCGCGGGTTCGAGGTCGCGTCTGTCGAGACGCGTCCCGCACGCGGTGATTGACTTCGAGATCACCGCCAATCGACCGGACTGCCTGAATCACGTCGGCATGGCGCGTGAGGCCTCCGCCATCTGGGGCGCGCCGCTCCAGATGCCGGACCTGGCGATGCCCTCGCCGGGACCCGCCGCGCCGCTCGACGTCCGCATCGACGATCCCGACCTCTGCCCGCGTTACTGCGCACAGGTGTTCGAGGTGCGCATCGCGCCGTCACCCGAGCTGGCTCGTGCAGAGACTCGAAGCTGCCGGCGTTCGCTCCATCAACAACATCGTGGACGTCACGAACTACGTGATGCTCGAGCTCGGGCAGCCCATGCACGCCTTCGATCTCGCGCGGCTGGCAGACGGACTCATCGTCGTGCGCCGCGCCACGAAGGGTGAACGGCTTACGCACGCTCGACGGCGTCGAGCGTGACCCTCGATCCGGACATGCTGGTGATCGCGGACGCGCAGCGCGCCAGCGCGCCTGGGCGGAGTGATGGGCGGCGGGGACTCCGAAATCTCGTCACAGACGACGATGATCGCGCTCGAGAGCGCGTATTTCCTGCCCGCGTCCGTGAGAAGGACGAGCAAGCGGCTCGGTCTGAAGACCGAGGCCTCGACACGGTTCGAGCGTGGCGCCGACATCAACGCGCCTCCGGTCGGTGTCGCCCGGGCGGCGGCGCTGCTTCGACAAGCTCGGCGCTGGCAAGCCGCGCGGCCCGCTCATCGATCGCTACCCCGTTCCGCGAAGCCCTGCGCGTCTGTATCTGCGGGCTGCCCGCATCGGTCGCCTGCTCGGCCAGGAAGTGCCAGCCGATCAGGTGCCGAAGATCCTCGAGCCGCTTGGGCTTTCGGCGTTGCCGGTGAGCCGGAACGGCTCGAAGGAGTCGACGGAGCCCGGATGGGTCGTGACGGTCCCGACGTACCGGGTCGACGTGACTGCGCGAGGCGGATCTGATCGAGGAGGTCGGTCGGCATTTCGGCTTCGATCGGCTTCCGGTCAGCTTCCCGCCGCTCGAGGCGCCACAGCCGCCGCCGGATCCTCGAATCGGCCGCGATCGGCTGGTGCGCCGCGTGCTCACTGCCGCTGGTTTTTCGGAGGCGATGACCTTCGCGTTCATCGAGCGTCAAGCGGCGCTGCCCTTCGCCGACGGGGGCGCCGAGCCGGCGGCGATTGCCAACCCGCTTTCGGAAAAATTCGCCGTCCTGCGTCCGTCGCTGCTGCCGGGGTTGGTGGATGCGGCGGCCTATAACCGCCGGCGCGAACGGCGGGACGTTCAGTTGTTCGAGACAGGCAGCCGGTTCACAGCTGAAGGCGAGGCGCCGTGCCGCGGCGTTCGTCTGGTCGGGGGCCGCGACACCGCCGCACTGGTCGTCGGCGGCGAAGGCCGTCGACTTCTTCGACGTCAAGGGTGTGGCGCAGCAGCTGGTCACCGCGTTCGGCATCGAAGCGGACTGCGTCGTGGCGACCCGCTCGTACCTGGTTCCGGGCCGATCGGCCGAGCTCATCGTTCGACGGAACGGTACGACCCGGCAACTCGCCGTGCTCGGCCAGATCGTGCCGTCGATCGCAGCGGCACGCGGATTTCCAGCGCACGACGAGCTCTACGCGGCGGAAATCGATCTCAACACGCTCGCCGATCTCGAGCCCGCCGACGACCTGACCGCGCAGACGCTCCCGCGCTTCCCTTCAATCGTGCGCGACATTTCGTTCATTGTCGACGAAGCCTTGCCTGCTGCGACGGTTCGTGGCACTATCCGTTCGGCGGCGCCTTCGACGCTCGTTTCCATTGCTGAGTTCGATCGCTATCAAGGCAAGGGCGTGCCCACCGGACGCGTCAGCCTGTCGCTGCACCTGACCTACCGCGCGGCAGACCGGACGCTGACGGATCAGGAAGCAGATACCGCCACGGACATGATTTTCAACGCGCTCCGCACCGCGCACGGCGCCGAGCGCAGATAGCAGAGATAGCCGGGCGAGCCCGGCCCTCGGTACCACGCGAAGGAGCATTCGTGGCTAAAGCAGTTGCAACACGGAGTGTCGATCTGGAAGTCATCGATCGGTTGGAAGAAAAACTGAAGCTGCTGGTCGGCATGGTCGAACGGCTGCGTGCCGACGGCGTGAGGATGTCCGACGAGAACACCCGCCTGCTTCGCGAGCTCGAAGCGTCGCGGAACCGGCTGGCGGACGCGGAAGGAACGAGCGTCGAGCTGACGGCGCTCCGTGAGGAGCGCGAGCAGATCCGATCGCGTGTCGGCGAGATGCTGCAACAGATCGAGAGCCTGAACCTGTAGCTGACAGCCGCCAGCTGCCAGCATATTGGCTGGCAGCTGGAAGCTTTAGCTGGAAGCTGGTAGCTGGAAGCAGACTATGGACGTATCGACTCGCGTCGTACACGTGGAGATTCACGGGCAGCGGTATCCCATCCGCAGCGGCCTGGATCCGACCTACGTCGCCGAGCTGGCGGCCTTCGTCGACAGCAAGATGCAGCTGGCGGCCAAGGAATGCCCGCAGGGCGACACCCTCAAAGTCGCAGTGCTCGCCGCGGTCAACATCGCCGACGAGATGTTCCGGGCGCGCGACGAGGCCAGGGATCGCGACTCGGGGTTCGCCCAGCGCGCCGAGGAGCTCGAGCGCATGCTCGACCTGGTGCTCGCGGAGGGAGCTCCTGAGGAATTCGCCGAAATGACGCCCCGCTCGACGGCCGCCGGCTGACTACGGTAAGATCATTCAGGAGTTCGAGTTCCCTGCTTTGTGCGTGATGGCTCGGAGGCTCGTTTGAGCCAACGTTTCATCCTAAGAGAATCGCGACGCCACGTGGTGTGCATGCCTCTGCGAGAGGAAGCCTAAAGCGCGGCTTGTGCAGCGGTTCCACCTGCTTTACGCAGGTTCATCCGACCTCCCCACACGGCAAAGCGGGGCCTTTCCCTTCCCGTCACAAATACTGGCCCCATCCTGCCTTTCTATTGTTTAATCGGCATGTCCTGGCTCCGGCGCAACGACTCTTGGCGCGACCGGAGCGACCAAAAACACGCCAGCTGACATGCTCAGCGGGCTTCAGATAACGAGGGCCCTGTCGCAGGGGGCTGCGATGGCGGCGCGACGGGGAGACTCATGGGTCTACCGGGCGTTTACCTCACGAACGCGGCTGTCACAGCCGCTGTTGGCGTCGGAATCGTCGTTTGGTGGATCGCGAGCCGGCGACGGATCGCGGCAGAGACCATCGAACGAGCGAACAGCGAGGCCGATCGCATCACCCGTCAGGCCGAGCGCGATGCCGAATCACTCAAGAAGGAAGTGCTGCTCTCGGCGCGTGAGAAAGCGCACGAGCTCGCATCCGAAGCCGAGCGTCAGGCCCGGGATCGGCTGCAGGAGATCGGCGGCCTCGAGCAGTCGCTCGCCGACAAGACGCGTTCGCTGGCCGACCGGCTGGCGGCGTCCGACCGACACGAGCAGGATCTGCGCGGCCGCGAAAAGGTCATTCGGCAGCAGGAACAGTCGGCTGGCGAAGCCTGCCGGCGTGCCGAGCAGCTGCTCGAGGAGCGACAGCGCGAGCTCCAGCGGGTCGCGTCCTTGACCGCCGAGGAAGCCCGCGAGCTGCTGTTGAAACAGATCGAAGCGGACGCGCGGCGGGACGCCGCCAACCTCGTCAAGCGGCTCGAGACCGAGGCGCGCGAAATGGCCGGCGCCCGGTCGCAGCAGATCATCTGCGACGCCATCCAGCGCAGCGCGGCAGAGCACGCCATCGAAACGACGGTGTCGGTCGTCGATCTTCCCAGCGACGACATGAAGGGTCGGATCATCGGCCGGGAAGGGCGCAACATCCGCGCGCTCGAGACAGCCACCGGCGTGGAACTGATTGTCGACGATACTCCCGGCGCCATCATCCTCTCGAGCTTCGATCCTTTCAGGCGCGAAGTCGCGCGGCAGGCCATCGAGCGGTTGATCGCCGACGGTCGCATCCATCCCGCGCGCATCGAAGAAATCGTCGAGAAGGTGAAGACCGAGATGGAGGACACCGTTCGGCGCGAGGGTGAAGCGGCCGCGTTCGAGCTGGGCCTCTACGACCTGCATCCTGAGATTCTCCGCCTCATGGGCCGGCTGAAGTTCCGGACCAGCTACGGGCAGAACGTCCTCAACCATTCGAAGGAGGTCGCGTTCCTCGCCGGCATCATGGCGCGCGAGATCGGCCTGAACGGCCACGTGGCTGCGAGAGCGGCATTCCTGCACGACATCGGCAAGGCGATCGACCGGGATCTGCAGGGCACGCATCTCGAGCTCGGCCTCGACTTTCTTCGCAAGCACGGCGAGAGCGAGCCGGTCCTGCAGGCGGTGGCGGCGCATCACATGGACATCGACTGGCCGTCACTCGAGGCGATGATCGTGCAGGCGGCGGACGCGATTTCGGCGGCCAGGCCCGGCGCCCGGCGGGACATCCTGGAGTCGTACGTCAAGCGGCTGGAGAAGCTGGAAGGGATCGCCGATTCCTTCCAGGGTGTATCGAAGGCATTCGCCCTGCAGGCTGGCCGCGAGATTCGCATCGTGGTCGAGAGCGACAGAATCTCGGACGAAGAGACGATCTGGCTATCGAAGGACATCGCGCGCCGAATCGAGAATGAACTGGAATACCCAGGCCAGATCAAAGTCACCGTCATCCGCGAGACCCGGGCCGTTGAGTACGCCCGGTAAGTGCTGACTTCCATAATTACGGTGGCATTCGGCCGGCGATGCATCCCCGCTGACGGCGTTGCTCCTCGCTCACAGATGCCCAATATGCTCGCTCGTCGCGCCTTGTCAGCGGGGCGCCTCGCCGCCCTCGGTGCGTCACCGTAATTATGGAAGGCAGCACTCCAGCAACCACGCCCGTTTCCGGCATCGGCGAACGGGGCGTGATCGATCGCATCCGGCAGCGCCTGCCGCCGCCATCGTCCGACATCGTGCTTGGTATCGGCGACGATGCCGCCGTGGTCAGGGGCGAGAGGGGCGCGCTGCAGGTGCTGACCACCGACGCGCTGGTCGAGAGCGTGCACTTCGATCGGCGGTTCTCCCGGCCCTCCGACATCGGCTACAAGGCGCTCGCCGTCAACGTCAGCGACATCGTGGCGATGGGCGCCACGCCGCACGTCGCCTTGCTCTCCCTGATGCTGCCGCCAGATACGCCTGTGGCGGACCTTGATGGGCTTCTCGATGGGCTTCTGGAAATGGCGACCGCGGTCGGCGTGACACTCGTGGGCGGTAACGTGACACGGTCGCCGGGGCCGCTGATCGTCGACGTGAGCCTCACCGGCTGGGTGCACCCTCGCAAGGTCCTGACGCGAAGCGGCGGACGGCCCGACGATGTCCTCTATCTGAGCGGCTCGATTGGCGGCGCCGCAGCGGGCCTGTCGTGGCTGATGGCACACGCGCGCTGCCCGGACGATGTGCCCGGCGATGCCAACCTCGCCGACTGCGTGCGTCGTCACGTGCGCCCTGAACCACGGGCGCGCCTGGGCATGCTCGCCGGCCGCAACCGCGCGGCGAGCGCATGCATGGACCTGAGCGATGGCCTGGCTGATGCGGTGCGTCAGATCGCCGAGGCGAGCGGAACCGGAGCAAAGATTGAACTGTCAGCCGTTCCGATCCATCCGGGTGCGACGGCGTGGTTCGCGTCGATCGGCGAAGATCCGGTCATTCGCAGCCTTCAAGGCGGCGACGACTACGAACTGCTGCTGGCCGTGCCTCCGCGCGCACGCGGGCGATTCCGGAATGCCGTGCGCCTCGCCCGAGGTCTCGGGCTGACCCGAATTGGCGAGCTGACGCGCGGTCGCGAGCTGACGATCTCGAGTAATGGCGTCGAGCGCACCCTTCCTGACGGTTTCGTCCACTTCTAAGTAACCGCTCATGGCAGGCACGGATACGCTTCGGCGCTGGCTCGGACAGCTTCTTCACACGCATGACACGCCGCGTCGGACGGCGGCCGCCTACGCCGTGGGGGTGTTCTTCGGCTTTTCGCCGTTTCTGGGGCTCCACACGGTTCTCGGGCTCATGGTCGCCTTCCTGCTGAACCTGAACCGCGTGGCCGTCGTCCTCGGCATCTACTCGAACCTGCCGTGGATCCTCCCCGCCTACTACACCTTGGCGACCGTGGCTGGCGCGGGGCTCCTCCGGACCGACGTGCCACGCGGCCTCCTCGAGCAGTTGACCGCCGCGGCAACCGAGGGCTCCTGGAGCGACCTCCGCCACGTGGCTGTCAGCCTCAAGCCGCTTCTCTGGTCCTACACGGTCGGCTCGACCCTGGGCGCTGCCCTTCTGGCTGCGATTGCCTACCGGGTTTCCCTCGCCATGATCCTCGCCCATCGACTGGCCATGGAGCGCAGACCATCGCAAATGACTGACGACAAGTAGTTTATATTCTAACTACCCTCTAGTATTGGTTACTGTCACCCGCCGAGGGCTTTGACGCCGGGGCCTCAGGTGCGTATAGTGGTTGGCACCCCAGCAGCACAGCCGATCATGTATCTGTCACGTTCGACCGGGCGGAAGCTCGTGGCAACGATGGTGGCGGCGGTGAGTTTTGCGCTGCTGCACGAGGTCACGGCCTTGGACTCGCGGCACGCCGCGCGGCAGGCAGTGCTGCGTGAACCGACTGTGGTGCCCAGCCCGGGAGCCCGGCTGCGGTTCACCGCCACGGCTTACTGCAAGGGGACTACGACCGCCTCGGGCGTAAACGTGCGTACCGGGATTGCCGCTGCGGACCCGGATCTACTGCCGGTCGGCTCGGTCATCCAGATTGCCAACCTCGCCGACAAATACAACGGCATCTATACGGTCATGGACACCGGCCCGAAGGTCCAGGGCCGGCACATCGACGTTTACATGTGGAGTTGCAACGAGGCGTTGCAGTTCGGCCGCCGGAGAATGGAGGTGACGGTGCTGCGCCTCGGATGGAACCCGAACGCGACTGGGCAGGACGTCGTAGGCCCGACCTTCAGGTCGGGCGTGGTGGAATAACGCGGTCGTAGCAATGGGGTTGTCCCGGCACGCCCGACCTCAAGGTCGGGCCTACACGTACACGGTCATGGGATAACGGGTTCGACTCGTTCCTGCTCCTTGTATTGCAGCTGATACAGCTTGAAGTAGATCCCGCGCGCGGCCAGGAGTTCCTGATGGCTGCCCGCCTCTCGCAGCTCGCCTTTGTGCAGCACCAGGATCTTGTCCATGTCCTGAATCGTCGAGAGCCTGTGGGCAATCGCGATCGTCGTCCGCCCGGCCATCAGCACGTGCAGCGCGTCGCGGATGAGGAGTTCGGTCGCGGTGTCGACGCTCGACGTCGCCTCGTCCAGGACGAGGATGCGCGGGTCGAACGCCAACGCTCGCGCGAACGAGAGCAACTGTTTCTGCCCCACCGACAACGTTGCGCCGCGCTCGGCGACTGCGCTCCGATATTCATTCTTCAGCTGGCGGATAAAACTGTCGGCGTGCACGGCAGCGGCGGCCGCTTCGACCTGCTCGTCGGTAATCGCCGCGTTCCCGAGGCGGATGTTCTCGGCGATGGTGCCTGAAAAGAGATGCACATCCTGCAGGACGAGGCTGAACAAACCGTCGCAGCTCGTGCAGCGGCATGTCGCGAACGTCGACACCATCGATTGAGATGCGGCCTCGGCTCACGTCGTAGAAACGCAGCAGCAGATTGATCACCGTCGACTTCCCTGCTCCCGTCGCCCCGACGATCCCCACGCGCTCGCCCGGCCGCACGTCGAACGACACATCACGCAGCACGTAGTCCTGATCGTTGTAGGCGAACCAGACGTGGTCAAAGACGATGTGACCCTTGCCGTGGTCCGTGGTTCCGTGGTTCGTGATCTCGCGCGCACGGTCAGGGTGACCAGCTCCGGCAGCCTCGTAGTGTTCGGCTTGAGCCGGACTATTCGCGGTGAGCTGGACGATTGTGACCGGCGTGTCCAGCAACTTGAAGATGCGCTCGGACGAGGCCATTGCGGCCTGGAGCACGTTGAACTTCTCCGACATGTCGCTGATCGGCCGGAAGAAGCGCTGGGAGTACAGCAAAAAGGCCACGAGCGATCCCACCGTCAGTGTGCCCTGAAGCGTCCAGCCCCCGCCGAACCAGATAATCAGCGCCGAGGCGAGCGCGCCGATGATCTCGATGGCCGGATAGAAGACCGCGTAGTAGAAGATCGAGTCGACGTTCGCGTTCCGGTGTGCCTGGTTGATCTCATCGAACTTGGCGAAGCTCCGCGATTCGCGCCGGAACAGCTGGACGGTCGACATCCCGGTGATGTGTTCCTGCAGAAACGCGTTGATGCGGGCGATTCGCACGCGCACGACCCGATAGAGCTCGCGCACGTTTCGCCGGAACCATTGCGTCACGAGAACGATGAGCGGCAGCACCGAGAAAGCCACGAGTGCCAGGCGCCAGTCCATCGTCACCAGGACGATCATGATCCCGGCGAGCGTGAACACGTCGCCGAAGATCGAGACAACGCCGGCGGTGAAGAGGTCGTTCAGCACATCGACGTCGCTCGTGACGCGCGTCATCAGACGGCCTACCGGGTTGCGATCGTAGAACTTCAAGTCGAGCCGCTGCAGGTGTCGATAGATCTGCGTGCGCAGGTCGAACATGATGCGCTGACCCGTCATCTGGAGAATCCAGGTCTGCACGTATTCCATCGCGAACGAGCCCAGGAGGATGCCGAGGAATGCGAGGGCGATGGCGTCGAGGCCCTCGAGATTGCCGGCGGCGATGTAACGGTCGATTGCCAGCTTCATCAGCCACGGCTGGGCGAGCTGCAGGATCGACCCGCAGATGATCGCGGCCAGCGCGATCGCGACCTGCGACGAATACGGACGCAGGTAGCCGAGCAGCCGGCGCATGAGCCGCGCGTCGTAGGCTTTACCGAGGACCTCCTCGTCGTGAATCGACATGGTCAGCTGGCCTGGAGCTCTTCCTCGAGGAGCTGCTTGCGGTGCATGGCCGCATACAGTGCCGCCTCGCGCCACGAGCTCCTCGTGACGTCCGCGCTCGACGATTCGACCGCGCTCCAGGACGAAGATCTGATCGGCGTGCTGCACCGTCGAGATGCGGTGAGCCACGATGATGGACGTTCGCTGGCGCATCACGTCCCGCAGGCGCGAGAGGATCTCTTCCTCCGTATACGTGTCCACCGCCGACAACGCATCGTCCAGGATGAGAATGCGTGGATCGACCGTCAACGCGCGCGCCAGCGCGGTGCGCTGTTTCTGTCCTCCGGAGAGCGTGATGCCGCGCTCCCCCACCAGCGTGTCGTAGCGATTGGGAAACGTCTCGACGTCCTTGTCGAGCCGGGCGACCGCCGCGGCCTCCGCGACCCTGGCCGCTACGCGATCTGTCGCCGGCGTCCGCGCCGAAGGCGATGTTCTCGCCGATTGTGTCGGAGAAGAGAAACGGCTCCTGCGGGACCACGCCAATCGCGCCACGCAGCCGGGCCAGCGGTATTTCTCGCACGTCCACACCGTCGATGAAGACCGTCCCTGCGGGCGGCTCGTGCAGCCGAGGCAGCAGGCTGACGAGCGTCGACTTCCCGGAACCGGTGTGGCCAACGAACGCCACGGTCTGCCCAGGCGCAACGCGCAACGAGATCTCCTTCGAGCACGGGCGCTCGGCGCCGGGGAACCGGAACGTCAGATCGCGGATTTCGATTCCGCCAGAGAAGACCACCGCCCGGCCCGCAGCGTGTTGCCGTCGAGTCGTCGATGTCGGGAATCGGCGTCCAGCACGTCGAGCATGCGCTTCCATGACGCCATGCCTCGCTGCAGGATGTTCGTCACCCATCCGAACGCGATCATCGGCCAGCTCAACATCACGAGATAGGCGTTGAACGCGACGAACTCCCCGAGCGAAATCCGGCCGCGAATCACCTCGCGGCTCCCGAGCCACAGCACGAGCAGCGATCCGAACCCGAGGAAGAGCGTCATGCTCGGAAAGAACATGCCCTGGAGCTTGATCAGGCTGCGGTTGCGCCGCACGTACTCTTCGTTGGCCGCGCGGAACCGCGCGATCTCGTGCGTCTTCCTGGTTGTAGGCGCGAACGACGCGCACGCCGGCGAGCGCCTCCTGGACGACGGCGCTGATGTCCGACAGCTGTGCCTGAATCGCCTCGAAGCGTGTGTGGATGGCGCTGCCGAAATACTTCACGCTGATCGACACGAGCGGCAGCGGCAGCAGCGCCCACAGCGTCAGGCGCGCGTCGATCGAGAGCATGAGGATGATCGCCACGACGAAGACCAGAATGGTGTTCGCCGAATACATGATCGCCGGACCGATCATCATGCGGACGGCGTTGAGGTCGTTCGTCGCGCGAGACATCAGGTCGCCCGTCCGCCGCGCCTGGTAATAGCCGAGCGGCATCCTCTGCAGGCGAGCGAAGAAATCGTTACGCACGTCGTACTCGATATCGCGCGACGCCCCGATCAGGATTCTCCGCATGAGGTAGCGGAAGATCGCGCCGACGCAGGCAATGCCGATGATCAGCGCGGCATACATGGCGAGCTTCTGCCGCGTGACGCCGCCGTTCAGATCGTCGATGGCATGCTTGAGCACCCACGGCGACAGCAGCTGAATGGCCGTGGTGATGACGACGCAACCGAGGCCGAGCACGAACTGGCGACGATAGCGATAGACGTAAGGAAAAAGGCTTCGGAAGGCGGGACCCATCTACTGCGAGTATAACCTCGGGGACCGTGGTTCGTGGTTCGTGGTCCGTTGCTCGTCGCTCGACGAACCGACAGCGGCGAGCGAAGCAAGTCGAGTCGAGCCGCGCGACGGCAGTTGGCCGTGCCGGGCTGTCGTTCGAATGAGGCCTTGCTGCTCTATCGGCAGCGCCTGCGGCCGCGGCGAGCGAGCGAAGCGAGTCGAGCCGCAGCGCGTGGGGGTGGGGCCCCACGCGCATCAATAAAAGAGAAGAAAGGGCGCCAACTTTCGTCGGACGCCCCTCCTCCTCCCAACTGGTAGTTAGAACACGAAGCGCGCGCCGAGCTGCAGCAGGCGGGGGTTGGTGCTCGTCGACAGCCCCGTCAGAATCAGGAAGTCTGTCGGCGCCGCCTGGTTGCCCGCTCGGGTTCGCGAAGTTGTTGCGATTGGTGACGTTGAAGATCTCGCCGAACATTTCGACCCGGCGTGCGCCGAACTGCAGCGTGATACCCGAGGCGCATGTCGAGCTTGAAGAAGCCCGGGCCGCGGGCGCCGTTCCGCTCGCTCGTCGTAGTCCTCGACGGTGTACGCGTCCTCGCCGGTTGCCGGAGTAGGTTCCGGCGGCAAGTGGCTCGGCCTGAATGCCGTTGCGATCCGGATCGATGGCGCTGTTCGACAGGCTGAACGGCGACCCGCTCAGCGCGCGGGCGATCCAGCTCACCGTCAGCCCTCCGGTCCGCGGCACGATCGCCGAGCCGCTGACCACGAGGTTGTGCGGAATGTCGGTGTTCGTCGGCCCTTCATTGAGATCCAGGTTCAATTCGTCGAGGACCTGGAACCCGCTGGTCGGAATGCCGATGCCGCTCGTGTTGCCGCGAGCCGTTCGAGTAGGTATAAGCCACGCGAGCGCTGTAGTTGTGGCGGAACCGCCGCTCGAGCGCCACGAGCACGGCGTCGTAATCGGTTCGCGCCGCGTTGATCCGGGATCGTGACGGTAGTTCGTGAACGGCGCGAAGCCCGGGTAGGTCGCCTGCAGCTCCGCCGTCGCGCCGATCAGTTGATCATTGCGGTGCCCTGACGAGCGCTCGATCCCGCCACCGTCGTGCTGTTGCGCAGCTGAGGATTCAGTATCGCGGAAATCAGCAGATCGCGGCTATTCGCCCTGACGTAGTCGGCGCTGACGGAGAAGTCCGTCCCGAGCTGGCGCTCGTAGCCGACCGTGAACTGATCGGTGTACGGCATGATGCGATCAGGATTGTCCCAGGTCGCGCCCGTGTTGCGGCACGGTCTCCCCTGGCGGGAACTGCGCGTCGAGCGCGGCGCGCGTGGCGTCAGTGATGACCGGACCGTTGACCAGGAACGGATCCGTCGGGAACTGCCCGGTGCGTGGTCCCTGATCGGCCTGCTGCCAGCGGGAAGTTGCGGATGAACGACGTGAGTGAACACCGTGCCGGTGTAGATGCCGCCGATCAGCTCGAAGTGCGTCTTGTCGTAGAAGCGCGCCGTAGCCACCGCGCAGCACGCCCCTGCCCTCGCTCGCAGGTCGTAGGCAAACCCGAGCCGCGGCTGGAAATTGTTCTTGTCGACCGGATAATCGTCGGGGCTGTCGAATAGCGGATTGTCGATCTCCGGCACCGGGATCACTTCGAGGTCGTATCGCAAGCCGAGGCTCAGCGTCAGCCGGTTGTTGAGCTTCCACTTGTCCTGGACGAACGCCCGCGAAGTACGTCGACTTGTTGAAGCTGCCGCCCGGGCCCGGCACGCGAATCGAGAACCGGTCCGGATACGTCCGCGGGTTGGCCGCGTCGAACGGCGCGTTGCTCTGTCCGAAGGAGAACGTCCCGTTCGAGTTGTCCTGCGTGTCGTTCTCGGACTGCGGAGTACTGATACTGCACGCCGAACTTGAGGTCGTGATCCCCGCGCTTGCCCGGGATGAACCAGGACAACGTGTCTTCGATCTGGAACGCGTCGTTGATGCGCGCCTGGGCGACCGCGCTCTGCTGATCCACGAACGTCTGGATACGTCAGCGTCGGCTCGCAGGCTGCCTGGTGCCGCCCGTTGCCGTTGAAGCACGGGTTGGCGAACGCCACGTCCTCCTGCGTCCAGCCGACGCGCAGTGTATTGACGCGCGCGTTGCCGAGCACCGAGTTCAGGCTCGCGACGACCGTCTGATCCGTGTCGTCTTCTTCTCGCTGCGAGCGCCGCCAGCGTCGTGACGTCGTCGATGATCTGGTTGAACTGCGGCGAGTACTCGCGCAGCCAGCGGACACCCCAGGTATTGTTCGGCATTGACCTGGTGATCGAACCGCGCGATGGTGTTCCAGACGCGCGTCTTCGTCGATCGGTGAGCGTTGAACTCCGGCCGCGCCGGGATGTTGACGTGATTCCCGTCGTCGATCGATCACGCGCTCGAGGCTGCCGAAGAAGTGCGCCTTGTTCGCGCACGATCGGACCGCCGATCGTGCCGCCCCACTGCTGCTGCGACGTGTCCGGCTTCGTCAGGTTGTCGGTGTCGCTCTTCTTCACGAAGTACGTCTCCGCCGTCATGCCGGCGTCCTGGAAGAACGCGAACGCGCGTGCCCGCGGCAGCGCGTTGGTTCCCTGCTTGGTCACGGCGTTGATGATCGCGCCGGTGGTGCGGCCGAACTCGGCGTCGAACTGGTTGGTCAGCACCTGGAACTCCTGCACCGCTTCGATCGGCGTGCGCGCCTGCGTGCCCGGCGCGCTGGCCGATCACGTCGTCGTTGTTGTTGGCGCCGTCGAGCATGTAGTTGTTGTTGCGCGCATCCTGGCCGTTGACGGTGACCGAGTCGCTGCCGAACGACTCGGTGCTGATGCATCGGGATCGACGCCGGGCAGCAGGCCGACGAACCCGACGAAGTTGCGGTTGACCGACGGCAGCTCGACGAGCTCGCGCGCGGTGACGCTGCCGCCAACTTCCTTCGATGTGACGTCGACGATCGGCGATTCGGCCGAGACGGTGACGGTCTCCTCGAGGCCGCCGACCGCCATGTCGACGTCGAGCGTCGCGGTCTTGCCGATCTCGAGCCGGACGTCGGGCCGGCGTGTACTTCTTGAATCCCTGCAGCTCGGCGGAGATCTCATACCGCCCAGGGACGATGCCGCTGACGAAGTAGGTGCCGTCGGCATTGCTGACGGTTTCGCGGAACATGCCGGTGTCCTGGTTGCGAACCGTGACGTTGACACCAGGCAGAATCGCTCCCTGCGAATCGATCACCCGACCGCGAACTTCGGTCGTGCCCTGCTGCGCGAGTGCTGGCGCCGCCAGCAGCAGGAGCGCAATCAAGGCGCACCTCGACACACGTGTATTCATCTGACTCCTCCACGAACTTCAGATTACGAACGATGAATGTGGTTTACGACGGTCGTCCGAAACCGTGGATGTGCGAGTTCTGGAAATCGGATCTGTCGCGCCCGGCGCAACGATTTCCTTAGCATGTTGCGCCAGAACTGCGCACGCTGACCGTTATGCAGCAATTGCGATGCCGCGTTACTGGACGCCGACGTTGGCGAGTTGTCCGCGGAGCAGCGCCTCCTTCATCAGCTCGCTTCCGCGGTCGAGATGCTCCTCCATCCGCAGCCGGGCGCCGGCCGCATCATGCCGGGCAATGGCGTCGACGATCGCCAGATGCGCCTCGGTAGCCCCCGACTGAAAATCGCCGAAATTGACGCCGAGCGACATGAACCGATCCACCTGACCGAGGCAGCGTTCGATCAGCTCCATTGCGAGACTGTTGCGCGCAGCGGAGGCGATGGCCAGGTGGAAGCGGACGTTCGCCGCTTCCGCGTCACGGTATTCCCCCGGCGCGTCGATGCGGCTGCGTCGGGTGAGTGCGTCGGTTTCCGGCAGGACCGCGAGCTCGCGGAGCAACTGAATCTCCTCGGCTGTGGCCATGACGGCGGCACAGGCGGCGGCGGCCCCTTCGAGCAGGCGGCGCACGTCGAATGTGTCGCGGATGGATTGAACCGTGACGCGGGCAACGAAGTATCCGTGACCCGCGACACGATCCAGGTATCGCTCCTGCCAGAGCCGCGCGAGCCCTTCGCGCACGGGCGTGCGACTCATGCCGTGCTCGCGAGCGAGCACGACCTCCGACAAGGGAGCGCCGGGCGCATATCGCCCCTCAACGATCCCAGCCTTGATGTTGTGGTACGCGCGATCGACCTGAGTCGCTTCGGGAGCTGCTGGAAGCGAAGACGATTGGGGGCGCATGGCGTATACGGGAAGTATACTAACGCCTTTCCGGGGCCGCAACCCGCTGGCTTCGTGCTATCCTGACCCTGCCTAACCCAGCAGGCTCCCGGCCATTCCCTACCGGGCTCTCTTTACACACACATTCCGGGGCGGGACTCTTCATGCGCACACGTGTCGCTGCGTTACTGGTGTTTTGTTTGACGGCTCCAATGGCCGCTACCTCCGCGCTGGCCCAGTACGGCGCGCGCCCGATCTCGAATCGGGCCACGGGCGAGACCTACCACGTCGAAGGCGGTATCTACCTGTGGAACCCGACGCCGGATATCTTCATTACCAGCGAATCCCTCGGCATCCCGGAACCCGCATCGACTTCGTCGACGACCTGGGCATCGAGAAGCAGGTGGTTCCCCAGTTCAAAGTGGTCCTTCGTCCGGCTACCAAGCACAAGTTCCGCTTCGAATACTCCCCGATCAAGTACGACGCACAAGGGTGCTTCGCGGCGATCTCATCTTCAACGGCATCCGCTTCCCGCTCGCGATCCCGGTCCAGACCGATCTGACTTGGCGCGCGTATCGCTTCGGATACGAATGGGACTTCGTCTATCTGGATCGCGGATTCGTCGGCCTGCTGCTCGAGGCCAAATACACCGACGTCGAGGCAAGGTTGAGCAATGGCCGCGACAGTGAGTTCGTCCGCGCCAGGGCCCCGATTCCCGCCATCGGCGTCATCGGCCGCGGCTACGTCCTCCCCAACGTCTCGATCACCGGCGAGTTCAGCTTCTTCAAGCTGCCCGAGGACATCGACGAGGATTACCAGGGCAAGTATTTCGACTTCGATCTCTACGGCACCGTGAACTTCACCGACAACTTCGGCGCCCAGGCCGGCTACCGCTCGTTCGATGTCTTCTACAAGATCGAGGACGACGAGGGCGAGCTGAATCTGAAGGGACTGTACTTTGGGGGGGTCGTTCGGTTCTGACGATTCGTGGCTCGGGCTCGGTTCGGTGGTCCGTGGCTCGTAGCTCGAAGTCAGCATTTTTTGGTGCTCGCGAGGCCCCACCCCCGCTCGCTTCGCGCTCGCCGACGCCGCTGCGCGGCGCATCACTCCGCGCCTCGCACGGGCCACGGACCTACGAGACCACGGACTACGGTTTGATCCACACCCCAAGAAACCTGTGGTCCCGACTGTTCGTTTCAATCTCTGACGGCCGGAATCCGGCGCTCGTGTCGATGGTCACGAGCGCCGCTCCTCGTTGGGCGTTCATCGGGACTCGGACCTGACGTTCCTCACCCGGCGCAAGCTGGAGCACCTCGCGCCAGTTGCCTTGCTGGATGGTCACGGTGTTGGCCACCGGTGCGTTGCGCACGAGCAGCTCCAGTGCCGAACGTGCATCATCCGGATCGAACACGACCGACGTCGACCGAGCACCGCCTGCCCAGAATGCTTCAGGCTCCGGAAAGCTGCGGTCGTCCAGGAAATACACCGATGACGATCCGATGCGCACGGCCTGGCGGGCAAACGCCGTCGTGAGCCGGTCTTGCGCAGGAACAACCGACACAGGTTCGACCGCAAGCTCCCTGACGACCCGTCGCGCATCGTCGTCTCCCCGGACGATGAGGGCACGGACGTCCACTGGGAAGTCGATGTCGATGGGCGCTGGCGGTGACGCGATGGCCAGCGTCTTCAGCGCAAACTGATCCTGACCTATTCCGATCATCAGCCAGCCGCCCTGCCCGCTGGTTCTCACACGGATGCGGTAACGCCCTGCCGGGACTGCCGGCAGCGTCAGCAGGGGCCGATCGTTTCTACCGGCACCGCCGTTGGTCACGAACCGCGTGCCGGGATCGATTCGAAGAAGCGATGGCACACGATCGGACGCAATTCGCGACAGCGGGTTCAGTTGCCAGGCGGTCAGCCGTGGCTCCCTGGAGAGGCGGCGGAGCACGTCGACCTGCGCGGGCGCGGCATTGATGGGGTCTGCACCATGCAGGGACCATGTGATCGTGAGCGCCAGCATGAACGCCGACGCATACGCGAGCGAGACGGCCGTTGCGAACGACGCGGACGAGCGCAGCCGGGCCGAACCCTCGAGCCTCCGAAGGAGTCGCCACGTGGCGAGGCCGATCGCGGCCCACACCACGGTGTCGAGAAAGAACTCCGGCTCGCGATCGCGAAACCATGCGGGCATTCCCTGCCCCAAATCGGCGAGGCGTGACAGCCAGTTCAGCGAATGGGCGTACCCCTCGCGCGTGTTGAACGCGAGCGCACCGCGTCCCGGCACAATCAGCACCGCTGCCAGAAACGCGGTGGCGGCAAGCGCGAAACAGGCAGAGTATCGGCTGGCTCGGCTTCGCATCGCACTCCACGCGAACGCGGACGGAATCGCCAGCGTTGGAACGACCGCCGCGGCGAATCGCGCTGGGGCGCTCCAGCCTCCCCACCACATGGCGAAATTCGCAACGGTCAGCAGATACGGCACGATGACGAAGAGAAGCTCTATCGCGAGACGGCGCGACGAGCCGGTCTCTGCCGGCTGCTGTCCTGTAGCCGGTGAGCGCCCGAACAACATCAACCCGATTCCCGCAACGGCGATCACGAGCACCGGTGCATTCGTGAGGAGGCCAAACCGCTGATCGAACAGCAGACCTGTCAAGCCACCCGGAATGAACGACAGCGAGAACTCCCGAGACCCTCCGTACGGCGCCGACGGATCCGGCGTGCCATAGATCGCGATGAAGAAGCCGACCCAGCACAACGCGCTGACGGCAGGAATCGAGAGAAACGCCACCGCTTTGCCTGCCGGATTCCGCGTCGTCGACAGACGCAGGAGCACGAGCGCACCAAGGCTGCCCGCAAGGATGGCGAAGCGCGTATGCAGCCACGGCAGCAGCGCCAGCGCCGCGCCGTGAAGCAGCCAGGGCCGGACTGACGTCGATCCAGTCTTGCGCTCCTCGACGGCTCGGAGCAGTGCCCACACGCCGGTCAACGTGACGACGCCGCCGACACCGTCAGGAAAGACGGTAAAGCTGTGAAAGATCGTCGTGGGCGCCAAGACGACGGCGGCCCAGCCGAACCAGGCTCCCGCGACGCTTCGGGTCGCCAGCCAGCCGACATGCCAGACGAGTGCTCCACCGCATGCGGCGAGGGCAATCAGCAGCATCACCGCCGCCCGGTAGCCGCCCAACGCAAACGCCGGAGCGATTAGCGCTGAGATGCCTGGCGCGTGTATCGAATAGATCTCTCCATCGCGACCGCGTCGAAGGTAGTGCGGCGCGAGAGGCCCTTGATAAAACGCTTGGTAGTCGCCGCGACGATGGTTGTTCTCGATCCGCAAATCACCATCGAGAAGCAGGCTCTGCGTGATCACCAGATAATGCGGCTCGTCGCCGCCAGGCAATGCAGGCGCCACGATCGCGAACGCGGTCGTGAAGACCGCAGCCGCCAGAAGGCCGGCTGTCGCTCTGGGCCGCGTGCGCGCGAAGTGCACGACACGATCGAAGGCTGACGGGCCTGCAAGCTGACCGCCTTCGTGCTGTCTCGAAAAGCATCAGCAGCGCAACGCCGAACCAGACGATCATCCTCAGCGGTCCCGACCAGACGAGAAGTGCAGCCGGGAGGCTGACGGGCAGGAACGGCAGGAGCACGAGGGTCAGCAGCCAGAGTGGGGACATGGGAACCCGCGCGCGTGCCGCGATCATCGCGGTTGTCCCAAGCGCGAGTGCAAGAAGGAATGCGAACGCTGATAGGGGCAGGACGACCAGGCGCGGACCGTCTGGTGTATGCGAACGCGAGCGTCCCCTGACACAGCCATGCGGCGGCAGCTACGGCCAGACCGATGCCTGCAGCGACCGGGAGGCTTCTGCCCGGCGGCCGGAGAACCGGCGCCGAGGCCAAAGAAGGCGAATTCGTGACCGGCGTGTTCGCGCCCGCTCGCGGGTGGCTTAGTGGACTGTCCTCCACTAGAATGACGGGCATTCTACATGGTGCCTCGAACGGATGCCATCACCGCGCGCGCGGTGCGCGCGCTCGGTGTCTGGGTCGGGGCAGCGGCGCTCACCGTTCTGATGACGTGGCCGCTCGCCACCGACATCAGTCACCTCGGCCGCACCCAGAACAGTGGTGACGCGCGGTTCTCCGTGTGGAACGTCGCGTGGGTGGCCCACGCGCTGACGACGACCCCTGCCGACGTTTTCAACGCCAACATCTTCTATCCGCACCGGAGGACACTCGCCTACTCTGAAGCCAATCTCGGCGCCGGGGCCCTTGCCGCGCCGATCTGGTGGTTCACGAGTAACCCCAACACGTCGCACAACGTCGTCGTGCTCTTCGCGTTCGCCGCCTCGGTGGTTTGTGCGTGGCTGCTCGCCCGCAGACTCACCAACGACAGCGCGGCTGCAGCCGTCGCCGGAATCGTCTACGCGTTCTGCCCCTATCTCTTCTCGCACACGGCACACATCCAGCTGCTGATGGCTGCGGGGATTCCGCTCTCCCTGTTCATGTTCCACAGAGTCGTCGATACGCCCTCGGTCCGCGGTGGGATCGCGCTCGGGCTGGCGCTGACCGCCGCAGCGCTCTCGTGCGCCTACTATGGCATTTTCGCCGGCCTGGCGATCGGCTACGCGACACTGTTCTACGCCTGGTCCCGCAACTTGTGGCGCTCCGGGCCGTACTGGACCGCCGTCGCGGCCGCCGCGGCTGTGTCGATCGGCCTCGTCATTCCTTTCTTCCTGCCCTACCTTCAAATCCAGGAGGAAACCGGCTTCGCGCGATCGCTGGACGACGCGCGCATGTATTCGGCGACGTGGAGGTCGTACCTCGCCTCGAGCGCCTGGCTGCATCGATGGATGCTCGAGCACCTGGGCACCTGGAACAACGAAGTGCTGTTCCCCGGCTTCGTCGCAACCGGGCTTGGCATCGCCGGCTTCGTCGTCGCGCTCAGGGACAAGGCAGCAAACCCTGCAGGCGGCAGCGGACGCGAAACCGCCTGGCTCTACGGCTCGCTGGCGTTCCTGGTGTTCTGGGCGTCGCTCGGCCCACAGGCTGGGCTCTACACGCTCTTCTACAGGACCATTCCAGTCTTTACCTTCATGCGCGCGCCCGGGCGCATGGGCATCGTCGTCATGCTGGCGCTGGCGATCTTTACGGCGTTCGCCGTCCGGGCGCTCAGGCAACGCGTGGCCCCGCGCCACGCTGGCGCCGTCGCGGCGATCGCGTGCCTCGTCGCGATCGTCGACCTGCGGCAGTTTCCGTTCGACTGGCGCACCGACGAGACGCCGCCAGAATCATATCGCGTGCTGGCGCAGCTGCCGCGCGGATCGGTCGCGGAGTTCCCGTTCTACGATCGGCGCATCGATTTCCATCTGCACACGCGCTACATGCTGAATTCGACCGTCCATTGGCAACCGCTGGTGAACGGCTACAGCGATCACATCCCGGTGGACTTTCGCACGCTGGCAACGCGGCTCGCGTCGTTTCCCTCGAGGGACAGCTTCAAGGCCATGCGCGAGCGTCGGGTGCGCTACATCACCGTACACCGGGACAAGTACGGCGAGCGTGGCGCGGCAGATGTCGAGCGGGGGTTGCGAGAGTTCGGCGACTGCCTGAGGCTGATGGCGGAGGACAGACGGCTGGCTGTTTACGAGATCGTGACCTGGCCGGAGTGACAACGTGCACGTCACGTGCCACTCGACGTGCCACGTGCCAAGGATGCAGCCGATCGCGCTCGGACTTGAGCGCGCGTTGGCGGTCGCAGTTACGTAAGCGCGCTAGCCGCCGGTGCGCGCCCGCGCCGTTGCGACTGGAATCGGACGGCCGCCGCCGGCTTTCGAATACAACGCGCGATAGTCCTCAGCCGTGCCGAGAATGCGCTTCACGTAGTTCTGCGTCTCGGGAAACGGTATGTCGTCGATGAACTCGTCCTGCTCGATGCCCGGACGCTCAGCCTTCCAGCGCACGACCCGGCTTTCTCCCGCGTTGTAGCTCGCCAGCGCATAGTACGAGCCGCCGAACTGCTCGACCAGCCGCGAGAAATACAGCGTGCCCATCCGCAGGTTGATCTCAGGGTCGGTCAGCATCGTCGTGCTGAACCGGCGGATGCCGAGCGATCGTGCCAGGCGGCGACCCGTGGACGGGATGACCTGCATCAGCCCCCACGCGTTCGCTGCGGACTTGGCCTTGGGATCGAAGGTCGACTCCTGCGCGATCAGCGCCGCAACCAGATAGGGATCGAGATTCCTCGCCGCGGCGTTCTTGCGTATCGAGTCCCAGTAGGTCAACGGGTAGATGACCTGGAGGATCTCGACCGGGCAGTTCCTGCCCGCCCGACGTCAGGTGCTGCGGGTAGGCGCGCCGCATCAGCGTGATCGCGCGACGCAACTCGCCCTTCTGGTTGTAGGCCCAGGCGATGGTCGCATCGAGGGCCGGCGACGTGCCGCCCGTCCGCTGCGCGAAGCGCATCTCGCTGATCGCATCATCGAACAGCTCGTTCGACAGCAGTTGGCGGATGACTTCGATATTCGCCGGCGGCTCCGGGCGCACGACGGCGGTCTGCGCGCTCGCAGGAACGGTCCCCGCTTCGAGCGCTGTCCTCGCATCCTTCGGGAGGTGTAGCAACGCCAACCGGCCGTAGTAGGAACTACCGTAGTCTGCGTAGACGATCCGCAAACGTGATTCCGCTTGCGGGCCGGCCCCGAGCTTCTCGTGCGCGCGGGCCGCCCAGTAGATGAACGACGGGCCGGTAGTCGGAGCGGGGGAAACTCTTGGCTGCCGTCTCGAACGCACGGACCGCTTCAGCGTACTCGCCGTTCTTGTACTTCCACCAGCCGTGCTTCCAGGCGGCGCGCTCGGCACGAACGCTCGAGGGGAATTTCTCGTACAGTTCGCGGAACACGTCGGCGGCGAGATCGTCGCGGTTGGTCAGAATGTAGTGGGTTCCGAGATTGTTCAGCGCCTCTTCCGACCACGAGCTGTCTGGAAAATCTGTGACCAGCGCCCGCGTCTGCGTGATGTATTCGTCGGCGCGTCCAAGCTCCCGGGTGGCGCTGGCATAAAAGAACCGTGCTTCCGCCCGCCTTGATGCCTGCTCGAGGAACGGCGCCAGCTCGTCCAGCGCTGCTTTGTGGCGGCCGAGAAAGTAGTCGCACTCGGCAATGCGCAGCTCGACCAGCTCCCGATCGTCGCCGCTGACGGCGCTTCGCAATTGAGTGTATGCGTCCTGCGCATCGTCGTAGCGGCGTGCACCGAAGAGGATCGCGGCGCGTCCGAGATCCGCCTTGGCGTCTTTCCGTTCGACCACGTCCTGCAGCGAGGCCAACGCCGTCGACGGCTTCGGTCGACCCCTCGCCCAAGGGATACTCGTAACGGACGCGAGTGAAAGCGGCGGCGGCCTTTCGCCGATCACCGGCACTGTTGGCCGCGCGCCCCAACTTCAACAGCACCTCGTCGGTCGTCGTCGTCTTCTCAGCCGCGAGCTCGTCATAGATGGCGACCGCCGCCGCGGCTTCGCCGAGATTCTCTGCCGCCTCTGCCTCGCCGAGCGCAGCGGCGACAGAGACATGGCCGCGAACCTTGCGCGCACGAATGCCCGAGAAGGTCGCGCGGGCGTCGGCCGCCTTCGAGAGTTTCAGCTCCGCAAGCCCTCGATAGTACGCCGCCCAGTCTTTGAGCTCGCCCTTGGCCAGCGCCGGAGAACTGACGAGCGTCACGGCACGGGCGTAGTCGCCGGCGCCGAAAGCCTCGACGCCGTCAGCGAGTGATTGATTGGCCGCGGTGCGCCTGGTCTTGCGCTCGGCGTCCGTCGGGACGAACCACATCTCTTCGACGCTGCCCGCCAGCGGCGCATGCGCCGTCGGAGCGAGCTGGTCGACCTGGGTCGAGGCCAGGGACCTGGGGAGGATCAGGAGGAGACCGACGAGAAGGGTAATGGACCTGTTGATCACATTCATCATTTATCCAGCAGGACCCGCGGCACTACCGAGCAAGGCCGGATCACCATCGGCGAGCGTTTGCACCAGTTCCTGCTGGAAGTAGGAACCGCGCCCGGCCACCGTCGGCGAGACACGCTCTTCGTACAGCTTGCGCGCGCGATCGATCTCGGGGCGCAGCCGATTCATCAGGTCCCGCTTCTCGCGACCGAGGCGCACCGCCGATTCGTTGTACAGCTTGATCTCTGACACCAGCAGTTTGGCGTAGCGTCGCGCGCCGCTGTCTTCGGTGGGCACACCTGGCGTCGAGTCCGGCACGAACGTCGCGGCAGCCGAGGCGTTCGCGCGCTCGATGCGCGCCGCCTGGGCGCTGCGCACGGCCGTCAGATGCGCCAGACACACCGAGGCGTGCTGACCGAGAATCTGCACCTCTTCCGGCCACGACGAGGGGGCCTGTGATTCGTCTCGTAGCGCCGTCGTCTGCGTAGAGCACGGCGACGGGACGGCCGCCGACCAGGATCGGAACAGCAACGCCCGCGCGATCGGCCGGAAGCGCCGCGAACGATGGAGCGGACTCCGCCGTGGCCGACACGGTCTGACGGGTCGTGACCGCCTGACCGAGCGCACCGCTCTCTTCAATCGTCACAGTTGCCGGAAGCTGCGAGCCTTCGGCGAAGCCGGAGGATTTCCAGCCTTGGAGGGCGTTGGCGTTGATCACGAAGAGCGCGGCGCGCGGCGCCGCAGCGCCAGCGCCGGCGAGCAGAGCCGCCAGAGCCTCCGAGAGTGACCGCGCGAGCGTGATTGCGCGTGTGGAATTGAGCAGCCGCTCCAACGCGACAAGTTGCGACTGACGTTCCGCCACGCGTGCTTCGGTCACGTCGACCGTCATCAGGGGTTCCTGCCCCATGAGCGGCGCTGTGCGCGCGGCCGCTTCGCGCTCCGCTGCGAACGCATCGCGCGCCCGGGCCACCGCTTCGTGTTCGCTCGCGATGGCGAGGCGTTCGGTCGCCAGCGCCTTCTGCGCCGCCGCCATCGATTGCCGTTCTGCGGCCAGTGAGACCTGGGCGCGACCGAGCGCATCGGTCAGATCGCTGGTCCGTTTGCGCTCTACCTCCAACGCCGTCTCATGCGAGTGGCGCTGCGATCGCAACTGATCCTCGAGCTCTCGCACGCGCTGTCCTTCGGCCTGGTGCAAGGCTTCGAGCGACGCCTTCACCGTGTTCAGCTCTCCACCAAGCGCGGTGCGCTCAGCCGCCAATCCCTCCGCGCGCGTGCGTTCCGCCGCATGGCGGTCCTGAAACGCCGAGAGCTTTGTCTCGAAGTCGGCCACGATGCGTCCGATGTTCCTCGAGCATGGCGGCCTCGCGCCGCTGCTGCTCGGCTTTCTCGGACGCCTCGCGGCTCTGGCGGTCCTGCTCCGCCGCGACGCGGCGCTGGAGATCCGCCTCGAGTTCAGACAGACGCTGGCGCGATTCCGCTTCCTTCGCCTTGATCGTCTTGAGCTCGGTCTGGAGCGCTTCCAGGCGCTGGCGCGCATCGCCTTCCCTCTCCTCGTGCTCGCGCCGTTCTTCGCTGAAGACCGCTTCTCGGCTCTCTCGCTCTTCTTTGAACGCCGCTTCCTGCTTCTGTCGCTCCTCTGCGAATGCGGCTTCGAGCCGCTTGCGCTCGTTCTCGCTGGCAGCTTCGCGCTGCTGGTGCTGTTGCGCTCATCTTCGATGATGGCTTCGCGCCGCCGGCACTCTGCTTCGATGATGGCATCGCGCCGCTGTGCGCTCTGCCTCGAGGACGGAATCGCGCTGTTTGCGCTCTTCCTCTAGGGCGGAATCGCGCTGTTTGCGCTCTTCCTCTAGGACGGAATCGCGCTGTTTGCGCTCTTCCTCGATCGCCGTTTCGCGGCGCTGGCGCTCGCCCAGCAACTCCGCCAGCTCACGCCGGTAGTGCTGCTCGCGTTCGGTTTCTCGGCGCTGGCGTTCGGCGGCCTCCGCGACGCGGCGCTGCTCGGCCACGTCGGCGCGGTCACGCCACTGGAGGAATTCGGCTTCGACTTCCTCGCGTCGCGTGCGTTCGCCGTCGACCTCGGCGCGGATGCGAGCCACGGCCTGCTCCGCCTCGCCCTGGAGCCTGGCGCATTCCTCTGACAACCGTCGGTCGGCTTCGGCCGCCGCAGCGGCCAACTCCGACTGGTGTCGAGCGGTCCACTCGCCCTGAGCGGTCTCGAGTCGCGCCGCCCATTTGCGATCGGCGTCCTGTTCCGCCGCCGCACGTGCTTGCTTGATAGCCTGCGTTTGCTGTTCACCGAGCGCGGTGATCTGAGAGTCGAGCTCGGCCTGAAGCTTCACGCGGATGGTGTCTAACGCGTCGCGAAGCTGGTCCTGGATCATTACTGGCGATTATCCGGATGGCCAGCCTTCAAGTCAAGCTGGGAAGAACCCGTAAACCCAAGCACGGCAAAGGTTTGACCTGCCGAACACGGGCACGCTACAATAATAGGTCCACCCGCGTCCGCTGCCGGCCCACCTGTGGTATCGACCTCCACCGATGGCCGCTGCAGACTGGCCGCGGAAACACCGGGCAGCCTCGTGCAAGAGGCGCGGTCCGGCACCAGAGGGGGCGACCTAGATTCGACGGAGATATGGTTTCGCAGGATGCGTGCCGAGGACCATCACCCTCGTTAATCAGATGGAAAACAACCATAACTGCGGATACGCAGCTCGCTCTCGCAGCGTAAAACCCTGTGAGCGTCCACCCCGGTCAGCCTGCGGGCCGGGGACTGGATGTCATTTAAGCAGGCTGGTCGCCGACACGTGGTCGCGGATGTCGGTGACGAGATTTTCCGGGGCTGGCTTCCGGCGGTTGTTCGCCGCTTCTTCACGCCGGGAGCGAGATTTCAGAAGCGGATACGCATCGTAGATTCCTGCGGGGATGTATTTTCGGACCCGGGTGCAAATCCCGGCGCCTCCATTTATTCCTTCGCTCGGTGGGGCCCCTTTACATTCCCCACCTCGCTGCGCGCTCGCGGTGCCGCTACGCGGCACTCCCCTCCGGCGCTCGCTTGCCTGGCCTTCGCTCGGTGGGGCCCCTTTATCGTTCCCCACCTCTCTGCGCGCTCGCGGTGCCGCTACGCGGCACTCCCCTCCAACCTTCGCGCTGATGTCTGGCGAAGGTTGTCCGCCGTGGCCTTTGGCGAAGGCGGACGTGCTCCAGCGATGGCAGCGCTCCGGCTGGCAAGCCGGCGCTCGCTTGCCTGGCCTTCGCTCGGTGGGGCCCCTTTCATGTTCCCCACCTCGCTCCGGCGCTACGCTTGCCTGGCCGTTCGCTCGGCTGGGGCGCCTTATGTTCCCCAATTTCCGCCTTCGCTCGCTCGACGATCGACGAGCGACGGCGAGACAAGCTGCTGCGCGCTCGCGCGCAGCACGTCCGGCTGGCAGGCCGGGCGTACGGTCTCGCCGGACGGGCGCTCTGTCATCGGGTCGAGCGGCGATGGCGGATGGATTCGCCGGGCGCCACTTGTGGCAGAAGTGCTCGCCGCCGGCAGCTATTTCGTGGTTGTTCTGTCACCGGACCGAGCGTGTCGCCCACGCGGGCGACGCGTGAACGGTGTTGACGAAGCTCGTCGGCGAGCAACAGGATCAGCGCGGCGATGAAAGGCACCAGGTAATAGACCGCTCGAAAAACGATCAGCGCCGGCAGGAGTTGCTGTGACGTCAGGAACGGATTGAGGAGCAGGACCATCAGCCCGTCGAAGACGCCGACACCACCAGGGACATGGCTTGCCATACCGATCAGCACGGCCACCAGAAATGCGCTGAGGAATCCCAGGAACGAGAGCGAGTTCTGCGGCAGCAGCACGTACAGCACACTGCCAAACAGAATCCAATCGAGGCACGAGAGCGCAAGCTGGGCGACTGCCAAGTGAGGCGACGGCAGCAGCATTTCGAAGCGCCGGAAGCGAATTGGCGTCTGCCTGACTCGCGTAGCGGTCAGGTAGGAAAAGGGAATCAGCAGCAGCAGCCATCCGGCAGCTCGAATTAGTCCGGCTGCCGGCAGCTCGCGTACAGATGGGAGCGGGTCAAGGGCGAGGCTCAAACCCCCTAGCGCAAGAAGTCCCAGCCAAAACGTGACGGAGTACGAGAACGCGAGCCGCGATAGTTCTTCGAGCGTGACTCCACTGCCCGTATACAGTCGATAGCGGACCGAAAACCCCGCGAGACCCGACCCACCGACCGTGTTGGCAATGCCATAAGCGAGAAACGCTGTGCGCGCGATGTCTCTCGGTGGAAGCCGCTTCCCTACGTATGCAAACCCGAGGAAATCGTAGGCCGTCAGGGTAGCGTAGCTCGCCGCCGTGAGCAGGACGGCAATCAGGAGCTGATGTGCTGGCGTGTTGCGAATGTCGCGCGTCAGATCGTGCCAACTCACCGCATGAAGCTCGACGCGCAGCACGTCCAAGGCGACGGCGAACAGGACGAGACCAACGATGGTTGGGAGGGCTCGGCGCAAGCGGTCTGACACGGCAGCCCTCAACGCAAGTGTCCGCCTTCGCCAAGGCTACGTCGGGTCTACAGCAAGGTCCCGCGCAGGATGACGAGCGCGACAGTGAAATAGATCACGAGCCCGGTAACGTCCACCAGCGTCGCGACGAGCGGTGCAGACGAGGCGGCCGGATCGAACCCGAGGCGCCTCAAGAGGAACGGCAGCAGCGAGCCAATCAAGGTACCCCACAACACGACGCCGATCAGCGCGACGGCTACGGTGATGGCGACCAGCACCCAATGCGGACCGTAGATGCCGGAGAACACCGACCAGAGCGCGATGCGCAAGAATCCGATGCTGCCGAGAATGGCTCCTAGCGACAGCCCGGAGAGGACCTCGCGCCGCATCACGCGCCACCAATCGGTGAGCCGCACCTCCTCGAGCGCCAGCGCGCGAATCACCAGTGTCGACGCCTGCGATCCGGAGTTGCCCCCGCTTGAAATGATGAGAGGGACGAACAACGCGAGGACCACCGCGTGCGAGATTTCGTCCTCGAAGACCCCCATGGCCGTGGCCGTCAGCATCTCGCCAATGAACAGCGCCGTCAGCCAGCCGGCGCGCTTCTGCAGCATGTGCGCGAACGAGATCCGCATGTATGGCTCGTCGAGCGCTTCCGAACCACCGATGCGTTGAATGTCTCGTGTCGCTGCCGCCTCAGCTACGTCCAGGACATCATCAATGGTGACGATCCCGATGAGGATGCCGGCGGTGTCGGTGACGGGTAGGGCACTCCGATCGTACCGCCGAAACACATTCACCGCCGCTTCCTGATCGTCAGTGGCCTTCAGCGCGACAAAGCGCCGGTCCATGATGTTCGCGACCCGTCTCTCGAGTGGCGCGAGCAGGAACTCGCGTATGCGAACGTCATCGATCAACAGCCCCTGATCGTCGACGACGTAGATGACGTTGAGGGTTTCACTGTCCTGACCGTGGGTGCGGACGTAGTCCAGGACCTCGCGCACCGTCCAGTCCGTTCCCACGGCGATGTAGGACGGCGTCATCAGGCGGCCAACCGATTTCTCGGGGTAACCGAGCAATGTGAGCGCGACCGAGCGCTGATCCGGCGTCAGCAGCGCAAGGAGCTGCCGGGTCGCAGCCGCGGGCAGTTCATCGAGGAACCTGGTGCGGTCGTCTGGCGCCATGGCATTGAGGATGGCGGCCACCTCTTCGTGCGCCATCCCCTTGAGCAACAGTTCCTTCGCATCCTGCGAAAGGTACTCGAAGACGGCGGCGGCGTTCTTGCGTGGGAGCACGCGGAAGACCACCACCTGATCGTCGAGGCTCAGCTGCGTCAGAATCGCTGCCGCATCGCCCGCATGACGATTGCGCATTAGCTCGCGCAGGGCCGTGTAGTCACAGGCACGGACCGCAGCGGAGAGTTCATCGGTGGGCCGAACAGCTTCGCGGATCACTGATCCTCATCTACAATCGCTCCAGCGTTCGCCTGGAGATGACGCACGGACAGCACGATCGGCAATTCGCACGTATGATGCCCTGTCGGCTACACGCCGAATCCACCACATGACAGGCAATTTGCGATCCCGACCAATAAGCCGACGCCCGTGCGCTGGTCGGCGTCGTGACGGCGCGAATGAAAGGGAACCTCGGCGTCCGTCTCGCCTGCGCAGACTCTCCGACTTCCCGGATCGAGACCCCGACGTGCGAAATTGTCACAGTGGGGCGGTCCTGCTGGCAGGCCTCTCACGAGCGGACGGATCCATCGACTGGCTGTGCCTTCTTAGGTTCGATTGGGCCGCCTGTTTCGCCGCCTTGCTGAAAACGGCTGCGCACGGACCGTGGCTGGTGCCCGGTGATCGCGCGAACATCGATGCCAGCCATTGATAGCGTCTATACTTAAGCAAACTGATGACTGTTCATGTCGAACGAGCCACGACGGAGGACCTGCCGGCGATCATAGGATTGCTTGTGAAAAGCCAGCTCACGGTCGAGGGCCTGACCGATCATCTGGCAACCAGCCTGGTCGCTCGCAACCAGACCACGATTGTGGGGACCGTGACGCTCGAGATGTTTGACGATGGCGCGCTGCTGCGATCGCTGGCGGTCGAGCCGGCCGCGCGGGGCCGGGGAATCGGACACCGCCTCGTCCACGAGTCCATCGCGCTGGCCGCCAGTGCGAGCGCTCCAGCGGTCTACTTGCTGACAATCACCGCCGAGCAGTTCTTCCCCAGGTTTGGCTTCGAGCGGATCGAGAGAGCCGACGTACC
Source organism: uncultured Acidobacteriota bacterium (assembly GCA_963710415.1). GTDB lineage: Bacteria > Acidobacteriota > Vicinamibacteria > Vicinamibacterales > 2-12-FULL-66-21 > CAVQAH01. The sequence continues at coordinate 39,278 of CAVQAH010000022.1, read as the reverse complement.
CGGCAGCCTGTTGCGGTCCGTCGAATTTGCATATGCCTGCCCTCCATCTTCGATTGTCATGAGGAGATTACTCCGCCCGGTGTGACACAATTCGCGGGTCGCCTTTTTGTTGAACGAGGAAAACTGATGCGATCCCGTCACATTTTCATGGCTTTTAGTCCTGCTCGACATTCCTCTCTGCTCTCGCCGCCGGCTGGTGTTCGCGACGGCTATTGCCGCGACCGTGCCGCTGTTTGCGTCTCGAGCAAACGGCTGACCCCCAGGGGCAGGTGCTCGACCTGCTCCGGAAACCGGCCGAGTACACCGCCGTTCCTGCGACGACGTTCGATCGTCTGGGGTGGGAGTTGCCCGACGCTGGCGGGCGCGTCAAGAGTCTCGCGGACGCCGCACCGGGCGGCGCCTTCGACCCTCGGGATCTCGAGAAACTTCCCGCCGAGATCGGGTATCGCGCGAAGTGGCACGTCGTCCGTTATCGCTTCTACGATCTTGATTGGGACATCACGGGGCTGCTGCTCTCCCCGGTCAAGCCCACTCCGGGGTTGCCGACGGTGGCGTTCATCAACGGCGGATCGGCAAACTGGTACGAGTTCTTCGTCGACCCGCTGAACGGACCGGCCGTCGGGCAGTATCTGGCGCAGCGCGTTCCCGTGCTGCTCATCACCATTCCTGGAAACTACAAACCGGGTGGTTGGACGGTGCCAGTCCCCGCGCGCAAGGCGGCGTACCTGCTCGACCGTGATCTCAGCGACGCTGAGGCGACCGCACGCAATGCGATCATGACCTTCTCGGTGGTGTGCGACGGGGTGGCGCGGCTCGTGGAACAGGCGACGAAAGGACCGGTGCTCATCGCCGGACACTCCACCGGGGGCGAGATTCAGTTCCTCCTGCAGCGTCGGCTTGCAAAGCAATTGAACGGCTACTCCCTCGGCTGGGGAACCGGAGGGCCCGCGTCGATCCGCCGGACGTGGAGTGACGAAGCCGCCGGCACGAACAATCGCGACAACAGGACGCGTCAGTATCCGCCGCTGACCGTGCTTCGGCCGCGCACGGTCGAAGAATACTCACGCAGCTACATCGGCCCGCTGAATCCGCTCGGTCCGGGGACGCCACTCGAGATCGCGAAGCGGTGGTTCGAGCGGGAGGACCGGCGCCGGCCCCAGTTCAAGCAGGTAATCCAGGATCTGGAACACCAGGGTGCGACGGAACGCCGAGCGGATGCCGAGCGCGAAATCCGCGAGGCCATTGCCGCGAGCGGTCTTCGCGTAAACCCGCAAGCGGTGATTGCCGATCTGTTGTCAACCGTCGAGGCGCCGCTCACCGGGTACCGGCGAATGCTCTGGGCCGTCGCGGCTGGCGACGATGGGCACTGGGACCCCGACCCGAAACAGGCACGCGAGCTCTTCGTGGCACGTGCGTTTCAGAAGGCCAACCCTGACGCGCAGCTGCGCGTGCTCGTGTTCGATGTCCCGATGTCTCACTACGGGCACATCGAACGGCCGCGACAGCTTGCCGGCGGTTTGCTGGCTGCTGTTGAATGGCTGTATGTTATCGGTCGATAGTCGCATTCTCGACTCACGTGAGGTATCGATGAAGGTCGCGTACGTTTTCACGTCTCCGCGCGCAGCGTCGTACAAGCTTGGCCAGATGATCCTGCCGCAACTCGAAGCCGGCACCCATCGCGTCACCGTCGTCGGCATGTTCTTCTTCGACGACAACGTCTACGTCCTGCGCAAGGGCGACCCGATCGGCGAGCGCCTCGCGAAAGTCGCGGGGCAGAAGGGCATGCTCCTCATGATGTGCGACATGTGCGCACTCGAGCGACACCTGGCCGAGGGTCAGCCACGCTGGTGCGATCCGCACGGCAAGGGGCTGACGACGCCGGCCGACTGCCGGGTCCGCGACACCGTCGCCGGTGTGCAGGTCGGGTGCTTCCCCGATTTGTATGATGCACTGTCCGGCAACATGCCGGACCAGGTGATTTCCCTCTGAGGCGTGGCTGAATTCCTCGCACTGGCTGACGCTGTCTCGCGCTTCGTCAAGCCGGGCAACCGGGTCGCCCTCGAAGGTTTCACGCACCTGATTCCGTTTGCGGCAGGGCACGAGATCATCCGGCAGCGCCTCACGGATTTGACGCTGATCCGGATGACGCCCGATCTGATCTACGACCAGATGATCGGCAGCGGCTGCGCCGCGCGGCTCATCTTCTCGTGGGGCGGAAACCCCGGCGTCGGATCGCTCCATCGGCTTCGAGACGCGGTCGAATCCGGCTGGCCGAAGCCGCTCGAGATCGAGGAGCACAGCCACGCCGCCATGGCCAACGCATATGCGGCCGGCGCCGCAGGGCTGCCGTGCGCCGTCTTCCGCGGTTACCTCGGGTCGGATCTCACGCGCGTCAACCCACGGATCAAGTCCATCGTCTGCCCGTTCACCGGGCGAGACGCTGGCCGCCGTGCCGGCGCTGCGCCCGGACGTGACGATCGTTCACGCACAGAAGGCCGACCGGCGCGGCAACGTGCTGATCAGCGGCATCGTCGGCGTGCAGAAAGAAGCCGTGCTCGCGGCGTCACGCGCGGTCGTCACGGTCGAAGAAGTGGTGGACAATCTCGGCACCGAGGGATCCAACGCCGTCGTGCTGCCATCATGGACCGTCGACGCCATCGTGGTGGCGCCAGGCGGCGCCCGGCCGTCGTACGCGCATGGCTACTACCATCGCGACAACGCCTTCTACACCGCGTGGGACGACATCGCTCGCGACCGGGACCGCTTCCGTCGCTGGATCGACGACGAGGTGATGCGCGGTGATCAGCATGCCGGAGCCCGGCCGTGACGTATACCGCGACCGAAATGATGACGGTCGCCGCCGCTCGCGCGCTTCGAAACGAGGATATTTGTTTCGTGGGGATTGGCCTGCCGTCTGCGGCGTGCAACCTGGCCCGGCTGACGCACGCTCCGCGGCTGACCCTCGTCTACGAATCCGGGACGCTGGAGACGAAGCCGCACGTGCTTCCGCTATCGATTGGCGATGGCGAGCTCTGCGATACCGCGCTCGCGACGGTGCCCGTTCCCGAGATGTTTCAGGTACTGGCTGCAGGGCGGGCGGATCACGGTCGGGTTCCTCGGCGGCGCTCAGGTCGATCGCTACGGGAACCTGAACAGCACTGTGATTGGCGACTATGCCCGGCCGAAAGTACGGCTACCCGGCAGTGGCGGGGCCACCGAAATTGCGACGGCCTGCCAACGGGTCTTTATCGTGATGCCGCACGGGTCACGCGCGTTCGTCCAGAAGCTCGACTTCCTGACCTCGCTCGGCCACGGCCCGACCGGCAAGGAACGGCAGGCGCTCGGCCTGAAGACTGAAGGACCGACGCTGATCGTGACGGATCTCTGTACCATGTACCCCAATTCAGAAACGAACGAGTTCGAGGTTGCCACGCTCCATCCTGGCGTCACGCAGGAACAGGTTCGCAACAACACCGGCTGGCCGATCCGTTTCCGCACCGTGGTCGAGGAAACGCCGCGGCCAACTGAGGGCGAACTGGCGACGCTGCGCGACCTGATGGAGCGCACGGCCGTGGCGCACGGAGTCAAGAAATGAAGGTTCGAGCCATCGTCTCCGGTACCCAGCCGCCGCTGCTCTTTCCGCCGTACCGATCGACGATTCGACGCGCGCCGAAGGAGCCGCTCATCCGTCTTCCGGAAACACTGTCGGATTTGAACGAGCCTGTCTACGGCTGGTGGCCCCTGGGCGAAACCGACAACGACCTGACGCGCCAGCACCAGGGTGAGCCGCAAGGTGAGCGCATCATCGTGTCGGGCCGAGTGCTCGACGAAGACGAACGACCTGTCGCCGGCGCGCTGGTGGAAATCTGGCAGGCCAACGCCGCCGGTCGCTATCGGCACGCCAAGGACGACCATCCTGCGCCACTCGATCCGAACTTCAGCGGGGCTGGCCGTACAATCACCGATGCTGAGGGACGGTACGAGTTCACGACGATCAAGCCCGGGGCCTATCCGTGGCGAAACCATGACAACGCCTGGCGTCCGGCGCACATTCATTTCTCGCTGTTCGGCGCCAGCTTCCGCACGCGGCTCGTGACGCAGATGTACTTTCCGGGCGACCCGCTGATGCTTCACGATCCGATGGTCCAATCCGTTCGCGACGAGCGCGCTCGGGAGCGGCTGGTCTCGCGATTCGAGCTGCAGCTGACACGCCCCGAGTGGGCGCTCGGCTACGCGTTCGACATCATCCTTCGCGGCGAGCACGCGACACCCTTCGAGGAACGCACATGAGCGAGCCGCTCATCGCCACGCCGTCACAGACCGTTGGACCCTTCTTCCATTTCGGTCTGACGTCGCAACCCAATGGCCGTCTGGTCGATCGCCTGCCAGCCGGCGAACCGATTTCGCTCGTCATTGCAGTCACCGACGGCGATGTGAAGCCGGTCGCTGACGCCGTGATCGAGCTCAGTCAGGCAGGCGCCTTCGGGCGCATGCCCACTGGAGAAGACGGAACCTGCGAATTCCAGACCATGCGGCCGACGTCGCACATCAACGTCTGTCTTTTTGCGCGCGGCCTGCTGCGCCAACTGCACACGCGGATCTATTTTCCTGACGGTGGTGGATTGGCGCAGGACCCGGTGCTCGCGCTGGTGCCGGCGAACAGGCGTCCCACGCTCATGGCCGTCGCCGATCCTGAGAGCCCGACGACGTGGCGATTCCAGATACGACTACAGGGACTCGAGGAGACCGTATTCTTTGACGTGTGAGACCCTCGCATGAGCCTGCGGCTGCTTGAGAGCCTCGCCACCACCGAGCCGCTCGCCGAGGTGTTCTCGGATGCCGCCGTGCTCGGCGCCATGCTTCGATTCGAGGTGGCACTTGCCCGAGCGGAGGCTGCTACGGGCGTCATCCCGCCATCCGCGGCGGAGGCCATCACGCGCGCGGCAGTCCCGGATGCCTTCGATCCCGCGGTCATCGCGCGGGACGCGCGCAAGTCGGGCACGCTGACAATCCCGCTGGTTCAGATGCTCATCGAGCGCGTCCGGGCGATCGATTCGGGTGCCACCACCTACGTCCACTGGGGCGCCACGAGCCAGGACGTCACCGACACCGCGCTCGTGCTCTGCTTGTCGCGCGCGCTCGCGATTCTGACCGCCGATCACGAGCGACTCACGGCGACACTAACCCGTTTGTCCGAACAGTACGCCGACGCTCCAATGCTCGGCCGGACGCTTCTTCAGCCCGCGCCGCCGATTACCTTCGGCCTGAAAGCCGCGGGTTGGTTCGGCGCCGTGTCACGCAGTGGCACCCAGATGGTGTCCGCGTTGCGGGCCGCATGCATCCTCCAATTCGGCGGCGCATCGGGAACGCTCGCCGCGCTCGGTCAGAGCGGACCACGCGTTGCGGACGAACTCGCGCGCGAGCTCGGCCTGCCGAACCCGGAGGCGCCTTGGCATGCGCATCGCGATCGGCTGGCGTCAATGGTCGCCGCGTGTGGCGTTTACACGGGAACACTCGCCAAGATCGCGCGCGACATCACGCCTCCTGATGCAGCAAGAAGTGGCGGAAGCCTCCGAGCCCGGCGGCGGGTCGTCGACGATGCCGCACAAAAGGAATCCGGCGGGCTGCGCCATCGTGCTTGCCGCGGCGACGCGGGTTCCGGCACTCGTCAGCGCGTTCCTGTCGGGGATGGCCGCAGGAGCACGAGCGAGGCGTCGGCGGACACCACGCCGAAGCACCAACGGTCGCCGCCGTCGTGCAGGCGACTGGCGCCGCGCTCGCGGCTCTCGCGGACGTCACGAGCGCGCTGAGCGTCGACCCAGCACGTATGCGGTCGAACATTGCGGCTACGGATGGTGAAGTGTTTGCCGAGCGCGCGATGATGCTGCTGGCACCGTCTCTTGGGCGGGAAGCCGCCAGGCGCGTGATCGCCCAGGCGCTCGAGCGCGCGCGGCGCGACGGTCGAAGTTTCATCGACACGCTGGCGGCGGACGCGTCGGTGAAATCGGCCATCGATCCGGCAGACCTTTCGACACTCGACAAGCCCGAAGCGTACCTCGGCGCGGCCGAGGAATTCCGGCGCCGGCTGATCGGCGCCGAACAGAAGTAACTCAACCTGCAGCCATGCCCCTTCTGACTCTCGACAACGCGAGGTGCTACTACCGCCTCGACGGCCTTGACGATCGTCCCGTGCTGATGCTCTCGCATTCGCTCGGTCAGGATCACACGATGTGGGACGCCCAGGCCGCCGACCTGTTGCCACATTTCCGCGTGCTGCGATATGACATACGCGGTCACGGCGCCTCGGAGGTGACGCCCGGCGACTATCGAATCGACCAGCTCGCGGCCGATGCGCTCGCGCTCGCCGACGCGCTGGGCATCGACCGGTTCGCGTTCTGTGGCTTGTCACTGGGGGGAATGATCGGACAGTGGCTTGCCGCGCATGCGCCCGATCGTCTGACCGCCGCGGTGCTCGCCAACACCTCGTCGCGAGCGGATGCCGAGGGTATGGAGAAGCGGCGCCAGTCGGTCCTCTCGGGCGGCATGAACGCTGTCGTCGACCTGGTGATGGGGCGGTTCTTCTCGCAGCGTCTGCTGACCTCCGGCTCCCCCGTCGTCGCCACCTCGCGGCGCACGCTCCTGGCGACCAATCCTGCCGGGTACGCCGGATGTTGCGCGGCCATCCGGGACATGAATCAGACCGAGATGCTTGGGACCATCAAGGTGCCGACGCTGATCGTCAGCGGCGATCTCGACGTCTCGCTGCCCTGGACGGGGCACGGCGAGATCCTTGCCCGAGCCATTCCCGGGGCACGGGTCGTCGCACCTCCCCGCGGCGCACTTGTCGAACATCGAGACGCCGCGCGCCTTCTCCGCGGCGCTGCTCGACTTCTTGCTCCCGGCCGACAAGGACCTCTACGAAGCGGGCATGAAAGTCAGACGCGGCGTGCTCGGCGATGCGCACGTGGACAAGGCACTGGCGTCGGCATCGAGATCGGACGACTTTCAGGATCTGATCACGCGCTATGCCTGGGGAACGATCTGGACGCGTCCAGGCCTCGACGTTCGCAGCCGGCGGCTGCTCGTGCTTGCGATGACGGCGGCGATGGGCCGATGGGAGGAGTTCCGCCTCCACGTCCGCACCGGCCTCCCGCGCGAGCTCGAATGGTGCGACATCGAGGAGGTGTTGCTGCAGGCGGCTATCTACGCGGGCGTGCCTGCGGCGAACACAGGGCTGCATGCAGCCAACGAGGAGCGCAGGGCGCTAGAGTAAGTCAACTCCCAACGACCAACTCACAACTCCCAAGGCGTAGAGGTGATACCCGCGGGGTGAAAACTGATCCGATTTCCACCCCTTGAATTTTGGGAGTTGGGAGTTGGAGGTTGGGAGTTGACCCGATCGCACCCTCAAAGAACAGCGATCCCCGAGATCTCGATCAAGTAATCGGCGTTCGCCAGTCCCTTCACAACGACCAGCGTGTTGGTCGGCGGCGTGTTGCCGTAGTACCTCACCCGCACCTTGTTGAAGGCCTCGCGATACGCGATATCCGTGAGATAGGTCGTCGTCATCACCAGGTTCTCGAACGACGCGCCTGCGGCGGTCAGCACCGCCTTGAGATTCTCGAAGACCTGTTCGGCCTGGCGTTCGGGGTCGCCCTTGCCGACCACCGTGTTCTCGACGTCCACTGCCACCTGGCCGGCGATGAACAACAGCCTGCCTTCGGCTTGAATTCCGTGCGTGTACCGGGGCCTCGGATCCGGCAGCGACCCGGGCTGGATATCTTTGCGTGTCATCGACGTAGACTGTAGCTCAAACACGTCACTCAGGAGCAGCCGTGCCACAACCCACGAAAGAACTCGTTCGGGCGCTTGCAGAAGCCAACGGCCTGACGATCCCGGAAGAACGGGTGGAACTGGTCCTGCGGCAGTACGAGAACCTCCTGCGGAATCTGGAGGCCATCAACTCGCTGCCGCTTCCCGTTGAAGCTGAGCCTGCGTTCGTCTTCTCGCTCCCCTCACAGTCCGCGACGATCCCCACTCGCGGCCGGGAGGACTGACCATGCCGACACGACGCGAATTCCTCGAGCTCTCGGCGGCTGCGTTGGCGACGATGGCGAGCCCGAACGCCAACATGCAATCTCCGCAACTCCCCGTTCTGACCATCGCAGAGGCAGCGGCCCGGCTTTCAAGGAAGCAGTTTTCGCCGGTGGAGCTGACACGAGCGGTGCTCGCGCGTGTCGAGGCGTTGAATCCAAGAATCGGCGCCTTCATCACGGTTGCGGCGGACCAGGCGATGGAAGCGGCTCGTGCGGCCGAGCGCGAGATCCAGCAGGGGCGATATCGCGGACCTCTGCACGGCATCCCCGTGGGTGTGAAGGACACCTACTACACCAAGGGCATTCGCACCACGGCGGCCTCTCCGGTCCTGAAGGATTTCGTCCCGGAGTTCGACTGCACGATCGTCGAGCGGATGAAGGAGGCCGGCGCGATCCTGATTGGCAAGTTGAATCTTCCGGAGTTCTCGTTTGGCGGGTATACGCCCGGCTGCAACAACCCGTGGGATCTGACGCGGAACCCCGGCGGGTCGAGCGGCGGGTCGGGCGCCGCGCTGGCCGCCTCGATGGTGCTCGGCGCGCCGGGCGGCGATACGTCCGGCTCCATTCGTAACCCTGCGAGCACCTGCGGCGTCGTCGGTCACAAGCCGACGTTCGGGCTGGTCAGCCGCTATGGCGTCGTGCCGATCAGCTGGACGCTCGACCATCTTGGGCCGATGGCGAACACGGTTGAAGACACCGCATCCTGCTGAAAGTGATCGCCGGTCCGGACCGCAGGGATCGCTTCAGCGCCAACGTGTCCGTTCCGGATTATCCGGGACTCTTGCGACGCAGCATTCGGGGAATGCGAATTGGCGTGATCGCTCCTTCGGAGATCGATGGTTTCCATCCCGACACGAAGAAGGCATTCTTCGAAGCCGTCAAGGTCCTGGAAGGGCTGGGCGGCGCAGACGCGTGAAGTCAGTTTTCCGCAGCGCATGAAGACTGCCGGACGCGCGCAACAGATCATCCGCATCTGCGAGGCGGCCGCATATCATCGCCAGTTCCTGCTGACGAGGGCGGACCGCTACATCTCCGACGTCGGCAGCTCCGGACCGGATGTTTCGAGAGTACGAACACGACGTCGAAGCTGGCTCGCTGCTCACCGCCGCGCAGTACCTGCAGGCCCAGCGTGCCCGCTCCCTCTTCATCGAGGACACGTACAAGGTGTACGAACCGCTCGACGTCGCTGGTCAGCCCGACGATGCCGTCACCCGCCGGAGTGCCGATCAACCCTCAGGAGACGTTCCGAAACTGGTGGAACCTGTCCGGATTCCCTGCCGTCTCGCTGCCATGCGGATTCTCGACGGACCCGCCCGGCCTGCCGATCGGCCTGCAGATCAGCGGCAAGCCCGTTCGACGATGCGCTCGTGCTGGCCGTGGCGCATGCCTATGAGTCGAGCCACGAGCTGGCACACAGCGGCGGCCCAATCGCTCGTAGAGCCAGCGTCAGAACGTCCGATTGAACAACCTTTCGGCATTGCCCTGGTAGATCTTGTGCCGCTCGGCCGTCAGTGATTTCGAGGCTGTCGATCACCCTGATCGTTTCCCGGATGTACATCGATCCGCCTTCGGGATCGAACGGCGCGTCTGACGCGAAGACGACCTGGTCGGGCCGAAGAATTTCAGACCGCACACGGTGGCCGCCCGGCTGCCGAAGACGGCGGTGTCGCCCCAGAACATCTTGAAGTAGTCGTAGGGTCGTTTGTTCAGAGACTTCAGCAGGCCCGCGTAGTCCTCGTCGGCCGTCCGCGTTCCGAACTGGTCCAGCCCATAGCCGACGCGCCCCTCGAAGTAGGGAATCATCGCGCCGAGATGGTGAGCGACGATGCGGATGCCAGGCAGGCGATCGAACAGCCGCGAGAACACCAGTCGCTGCATCGCCGCACTCGTTTCGTACGGCCAGCCGAAGGTCCACCAGATCTCGTATTTCGACTTCGGCTCACCAGGGTAGTCGGCGAAGCCGGCGCCGCGCGCCGGGTGAAGCAACACGGGGCACTGCAGGCGGTCCGCCGTTTCGAACAGCGGAAAGAACCGCTCGTCATCGAGCGGCAGGCCATTGACGTTCGAAAAAATCTGCACGCCGAGCGCGCCGAGCTGTGTCACCGCCCGCTCGAGCTCCGCTGACGCTCTCGTCGAAGCAGTTGAGCGGCAAGCGACGCGATGAAGCCCGGAAATCGATCCGGATGCGCGCGGACGAGCTCCGCCATGGAATCGTTCGCGAGCCTGGCCAGATCGATCGTGATCTGGCGGTCCGGGTTGACGGACTCGATCGGTGGCGCCGAGAGCGACAGGAGCTGCCGGTAATCCTCGCCGAACTCATCGATCATGCGAAAACGGACGTCGGTGTCGTGCAAGAACGGGATGTTCAGCCAACGCTTGATGGCGCCTTTGTTGACGGTGACCTCTTGCAGCCGTTCGAAGAATGGTTTGGGAAAGATGTGGTTGAAGACGTCGATTTTCAGTGTCATCGGTGTGAGGTCTTGGTCTTCGCCTTGCGCCGGCCAGAGTGACGTGCCGCTACGCGGGCGCCGCCCGAGCTTCGACGAAGATACTCGAGAAAGGCATGCGTGACGGGAGACAGGACCCGGCGCCGGCTGAAGGCGGTGTGATAGGTTCGGCGGATCTGCCCCAACTCGCGGACGCGCGCGACCTGGATCTCCCCCGCGCGACGCTCGGACGCAATGGCCAGCTCGGAAACGAAGGACACGCCGTGCCCTTCCTTCACCGCCTGCTTGATCGCGCCCATGCTCCCCAGCTCCGCGGCGATGTCGAAATCGGCGAGGGCCATCTTCCGCTGCGCGAGGGCACGCTCCAGGTCGGTCCGGTTCCCCGATCCTGCCTCCCGCACGAGCAGCGGAATCCGCCGCAACTCGCGTAACGTGACGTGCGTCCGGTTCTTCCATTCCGGCGTTGCCGGGACGATGAGGACGAGCGTGTCGCTCGCCAGCGGCTCGAACACGAGGTCGTCGTCCGGCAGGGTGCCGCCGACGACTCCGAGCTCCACGTCGCCGTGCCGGAGGTCATCAATGGTCTCGGCGGTGTCGGTGATACGCAACCTGGCGCAGACACCGGGGTGCTGTGCGTGAAAGCCGGTCATCAGCGCGGGAAGCAGGTACTCTCCGGGGACCGAGCTCGCGCCCACGGTGAGAACGCCTTCCACGCGCTTCAGGAAGACCGCCATCTTTTCGATCAGGCTGCGCCTGAGCGTCAGCAGCGATTTCGCGTGCTCGTACAGGAAGTGACCGGCCTCGGTGGGCTGGATTTCCCGCCCCGCCCGGTTGAAGAGCTGCGTGCCGAGGGCATCCTCGAGCTCCTTGATGTGCGTGCTGATGGTCGGCTGCGTCAGCGACAGCTCGCGCGCAGCGCGCGAGAAACTGCGCTCCTTGTAGACGCGACAAAACAGCTCGAACAGCCGGAGATCCATCGCGCGATTGTAGCCTGACTATAAGGACTCACCCATCAGCCATTGACCCTATCCATGATGTTCTGTCGAGGATCTATGGCGTCACCGGCGCGCGAGGCGGTCAGGCGTTCCCGGTAACGAGCGCGGCGAGCGCGGCGGGATCGTCGGGAGCGGCATTCCCGCGCCAGACGACGTGCATATCAGGGCGAAGGAGAATCAGGTCGTAGCCGTAAAGGTCACGCGCCACTTCGTCCTTGACCGTGAGTGTTTCGAAGGGCGCGCCAAGAGCATTCATGCTCCGTTCGAGCGCCGACATGTCCGCGGTCGAGCCTCCCAGCCTCAGAAGCGTGTAACCGGGCCCGATCAGGTCCTGGATCGGCGTGTGCCGCTCGAGCCAGACATGCGGGAGCCTGGCCCCGGGCCAGGTCGTCGGGACGTACTCGCGGAACAGATGTTCCGGACCTCCGGGTTCATCGGTGACGACAGGAGAGCCGACATACCGATACCCAAGCTCGGCGCCGACCATCTCGTTCGTCTTTCGCTGTTCGACATCGGCAACGCGTGCGAGATTGTCGCGGGTCGCCTGGCCGTCGGCTGTCGCCTCACGGATGTTGGACCGGTATTGCGACCGCCATTTGCGCCGCCCCAGCGACGCGTAGCGCGAAGCGCCGACGTTGCGATCCCCGATCTGACGACGCTCGATTTCGTACGAATCGAGTAGTCTGGGACCTCCCCACCCGCGGAGTGTCGCCGCAAGTTTCCAGGACAAGTCGATCGCATCGCCGACGCCGGTGTTCATTCCGAGCCCGCCTGTCGGAATGACGAGGTGCACGGCATCGCCCGCGAGAAACACACGGCCAACCCGATACCGGTCGGCGAGCAGCAGGTTCTGCTTCCACTGGCCGACATACAGCATCTCGTATCGGACGGGAACACCCACAGCCCGCTCGAACTGCGCCGCCATGTCCTGCGGCGAATCCACGACGGCGTGCAGCGTCCAGTGCCTCGTCGAGTCCTGCATGATCAGGAACGTCGATTGCGCGTCGGCGATGTGGTAATGACGCCCTTTCCCCGGCCCGTCGCCGATCGGAATCATGTCGAAGAGATCCGGGACAGTGATAGAGGCCTTGATGCAGGCGCAGGATATTGCCTTCGCCCCGAAGCTGGATCCCCAGCTGCTTGCGCACCATACTTGCCCCACCGTCGCAGCCGACGATGTATTGCGCGCGGATCTCGTCGGTCGAGCCGTCGGTCCGTCGTACGGCGGCGGTAGCCACGCTCGCATCTTGTGACAGAGACACGAACTCACACCCGTACTCGGACCGAGACGCACGGAAGACGTTCGGCCTCCGCTTTCAACAGGGGCTCGAGCGTGTATTGCGAAATGAGCTGGTACGGTTCGAGCGGCATCGTTCCGTCGTTCGTGGCCGCGGTCGTCTCGGTGGCCTCCGCCACCGACGGATACTTCAGCCGCAGCAGCGGCGGCTGATTCATGGCGAGCGCGACGTACACGTCCATCGGCACGTGGCGATTCAACCCGGCGGCCCGAATCTTCTCCGCCAGACCCATGCGGCGGAAGATCTCCATCGTCCTGGCGTTGCAGCGCTCCATCTTCGGAAGAAACTCCGGCGCCGGTTTCTGTTCGACGATCGTGCACCGCACCCCGCGCTGCCCGAGGTCCACCGCCAGCGTCAACCCGACCGGACCGGCTCCGACAATCAAGACGTCAGTCGTCATGCGATACGCTCATCCTGCGGGCGAGGCTTTGGATTACTCCCAATTCCAACTCCCAACTGCTCAGAACATGGATGCCTGGTCGCTTCGTGTCGACAATTGCAGACGGCCTGACGACTTCCGAACATTGTCGACGACACGACGCTGGAGAATATTGACGTCGCGAGTCGTCGTCGAGACCGTCGTGATCGAGGCCACTGCCGTCAGACGTCGAGCGGTCATGAGACTCCGATTCGAGTCGAGACTGGAGTTGGGAGTTGGGCATTGGGAGTTGACCGGCTCGACTCATTTGCCGGCGAGAGGCCCTTCCATCGGCCGGCTGTCGTACGGACGCCCTGCCCTCCGGCACCAGGTACTCCCACGCGCGCTCGTAGGTGAATGAGCTGCGTGTCTTCAGCACGGCGGCGACCTCCCCCGCGCTGAGGAAGGTGATCTCGCCGCCGAGCGAGCTGGCCTTCATCTGCAGCGTCGGCGTTGAGCTCGAGATACACGGAGTTGAAGACCACTTCGCGAAGCGATCCGCCGGCCACGACGGCGCCATGGCCGCGCATCAGAGCGACCGGCCTGTCGACCCAGCGCCCGCGCCAGGTCTCGCGCCATGGCCATGTTCGTCACGAGCAGGTTGGTATCGCCGAAGTTGGTCCGCGAATCCCAGGTCGGCACGTCGGTGCCCATCGACGCGCACATGTGCATCACCGGCGAGAGCTTCGTGCCCGTGATGCCGAACGGGATCACGCTGGGGCTGTGGTGATGGACGACCGCCTGCACGTCCGGGCGCGCTTCGTAGATGGCGCCGTGAATGAACCGCTCGGCATACGGCTTCCGACCGGGGCGATCGCCTCGACCGGCGCGCCGTCCAGCGTGAACTCGATGAAGTCGTCGATCTCGATGCACTCGGGCGCCCGCGCCCGGGACATGAGGTAGCGATCGGGGGCCTCCGGATGACGGATGCTCACGTGCCCGAAGGCGTCGACGACGCCTTCGTGCGCGAGGATGCGGTTCGCGCTGATCAGCTCTTCCAAAACGTGTCGCGATATGGACATTCCGGCTGCTGTTCTCCTGAACGTGCGGCGACCTGCCGTCTGGACGGCCCCATCGTGGTCAGGAGCGCCATCATACCTCCGCGCCAATTCGGCCTTGACCAGGCACCCGAGCTGGGGCGATCGCGACGGAGATGGGGTCCTTGAGGATGAAAAGCGCCGTCCGTCACCGCTCGCTCTCGGCTGAGCGTGGCGCGGACGTCAGCTGTCAACAATCGCCAGCCCGGCGACGTATTTCACGTGCCTGGCAAGCAGCGGCGGACCGGATTGGTCGTACCATTGGTCGGGCGGCAGACAGGTTAACATACGTCCTTACGGAGGATTTCTCGTGTTGAAACGACTGATTGTCTCAGTGTCCGTTGCACTGTGTGCCGCCGTGCCCGCGGCCTACGCCCAGCTCGGCGGGCGGCCGGCCGAGGACTGGATCGCTCGGCTGGAGCGGCCGGAGCGGGTCGCCAGCCTCAAGACAGCCGAAGTCATCGAGAAACTGAAACTGAAGAAGGGCGACGTCGTCGCCGACCTTGGCGCCGGCGCTGGCGTGTTTTCGTGGCCGCTCGCGCGGGCGGTCGCTCCGGGAACGGTCTATGCGGTCGAAGTCGACAAGGACTACATTCCCCACCTCGAGAAGCGGGCACAGGAACAGCAGCTGACCAACGCGAAAGCGATTCTCGGAAAGTACGAGGATCCGCTGCTGCCCGAGAAGGTCGACCTGGCGTTCTTCCACGACGTCCTGCATCACATCGACAAGCGTGACGCCTACCTGGCGAAAGTCGCGTCGTACCTGAAGCCGGGCGGCCGCATCGCGGTCATCGAGCTGGACGCCGACCGGCCGGACGCTTCGCACCGCGACGACCCGAAGCTGCAGGTCCGACGTGACGAGGTGCAGCAATGGATGGCGGCGGCCGGCCTCGAAAAAGAGGAAGAGGTCACCGGCCTGTTCGACGACAAGTGGTTCGTCGATCTATCGCCTGAAGAAGTGAACGGCGCCGAAGACATGAACGAGCTGTCCCGCAGGGATTTCCTCGAGGTCACGGCGGGCGGACTCGCGGCGTCAGCCGCCGTTCCGCGCAACCGACGTCATCGCGCAACGAGCCGTCGCGGCGGACGGTCCTGCGCCGCGCACCTCGATACGGCGTCGTGGTGAACGGCCGCGAGCGTGAGGCGCAGGTCGAGGATCGCGTCACGCTGGCGGAGTTGCTGCGCGATCACCTGCAGCTGACCGGGACCAAGATCGGCTGCGATCGCGGCGAGTGCGGCGCGTGCACTGTGCTGCTCGACGGCGCTCCGATTTACGCCTGCAGCTACCTCGCGGTATGGGCGGCCGGCCGCTCCGTCGAAACGGTTGAAGGCCTTGCCACCGGCGAACGCCTGCATCCGCTGCAGCAGGCCTTCATCGATCACGACGCGCCGCAGTGCGGCTTCTGCACATCCGGACAACTGATGAGCGCGAAGGCGCTGCTGGCGACCAACCCGCGGCCGTCTGCCGAAGATGTGCGCATCGCCCTCACCGGAAACCTCTGCCGCTGCTCGAACTACAACCACTACGTCGAGGCCGTCGTGGCCGCAGGCGCGGCCATCAGCTCCAACACCCGCAAGTGCTGAGACGCGAACGCGTCCGACCGACCACGTCGGGAGACCGACTCCGCGCATCGACGGCGTGAGCCGGGTGTCCGGCGCGGCCACGTACTCCGGGTGACGTGCGGCTGCCCGGCATGCTGTACGCGCGCGTCCTGCGCAGCCCGCATCCGCACGCGCAGATTTCACGCATCCGACACCGGCGACGCGCTCGGCGCTTGCCGGGCGTCAAGGCGATCATCACGCACGAAAACTGCCGCGTGACCTGGTCGAGCGGCGACACCCGAAACACCCGATACCTGTTCAACAATCCCGTTCGATTCGTCGGCGACGCGGTAGCGGCCGTCGCCGCGACCGAGCGCCGACGTCGCGGAAGAGGCGCTGCACCTGATCGAGGTCGACTACGAGCCGCTGCCGTTCGTGCTCGACGCGGAGGCGGCCCTGGCGCCCGACGCGCCGGCGGTCATGGCCGGGCGGCAACCTGTCGCCCGAACGACGGCCGGAAAGCCGGAGCCCGAGATCTACCGCCGCGGAGACGTCGCCGAAGGCCTCCACTCGTCCGATCGGGTATTCGAAGACCACTACACGTCGGCGCACGTGAACAACGCGCAGACTCGAGCGGCGCGTGAGCGTCGCGGCGTGGGACGGCGACAAGCTCACCGTCTATGCGTCCACGCAGGGGATCTCGAACTGCCAGCGCGACCTCGCGGCCGATCTGAAAATCCCTGTCGAACAAGTCCGCGTCGTCTGCGCAGTTCATGGGCGGCGGGTTCGGCAACAAGAACCAGTGTCACGACTTCGACCTGATGGCGGCGGTGCTGGCGCAAGCAGGCCGAGCGCGCCGGTGCGGCTCGAGCTGACGCGCAAGGAGGACTACGTCGCCGTCCACGGCCGCTGGCCGACCAGCCAGTACTACAAGGTCGGCGTGACGAGCGACGGCCGGCTTCGCGCAATCCAGATGCGCGGGTACAGCGGGATGGGTCCGTACCGCAAGGGATCCGGTTCGATCGCGGGTACCGAGTTGTACGAGTGCCCGCACGTCGAGACGATCGTCCACCCGGTCTACACGAACACCGCGGTTGCCGCGAACTACCGCGCGCCGGACTACCCTCAGGGCGTGTTCGGCATCGAGTCGGTGATGGACCACGTCGCGACACGCCCTGCAGATCGATCCGCTCGAGTTCCGGCTCAAGAACGCCACGCGGAAGTATCACGACGAGCTGCCCTACACGAGCTACGGACTCGAGGACTGCATGCGGCGCGGCGCCGAAGCTTTCGGGTGGAAACAGCGCTGGCGTGCGCCGGCAACCGATACGGGCGTCGCTCAAGCGCGGCGCGGGCATGGCGATGGGCAGCTTCCACTCGCGCGTGGGCCGCAGCAGCGCGGTCATCAAGCTCGACTCGAGCGGGCGTTACTGGGTCCACGTCGGCGTCACCGACGTCGGCAGCGGCGCCAAGACGACGATGGCGCTGATTGCGGCCGACGCGCTGCAGGTCCCGCTCGACCGGATCACCGTCATCAGCGGCGATACCGATCGCTGCCCCTACTCGGTCGGCGAGTCCGGCAGCCGCACGACGAACTTCACCGGCTACGCGGTGATCGAAGCCGCGCGGGACCTGCAGCGCCAGATCACGGAGAAGGGGCCAGCCAACCGGCGATCAGGTGCTGATCGGATCCGCCACGCCGGAGCCACGGATCGAGGGCGCCGCGCGCTACGCGTTTGCCGCGCACTTCGTCGAGGTCGAGGTCGACATCGAGCTCGGGCGCCTGCGCGTCCTCAAGTACGTCGCCGCCCACGACAGCGGCCGCATCGTCAATCCGCTCACCGCCGCGAGCCAGGTGAAGGGCGGCGTGACGATGGGGATCGGGATGGCGCTGCACGAGCAGCTGCACTACGATCCGCGGACGGGCATTCCGCTCAACACCGGCTACTACGGCGCGCGCGTCATGACGCACCATGGACGCCCCGGAGGTCGACGTGCTGTTTGTCGAGACCGAGGACGCGTTCGGACCGTTCGGCGCAAAGACGCTCGGCGAGCCGCCAATCATCCCGTCCGTCGCCGCCGTCGCGAACGCGTTCTTCAATGCCACCGGCCGCCGGATCAAGGACCTGCCCGATGTCGCGCGAACGCATCCTGGACGTGCTGGCATGAAGGCCTTCGCCAACGTCAACCCGCGAACGTGGACGAGGCGGTCGGCGATCCTGTCGCGGTCTGCGCCGCGATGGAACGGCCGCGCGCCGTCGTCAGCGGCGGCGGCAGCGACCTGCTCGGCCTGATCAAGGAACGGCTCGTCCTGCCCGATGTCCTCGTCAACCTGAAGACGATCGGCGGCTTGGATCGCCTGACGAGCGACGCGTCCGTCACGCGAATCGGCGGCCTGATCGACGCTCGCCGCGCTCGGCCGCGATCCAGTCGTCGTGAGCTCGCTATCGTGCGCTCGCCGAAGCCGCCAACAGCGTCGGCACGCCGCAGATCCGCAATACCGGGACGCTCGCGGGCAACATCTGTCAGCGGCCCTGGTGCTGGTACCTGCGCAACGGCTTTCCCTGCTACAAGAATGGCGGCGACAAGTGCTTCGCCCGCGGCGGCGAGAACCAGTTCCACGCGATCTTCGGCAGCGGTCCCAGTTACATCGTGCACCCGTCCGACACCGCGCCGGCCCTCGTCGCGCTCGACGCTAGCTTCAGGATCGTCGGCCCCACCGGCGAGCGCATCGTCGAGGCGCGCGACTTCTTCGTGCTGCCGGGCGACAATCCGGCCCGGGAGAACGTGCTGGCCAGCGATGAAATCCTCGCGGAAGTCATCCTGCCGGCCGGCCCCCAGAATAGGCGGAGCACCTACCAGAAGGTCCTGGATCGCGAGGCCTGGACCCATGCGCTGGCCAGTGTGGCCGTCGTGCTCGACTTTGATGGCGTGGAGAGCGAATCTGCCGGCGTGCGCGTGTCGTGCTCGGCGGCGTGGCACCGGTTCCGTTGGACAGACCAGAGGTGGCGCGGCTGCTCGAGGGACGACGGCTGACGCCGGAGCTCGCGGCGCAGTGCCGCGGACGCGGCCGTCGCGGACGCGCGGCCGCTCACGAAAAATGCATACAAGGTTCCGCTCACCCGCGCTTTGGTGCGCAGGACGCTCGCTGCGCTGGCAAACCGCGGCTGAGGAGGCAAGAGAGTGACCCCATCGGATCGAATCAGCCGGCGCGACTTCCTGCGGCGTACGTCGCAGCCACGAGTGATCGAGCTGTCATGCGAACGCCTCTACATGAAATACGCGGATGCGCGAAGCGAAGGGCGTGTGCCGGAGTTCCTCAGCGGGCTCGCTCAGGAACTCGAACAGCCCGGCGAGGTCCGGCTCACGTCGCGCGAGTGGCTCGCGCGCGACGACTTCCGCGGTGACGTCGGCCCGCTGCTGCATGCGCGGCGCGCGCTTGCGGCCATCGCGCTCGCGACCACTCTGGCGGCGACCGCGTGCAGTTCAGCGTCAGGCAAACCGGCTGCGAACGGCGGCGACGCGCTGCCGGTCAACGTGGTCCAGGTCCATCCGCTGGAGTTGCGACGCGAGGTTGAAGCGGTGGGCACTCTGGCCGCCCGCGACGAGACGGTCGTCAGCGCAGAAGTCGAAGCCCGCGTGGCGCGGCTCGCCGCCGACATGGGGGACCGCGTGGCGGCCAATGCGCCGCTCGTCATTCTCGACGGTGAGAAGCTGCGCTACCGCGTCGACGAACAGCGGGCCGCGCTCGAACAGACGCGGGCACGCCTTGGCGCTGCGGGGACCGAGCTACCCACGGCGGAACAGACGCCCGATGTCATGAGCACGCTCGCGCAGCGCACCGAGGCGGAGCAACGCCTCGAGCGCGCACGTCAGCTCTCCACCAAGAACCTGCTGCCCGCGCAGGAGCTCGAGCGTGCGCAGACGGAGCTGGAAACCGCACGGGCCGCTCACCAGACGGCACTGGCCGCAGCGCGCAATCTGCTCGCCGAGGTCAGGGCCCGGGAGGCCTCGCTCAACAGCGCCAACCGCGATCTGCAGGACACCGTGATCCGCGCGCCGTTCGACGGCGTGGTCGCGGAACGCCTCGTCTCGCCAGGACAGTTCGTCCGCGTCCAGACGCCGGTGATGCGCCTCGTTCGCCTTCACCCGCTTCGGCTCACGGCCGAGATTCCGGAACGTTTCGGGCCGGCGATCCGCATCGGGCACACGTTGAGCCTACGCGTCGACGCCTATCCGGACCGAGCCGTCGAGGGGCGCGTCACGCGGATCAGCCCTGACGTCAACCTGAAATCGCGGGCGTTCAGCATCGAAGGCGAAGTGCCCAACGTCGAGGGTGAACTGAAGCCCGGCACGTTCGCGCGTGTCCGCATCGTCACCGACCGCGTCGACAAGATCCTGGCCGTGCCGGTGACGGCCGTTCAAACGCGTTACGGCCGTAGTGTCGTCTTCGTCGTCAGTGATGGGAAAGCTTACCGGAGCCGAGGTCAAGCTTGGTGACCGGCTCGGTGCGCGCGTCGAGATCATGGAAGGAATTCAACCGGGCGCCACGATCGTCGCCGACGGCGTCGAAGGCCTCAGCGACGGCCTTCAGGTCGCGCCACGCACTGCTGCCCCCGCGGGAGATCGCCGATGAGATTCGCCGAGTTCTGCGTCCGACGCCCTGCATTCACCACCGTGCTGATCATGGCCTTGGTGGTCACGGGCCTCTTCTCCTTCCGGGATCTGAACGTCGATCTGCTGCCGAAGGCTGACCCGGCCACCGTGACCGTCAACGTGCGCCTGCCCGGCGCGAGCCCCGACGAAATGAGCTCGTCGGTGGCCGAACCGCTCGAGCAGGCGCTGGCGGGCGTTGCCGGCGTCGACCAGATTGAATCGCGGCTCGGTGTGGGCAATGCGCGCATCACCGTCAGATTCGTCCTCGAACGGGACATCAACGAGGCGGCCCAGGACATTCGTGAAAAGGTGGCCGGCGCGATGGGCCGCCTGCCGCCGCAGGTGGAGCCCCCGGTCATCGCCAAGGTGGATCCGGACGCCCAACCGATCTTCGCCATCGCCTTGGCAGGCCCGCACGGGCTGCGGGCGCTCACCGAGATCGCCGACAAGCGAATCCGTCGCGCGCTCGAGGCCGTCAACGGTGTGGGCGAGGTGACCGTCAATGGCGGACGCGCTCGCGAAGTGCACATCGAGCTGGACGTCGAGAAGCTGGCGGCGCACGGGCTCAGCGCCAGTCAGGTGCGCGAAGCGATCGTCGCCGACAACGTCGAGATCCCGGGCGGGCGCATCGACCAGGGTGACGCCGAGGTCATGCTGCGAACGCCCGGCCGCTTCGAGCGGGTCGCAGAGTTCGGGCAGATCGTCGTCGCCAACCAGGGAGGCGCGCCGATTCGCGTGTCCGACGTTGCTCAGGTCAAGGACACGGAGGAGGAAGCGAGGACGTCGGCCTTTCTCACCGGCGAGCGCGCAGTGGTCGTGGAGGTACGGCGCCAGTCGGGACAAAACACGATTCGGGTCATCGAGGACATCAAGCGTGCGCTCGACGAGCTGAAGCCGCAGCTCCCCAAGGACCTGACGATTGGTCTACACGCGCGACGACTCGCGCTTCATCTATGCGTCGATCGCGTCGCTCGAAGAACATCTGCTCATCGGCAGCCTGCTGGCGAGCCTCGTCGTCCTGATCTTCATCCGCAACTTTCCGGCGACACTCATCAGCTCACTGGCGATCCCCGCCTCGCTCATCGCAACCTTCACGCTGATGCGGGCCATGGACTTCACGCTCAACACCATGACGCTGCTCGGCCTGACGCTCGCGGTGGGCATCGTCATCGACGACGCCATCGTCGTGCTGGAGAACATCTTCAGGAAGATCGACGAAGAGGGCGCGTCGCCGTTCGCCGCGGCCGTAGAAGGCACTGGCGAAGTCCTGCTGGCGGTAATCGCGACGTCGCTGTCGCTGGTCGTCATCTTCATGCCCGTGGCCTTCATGACGGGCTACGCGCAGCGGTTCATCTATCCGTTCGGCCTGACGATGGCGTTCGCCATCATGGTGTCGCTGCTCGTGAGCGTCACGCTGACGCCGATGCTCGGTGCGAGAATGCTCCGTCGCACGCCCGGCGGAGGCCACGCCCGGCACCAGCGCTTCTATCAATGGATCGACGGCGCCTACACGCGCAGTCTTCGCTGGTCGCTCGCGCATCGCGGCGCGATCGTCGCGATCGCACTGGTCGTGTTCGCCGCCACGTTCCCACTCGCCCGCTACGTCGGCCGGTCGTTCCTGCCAACCGAGGACCAGGGAGAATTCGACGTCACCGTGGATGCGCCCGAGGGCACGTCGCTCGCCGGCATGGAGAAGCTGGTGGTGGAGATCTCAAAGCGCCTGGAACCGCTGCCTGGCGTGGCCCACGTGATGCCGACCATCTTCGAGCGCGTCAATCACTCGCACCTGGTCGTGCAGCTGAAACCAATCGACGAACGCTCCGAGTCGCAGGAAGAGGTTGCCATGGCTGCGCGGGAAGCCATGCGTCCGTATCGCGCGTATCGTCCGACGGTCGTGATCAAGACCGCGACGGGTGGCGGCGAGACTGCGAACTGGCCGATCCTCGCGAATCTCTACGGGCCCGACTTGCAGACGCTGAGCACCTACGCGGTCAAGCTGAACGAGCGGCTGTCGGAGCTTCCGCAGTTCATCGATGTGAAAGCGCGTGTGAATCTCGGCAACCCTGAAGTGCGTGTGGCGGTCGACCGGCAGCGTGCAGCGGATCTCGGCGTACGCGTCAGCGATCTGGCCAACGCGTTGCGCCTGATGGTCAGCGGCGAAGACGAGATCACGAGCTTCCGGGAAGACGGCGAACGCTACCCGGTCAAGATGCGTGTGCGCGAGGATCAGCGAAACGACGTCGACGCCGTCGGCGGACTGACCGTTCTGTCGCGCAACGGAGGGCTCGTGCGCATCGACAACGTCGCACAGCTGACCCGCGGCGAAGGCCCGACCTCGATCACGCGCCTCGATCGGCAGTTCGCGGTCGGCGTGTCAGCCGATTTGCGTCCCGGCCAGGCGCTCGACGCGGCGGTCCCGGTCGTCAGAGCGGAGATTCGGAAGCTGAACCTTCCCGCCGACTACCGGGCGCGATTCGCCGGCCAGGCACAGCAGCTGGATGAAACGGCGCGGAACATGATCCTCGCGATCGTCCTCGCGAGCATCTTCGTCTACATGGTGCTGGTCGCGCAGTTCGAGAGCTTCGTCCAGCCGCTGATCATCATGACGGCGCTGCCCTTGTCGGTGCCATTCGCGCTGCTGACGCTGGCCATGACCGGACGGCCGCTGAATCTGTGGAGCACGCTCGGGATTCTGTTGCTGCTCGGGATCGTGAAGAAAAACTCGATTCTGCAGGTCGACTACACCAACGTTCTCAGACGGCGGGGAGTGCCGCTCGACATCGCACTCGTCGAGGCGTCCCGCACGAGACTGCGGCCGATTCTGATGACCACCGCCGCGATTGTCGCGGGGCTCATCCCAACGGCGCTTGGTGTTGGCGCCGGCGCGCGGCAGCGCGGAGACATCGCCGCGACAATCATCGGGGGCCAGAGCCTGTGCCTGTTCCTGACGCTGCTGCTCGTGCCGGTGTCCTACTCGCTTGTCGAAGAGCGCGCGAACGCTTCCGCGGCTCCGCCATCCGCGCGCGCCTCGCGCGTTCGATGGAGCGGCTGTTGAAGAAAGGGGCCGAGGAGCCGACGGCGTAGAATCGGAATCGGAAATCGGAAATGGACGATCGGAGATCGGTCCGATTTCCGATTTCCGATTTCCGATTTCCAGTCAGCGTCCGCCGCTCGCGGTTGATGTCGGCTTGAAGATCTGCGGCATCTCGTAGGTCAGCACCGCATTCAGTTCCTTGTCCGACACGATCACGGCGTTGTGCACGGGGTCGATGTCGAGGCCGCGCGGTTTCTTCAGCATGCCCTTGGGGCCGCCGACCGTGAACCGCGGCGGCACCTCGCCGTTGTCGTCGATGCTCCAGACGCCGACGTAGCCGGCCTGCTGGACGACGAAGATGCAGCCCGCCCTCCGGATGGACGCGCATGTTGCCCGGATCCATCAGGCGCGCCTTCAATCCGGAGATCACTCGCTTCGGGCTGGCGTTGCCCTGACGCGGTGCGGTCGAAGATGGCGAGCTGCGCGGCTCCGCCGTCGCCCGGGTTTCGCAGCGATCGCGCCGACGACGAGGAGGTTGCGCGTGTGGTCGATGGCGACCGAGCCGGCCTCCGTAAAGCCAGGGCCGGGGCCGAGCACGCGCTTCGGCGCGACGTTGCCGTTGCGCCGTGCGATCGAACACCAGCACCCGATCTCCTTCGGGCACGTAGATCTCGTCGTTGTAGGGATCGACCGCCAGCCGATCCATGGCGGTCAGCATCGTCTTCGATCCCTGGATGACGCGGATGGGCGGCTCCTCACCTCGTGCCGATCCCTTGAAGACGAGAATCGCCTGACCGAACTGCTGCGGCACCACGATCTCGTCGTGCAGGTCATCGTAGTCGATCCCGTGCATCGTCCGGCCGAGCATCGTCCGCTGTCCCTCGATCGCCCCGTTCCGTGCCGCGTTTCCGTCCGCCAGCCTGGCGAACACCGCAATCTGCGGATGGGCGACTCAATTAGGGACGAGGATCTCCTGGCGCTTGGAATCGTAGGTCAGCGCGCCGGGGTTGCCGATCATCAGCGACGGTGCCGTCTCCGGTGCCGCGCGGATCGTCCGGAGCGGCGCGACGTCGCCCTGCGGCGGCGATCGGATAGGCGGTGGCGGAGTGAGCTGCCGAAGTTCGACACCCACAGCTCGCCGTTCTTGAGATCCAGCGTGACGGCGGTCGGGTTCGCCAGCTTCGTCTTCGCGTCCCTTCAGCACGCGCTTGGGCGCGACGTCGCCGCGAGCGTTCGCGTCGAACACCAGGATCGAGGGCCCCATGTCGTTGGCGACGAACAGCTCGCGCCGGTCGGCATCGAAGGCGATTCCGGTCGGCCAATTGAGCTGGGTCTTCGGTCCCTTGATGACGCGCAGCGGCTTGTCGTTGCCCTTCGCCGACAACGCGTGAACGGAGATCGACGGCTCTGCGTGCGTGCCGCTGCCGGGGATGGCGTATTCGCGGCCGAGCGGCCAGTTCGCCTTCTCACGTCCCTTGCCCGAGACCGGGCACGCCCGTGCGGATCTCCTGATCCGCGCGGCGCAGCGCCGCGGGAGCCGTAGTTGGCGACGAAGAACACTTCCTCCTTCGGGTCGATCGCGATGCCGTGCGGATCGGCGAGCCCGGTGTCGTCCCCCTGCAGCAGCCGCAGCGGCGCCTCGTCCTTGTCGGCGTCCTTGCGGAACACGACGACCGTGGAGTCGTGCTGGGTGGTCAGGAACATCTCGTTCCGCTTCTCGTCGACCGCAATCCCGAACGTGCCGTGCGGCGTGTGCAGGGCGCGCTTCGGCGCGACGTCGCCGTTGCTGCCCTGCGCGAACACCACCAGCGTATCGACGGTGTCGTTGTTCGGCGCGAAGATGTCGCCGTCTTTCGGATCGATGTAGAGCCCGGACTGGAACTCGATCAGCGTGTTGTCACCCGACAGCACGCGCTTCGGCTTGCTCGCTTCGGCGCTCGGCCGGCGTGTTCTCGAGCCGGTCGTACACCAGCACCTGGAACAGGTTCTCGTCGGTGACGATCACCTCGTTGCGCTGCGGATCGACGCCGATCGCCGCGAAGGCCGGATACTTGTCCTGGATCCTGCGATCCGGGATCGCCGGCGATGATCGTCGTTTCGGCGCCGAGCGGCGAGCCCGCCGCGCTGTCGCTGCGCAACCACGGCCGATGCGCGCTCCGCGCGCTGAACGGCGGCCGGAATGAGGCACATCTCCGGGTCCATCTTCGGAAGCGCATCCATCCTGACGAGCCGGCCATGCGGAAACTGGCTCTCGGCTGCGTAATAAGAAGGATGCCCGGACATCAGCATCAAGCCTGCGGAGAACGCGCCAACCAACAGGCCGCGAAGCCACGTGCGCCGCACGCAGATGTGATTCAGCCATCAAATCTGCCTCCAACCCTTCGCTCAGCTGCGCGCCTCACCGTTCTGGACACGGCGAGGGCGCGTTTCTCGCGCTATATTGTACCCTCCCCGGCGGCGCGGGGGAATCGTCGCGTCCGCCGCATCTCTTCCGCACACCGCTGGGACCCTACTGAACGCGGCGCCCGAACGCCCGCAGGTCAGCCCATTCCCAGTCGACGCGCTCAACGGGACCCTCGGCCGGCTCGAACCGGAAGCTGCGCGCGCTAGGCTCCGGCGTCGCGAATTCGTGCGCACCCTGGTAGCGAAGCCGCAACGGTGGACCGAGGGGCGGAACATCAACATAGAGCTGCTCTCCCTGCTGATAGACCTTGAATTTGAACATGCCGTCATCGTAGTTGCCGATGGAACGGGCGCGCTCGGCCGCTGGCACAGGCAAGTCGCGAAGCACAGGCGCCGGGAGATCGAGGAGTGCGCGGGCGATCTTCTTGACGAGAGCGTCCACCGGCGCCTGCCGGCGATTGGCCAGGGCCGCGATGATGACATCCTGATCGGGAAAGTACGCCAGCACGGACATGAACCCGGACATGGAGCCGATGTGCCACACTGCTCGCTGACCGACCAAGGGTTTGAGAGACAGGCCGTAGCCGTATGGAGGGGTGAAGCCGGCTCCGACCGGAGCGGCAGTCGTCATCTGGTGAAGCGACCCAGGGCTCACCACCTTGCCGTCAATCAAGGCGCGCATCCACTGGACGAGATCGGTTGCATTCGAGCACAGCCCTCCAGCGCCAACGAACGCGTTCGCTTTGGTGGTGCTCAGCGGTCGCACCCGGAAAGAACCTTCGACCAGCTCGTATCCGACTGCGCGGTTCGCGGCCGCCATGATCCGCTCCGACGCGCACCCACCGGTCGATCCGAGTCCGAGCGGTGCGAAAAAGATCTCCGCCAGGTAGCGATCGTGGGTCATGCCCGTCACGTGCTCGATGACGGTGGCGAGCAGGAAATAGTTGGAGTTGCTGTACGACCACCACTGACCCGCCGGATACAGCGCGGGCGTCCGGGCGAGCACGTCGAGCATCCGCGAACGCGTGAAGCGATCGGTATTGCCGGAATCGATGTCCTGCATGTCAGGGAGATCGTCCCAGGCCGGAATCCCTGATGTCTGCAGCAGCAACTGCCGGATGCTGGGCATCTGGCCGCTCGTGGGCCGATACTCCGGCACATATGTGGCGAGCGGCTCGTCGAGCCGGATTTGCCCTTGCTCGACCAGTTTCATCACAGCCGCAGCCGTGATCTGCTTTGAAAGGGATCCGATCGGGTAGATCGTGCGCTCGGACGGTGGAACGCGCGACTCTCGATCGGCGAATCCTGTACCCTTTTGCCACGAGCAGCGCGTGTCCCCGCATGATCGCGATCGACACTGCGGGGAGCGCGAGCTCGCTCCTCGCCACCTCCACGACAGAATCGACAGCGGGCACCCCGCTGGCGCGCTGAACCTGCCGCCCCGGAACGGACTGAAGGCGCGAGGAGCAGACCGTGACTCCAGCGGCAGCCACAATCACCAGCCTCGCTGTGGCGAATACTCGTGCACCGATCATCTTGAGCCTCCGAGAGCTACTCGGTCTTCGAAGGCTGGCGGAGTATCAAAAGGCTCGGGGAGGCGCCTCGACGACAAGATAGGACGGATATTCGTCGATGCACAGAGCATGATCATGCTGTCTTGCGGCAGAGTGGCCGATCAGAATCCGGCTGTAGCAAATGTCACGCTTCTTACCTGGCGGTGAGCGGGATCCCCCGCTTCGCCTTCGCGACCCGAATCACCTGCGTCGTGAAGGCTTCGATCCAGACGTTGGTAAACCGGGCGGGCAGGCCGTCGCTGCGGAACAAGTCCAGCCCCGCCATGAGCTGGTAGTGCAGGTGCGGCAGTTCCGAAGAGCCGGAGCTGCCGAGGCGCCCAATGTGTTCGCCGCGGCGCACGCGGTGCCCCGCCTCGACCCGCACGGAGCCCTTCTGAAGGTGCGAGAGGGCGCTGTACTCGCCATGCCCGTGGTCGATGACGACCGTATTGCCGGTCAAGGCCGAGCGAGGATCTGGAAGCGTCTCGTACAATTTCGCGTCGACGACACCGGGTCGAGGCTGGTCGGGCACGTCGTTACGCGCAAACACGACGACACCGTCGGCCGGCGCCAGTACGGGCTGGCCCCAACTGAAATAGTCCTCGTTCCGCCGCCCCTCATTCCGCGCGAAGCCGGAAGTAGGGCCGAGCAACATGATGTCGTAGGCATGCTGCTGGCTCCATCCGCCCGAGTGCGGCTCGTTGGCGTCGTGGCCGGCCACGATCATGAACTGCCCCTTGACTGGGCAGATCAGCGTGGCCTTGGGCTCGTACCGCTCCAGCGCGATCTCGAGCACGGCTGCGAAGGGCTCCCCGCCGCGGGTGAGCGTGAGGCGATAGCGCACCCGGTCGACGTTCAGGGCAACCGGCACCGAGAAATGGTGGCGAAGGTCGAAGGTTTCGGAGAGCCCGACCTGTTTCGTTTTGAAACGGACGCCGCGAACGCCCTGCAAGGCCCTAGCAGAAAGCTCCTCGACCTGAACGGGCTCGCCCCGAGACAGAAGCTCTATCCGCGCCTCGAGCGGCTCGACCGGCGTGCCGCCCTCGTCCTCGACCACGAGAAAGAAAACGAAGCTCTCGGTCGGCCAGGGTTCGACGATGCCATCGTCGTCGACGAACACACGGCGCGGGATGGTGCTGAGCCTGACCTCGGTGTCTTCCGCTGTGGCTGAAAGCCTGCGCGGCGTGCCGAGCACTGACGTTAGCAGCAGGCATGCAAGCAGAGCAACGACACGGCCCCAGCGCATGTGAATTCGAGTCCTCCTTTCACCGTGTCATTCGTGACCTTTCATCGGGCTCGAAGCGGCAGGCGTGAGTCGTAGAAAGCGCGCGGCATTGTTGTACAGAATGTCGCGCTTCTGTTCGGCCGATAGAAAGGTCGCCGACTCGATCGCCTCGATGGCGACGCCCAGAGTCTCTGGCCAGATCATCTGATCGGACCCGAACATCACACGTCGCCCGAACCCCGCCTCGACGAGGCGTCGTAGATACGCATGGAACTCCGCACGCGGCAGTCCCCAGGAAATGAAGCCGACGTCGACGTTCACCTGAGGATGGGAATAGAGAAGCGCGAGCATCTCATCGAGCATGGGCCATCCGGCGTGCATCACGTACAGACGCAGTTTTGGATGACGCAGCAGCGGTTCTTCGAGTAGCAGCGGGTTGCCGAGTCGGGCGCGGTAGCGTGGCGCACCGAAGAAATACGCTTCACCGGGCGCGCCGGGACCCACGTGAATTCCTATCGGCAGGTCCAGTTCTTCTGCCAGGGCGAAATGCCGCTCAGGCAGCGGATCGGAGAACTCATAGCCGGTGTACTGAAACGTGAGCTCGCCGATGACGCGGATCCTTTTCTCCTGCGCCCAGGCTCGAATCGAATCGAGGGGAACCTGCCCGTTCGAAAGGATGGCCGGAATGACGCGAGTGGTTGCAGCCGTATGCCAGCGCTCGAGCCTCTCCAGGGGAGACGAAACACCCGTCGCCGAGGCACTCACCACGCCAGTGATGTTGTACTGCTCCATGACGGCAACGGTGCGGCGGATGATTTCATCCTCGGACGCGGCGGACTCGAACTCTGGCCCGTCGCAATGGCTGACGGGCGCCTTGAGGTCCGTCGGGTCGACCCATGGGAACGTCATACCCGTACTGCACATCCTGGTCGGAGGCTTGCCGAAGTAATCCGCTGGCACCGCGTGCATGTGCATGTCGATGATTGGCGGACGGCTCACGTCGCCGCGCTGCCCACCAACGGTGCTGGCGATCACGGCACTTGAGGCGGCAACGATGGCGAGGATGCGCATCGACATGTCCTCCTTGTCAGGCGTCTCATCGTCCAGCGATTGTACGAGGCCAGTGCTCGAAGCCCGGAGACTCCGGCTGCATCAGCCCGACGTGACCGTCGCTCGATGCCAGGCGCAGGAAGCGAGCGGCGTTGTTGTAGAAGATGTCCCGGCGCTGTTCCTCCGTCAGGAACTTCACCGATTCAATCACTTCTATCGCCATCCCGATGGCGTCGGGCCAGCGCATCTGGTCGGTCCCGAACATGATGCGCTTCCCCAGATTGTGCGAGAGCATTTCACGGAACCAATCGTCAATCGCCGCTCGGTTGAACGGTCCTAAGAGCCAGATCGCGCCAACATCCATATAGACCTGCTGGTACATCCCCATCAACGCGATGGTCTCACGACGCCAGGGCTCTCCGCCGTGGGCGATGAAGACACGGAGCTTCGGATGACGGACCAGGAGATCTTCGAGGAGCAACGGATTGCCCAGGGCGAGACGGAAGCGCGGATATCCCTGATAGGGCATGCCCGGAAAACTGGTTCCGGTATGAATCCCGACCGGGATGTCGAGTTCTTCGGCAAGCGCGAAATACGGCTCGAGCGCCGGATCGCTCGGCGACAGGCCTTCGTATTGGGCGACGACCTCGCCGATCGCGCTCAGGCGTCCGCTCTTGAACAAGCCTCGTAGTTCGTCAATCTGCGGCAACGGACGCCCATAGAAGTCCACGTGAGGACGCCCGAACAACGGGGATGCCAGAATCCGATCTGGCGCGGCAGTCCGCCACTCCTCAACGGCCTCCAGGGGCCCACTGACGATCGCCTTCACGATGTTGTACCGGTCCATCGCTGCCAACGTCTGGCGCATGTGCTCTTCGGCGGTCGCCGGGCCAGGCTTGCCCGTGACCGGATTCGGCCGTGGACCCTTCCAATCCGCCGCTGCGTACGCGTGCAGATGCACGTCGATGATCGGCTGCCGTTGAATCGCCGAGTGTGGCAGTGGCCGACCGGCGACGGTGACGCCCGCAATGAGAATCAAGACGAGACGGATCATGCTCACCTGTGCCTCCTCACACGCGTCGCCAAAACGCGCCTCGCCGAAAAACACATCAAGTCACCGTGTGGCGGCGCCACGCCCAAGGGTTCTCTCGAGGAACGCCGCGACCCGTCGATAGGCAATGATTCGATTCGACAGCTTGCCGCAGCAACGGATCATGTGCCCTTCATCCGGAAAGCGTAGATACTCCACCTCTCCGCCCCGCGCGAGCTGCCGACATCAATCCGAGCGTCACTGGGCTCTTCGCCGCGAACCTGATGCCATCGAAGCTGTACATACCCTTGGTAGAGCCGGATTGGGTGTAACCCGCACATTCCTGCGCAGGTCCTGCACATGGAGCAAAGAGTATCCGTTGTCGTTCACCGTCCAGGCGAGATAGCGGCCATCCGACGAGAGCGCGACATGTTCAACTTCCGCGGTTGGCGTCTCATAGCTCAGGCGCCCATCCATCGCGTTGTAATGCCCAGGGCGCATCGGTGGGAGCCAGGAGGGCGCGCTCCTGCAAGCCATCGGGGAAAAACGTGGATGATACCATCTCGCTCGTCTGCCGTCCTGTTCCCTTCCATAGGCGATCCATTCGCCAGCGGGCGACCAATCCTGAAAGGTGACGCTATCGTCTCCGAACGTCAGTTGCCATGGCGCGCCACCAGCAACGTCGACGATCCAGAGTTGCGGCTGTCCAGTCGTCCGGGTAACAAACGCCAGCCGTTGACCGTCAGGCGACAGAGAGGAGGATTCAACGCTGCGGACATTGAGAAAACGCGCGATGTCGGGACGCGGGTCGCCAGCCAGTCCGACGTCACTCACGAGCGGCTCCGGGATGTCGCCAGGACCCGGTGTCTTCACACCGACCTGCGCCGGCACACGGTCCGCGTGTACCCAGAGGAGCGCCAAGCCAAGGAGGAGCCAGGCGACGCGCCTTTTTGAAATCAGGTACATGTCGAGCCCCCGCTTCGTCGGTTACATCGCCGCATTCACCTCGCCCGCCACCCGATTTCCAGACTCGAGTGCCCCCTGCATCCAGCCGTCAATCCACACCGAAGTGTGCTCACCCGCGAAGTGGATTCTCCCCTCGGGCCGCGCCACGTGTGGCAACAGCGAGCTGAATTGCCCCGGCTTGTAGTAGGCGCTCGCGCCGCGGGCCCACTCGTCGTCGTCCCAGCACTTTGTCACCCCACCCTCGAAGTGATTCCGCATGCCGGGGTAGATCGTGTCCACGTGTTCGAGGGCGAAGTTGATGCGCTCGCTTTCCGACATTGCCGTGACGCGGCGTGAATGCACGCTGATCGGGAACGCCTGTAGGATGCCCCGCGTACCCGGCTGCGCGTACGTCATGTCCCACACTTGACTGACGGGCAGGTCCGTCGTCGCAAAGCCGCTCAGCCCCTCGTCGACCCAGAACCGCTTTTTCGACTGCAAGAAGATCTTTGACGCTGACAGATACGGCAACTCCTCGATGGCCCGTTGCTTCTCGACCGAGAAGGCCGGCGCCACCTCGATGTTCTTCTGGACGCTGAACGGGACGGCGCAAATCAGATAGTCGCCTGTCAACGTGTGATATGCACCCGCCTGCCGGAACGTGGCTTTCACTCCCTGCGCAGGCTGTTCGATTCTGACGACGGGCGCGGCATAGTGAATCTTCTCGGACAGCCGGGACGCGAACGCGTTCGGGAGCAGATCGTTTCCACCTTTGATTTTGTAGTACTGCGTGAGTTTCCGATTGAGCGCCTGGTTGCGGAGCATGAACAGGGTGGACCACGTTTCCACTCGATCATCGATATTGCCAACGCTCAGCAGCGCTACCGCCTCGGATGATGCCCCGCGGCTGCGCCAGAAATCGGACCGGTTCATCTGGTCATACTTCTTGAGCGTTTCAGGTGACGGCCACCGCGGATCGGTCACGTCGCCGACCTCGCTCAACATCGACCAGATGTATTTCTGCCGCATGCCGTTCAGGCCGAGCGCGTGCTCCTCTGCCGTCAGGTCGTACGGCCACTCCACCTTCTGTCCGGGCGTCACCCGAATCCGCTGTCCACGTACGTGGTACACGGATGGCACGTCACGCGGCTCAAACGGATCAAGCGTGAGACCGAACAACTCGGCGTACTTGAGGGTGAAGTGATGGTGGTTTGGAATGCGCGTGGCGCCGGCTTCGGCGTGAAGCCCGTCGGCAAAGGGATCGCGGAGTGTGTGGACACGACCGCCTGGCCGGGTGCGCGCCTCGAGAACGGTGACGTCGTGACCTGCCTGGGTGAGCTCGTACGCCGCCGACAGACCGGCTAATCCTGCGCCGACGACGAGCACCCGCTTCGGAGCGCCCTGTCGCTCCAGGTTTCCTCGAGCGAACGTGAGCGTACGCGGTGGGGCCAGCGAGAGCGCCGTCGCGGCGGCGACCGTCCGCTTCAAGAAATCTCGACGTCTCATGTCTCAAATACGGATCACTGCGGAGAAGCCAGTTCGCCTCCTGGCCAAAGTACGACAGATTTGCAGCCGCTGCGGAGAGCATGATCATGCTGTTCCGCGACAGAGCGGAGCCAAATCGGTTTCTTTGCGGAAGAGCTTCACCCGCTGTAGAGAGGTAAACCACGGCTGAGGTGAAATGATCAACGCCGCCCGATTCGACCGTGGCTGAACGCGATATAGTCGACGCGGGAATCGAGTTGGCGCGGTGAGAAGGATCCTGGGTGGTTTCGCTTTTGTCCTCGCGCTGATGGGCACCGCCTCGGCCGAGCGGCTGCCGATCAAGACGTACACGACCGCCGACGGCCTCGCCCACCTTCGCGTCACGTGCATCGTTGTCGATTCCCGCGGATTCCTCTGGCTCTGCGGGCCACAAGGTTTGAGCCGCTTCGATGGTCAGGGATTCGCCACTTACGGCGTGCCCGAGGGCCTCACCAACACCCGGATCAACACCTTCCTCCAGACCTCACTCGGCGCGTACTTCGTGGCGACCAACGGCGGCGGGGTCTACCGGTTCACCCCATTGATCGATGGCCGTGTCACGCGGCGTGCCCGAGCGTCAGGGCAACGGCGACGACTCGACCAGCGGTTCCCGGTTCACGGCATTGCCCGTCGGCGATGACCCGCAAACCAATCGGGTCAACGTTCTGTATGAAGACCGCCGCGGACGGCTTTGGGCCGGCACGGATGGAGGACTGTTTTCCCTCGACCGATCGACCGACCAGGCCACATTCGGACGAGTGAAGCTGGATCTGCCTTCGCGTCCCGACCGCGCCGTACAGATCTGGGCGCTTGCGGAGGATCACGAGGGAAGTCTGTGGATGGGCACCTCGTGGGGACTGGTGCGACGTTCCCGTGACGGGCGCACGGCGCATATGGCCGTTCAGCCTGCGCAGGGGATGGACAACGTCCGAGCGCTGCTCATCGATCGTGACCACAGAATCTGGATTGGCCACGATATGGGCCTCATCGTGTACCGTCCCGGCGACAATCGATCGAGCATCTCAGATCTGTCTCGTACGTCGCTTGAGCCACGCGCCCGTCGCATCCTGAAGTTGCCAGCCATTTCAGGTGACGCCGCGAGATACACACAGGAAGATGGAGTAGCCGGCGGTGGGGTCCGGGCGCTCCTGCAATCCTCGGACGGACAGGTCTGGATTGGCGCGTTGGAAGGATTGACGCAGTTCGATGGCAAGCGCTTCCGCGCATTCACCAGAGCTCAGGGCGTCAATCGAGCGATTGCGCTTGCCGAAGATCGCGAGGGCAATATCTGGTTCGGGACCCTGGCGAATGGTGCGCTGCGGCTCGCCCGGAACGGTTTCAGCGCGTACACCGAGGCGGACGGGCTCGCCAACGCGACCATCCGCGGCGTGTTCGAAAGCCGCGCGGGAGACCTGTACGTCGTCAGCAGCAACCAACGCATTCACCGCTTCGATGGCAGCGGATTCACTGCGGTCCGGCCGAACCTGTCCGAGGACGTGGCTGAAGTAGTGAATCCCGGCCTACCGCTTCAAGACCACACGGGTGAGTGGTGGGTGCCCGGCGGCGCCGGTTTGTACCAAT
Organism: uncultured Acidobacteriota bacterium; assembly: GCA_963710415.1. Classification (GTDB taxonomy): domain Bacteria; phylum Acidobacteriota; class Vicinamibacteria; order Vicinamibacterales; family 2-12-FULL-66-21; genus CAVQAH01. The sequence continues at coordinate 4,444 of CAVQAH010000022.1, read as the reverse complement.
TCCCCAAGGTGGACGACGTGCGGGATCTCGGGCGCGTTCGGCCCAAAGCGATTCATACGACGCGGGAGGGATTGGCTGGTGACGATGTGTTCACGCTGTTCGAGGATGCTCGAGGCGATATCTGGATAGGCAGGCGGGTGCCGACCACCTCGGTGCTGACGAGGTGGGAGCGGGCCACCGGAATCTTCCACCGGTATTCCGACGCAGACGGCCTTCCCCCGTTCAGCAGGACAACCGCATTTGGCGAGGACCACTCTGGCAACGTCTGGATCGGATTCCAGAACGGCGGTCTCGCGCGCTACCGCAACGGCCGCTTCAGGCTGTTCACCCACGCGGACGGAGCGCCAGCTGGTGGCATCGGCGCACTGTACGTCGACATCAACAGGCGGCTCTGGGTCGCGTCCGCTCGCCCTGGTCTCACTCGCATCGACGACCCGGCAGCAGATCGACCGCGGTTTGTCCCGTATACGACCGCGCAGGGCTTGTCGGCCGATGCCGTGGGATGCATCACCGGGGATCACTTGGGCCGCTTGTATCTGGGGATGGGTTCGGGCCGCATCGATCGTCTCGATCCAGCGACCGGCCGTGTCCGACACTACACCGCGGCAGACGGCCTGGCCGGCGCCACGTTGACCTCTGCGTTCCGTGATCGCTCCGGCAATCTCTGGTTCGGCGCCTATGACGCGCTCTTCCGTCTCGTGCCCGGACCGGATCGACCGCGGTCGCCTCCCGTGGTGTTGATCGGCGGTCTTCGCGTTGCCGGAGAGCGTTACCTCGCCTCCGATCTGGGTGAGAGCGAGATTCCGAGATTCGAGCTCGAGTCGAATCAGAATCAGCTGCAAATCGAGTTCTTCGGCCTTGGGGAGGGTCCAGGGGACGAGCTCCGGTATCAGTATCAACTCGAAGGTGCCGACCGGGATTGGAATGCGCCCACCAATCATCGCAGCGTCAACTACGCCAGTCTCTCTCCGGGGCGCTACCGCTTCGTAGTCCGGGCCGTCGCAACCGATGGCAGCGTCACTCAGAAGCCCGCCACGGTCGCGTTCACGATCCTTCCTCCAATCTGGCAGCGCGCGTGGTTTCTCACGCTGGCGGCGATTCTCGTGACCGCCGGGGCGTACTCGCTGTACCGGGTGCGCGTCGCTCAATTGCTTGCTGTAGAGCGGGTGCGGATGCGAATCGCCGCCGATCTGCACGACGACATCGGCGGCAGCTTGTCGCGCATCGCGATCCAGAGCGAGGTCGCGGGTCGCGAGGCCGCTGCGCTGGGCGAACAGCCGGCGCGCCGGTTCCTCGAAATTGCCGACGGCGCGCGGGGCCTTGTCGATGCGCTCAGCGATGTCGTGTGGTCCGTCGATCCACGAAGGGACGACCTCGCGAGTGTATGTCGACGCATTCGCGAGTACGCCGATGACCTCCTGGTCGGCAGCGGAGTGCGGTGGACGTGCGCGTCGTCACCCAATCTCGAATCTGTCAAACTCGATCCGCGGGCGCGACGGAACCTGTTCCTTCTTCTCAAAGAAGCCGTCACCAACGTCGCGCGACATGCCTCGGCCCGTTCGGCGTCGATGGAATTCACGCTGACGAATCGTGAGTTCCGCGCCGAACTCCGCGACGACGGTCGCGGGTTCGACCCCGCCCAGCTCGAGCACGGAAACCAATCGGATCGCCACGGCATCGCCAGCATGCGCGGGCGAGCCGAGCGGCTCGGCGGCCGGCTTGCGATCCAGTCATCACCGGGGATCGGAACGACCGTCTCAGTCCAGATGCCCCTCGTCCGCCCCTGGAACCGCATGACCATGCTCTTGTCTCGACGGCTGAGGTGAGAGAGGATTGCCGCCGGACGCCGAGAGAGACATGGCTGACGACGCCTCTCTGTCCGTTGCCGTCGTCGAGGACGATCGTGGCACGCGCGAGGGGCTGGCTGCGCTGATCGGCGGCACTCCGGGGTTCGGTTGCGTCGGCACGTACGTGTCCGTCGACGACGCCTTGCGGGGACTGGCTGCCGCAGTCCCCGACGTCCTCCTGCTCGACATCCATTTACCAGGCTTGCCCGGCTCCAAAGGGGTTCGCCTCCTGCGCGAGAAATACCCTCGGATGCAAGTCCTCATGCTCACGGTGTTCGCAGAAGAGGAGCGGATCTTCGAGTCGCTATGCAACGGCGCGTGCGGGTACCTCCTGAAGAAGACGCCGCCGGCGCGAATTCTCGAAGCGATTCGCGAAGCACACCATGGCGGCTCTCCGATGTCTCCGGAAATTGCCCGCAAGGTCGTCGTCGCCATGCAAATGACCGGTCCCGTCGAGCAGCCGGAACAGGCGCTCACGCCGCACGAGGCCCGCATCATTCGCTTGCTCGCCGAAGGCGACAGTTATCAGGAAGTCGGCGATCGGCTTGGCATTACCGTGAATACGGTCCGCAACTACATCCGCCGCATCTACGAGAAGCTGCACGTCCACACGAAGTCTGAAGCGGTCAGCAAGGCGCTTCGGGGACGGCTGATTCCCTGAGTGCACCGTCCTCTCCGCCAGAAAACAGCATGGTCATGCTCTAGCCGGCGGGCATCTGGACGCCTACTGTGCGTAACAAACGGAGGGCCCATGCACGTCTTCGCTTCACCGATCGGCAGATTGTTGGCGACTCGCGCACGAGCGGCGGCGCTCGCCGTAGTCGTCGTGGCGGCGGTCAGTGTGGCCTATGCGTCTATTCCGGACAGCGCCGGAGTCATTCACGGCTTGCTACAACAAGATCAATGGGCAACTGCGGGTGATCGACCCAGCCGTCTCGAGCTGCAGCGCCCAGCGAGAGCGCCACTTCGACTGGAGTCAGACCGGTCCGCAGGGTCCCACTGGTCCGCAGGGCCCAGAAGGTCCTCAGGGCCCGCCCGGTCCAGAAGGTCCGGCCGGGTCGACTGCGTTTGGGGGTTTCAGGGAAGTCGGTGGTGGAACCGAGGGACTTCCCGATGCTCTGGGTACCGTCGGGAAGCTTCAGCTCCCGCCCGGCAAGTACGCGATCTTCGCCAAAATAACCATCGACTTCATCGAATCCGACTCCGATGCGGAACGCGCGGTATGCAGACTGATCGCTGAATCCGATGTCGATGAAGGGCGGCTAGGTACGAACGCCGGCGATGGCGTCATCCGATGGTGTCATCAGCCTCACCCTTCTCCACGAGTTCGCCGACGAGGGATTCGCGGAAATGGCGTGCACTGATTTCGGCGGCATCGACGGCCCAGACTTCGCGGACGCAATTTGGAGCGACCTGCGCATCACGGCGATCAAGCTCGGCGAGTTCCAAAATGGCCCGCTGCTCCAGTAACTCAGTACGCTGTGCCAAAAAGAGCATGGTCATGCTCTACCCGGCCGGGCCTCGACTTACTGTGTTGCTATGCAGCGGAATCTTCTCACCACTGCGCATCGCCTTGTGATCGCCGTGATGCCCTGTTTTGTGTCACGTCGACGCCAGCCTTTGCCCAGCTCTCGGACGTGAAAGGCAGCAAGGATCACCCGATGGTGTCGCGCTATGCGGGTCGGTCATCATCGGATACGACTCCCGCAAGTTCGATGAGTTCGACCATCCCGCTGGGCCGCTCAGACGGCGTCGACGAGCGCCCAACCTTCGAACCTTCCAAGAGCCAACGGGTCGAAGGGACGGTCACGCGAATTCTCTACGTGGGTCCACCTGACCGCTCGCCGCTCGAAATCGTGCGGAACTACGAGCTCGAGCTGAAAAAGAACGGGTTCGAAAGCTCTGTACGCCTGCGCCGGGGCTCAGTGCGGCGAAAAGGATGGCTGGCTCGCGACATTCTATCTCTATACCCTCAAGAAACAGCTGTCTCAGACGCCGCCGCCCGGCATTGGCCGGCAGGTCGGGCAGGTGTCCGAATATGCCCTCGCCACGCCGGTCAATCAGAGATACCTGGCGATGAAGCGCGCGCGGCCGGAAGGCGATGTCTACGTCTCGGTGTATGTCGCCACGAACAGATTCACAGTCCACAAGGAGACGCAGGACCACCCGGTGATTCTGCTCGACGTCATCGATGCGGTGCCGATCGAAACCGGGATGGTCACCGTCGATGCCGCCGCGATGGCCAAAGACATTTCGGCCACCGGCCATGTGGCGCTCTACGGCATCTATTTCGACACGGACAAAGCGGACATCAAGCCTGAATCGCAGCCAGCCCTCGAGGAAATCACGAAGCTGCTGAAACAGGATCCCTCGCTGAAGCTCTTCATCGTCGGCCACACAGACAACGTCGGCGCGCACGACTACAACCTCGGCCTGTCGGAGCGCCGTGCTGCCGCGGTCGTGAAAGAACTGACGACGAAGCGCGGAATCGCGGCGGCGCGGCTGAAACCGGCGGGCGTCGGCATGCTGTCGCCGGTCGCAGCCGAACGACAGTGAACAGGGACGGGCGAAGAACCGGCGCGTCGAGCTGGTGAAGC